>CAVPJY010000007.1:0-98543 GCA_963705535.1 uncultured Actinomycetes bacterium
CCCGCGACTCCTCCTCGACACGAAAGGAGTCGCATGATCCAGAACCTGATCCAGATCGGCGAGCCCGTCGAGCATCGCGGGATCGTTCTGACGCCCCTCTTCCCGCGCCGGGACCCGGTCGCCGCGTACGTCACGCTCGACCAGGCGGTCGCGCGCGGCCTGCGCATCTCCGAGACGACCGAGTCGGGGAGCGTGCCCGAGCTCGTGGTCGAGAACCCGCTCGCGGAGCGCGTCCTCCTGTACGACGGCGAGGAGCTCCTGGGCGCGAAGCAGAACCGCATCCTCAACGTGAGCGTGCTCGTCGAGGCGAAGTCTCACCTCACGATCCCCGTCTCCTGCGTCGAGCAGGGGCGCTGGCGCCGGGAGTCCACGCACTTCCGTGGCTCCACGAACATCTCCCACGCGGAGCTCCGGCGCCGCAAGGCGGAGATGCAGGCGGCGCAGCCGCTCGCGCGCGGGGTCGCCCAGGGCGAGGTGTGGGACGCGGTGCACGAGAAGGCGCTGCGCATGTCGGTCGACTCTCCGACCGGCGCGAGCCGGGACCTGTACCGCCACTACGAGCGCGACCTGCGGGCGCTCGAGGACGCGTTCCCCGCGCAGCCGGGTCAGTGCGGCGCGGTGCTCGCGCTCAGGCACGACCTGTGCGTCGACGTCGTGTCGCGCCCGGACGCGTTCGAGCGCCTATGGCCGAAGCTGCGAGCGGGCTACCTGCTCGACGCCCTCGAGCGGCTCGACGGGAAGCCGGCGACGCGGGAGGAGATCGGCGCCTTCGTCGACGCGGTCGACCGTTCGCTCCAGAGCCGGCAGCCCTCGGCCGGGCTGGGCGAGGACGTCCGCCTGCGGGGCGAGCGGATGATCGGCTCCGGGCTCGAGCTCGACGGCGAGCTCGTCCAGCTCTCCGCCTTCACGAGCGGGGACGAGGGCCGGCGGGCCTTCGGGCGCATCGCACGGCCCAGCGCGCGGCGCTGACGAACGCCGAGGGCTCACCTCGCGTCCGGGGTGAGCCCTCTCGGCGCCTCGTCGACTCGACGAACGAAGCGGCGTGCGACGCTAACCACTGTCCATCGGCCTGCGGCCTCCTTTCCGTCGTTTCCTCGCCGTTCGCGAGCGCACCTTGACGATGCACGCCGCACGTGAGATCGCGTTGAGGAGGCGCTAAGAAGGCCCGAAGAGAACGGTCAGGCCGGTGACGCGCCGGACTTCTCGAACAGCCGGCCGGCGCGGATCGTCTTCTCCATCTCGGCCGACTCCTCGCGGTACACGCTGCCGTCCTCGAACTCGATCGCCGGGTACCGGTTCGCGCCCGTCTTCTCGATCAGCTCCGCGCGCTTCTCCCGCTGCCACGGCATGGCCGGGCCTGCGACCGTCTGGTACTCGATCCCCATGTCCATCAGGGCCTTCTCGACCCGCCAGCAGGGGTGCGTGCCGACCTTCACCCACTGCCCGGAACAACGGAGGAGCCGAACCGCCACGGCCCGACGATAGCGCGTCGCCGGCGGCCCGCCTACTCGCTGCTGGAAGAGGCCCAGAGGTTGATGCCGCTGTCGGTCGCGTGGCGGTCGATCTCGGCGAGCTCGTCGTCGGAGAAGTCCAGCCGGTCGACGGCGCGCACGTTGTCCTCGAGCTGCTCGACGCTCGAGGCGCCGACGAGCGTCGAGGTCACGCGCTCGTCGCGGAGCGTCCACGCGAGCGCCATCTGCGCGAGGGTCTGCCCGCGGCCGGCGGCGAGCTCGTTCAGCGCGCGGATCTTCTCGAGGGACTCGTCCGTGATCAGGTCGGCCCACAGCGAGTAGCCGGGGCGGCTGGCACGTGCCCCCTCAGGGATCCCGTCGAGGTAGCGGTCGGTGAGCATCCCCTGCGCGAGCGGCGAGAACGTGATGCAGCCGACGCCGAGCTCGCCGAGCGCGTCCAGGAGGTCAGGCTCGATCCAGCGGTTGAGCATCGAGTACGAGGGCTGGTGGATGAGGAGCGGCGTCCCGAGGTCGCGCAGGATCGCGTGCGCCTCGCGCGTCTTCTCCGCCGAGTAGGAGGAGATGCCTGCGTACAGCGCCTTCCCCTGGCGAACGGCGGTGTCGAGCGCGCCCATCGTCTCCTCGAGCGGCGTCTCGGGGTCGAAGCGGTGCGAGTAGAAGATGTCGACGTACTCGAGCCCCATGCGCACGAGGCTCTGGTCGAGGCTCGCGAGCAGGTACTTCCGCGACCCCCATTCTCCGTACGGGCCCGGCCACATGTCGTAGCCGGCCTTCGTCGAGATCACGAGCTCGTCGCGGTACGGCCCGAGGTCGTGGCGCAGCATGAGGCCGAAGCTCTCCTCCGCGGAGCCGTACGGCGGTCCGTAGTTGTTCGCGAGGTCGAAGTGCGTGACACCGAGGTCGAACGCGCGCCGGACGATCGCGCGGCCCGTCTCGTAGGGGCGGTCACCGCCGAAGTTCCACCAGAGGCCGAGCGAGACCGCGGGGAGCTTGAGGCCACTCCGGCCGGTGCGGCGGTAGGGCATTCGCTCGTAGCGGTCCTCGGCAGGCGTGTACGTCATCCGAGGCGAGGATAGTGGGTGGATGGATCCGAAAGCCGGTGACAGTCACCTTCGTGACAGTCACCAGTGGTCGCAGTCACCTCGAGGCGGGTGACCTGGCACCGTCAGGTGCCTGTCACCCTGGTTTCGCTTCGACCGGCGCCGCGCAGCTAGCGACGTACGAGGCCGCCGAGGAGGCCGGCCTCGGCGAGGGGGCTGCGGCCCCACGCGAAGCGCGTCTCGTACCAGCCGGTCATCGGCACGAGCGTGGTGCCGCGGTCGGACGAGTGCACCATCCACCCGTTCCCGAGGTAGATGCCCATGTGCCCCACCTCGGTCGGCTTCGACCGCGCGCCACGCGAGCCGAAGAAGACGACGTCGGCCGGCCGGAGGCCGTACCAGGAGATCCGCCTGGAGCGGGGCACCTCGCCGCTCATCGCGTAGGTCGTTCTCCCCTTGAGCACGGTGGACAGGGTCGGCGCGCCCGCGAACGGCTCGAGCTTGTAGACGCGCCAGACGAGTCCCGAGCAGTCGAAGCCGCCCGGGAGCAGCCTCCCCCCGAGCTGCTGGTCGCGCTCGGAGGTGCCTGCGAACACGTAGGGCGAGCCGACGAAGCGGAGGGCGCGCTGCAACACCGTCTGCTGCCACGGGTCGAGCGCCGGGAACGAGAGCGTCGCGGCGGCCTGGCGGACGGCGTCGACCTCCGTCGGCTGGACGGTGAGCAGCCGCGCGAGCGAGTAGGCGGCCTCGGCGCGGGTCGCGGGCTCGGTGAGCTGGAGCTCGAGCTCCTCGCTGTCGCGGAGGTGGTTCAGCCGCAGGCCGAGCATGCGCGCGACCGTCTCGGTGCCCAGCGACGGCTTGGGCGTGAGACCGGCGGCGAGCGCGGCCGCGCGGATCTGGCGCGCGGCGGGGCGAAGGCCCGCGGCTGTGACGAGGTGCTGGTCGAGCTCGCGGATCGTCACGGGCCGGTCGAGGTCGTTCACCCAGACGGTCACGCCCAAGGAGGCGATGACAGTCGTGAAGTCGCCCCAGGTGAGCGCGTCGTCGGGCCGGAAGCCCTCGACGGACGGCCCCATCAGGCCCGAGGCGACGACCGCCTGGATCTGAGGCGTCGCCCAGGAGCGAGCGGCATTCGGCTGCGCGCCGGCCACGCCGGAGCAGGCGAGGAGCGCTGCCGCGAACGTGACGAGGAGAAGCCGTCGCACAGAGTCGGTATCGGAAGCTGGCCCGTTCCTCCTGACCCCTCGCGGCGAGAAGCGGTCGCGGTAGGCTCCGGCGCGTGAGCACGGGAGCCGACGCTCGCTACGCCGACTGCCTCCCCGGCACCTGGCTCGCGGAGCGGCTCGCGGTCGATCCGCTGAAGATCGACGCCATGCGCCGCGCCGGGGAGCTGATCGCGGTGCGCAGGCCCGGATCCGACGAATGGCTCTATCCGGCGTGGCAGTTCGAGGACTGGAAGCCGAGGCGCGCCGTCACACGCATCACCGCCGCGGCGCGCGAGGCCGGTCTCGACGAGACCGGCCTGTACGAGCTCCTGACCGCGCCCCTCGGTCTTACCGGCGAGACCGCGCGACTCGGCGACCTGCTCGCCGATGGGCGCGAGGACGAGGTCCTCGCAGCCGTACGCCGCGGCTAGACGGAAGACGTCGCCGCAGCGCGCACGATCGAGACGTCGCCGCTGATGGTCTTGATCTCGAGCGGGACGACGGCGGCCGGCGGAGCGTCGGCCTCGGTCTTCTCCTCGTCCGCGGGCTCCTGATCCGCGAGCCCGAGCTCGGACTCGAGGTCTCCCGAGACCGAGGTCGCGTCGATCCAGACGGGGGTCCCCCGCCCGACACCGATCCGCACGTCGCCCGAGACCGACTGGAAGTGGACCTCCCCGGCCTCGACCGACTCGATCCTCGCGTCGCCGGAGGTGGTCGCGAGCGTGAGCGGCCCGCGCACCGTCGCGATGCGGGCGTCGCCGGAGACCGCGCGAGCAACGAGCGAGCCGTCGACGCGCTCGACGCCGATGTCGCCGGAGACGGTGTTCACGGTGCCCTCGGCCTCGATCACACCGACGACGACATCGCCGCTCGCCGTCTTGACCTGCAGCTTCCTGCGGACCGAACCGAGCTTCACGTCGCCGGAAGCAGTGCGCACCGTGACCTCGCCGAGGTCGCCCTCGACGCGCAGGTCGGTCGAGCCGCCCGAAAGGTCGAGGTCGGCGCCCGGCGGGCAGGTCACCTTGACGAGGATGTCGGGGCCCCAGGTGATCCGGAGCGGGCCCCAGCGGATGCGGTCCTTCTCCTCGATCGTGACCACGTGGCCGCCGCCTCGCTCCTCGGCGGTGACGAGCACGTTCTCGATGGCGTCGGAGCCACGACGGCCGGTCGCGATGAGCTCGACGCTGGTGCGCGGCTCCTCGGCCGTCGTGACCACGACGCGTCCACTCGGGAGTCGGATGTGGAGGGAAACGCTCCCGGGTGTATCGAACACGGGCATCCTCGTCACCTCGTGCTCGCGGCGGACGGGCGGCGGACGCGGCTGCCGGCCGAGACCTTCCGCGTCCGGCGCACGCGGTCGCCCGGATCGAGGAGCGTCGCGTAGTCGAATGGGAGTGGGGCGAGAAGCATGGTCTCTCCTTTCAGCCTTGGGCGTAGCCCTGCATGCGGTTGCGGCCGGGCCGCCGGGTCGAGCGCGCGTGCAGCATGTGCGCGATCGTCCGGACGAGCCAGGCGTTGGTCGAGATGCCTTCCTGGGCGGCGGCGGCCTCCACGGCCGTCTTGAGGGATTCGGGGAGCCGTAGCGAGATGCGACCGGACATGTCCTCGCCGACTCCGAGCTGAGCCGCGTCCGGGCTCTCCTCGGTGACGACGACGAGCTCGGGCTCGCGCCCGGCGAGCCTGACCTCGACGCGCCCGTTCTCGAGCTGGCCCGAGATCTCGAGCGCCGCCTCGCCGAGCAGGTCGAGGAGGCGCAGGTGGAGGGTCGAGCCGAGGGCTTCGGTCAGCCGGCGCGCGGCCTCTGCGGTCGCGTCGTCGCCGAGGCCGGCGGTTGCGGCGAGATCCTGCTGGATCGCATCGACGTGGCTATCGAGCTGCATCGTGACATCACTATGACATCATGAACGATGTCTGTCAAGCACCACTTTCGATATCGCTCTGATGCAGGGCTTTTCCGCGGGCCTGACGGGCACGAACAAGGTCGTGCGGGGCCCGGCCCCCGGTGGGCGGTGAGATCCAGACCCCGCGAGCGGGAGGCTAGGCGAGCTGCCAGACGTCGTCGCGGATGATCGGCGTCGCCGCACCGCTCGCGTCGAGGCCGTCCACCTCGACCTCGGGCCCGCCGATCATGAAGTCCGTGTGGATGCCGGAGACGTTGAGCCCGAGCTCGAGCAGGTCTTCCCGCGCGGTGTCCTCCGGCACGTCGACGGCCTCCCGGATCGCGTCGCCGTAGGCGATGTGGCACGTCGCGTTCTCGTCGAAGAGCGTGTCGCAGAAGACGAGGCCGGTGCGCTTGACCGCGGACGACCCGTCGACGAGCGCGATCTCGCCGAGGTAGCCGCGCCTGCTCGTCGGTCGCGAGCTGCTGGCGAACGATGTCCGCGCCCGTGTCGGCCTTCGCGTCGACGATCTTCCCGCCCTCGAAGCGCACCTCGAGCCCCGAGATACGCGCGCCCGACGGCCACGAGCGGCGCCGTCGAGCGCACGAAGCCCTCGGTGCGCCGCCAGTCCGGGCTCGTGAAGACCTCCTCCGTGGGCATGTTCGGGAGGTGCTCGATGCCGGTCTCGGTCTCGAGCGAGCGCAGCCGTCCAGACGGAGGCGGGCAGGAGCCCGACCGTGAGGTCGGTGCCGGGCCCGCGGAAGCGGATCGCGTCGAACCGCGCGCGCGTTGAGCCCCGCTGCGCGCGCCTGGAGCCGCGCGACGTGCTCCCGCCAGGCGGCGACGGGATCGGGCTGGTCGAGCCGGATCGCGATGCCGACGGCTTCCCAGAGGCGCTCGACGTCCGGCTCGCCGAAGACCTGCGTCGCCCACCCCTCGTTCGGGGCGGCGACGATCGTCCAGTTGAAGCGCCTCGCGCCGATGTGCTCGAGCGTCGCGAGGCGGATGTCCCGCGGGTCGGACCTGCCCACGGCCGCGGGGTCGAGGTCGGACAGGAGGTCGGGGTCCGGGTTGCCCGTGAGGGCGATGAGCGCCGGGCGCTCCGTCGCCCCACCGGCGTACCCAGTCGAGCAGGTACGGGGGCGACCAGCCGAGCTCCGCGTCCGGGCCGAGCTCGATCGACGCCCGCCGGACGTGGAGGTCCGAGTAGAGGACGACCACGTGCGTGGCGCCGGCGCGATACGCCTCCCGCGTGACCGCCCGCGCGATCTCGGCGTGCTCGACGAGGCACGTCACGACGACGTCCTGGCCGGGCTGGACGTTCGCCCCGACGCGGACGGCCAGCTCTGCGTAGCGCTCGAGACGCTCCTCGGGAGTCACGTGCGCGAGGCTCGAGCCGGGGTCAGTCGCCCCAGTCGAAGTCGCGCGGCCGGCCCGTCCAGAGCGCCTCGTCGAGCACCGCGCCCTCGCCCTCGACGTTCTCGACCGTCTCCTCGCCCGGCCACGGCAGCCGCTCCGAGCTGAGCTCGGCGGCGGGCTCGCCGTCCAGGGTCTCCTCGATCCGCGCCTGCTCCTCGCTCTTGAAGAGCGGGTGGTTCTCGAGCGGGTCGCCGTCGAGGTAGGGGTCGAGCGGCATCTCGTCCTCGAGCCGCGAGTTACGCGCCTTGAGCTCGAGGTGCTCGCGGATCGCCTCCGCGAACGGGGATTCGCTCTCGACGGAGCCGAAGTCTTCGAGTTCTGCCATACCGCGCACCAGGGTCGGATTCTAGCCGAGGCGAGCGCGGAAGAGACCGCACGTGGAACACGGTCGCGCGTTTCGCCACGATCGCGTCCAGGTCGAGGCGGGTATGCTCGGCGCATGCCGCTGGTGCTCCGCGCGACCACGCTTCTCCTCTTCCTCTTCCGCATCTGGAAGCGCCTTCCGGCGCGCCAGCGCCGTCAGGTGCTCTGGGCGGCGAGTCGCCACGGGCCGCGGATCGCCAGGTCCGTCTGGCGCGGGTCGCGGGCGCGCGCGTAGAGCTCTCCGACCGCCTGCGCCGCCGAGAGTGACCCTCGGCAGCGGCCGCGAAGCGGCCGCCTTCAGGGTCTCCGCGCTCGCGGATCCGCGAGAGCGGATCGCGAGCTGCGAGTCAGCCGACGCCGAGCGCCTCGCGGACGATCCGGTCCTGCTCGCGCTGGTGGAGCGTCGGGTAGCCCTCGCTCGGGCTCGCGCGCCAGGGCCGCCCGACGTAGCTCACCGGCACCGGGCCGGACGTGCGCGACGCCGCCGCCTCCTCGAGCCGGTGCCGCAGCGATCGCCAGGCGCCCATGTTCTGCGGCTCCTCCTGCGCCCAGACGATCTCCCGGAGGGCGGGGTACGACTCGACGAGCGCGCGTGAGCGCTTCCAGCGGGAACGGGTACAGGAGCTCGATGCGCGCCAGCGGCGACGTGCGCCGCGGCGGCGCGGGACTCGTGACCGGTGAGGTCGTAGAAGAGCTTCCCGCTGCACAGCACGAGGCGCGTGACCGCCCCGCGGTCCTCGACCTCGTCGTCGATGACCGTCCTGAACGAGCCCTGTGACAGGTCCTCGAGCGTGGACGTCGCCTGCCGCAGGCGGAGCAGGCCCTTCGGCGTCATGACCACGAGCGGGCGCGCGGTCGCGTCGAGCGCCTGGCGGCGGAGGAGGTGGAAGAACTGGGCCGCGCTCGTGCAGTTGGCGACGCGGATGTTGTCCTGCGCGGCGAGCTGGAGGAAGCGCTCGAGGCGCGCGCTCGAGTGCTCCGGGCCGTTGCCCTCGTACCCGTGCGGCAGGAGGAGCGTGAGGCGCGAGGTCTGCTGCCACTTCGAGCGCCCGGAGACGATGAACTGGTCGACCACGATCTGCGCGCCGTTGATGAAGTCGCCGAACTGCGCCTCCCAGAGGACGAGCGCGTCGGGGGCGGCGATCGAGTACCCGTGCTCGAAGCCGAGCGCCGCGTACTCGGAGAGCGGCGAGTTGTAGATCTCGAACGACGCCGCGGCGGTGGGCAGCGCCTGCAGCGGCGTGTGCACCTCGCCGGTCACCGGGTCGTGGAGCACCGCGTGCCGGTGCGAGAACGTGCCGCGCTCGGTGTCCTGACCGGACAGGCGCACGGGAATCCCCTCCTCGAGGAGCGACGCGAACGCGAGCGCCTCCGCGTGGCCCCAGTCGATCCCGCCCTCCGCGATCGCCTCGCGACGGCGCTCGAGCTGGCGCGCAAGCTTCGGGTTCACCTCGAAGCCCTGGGGGACGCGCAGCAGCTCGGCGTCGAGCTCGCGAAGCCGCTCCGCGGGCACGGCGGTGACGACCGCGTCGCCCGTGTGACTCAGCGTCTTCGGCTCGACCGGCGGGAGCGGCGGGGTCGCGAAGCTCGTCCGGAGCTCGTCGTGCACCGTGCGGAGCTCCTCGAGCGTGCGGTCGAGCAGCGTCACGGCCTCGGCCTCGGGCAGCACCCCCTCCGCGACGAGCCTGGCCGCGTAGGTCTCGCGGACCGGTGGCTGCCGTTCGATCCGCTCTGCCTGGAGCGGCTGCGTGTACGCCGCCTCGTCCTGCTCGTTGTGCCCGAAGCGGCGGTACCCCACGAGGTCGACGACGAGGTCCTCACCGAACTCCGCGCGGTAGGCGAGCGCGAGCCGGATCGCAGACAGGGCGGCCTCGGGATCGTCGGCGTTCACGTGCACGATGGGCACGTCGAAGCCCTTGGCGAGGTCGCTCGAGTACCGCGTCGAGCGCCCTTCTGCCGGGTCGGTCGTGAAGCCGACCTGGTTGTTCGCGATCACGTGGAGCGTGCCGCCGGTCGAGTAGCCGTCGAGCGAGTGCAGGTTGAAGGTCTCCGCGACGACGCCCTGACCGGCGATCGACGCGTCGCCGTGGATCAGGACCGGCAGCGCGACGGCGGGGTCGTGGATCCCGGCGCCGCTCGAGCGGTCGGTCTGCTCGGCGCGCGCAAGGCCCTCGACGACGGGGTCGACCGCCTCGAGGTGGCTCGGGTTGGCCGCGAGCGTCACCTGGATCTCCCCGGCGCGCGTCACCCGCGACTCGGAGGCCGACAGGTGGTACTTCACGTCGCCCGTGCCGCCCTCGGGGTCGCTGACGAGCGCGTCGATGGTGCGCTCGCCCTCGAACTCGCGGAGCAGCGAGGCGTAGCTGCGCCCGACCGTGTGGGCGAGGACGTTGAGCCGGCCGCGGTGGGCGATCCCGATCACGACCTCGTGCGTTCCACCCGCGGCCGCGAGCTCGACTGCCTCGTCGAGCATCGGGACGAGGACGTCGAGGCCCTCGATCGAGAACTGCTTCTGCCCGATGAACGCACGTCGCAAGTACGTCTCGAAGGCCTCCACCTGGGCCAGTCGGTCGAGCAGGGCTCGCCGCTCCTCGGGCGGAGGCGGGCGGCGGAAGCGACCGGACTCGATCGCGCGCCTCAGCCACGTGCGCTCGGCGTGGTCGGAGATGTGCTCGATCTCGTACGCGATCGTGCCGCAGTAGACGTCGCGCAGGCGCGGGAGGACATCCGCGAGCGTCTCGCCCTCGACGTGGACGCCGAGGAGCGAGGCGGGGATGCGCGCCTGGAGCTCGGGCGTCAGCGGCGGCTGGTGCTGGTCTTCGTCGAGCGCGGGGTCGCCGAGCGGCTCGGAGCCGAGCGGATCGAGACGCGCCGCGAGATGCCCGTGCGTGCGAATGGCGTCGACGAGCGCCATCGCCGACGCGACGCCGCCGAGAAGCTCCGCGTCGACCGCGGCAGGGGAGACGAGCGGGGCCGGAGTGAGCGCAGCGGGCGGCGCCTCGGTCGCAGGCGCGGGCTCCAGTAGCTGCCACGGCCACTGCCGCGCCACCGTTCCCGCCGTCGCCGGGCCGCGCGGCGACGAGCCGCGCGAGACCGGGCAGCGTCGAGAGCACCGACGCGTCCGCGTCCTCGAAGAGCTTCCGCCAGGCGGGGTCGACCGCCTGCGGGTTCTCGAGGTACTGCTCGAGAAGGAAGCCGACGTACCCGGCGTTCAGGCCGGACGGCTGCTCGGGAGAGGCCACGTCTCCGGTTGTAGCAGCCGGGCCGTCAGAAGAGCGGGTTGTCCGTGGAGATGGCCACGAGCATCCCGAAGAAGAACGAGAGCCCCGCGACCGCGACCGCCACCGCCGCGAGCGTGCGGTGCGACTCCGTCATGCGCACGGCGACGAGGGCGAGGAGGATCGCGACGGGTGCGAGGAGACCGGGGTTGCGGACGATCGCGATCCCGGAGAGCGCGAGCGAGAACGCGCACAGGAATCCGGCGATGGTGTCCGCCTGCCGGTGCGGGACGGCGCTCATGCCGGCGCCCCCGAGTAGGCGCGCACAGGTGGCCGGGTCGGGTGCAACGGACGGATGGGCCGTCGACCCGCGTAGCGCCGGGCGCGGCGCCGGCGCCAGTCGTCCCATCCGCACGGCGTCAGCGGGACGAGGGCGTACGACTCGTCGGGACCGTCCTCCGGAGCCGGCTCGGCGCGGATCGCCCACCACACGACGGCGCTCAGGTAGACCACCGGAATCTTGAGCACGACGAGCATGAACAGGGCTTCCCAGACGGAGACCGAGTCCATCGGCGGAGTGTACGCCATGCCTCCGAAGGGCCGGAACGGCGCGCCGGCCGGGCGGGTCGGCTCCTAACACCTGCCTCACAGTCCAGTCGCTAGGGTGCCGGAACCTTCCTGCCGCCTCGTGCCGATCCCCGCATGCCAAGGAGTGATTTCGTGAGACGCACCGTCCGCCTCGTCCTCGCCCTGTGCGCGCTCGCCGCGGTCGCGACGCCGACTGCGCTGGCAGCCGAGCGCATGTGGGTCGGCTTCCACGACGACCCGAGCTTCCGCTGGGCGAACGACCGGACGGCCCGAGTGCAGGGATCCGCCGACGACGGCGCGGCGATCATGCGCCTGCTCGTGCAGTGGAACCTCGTGGCACCGCAGCGGCCGAGCATCGCGTCCGACCCCTTCGACCCCTCCTACCGGTTCGACGACCTGGACGAGGCGCTCCGCGAGGCCCAGCGCGCGGACATGGAGGTCATGCTCACCATCTCGGGGACCCCGGGCTGGGCGAACGGCGGCAAGGGCGCGAACGCGATGCCGAGCCGGGTCTCCGACTTCGGGAACTTCGCCCGCGCCATCGCGTCCCGCTACAACGGGCGGAACGACGGCTATCCGTTCGTCCGTTTCTGGTCCGTCTGGAACGAGCCCAACCTGACACGGTTCCTGACCCCGCAGTTCGTGCGCGGGAAGTCGGTCGCCCCGGCCAACTACGCGAGGTTGTACGCCGCCGCGTGGACGGGCATCAAGGCAGGCAACCCGCTCGCGAAGGTCGCCATCGGCGAGACGTCGGCGCGCGGGAGCGACAAGCCGCAGGGCCTTCGCCCCGACCACTCCCCGGGCCGCTTCGCGGAGCTCGTCGCCAAGGCCAACCCACGGCTCAAGTTCGACGCGTGGTCGCACCACCCGTATCCGTTCAACCCGGCCTCGAAGCCGAGCCAGGTCGTCAACTGGCCGAACGTCTCGCTCGCCTCCCTTCCCCGCTTCGACGCCGAGCTCAAGCGCTGGTTCAACCGCAAGTCGGTGCCGATCTGGGTCACGGAGTACGGGCACCAGACGAGGCCTCCGGACTCGTTCGGCGTCTCGTACGCGACGCAGGCGCGCTACATCCGCGAGGCGATCGCGATGACGAGGAAGTTCCCGTTCGTCGGGATGTTCATCTGGTTCGTCTACCACGACGACCCCGGCCAGCCGTGGGACTCGGGGCTGTACGGCCAGAGCGGCTCGCCCAAGGGGTCGTCTCCCCGTACGTTCTCAGCGGCCGCGAAGCCGCTCGACGCGCGGAATGCGGTCTACACGTTCAGGGCCGGCACCTCCACGCCGCTCGTGAACCTGTACACGCGGCGCTACTGCGTCGGTGACACGACCGGCGAGCCGATCGGGATGACCTGGCGCATCTTCCAGGCGGGCAAGCTGATCGCAGTCGACCAGCAGACCTCGCCGCTCCGCGTGGACTGCACGATCAACGCGCGTCTCCGGTTCCCGCGCGGAGGCGTGAAGAAGGGCGTGACGTACCTCGCGACCTTCGCGCTCAACGACATCAACGGCACGGTGCTCACGCGCCGGCTGACGATCGTCGGCACCTAAGGCTCCCTCGAAAGCCGGTGACAGTGCCTGTCCGGGACAGTCACCGCACGAGCGGCATCCGGGTTGCGCGTTACAGGTGGCTCGTCACGCCGGCGAGGCTCGGCTCCTCCGACGGCGGCTCGTACCAGGAGAGGGCGTAGCGGCCGTCGTCGAGGTCTCGCGCGAACGTCGACAGCCGGAGCGGCCGGAACGTGTCGCACATGACGGCGAGCTCGGTGGTCTCGGCCACGCCGAGCGACTTCTCAGCGAGGCCGGGCTGCGGCCCGTGCGGGAGGCCCGACGGGTGCAGCGTGATCGACCCGACCGAGATCCCCTTGCGCGAGCCGAAGTTGCCGGAGACGTAGTAGATCATCTCCTCCGACTGGAGATTCGAGTGGTGGTACGGGATCGGGATCGCCTCGGGATCGAAGTCGAGCTTGCGCGGGCAGAACGAGCAGATCACGAAGTTCGGCCCCTGGAAGGTCTGGTGCGACGGCGGCGGCTGGTGGATCCGGCCCGTGATGGGCTCGAAATCGTGGATCGAGAACGTCCACGGGTACAGGAAGCCGTCCCACCCCACGACGTCGAACGGGTGGTAGTCGAGCACGTACTCCTGGTACCCGCCGCGCACGCGCACCTTCACGAGGTGGTCACCGCGGTCCCGGTGCGTCCGGAGCTCGGTCGGCGGATGGATGTCGCGGTGGTAGTACGGAGCGCCTTCCTTGATCTGCCCGTACTCGTTGCGGTAGCGGCGCGGGATCTCGATCAGCCCGGGCGTCTCGAACACGAGGTACCGCTGCGGCCCCTCGGGCACGAAGCGATAGGTGGTGCCGCGGGGGACGACGAGGTAGTCCCCGTCCTTGTAGGGGACGTCCCCGAAGATCGTCTCGAGCGTGCCCGATCCCTCGTGGACGAAGATCACCTCGTCGCCCTTCGCCGTTCCGGAAGAAGTAGTCCATCGTCGAGCCGGGCCGGCAGAACGAGATCTCGACGTCCTGGTTCCACATGAGCGTGCGCCGACCGGTGATCTCGTCGCCCTCCGGGGGCACCTCGTACGTGTTCTGGAGCCGGTGTGCGTGGGTCTCGGGGATCCACTCCTCGCGCTCGATCGGCGTGAACGCGCCGAGCTCCTTCACGCGACAGGGCGAGACGAGGTGGTAGAGGATCGACTCGTTCCCGGAGAACCCCTCGAGCCCCATCACCTCCTCGGTGAGCAGGGTCCCGTTGTCCCGGAACACGATGTGTCGCTTGCGCGGTAGGTCGCCGCGGCGCTGGTAGACCGGCATGTCGTCCCTTTCGGTTCGGTTGCCTACGTTCTACCGCACCGCGCGCGGCCCCGGACGGGAAGCCTGCGTGGCTCCCCGTCCGGCGCCGAGCGAGCGCTACATCGAGGCGTTCTCGTCGGTCTGCCAGATGACCGAAGTCGTTGCCCTCGAGATCCGTGCAGAGTCGCGAACCACCCCATGTCGGGACGGGCATCGGGTCGCCCACCTCGCCGCCGAGCTCCCCCACGCGAGCCGCGCCGGCGTTGATGTCGTCGACGTCGAAGTACACGCGCGGACCGCGCTTGTCGCCGTCGGCCTCCATGATCGCGCCGCCCTGGGCGTCGGAGAACTGCGTCATGAGGTACTCGGTCGGCGAGCCCTCGAACGACTGGAACCGCCAACCGAAGAGCCCGCCCCAGAACTCCTTCGCCTTCGCGGTGTTCCCGGCCGGGATCTCGAGGTGAACCATCTGGCCTGCCATGCATCTCTCCTCTCGTCGTTACGGGCGCCTACCGCGCCCGTCGGTGGCATTCAATACGACGACGAAGAGACTCCGTGGATATCGACACCGCGTGGAAGCGGTATCGGACGGCGATGGAGCCAGGGGCTCGAACCGGCGACCTTCGGCGTGCCACGCCGACGCTCTCCCAACTGAGCTATGGCCCCAGGAGAGCCCTCAGTCTAGCTTCCAGCGCGAAATGCTCAGCCCAGTTGATGCCTGAGCTTTGATTGTTACGGGACGGCGCGAGACGCAGCTGAAGGTTCGTACGACCTTCGAGGTCGTGACTATCGGCACGTAGTACCCACGGCCGAGCTTCGGGCGAGTACGCAGCTATCGCGTCGACCTCGTCGGCGGTGTACGCGCGTGCAGCATTCCGAGCCCGTGTGCGTCGACAGGAGCGACAGCGAACGATCACGACATCCCCCGCCGGAGCCGCCCACTTGCACTGCACCCGGACGAGGCGAGGCCTGAGGTCGAAGATCAGGTCGTACCGCTCGCCGTCGGTCAGAGGCTTGAAGACACCGACGCCGATGCTCGGCAGCGATATGGGCGATTGCAAGCTCCGCGATCGCGCCCTTCTGGTCGGTCGTCAGCATCACCAGCAGGGTAGTTGACGGATCGGACAACAGGCGCGTCCACGGCTACGCTTGCCCAGTGGATGGGGAGAGACGCCCGAACGTCTTCACCCGCATCGCTCGTCGCGTCCGGCAGCTGTTCTCGAGCGGGCCGCCATCACCGGGACATCGAGGACGACGAGTTCGAGGGCGGCGTCGGGGTGCGCGAGCCTCGCCGACCGCGTCGACCGAGCCAGAGCGGAGCCGTCGCCCTGGAGATCCCGCCGGAGGAGACGCGGGACGTGCGGGCGATCGGCGAGGACCGCGACTAGCTAGCGCGGTGGCGGCTTCGAGCTCGACGGAGGGCACGTCGCTCCAGAGCTCCTCGAGGCGGTAGAAGCCGCGCGTATCGGGCGTGAAGAGGTGCAGGACGACGTCGAGGTAGTCCGCGACGATCCAGTCCGCCTCGCGCACGCCCGCGGTCGAGCGGGGCAGCAGGCTCTGCTCCTTCTTCAGCGTGCCCGCGACCTCGTCGTAGATCGCCTTCGTCTGCCGCGGGTTCCGGCCCGTGGCGATCACGAAGAAGTCCGTGAAGTCGCAGACGCCGCGCATGTCGAGGATGGTGACGTCGGTCGCCAGCTTCTCCTGACAGAGAGCGGCGGTACGGCGTGCTTGCTCGAGCGGGCTCAGTCGGTCTGCGTCCTTTCTTCCTCGATGTCAGTGTACTCGGCGACCGAGTACAGACCGAGACGCGCGATCTCCCCGGCGACCTTCGCCGGCACGAGCCCGTCGATCGGCTCGCCGCGCGCCACTCGCTCGCGTATCTCGGTCGACGAAACCGCGACGGGCTCCATCTCGAAGTACTCGATGCGGCCGGGCGCGGGGAGACGAGCGCGTACGTCCTCCAGCTGACGTTCGGGCACGCCCGGCCGCATCGCCACGCCGAGCCGGACGAGCTCCAGCACGCGCTCCGGCTGCTTCCAGGACGGGAAGTCGGCGAGCTCGTCGGCCCCGAGGATGAACACGGCGTCGTCCGGCCGACGCTCCTCGAGGAAGTCGACGGTTCGCGAGTGCGGGTCGAGCTCGACCTCGGCGCCCGGCACGTCCTCGAACGCGAGACGAGCGAGCGCGAGGCGGGTCTCCGCCGGCGTCGTCGTGCGCTTGTGCCCCGGGTCCTCCACGACGAGGACGAGGAGCCGCTCGAGGTCGAAGTGCTCGATCGCGGCCCGCGCGAGCGCGACATGACCGACGTGCGGCGGGTCGAACGCTCCGCCCAGGATCCCCGTGCGGGTCACTGCCACTCGAGCTCCTCGCCGCCGACCTCGACCGCGGTCCCGCGCTTGATCCCGATGCGGCGCAGCGCTTCCTCCAGCTCAGCGGCCGGCGGCGGCGTGCCCACGACGCGATAGCCACGGTCGGTGCGCAGGATGCGGAACCGGGGCCCGCGCCGGGCGCGTGGCCGGTACTCGAGGAACTCCGGAAGCGTCTCCTCCTCGGCAGAGGCGGGGCCGTGGACCGGGCAGAGCTCGAAGAGCGCTCGCTTCAGCTCGTCGATGCCCTCGCCGGTCGCGCACGACGCCGCCAGGACACGGACGACTCGGTCGTCGCGGACGTCGAAGCTCGGAGGGCGGTCGAGCAGGTCGACCTTGTTGAGCACCACGAGCTGCGGTCGCTCGTCCAGGCCCGCCCCGTACTCCGCGAGCTCGTGGTCGATCGTGCGGAACCGGCCCTCCAGGTCCTCCTCGTAGGCATCGAGCACGTGCACGAGAAGGTTCGCGCGCTCGAGGTGCGCGAGGAACTCGTGGCCGAGCCCGGCGCCCTGGGCGGCTCCCTCGATGAGGCCGGGGACATCGGCGACGGTCAGCTGCCGCTCCTCGGGCCCGTCGACGGTGCCGAGCACCGGCTCGATCGTCGTGAAGGGGTACGCCGCGACCTTGGGCTTCGCGTTGGAGATCCGCCGGAGCAGTGACGACTTCCCGGCATTCGGCAAGCCGGCGAGCGCTGCGTCGACGACGAGCTTCAGGTGGAGGACGAGATCGGCCTCCTCCCCGGGAAGGCCGGTCTCGGCAAAACGAGGGGTTTGCCGGGTGGGCGTCGCGAACTGCGCGTTCCCGCGACCGCCGATGCCGCCGCGTGCGACGACGATGCGCGCGTCCGGGGAGGTCAAGTCGGCGAGGAGCGAGTCGTCCTCGACCAGGATCTGCGTCCCGACGGGCACGCGGACCTCGATCGTCTCGCCGTCGGCGCCGTGCTTGCGGCTGCCGCGGCCGTTCCCGCCGCGCGTCGCCAGCAGCCGCCGGACACGCCGGAGCGCCGACAGGTCACGCAGCGCCGGGTCGGCGACCACGACGACGTCGCCGCCCCGGCCGCCGTCACCGCCGTCCGGGCCGCCCTTCGGCACGTACTTCTCGCGGCGGAAGCTCAGGCCCCCGTCGCCGCCACGCCCCGCCTCGACGTGGATCTCGGCTCGATCGTGGAACATCGCTCCGCCGCGCCTGCGACGGGCTCAGCTCACTCCGCCGCAGCCGCGACCGAGATGAAGCGCTTCTCGCCCGAGCGCCTGAACTCGACCGTGCCCGCGCGGAGCGCGAAGATCGTGTCGTCGCGGCCGAGACCGGCGCCGGGCCCCGGGCGGAACTTCGTCCCGCGCTGCCTGACGATGATCATGCCGGCCTTCACCGGCTGGCCCGCGAAGACCTTGACGCCGAGTCGCTTCGACTCGGAGTCGCGGCCGTTCCGCGAGGAGCCGAGGCCCTTCTTGTGCGCCATCTACGCCTCCTCCTTGGCAGCGATCGCCGACTCGATCGCGGCGAGCGCGCCCTTGCGCTGCGCGTGGCCCTGCTCGTACTCGAGCGCCGCGGCGAGCATGGGGGCGTTCCAGCCGGAAGCCGCCTCCTTGATCTCGGCGACCGTCATGTCCTCGTACCCGGCGGGCATCCCCTTCGGGCGGTCGGTCTCCTCGGTCTTCGCGGCCGGCTCCTCGACCTTCTCCGCGGGCTTCTCCGCAGGAGCCTCCTTCTTCGCCGCCTGGCGCTTGCCCGCACCGATCGACTCGATCTCGATCTGGGTCAGCGAGGCGCGAAAGCCGGTGTGACGCCGGTAGCCGGTGCGCTTCTTGTACTTGCCGATCCGGATCTTCGGGCCCTTGACGGCGCCGAGGACCTTCGCCGTGACCTTCACGTCCGGGTCGAGCGCGGCCTCGCCGTCGCCACCGACGAGCAGGACCGCGGGCGTGAACGTGGCGCCGTCGTCCTGGGCGAGCCGGTCGACGAGCAGCCGCTCGCCCTCGCGGACGCGGTACTGCTTGCCGGCAACCTTGATGATCGCGTAGGTCACGTGAGTCTCCGTGCGTAGAAACGCGGGCCTGCGCCCGCGAGCCGGCGAATGATAGCGGACGATCGCGCGCTAGCGACGTCTGTCGAAGTCCTCGATCCACTCGGACATCGGGACGTACGGCTCGCCCGCGGGGGCCGGCTCGACCGAGGCGACCGTGGCCACGGCCGCGACCTCGACGGACGGCTCGTCGGCCTCGCTCGCAGCCCCGGCCGGGCCGTTCGCCGACGGCTTGCGCCGCTTGCGCCCGCCGCGCGTCCCGCGCCGCGTGCGCTTCTTCGGCGCCTCTCCGTCGGCGGGGGACGCCTCGTCGCCGGCGGCCGGCGGAGCGGGCTCCGCGGCCTCGGCGGCCACGGCGAGATCGGGTGCGGGGACGTGGATCCGCGGCGCGCGCTTCCGGCCGTCCTCCGCTCCGGTCGGCTCGGGCGCAGACGCCGAATCCTCGTCCGGCGAGGCGTCGCTCTCCGGCGCCTGCTCGGCCGTCGCCGCCGCCGCGGTCTTCTTGCGCCCGCGGCCGCCTCGCGAGCCGCGGCGCGTCCGCTTCTTCTTCGGAGGCTCCTCGCCGGTCGCTCCCACGTCCTCTTCGGCCTCTCCCACGCCGGGCGCCTCCGCGGCCTCGTCCTCGGTCGGCGCCTCGGCGGCTTCCTCCGACGCGCGCTTGCGGCTCTGGGCCCCGCTGCGCTTCGGCGCGCGAGGTTTCGCAGCTCCGGCCTTCGCGGCGGCTGGCTCCGCCGTCTCGGGCTCGCGCTCGGGCTCCAGCTCCTCGGCGGCTTCGAGCTCGAGAGGCTCGGCCGCGGTCTTCCTTGCGCTCACCGCACGGGTCGGCTTCTCCGCCTCGGCCTCGAACGTGATCGGAGTGGGCAGCTCGGTGCCGTCGGCCGGCGTCGCGAACGCCGTTCCGTCGAGCACACGGCCGACCTTCACCGCGACCTTCTTGCCGACGAGCTTCGCCGCGCCGGCGACGACGACCTCCCAGCCGTCCACCTTGCCGACTCCCGCGGTCGGGTCGTACAGCCCGACCTCGAGGAGCTTGAGCTCGAGCGACGCGCCCTCCTCGAAGGGCGCGGAAGGCCGCAGCGTGTCCAGCTTGCCCTGCTTCAGCACCTCGAAGTGGTCGAGGTGGACATGCCCGTTGTCGGACGTCG
Source organism: uncultured Actinomycetes bacterium (assembly GCA_963705535.1). Taxonomy (GTDB): domain Bacteria; phylum Actinomycetota; class Thermoleophilia; order Gaiellales; family Gaiellaceae; genus GMQP-bins7. Next base: position 19,512 of record CAVPJY010000007.1, read on the forward strand.
CGGGGACGAGGAAGAACAGCCGCCGGGCCGCTGCCTCGATCTCCTCGAGCCTGCTCCCGCCGGGCCCGGCGAGCAGCGACAGGACGCGCGGATGGACCGCCACGCTGAAGCCCTGCACGCGCGAGCCCTTCGCCAGGTCGCGCAGCTTGCGCTCGATCTCGAGCGCGTGCGTTGCCTCCGACACGACGAACCCGTCGCCCGAGCAGACCGCGCACTTCGTCGTGAGGATCTCGCGTGGGCCGTCCGTCACGTTCTGGCGCGTCATCTCGACGAGGCCGAGGGGCGAGATCTCGACGACGTACGTCTTCGTCCGGTCGCGCTCGAGCTCCGTTCGCAGCGCCTCCTCGACCGTCTCCCGGTTCTTCGGGTTCGACATGTCGATGAAGTCGATGACGATGATGCCTCCGATGTCGCGAAGCCGGAGCTGGCGCACGACCTCCTTCACGGCCTCGAGGTTGTTCTTGACGATCGTGTCCTCGAGCCTCCCGCTCGAGCCCTTCGCACGAGACCCGACGAAGCGGCCGGTGTTCACGTCGATCACCGTGAACGCCTCGGCGTAGTCGAACACGAGGTAGCCGCCGGAGGGGAGGTTCACGCGGCGCTCGAGCGTCGAGCGGATCTCCTGCTCGACCCCGGAGGCCTCGAAGAGCGGCGCCTTCTCCTTGTAGCGATGGACGCGCTCGATCATGTGCGGCGAGGTCTTCTTCAGGTAGCTGACGATGCGCCGATACGTACGGTCGTCGTCGATCTGGGCCCCCACGAAGTCGCCCGCGAAGAGGTCGCGGACGATCCGCAGCGGGAGCTCGGCCTCCTCGTACACGAGGCTCGGCGCGGTCGCGGTCTTCGTCTTGGCCTGGATCGTCTTCCAGAGGCGCTGGAGGAAGACGAGGTCGCGCTCGATGTCCTCGGCCGAGGCACCCTCGGCCGCGGTGCGCACGATGATGCCCCCGCCCTTCGGGTCGAGTCCCTTGACGATGTCCTTGAGCCGGGTGCGTTCCTGGTCGTCCAGGCGGCGCGAGACTCCCGAGCCCTCGCCGTTCGGCACGTAGACGAGGAAGCGCCCGGGTAGCGAGATCTCCGTCGTCAGGCGGGCACCCTTCGACTTCATCGGGTCCTTGACCGCCTGGACGAGCACGGTCTGGCCGCGCTTGATGAGGTCCTGGATCTTCCTCGCGCCCTTCCGTCCCTCGAGCTCGGGCCCGACGATCTCGTCCACGTACAGGAACCCGTTCTTCTCGAGGCCGATCTCGACGAATGCCGCCTCCATGCCGGGGAGCACGTTGTCGACGACGCCGAGGTAGATGTTCCCGGCGATCGACCGTCGCTCCGGACGCTCGAGGTAGACCTCTGCGACGACGTCGTCCTCGAGGATCGCGACGCGCTGCTCCCCGACGTCGACGGAGATCAGGAGCTCGCGCTTCGCCGCCGGCAGCGGCGCTCGCTTCGTCGGCGTCCGGCGCCTGCCGCGCGCGGGCTTTCCGCTCGCCCTTCCGCTCGGGCTTCCGCTGCGCCTTGCGCTCGGGCTTCCCTTCGCCGGCGCGACGATCGGAGCTGCTCGGCTCCGCGGCGGCCTCGTCGGCCGTCACTGCCGCGCCCTCCTGCGTGCCGGGCTTCTTCCTGCCACGTCCACCGCGACTGCCGCGGCGACGTCTCTTCTTCGCGGACTCCGTCGGCTCTTCGGCCTCCGGCGCCTCTGCGGGCGGCACCTCAGGCGGTGCCTCTACCTCCGTGCCGGCTGCGCCCTCGGGCGCAGCGTCCTGCTGCTTCTTGCGGGTACGAAACCAGCGTAGTGCCAAGGTGTGAGTCTCCTCGTTCGGTCGCGCGCGGGCAGGTAGGCACCACGGCGGTGCCGGGCCTCGCGCTGCGCATTGTGAAAACAGTGGTCATGGGACCTGACCCGAACGGTAGCAGCAGGCCGACCGCACACCGTCTCGACGGGCGGCAGGGGCGAGACGTCGCTCGCCCCCGTCCACCGGGATGCCGAAAGCTCACGCGGCCGCAGGCCGGAGCCTCGACCTGCGTGCGCCCACTGCTCGCAACCGCTGGGACAGCCGCGCCCACGCCCACGGCTCGAGCTCCGCGTACCGTGTCTCCAGCTGTCCCCGGGTGGCCTCGAGGTACTCGAACCAGGCGTCGGCTTCCTCGAGCTGCAACAGCTCCTCCGCCAACTCCGTGTCCGGCATCGTCCCTCCCATGACGTCGCTCGCGGCGCATGCTAGGTCCAGGTCCGACGACATCGTGGGGGAAACGAGTCCCCCACGAGCCCCCCTTCCTCTGCGCGCGGCCTGGACACGCGTCGCTTGACCTCCCGGCCGGCACAGCCGGCCTCGGTCACGATCGCGCGCGCACAGCACAGACCCATCGGTCGCTTGCCCGCGGAGGCCGCGGTTCCTAAGAAGCTGCGATCCGGCGCGCAGCGTCCGTGCGGAGCGCCCAGGTCCCGGCCGCCGCGATCACGGCGTTCGACGAGTGGCGCGGGAGCCTTGCCTCGTGTCATCCTCGCCGCCTCGCGGAAGGCGAAGCCCGAGGCGTAGACGAGGGCGGCCACACCGGCAGCCGCTCGGGCATCCACCGCGCCGGCCGCCTGCGGATCGAGCGCGCGCAGGCGGGAGAGGGCGCGCACCTGCTCGAGCGCGAGAACGGAGCGAGTGCCGCCCCGGCGTGACCCGACGAGCGGCGAGCAGGGCCGACCTGATCGTCGCACCGCGGACGACGCGGCTCTCCACGGCATCGCGGAGGACGGGGACGCGAGCAGCGAGCGCAGGCGCGTGCTCCGCAGCCTCCGCGATCCGGGCGGCGATCTCGTTCACGGGGAAGCCTTCTCCCGCCCGGCACTCCACGACGAACGGAGTGAGGACGAACGGGCGCGTCCACTCCGCCTGTGGCCAGAGCTGGACGAGCACGACGGGGACGCCCTCGCGCTCGCCGGCACGGACGACGGCCACGTCCTCGTCGCTCGGGTCGCCGGCGATCACGCGAACGACGACCTCGGCCCCGGCGACGCTCGTGCCCTCACGGGTCGAGACCGTGCCGGGCGCGGCGCCGGAACCGAGCTCCCGGACGAGTTGCTCGGCGAGCATGCCGCTCACGACGATCCCGCCCGACGGCGTCACCGGCTCGTCGAGGAGCGTGCTCCAGAGCTTCCGGCCCTCGAGCAGCCCCTGGCGGGCTCCGGCGGCCGCCGCCTTCACGGGAGCGGGCGCTCCGCGAGTCGGCCGCGCGCGTGGATCCCCTGGAGCACTCCGATCAGGAGCAGGTTCGCGACCATCGACGAGCCGCCGACGGTGACGAACGGCAGCGGGATCCCGGTGACGGGCGCGACGCCCATCGTCATCCCCACGTTCACGAAGACCTGGAAGAGGAACCCGAACACGAGACCGCCCGCGACGACGGCCCCGTAGAGGTCGTCCGCGACCGTGAGCACGCGCAGGCCGCGCCAGACGACGAGGAGGTAGAGCAGGAGGAGGATCGCGCACCCGACGAACCCGCGCTGCTCCGCGAGGGACGCGAACGCGAAGTCGGTGGCGTGCTCGGGGAGGTAGTCGAGCCGGGTCTGGCTCGCGTCGACGACGCCGCGCCCGGTGAGGCCTCCCGAGCCGACGGCCGTGATCGACTGGTCGAGGTTGTAGGTGAGACCACCCGGGTCGGAGTCCGGGTCGAGCGTGAGTCGCGCCGTCTGGTACGGCTTCAGGACCTGGACGCCGGCGGCCGGGAGGAGCCAGAGCACGGAGGTGATCGCGAGCGCCGCGACCAGGCACGAGCACGAGCAGCTGTCGCCAGCGGACACCAACGAAGAAGAGGATCGCGAGCAGGGACATCCCGTACACGAGGGCCGTCCCGAGGTCGGGCTGGAGGAAGACGAGCACGATCGGCACGGCGCCGAGGCCGAGCGCCGACACGATCGTGCGCCACCGCGTCACGCGCCCGGCCCGCTCCACGAGGAAACCGGCGATGGCGAGCACGAACAGCACCTTGCCGAGCTCGGACGGCTGGAACTGGATGACTCCGAGGTCGAGCCAGCGCTTCGAGCCGCGAATCGTCTCCGCGGCGACGAACACGACGAGCATGAGCGCGAGGGTCGCCCCGTACACCACGCGCCAGTAGCGGCGGGCGAGGTCGATCGGCACGAGCATCGCGGTGACCATCGCGACGACGCCGAGCGCCGGCTGCGACGCCCTGGCGCACGACGAAGTAGCTCTCGTCACCCGGCACGTCGAAGCGGGTGATGCCCGAGACGACCCACAGGCCGTAGCCGACGAGCCCCGCCGCGGCGAGGAGCAGGATCCAGTCGAGCCGCCGGACGAGCGCGACGAGCGCAGGCTCGGTGCGTCTCCTGGCGGGCCTGATCCTCGGACGTTCGGCGACCTCGATCATCGATCCGCCCTAGTCCGTGCTCACGAGGACGCTCGGCGGCGCACTCGCCTTGAAGTAGGACTCGAACATGCGCAGGGCGGCCGGCGCGGCCGCCGTGGAGCCGTGGCCTCCGTTCTCGATGAGCGCGCACACGACGAGCTTCGCGTCGTCCGACGGCCCCCATCCGCACCACCAGGACTGGTCCTCGAGATGACCCGCCGGGTAGCCGGGGAGCGCGACGACCTTCTCCGCGGTCCCCGTCTTCCCGGAGATCGGGATGACGTAGTTGCCGAAGACGCCCGAGGACGTCCCGCTCGCGCCGTGCGTCGCGCGGAAGAGCCCGTCGCGGACCGCCGTGAGCGCGGCGGGGTCGACTCCGGACGGCTTCGGCAGGGGCGGCGCGAACCGGCGGAGCACGACGCGCGGCGAGTTCTTCGCGCGGGGCTGCTCGACGTTGGAGACGAGATACGGCGTGACGACGTTCCCGCCGTTCGCGAGCATCGCGTACAGAGCCGCCATCTGGAGCGGCGTGACGAGCAGGTCCTTCTGCCCGATCGCGAGCTGGATGGAGTCCCCGGGGTTCCAGGCGCGATCCCAGTCGCTCTCGAACGTCTTCTTGCGCCAGTCGGGCGTGGGCAGCAGCCCTTCCGCCTCGCCGCCGATGTCGAGCCCGGTCGGCTGGCCGAAGCCGAACCGCCGCGCCCACTGCTGCATCCGGATCCGTCCCTCCGAGCCGCGCTCGTAGAACCGGTTCCCGACCTCGTAGAAGTACGTGTCGCACGACTCGGCGAGCGCCTCGGGCAACGTCATCGCGCGGTTCACGTACGGGTTCCAGTTGCGGAAGCGCTGGCGGTCGAGCCCGTACTCCGCGTACGGCGTGCACGGGAGCGACTCGTACGCCGAGAAGACGTGCTCCTGCATCCCTGCGAGCGCCGTCACCGGCTTCCAGGTCGAGCCGGGCGGGTAGAGGCCGGCGGTCGCCCGGTTCAGACCCGGGTAGTTCGCCCTCCGCGCGGCCTTCTCCTCGAGGAGCGGCGCGAGCTTCTCCGGATCGGGGCGCCCGACGTAGACGGACGGGTTGTACGTCGGGGCGGAGGCCATGGCGAGGACGGCGCCGTCCCGCGGGTCGAGCGCGACGATCGCGCCGCCGTCCGCCGCCCAGTGGTCGTCCTGGTGGGCGAGGTCGATCCCGTAGCGGAGCGCCCGCTCCGCCGCGCGCTGCAGCCTCATGTCGAGCGTGAGCCGCAGGGCGTAGCCCGGGCGCGCCTCCTGACGCAGCTCGACCCTGGACTGCGGGCGCCCCAGCGAGTCCACGTGGATCTGCGCGAGACCGCGATTGCCCCGGAGGTACGAGTCGAACGCGGCCTCGACTCCCGTCTTGCCGATCCGGTCCCCGCCCCGGTATCCGTCCCCCCGAAGCGCCTTGAGCTCCTCCGGCGAGACCTCGCCCGTGTACCCGAGGATCTGTGCCGCGAGCCTCCCGTAGGTGTAGTCGCGGAGGTACACCTGGGCGATCTCGACCCCGGGGAACGCGGCCTGGTGCTCGTACAGGTAGTTGACCTGGTCCTCGCCGACCGACGTCTTGACGGTGATCGGAGTGAGCGGGTCGCCCCGGCGCTCCTCGACCTCGCGCGCCAGGGCTCGAGGGGAGACGTCGAGGACCCGCGCCAGCCGCTGGACGAGCTCGTAGCGCCCCCGCTTCGGCATGTCCGCGACCCAGAGCTGCACGGCCGTGCCCGCGACGTTCGAGACGACGGTGCGGCCGTAGCGGTCGAGGATCGGCCCGCGCGGGCGCCTCGATCCGGATGAGCCGGAGCTGGTTGTTCTGGGCCGCGTTCAGGTACTCGTCCCCGGACAGCACCTGGAGCGACCAGAGCCGCAGGAACAGGACCGCGAACGCGATCAGCGCGACGGCGCCGAAGATGCCGACGCGGAGGGCGAGCTGCGGCGTCAGCCGATAGGGCTCGCGGACGCGCGGGTCCGGCGGGAGGAAGCGGCCCGACTTCGAGCGGGGCTCGTGGTACGCGCCACCCTCGCTAGACAACGACTTCCACCTCGGTCGAGGGCTCACCCAGAGCTCCCTCGCCGACCGCGCGCCGGACGAGCGCGTAGACGGGGAGGGCGAGGACGAGGTTCGCGAGGAGCGTGGGCGCGAGCGCCGTCAGCAGCGCGTGCCTCGCGTCGACCTCGTCTCCCAGCATGTAGTGCAGCACGCACGCGAAGAGCCCCGCGAGCACCGTGATCACGCCGACGGCCACGAGCGGAGCGACCCGACGGTCGCGCCCGGTCGTCTCCCCGTAGCGTCCGGCCCAGAACCCCGCGAGCGTCAACACGAGCGACGTGATACCGAGCGTGTCGAGCGTGAGGAGGTCGACGACGAGCCCGCCGGCGAAGCCGAGGAACGCGCCGGGGATCGACCCGCGGAGGAGGCCGATCGAGACGACCACGACGAGAAGCAGGTCCGGCGCTCCCCCGCCGAGGACGAACGACGAGAAGACGACGGTCTGCAGCAATGCCGCGACGAAGACCACCCCGACCATTCGCAGCGCGTCGACCGCCGTCACCGCGAGCGCTCCTTCGGAACGAGCACGAGAACGGCGTCGAGCGTGCCGAAGTCCACGAACGAGTCCACCTGGACCTGCTGGAAGAGGTCCGTGTCGGTCTGCCCGATGCTCGTGACCTTGCCGATCGGGATCCCCTTCGGGTAGAGCGAGCTCAACGGGCCGGCGCGCCAGCCGCTCGTCACGACCTCGTCACCGACCCTGACGACGTCCTGCTTGCGCACCCGGTCGAGCACGAGCGTCTCGCGCGTGCCGCGTGCGTGGAGCACGATTCCCGGCGCGCCCGTGCGCAGGTCGACGGCGGAGACGGCGGCCTCCTCGTCCGTCAGGAGCTGGATTCGCGCCGTGCCCGCGGTCACGCGCGTGACGAGGCCGACGAGGCCGTCGGCCGTCACGACGGGATCGTTGACGCGGACGCCGTTGCCCGAGCCGGCCGCGACGACGATCGCCTGCGTGAACGCCCCTGACGGCCGGCTCACCACCTCGGCCGCGACCGGCTCGAAGTCGTCGGGGAAGCGCGGTCCGTCGAGGTAGTCGAGAAGGCGGCGGAGGTACTCGTTCTCCTGGAGCGCGAACTCGCTCTGGATCGCGCGCTGCCGGAGGTCCCGGACCTCCGCGCGTAGCTCCTCGGCCTCCGAGCGGGCGCCGAGCAGGCTGTCCATCCACCCGTAGGCGTCGCGGAAGGGCTGCGCCACCCGCTCGACGCCCACGGCGAAGGGGCGGAGCACGGTGGCACCGGCGGACTGCACGCCGGACAGCGGGCCGTCCTCGCCCGACCGGAAGGAGAGGGAGATGAGCACGAGCGAGGCGAGCACGAGCAGGCCCACGGCAAGCCGACGCCGAAGCGCGCCTGCGCTTCGTGAGCTCGAGTGGGCCGACGGGATGCGCCGGACGGTCACGCCCAGCGCCGCCGAGCGCGCGCTGCGTCCCCTGGGCACGACAGCCGAGTGTAGCTAGCTCCCAAGCCGTTTTTGGCCGCGAGGCGCCGATTAGCGCCCTCGCAACAGGACGGCCGACTCGCGCGAGCGCCCGCTGCCTCGCGGCCGCGAAGCGGACGCCTTCAGAGATTCTTGCGCGCATCGGAATCCGCGTGAGCGGACTCCGATGCTTGCGCCGACACGAGCGGCAGAGCAGGTGTACGAGCACGCCTGCGGCCGCGAAGCGGACGCCTTCAGGGATCTTTGCGCGCATCGGAATCCGCGTGAGCGGATTCCGATGCTTGCGCCGACACTAGTAGCGGAGCAGGCCGTTCCGGCGCGCGCGGCTGCGATTGCTGCGGTGGATCACGTCGAACTCCTCGAGCGAGCGCCCGGAGCCGACGGCCACGCACGTGAGCGGGCTCTCCGCGAGGTGCACCGGCATCTGCGTCTCGTGGCGCACCCGCTCGTCGAGCCCCTGGAGGAGTGCGCCTCCGCCGGCGAGCACGATCCCGCGGTCCATGATGTCCGCGGCCAGCTCCGGCGGGGTCTTGTCCAGCGTCGACTTGAGCCCGTCGAGGATGACCGTCACCGGCTCGTCGAGCGCGCGGCGGACCTCCTCGGACGAGATGATCACGGTCTTCGGGAGACCGGTGAGCATGTCGCGCCCGCGGACCTCCGCCTGTAGCTCCTCCTTGAGCCTGAAGGCGGAGCCGATCTCGAGCTTGATCTCCTCCGCCGTCTGCTGCCCGACGAGGAGCTTGTACTCCTTCTTGATGTGGGTGACGATCGCCTCGTCCATCTCGTCGCCGCCCACGCGCATGCTCTGGGAGACGACGATGCCGCCGAGCGAGATCACGGCGACCTCGGTCGTCCCGCCGCCGATGTCCACGATCATGTTCCCGGTCGGCTCCGCAACGGGCAGCCCGGCGCCGATCGCCGCGGCCATCGGCTCCTCGATCAGGTAGGCCTGCCTCGCTCCCGCGGAGAGCGTCGCCTCCTCGACCGCGCGCTTCTCGACCCCGGTGACGCCCGAGGGCACGCACACGACCACGCGAGGGTGCGCGAAGCGGTGCTGGTGCACCTTCTGGATGAAGTGGCGCAGCATCTGCTCCGTCACGTCGAAGTCGGCGATGACGCCGTCCTTGAGCGGCCGGATCGCGGAGATCGTCCCCGGGGTTCGCCCGAGCATGCGCTTCGCCTCGACGCCGACGGCGTGCACCTCGCCGGTCCGCTGGTCGATCGCGACGACGGACGGCTCGGAGAGGACGATGCCGCGGCCACGCACGTAGACGAGCGTGTTCGCGGTGCCGAGGTCGACGGCCATGTCGCGGCCGCCGAAGCCGGTGAGGGTCTTGAACCAGGCCATCGGGGGATGGGAGTCTACCTGCGGGTTTGCAGGAGATTCGCGGCGTGCCGCTCGAGCAGGGAGACGAGCAGCGCGCCGGGCAGGCCGACGACGTTGAGGTAGTCGCCGTTGATCCGGTCGACGAGGTGCCTTCCGAAGCCCTGGATCGCGTACGCGCCCGCGCGCCCTTCCCACTCCCGGATCGCAACGTACGTCTCGACGCCGTTGGGCGAGAGCCGCCTGAACGTGACGTCCGTCACCTCGTGGGCGACGAGGTCCTCGTCGAGCCCGAGCAGGCACAGCCCGGAGACGACGGTGTGTGTCCTCCCCGAGAGCGCGTTCAGCATGTGACGCGCCGCCTCGCGGTCGGTGGCCTTGCCGTAGACGCGCCCGTCGAGGACGACCGCCGTGTCCACGCCGAGTGTGACCCGGCCGTCCACGTGGACGGACCGAGCCTTGCCCTCCGCGTGGCGACGGACGAGCTCGGTCGGGTCGGCGTCGGCCGGGTCGTCCTCCACGTACTCGGGCGCGACGACCTCGAACGGGATGCCGAGCCCGCGCAGGATCGCGACCCGCTGCGGCGAGGTCGAGGCGAGGATCAGGCGGTTTTGTGTGCGACCCAAATCTCCTCGGCAGGCCACTGGCGCGCCCACTCGACCGTCACGTACTCGTAGAACCAGTGCGTCTGCGCCTCCTCGGGCGCTTGGAGCTCGACGAGGCGCTGTATCTCGAGCCCGTTCGCCCGGAGCAGGTCGATCAGTTCGCCGTGAGGGATGTGATACTCGACCGCGCCCTCGTTGTCCGGCCAGTCGAGCCGGTACATGCCGAACTGGGGCCGGTGCAGCCGCTCCTCGATCTGGCCGACATCGGGCGCGCAGAGCATCGAGAGGGTGGAGTTGCGAAGGAACACGAGCCGCCCTCCCGGCCGGAGCAGCCGCGCCGCTTCCGGTATCCACTTGTACGGGTCGGCCCAGAGCGAGGCGCCGTACTCGGAGTGGACGAGGTCGAAGGAGGCATCCGGCAGCGGCACATCCTCCCCGAAGGCCTGCACGAGGGGAAACTCCAGCCCGAACTCCTCCTGCATCCGCCGCGCCGTGTCGAGCTGCGCCGGCGTCGGATCGACGCCGACGACGCGCGCTCCACGACGTGCGAGCCAGGCCGAGCAGTACGCGGTGCCGCAGCCGAGCTCGACGACGTCGAGCCCGTCGACCGAGCCGAGAATGCCGAGCTCCGACTCGGGCACGGCGAAGACGCCCCACACGATCTCTTCACGCTCCCACGACCCTCGCGCCGACGCGTCCGTGTACTCGGCATTCGTGCGAGTCCAGAGCTCGACGTTCTTCTCAGACAAGGCCATCGGGGAAGAACAGCGCGAGCTCGCGGCGCGCGCTCGCCTTCGAGTCCGACCCGTGCACGATGTTCTCCGACAGCTCGAGCGCGTAGTCCCCGCGGATCGTCCCGGGCGCGGAGTCGAGCGGATTCGTGGCGCCCATCATCGTCCGGACGACGGAGATCGCGGACTCGCCGCTCACCGCGAGCGCGAGCACCGGCCCGGAGGTGATGAACTCGACGAGGGAGCCGAAGAACGGCTTGCCCTTGTGCTCGGCGTAGTGCTCGCGGGCCATCGACCTCGTGATCTTCAGGAGCCGCGCGCCGCGCAGCTCGAGGCCGCGGCGCTCGAAGCGCGCCACGATCTCGCCGGCGAGGCCGCGGCGCATGCCGTCCGGCTTGACGAGGACGAGGGTGGTCTCGCGGGCCATGCGGCGGCGGATTCTAGTCGGTGCCTCGCGCGCTGCCGGCGACTACTCGCCTGCGCGGCGCGTGCGCCGCCTCGACGTCACGTCGTCGAGGGCCGGGAGCCCCGGCGTGATCTGGGTCGCGCAGTACGGGCACACCTGCCACAGCGACTCGAGCGGCTGGCCGCACGACGGGCATGCCTGCCGCAGCCGCGTCGTGCAAACCGGGCAGACGATGAACGACGACTCGACGCGCGCCCGGCACACCGGACAACGCAGGTCGAGCTGCAACAGGCGCTCCTCCATGGCCTTGATCTCGAGGTCGCGCTCGCGCACGTCCTGGAGGTACTCGGGCGGACGGAAGAAGAGGTAGATGATCGGCCCGACGAACGGCGGGACGAGGCCGACCAGCGTGGCGAGAGCCACGAGCCAGGGGTCCCGGATTCGCCGGCGCGCGTCCTTGAACGTCCAGTACGCCGTCGCCAGCCAGAGGACGACGAGCAGCGCGAGGCCGACGTTCCGGAGGAGCGTCCAGTCGGGGGAGTCGAGGGTCTGAGCGAGCGGCATCGTGGAGCCGGTCATAGTAGAAGCTTCCCGACCAGATAGCCGAGCCCGAACGCGAGCGCCACGATCCCGGCGACGAGGAGGGCGGCGAACGCCAGGACGGACAGCCGCTCTCCTACGCGGGCCACGGCGCACCCCTCTCGGCCTGCGCGAGGTCGCCCAGCAGGTACAGCGAGCCGGTCACGAGCACGGGCTCCCCGAGGTCGTGGGCCCGCGCCAGTGCCGCTCCGGGGTCGTCCACCGCCTCCACGAGCGCGAAGTGTGGGCGTGCGAGCTCGGCGAGGTCGACGGCCGGAAGCGCACGTGGAGACGACGACCGTGTGGCCACGAAGCGCGTCCCCACGCGACGTAGCTCCCGCAGCATGTCGTCCACGGCCTTGTCGGCGAGGATCGAGGCGACGACGGTGTGGTCACCGGGTGGAAGCCGCTCGACCAGGTAGCGGACACCGTCGGGATTGTGCGCACCGTCCCGGACCTCGCCGTCCCGCCGCTCGAGCCGCCCGGGGAGCGAGACCTGCGGCGTCCCGGCGATCGGGTGGCCGACGAACGCCTCCGCCGCCTCGCGCGCGCCTCCGATCCGCACCTCGTGCCCGGCGACGAGCGCGGCGTAGGTGTCGTCCGGGAGAACGACGACCGCGCCCTCGTTCGCAACCGCGAGCTTCTCGCGCGCGATCGCCTCGACCGTGTCACCGAGGACGTCGGTGTGCTCCAGCCCGACGTTCGTGAGGAGGACGACCCGCGTGACCAGGACGTTCGTCGCGTCGAGCCGGCCACCGAGCCCCGCCTCGACGACGGCCGCGTCCACGCCCGCGTGCGCGAACGCGGCGAGCGCGGCCGCGGTCACGATCTCGAACTGGGTCGCGCCGATCCGCTCCGCCGGCTGGCGGACGTGCCCGACCGCCTCCTCGAAGTCGGCCTCAGCCCCGTCCACCCGGATCCGCTCGCTCCAGCCCGCGACGTGCGGCGAGATCGTCGAGCCGACCGAGAGCCCTTCCGAGAGGAGCAGCTGCTCGATCGTGATCGTCGCGGTCGACTTCCCGTTCGTGCCCACGACGTGCACCGCGGGATAGGCGTCCTGAGGGTCGCCGAGCTCGGCGAGCAGCGCGTTCATCCGCTCGAGCCCGAACTCACGGGGCCAGGGCGACAGCGAATCGAGCCACTCGACGACGGACACGGGGCAATCGTAGGGCGCTATCTGGGCCTTGAGCGTTCCTTGAGCCGCGCGGGACACGATTGCGCAGGTGGTCGACCTCGTTCGGAAGGAGCACCCGTGGACACAGGGCAGCCGACACCAAGATCCATCGTCATCGTGGCGCTCGTCGCGCTCGTCGTCTCCTCGACGGCAATCGCTGGAGGGTCTGCGCGAACCGCACGGAACGGGCTGCTCGCCTACGCCGCGGTGACCAGCGCCTGGCAGCTCTACGGGCAGAGCCTCGGCGCGCTCGACGCCACGCGGCTGCACACGAGCACATCGGTCGACTTCGAGCCCGTCGCCTCTCCGGACGGGGCGAAGGTCGCATTCGTCTCGGGACGGGACGGCAACGACGAGATCTACGTCGCGAGCACCACCGGGACGACCGCGACACGGCTCACCCGGCACGCGTCCTACGACTTCGACCCGGCTTGGTCGCCGGACTCGAGGCGCATCGCGTTCGCCAGCGGGCGGACCGGCGACAGCGAGATATACGTGATGAACGCCGACGGGTCGGGCCTGGTGCGCCTCACGACGAGCCAGGGTGACGACGAGAACCCGGCCTGGTCGCCGGACGGGACGCGCATCGCGTTCTGGTCGGACCGCGACGACGACTCCGACGTCTACGTCATGAACGCGGACGGCACGGGGACTACGGCGCTCACCGTGAACGACGACGAGGACGACTTCCCGACGTGGTCGCCGGACGGTTCGAAGATCGCGTTCACGTCCGACCGGGACCACCAGGGGGACGACGAGATCTTCGTCATGAGCGCCGACGGGTCGGGGGCCATTCAGCTGACCGCGACCAACGGATCGATCGACGACTGGTGGCCCGCCTGGTCTCCCGACGGAGCGCACATCGCGTTCGTCTCCGATCGCGGCGGGGACGAGGACGTCTTCGTCGTCAACGCGGACGGGCGCAGTCCCTTCAACCTCACGGACAACGAGGACGTCGACGACTTCACGCCGAGCTGGACACCGGACGGACGCGTTCTCTTCACGAGCGAGCGCGCGGCGAACCTCGGGATCGGAACCGCCGCGACCGATGGATCCGGCGAGCGCGTCGCGGCGCCCGACCCCGCCTTCGAGAGCTATCCGGACTGGGCGCCCGACGGAAAGCGGATCGCGTTCACGTCCGACCGCAACGGCCAGCCCGAGATCTTCGTGGCCACACCCGGCGCCGCGTCGGCTCGCCCGCTGACGCGCAACACCTCCGAGTCCGGGCTCGAGGACTACGACCCCGCGTGGTCGCCCGACGGACGGCGGATCGCGTTCGTTCGAGTCGACGAGTTCGACGCGGCGTTCCTGTACACGATGAACTCCGACGGCACCGGGCTCCGGTTCCTGGTCGAGGCCGACGGCATGGGCGAGCCTGCGTGGTCGCCCGACGGGCGACGGATCGCCCTGGCGCTGAACGCCGACATCGTCGTCGTCAACGCGACGACCGGGAGGGGAAGGCGTCTCGTCTCGGGGGCGGGCGACAACTCGAGCCCTTCCTGGTCACCGGACGGCCGCTTCCTCGTCTTCGACTCCAATCGCGACGAAGACGACCGGGAGATCTTCGTCGTCCCGGTCGGGGGAGGGCCGGCCAGGAGGCTGACGGACAACGACGATGACGATCAGTTCCCCGACTGGTCGCCCGACGGCCGCCTCATTGCGTTCTCGCGGGGGGACCTCGACGAACTCGAGAGCTCCGTGTACCTCATGCGGGTCGACGGGACCCGGGTACGGCGGGTGCCGCTGCAGGCACCCTCGGGAATCCCCAGCTGGCAGCCGCTCCCGTAGCGACACCAGGCGGTTGAGCTAGCCGTCCAGGGCGGCGAGCTCGCGACGGTAGCGCTCGAGCTTCTCGCGCTCGGCGTCGACGACGTCGGCCGGCGCGTTCTGCACGAACCGGTCGTTCGCGAGCATCCCTTCCGCTCGCGCGACCTCATCCCGCAGCCGCTCGAGCTCCGCGTCGCGCCTGTCGTCGACGTGGGCGCGCTCGGGCCGGACGACGGCCGCGAAGATGCGCCGCTCGTCCTCCGTCGCGAGCTCGACCTGGACGCCGCTCCGGCGAAAGATCTGCGCCGCCTCCTGCACGCGGTCGAGCGCACCGCCCGCGTCGGCGAAGCGCGCGTCCGGCTCCGGCCACGGAGAGACGATCAGGCGCGACTCCCGGTCGGGAAGCTGCGACCAGATCTCCTCGGTCACGTGCGGCATCACCGGGTGGAGGAGCGCCAGCAGCCGCTCGAGCGCGGCGAGCGCGGTCGCGGTCGCAGCCTCGTCGTCCTCGTACAGCCGCGGCTTGATCGCCTCCGCGTACCAGTCGCAGAAGTCGTCGAACGTGAGGTGGTAGAGGATCGCGGCGGCCGGCGCGAGGTCGAGACGGCCGAGGCAGTCCTCGAGCTCGGCCCGCGCAGCGTCCAGCCGGGCGAGGATCCAGCGCTCCTCGAGCTCCCTGGGCGCCACCTCCGGCCGCACGTCACCCGCGTTCGCGAGGATCAGCCGGGCGACGTTCCAGAGCTTGATCGCGAGCCGCCGGCCCTCCTCGATCGAGTCCAACGAGAAGCGCGCGTCCTGCGTGGAGGTGACCTTGAGCAGGCCGTAGCGCGTCGCGTCGGCCCCGTAGGGCTCGAGCACGTCCTCCGGGTCCACGCCGGTCCCGAGGGTGCGCGACATCCGCCTACCCTCGGGGTTGAGGAGCGTCGAGTGGATGAGGACGTCCCGGAACGGGTCCTGTCCGAGCAGCTCGAGCCCTGAGAAGATCATGCGCGCGACCCAGAGGAAGATGATGTCCCGCGCGGTCGTGAGTACCGAGCCCGGGTAGTACCTCGCGAGCTCGGGCGTCTCGTCCGGCCAGCCGAGCGTCGCGAACGGATACAGCGCGGATGAGAACCACGTGTCGAGCACGTCCTCCTCCTGGCGGAGCTCCGCCGACCCGCACTCGGCGCAGGCGCTCGGCGCCTCCTCCTCTACCGTCAGGTGGCCGTCCGGGCAGTACCAGACGGGGATCCGGTGGCCCCACCAGATCTGGCGCGAGATGCACCAGGGGCGGACGTTCCGCATCCAGTCCAGGTAGACGCGCGCGAAGCGCTCCGGCGTGAAGCGGACGCGGCCCTCCTCGACAGCGGCGATGGCGGGCGCGGACAGCTCGTCCATCGCACACCACCACTGGAGCATGATCAGCGGCTCGACGCGCGTGTGGCAGCGCTCGCAGGTGGGGACCGCGTGACGGTAGGGCTCCTGGCGCTCGAGGAGGCCTCGCTCGCGCGCCCACGCGAGGACGCGCTCGCCCGCCTCCGCCTGCGTCAGCCCCGCAAGCTCTCCCGCCTCTGCGCTCATGCGCCCGTCGAGGCCGATCACCGCCAGCTCGGGGAGCCCGTGCGCGCGACCGATCTCGAAGTCCATGGGGTCGTGCCCGGGAGTGACCTTGAGCGCGCCCGTGCCGAACCCGGGATCGACCTGCTCGTCCGCGATGATCGGCACCCGCCGCTCGACGAACGGGACGATCGCGTCCCTGCCGACAAGCTCGCGGTAGCGCTCGTCCTCCGGGTGGACCGCGACGGCGACGTCGGCGAGGATCGTCGCGGGCCGCACGGTCGCGATCGTCACGTGCCCCGAGCCGTCGGCGAGCGGATAGCGGATGTAGGAGAGCGTGTCCTCGACCTCCTCCGGCTCGAGCTCGAGGTCGGAGAGCGCCGTGCGGTCGCGAGGGCACCAGTTCGAGATCCGGTTGTCGCGGTAGATCCAGCCGCGCCGGTAGAGGTGGACGAACCAGCGGATGACCGCGCGGTAGTAACCCTCGTCCATCGTGAAGCGCGTGCGGGCGTAGTCGAGGGAGGCGCCGACGCGGCGGAACTGGGCCATGATCGTCCCGCCGTAGCGGGTGAGCCAGTCCTGCACGTACGCGTCGAACCCCTCCCGTCCAAGGTCGCGCTGGCTCGTCCCCTCCTTCGCCAGCGTCCGCCCGATCGCCGCCCAGGTCGAAATCCCGGCGTGGTCGTACCCGGGCTGGAAGAGCGTGTCGAACCCTCGCATCCGGTGCCAGCGGACGAGCGTGTCCTCGAGCGTGAGCTGGAGCACGTGGCCGATGGTCAGCGGGCCCGAGATGTTCGGGGGCGGGTGCATGACGACGAACGTCTGCTCGCGGCGCGCGCCAGCACCGGCGGCGTAGAGGCCCTCGGCCTCCCACGTCTCCTGCCAGCGCGTCTCGACGTCCCCCGGGCGGTAGCGCGGATCCATGGCGAGAGAGTCTAGAAACGAGGGGTCGCGGCGCTCGCGGACTAGGCGCTGCGGCGCCGCAGGGCTACCGGGGACGACGAGATGCCATTTCGGTCGCGGCGCATCGGCTCAGGTTACCGCGATCCGTCGCCGAGCACGAGGATCGTGCTCGTGGCGTGGGCATAGAGACGGCCGCTCGCGTCCTCGATTCGTGCCTCCGTCGTCGCGACCCGGCGTCCGGGATGGACCACCGTCCCCGTGCAGCGGACGAGGCCTGTTTCGACGCTCATCGCGCGCGTGAAGTTCGCCTTCAGCTCGAGTGTCGTCCAGCCCACGAGCTGGTCGAGGGTCGTCACGAACGCGCAGCCCATCGCCGAGTCCAGGAGCGTGGAGGCGAGGCCCGCGTGGACGGTCCCGATCGGGTTGTAGTGGAACTTCTGCGGCTCGCACTCGAAGACCGCCCGCCCCCGCTCGGCCTCCACGAGGCGAAAACCGAGTGTGTCGGCGATCGGGGGCTGCGGGAGCTCGCCCGCCGCCATCTTCCGCATCACGTCGAGCCCCGAGAGCCCGGCGACGGCGCCGTGGAGCGCGAGCGGATCTTCCCAGGTGTACGTGCGCGTGCGCTCGTCCGACACGCCGGGACGCTACCCGTCCGCGATCGCCTCGAAGGAGCCGAGGCGTGTCTCCTCGGCCGCGATGCCCTCCAGCTCGTGGTCGAGCGCCTCGTAGGCGGCCGCGAAGTCCCGGAGGAAGCGCTCGTACGCCTCCCGGCTCCGCCAGCGGTCGATCGTCAGGTAGGCGCCGGAGCCGTCGGGCGAGCGGAGGAGCATCGTCCCCACGTAGCCCTCGGCCGCCCGGAAGAGCGCGACCCAGTCGCCCTCCGGGCCGTAGGCCCGCTCGAAGTCGTCACGGCGCTCCTCCGGAACTCGAAAGCGATAGACGACGGCGTGCTCGGGGCTCACCTCCCGACGGCGTAGCCCTGCATCCCGCGCGGGTTCGCTCCAGCTTTCAGGAGCCCGTCGGGCTCGCGCGCCACTGCGGTCACCCGGCCGAGCGACCAGGGCGGATGGAGCGTGACGTCGTGGCCCCGCCCCTGGAGGTCGGCGACCGTCCTCGAGGCAAACCGCGACTCGAGGGCGAGCGACTTCCGGACGAAGCCGCGGGGATGGAACGACGAGATGAGATGGTCGGTGTGGAACTCCGGCGCGTCGATCGCCGCCTGCAGGTCGAGGTCGCGGTCGACGTGGCGCAGGAACGCGTGGAGCGCCCACTGCTCCTGCTGGTCCCCGCCGGGCGTCCCCCAGGCGAGGTAGGGCTCACCGTCACGCAGCGCGAGCCCGGGGCAGAGCGTCGTGCGCGGCCGCGCGCCGGGTCGCAGCGACGACGGGAGTCCCTCCTCGAGCCAGAACATCTGCGCGCGCGTCCCGAGCGGCCACCCGAGTGCGGGGATCACGGGCGAGCTCGTCAGCCAGCCGCCGCTCGGCGTCGCGGACAGGACGTTCCCGAACCGATCCGCGACGTCCAGGTGCACCGTCCCGCGCCCGGGCTCTCCCGACCCGATCGTCGCCTCGTCCGCGTGCAGGCTCGGCAGGCGCCCGTAGCCGGGGCTGTAGTCGCCCGACGCGTCGTCGCCGACGAGGGTGCGCCGCTCGTCGTTGTACTCGTCCGACAGCAGGATGTCGAGCCGGACGTCGGCGTCCCCGTAGAGCGCGTCGCGGTCGGCGAACGCAAGCTTTGCGCACTCCGTCACGACGTGGACGAACTCGGCCTCGGACAGCTCGCCGAGGTCGAAGCCCTGGAGCAGCGCGAGCTGCTGGAGCCCGACGGGGCCGGCGGCCCACGGCAGCGTCTTGCAGACGGTGAGACCGCGGTACTCGTAGGTGGCGACGGGCTCGAGCGTCGCCTCCCACACGGCCAGATCGGCGCCGGTCAGGAGGCCGCCCTCGGCTCTCGAGAAGCGGTCGATCTCCTCGGCGACGAAGCCCTCGTACCAGGCCTTCCGCGCCTTCTCGATCTCCTCCTCGCGCGAGCCGCCGCGCGACTCGTCGACGATGCGCCGGTATGTCGCGGCGAGCGCGGGGTTCCGGAAGAGCCGGCCCGCCGGCGGGGGCGGAAGGTACAGCTCGCGCGACCCCGGCCACGTGGCGAGGAGCTCCGCGGTGCGCTCGATCGTCGCCCGCACGCGCTCGTGCAAGGGGTAGCCGTGCTCCGCATAGCCGATCGCGGCCTCGAGGACGTCCTCGAGACGCCACGTGCCGAGCTCGCGGAGGAGGAGCAGCCATCCGCCGAAGGCTCCCGGTACGCACGCCGCCAGCAGCCCCATTCCCGGGATCAGGTCGTGGCCGAGCTCGTGGAAGCGCTCGATCGTCGCAGCGGCGGGGGCGACCCCCTGGCCGCACAGCGCGAGCGGCTGCTCGCGGTCGGCCGACCAGAAGACCGCGGGGACCTCGCC
The DNA here is from genome assembly GCA_963705535.1 of uncultured Actinomycetes bacterium. GTDB lineage: Bacteria > Actinomycetota > Thermoleophilia > Gaiellales > Gaiellaceae > GMQP-bins7. Next base: position 38,841 of record CAVPJY010000007.1, read on the forward strand.
GCCCGGGCCGTTCAGGTGCGGCTCGACGACCTGGAGCACGAACCCCGTCGCGCACGCCGCGTCGAACGCGTTCCCGCCCCGCTCGAGCACCGACATCCCCGCGGCGGACGCGAGCCAGTGCGTGGACGCGACCATCCCGAACGTCCCGCGCAGCTCCGGCCTCGTCGTGAACACGGGGCCACTCTAGTTGTGCGCAAGACCGGGATCGGCTCGTCTCCATGCATGCGCAGACCGGCGCCCGCGCGTGCGGGCGCCGGTCGCACGAAGTCCCTGAAGGCGGCCCGCTCTGCGGCCGCTGCGTCGCTGCCAGCTCGAACGCCTCGCCGGCCGCTGCGTCGCTGACAACTCGGCGTAGTCTTCGCCCGTGCAGACCTGCGCTCGGTGTGGCGCGGAGAACCCCGCGGGGGCGCGGTTCTGCAACGCGTGCGGAGCTCCCCTCGGCGAGGCGGCCCGAGCGGAGGAGCGGCGCGTCGTCTCGGTGCTCTTCGTCGACCTCGTCGGCTTCACCTCTCGCTCCGAGCGGCTCGACCCCGAGGACGTCCGGGCGTTTCTCATGCCGTACTACGAGAGCGTCCGTGCGGAGATCGAGCGCCGCGGCGGGACGGTCGAGAAGTTCATCGGCGACGCGGTGATGGGCCTCTTCGGGGCGCCGACCGCGTACGGCGACGATCCGGAGCGGGCGGTGCGCGCCGCCCTCGCCGTGCGCGACTGGGCGGCGGACGAGGGCCTCCAGGTCCGCGTCGCGGTCAACACCGGCGAGGCGCTCGTCGCCCTCGACGCGGTCGCGGCCCACGGCGAGCCGCTGGTCGCGGGCGACGTGGTCAATACCGCGGCCCGGCTCCAGGCCGGTGCCCCGGTCGGCTCGGTCGTCGTCGGCGACGAGACGCACGCGGCGACGCGGACGTCGATCGACTACCGACCGGGCCCACCGGTCGTCGGCAAGGGAAAGTCGGAGCCGATCCCGGCCTGGCTGGCCGTCGAGCCACTGACCGGAGCGGGCGAGCGCGTGCTCACCCGCGTCCCGATCGTCGGTCGCGAGCGCGAGCTGGCGACGCTCGCCGGGATCTGGGAGCGTGTGACCGACGAGCGACGTCCGCAGCTCGTGACGATCGTCGGGCCCTCCGGCATCGGGAAGTCACGTCTCGCCCTCGAGTTCTCGAACCACGTGTCGTCGCTCGGCGGGAGAGCACTTCGAGGACGCTCCACTCCGTACGGCGCGAGCGCGCCGTACGGGGCGTTCGGCCATCACGTGAAGCAGATCGCGCACGTGTTCGACAGCGACGGCCTCGAGGAGGCGAACGAGAAGCTCCGCACGACGCTCGTCGACCTCGTCGGCTCGGAGGAGGAGGGCGCCGAGCACGCCCAGCACCTCGCGCTACTGCTCGGGCTCGGCGACGACGGGACGGTGAGCGACCGCGAGACGCTCTTCTTCTCCGCCCGCGTGCTCCTCGAGACCGTGGCGAGCCGCGAGCCGATCGTGCTCCTCTTCGAGGACATCCACTGGGCCGATCCGAGCCTGCTCGACCTCCTCGAGACCCTCGCCGCGCGACTGCACGACGTTCCCGATCCTCCTGCTCGCCCTCACCCGACCGGAGCTCCTGACCGAGCGCCCGGGCTGGGGCGGCGGCCTGCCCGCCTACACGGCGCTGCCGCTCGAGCGGCTCTCCGACGACGCCGCCCACGAGCTCGCGCGAGGGGCTGCTCGAGCGGGCGGGGCTCGACGAAGAGCGCGTGGGCGCGGTGGCGAGGACGGCCGAGGGCAACCCGCTGTTCATCGAAGAGCTCGCCGCGGCGCTCGCCGAGCGCACGACGGACGATGCCGACGAGCTCCCCACGAGCATCCGCGCGATCGTCTCGGCCCGGCTCGACGCGCTCCCCACCGACGAGCGCACGCTCCTCCTCGACGCCGCGGTCGCCGGCCGCGTGTTCTGGAAGGGCGCACTCGCACGGATCGATGCGGACCGCGACCTGACCGCGCTGCTCGGGTCGCTCGAGCAGCGGGACCTCGTGCGGCGTGAGGCGGTCTCGCGGATCCAGGGAGACCAGCAGTTCGCCTTCAAGCACGCGCTCATCCGGGACGTCGCGTACCAGATCCTGCCCCGCGCGGGACGCCGCGAGCGACACGCCGAGGTCGCTGCCTTCCTCGAGGATACGACGGGCGAGGTCGGACAGTCCAACGAGGCGCTCGCCCACCACTGGCGCGAGGCCGGAGAGCCCCGGCGCGCGGTCGACTGCCTGATCGTGGCCGCCGACCAGGCCGGACGCGGCTGGGCAAAAGCACACGCCGTGACGCTCTATCGCGCAGCGCTCGCGCTCGTTCCCCCCGACGAAGAGCGCCATGCGGAGATCCGGCGCCAACTCGCGGTCGCCCTCATGGCCGAGTACCACGTCGACGACGCCGAGCGGCTGCGGCCGGGCGCGCAACCCGGCGTCTGAGGAAACGCTGCGACCCGCCCGCGAAGCGGGCGGCTTCAGGGGGTTTCCGCGCGAACGGGATCCGCGCTCGCGGATTCCGTTCTGGCGCACAACCCGGCGCCCGAGGGAGACGCTGCGACCCGCCCGCGAAGCGGGCGGCTTCAGGGTTTCGCGCGAACGGGATCCGCGCTCGCGGATTCCGTTCTGGCGCACAAGCGCCTAGCCCGGGTCCTCGGTGAGGGGGAAGTCGTCCGGGGTCACGTCTCCCGCGATCTCGTAGATCACGGCGATGGAGTGGTCACCCAGTCGCTCGGCGTGCTCGCGGACCATCTCCTCGCTGGGAGCGGAGTAGACGCAGAACGACTTCGGAGTTCCGTCGCTGTCGAGGACGACGTGGCTGTGCTCCCACACGATCTCCGGGTAGTGGTAGTGGCGGATCGCCTTCGACCGGGTGGCGACGGTCGGCACGCTGTCCATGTCGACCGTGTAGGTGCGTTCGATCAGGTAGCGGGGCATGGCGGCAAGCCTACACCGCAAGCGGCGCTCTGACCGGCACCACTACGACGGCCGGATGTTCTGGTTGACGTGGAAGAGGTTGCCGGGGTCGTACGTCGCCTTGATCTCGGCGAGGCGCTCGTAGTTCGCGCCATACGTCGCCCGGACCCGTTCCCCGCCCTCGTCCATCATGAAGTTGACGTACGCGCCGCCCAGCGAGTACGGGTGGAGTGCCTCCCAGTACGCGACCGTCCAGTCGCGGATGAGAGCCGCGTTCGCCGGGTCGGGGTCGACCCCGATGACGACCTGCGCCCAGCGGGCGTCCCTGTAGGCCCACGGCGTCGCCGCCGCGTCGACCCGCCCGGCAGCCCCGTCGATCGGGTAGAGGTGCATCGACGACTTCCACGTCGGCATCTGCGCGCCGTACTCCGCGTTGAGCTGCACCGCGGCCTCGGGCATCTCGCCGACGAAGTCCGCGCGCCAGTACCACTGGTCGCCGCTCGGGAAGATCGGGTCGAACGCCGACTGCAGCGCGGGCAGCGGGGCGGGCCCGACCCCGTCGAGCACCGGAGCGAGCTTCCGTGGGGGCTCGAGCAGCTCGGCAGCCTCGGCCTCGTCCTCTCCGGAGTAGCACCACACGACGGCGCACACCTTCTGGAGATGGAGCGCCTCGGGAAAGGGATCCCCGGGCGGCACGGAGAGGAACGCGAAGAAGCCGTTCAGCGTGTCCGGCTGAGCGGGCATGAACCCCGCGTACCAGTCGAGGATCTCGGCCGAGCGCTCGATCGGCCAGAACATGGGGCCGGCGACGACCGTGTCCACCGGGCTGAGCCGGAACGTGAACGACGTCACGACGCCGAAGTTCCCGCCGCCTCCTCGGAGCGCCCAGAAGAGGTCGTCGTTCTCGTCCTCGTTCGCCACGACCTGGGACCCGTCGGCGAGGACCACCTCCGCCTCGAGGAGGTTGTCGATCGAGAGGCCGAGGCGTCGCGTGAGGTGGCCGACGCCCCCTCCGAGGGTGAGGCCGCCGACGCCGGTCGTCGAGATGATCCCGAACGGCGCCGCCAGGCCGTGCTCGTGCGTCGCGGCATCGACCTCGCCCAGGAGCGTCCCGCCGAGGACGCGCGCCGTACGAGCTCCGGGGTCGACCTCGACCCCGCGCAGCGCCGACAGGTCGACGACGAGGCCGTCGTCGACGCCGCCGAACCCTGCCCCGTTGTGGCCCCCGCCCCGAACCGCGACGTCCAGGCCGTGCTCGCGCGCGAAGGTCACGGCGGAGCCGACGTCGGCCGCGTCGAGGGGGTACGCGATCACCGCTGGCCGGCGGTCGATCATCGCGTTGAAGAGCGCGCGCGCCTCGTCGTACTCCGGGCTCGCCGGGTGGACGACCCTTCCGCGCAGCGCCGACGAGAGCGCGCCCGCCACTGCGGTCTCGGCCGGGGTCAGCGCGATCCTCCTCGAGGCTCGGCCATCGTGCGCGAAAGCCTACGACATCGTGGCGAAGCGCACAGGTTTCGCGGGGCGGACCCTACGGAGTCGACTACGCGGACTCTTCGGCGAGCTCTTCGAGGTCGTCGTCGAGCCCGTCGGCGCTCGTCACGAGCGTCGGCTTGAGGCCCTTCGAGATCGTCTCCTTCGTGATCACGCACTTCGTCACGTCGGTCCGCGAGGGGAGCTCGAACATGACGTCGAGGAGCGCGGTCTCGATGATGGAGCGCAGGCCGCGCGCGCCGGTCTCGCGGGCGAGCGCGTGGTCCGAGATCTCCCAGAGCGCGTCCTCGGTGAAGACGAGCTCGATCTCGTCGTAGCCGAAGAAGCGCTGGTACTGCTTCGTGAGCGCGTTCTTGGGCTCGATCAGGATCTCGACGAGGTCCTCGCGCGTGAGCTGGTGCACCGCCGAGATCACGGGGAGACGCCCGACGAACTCGGGGATCAGCCCGAACGCCATGAGGTCCTCCGGCATCACCTGCGTGAGCATCTCGGCGCTCGCCTCGGACGTGCGGGAGCGGATGTCCGCGCCGAAGCCGACCGTGTTCTTGCCGATCCGCCGCTCGATGATCTTGTCGAGCCCGGCGAACGCGCCGCCGCAGATGAAGAGGATGTTCGTCGTGTCGATCGAGAGGAACTCCTGGTGCGGGTGCTTGCGCCCGCCCTGGGGCGGCACCGAGGCGACCGTGCCCTCGAGGATCTTGAGGAGCGCCTGCTGGACGCCCTCACCGGACACGTCGCGCGTGATCGACGGGTTGTCCGCCTTCCGCGCGATCTTGTCCACCTCGTCGATGTAGATGATCCCGGTCTCGGCCTTCTTGATGTCGAAGTCGGCCGCCTGGATGAGCTTGAGGAGGATGTTCTCGACGTCCTCGCCGACGTACCCGGCCTCCGTCAGCGCGGTCGCGTCAGCGATCGCAAAGGGGACGTTGAGGATGCGCGCAAGGGTCTGCGCGAGGAGCGTCTTCCCGCACCCGGTCGGGCCGAGGAGAAGGATGTTCGACTTCTGAAGCTCGACCTCCGCGTCCTCGAGGCCCATGCGGACGCGCTTGTAGTGGTTGTAGACCGCCACCGCGAGGGTTCGCTTCGACTCCTCCTGCGAGACGACGTAGTCGTTGAGGACGGAGTAGATGTCGAGCGGCTTCGGGAGGTTGTCGAGGTCGAGCTGGGTCGGCGAGGTGAGCTCCTCGTCGATGATCTCGTTGCAGAGATCGATGCACTCGTCGCAGATGTAGACGCCGGGTCCGGCGATCAGCTTCTTGACCTGACGCTGGCTCTTGCCGCAGAAACTGCACAGGAGCTGCTCGTTACCCTCGCTCGCCCGAGCCATCCCGGTCTCCTTTTACTCCGTTTTCACCAGTTCGGGAAGGGGCATGCTGACTGCTGCGCATGGCCGCGATCGGCTCGCGCGGATCCCGGCCGCGCAAAAACCCCTGAAGGCGTCCGCTCTCGCGGCCGCTGTGGAAGCGCTCGACCCATGGTTACCTGTGTTCGATCACCCGGTCGATGATCCCGTACTCCTTGGCCTCCTGGGAGGTCATGTAGAAGTCGCGATCCATGTCCTTGGACACCTTCTCGAGCTCCTGGCCGGTGTGCTTCACCATGATCTCCTCCATTAGGCGCTTGAGGCTGATTACCTCCCGCGCCTGGATCTCGATCTCCGTCGGCTGGCCGTGGAAGCCCGCGGTGCCCTGGTGGATCAGGATCTTCGAGTGTGGCAGGGCACTCCGCTTGCCGGCCGTCCCGCCCGCGAGCACGACCGCGCCCATGGACATCGCCATCCCGACGCAGATGGTCTGCACGTCGGGCTTGATGAACTGCATCGTGTCGTAGATCGCGAGGCCCGCGTACACGACGCCGCCGGGCGAGTTGATGTAGATCGAGATGTCCTTGTCGGGGTCCTCCGACTCGAGGTGGAGGAGCTGCGCGACGACGAGGTTCGCGATCTGGTCGTCGATCGGCGTGCCGAGGAAGATGATCCGCTCGTTGAGCAGACGCGAGTAGATGTCGAACGAGCGCTCGCCGCGCGAGGTCTGCTCGATGACCATCGGGATCAGGGGGCTCATCCAGTCTCCTTGCTGCCGGGGGTCCACAACTTCGTGTCACCTGCGGCCTTTTCCTTGTCGGGTGTCCAGAGCTTCTCTCTCGCCTCGGCGAGGTCGGGGGCGATCGGCTGCACCTCCGCGGCCAGCCGGTCGAGCGCGGCCCGCAGGCGCAGGTCCTCGCGGATCGACTCCTGCTGGCCGTGGGCCCACACGTCCGCGACGAGCCCTTCCGGGTCCTCCTCCCCCGCCGCCTCGGCCTCCTCGCGCAGGTACGCCTTGACCTCGTCGTCGGAGACGTCGATGCCTGCGCGCTCCGCGAGCGACTCGAGCGCGAGCTCGCGTGCGACCGAGACGGCGGCCTCGAGCACCATCTGGCGCTGGAGGTCGTCGCTCGTCGCCCCGCTCGCCGCGAGGTAGGCCTCGAGCGAGACGCCGCGACGCTCGAGCGAGCGCACGAATCCGGTGAGGAGGTCGGCGGCTCGCGTGCGGACGAGGGAGAGCGCGGGCTGGACCTCGGACGCGCGGACGAGCTCGTCCACTGCCGCGACGCGGAACGCCGAGTCGATCTCGGTGTCGAGCTGGGTGCGGAACGTGTCCTCGATCGAGTTGCGCAGCTCGTCCAGCGTGTCGAACTCGCTCGCGGCGCGGGCGAGCTCGTCGTCGAGCGGAGGCAGCACCTTCTCCTGCACCTCGCGCACGGTGACCTCGACCGTGCTCGTCGTGCCGTCGGCGCGCGTGAACGTGACCTCTCTCGTGTCCCCGGCGGTCGCGCCGACGAGGGCCGACTCGAGCTCGCCGGCCATCCTGCCCGCGCCGAGCTCGACCACCGTGTCGCGCTGCGTCTCGCCGGACGGGTCGACGAGGTCGACGACGAGCGTGTCGCCCTCGCGCGCCGGCCGTCCGTTCGCGGGAGCGAGCTCCGCGACGGACTCCCGCAGGGCCTCGAGCTCCGCGTCGACCGCCTCCTGCGGGACCTCGACCTCCGCGCGCGGCACCTCGAGCGTCGTCCAGTCGACGAGCGTCGGGCAGCGGCTGCACCTCGACCGTCGCGGCGAAGCGCCAGGCGTCGTCGGCGTTCGCGGGCAGCTCGAACTCGTACTCGGGCTCGGCCACGGGACGCACGCGGCTGCGCGACGCGGCGCTCCAGAACCAGCCGCCGATGTGGCTCTCCACGGCCTCGGCGTAGATCCGGTCCTTCCCGAGCCGCGAGACGAGGACCTGCGTCGGGATCCTGCCCTTCCGGAACCCCGGGATCTTCACGCTCTCCGCGAGGTCCGACATCGCGTGCTCGACCGCGTGCTTCACCTGCGCGGGGTCGACCTCGACCGTCAGGCGGACGCGGTTCTCGCCGAGCTCCTCGACGGTCGTGCTGCTCACGGAGCCATTCAACCAGCCTGAGGCGGAGTCGCGGCGGATCGAGCGGCGCCTCGTCGCAGCGGCGGTCTTAACAGTGCCTGGCACTGTAAGCGTGAAAAGAGCGCGCCAATGCATCGACAGGCGGCGGCGTAGGATCGCCTCCGTGCCCGAGCGGTACGACGTCGTGGTCGTCGGGGTCGGCGGGATGGGGAGCGCCGCGCTCTACCACCTCGCGCGGCGCGGCAAGCGGGTGCTCGGGCTCGAGCGCTTCGACGTCCCGCACGAGCTCGGCTCGTCGCACGGAGTGACGCGGATCATCCGGCTCGCCTACTTCGAGCACCCCGCGTACGTCCCGCTCGTGCGCCGCGCCTACGAGCTCTGGCGCGAGCTCGAGCGTGAGGCCGGAGAGCAGCTCCTGCACGTGACCGGGATCGTCGAGGCCGGCGAGCGGATCTACGAGGGCACGCTCCGCGCGTGCCACGAGCACGACATCTCGCACGACGCGATCGACGGCCGCGAGCTCGGCCGCCGCTTCCCCGGCTACCACCTGCCCGACGACCTGCCCGTGATCGTCCAGCCGGACGGCGGCTTCGTGCTCCCCGAGCGCTGCATCGTTTGCCACGTCGAGGGCGCGCTCGCGAGGGGCGCCGTCGTGCGCGCTCGAGAGCGCGTGCTGGAGTGGAGCGAAACGGAGAACGGCGTCCGCATCACGACGGATCGTGGCGTCGTGGAGACGGAGCGGCTCGTGCTGACCGCGGGCGCGTGGTCACAGGACGTCGCGCGGCTCCCCGCAGGGATGGTGCGCGGCGTGCGGCAGGCCCTCGCCTGGCTCCAGCCGACACGGCCCGAGCTCTTCGTCGCCGGAACGGTTCCCGGTCTTCAACCTCGCGCTCGACGGCGAGCACTTCTACGGGTTTCCCGTGTTCGGCATCCCGGGCTTCAAGCTCGGCCGCTACGACCACTTCGGCGAGGGCGGAGACCCCGACGCGATCTCACGCGAGCCCACGCTCGCCGACGAGGAGCCGCTCCGCGCGTTCGCCGGCCGCTACTTCCCGGAGGGCACGGGGCCGACGATCGCGCTCAAGACCTGCCTCTTCGAGCCCTCCCCCGACGAGCACTTCCTCATCGACGTCCATCCAGAGACCGCGCACGCCGTCTTCGGCGCCGGCTTCTCGGGCCACGGCTTCAAGTTCTGCTCGGTCGTCGGCGAGATCCTCGCCGACCTCGCGCTCGACGGCGAGCACGCGCCACGACATCGGCTTCCTCCGCCTCGCCCGCTTCGCCTGAGGCGCCGTATCCTGTCCCCACGCGGGCGTGGCGGAACTGGCAGACGCGGCGGGTTTAGGTCCCGTTGGGCCGCGAGGCCCTTGGAGGTTCGAGTCCTCCCGCCCGCATCTGCGCAAGACCGGAATTCGCCGCGCGAGTTCCGGTCGCGCGAAGACCCTGAAGGCGGCCGCTTCGCGGCCGCGGGGCAGCGCTCGGCGAATCGCTACCAGGCCCGGGCCGCTAGTAGCGGCCGACGAGGAGCGCGAACGTCTCGCGCACGCTCTCCGCGACGAGCCCGAGCAGGAACACGATGGCGAGGACGGCTGCGGCGCCGAGCGCCTCCCCCGTCGCCGACTGCACGAGCAGAGCCGCGAAGCAGCCGAGGACGAGGAACGCGGTGGAGAACGGGCGTCGGGTGTACGTGCCGAGCCCGAGCCCGACGAGGAACGCGGCGCCGAACACCACGATCCCGAGTGTCATGCGGCGAGGGTAGGACCAGGACCGGACGGACTGCCTTGTCCGCAGATCGGAACCCGCTCGCGCGGCTTCCGCTCGCGGCAAGACCCCTGAAGGCGGCCGCTTCGCGGCCGCGTCGCAACGCACCATCGGCCGCACCTAGACTCAACGCGATGGCGAGCCTTCACCTCGGCTTCCGCCTCGACGAGAAGACGGGCAAGCCAGGCCCCGACCGGCTCGTCGTCGAGTCGGGCGACCTGACGACGCACGGCGTGATCGTCGGCATGACCGGCTCGGGCAAGACCGGGCTCGGGGTCGTGCTGATCGAGGAGGCGCTGCTCGCCGGGATCCCGTGCCTCGTCCTCGACCCGAAGGGCGACATGGGGAACCTCCTCCTGACCTTCCCCGACCTCGACGCATCGAGCTTCCGGCCCTGGGTGAACGAGGACGACGCGCGCAGCGAGGGCCTCTCGCTCGACGACTACGCGCAGCGGACGGCCACGATCTGGCGCGAGGGACTCGAGGCGAGCGGCATCGGCTCCGACCGCGTCCGCGCGCTCCGCGAGGCGGCCGAGCTCGCCGTGTACACGCCGGGCTCGGAGGCCGGGATCCCGCTCAACGTGGTCGGCTCGCTGAAGGCGCCGGAGCTCCCGTGGGACACCGAGGCGGAGACCCTTCGCGAGGAGATCGAGGGGACGGTGACGAGCCTGCTCGGGCTCGTCGGGATCGCGGCGGACCCGCTCTCGAGCCGTGAGCACGTCCTGCTCTCGAACCTGATCGAGAACGCCTGGCGCGCGGGCCAGGATCTCGACCTCGGCGCCCTCATCGGCCAGGTCGTCACGCCGCCGATCCGCAAGCTCGGCGTGTTCGAGATCGATGCCTTCTTCGCGCCCGCGGATCGCACGGAGCTCGCGATGAAGCTGAACGCGCTCGTCGCCTCGCCGTCGTTCGCGGCCTGGGGCGCCGGCCAGTCGCTCGACCCGGCGACGCTCCTCCGCACGCCGGAGGGCAAGCCCCGGTGCGCGATCGTGTACCTCGCCCACCTCTCCGACCCCGAGCGCCAGTTCGTGGTCACGCTCCTGCTCTCGAAGCTCGTCACGTGGATGCGCGGGCAGCCCGGGACGTCCGACCTGCGGGTGCTCGCGTACATGGACGAGGTCTTCGGCTTCGTCCCGCCCACGGCCATGCCGCCCGCGAAGAAGCCGATTCTCACGATCTTCAAGCAGGGCCGCGCGTTCGGCGTCGGCATGGTGCTCTCGACCCAGAACCCGGTCGACCTCGACTACAAGGCGATGTCGAACGCGGGGACGTGGCTCGTCGGGCGCCTCCAGACGGAGCGAGACAAGGAGCGGGTGCTCGAGGGGCTCCGGTCGGCGGCCGGCGGCACGGACGTCGAGAGACTCGACGTTGCCATGGGCGCACTCCAGAAGCGGCAGTTCCTGCTCGTGAGCGCGAAGGGCTCGGCGCCCGCGCTCTTCGGCACGCGCTGGGCGATGTCGTACCTGCGCGGCCCGCTGACGAAGGACCAGATCGAGACGTTGACGCGCGAAGTGCCCCGGCCCGAACCCGAGACGGCGGGGCCGCCGCCCGCGGCGGCGCACGCCGGCGCCGGCGGCCGACGAGAGCCCCGTCGCGCCCACCGTCGCGGATGCCGTGCCCGTGCGCTTCCTCGACCCCGCCGCGCCCTGGGCCGCCCAGGTCGGTGGTGCGAGCGAGGGAAGCAGGCTGCAGGCCTTCCTCGCAGCACGCGTCTCCCTCCGGTTCGACGACGTGAAGGCGGGCCTCGACCACACCGAGGAGTGGGAGGCGCTGTACGGGCCGCTCGACGGTGGGCTCGACCTCGACAGCGAGACCCACGTCGACTACGACGACCGCGACTTCCGGGCCGAGCCTCCGCCGAACGGCGGCTACGTGCTCCCGCAGGCACCGATCGGCGAGGCGTCCTTCTTTCGCGAGGCAACCCGGCGGATCCAGCAGCGCCAGGTGGACGGCCAGGCGCTCGAGATCCAGCGGAACCCGTCGCTGAAGCTCTATTCGCGACCGGGCGAGACGCCCGAGCAGTTCGCGCAGCGCTGTGACGAGGCCGCCCAGATCGAGGCCGACCGCGAGACCGCGAAGATCCGCGACAGGCTCGAGGCGCGCAGGGACCGGCTCGAGGACGCGCTCGAGACGGCGCGGCGCCGCGTGGAGGAGGCCGAGACGTCGGCTCGTTCGCACCAGACGACGGAGCTCCTCGCGGGAGCGGGAGCCGTGCTCGGCGCCCTGCTCGGCGGACGGCGGAGCACCCGCTCGATCGCGACCTCGGTCGGGACCGCCGCCTCACGCCGCGGCGTGAGCGCGCGCGCGGCCGAGCGCAAGCAGACGGCCGAGGCGAAGGTGCAGCAGAAGGAGGACGAGCTCGCCGACCTCGAGCAGGAGCTCCTGGACGAGGTCGCGGAGATCGACGCGCGCTGGCGGGAGCGAGCCGGGGACGTCGAGACCGTCTCGATCCGGGCCGAGGCGGCGGACGTCCGGGTCACGCAGCTGACGCTCCTCTGGGTGCCGACGGCCTAGCGCGCCTCCCGCTACCGTGCCCCCACCGGCCCCGTAGCTCAGTGGATAGAGCGGCAGACTTCGAATCTGCGTGCGGAGGTTCGACTCCTCCCGGGGCCATATAGGCGTGGCGCGGGTTTGCGCTACGGCCCCACTCCGACCAGGCCGATGGGCCACGCATGGGGCCACGGCGACTGGCGGCCTTCGTCGTTGATTCAGAATCGAGGGGCCGGGCGGCTGCATGAGCGCCGTGACATCCCGGCTCTCACCGATTCCCCACGTCCGACCCGTCCACATCGGCCCGTTCACATGAGCCGAATCGTCTCGAGCAACGCGGCAAACAAGGGTGAGAGGACGAGATCGCCGATCCCTTACGGAGTGATCGCGCCTGAGCCAGTGACGGACTTGGTCACGTCGCTCGGATTGCCGCCGTACACGATCGAACCACTACCCGGCACCGATGCGTCAAGGCTTTCGGTTGCCGTGACGATGATCTGGCCCGAGCCGCTCACGACCGCTCGCACGGCACTCGCTTCAATCTGACCCAATTGGGCATCGCCCGAGCCGCTGATCGTAACGTCGAGCTGATCGGTGGTACCGCTCGCAATCACGACACCGCTTCCCGAGATCGTTACCGTGAGATGTGGTTGCTCGATCCCGGTGATCGTGATGTTTCCGCTGCCGCTGAGCGTCAACGCGCTCAGTGAAGGCACACTCACCTCGACTCTCATCGGGGTTCGGGTCGCGTAGCTACCGGGGCTGCTCCCAATGACGAGGGTGCTGGCATTCACGCGGGTCGTCACACGGTCGATCAGGTTGTCGTCGCCGTAGACCTGAACGGATTGTCTCTCGCCAACGCGGATCGTGACGTTGTTCGATCCGGCAAGCTCGACGCTGCCAGAGGCGGGCACCGTTCGACTTTCCTGGGCCAGTACGCCAGAGCCTTGCACGGTGCTCGTACTCGACGAGGAGTCCGACAAGACTGCGTACACGATCGCGATCGCGATGCCGATGAGTACGAGTGCCAGGATCCCGACGAACGTGATCCGGTAGTCGTGTCTCGTGTGTGGCTCGTGCTCAAGTGGTGTAGGGGCAGTAGTCACGGCCAAACACCTCCTCTCCCAGAGAGCATCCCACCGCCCGGCGAGCGGCTCATCGGGGAATGTGCGTACACGCGGCTGCCGTACCGCTGTCGGGATCACAGGACGCCCTCTGCGAGGGGCTACCTGATGATCGCGACGCTCTTCGTCGTAGCGATTGTCCTCGGGCTCTTGCGCACCTTCGCCGGCGCGTAAGCGATTCGTGCCACACAGTGCAGCCCCCGGTGCAGACTTCGGCGGCGAGAAGATGCCGGTTTGCAGGGTGGTTGCGTCCTTCCCGGGGCCATCTAGGCATGGCGCGGGCTTGCGGCGCGCAACGCAACGGGCTGCCACGGTGGAGAAGGATCCAGGCCGTTCCTCGAGCTCGTGGGTGGCGCTGGTTTGCAGACGCCGTGTCTTGATCCGGCCGAGTAGCGGGTAGTCGTCGCCTGTCAGCGAGAGGAGAAAGGACGGCCCCATGCAGAAGATCAACCCGTGCCTGTGATTCGACACCGAGGGCGAGGAGGCAGCGAGGTTCTATGTGTCCGTCTTCCCCAACTCGAAGGTCGGCAAGATCACGCACTACGGCACCGCCGGGCCGCGGCCGGAGGGAACGGTGATGACGGTCGAGTTCGAGCTCGACGGCCAACCGTTCGTTGCGCTGAACGGTGGCCCTGACTTCAGGTTCACCGAGGCGATCTCGTTCCAGGTGAGCTGCGAGACCCAGGAGGAGGTCGACTCGTACTGGGACACGCTTTCCGAGGGCGGCGAGGAGGGGCCGTGCGGATGGCTGAAGGACAGGTTCGGCTTGTCGTGGCAGATCATCCCGACCGCACTGCCGAGGCTCCTGGACGATCCCGACACTGAGAAGGCCCAGCGCGTCATGGCCGCGATGCTGGAGATGAAGAAGATCGACGTCGACGCGCTCGAGCATGCGGCGGAGAAGGGTCCCCGCCTGAGCACCGGACGTGGCTCCTCGCGGGGAGAGCTCCTGGACTCGCATCGTGCCCGAGGCGCAGCTCGAGGACTCCGGCCCAGGGCTCGCACCCGTCACCGAGGGCTGGTTCGTCGTGAACGTGCGCGACGCCGAGTGGTGGTTCTCGGAGAGGGGGCGCGGCGTGCAACTTCGAGAGCGAGTACCGCGAACCGCCGGTCGAGCTCCCGCAGCTCGGGATCAACGTCACCGTCCTGGAACCGGGCCAGACCGGCCCTCTACCACGCCGAGTCGAACCAGGAGGCGTTCCTCGTCCTGTCCAGGGAGTGCAGGCTGCTCGTCGAGGGCGAGGAGCGACGCATCCGACCCTGGGACTTCTTCCACTCTCCCCCTGGACCGAGCATGCCTTCGTGGGCGCGGGTAACGCGCCGTCGTGATCCTGATGGTCGGTACGCGGTCGGGCACGGAGGGGCGGTGCCCAGTGTCGGAGCTCACGGCGCGCTACGGCGCGAGCGTCGAAGAAGAGACCTCCGACTCGAGGCAGGCGTTTCGCGATCAGCGCGGGCGCGGGGGCGTTCTCGTCCAGGCCGGGCGGGCACGAGGCCACGCGCGCCGGATCCGCGGTCCCATCGGGACACCGAGCGCGAGGGATGGCATCGTCGTGAGGAGGACGAGCCCACCGACGAAGTGCCCGCCGAGCGCGCGACGCGACGTGACCATGGACGCTCATCGTAGGGCTGAGTCCGACGGTCGGCCGCGTTCTACGGCTTCCCTCCGTAGCGGCGTTCGCGCCGCGTCTCCTGCGCACGCGCCCGCCAGCGCCGCTTCAGCTCGCGATGCTCGCGTGACCCCCGGCGCAGGCTCACTCGACTCAGCTCACGCTGGAGCTTCAGGTAGCTCTCCCAGCGAGCCGGGTCGAGCGCGCCCGACTCGAGCGCCTCCTGTACCGCACAGCCGGGCTCGGACTCGTGCGCACAGTCGTTGAACCGGCAGCGCGCGGCGAGATCGGCGACGTCTGAGAACGCGCTGTCCACGTCGCCCTCCCAGATCTGGAGCTCGCGGAGCCCGGGTGTGTCGACGAGGATGGAGCCGTCCGGGAGCACGAGCAGCTGGCGGTGACGCGTCGTATGGCGCCCGCGGCCGTCGTTGCGGAGCCCGCCGGTCGCCATGAGCTCGCGCCTGGCGAGGCGGTTGACGAGCGTGGACTTGCCCGTGCCCGACGACCCCAGCAACGCGAACGTTCGCGCCGGACTGAGCAGGGAGCGCACCTCGTCGATGCCGTGCCCCGTCACGTTGCTCACGGCGAGCACTGGCACGCCGACCGCGACCGCCTCGGCCTCGTCGAGCTTCCGCAGGTCATCGCAGACGTCGAGCTTCGTCAGCACGACGACCGGGTCGGCGCCGCTGTCCCACGCCGCCGTGAGGTACCGCTCCATCCGCCTCGGGTTGAAGTCGTGGTCGAGCCCGGACACGAGGAAGACCGTGTCGACGTTCGAGACGAGGATGTGCTCCTCCGCCTTGAGCCACGGGGTCTTGCGGGAGAACTTCGTGCGCCTGGGCAGGACCGCCTCGATGGCGGCGCGGTCGCCGGGCGCGTCGACGATCGCCACCCAGTCGCCGACCGCGGGCATGCCGCCCCAGAGCTCGTCGTCCCGGAGCTTTCCGCGGGGGTGCGCGAGCACGTCGCCACGAACGCCGCGGACGTAGTAGCCGCCGCGGTGCTCCGCGACGACTCGCGCGGGATCGAAGCCTCGCTCTGAATAGCGTGTGAAGGCCGCCTCGAGCTCGTCGGTCCAGCCGAGGGCGGCCAGGGTTTGATCGAGCAACGCTGACTCCTCTTCTCGAAGGGTGAACCTGGCCGCAGCTCTCAGCCATGCGCAAGACCGAGATCCGCTAGCACGGATCTCGGTCGCTCGAAGATCCCTGAAGGCGGCCGCTTCGCGGCCGCAATCACGACCCAGCGTCTGCTAGCTGCGGATGGCGTCGAGCTGGAGGGAGATGCGGTACGTGACTTTCATGGCCTCCTCCTCTCGCTCGACGGGACTCGTCCAGGGTACGGGCTCCCGGGGACGGCGTCAACGCGGAATCGAGAGAGGCAGGCCCGCGATATCCTCGCCACCGAGCGCATGAGCGAGCCACAGCCGACACGGGAGGCACCCCCAGCTCGAGGCCGCTCATGGAAGCGGTGGCTCGCGTACACCGCGATCCTCGTCGGCGTCGTGATCGTCGGCGGCTGGATCGGCGCCGCGTTCATCCCGCGCTGGTGGTCACACCGGATCGCCGACCAGGTGAACGGGAGCATCCCCGCGGGGATCACGTTCGGCCTCGTGTACGGCTTCCTGTTCACGATCCTCCCACTCCTCGTGATGGTCTGGGCGGTGCGGAGACGCCGCAGCTGGAAGGCGTGGCTCGTGTTCTTCGCCGCGGCGGTGTTCCTGGCGCTGCCGAACCTCTTCACGCTCGGCATCGTGCTCGGCCGCGGCAACGCGGCCCACGCCGGCGACCGGACGCTGGATGTCGAGGCCCCGGGCTTTCGCGGCGGCACCCTCGCCGGCGCGATCCTTGCCGCCCTCTGCGTGCTCGCAGTCGGCTGGCTCGTCAGGTCGCGTCGGAACGCGCACCGCGAGGTCGACCGGCTGCGCTCGGAGGCAAGCGAGCCCGACGAGCCGCCCGCGTCGAGCGCCTAGGCTGTCCCCGTGCCCGACGGTCCCGACCTGACCGACGTCGTCAACAGCCAGATGCCGCTCGGCACGACGCTCGGGATCAGGACGAGCGGCGGGCCGGACGAGGTCGAAGCGACGCTCGAGTGGGCGCCGGGGCTGTGTACCGCTGCCGGCGTCCTCCACGGGGGCGTCCTCATGGCGCTCGCAGACTCGGCCGGAGGCGTATGCGCATTCCTCAACCTTCCGGAAGGAGCCAACACGGCGACCATCGAGTCGAAGACGAACTTCTTCGGGGCGGTGCGCGAGGGGATCGTGCTCGCCCGCTCGCGACCGCTCCACCGCGGCCGGACGACGATCGTCGTCGAGACGGATCTCTTCGCCTCGGACGGGCGGCACGTCGCGCGCACGACGCAGACCCAGGCCATCCTCATCACTTGACGCGAGGCACTCGGTCTCGTTTCATCTCCGCCAGGGCGATGTCCGAGCTGTCGGCACGAGCCGAGACGACCGACGGGCTGCCCGACGGGGGCACCGTCCCCATGGTCCGGCTCGAGGGGGTTCGCAAGAGCTTCGGCGACAACCTCGTCCTGGATGGCATCGACCTGAGCGTCGCACTCGGCGAGGTCCTCGTCGTCATCGGCCCGAGCGGCAGCGGGAAGAGCACGCTGCTCCGCTGCGTGAACCTGCTCGAGCCCATCCAGGCGGGCCGCGTCTTCCTCGAGGGCGAGGAGATCACGCGCAAGGGCGCCCACGTCTCGGCCATCCGCCAGCGGATCGGGATCGTCTTCCAGCAGTTCAACCTGTTCCCGCACCTGACCGCGATCGACAACCTGACCCTCGCAGCCCGTCGGATCCGGAAGATGCCGAAGAAGGAGGCCGAGCGCCGGGCGCACGAGCTCCTGGCCAGCGTCGGCCTGGACGAGAAGGCCGACCAGCACCCGCACCAGCTCTCCGGCGGCCAGCAGCAGCGGGTCGCGATCGCCCGCGCGCTGATGATGCAGCCGCACGTGATGCTCTTCGACGAGGTCACGTCCGCACTCGACCCCGAGCTCGTCGGCGAGGTCCTCGTCGTCATGCGCGACCTCGCCCGCGAGGGGATGACGATGCTGATCGTCACGCACGAGATGCAGTTCGCGCGCGAGGTCGGGGATAGGGTCGTGTTCATGGACGGGGGCCGGATAGTCGAGGAGGGCCGACCGAGCGACGTGCTCGACAACCCGAAGGAGGAGCGCACGAAGAGGTTCCTACGTCGAACCCTCCAGCTCGCCCATTCGCTGGACGACCTGACCATCCACGAGGAAGGAGCAGACGAATGAGACGGCTCATCGCCGTAAGCGCAATCCTCACCCTCGCCGCCGCAGCCCTGGCGGCCTGGGGTGGTGCGACACCCGTGCGCGAGGCGGGATCCGCGAAGGCCGAGCAGGCCAAGCTCCCGCCATTGCCCGCGAACATCAAGTCCCGCGGCTTCTTCAACATCGCGATCAAGTGCGACTCGCCACCGTTCGGCTACATCGACGTACGAGGCCGAAACGCCGGCTTCGACGTCGAGATCGCGCGCAGGTTCGCCGCCTTCGCGTTCGGGCGCAGTGCCCGCGTGAAGTTCACGTGCGTGACGACGCCGGCCCGCGAGCCCGCCCTCACGTCGGACCGCGTGGACATGGTGATCGCGACGTTCACGTACACGGCGGATCGGGACACGCGTATCGACTTCTCGCGCGCGTATTACAAGGCGACGGGCACGCTGCTCGTCCCGAACAGCGCACCGAACGACTACCTGCCTCAGCTCGCCGGGAAGACGATCGCGACGACCAGCGGGTCGATCTACGACCGCTGGGTGAAGAACTGCTTCAAGGACACGAAGCTCATCGTGACGGACAGCTTCACGAACGCCCTGCTCGCGTTCCGTGATGGCAGGGCAGACGCGCTCATGTGGGACGACACCGTCCTGGTCGGAATCGCGGCCACCGACCCGGGCGTGAAGCTGACCTCCGACAGGTTCCTCGCGCTCCCGTACGGGATCGGGATCAAGCAGGGGAACAACGCGCTCCGGGCCTGGGTGAACGCGCGGCTCAACCTCATGAAGAAGCGCGACACGTTCAACACGATCCTCAAGAACAACGTCCCCGCGCGGGTGTTCGCCGGGTTCCAGAAGAACATCCTCCGGCCGAACAACAACTTCGGCTACACGCAGGGCGACGAGACGTCGGTGTGCCCGTAGCGGGCATGCACGGAAATGCAGGAGGAGCGGCCGCCGACGCGGCCGCTCCTCGCTGGGCGTGACGCTTCAGCTCGCACTCCTCGCCTCGTCCTTCCTGGGCGACCTGTGGACGTACCTTCAGGACTACGGGCGCGAGCTCGCCTTCGGCCTGCGTCGGACGATCCAGGTGTCCGCGATCGCCATCGTGGGCGCGTTCTTCATCGGGCTCGTGCTCGGTGCTGCGCGCGCGCACCGCGTGCCCGTCGTGCGCCAGCTGGCGGCGGTCTACGTCGAGATCATCCGGAACACCCCGATCCTCGTCCAGATCTTCTTCCTCTACTACGGCCTGGGCTCCCTCGGGGAGAAGGAGCTCTTCGGCACCGACATCACCGTCGACTTCCGGCTCGACGCGTTCACGGTCGCCTGGCTCTCCGTGATGATCTGGGGCGGCGCGTTCAACACCGAGAACTTCCGCGCCGGCTTCGAGGCAGTGCCGGCCCGCTACCGCGAGGCGGGCTTCGCGCTCGGGTTCGGGCGGCTCGCGACGTTCCTCAACGTCACCCTGCCGATCGGCGGCCGCATCGCCCTCCCCTCCTCGATCAACACGTACATCAGCGTGCTCAAGAACACGTCGCTGCTGTACGTCATCAGCTACCCCGAGCTGACGACGGTGGCGCTCCAGATCAACGCGCTGACCCTTCAGACGGTCGAGACGTTCACCGTCCTCGCTATGACGTACCTCGTCCTCGTCTGGTCGATGTCCGCGGTGATCCGATTCGTCGAGGCGCGGCTAGCCCTCCCGGAGGAGCGCTAGATGAATCTCCCGGACTGGGTCGAGCCCGTCGCCCGCTACATGCTCGAGGAGGGCCTGCGCGGCACGCTACAGGTCGCCGCCGTCGCGCTCGTCGGCAGCACCGTGATCGGGATCACCCTCGGCACACTGCTCACGATCCGCTTCCTCCCGCTGCGTGCGGTCATCCGGGCCTACATCGAGGTCTGGCGAGGGCTGCCCATCCTCGTGACCATCTTCATCATCTTCTTCGCGCTGCCCGCGGTCAGCTCGAAGTTCCTGTTCGGCCCGCTCACAGCAGCGGCGATCGGGCTCATCCTCTGGGGGAGCGCCCAGGTCGCCGAGGCGACGCGAGGCGCGGTCGAGTCGATCCCCCGAGAGCAGCACGAGGCGGCCGCGGCGCTCGGCTTCGGCTGGGTCGGCCGCCACGCCTTCGTGATCCTCCCACAGGCCCTGCGGCGACTTCTCCCACCGATGGTGAGCCTCCTCGTGAACATCATCCAGAACACGACGATCGCCCAGGTGATCGGAGCACCGGAGCTCCTGGAGACGGCCGAGCGCCAGGTGGAGCGCCTGACCTTCGAGGGCGACGTGCACGCCGTCGAGATCTACGCCGCGGTCATGGCGCTCTTCTTCATCATCTCCTTCCCGCTCACGCGCCTCGCCGCCTACCTCGAGAAGCGGCTCGTGTGACGGAGGAACCGGGAGACCCGAGAACCAGGTGACAGTCACCTTCGGTGACGGTCACCGGTGCGCACGGCGGAGAAAGGGCGATTCGACGGGGCGCTATCCTGTCCCGGCCGCGGTGGCGGTAGCTCAGCTGGTAGAGCCCCGGGTTGTGGTCCCGGTGGTCGCGGGTTCGAATCCCGTCCGCCACCCCTCTATTCGAGCCACACAGCTGAGCCACGCGAGCCAAGTTGACGAGTGGGTGTCCGCGGCGGGATCCTTCGGAACGTGGAAGAAAACGAGCTGATCGCGCAGGAGTTGAGCGACCTCGGGGAGAAGATCCGTTCTCTTGACGACAGGCTGGCCGAGGTCGAGAGGGTGAACGCGCGGCTGGAAGACGCAGCGCTGACGACTGCTCGTTCCCTCGGGGAGATCTCACGGCACTGGGACGCGGTGTACGAGGCGATGCGTCGCGCCGAGAAGTAGACGAGACTCCGGTCAAGATCTCTGACGCAGACCGGGCTCGAGCGAAGGGAGGCAGGACTCACGAAGTGGAAGACCCCGGATCCCCAATCACTTCGGGCGACGCCGACACCTACGAGGAGGACCGGAGTACGCGTCTCCATCGGAATCGCCTCGTGGGGTTCTCCCTGTGCGGCCTGCTCTGGGTGCTCAGCGTTGTTCCACTGGCGCGCGAGTCGATGGACGGGCGAGAAGGCGCGGGTCGTGTCGGAGTCTTCCTGGCAGTTGCCGCGATCAGCCTGGGAGTCGCAGCCGTGATCCGGGGTCTCTACGTCTGGCTCAGGAACCGCCGGTTCTGGTCACCATGGGTGTTTCTGATTGCAGCCCTCCTGGCGGTAGTGGGCTGGGGAGTCCAGAGCGCTGGGGACAAAGAGATCCCGATCGCGAGCACTCCGGCCCGAGACGCGAGTGGCGAACCGGGGCTGCCGGGGCGCGGATCGTAGGGTCGTCAGTCTCCGCCGAAACGGATGAGGGGCCCGGCAAAGCCGGGCCCCTCGTGACCGCCTACAGGAGAGCTACGAGCGCGTGATGCCGTTGGTGTGAGCGACGACCGTGCCGCTCGTGATCTTGGGCTCGTTGGGGATCAAGGTCTCGAGCTTCTCGTCGCGGATCCAGGTCGCGACGAAGTTCGAGGACTCCTTGCCCTGCTCGGGCGTCTCGAAGAGGCCGAGCGAGCTGAAGACGCCGTTGCCGGCCTCGATCAGGTAGTAGCCGGCGAACCCGGGCAGCTTGCGCAGCTTCGGGACGAGGCTCTCGTTGACCTTCCGTGTCAGCTCGGTGGTTCGAGCCTGGTCCACACCGTCGTAGCGGCGAATGGTCGCATGCATGTGATGCTCCTTCGTTTCCGATCAGGGCAGGGGAGTCCGAACGAACTCTCTGCTGCGCTCGGGCCGGTGCGACAGCCGACGAGGACTAACTCTTCGTCGTCTTCAGGTACACCCGACGCGCTGGCACCACCCTAGCTGCGATCCGGGCGCGTCGTGTTGCGTCTCACGAAGACGCCCGCGGTCTCCCTCGACTACGGCGACGCGCCGCCCTCGTCTTCCCACGCTTCAACTGCCGTGGCTCTGGACGAGATGCGTTCCGCCGCTTCCGGGACGGAGGCTTCGGTCGGTGACTGCCCAACGACGCCTGAACGTTTGTACGCGCAGTACGCCGCAATCGCCTTGAGGTCGTGGCGGCGGCTCCCCGGAAAGTGCGCGGCAACGAAGCCCTCCCAGTCGAGCTCTGCAGGCGTCGTGGGTTCCTTGACGGCAAGATCGCGCTCCCCGTCGGCGGCGATCGTGGATAGGGCACCGGAGGGCATGGCCCCTCGCTTTCCGCTCGACCCGGCGCGGTGGCACGTGTTCGGTCAGGGCGGAGGGTTGAGCTATGGAGGTAGGACACTTAGTCTAGCCCGCTACGCGGGGCGTCGCCGCTGCGCGGGTTCCGACCACGCCACCACTAGCATCGACCCATGCGCCACACGCGCCACGGCTGGTGGCTCGAGGAAGCCGGTGCGGTCGTGCCGATGCGCCCGCTCGAGGGCGATGCGAGCGCCGACGTCGTGGTTGTCGGCGGCGGCTATCTCGGGCTGTGGACTGCCTGGCAGCTCCTCGAGCTCGAGCCGGAGCTCGACGTCGTCGTGCTGGAGGCGGCGGTCTGCGGGCACGGGCCGAGCGGACGGAACGGAGGCTTCTGCGAGACACTCTGGGATGACGCGCCCATGCTGCGCGAGCGAGCCGGGGACGCAGCCGCGCTCGCCGTCTGCCGCGCGTCCGAGGACGCCGTTCGCGGCGTCGGCGCGTGGTGCGAGGCGCAGGGGGTCGACGCCTGGTACCGCGTCGCGCCGCTGCTGCGCGTCGCCACGACCGAGTCGCAGCTCGGCTCGTGGGACGAGACGGTGCGCGCCGCGGCCGAGCTCGGGGCACCCGAGGAGGTCATCTCGGTCGGGGCGGACGAGGCGCGCGCGCGCTGTGCCTCGCCTCTCTTCCTCGGCGGGGCGATATACCGGCTGAACGCGACGGTCCAGCCCGCGCGACTCGCGCTCGGCCTGCGGGCGAAGCTGCTGGAGCGCGGCGTGCGGATCCACGAGCGGACCGAGGTCACCCGCCTGCAGCGGGACGGCTCGGTGGAGACCCGCGCGGGGCGGGTGGGGGCCGGCTCGGCCGTGCTCGCGGTCAACTCCGCAGCCGCCGGCTTCCCGGGCTACCGGCTCTCGCTGGCCGTCGCGTCGAGCCACATCGTCCTGACGGAGCCCGTCCCCGACGTGCTCGAGGAGCTCGGCTGGACGGGCGGCGAGGCGATCGTCGACAGCCGGACGCTCGTCCACTACACGCGGACGACAGTGGACGGGCGTGTCGCTTTCGGCTGGGGCGGCGGCGCGATGGGCAGGGGAGGCCGGCTCTCACGGCGGCTCGAGCTCGACGCGGGCGTGGTCGCCCACACGCGCGAGAGCATGCTCCGCTTCTTCCCGCAGCTCCGTGGGCGAGAGGTGACCCACGCCTGGGGCGGCCCGATCGACGTCTCGCCCACCCACCTGCCGGTCTTCGGGAGCCGCGGGCGCGTGCACCACGGGTTCGGGTTCACGGGGAACGGCGTCGGGCCCTCGTACCTCGGCGGCGAGATCCTCGCGCGTCTCGCCCTCGACCGGCGGGACGGGCGGACCCGGCTCGCGCTCGTCGAACCGGGCCGCACGCTCTTCCCCCCGGAGCCGCTCCGCTACGTGGGTGGCTCGGCCATCCGCCGTGCGCTCGTCGCGAAGGACGCGGCGGAGGACGCGGGCCGCGAGCCCGGCGCCGTGACCTCGCTCGTCGCCTCGCTTCCCCGCCGCCTCGGCCTCCGCCTGCCGCGCTAGGCGGCTCAGGCCAGCTGCGCCATCCGCATCGGGTTGCCGGACGGCTCGCGGTAGCGCGCGTCGACGAGGTCCTTCGCGCGGAGGAGATGCCGTGTCGGATGGGCGACCGCCACTGCCCGGGTAGCGCGGCCCGGAGGCCCTCGGCAATCGGGGAGAATGCCCGGGTGGCGGCCCCCGACCTCCTCGTCACCACCGTCGTCGGGAGCTATCCGCAGCCCGGCTGGCTGATCGACCGGGAGCGGCTCGGCGAGCGGCTGCCTCCGCGCGTGCGCGCACGAGAGCTCTGGCGGGTGCCGGAGGCGTTCCTCGAGGAGGCCCAGGACGACGCGACGCGCCTGGCAGTGCGGGACATGGAGCGCGCCGGGGTCGACGTGATCACTGACGGCGAGATGCGCCGCGAGAGCTACTCGAACCGCTTCGCGACCGCCCTCGACGGCGTCGACCTGGAGACGCCCGGCGTCGCGCTCGACCGCACCGGCCACGAGAACCCCGTGCCGCGCGTGGTCGGCCCGATCCGCCGAACGCGCCCCGTCGAGGTGCGCGACGTGGAGTTCCTGCACTCGATCACGGATCGCCGGATCAAGATCACCGTCCCAGGCCCGTTCACGATGACGCAGCAGGCCCAGAACGACCACTACCCCGACGAGCGGAGCCTCGCGCTCGCGTACGCGGAGGTCGTGAACGACGAGCTGCACGACCTGAAGGCGGCCGGCGCGGACGTCGTGCAGATCGACGAGCCGTATCTCCAGGCGCGGCCGGAGCCCGCGCGCGCGTACGCGATCGAGGCCATCGACCGCGCGCTCGAGGGCATCGACGGTGACACGGTCCTCCATACGTGCTTCGGCTACGCGCACGTCGTCCACGACCGGCTCACCGGCTATCCGTTCCTCCGCGAGTTGAACGCGTGCACCGCGACGCATGTGTCGATCGAGGCCGCGCAGCCGGAGCTCGACGCCGAGGTGCTGCGCGCGCTCCCGGACAAGGTCGTCGTGCTGGGAGTGCTCGACCTCGGCTCGGACGAGGCGGAGACACCCGAGGTCGTCGCCGAGCGGATTCGACGCGCGCTGGCCGTCCTGCCACCCGAGCGGCTCGTCGTCGCGCCCGACTGCGGGATGAAGTACCTCTCGCGCGAGCTGGCGTTCGCAAGCTGGCGGCGATGGTCGCCGGTGCGCAGCTCGTCCGAAGGGATCTCACGTCTCGGTGACGAGCCGCCTCGGACACTCCGGTCAGCCGCATCGGTCAGGCCTACCCCGACCGGGTGGAGGTCCGCGGGCGCGACCTCTGCGGCGATCTGATGGGACGGCTCGGCTTCACCGCGTACTTCCATCTCCTGCTCACCGGCCGCGAGCCGACGGACGACGAGCAGTTCTTCCTGGACCTGCTCCTCGTCTCGATCGCCGAGCACGGGCTGATGCCGTCGAACATCGCGGCGCGCATGACGCTCGCCGCCGACCCGGAGTCGCTGCACGGGGCGGTCGCCGCGGGAATCCTCGGCGCGGGACCGGTCGTCCTCGGCACGTCCGGCGAATGCGCACGGCTGCTCGAGGAAGCCGAGCGGCGGGTCGCGGCGGGAGCGACGCCCGAGACCGCGGCCGCCGAGCTCGCGATCGAGATCCAGGCGGAGGGCGGTCGGGCGCCCGGCTTCGGACACCCGGTGCACCACCCCGTCGACCCTCGCGCGGAGCGGATCCTGGAGCTCGCGGACGCGCGCGCTGTGAGCGGGCCGCACGTGCTGCCTCGCCCGCTGCCTCCGCGACGCCGTCGCGGAGACCTGGGGGAAGCCGCTGCCGATGAACGTCTCGATGCCGATCGCGGCGGTGATGCTCGACCTCGGGTATTCACCCACCGCCGTGCAGGCCGTCCCCATCCTCGCGCGCACCGCAGGCCTGCTCGCGCACCTCGCGGAGGAGCGGGAGCATCCGATCGGCTTCCAGCTCGCCGCGGCGGCCGAGAACGCCGTCGCGTACGAGCGGCCCGCAGAATGATGCTCGAGCCCGAGGTCGAGGCCCGCCCCTGGGGCGAGCAGCTCGCGCTCGACGACGAGACCTACCGCGCCCAGCTCGCGTACCTCTTCGAGCGGTCGGCGTTCTACCGCGAGAAGCTCGGAGCCGCGGGGCTCACGTCGGCAGCCAAAGCGGGTGGGCTCGCCGACATAGCCGAGCTTCCTCTCACAGAGAAGGCCGAGATCCGCGCCACGTGCACGCCGGAGAGCCCGATCGGGGCACATCTCTGCGCTGAGCGGTCGAAGATCGTCCGCATCTACTCGACGAGCGGGACGACGGGAACGCCCAGCTTCGTGCCCTTGACCGCAGGCGACCTCGAGAACTGGATCACCGGCTCGGCGCGGAGCTACGCGGCGTCGGGCATCACGGCCGGCCAGAGCATCGTCTCCACGTACAACGCCGGCCCGTTCGTCGCGGGCGCGGCGCTCGCGGCGTTCGACCGCATCGGGCTCTGCCACGTCCCGGTCGGCACCGGGAACACCGAGCGCCTGCTCCGTTCGATCGAGAGCCTCCGCCCGGAGGCGGTGGTGCTGACCCCGTCCTACGCGGCCCACCTCGCCGAGGTCGCCGTCGAGCGGGGCCTGGATCTCCCCGGCTCGAGCGTGGAGCGCGTCCTCGTCGCCGGCGAGCCCGGCGGCGGAGAGCCCGTCTTTCGGGCGAAGCTCGAGGAAGGCTGGGGAGCGAGAGCCACGGAGGCGATGGGGATCGGCGACGTCGGCGTGTCGCTCTGGGGGGAGTGCGAGGAGCAGGACGGCATGCACCTCGGCGCACGCGGCTTCGTCCACGCCGAGCTCGTCGACCCGGAGACGGGCGCCCCACGTGAGCTGGAGCACGGCGCGGAAGGGGAGCTCGTGCTCACCCATCTCCGCCACCGTGCAGCACCGCTCCTCCGTTTCCGCACGCGTGACCACGTCGCAGTGCGGACGAGCCCTTGCCCGTGCGGGCGTACCGGCCCGCGCATCCGCTGCCTGGGGCGAACCGACGACATGCTGATCGTCCGGGGCGTCAACGTCTTCCCCTCTGCCGTCCGCGACGTCGTGAGCGCCTTCGTTCCCGAGGTCAGCGGCCACGTCCTCGTGAGACCGCGGGCGAGCGGGGTCAAGCAGGAGCCCCCGCTCCCGGTACGGGTCGAGCTGGCGCGAGGACGCGCGAGCGACGCCGCGCTCGCCGAGGCGATCCGTGAGAGACTGCGCAGCGTGCTCGTGATCCAGACGGAGATCGAGCTCGTACCCTGGGGCAGCGTGGAGCGGAGCGAGTACAAGGCGACACTGGTGGAGCGCGATCCGTGAGGAAGCTCCAGGCGCAGGGCGTCCACCACATCACCATCGTCGGGGCGGACCGGCAGACGTCCATCGACTTCTGGGAGGGCGTGCTCGGGATGCCGTTCGTGTTCGAGCAGCCGAACCTCGACAACGAGGCGGAGAGCCAC
Organism: uncultured Actinomycetes bacterium; assembly: GCA_963705535.1. Classification (GTDB taxonomy): domain Bacteria; phylum Actinomycetota; class Thermoleophilia; order Gaiellales; family Gaiellaceae; genus GMQP-bins7. The sequence continues at coordinate 66,013 of CAVPJY010000007.1, forward strand.
CTCTACTTCGACCCCGGCGACGGACGGCTGATCACGGTCTTCACGAACGAGGAGCGTGAGGCAGACCCGAGCCCGGCGCCCCGCGACCCCGGGAACGTGCACCACCTCGCGTTCTCGCTGTCGCAGGCGACCTTCAGGCAGGCGGTGGAACGGCTCGACGAGCGCGGCATCCGGCACTCGGGCGTCAAGGACCGCGGGTTCATGGACTCGATCTACTTCGACGACCCGCTCGGGATGCTCATCGAGCTCGCGTCCTATCGCTTCGAGCCCCCGTACCCGTACACGCACGCCGAGGTGCTGCTCGAGGCGCACCGGATCCGCGTCGAGCGCGGCGACTACAACATCGCCGAGGAGCATCTCGCCGACGCGATCGAGGCGCTCGTCACCCGCTCGCGCGACTCGCTGTCGGACGACCGCTCGCTACCGTAGACGAGTCCGACGTGACGACCCGCAAGGGTCGGAACTGCGCGGCCGGCGTCCGGAGAGCGGGTGCGGGCTGAAGCCGAGTCGCGACGTGATGACCACACGACAAGGCCGCGAAGCGGCCGTCTTCAGGGAACTTGCGCGGCCGGCGTCCGCGAGAGCGGGTGCCGGGCTTGCGCCGACAAGGAGGAACTGATGGCCACGAACACGCTGAGCATCCTCAAGCCGAGCGTCAACAACCTGACCGTCCGGATCTTCGTGCGGGCGGCGGGGCTCGACTTCGACGAGACCGACGTGTGGGGGAAGAAATCGACCCCCGAGTTCCTCGCGAAGGACCCCGCCGACCTGACGCCGTTGCTCGAGGAGGCGGGGCTCCCCAAGGGCTCGCTCTGGGAGAGCTGCGCGATCATGCAGTACCTCTGCAACAAGCACGGCCTCGACCGCTTCTACCCGACGGACCCGGGCGAGCGGGCCATGGTCGACAGCGCGATGTTCTACTTGATAGGAACGCTCTACCCGCTGCTCGCGCGGGCGACGTACCCCGCGCTCGGCTTCGGGCAGTACCCCGGCGAGGTCGCGACGGCGGACGTCTCGGACGAGCTCAAGGAGCAGGCGCGCAACGACGCCGAGGCAGCGCTCGCGGGACCGCTCGACGTCTACCGCGCCTTCTTCCTCGACGGCAGGGACTTCATCGGCGGAGACACGCCGTCGATCGCGGACATGCGCTTCGCGGCGACGCTCGAGTTCCTGCGCGCGATCGACTACGAGTTCCCGGGCTGGGCCGAGGAGTACATGTCGCGGATGGAGGCGAGCCTCGGCGAGGCGTACTCGGAGCCCGTCGCGGACGTGCGCGGCTACATCGACAACGTGAGGTCGCAGGCCGGCTGACCTCGTCGTCGGACCTCCTGGCTCGCAGCACGGTCGCTGCGCGGCGTCGTACGAGCTGATCGGTCGTAGCCATTGACAGTGCGGCCGGCCGCGCTTTAGGTTCGCTCGTACGGGTCGCGGCAAGCGGCCCGTCCGCGGCACAGGCGGCGGCGGGCTGCGGCAGGCGAGAAGGGGTCGAATCCATGGGAGCACGGACCGTGAGGGCCAGCCTTGGGCTGGGTGCAGTCGTTGCGGTCGCCTTACTTGCAGCGACGGACACGCCCGGTCAAGGAGCGACCTCGGCCTCGCCTGTGCGTGCCTCGTCGACGGTCGGGCTCACGGCGTCGAGGTTCGGCAAGGCGCCCGACGCGGGGAACCGCCCAGCCAAGATCGTGGTCGCGAACGCGAACGGCAGCGGCAGTCGCGTTCTCACGACCGCCTGGTTCTCGTTCGTCTCGCCGGACAGCTCCCACGTCGCAGTCGTCGACTCGGACGTGAACTGGTACACGAACCCACGGCTCGAGCTCTACGCGAGCGCCGGCGGCGCGCCGGAGCGCGTGATCGACGTCGACTGCATCAGGGTCACGTGGTCGCCCGACTCGACGAAGCTCGCCTGCGTCGAGATCAGCGCCACGCGCAAACCTTCGCGCCTCCTCCTGATCGACGCAGGCAGCGGCACCAAGGCGACACTTGCGACGGGCTTCTTCGACTCGCAGATCAGCTTCTCGCCCGATTCGACGCAGCTCGCCTATGTTCAGCTGCCGACGCAGGGGTACTACAGCGGCCGCGGCAAGCTCAAGGCGATCGACCTGGCCACTCGCAAGGTCACTACCATCCGCGCCTCGGCGACCGCGGCGCCCGCCTGGGGCCCTGATGCGATCGCGGTCGCCACGCTGAAGCCGCGCGGGCGCAACTACACGTTCGACGTCGCGCTCATCCAGCCGGATGGCAGCGGTTTTCGTCAGGTCACGCACTTCCGACCCGATACCCAGCTCTGGGGTCCGGTCCCCGCCTCCTGGTCGGCGGACGGCAAGCGACTGCTCGCCGGAATGACCGGGCTGGACGCCTGGGTCGCACGCGAGTCGTACGCCGTCGACCCGGTCCGCGGCAGCATGCGGCTGATCGCGCACAGCGTCTCGCCCTCAGCCTTCAGCCGGGACGGTCGCTACGTGATCGGCCAGACGGGGGATGCCGAGACCACCGGTCTCGCGGGCTCGAACGTCGTGCGCGTGCCGTGGGGCGGCGGACAGAAGCACATCCTCCTGCGCCAGGCCGTGGAGCCGAGCTTCAATGGTTAGAAGCACGCTCGTCGGCCTGGCTGCGGTGGCGGCGCTCACGCTGACGTCGCTTGCCTGGGCCGCGGGCGGACCGAGCTCGAGCCAGCGCTCTTCGTCGCTCACGTCCGCAGCCGCGGGCCGGTGCTCGAAGGCGACGGCGCTCCAGGTCGCCGTGCGCAATCGCTTCGCGGCGCCAGCTGGCGGGGACTCCGTTGCCACAGTGCTCTGCGGCTCCTTCGTCGGCCCGGGAAGCAAAGCCATGGCCGTCGCGATCACGCCGGGGACCTGCGGAATCAACGGCTGGGCGGTCTTCAGGCACACGGGTGGCGAGTGGCAACTCGTCGGTGCGCTCCACCCCGGCTGGATCATGGCGATCGAGGCCGTCGGGTCGGACATCCGTGAGATCGCTCCGGTACCGACGGGCAGGTTCGGATGCCCGACGAGCGGAGAGCCGAGGACGCGCATCTGGCACTGGAACGGCTCCCGCCTCGTCGCCGGCCCGTGGAAGCGGTCGAGCCCGGGCACTGCGGACGTGGGCGAGTTCTACTCGCCGAGCGGCAACATCGCCTGCGGCATGTTCGACGGCAAGTTGGGCCGAGAGGTCGTCTGTCAGAGCCGGGTCCCGCCGCAGAAGGTGACCATGGATCACACGGGACGCGTGACGATCTGCCGCGACCCGACGCCGAGCAACACGAGCAACGAGTGCAGCATCGGCGATCCCGGCGAAGGGAAGATCCCGATCCTCGCCTACGGCCGGCACATCACCGTCGGACGCTTCCGCTGCGACTCCCTGGTGACCGGGGTCAGGTGCGTCGTGACCGCGACCGGCAAGGGCTTCCTGATCAACCGCGACGGCGTCAAACGCGTCGGTTCCTGATGTTCGAACGGGAGGCGACACGCCGATGAGGCTCTGGGTCGGTGGCGTGGTCGTGGCGGCGGCGGCCATCGCCGCGATCGTCGTGATCGTTCCGCTGCCCGACACGGCGAACGCACAGTCGAAGCTCGCTGCTGCTCCGCCGCTCGGTGAGTTCGCCGGCGGGGTCGTCTTCTACGGGAGCGACGGAGTGATCAGGCAGACCCAGTACGCACGACTGTCCGTGACGACCGTGCGGCCCATCACGACGGGAGCTTCGGTGCGGTGGAATTTCGGCGTGGTGCCCTGGAGCTCGTCGTCGGTCTGCGTTCATCACCTCACTTCGACGAGGGCCGTTCGCAAGGACCTCGAATATGCGTTCCGCGTCTCCTCGATGACGGGAAGCTGCATCCCGAACGCCAGGAGCTATCGCATCTCGTCGTTGGATCGCGGGAGGGTCGTCGTCGAGCTCACGTACGGCGACGGTCTGACGGCTTCCGGCCTCCTCCGCAGGAGGGTGAGATAGCCCCGCAAGCCTGGCCGCGGGCGCGGCGGTGCGCCGCGCACGCTCGATCTCAGGAGTCGAGCGCGAGCGCGACCGCCTCGTCGAGCGTCAGCGCTCGGCCCGTCTCCCGTGCCTCGGCGACGGCAGCGTCGTCGAGCTGCGTGCCGATGACTTCGAGCGTGTCCTCGTTTCTCTTCGCCGTCCAGGACGGCACGGGCGGCCGGTCTCCTCGTAGAGCACCTCCGAGCAGGAGATCAGCCGGACGCAGTCTCGGCCCTGTCCGGCGACGGCGAGCGTGCTCGCGAGACGGCCGAGGTCGTCCGCCATCCCGAGGCGGTCGTCGAGGTCGCGGAGGATGCGAGATGGACTCCTTGCAGCATCGCGATGGCGTCCTCGACACGACCCTCGTCGCGGGCGTAGCGGCGCCAGCTGACCGAGCGACCGTGCCGTGAAGCGACGGTTGGACTGGTCACGTGCGCGACGGAGGTTGTCCTCGTGCAGTCGTCGCGCGTGCTCGAGGTCGCCGAGGTCCTCGAGACGCCCGCGAGGGCGTCGCTGGCCATCATCGCGCGGTAGTCGTCGCCCAGCTCGCGGAATCGTCGCAGGCTCTCGCCGAGGAGCTGCTGCGCCTGCGCGAGGTCGCCCTCGTCGGTGAGGACCTCGCCGAGCATCATCCCCGAGTAGGCGGCACCCCACGTCGTTCCCGAGCGTGCGATGGATCGCCGAGCGCCTCCTCGGCGCACCGCTTCGCCGTCGACGCAGGTCGTCACCGAGCACGATCACGGCCAGTCCGTCGAGCGCTCTCGCCCGGACCGCCGTGGATCGCTCGTCCGTCGCGAGGACACTCTCGAGACGGCGCCCACCCTCGGCCAGGTGGCCCCTCATGAGCCAGAACCGCGAGAGCGCTCCCGCCAGCTGGAACTCGAGCTGGCTCTCGCCGGCGGCCGCGTCGAGCCAGTCGAGCGCCGCTCGCAGGTTGTCGTGGTCGCGCTCCGAGGCGATCGAGCCAGTCTCCCGGGCTTCCGCTCCCAGCGCAGGTTCGGCTCGGCCTCCTCGGCGAGCGCCAGGAAGTGCTGCGCATGTCGCCGTTCGAGCCTCGCCGACTCGCCACCCGACTCGTCGAGTCGCTCGGCCGCGTACTCGCGAATCGTCTCGAGCATCCAGAAGCGCTCGCTCGCTGTAGCGGAGCAGGCTCTTCTCGACGAGCGACTGCAGCGTGTCGAGGTCGGCGTCGACGATCGTCCTCGGCGGCCTCGAGCGTGCAGCCGCCCCGGAAGACCGCGAGGCGGGCGAAGAGCCGCTGCTCCTCGGCTGACAGCAGCTCGTGGCTCCACTCGATCGTCGCGCGCAGCGTGCGCTGGCGCTCGGGCAGGTCGCTGGCGCCGCCGGTCAGGAGCGGCAGGCGCTGCTCGAGCCGCTCGAGGATCTGTGCGGCGGAGAGTGCCTTGACGCGCGCGGCGGCCAGCTCGAGCGCCAGCGGCAGCTCGTCGAGGCGTCGGCAGATCTCCGGTACGACCTGGTCGGCCGCGAAGTCCGGCTCGACGGCCCGCGCCCGCGCGAGGAAGAAGTCGACGCCCTCCTCCGGCCGGAGCGGCGGCACCGGGTACTCCTGCTCGCCCGTGAGGTGGAGCGGCTCCCGGCTCGTGACGAGCACGTCGAGCGCCGGGCAGTCGGCGAGCAGCCGGGCGACGCCGGAAGCAGCCTCGACGACGTGCTCGAAGTTGTCGAAGAGCAGGAGCATCCGCCTGTCCCCGATGTGCTCGACGAGGTCGCTCGTCGCGCCGAGAGCCTGCTCGGTGGCAGCGCGGACCAGCTCGGGATCGCGCAGCACGGCGAGCGGCACCCACCACACTCCGTGCGGATAGCCGTCGGCGACCTCGGCAGCCGCCTGCAGCGCGAGCCGTGTCTTCCCGGTGCCGCCGGCTCCCGTCAGCGTGAGGAGTCGGACGTCATCGCGCGAGAGCAGGCCGACAACATCGGACAGCTCTTCGGCACGCCCAAGGAAGGGCGTCGACGGAACCGGCAGGTTCGTCTGGTGGAGACTCGCGAGGGGTGGAAAGTCCTCGTCGCCGAGCTGGTAGATGTGCTCCGCCGCCCCGAGGTCCTTGAGCCGGTGCTCGCCGAGGTCCCGGAGCCGGCCGGCGCCTACGAGGGATGCCGTCGAGGCCGAGACGAGCACCTGCCCACCGTGGCCGCAGGCGGCGATCCGCGCGGCCCGGTGCACGTCGACTCCGACGTAGCCCTCCTCTCCGACGTGCGGCGTCCCGGTGTGGATGCCCATGCGAACGCGGATCGGGCCCGACGCGAGCTCCGTCGATGCCTGGGCGGCTGCCTCGAGCGCGGCGGGCGCGGTCGGGAAGGCCACGAAGAAGGCGTCGCCCTGCGTGTCCACCTCGACGCCCTCGTGGCAGGCGTCGCGAATCACGCGGCGGTGCTCGTCGAGCGCCTCTGCATAGTGCTCGTCGCCGAGCTCGTGGAGCAGCTGCGTCGAGCCTTCCACGTCGGTGAAGAGGAAGGTGACGGTCCCGGAGGGAAGGTCGCGCCGCACGGCCGCATCATGAGCGCCGCTGGCGTCGAACGCGACCGTCGCCGCCTCGACGGGTAGGCGCTCCCCCCGCCCGGTGTGCTCAGCCCTCGTGGATGACGAGCTCGCCGTCGACGTCGAGCTGGTCGACGATGCCGACGACGACGGCTCGAACCGGCGCGGTCGACATCCCGAGCACCTGGCGCGCGGAGTTCCCCTCGTCGAGGATCAGCACCGCCTCGCCGGCGCCCGAGCCGACCGTGTCCACGCAGATGAGGTAGCTCCCGTCCGGCTTCCCGGCAACGTCGAGTAGGTCGCAGAGGAGCAAGCGGCGTCCTTCGAACACCGGCGACGCAATACGTCGACACCACCGTTCCGACGACGCGCCCGATCTTCACCGGAGCTCCTCGACCGCGTCGACGATGCCCACGATGGCGTGGTCGACCGGGACGAAGGTGTTCGGCAAGGCCTGCGCCGCCTCGCGAGCGCCGACGATGTAGACGAGCTCGCCGGGGCCGGCCATGTGCACCGCGTCCGCGGCGACGACGGGGCTTCCCTCGGCCTCGAGTCGGCGGTCGAGCGGCTGGACGATCAGGAACTTCACGCCCTCGAGCCCGTCGGCCTTCACCGTCGCGACGAGGGTCCCGGTCACGCGCGCCAGCTGCATGCCTACGCCTTCTTCCTCCGGCTCGAGCTCGCGCGGCGCCGCTGCCTCGGCTTCGACGTCGGCTTCGCCGCCGGCACACCGTTCGCTTCGCCGGCACGGTCGGCTCCGCCGGAGCCCGGCAGCGGCCGACCGCGCGGCACGAAAGCGACGGGCTTGCCGTTCTCCGCGGCCGTCTTCTCGACGTCCCTGGCGCGCTCGCCGAACCGGGGATCGGCCGCCAGGTTTTCCCGCATCTCGTCGTGGAGCTGCGAGATCACGACGTGCGTGACCGTTTGGCCGGACGCCTCCGTGCGGGCCACGCCGTAGCCGACTGCCGCCTCGACCTCGGACACCTCGCCCCCGAACAGCACGTACCCCTTGCCGCCGAGGTCGTCGGCCAGCCGCAGGTCCCGGATCGTGACGCGCGCACCCTTGACGCCCGCGTCGGCGGCGTCGATGGTCGCGGCCACGGTCGGCGCCTCGATCACGCCGAGCGCCTCGCCGCGCGTCCTCGCGCCTCGCGCCCCCGATCGACGCCACGACGTCGGGATGCACGTCGGGCAGGTAGACGACGTCGACGAGCGCGACGCCGGCGACCTCGCGCCCCGCCTGCATCGCCTCCTCGACGTCCGCCGTGCGGCCGCCGATCAGCACGAGGTACTTGCCCGGGTGGACGCGTGCCCGCCCGGATGACGTCGAGCGGCGCGCGCTTGACCATCGCGTCTCCCGCCTCGATCCCCTTCGCGATCGACGAGAACTCGAGCAGCGAGACAGCAGGCTCCATCAGACGATCCGCAACGCGCCGACCACCGCGATCCGCCGCTCGCGCGAGAACGTGCGCGGCCTCGTCAGCCCGTCTCCCGTGGGGCTGGCGATCGAGAACGAGGAGAAGCCCTCGCCGCCCTGCCCGAGCCCCGCGAAGTTCGGCCCGTTCGCCACGAAGATGCTGCAGTTCATCGCGCGGGCCATCTTCGTGATGGTCTCGACGTTCGTGGAGTGGATGGACGCGGTGTGGCGGAACCCGTGCTCCGAGCGAACCGCCAGGTCGATCGCCTGCTCGACGGAGGGGACGCGCACGACGGGCATCACCGGCATCATCTGCTCGGTCCACACGAGGCTGTGCTCGCGCGGGACCTCGGCGACGACCAGGCGAACGTCGTCCTCCGCGCGGATCCCGATCTCGTTGAGGATGACCCCGGCGCTCTTGCCGATCCAGGCCGGGTTGATGTGTCCGGGCTTGCTCGGCGGCCCGAGCTCCGTGAAGATCACGCGCTCCAGGCGCCGCAGCTCGTGCTCCTTCAGCACGTAGGCGCCGTTCTGGGCCATCGCGCGGACGAGCCGGTCGGCCACCGTGTCCACGACGAAGGTCGTCTTCTCGTCGGTGCAGATGACGTTGTTGTCGAACGACGCGCCGGCGACGATGTCGCGGGCCGCCTTCTCGATGTCGGCGGTCTGGTCGACGACGACGGGTGGGTTGCCCGGCCCCGCCGTAACGGCGCGCTTGTCCGTCTTCAGGGCCTCGCGCACGACGGCCGGTCCACCCGTGACGAGCAGGAGCCGGACGTCGGGATGGTGCATCAGCTCCTTGGCGCTGTCGATCGTCGGCTCGGGAATCGCCGTGACCAGGTTCTCGGGACCGCCGGCGGCCACGATCGCGCGATTGACGAGGCGGATGTTCTCCGCCGACACGCGCTTCGCGTTCGGATGGACGTTGAACACGAGCGAGTTCCCCGCGGAGACGATCGCGATCGTGTTGTTGATGACCGTCGAGGTCGGATTCGTGGTCGGCGTGATCGCGGCCACGACGCCGAACGGCGCGAACTCGGTGACCGTCATCCCCTCGTCGCCGGTGACTGCCTCCAGCTCGAGGTCCTCCGGGCCCGGCGTCTTGGCAGTGACGAGCCGGTTCTTCACGATCTTGTCTGCGACCCGGCCGAGGCCGGTCTCCGCGACGGCCATCTCGGCCAGGCTCTCCGCGTGCTCGAACATCGACGCGCGGATCGACGCAACGATGGCCTTGCGGCCCTCGAGCCCGATCCGCTGGTAGTCGGCGTACGCGCGCGAGGCGGCCTGCACGGCGTCGCCGATCGTCGGGAAGATGCCCTCTCCGAGCTCGGCCTCTGCCGCGGCCGAGAGCGCATCGTGCGCCCGGAGCCCGACTCCCGGATGCTCGCCTGCTTCGCCCAGCCTGCGGCGAACCCGCTCGATGATCTCCTGGATCTCCTCCTGCGACATCGTGCTCATCGCTCACCCCGCTCGCCGGTCGAAGGCCTCACTTCCGGAACTTCTCCTCGCCGCCCACTTCCCACGTGTCCACGATGGCCATGACCACCGCGTCGCACGGGCGGTCCCGCGTCGCCTCGGTCTGCCGGGCGGAGCTGCCGGTGGCCACGAGGACCACCTCACCGACTCCCGCGCCGACGGCGTCCGCCGCCACCACGAACGACCCGACGTCGTCGTTCTCCACGTCGAGGTGACGGACCACCAGGAACTTCAGCCCCTCCATGGAGGGCTCCTTGCGGCTCGCAACCATCGTCCCCGCTACGCGTCCGAGGAGCACGTTCGGTCTCCTTTCGCAGTTCGTCGCCCGCCGCTCCCGGCCGCCGCGGAGTCACGCTCCACGGCGGCCCGAAGCCGCGGTACTTCGCCGCTGCCGCTAGGCGGCAGCGCCCATCTCGCTCTCGGCCTCCTCCTTGCGCCCGAGCGGGAGCACGAGGTCGATGTTCGCGTGCGGCCGGGCGATCACATGGCTCGCGATGAGCTCGCCGACCTTCTCGGCGTTCTGGATCCCCGCCTGCACGGCCGCCTTCACGGCGGCAACATCGCCCCGGACGATGGCGGTCACGTACCCGCCACCCGTCTCCTCGAAGCTCACCAGCTCGACCTTGGCCGCCTTCACCATCGCGTCCGCGGCCTCGACCATCGCGGGAAAGCTCCGCGACTCGATCATTCCCAGGGCATCAGCCATCTACGTGCCTCTCCTTTCATCGCGACCTCGATCGGTCCCGGTCGTCGTCATTTCCCGGCCTCGCGGCCGTCCAGCCCTTCGAGCGATGCCACCGCTGCCTGCCAGCCGACGTCGATGTCCCGCTCCTCGCCGCCGAGGTACACGCGGCCCATCGAGCCGAAGGAGCGCACCTCGAGGACGTTGATCTCGGCGGCCTTCTCCGCCTCGTTCGCCGCGAGCGCGGCGTAGGCGGCGGGCTCACACTCCAGCGTGTACAGCGTCTGCCCGCCGAGGATCATCTGGCCGTGCCGCGTCCGGTTGATGAGCTGGGCGTGGTGGTCGTCGATGCGGCGGACGATCTGGCTGGACAGGATCCGCGGCTTGATCCGATCGGACTCCGAAAGCCCGATGGAGTCGAGGATCGCCGCGCCCGCCGCCCGCGTCTCCGCCTGCTCGGGCGAGTGAACCTCGAGCAGCCCGTAGTACCGCTCGATGACCTGCATGCCCGGCCGGACGCTCGTCGACTTCATCGCGACGTCGGTCAGCCGGTTGATCTCGATGCCGGGCGAGATCTCCACGTACAGGGACGCGTCGCCGGGCAGCGGCAGGAAACCCTGGGCGACGGTGCCCAGGAAGGCGGCGTACTGCGGCTGGAGGCTGTCCAGGAAGCAGTACGCCCGAAGCTCGATGCCGTTGCTCAATCGATTCCTCCTCGTCTCAGTACCGCTGTTCGCCCGGCTTCCCGCCGGTCACGATCTCAACGCTCGCGGAGGCCCCGATCCGGGTGGCCCCCGCGGCGATCATCTCCCTCGCGTCCTCGGCGCTCCGGATACCGCCGGACGCCTTGACGCCGAGCTTGGGCCCGACCGTCTCGCGCATCAGCAGGACGTCGTGCGCGGTCGCTCCGCCCGGGCCGTAGCCGGTGGACGTCTTCACGAAGTCCGCCTTGGCGAGCTTCGCGAGATGGGAGGCAACGACCTTCTCCTCATCGGTGAGGAGGGCGGTCTCGATGATGACCTTGCTCATCGCTCCGGCTTCGCGGCAGGCGTCGGCGACCTTCTCGATGTCGCGGCGCACGAGCGCGTGGTCGCCGCTCTTCAGGGCCCCGACGTTGATGACCATGTCGATCTCGCGCGCTCCGTCGCGGATCGCGCGGCGCGCCTCCAACGCCTTCACCTCGGTCGTGCTCGCCCCGAACGGGAACCCGACGACCGAGGCCACCTTCACGCTCGAGCCGCGCAGCCGCTGCGCGCAGCGGCGAACCCACGTCGGGTTCACACACACGGCTGCGAACTCGTACGTGCGCGCCTCGTCGCACAGGCCGTCGACGTCGTCGGCCGTGGCATCGGGCCGGAGCAGCGTGTGGTCGATGAACCGCGCGAGATCGCGCGGGACGTCGGCACCGTTCCCCGAGTAGCTGATGCGGCCGGCCCCCGTCGAGACGACACTCCGAACCTTGTCCGCGCAGTAGGCCGCACACGCTCCGCCGCAGTCCGGGTCGGAGCAGTCGCAGAGCGTCCTTGCCGGCGAGGGCCGCGAGGACCTCCCGGGTCACGGCGTCGATCAGGGCTTCCGTCGTCGTGCTCATCGCCTCGCTCCCACCTCACTCCGCAGATAGGTCTGTTCGATCTCCGTGATCTTCCCGACCCTGCGGGCGTGACGATCCCCGCCCCACGGGGTCGAGAGCCAGGCGTCCACGATCTCGAGCGCGAGGTTCTCACCGATGAGCCCCGCCCCCAGGACGAGGACGTTCGCGTGGTTGTGCACGCGGCTGTTCCTCGCGGACGAGACGTCCCAGCAGGTGGCGGCCCGGACGCCGGGCACCTTGTTCGCGACGATGCACGACCCGATCCCGGCGCCGTCGACGACGATCCCCCACCGGCAGGTGCCGTCGGCGACCAGGTGCGCCACCCCGTGCGCGAAGTCCGGGTAGTCCACGGAGTCCGTGCTGTCGGTGCCGCAGTCGTAGACCTCGGTGCCGCGCTCGCGGAGATGCGCCTCGATGCGCTCCTTGAGCCGGTAGCCCCCGTGGTCGGCGCCCAGGGCGATCTCGGCCGGGCCGGATGAATCGGGCGAGGGCTCCGGGGCGGGGGCGACCGGGTCGCTCCGCGGCGGTCCCTCGTCGACCGCGACCTCGGCGACGATCGCCGCCACGAGCGCGCGCACCTCCGCCTCCGTCGGGACGGCGCTCATCGATGCACCCCCGACTCGGGCTGGTGCAGCTCCACCCGGTACTCGTAGACGTCCCCGACGAAGACGAGCCTCGTCGACTCGATGCAGCGTCCCTCCGGCGTGTAGGTGAGCCGGCGGATCAGCAGCACCGGCGTTCCCGAGTCGCGCCCGAGCAGCTCCGCACTCGGCGCGTCCACGGCGCCCGGAGACACCGTCTCGGTCGCATGGTCGAGCACGAGCCCGATCGGGTCGCTCTGCAGGACCTCGTACATCGAGCCCTCGTCGAGATGCTCGAGATCGAAGAGGTCGTCGTGACCGCCGAGGGCGTCCACGGGAAGCCACGTCTCGGCGAGCCCGACGGGGCTGCCGTCGGCGGCGAAGAGCCGGCGCAGGTGACGACAGCGCGTCCCCTCCGCGAGGCCGATCTCGCCCGCGGCGTCGGCGGGCACCTCCTCGACCGACGACGACAAGACGCGGTGCGACGGTGTGAACCCTTGGCTCCTGGCGAGCTCGGTGAACGAGGTCAGGAGGGGGACGTGCCGGATCTTCGGCACCGCGACGAAGGACCCGAGCCCCTGCACCTTGCGGATGACGCCGCTCGTCTCGAGCTCGGCGAGCGCCTGCCGAACCGTTGCGCGGGACACCTGGTAGCGGTTGCGGATCGCGGTCTCGCTCGGGAACCGGTCGCCCGGTTCCAGGCCGCCGTCCCGGATCTCGCGCAGCAACGAGTCTCGGAGCTGCACATAGAGCGGAAGCGCCGCCTCGCGGTCGAGCAGCGCCGTAGACGCCGATCCCGTGAGAGGCCTTGTCCGGTCATCCGGACGACCGTACATGGCGCAGTTATCGACCATCTCGTGGAAAAAGTCAAGTCGATCGGGGCAACCGGTTTCCGTACTTCTCCGCACGTCCACTCGGGGGCGCCGCTCTTGGCGGCGCGCCTCGTCCGTAGGACGGTGACAGTGTCGAAGGCAGAGAAGGAGGATGTGCGATGGGTGCAACTCGTACGGCGGTGAGAAGCAGCGCGAACAAGGTGGCGTCGAGGTACCTGGACGCCGTGCTCGAGCACGTGAAAGCCAAGAACCCGGGCGAGCCCGAGTTCCACCAGGCCGTCGAGGAGGTCCTCGACTCCCTCGAGCCGGTGCTCGAGCGGCACCCGCGCTACCGGACGGAGAAGGTGCTCGACCGGCTCGTCGAGCCCGAGCGCGTCATCGTCTTCCGCGTTCCCTGGGTGGACGACACGGGCGAGATCCAGGTGAACCGGGGATACCGGATCGAGATGTCGAGCGCGATCGGACCCTTCAAGGGCGGTCTCCGCTTCCACCCCTCCGTCTACGTCGGGCTCCTGAAGTTCCTCGCCTTCGAGCAGGTCTTCAAGAACGCGCTCACCACGCTCCCCCTCGGCGGCGGGAAGGGCGGATCGGACTTCGATCCGCGGGACCGCGGTGATGCCGAGGTCATGCGCTTCTGCCAGTCGTTCATGGTCGAGCTCCAGCGGCACATCGGACCGTTCACGGACGTTCCCGCCGGCGACATCGGGGTGGGCGCCCGCGAGATCGGCTACCTCTTCGGCCAGTACAAGCGCATCCGCAACGAGTTCAGTGGCGTCCTCACGGGCAAGGAGCTCGAGTGGGGCGGCTCGATGATCCGGCCCGAGGCCACGGGGTACGGGTGCGTGTACTTCGCGGAGGACATGCTCGCCGAGCGGGGCGAGGACTTCGAGGGCAAGGTCTGCCTCGTCTCGGGGAGTGGGAACGTCGCACAGTACACGGTCGAGAAGCTCCTCGACCTCGGGGCGAAGCCCGTCACGATCTCGGACTCGCACGGCTTCGTCTACGACCCCGCGGGCATCGACCGCGAGAAGCTCGCGTGGGTCATGGAGCTCAAGAACGTCCGCCGGGGACGCATAAGCGAGTACGCGGACACGTTCAAGGGCGCGCGTTACACGCGGGCGAAGCGGGGGGCGGATCGGAACCCACTCTGGGCGATCCCCGCCGACTGCGCCTTCCCGAGCGCGACGCAGAACGAGATCCGAGCCGTGGACGCGGCGAACCTCCTCGACGGTGGCGTGCAGCTCGTCTGCGAAGGGGCGAACATGCCGAGCGATCCCGACGCGGTCGCGACATTCACTCGCGCTGGGATCCTCTACGGACCGGCAAAGGCGGCAAACGCAGGCGGTGTTGCAGTCTCCGGCCTCGAGATGTCACAGGACGCCCTCCGCCTGAAGTGGCCGCGGGAGGAGGTCGACGCGCGTCTGAAAGGGATCATGCGGGCGGTCTACGAGCAGTGCCGCGGCACCGCGGAGGAGTACGGCATGCCCGGGAACTACGTGGTGGGGGCCAATATCGCCGGCTTCGTCAAGGTCGCCGACGCGATGCTCGACCAGGGGGTCGTCTAGGACGTCGAAGATCGATTGCGTCCCGACCGGAGGCGGGCCCTTCCTCGCTGGAGGGCTCAGCCCATCTCGAGCGCGACCGGGACGCCTCTCCGGCCCATCGTGCGCAGGTGCCGGAAGTGCGACCGGAGCGCTGCGCGCAACGAGCGCTGGGTGACGTAGCGCACACCGTGTCGCTCGGCGTTGCGCTGGACGATCGTGGCGATGTGCGCGTAGTGAGTGTGCGGCACCCGTGGGAACAGGTGGTGCTCGATCTGGTAGTTGAGGCCCCCGACGACCCAGCTGAGGACCGGGTTGCGGGGGCAGAAGTCGACCGTCGTCTCGACCTCGTGCACCGCCCAGAGCCGCCGGTCGGTGGCGAGCTCCTCGGCCGATGCGAAGTCGGCCTCCTCGACGCAGTGTGCGAGCTGGAAGGTCACGGCCATGATCAGGCTCACGACCATCGAGTAGACGAGATAGCCGCAGAGGACTGCCCACCAGGGATAGACGAGCAGCGGCACGACGATCGCCCAGCCGACGAAGATCACCTTTCCGCCGACGAGACCGGCGAGATCCCAGCGGCGGGGCAGGCGCAGCGCGCTCGTCCCGATGCTTCCCCGGGCGAACGCGGCGACGTCACCGACGGTCTGCCAGCGGAGCGCCATCAGGCAGTACAGCGCCCAGATGTAGTAGTGCTGCAGCCGGTACCAGGGACGGGGTGCCTGCACGGGCGTCAGCCGCGCGAACGGCACCTGGGTGATGTCGGCGTCGTAGCCGTCGACGTTCGTGTAGGTGTGATGGGCGACGTTGTGCTTCACGCGCCAGGCGTAGCTCGAGAGCCCGAGTAGCGCATCCGCCGTCCAGCCCATCAGGTGGTTCAGGCGGCGGGTCCGGAAGTAGGCGCCGTGATTGGCGTCGTGCATCACGCAGAACGCGATCAGCGACGTGCCGAGGATCAGCCCGCCGAAGCTGACGAGACCGAGCCACGGGCCGGGGTGGCCGAGCATGAGCATCAGCCACGAGGCGGACAGGACGAGGAACGCGACGACCCCCTTGGCGTACAGCTCGACGCGTCCGCGTATCCGGGTCCGCCGAGCGGAGAGGTACTCCTCGACCTCGCGACGCGTCTGCTTGATGAACTCGCCGCCGTTGTCGAACGAGAGCTTCGGCGGGGAGGCGTTCCCCAGCGTGTCCATGTCGGCTATGACGCTAGTTCCTTCGGCTCGATCCGTGGGGCGTCACATGGGCGCCGTCCACGTCAACTTCCGTGTATTTCGCTCGAGTCCTGGTCGAAGTGAGACGGGGGCGCACCGCCGATGGCGGTGCGCCCCACGAGCTCAGACCGAGGCGACGACGCTGACGCTCTTCGCCTGCGGGCCCTTCGGGCCCTGCTCGACCTCGTACTCCACCTTCGCGCCCTCGGCGAGGCTCTTGAACCCCTCGCCGCCGATCGCGCTGTGGTGAACAAAGACGTCCTTGCTCCCGTCGTCCGGCGACACGAAGCCGTAGCCCTTGTCGTCGTTGAACCACTTCACGGTTCCGGTTGGCATATCTCCACCTCCCCTCAACTGCTTCATGAACGTGCAGCGGAAGGCGTGAAAAAGCCAAAACCGGTACTCGCTCGAACTCCTACGATCGTCACGAACAGTATCAGCCGACTGGAAGAGGCTCTTGCGGGCCTGCAGGCGACTCGGCTGCGCCCGGGAGGATTCGAACCTCCGACCCGCGGGTAGAAGTCCGCCGATCTGTTACGAAGACGCCGGTTCAACCTCATGGTTGAGCCAAATCTGGAGTGCACTTCCGCGAATCTGTAATCCGACGATCCGGTCGGTTGCATTTGCTTCGTAGCCAACATCGAAGACAAGACTGACCTGTGGTTAGAACCGCGCCTCGGCGCCTTACTCAGACGCGGGACGCGCCGTCGAGCCGGATCGTCCACGCGTCGACCGAGTCGACTTCGAGGTGCGACCCGCTCCAGGGATCGCGCGCGAACGTGTCACGCACCTCCTGCTCAGACTCCGCGTCGACGACGTGCACGTTGCGGTATTCGTCCGCGAGCGGGCCGCCCAGGACGATGAAGCCCTCGTCGACGAGGTCGTCCATGAAGTCGGCATGGTCGCGCCACCTCGACTGCTCCTCGAGCGGCTTCGAGCGCTCGTACTCCGGCCCCGATCGCGCCAGCACGACGTGGAACATCCGCTTTCTCGCAGCCAGCGCCGCAGACGCGAGCCGCAGCTCCGCGGCCCGGAGCGCAGGGGACTCCGAGACGCGGCCGTTCCACACGAGGACGGCCTCGGTCACGAGGCGATGCGCTCGCCCGCGACCGCCAGCATGCGCGGCTGGCGCTCCGCCTCGAGCTCGCGTGCCCGCACCGTGACGATGTGCCGGGCTACGCGCTCGGCGTCGCGCCCCGCTCCACCGATGAGCATCGACGCGAACGAGTGCAGGAAGGGCAGCCCTGCGAAGTAGAGGCCTGGAGACGATGCAACGGCGCCTCGGTACTGCACGGGATAGCCGTCGTCGCCGATCTCGTAGGGGAACCTGATCCAGCCGAAGTCGGGGCGGAACCCGGTGCACCAGACCACGTTCCGCACGTCGAGAACGCGACCCCCCTCGAGCAGCGGCAGCCCGTCCTGGACGCCGACGACGCGGTCGAGAACACGCTCGACAGCCGCTCGCTCGAGATCCTTGCGCCGGTAGCGGAGCAACGGCGCTCCACCGTGGCGGATGTGCGGGCGCATCTTCCGACCCATCGGCGTGTCCGCGGTGAGGATGTGCGTGCCCGCGAAGAAGAGCAGCCGGAAGCCCAGCCGGCCCCGGCGGCTCTCGATCGACGCCGGGATCTGCCCCGTGTCCTTGCCGGCGAGCACAACGTCGTGCTTCGAGGCAGCCTCCCACGCGATGTCCGAGCCGGAGTGGCTCGCGCCCACGACGAGAACCGGTCCCTTCTGCAGCTGCGAGAGGTTCCGGTAGTCGTTCGAGTGGAGCTGTGTGATGCTCGGGCCGAGCTCGCCCGCGAAGTCGGGCGTGTGCGGCTTCTTGAAGACGCCCGTCGCGACCACGACGTTGTCCGCCTCGAGGCGGCTCTCGCCGGTGTGGATGCCGTACTTCCCGTCCTCCTTCGTCAGCGCGTCCACCGAGACGCCGCTGCGCACGGGCAGCTCGAAGCCTGCCGCGTACGCCCCGAGGTAGTCCGCGAACTCGTCCTTCGTCGGATACGCGATCCGCCTGGCAGGGAAACGCATGCCGGGCAACCCGTCGCGGAACGCGGGGGAGTACAGCTTCAGCGAATCCCAGCGCTGCCGCCAGGAGTCACCGATCCGCGCGCTCGCATCCAGGATCACGAACGACCGATTCCGCTTCTGCAGGTAGTACCCGACCGAGAGCCCCGCCTGGCCCCCGCCGATGATCACCGTCTCGTACCGCTCCATCGTTGCCTCCTTCGTCGATGCGACGACGGTAGGCCTCAGGGCGCAAGAGCGCATCGCGCGGATCCACCAACTTGCGGCAGCACCTGTGGTCAGTTCTGACCACGACGCCCGAGCTCAGACGAGATCGTTTTCGAACGCGTACGCGGTCGCCGCGGAGCGTGAGGAGACGCCGATCTTCCGGAACGTGTTCTGTACGTGCCGCGCGACGGTGTGCTCGCTGATGACGAGCGTCGAGGCGATGTCGCGATTCGTCTTTCCCGATGCGACGAGGCGGAGCACTTCGAGCTCGCGCCGGGACAGCCCATGTGCGCCCTTCTCTCGTCCGGCGAGTCGCGCGAGATCCGGCGCCGCCCCGAGCCGCTCGAAGATCTCCTGCGCGGCCGCGAGCTCGAGCCTCGCCGTCTCGTCGTCACCGAGGTCGGCACAGGCCCGCGAGACGAGCAACCGGGTGCGCGCGATCTCGTACGGCGCGTCGAGCGCGAGCCAGACTCGATGGGCATCGCGCAGGGGGCCAAGCGCGCCGTGTGCCTCCCCGGCAGCGACGAGGACCGCACCCCGCGCATACGCGACCATCGCGCCGAGCATCGCACTCTCGTAGCGCTCAGCGAGCTCCTCGAACTCGGTGCACGCCTTCCGCGCCTCGTCGACCTCGCCGGCGACGAGAGCAATCTCGACGTGCGCCGGAAGCAACGCGGCGCGCTTGAGTGGCTCCGCAGCCTCTGCGCTCGCCCGGCGGATCGCGGCGAGCGCGGCGTCGTGCTTCCCCTGAGCGAGCCGAAGCTGCGCGAGGCCGGGCTGCGGCTCCCAGCCCAGATTGCTCGCCTCGCGGTACGCCTGCTCCGCTTCCTCGAACCGGCCGAGCAGCCGGAGCACCTCGCCCTGGCGATAGTGCGCGAGCCCCGTCACTACGCTCAGCGGATCGAAGCGCGTGCCTGCGAGTCGCGCCTCTTCGAGCGCGTCGTCCCAGGAGCCATCGAGCTGCAGGAGCTCGGACCGATGGATGAGGCAGCGGCCCGTGAACGCGACGAGATCCGGCTGCTGCGCTGCCCACGAGGTCAGCGCTCGCGTCCACTCCCTCGCCCGACCGACCTCGAACACCGTCTGGCAGGCGAGGATGACGCCGCAGTAGACGAGTCCTTCGACGAACGGAGACACCTCTCCCGCGGTCACCGCGACCATCGACTCGTCGAGCAGCACGAGGCCTTCTTGCACCCGGCCTGCCTGCACGAGCATTTGGCCCTGGCCGTGCAGTGCCAGAGCGAACAGATCCCGATCGCCTAAGCGCTTGCCGATGGCGGCCGCCTCGCCGGCAATCGCGGCGCCGGCGAGAAAGTCGCCCTCCGCCTCCTTCCGAAACATCGCCGGCAGCAGCAGGTAGCCATGCTCGACCGTCTCCTCGGGCTCGTCCTCGATCAGACGCTGCGCACGGGCGAGCCAGCCGCCCGCGGGCCCGACCGCACCTCGGTAGGCGAGGCTCATTCCGATCCAACCCGCGCAATACGCCGCACGCCGCGTCTCGCCTCGCTCGAGATACCTGTGATGTGCGCGCTCGAGAGTTGCCAACGCGTCGTCGTCTCTCCCCAGCATGCGGGCCGTCGTCGCGTAGAGCTCGAGATCCTCGGCCTCGAGCGGCGTCTCCTCGTCGGCCCGCGCGAATGCCTCGTACGCGTCGAGCCACGAACGCTCTTCGTAAGCGGCACGGGCGCGGTCAAGATCGGTCATGCCCGGGATTGTGTCGCCCTGGCGCCTTCATGCGTTAGAACGCTGTGTCCCAAACGAGAGGGGTGGTGCGCGCGTATCTCGGCCGGCGGAACGAAGTTCTCGGTTGCAACGGGCTTGATCGAGCCCTCAATGGCGCCAGAGGGATGCGCCCGGCAGGATTCGAACCTGCGACCCGCGGATTAGAAGTCCGCCGTCTTGTTACAGAAACGCCGGTTCAGCCGCTTGTTCAAGCCAACTCTCGGTCGTCAGGCCGAGATCTTCTTATCCGACGATTCGCGTCGCATGTTGCTCGCTCACGAGCTTCTCGTTCCACGTCCCGATTTCCGGGCGCAGCGGCCGGCCATCGTCGCCGAGCCCGCACTCGAGCCCCGCCGGACTGTCAATTCCGGAGCGGGGCGCTCTCGTCTTGACGGCGGCCGAACGCCTGCTTGGAGGTGGGCGGGCACGCACAAGATGGATCCCTCGCCCAGAGCATGGTCGGGATGGACCGTCGATCCGGTCGCGGTGTGGGAGGTGGCTCTACGTCGAACCGCGATGCCTGGAAACGTGCATGCCTCGGCCGCTCGACATGGCGCTGTGGCGGCATTCGGCGTCTGGGCCTTCGTTTTGGTTCATCGCCCGTATCGTCTACGCTTGCGTCCAGAGGATCGAGAGGCGAGCGAGGGGCGAGCGATGACGAAAGCTCTCACGCAAGGCGTCCTCGTTTTTTCCGTGTCCCTGGTAGCGCTGTTCCTGGCGGGATGTGGAAGCGACGAGTCGACGGCGGGATCCGTCACGGACGAGACGACGACCGAGTCGACGGCTCCAGTCGCCAACGCCTGCCCGGCGGAGGGTTGCCAGATCAAGATCTTGGATGCCACCCGCGACGGCGACGAGATCGCGATCACCTGGGAGCCGAACTTCGTTCCCGACGTCTCCAAGAACCACATCCACGTGTACTGGGACCGCTACACGGCCGATCAAGTGAGCAGTGACGCCGAGTCGCGCGGTGTGTCCCAGGGGGAGTGGGTTCCGACCGACGTGGTCCCCACCTACGTAACCGAGTCGGCCGTCTCCGTCGCAACTCGTGGTGGTTCCACAACCATTTGTGTCACGGCCGGCGACCGCGACCATGTGGTGATCGATGCGTCGCTCGTCGACTGTCGAGACGTAGCCGATCTCCTCTGAGCCGAGGGCGGGGACCTTGACTCCCCCAGCGACGCTCGACGCCAGCGGACCGACCCTTCAGATCTTCCTGATTGCCGACGTTCGCGGGTACACATCGTTCACGCAGGAACGCGGCGACGAGGCTGCGGCCGCCCTCGCGACCAGGTTCGCGTCGATCGCTCACACGACCCTCGAGGCCGGTGGGGGAACGGGCCTCGAGCTCCGCGGGGACGAGGTGCTCGCCGTCTTCCACTCGGCCCGCCAGGCGATCCGGGCAGCAACCGACCTCCAGTCTGCGCTCGTCAAGGCGACGATCTCCGATCCGTCGTTGCCTCTCCCGGTTGGGATCGGACTCGATGCGGGCGAGGCCGTGCGGGTCGAGGCCGGCTACCGGGGCGGTGCGCTGAACTTGGCGGCGCGGCTCTGCTCACTCGCGCGTCCGGGTGAGATCCTGGCCAGCCAGGAGGTCGTGCACCTCGCTCGCCGCATCGAAGGCGTGACGCAGGACGATCGCGGGTCCGTTCGACTAAAGGGTCTTGCAGGCCCGGTGCGCGTCACCCGACTGACCCGCGACGGGTGGGATCCCGAACACGACGTCGAGTTCCAACGGGCCATCGGTTCCAGAGCCGATCAGGCGGCGACTACCGGGGCGAACGTCTGTCCATACCGAGGTTTGGCCGCCTTCCAGCCCGAGGACGCGGAGCGGTTCTTCGGGCGGGAGAGGCTCGTCTCCGATCTCGTCGCCCGGCTCGACCGAGAGCGCGTGCTGTTCGTGATCGGTCCGTCCGGCAGCGGCAAGTCGTCGGTGGTGCGAGCGGGACTCATCCCGGCGGTTCAGGCCGGATCGATCTCAGGGAGCGATCGCTGGCCCGTTGCACTCTTCTCGCCGCGAGCCGATCCGACGGCGGAGCTCGCGCACCAGCTTCGTCAACTCGCCGACGGCGTCTCGGGGCCGGGTGTCGAACGCGACGGGGCCTCGGCGCTCGTTGGACCCGACGAGGCGCGTCGGCTCGCCGACCTTACATGCCGCGAGAGCGGCGGGATGCTGATGGTGATCGATCAGTTCGAGGAGCTGTTCACGCTCAGCCAGCGACGCGCCCAGGAGCGATTCCTGGAGACCCTTGCTGCCGTCGTGGACCCCACCGCCAGCCGCGTGCGCGCGGTGATGGCGATGCGCGCCGATTTCTACGGGATCTGTGCGACATTCCCCTGGCTCGCCAAACGGATCACGGCCAACCAGGTGCTGGTCGGGCCGATGAGCCTGGCCGACCTGAAGCACGTGATCGAACAGCCCGCACTCCGGGCGGGGCTTCGCCTCGAGGACGGGCTGGCAGACGCGGTGCTCCAGGATGCCGGGAGCGAACCGGCTGCACTCCCGCTCGTGTCGCACGCGATGGCGGAAACCTGGCGGCGCCGGGACGGAGAGACCTTGACGCTGGCGGGATACCGCGAGGCCGGTGGCGTCGCCGGGTCGATCTCCCAGACCGCGGACTCGCTTTACGAGTCCGTGTTCGACGACGCGGAGAAGCAGGCGTGCCGCCGCCTCATGCTCCGACTCGTGACCCCTGGGGAGGGCACGTCCGACTCGCGCCGCCGTCTGCAACGCAGCGACCTGGACCGCGATCCGAATCCCGAGGTCAGCACATGGGTGGTCGACCAGATGGTGGACGCCAGGCTACTGACGGTCGACCGCGATTCCCTCGAGATCGCGCACGAAGCCCTCTTTCGGAGCTGGCCCCGTCTTCGGAACTGGGTCGAGGAGGCCCGGGACGATCTGCGAACGCGACAGCGGATCGATCGTGCTGCGGCGGAGTGGCTCGCACAGGATCGCGACCCCGATCTGCTGTACCGCGGAACCCCGCTCCAGTCCGCGCTCGAATGGGCGGCGGTGCACGGCGACACCCTCGGGTCGGCCGAAGCGGAATTCCTCGCGGAGAGCGAGGAGGCGCTCGTGCAGGCGACGGCGCGCTCGGAACAGGCGGCGCGGCGCTCACGTCGGATCCGATGGCTCGCCGTTTCGGTCCTGGCGGTGCTGGCCCTGGCCGCGGCGGGAGCCTCGGTGATCGCCTTCTCCGCGCTCACCGAGGCCAGATCGCGGTACGTGACAGGCCCTCGCAACCCAGGCGAGACTGCTCGCGGAGTCCGATCCGCGGACGGCGATCGCGCTCGCGGCAGAGGCATCCGCGAGGTCGGGGGAAGATCCGATCGACGCCCGGGCGGCGTTGGTGGATGCGAGCCAGACGCTCGCGGGCCGGTTCGTGCCCTCGGGTCCGGGAGCTGTCAGTCGGAGATGCCTCGACGGTCGCGGTCAGCCCCGACGGGTCTCTCATCGTCACGGGGAACCGGGACGGGTCGATCTCAACTTGGAGCTCGACGGGGACGCGTCTGGCGAGCAACGTCGCGGGGCATACCCTGGCAATCGAGGAGATGGACTTCACACCCGACGGTCGCTGGCTGATCAGCGGCAGCGACGACGCCTCGATCCTGCTGTGGGATCTCGCCGATCCCGGAGACGTGCCGAAGCCGAGACTGCTGGGCAAGACGACCGGGTACGTGTGGAGCGTGGCGGTCGCGCCGGACGGGGCCACAGCAGCGTCGGCGTCCGAGGACGGCACGATCCGCCTCTGGGACCTGGGAACCCGGCGCCAGATCGGCTCGGTGTGGGTCGATCTGAAGTTCGACGCGCTCACGGTGGCGTTCAGTCCCGATGGAAAGAAGCTCCTGGTCGGGAACGGCCGTGGCGAGGTCACGGGTTGGACGGTGGACGATCGGCGGATCGTGATCCCCACGTTCAACGCGCACAAGAGCGATGTCTGGGAGATCGAGTTCGCGGCCGACGGATCGAGATTCGCGACGGCCAGCAGCGACGGCCGGATCCGGATCTGGGATACGTCGACCCAGAAGATGATCGCCGAGCCTTTTGCGCGTTCCGCTTACGACGTGCGCGGTGTGATCCTCGACGGGGACGTGGTGCTTGCCGGCGACGAGAAGGGTCGTCTCCTGGTCACCTCGCCGGATGGCCGTGCAAGACCGACCAGCTTCGCTCCACTCGGCGCACAGGTCGTCGACGCGTCCCTGGCCTCGGGCACGCTGGCGACCCTCGGCAGCGATCAACAGATGCAGGTGTGGACCCGGGGTGGCGAGCCGACCGCGCTGGTGATCGAGGGACACAACAAAGGCGCATACGCGCTCGCGGCGAGCCCGGACGGGACGCGGATCGCGACGGGCGATGGCGACGGGCAACGTGCGCGTGTTCTCGGCAACGACCGGCGAACGCGAGCTGGGGCCGATCCGGCTTCACGATGGGGCGGTCTGGGGTCTCGCCTTCTCCGAGGACGGGACCCGGCTGGCATCGGGCGGGGAGGACGGTGATGTCCAGGTGATCGATGCGGAGACGGGTGAGCAGCTCGCTTCACCTCCTCGTTCCCGCGACGAAATCAGCTCCGTGCTCTTCGTCGACGGCCGTGTGCTCGCCGGTGGTGCCGACGGGATCGTCCGCATCTGGGACGGCGAGACCCTGGAAGGGGAGCTCGGCCCGCACGCGGCAGGCGTCACCGCGATGGCGCTGTTCGCCGCATGGCGTGTTGGCTGTGGCAGACCGGCAGGGTGGCGTAACGCTGTGGGATGTTCACGATCGAGAAGCCGCGGGCGAGCCGATCGCAGCCGACGACAACACGATCTGGGGCTTGGCCTGGTCGGCCGATGGGACGACCCTGGCGACCGCGAGCGACGACGAGGTGGTGCAGCTCTGGGACGTGGGGTCGAGGACGCCGACCGGAACGCTCACTCCCCAGCCGGGCGGTGCCGCGAGCGCTGTCTTCCTGAGCGACGGTGCGACGATCGCGACCACCGGTCGCGATGGATCCGTGCGGTTGTGGGATGTCAGCGAGGCGGTGCCGCTGGGGGGTGAGCTCACGGGCCACGAGGCGTCCGTATGGCGCGTCGTCGCACTCCCAGGGATGCGGTTCGCGACGAGCTCCGAAGACGGCACCGTGCGGATCTGGGATGTGCTCGACCCGGATCGAGCGTGCGATCGCGCCGAGGGCTCGCTCGGTTTGGATGCGCTCGGGACTTACCTCGACGAGGGGGAGAAGCCGGTCGCCTGCGTGCGCGAGTAGAGGCGACGCTCGGGAGCGGCTTTCGAGCAGGACAAGCTCTCCCCCGAACAATGCGACGAGCGACTCTCGCGGCTGCAAGCGCGCCTGAAGACCTCCGCGCCCAACAAGCCGAACTCTCCCTCTCGAGCCCGGAGAAGGCCAGACACCGGCCGACGCCCGCCGATCTCGCGGCAGTTGCCATTTAGGTGAGGCAACACGGGGGCAACACGACCCACCGAGACCGACCGAGATCACGAGGCGATGGCAGCGGTCGAACCCGTATGAATCCAGGTTAAGCGAGACCAACCGAGTCCCTAGCGCTCTTCTTTTGATCCCAAGGTCGCTGGTTCGATCCCAGCCGGCCCATTTCCCTCGCCCGCTTCGCTTTCCGCTCGGGTGTGCGGCCTTCGGCCGCCTGGCAGGGCGAGTTGGACGTGAGCCGCGACCGCCATGTCGGTCGCGGCGGCGAGCTGCGTCGAAAACACGCCGCCGTAAAGTGTCGTCGTGGAGCTGTCGAACGAGCAGCTGCTCGTGTTCCTCGTGCTGCTGGTGGCCGTCGCGGCCATGCTGGTGATCGCCCCGACGCTTCGCGTCCCCTACCCCATTGTCCTCGTGATCGGCGGCCTCGCGCTGGGGTTCGTTCCGGGGATGCCGGAGCTCGAGCTGCCGCCCGACCTCGTGCTCGTCGCCGTGCTCCCGCCGCTGCTGTACGCCGGGACGTTCTTCACGTCGCTGCACGAGCTCAAGCTGAACCTGCGGCCGATAGGCCTCCTCAGCGTCGGGCTCGTGGTGGTAACGACGCTCGCAGTGGCAGTCGTCGCCCACGCCGCGATCGACGATCTCGCCTGGAGCTCGGCGTTCGTGCTCGGCGCCATCGTGTCGCCGACGGATTCCATCGCCGCGACGGCCATCGCCCGCCGCTTCGGCGTTCCACGGCGCCTGGTGACGATCGTCGAGGGGGAGAGCCTGATCAACGACGCGACGGCGCTCGTCGCGTACCGCTTCGCGGTCGTCGCCGTGGTCTCCGGCAGCTTCTCCATCTGGGAAGCCGGCCTCAAGTTCGTCTACGCCGTGGTCGCTGGGATCGCCATTGGCCTCGGCGTCGGTTGGCTGATCCGGCAGTTGCGACGCCGGCTCGACAACCCGCCGCTCGAGATCACGTCGCCCTGCTCAGCGGCTACCTCGCGTACATCCCGGCCGAACTGGCCGGCGCGTCGGCGGTGCTCGCGGCGGTCACCGTGGGCATCTACATGGGCGCCCACACGTCGGAGCTCACGACCGCGCAGACACGTGTCCAGGGCGACGCCGTGTGGGAGATCGTCGTGTTCGTGCTGAACGCGCTGCTCTTCGTGTTGATCGGGCTGCAGCTGCCGGTGATCCTCGACGAGCTGCTCGGGGGAGCCCGCGGGCACGCTGTTCCTCTACGGCGTGATCGTGTCGGCGACGGTCATCCTCGTTCGCATCCCCATGGTCTACGCGACGGCGTACATCCCACGGTGGGCGAGCCGGCGGATCCGTGAGCGCGACCCGTACCCACCGTGGCAGTGGCCGGCATTCGTCTCCTGGGCGGGAATGCGGGGAGCCGTGTCGCTCGCGGCTGCGCTCGCTCTGCCTGACCACCGACGCAGGCGCACCGTTTCCCGGCCGCGATCTCATCCAGTTTCTCGCGTTCTGCGTGATCGTGGCGACACTCGTCGGCCAGGGGCTCACCGTGCCTCTCGTCATCCGGCTCCTCGGCCTCGAGACCGACTCGCTTTCCGAGAAGGAGGAGACGAAGGCGCGTATCAAGGCCGCCGAGGCCGCACTCGCCCGCCTCGAGGAACTGGTAGACGAAGACTGGGTGCGGCCCGACACGGCGGAACGAATGCGCGGCCTTGACGGCTTTCGCAGGAATCGATTTGCGGCCCGCTTCGACAGCGAGGACGACGGTGCCATCGAGGAGCAATCCATGGCTTACCAGGAGGCCGCCGCGAGCTGCTCGCCGCCGAACGAGGCCTGGTCGACCAGCTGAGGCGCGAAGGCGTCATCGCGGAGCAGGTCGCGCAGCGCGTCATCCGCGATCTCGACCTCGAGGATCTACGGCTTGACGCGTAGTCGATAGAGTCGCCGGCATGGCAACAGTGAGCACGTCGACGACGCAGCCCGCTTTCGAGCGGTTCGTCGCCTATCGCCGGTTCGGAGCCGGCCTCGCGTTCTCGGGCGACGGGCGCACGTGCTCTTCGTCAGCAACATGTCGGGCCAGTTCAATCTCTGGCGTGTCTCCGTCAGCGGTGGCTGGCCGGACCAGCTGACGTCGTTCACGGCCGGACCGTGCGGCAGGTCGCCGTCTCGTCGCACGACGGCACGATCGTTCTCACCGCCGACCACGACGGCGACGAGTTCCCCAGCTCTATCGGCTCGATCCGGGCGAGGGCTGGCCGGAGCAACTCACGGACGAGCGCCGAGGTGCAGCACTTCGTCGCGGCGGGCGCGTTCTCCCCGGACGGCGCAAGACTGGCGTACTACGCGAGCGCACAGACGCCGACCGACGTGGAAGTGTGGATCCGCGATCTCGAGACGGGCGAGACGCGCAGCGTCTTCGGCGATGGGAAGTACGCAGGTCGCCTTCGACTGGTCGCCAGACGGCACGAAGCTGTTCGCCGTCGACTTCCGCAACAACAGCGACGTATCCATACCCATCTGATCGATCTCGAGACAGGCGAGGCTCCCGAGCTCTCACTCCGCACGACGACGTGATCTACGCCCCTGGGCCATGGGTAGCCGACGGCTCGGGCTTCTACCTGCTCACGGACGAAGGCCGCAGCTTTCGCGGGCTCGCGTTCTACGACCTCGCAGCCGGCGGCTACGACTGGGTAGAGACGCCGGACGGCGACATCGAGGAAGTGGCGCTGTCCGCTGACGGACGGGTGCTCGCGTGGTTCGTCAACGTCGACGGTTGGGAGCAGCTGAAACTGCGCGACCTCGAGTCCGGACAGGACTTACCAGACCAAGCTTCCGTCCGGCGCGCGCCCACGACTGACCGGCTCCACGTCCCCGGTCGCACTCTCTCCGGACGGCTCGCGCGTCGCGGTCATCCTTTCCGGCCCCCGACGGCCGCCGAGGACTATGGGTTGCCGAAACCGACGCGGGAAACACGCGTGCGGTCACAGAGAGCAGATTCGGCGTGCTGCGAGGAAGGCTACTCGACGTCGAGCTGATCAGCTACCTAAGCTTTGATGGGCGCGAGATCCCGGCTTGGCTCTACCGTCCCGATGTGGACGGCCGTTTCCCTGTCGTGATCTCGATCCACGGCGACCTCGAGGCGCAGGAACTGCCGCTCTTCCGCCCGCTGTACCAGTATCTCGGGAGCCGCGGCATCGCCGTGCTGGCGACCAACATGCGCGGCTCGACCGGCTACGGCAAGTGGTTCCAGCGGCTCGTGCAGCGCGACTGGGGCGGCGGCGACATGCAGGACTGGGAGCACGCGGTCAAGTGGCTGCACGACCAGGACTGGGCGGATGCGGAGCGGATTGGCGTCTTCGGCGGCTCCTACGGCGGCTTCGCCGTGCTCACCTGCGTCACACGGCTGCCGGACTACTGGGCGGCGGCCGTCGACATCGTCGGTCCGTCGAACCTCATCACGTTCGCGAAGGCGGTGCCGCCGTCCTGGCGGAGGATGATGAAGCGGTTCGTGGGCGATCCCGAGGAGGACGCCGAGCTGCTACGGGAGCGGTCGCCAACGACGTACATCGAGAACGCCGAAGAGCAAGCCCCGCTGCCTGGTGATCCAGGTGCGAAGGATCCCCGCGTCGTGAAATCGGAATCCGACCAGCTCGTCGAGAAGCTACGGTCGTTGGACCGCGAGGTCGAGTATTTCGTGTTCGAGGACGAGGGTCACGGCTTCACGAAACGCCAGAACGAGGTGAAGGCCATGAAACTCTCCGCCGACTGGCTCGAGCGTCACCTCACACGCTGAGGTAGCGGCCAGAGCCTGTTCTCCTCGGGGAGGAGATCGAGCCTGCCACCGTCGCGACACTCCGGGCTCCAGTAGCCGGGCGCGAGGTTGCTCTCCTTGTACCACCTCGTAAGTAGCGCCTCGAGCCGCATCGCGTACGCCCGGTTCGTGCCCAGCGCCCTGCTCATGAATCCCGTCGAGCCCCAGCGGGTTCGCAGCCTCGTTCGTGATGCCCAGCGTGTGCACGACCTCGTGCGTGAAGACGAGCACGCTGAACGCGGTGAAGAGGGTTGCGGCGGGCCCCGGCCGCTTGTCGCGCACGAGCTCCAGCCGCTTGCGGGATGCTTGGAGCAAGATGCACCTGACGGGGGCTGCGGAACTCGACGAAGCTCCGCCACGATCTCGTGCTTCGGCCCCGTGAGCGTCGACCAGTCGAGCTCACTCCAGCAGAGCGCGGCCCGGGGGCTCCACCTGCTGGTGAGCTGCTCCGAACGCGGCTCGGCCTTGCTGAGCTCGGGATCCTTGTGGCTCCTGGGGACACGACCACGCAGGGTCGGCAAGGCGTCCGGCGAGGGAGCGCCGTGCACGGTGAGGCTCTTGGTCTTCGCCGCGTACGCGCCGCCGGCGGTGACGACCTCCAGGGTGATTACGTAGCGCCCGGGCTCGCGATAGCTATGTGCCGCCTCGAGGCCGCGACCGAACGAGCCGTCGCCGAAATTCCAGTGGTAGCGCGAGTAGCCATCCGCCAGCGCCACGAACTCGATCGGCTGTCCAACTCTGCGCGGCTCATCGCTGACGACGAAGGAGGCATCCGGGTTGTACGGGTCGGCAAGCGTTGCCGAGGTCGCGCTGGGCACGAACAGCGAGGCGGCGAGGGCGCAGAGTGCGAGCAGGCGTAGGCTCACGTTGTGTCTGTATTCGGCAGCTCGTGAGTCTGCCTGACCCCTCTTCCTGGTCTCGCAGCCGACGCCGTCGCGGTCGCCGTCGAAGCCGTGCGGGTCGGGGGGAACGACCTTGAAGCGGCGGAACGGAATGTCGGCGCAATCGAGATCGGGAGGCGGAGGTGGGATGCAGACGGTCGGATACGAGGGATCGCAGCCGTGTCCCGGCGTGAGGCGAGGCGGGGAGGTCGTCCGCTGAGAGCTCGTCTGGACGGGCCCATACGGGTCGAGAATCGTGTGTGGGCACGCCTGCCAGAGCCCCCGCCGAGCCGCCTTTGCGGCCTTGGCCGCCGCGAGCAGCTGGTTGGCGTAACGGCCACGGGCTCCCTCGTAGAAGTACGGCGCGGCGGCGCCCTCGCGCACGAGCTCGAGGTTGACGTTCGTCGCGTTCCGCCAGACGTAGCGGAGGAGCCTCCCGTAACGGTCGACCTGGTCGAGGGAGGGATCAGCCTCGAGCGTGACAGTGCTCCCGAGCGGCACGAGCCGAACGAGCGCCTTCCGCGCAGCACGGGAGTAGCACTCGCCGGAGCCGAGCTCGGGCGTGTCGATCTGGACGAGGCGCACCCGTTGCCCGCCGGCAAGGCGCACCGTGTCGCCGTCGTACGCCGACGCGACGACTGCGCGGGTGTCTGCGGACGTGCCTTCGACAACCGCGAGCGCGGCGACGGCGAGCACGATGGCAACGAAACGGCGCATCCTCACCCCACTCGACTCAGCATCGCGGGCCTCTTACGACACGTCAACAACGGCCCATATCCGTAGGCTGAGACGGTGAGACGACGGTTGCCGCCCGTGCTCCAGGAGCGGGACTTCTCGTTCTTCTGGGCCGCGCTTCTCGCGGGAGGCTTCGCCGGCCGGATGGTCGTCGTCGCCGTCGGCTGGCAGGTCTACTCGATTAACGAGAGCGCCCTCGACCTCGGCCTGATCGGCCTGGCGGAGTTCATCCCGTTGCCACTGCTCGCGCTGCCCGCCGGCCAGCTCGCAGACCGGTTGAGCCGCAAGCGCGTGATGGCTGCCTCGTTCGTGCTCGACGCAGTCGTCACGGGCTTCCTGCTTGTCGTCACGACTCAGGGCGCGAATGCGTTGTGGCCGTACCTGGTGCTCGCCTTCGTGAGCGGTATCTCCGTCGCGGTGGGATCGCCCGCCTCTCGCGCTCTGCCTCCGACGCTCGTCTCGGTGGACCTGCTCGCGAGCGCAGTCGCCTATCGCTCGATCGCGTTCCAGAGCGCGACGATCGCCGGACCCGCGATCGGCGGCCTGCTCTTCGCCGTGCAGCCGGAGCTCGTGTACGCGGTTTCCGTCGGGCTGTTCGCGATCGCCGTGCTCTGCCTGATCCCGATGCGCGAACGCGTCGAGGAGCGCGTGCTCGATGTCACGGAATCTGGCAAAGAGCGGCTGCTTGCCGGGTTGCGGCTCGTTCGGCGGACGCCTGTCCTGCTCGGCGCGATCTCACTCGATCTCGTCGCCGTCCTGTTCGGTGGCGCAATGGCTCTGTTGCCGCTGTTTGCAAAGAGCATCCTCGACACGGGGCCCGTCGGGCTCGGGATCCTCCGCAGCGCCCCGGCCGTCGGAGCGCTCCTCGCCGGGATACTGCTCGCGCGCAGGCCGATCGGTGGCAACGCAGGCAGGACGCTGCTCGTCGTTGTTGCGATCTTCGGTGCGGCCAACGTCGTCTTCGGGCTCTCGACGTCCTTCCTGCTCTCCGTCGGCGCGCTCGTCGTCGCCGGGTTCGCGGACATGTTCAGCATGAACATCCGCAGCATGACCGTCGCGCTCGCAACGCCGGACGAGC
Source organism: uncultured Actinomycetes bacterium (assembly GCA_963705535.1). GTDB lineage: Bacteria > Actinomycetota > Thermoleophilia > Gaiellales > Gaiellaceae > GMQP-bins7. Next base: position 97,661 of record CAVPJY010000007.1, read on the forward strand.
TGCGCGGGAGAGTGAACGCCGTCGAGATGGTGTTCATCTCCGCGTCGAACGAGCTCGGGGCGTTCGAGTCGGGTGTTGCTGCGGCGCTGCTCGGCGCCGTCCCGGCGGTCGTGCTCGGCGGCCTCGTGACGATCGCGCTCGCCGCTCTCTGGGGACGCCTGTTCCCGGACCTACGGCGCGTCGACCGGTTGGAGCTGCTGCGCCCCGCGTCCGAGCCCTAACATTCGAAGGTGACCCGGGGCGCGTCGCTCGCCTGTCCTGCTGACTGCGGCTGCGCTGGCCGGCTCGGGCCGATCGCCCGTGAAGCCAAGCTGCCGGGGCTCATGACCTCGAAGGCACCGTGGCCCGCGAACAACCGCGCGCCTCCCTGCGCGCCGCTGTTCGAGCAGATCGGGCTACCGGCGCTCAGAGCGGAGGGCCAGCGCCTGCATACGCACCAGCACTTCGACGTGGTCGTACGCGGCAACGGCTACCCCGATCCCCGCGGGCATCGGCATCGACTTCAACGAGCGCTTCATCTCGCCGCTGGCCGAACTTCTCGGGGATCATGCACGTCGAGTCACCGACGGTTCGCAAGTTCACCCTGGGGCAGTTCTTCGACGTGTGGGGCCTCCGCTTTTCGGCCACGTGCCTGGGGGCCTATTCGCGGAAGGGCAAGGAGCACGTACTGGGTGTTCGTCAACGGCGACCGCTGGCTCGGCAACCCGCGGCAGATCGCGCTCAGGGAGCGCCAGGAGATCGTGGTCGCGTACGGGACGTTCGGCTCGATCCCGAAGCCAATTCCCTCGTTCTTCCCGTTCCCGCCCGGGCTATAGCTCTGGCTACGGGACGAGCGCGGCGTTACCAGTGACGTTCGGCGCCGTGCAGGAGATGACGATGAAGC
>CAVPJY010000008.1:0-215299 GCA_963705535.1 uncultured Actinomycetes bacterium
CGTCGGCAAGCGCGCTGCGGATCGCGTCCACGATGACGGGATGCGAGTGGCCGTACAGACCGGCGGTGTATTCACCGAGGAAATCGACGTACTCGTGGCCATCCGCGTCGGTCAAGCGCGCGCCTTCGCCGTGGACGATGGTCAGGGGGAAGGGCGGCTGGTGGATCGTCGTGCGCGTGTCCCCGCCTGGCGTGGAGCCGTGCTCGCTCCTCGTGGAGCCGGCGCGCGCGCGATTCGCCGCGACGTATGGCGCCTCCGCCTCCGCCGCCGGGCGGACAAGATCGACGACTGCGCGCATGTCACGATCGTACGCCCGTCCGGCTGACGGCTCCCCCAACGCCGCACTCACCCTCGAGCGGACGAGTCCTAGCTGCACCCGCCTAGCGTTTCGACGCGAGTCGCCGCACCCCGCAGCAGACCGACTCTGGCGCGAGCGGTTCGTCGCCGCGGCGGCGCAGCGGCGGCCCCGAGTCAGCGCCCGGCGTCCAGGCGTTACGGCCTACGCTGCCGGCCATGGGCGCCTGTCTAGCCATCTGTCGCGCGTATCGGTTCCGTCGCCGATCCACGCTTCGCTCGGCGCGCACCGAGGCGCCTCGGAGTTCGGATCGAGCGGCACCGCGGCGGCGCCGGATACGCCCCCGTCGCTCGCCCGGCGTGGTATCGCCCCATTTGGAATCGTCGACGCCCGTCACGCGCTTCCCCCGGACGCCGGAGGCGAGCAGCTCAGCCGAGAACTCGACCTCATGGCGGGCGGGAGGACGACGAGTATGGAACGTTCGCTCGATGGCCGACTCGGGCGCACAATCGTCCTCGGGGGGCCGCGGGCGTGGTCGCGTTGATCACGACCGCGATCACCCTCATTGCGGGCCTGCTCATGACCGTCGTCGTCGTGCAGACTCCCGTCGTCTCGGTAGACGGGCTCTGGTGGGCGGTTCGGACGACCGCGACTGTGGTCACAGGGCGACCATGTTCCAGAGAACCTCGGCGGTCAGCTCCTTGCGTCGCTCGTAGTGCTGCTCGGGATCGGGTTCGTTACGGTGATCACGGCTTCGATCACAGCTCCTTCGTTTGCACGATCGCGGCTCGAGCTACCACTCGCGGAGGACAGCGTCTCAGTGGCGGACACTCCAGGAGGATGGACGACGGCTTCGGACGGGTCGAGCTGCCCTGACCGAGCGCTAGCGACTGCGTGTCCCGCTCCCCGTACAGCGGCCTCGGGGTCTGGCTTCCGCCGCAGCTTCGCTTATGGCGCCGCGCGCGCCTGTTCAGTGCGCCTCACGACTGCGTACTTTCACTCCTTCCATCGCCAGGAAGGCAGGTGACCACGACGATCAGGATCGGCACCGTGACAGCGCCCCGATCTGGGTGGTGACGCGGCGAGCAGCACCATCGCGACGGCGCCGACACAGCGCGCCCCGGGCCCGCTTGCGAGCGGGCACGTGATGCCAGTTCGTATGACCGCCGCGGTCACGTCCTACTTCTTCTCCGTTGATCAGGAGGCCGAGCGGCGGAGGGAGCACGAGTTCCGCGCAGCGAGCGACGAACAAGACGAGACGCGGGGACTGCTCAGGCAGCTTCGACTCACGCTCGCCGCGATCGAGAGACGCTGCCGTCGCACGCCCCCGACTAGCCTCGCTGCAGCACTTCTCGCCGGACGATGTTCCGCGACTACCTCCACGCCGACGATGACGAGGGGGGCCGACCAGCGCCGACGGCCAGCCCCGGGCGATGGGCCGGAGCGACCCGACCACGGGCCAGCAGAGCGCCAGCGGCAAGGGCGTAGGTCGTGACACGGTTCTCCAGAACGGGACGCGCCACCACGCGCACCCATCCGCCCGCACGGTCTCGCCGACGACCACACTCCGACCCGCGCGATGACGCCGGGATCGTCCACCCCCGGGCGCGGTCGGCGAGGGTCTGCGTGAGGATGCTCCATGCGTCGTGGCCCGCCGGCTTGACCGCGTCGTCCTTCACGAGTGGTTCGACTCCGTAGTCGCCGGCGAAGCGGCGCACAGCCAGCATCAGCAGCCCCACGACGAGCACGCCGATCGCGGGCGCACGGAGCTCGAGCCTGCGGCGCCCGCGCGCCAGCCAGATCGCGACGCGGCGACCGCGAGCGCGACCAGCCACAGCCAGTCGGCGACGGCGCGCAGGATCTTCGTGATCGACTGTGCGGTTGGAGCTGGCTCTCGTCCATGATGGCGATCTTGCCCGGGACTCGGGAGCCTCTCGGCGACCTTTCCGATCACCGCTACCTGGTCGCCGAGCTCGATGACGATCGGACGCAGGTCGAGCACGACCGCGCCGCCCTCGGTCTGGATGAAGGTCGTGTCGTCGTCGAGCAGGCGCACGAGCTGGCGCTGCGTCCTCGTCGTCACCTCGACCCACACCGTCTGTACACGTGGGCGTTCGAGCGCTGCGTCCGCTGCTCGATCGGCGCCCGAGCGCGCGAGACCGGCCAGAACGGGCGCGAGTCCCTGCTGTGCAGGAGGCAGTCGCTCCGCGATCGCAGCCTCGACGTCGACGTTCTCGAACAGCGTGTCGACCGACTTGGCCGCGACCTGTGTTCGGATCTCGTCGTTCTCGATCATGTGCGCGAGATCGTCTCGAAGCCGTCTCGTCGAGAGCCGTGTGCTCGACGTAGAACGCGACCATCCCGACGAGCGCGAGCAGGATCGCGAGGACCGTCAACACACGGGCGCTCGACACACAAACGGGAAGTCCCTCTCGGCTCTCAGGCTTGATCACCTTGGGTCGTTCACGAGTCTGACCTGGGGTCGCGAGCACGGGAATACGAGGGGCTCATGCCGACATTCACGCCATGGCAGTTCGATCAGAAACCAGGTACGCGACGATCAGTGCGGCGGGAAAGAAGATGAGGCTGAAGATGAAGAAGCCAAAGAAGCTATGACCCTTTCGACCCGCGACCCTGGCCGGCCAGAATGCGATAGCGATCCAGACGATCAGAGCGAGGATGGACCAGCCACCATCCACTTGCAGCAAGCAACACCACAACCTCCTAGGTGGGAATAACGCTGGTCTCGCGAGCCCCGCGAAGCGCCTGCCTCGTGGGTCGGAGCACAACCTACCGCGCGAGAGAGGACGCTGCTCTGCCCGTTCGCCGCGACGATCGAGGAACCGCGAACTACGCCCGTAGATCGTCCCGTCGCTCGGCCGGGATTCCTACACGGACAACTCCAAGCGCACACGACATGCCGCGACCCTGCCCAGACCCCGTAGACCCTCAGCAGACCCTGCCAATAGGCTCTTGAGTTGTGAGCCGGTCTTACCCGGTCGTAGATGAGTCGTCTCCCGAAAACGGCTCATTTGCAAGCAGTTCCGCCAAAATCGTGGCCAGGACAGGGATGCGCCCGGCAGGATTCGAACCTGCGACCCGCGGATTAGAAGTCCGCCGCTCTGTCCACTGAGCTACGGGCGCCTGGGCGCAGGGTACTCGGCGTCGAGGAGCACTACCGCACCGGCAGCACGAGAGGTGGGCAGGCGTAGCCGGCCGCCTCGCGCACCGCCCGTCCCCTGGCGTCCTTCATCGCCACGGTCAGGCGCTGCGCGGTCACGGTCACCTGCGCGAAGCTGTACGTGTCGAGCGCGGCGCAACGCATCCCAACCCCGTTCGGCGGCTGGGGCTTGAAGAAGAGCGCGCCGATGGCGGTGCCCGCCCCTTGCGAGCCGAGGAAGCCGTCGATCTCATTCGCGAAGGTGTTCGTCGCGACCGGGCCCGTCACGACCTCCCAGATCCCCGAGCTCTCGGGCGCCGCTCCGAGCGTCCGGTATCGCACCTCGTTCACGAGGTTGGCGTGCGTGTCGGTCGTCAGGAAGACGACGTTCTTCACGTTCGCCTGCAGGAAACGGAGCAAACGCTCACGCTCCGCGGCGTAGCCCTCCCAGCGGTCGTACGGCAGTGCGTAGTACTGCTGGATCGGGACCTCGTTGACGATCACCTTCCAGGTCGCGGTCGACGAGCGGACGGCTCTCGTGAACGCCGCGTACTGTGCTGCCCCCAGCATCGTCCGCGCGGGGTCGGTCAACGCTGCGAGACATGCCGGAGGCACCGGGTTGCGTAGGCCCGGCGCCAGCGAGCCGAAGGCGTCCCGCACCGACTGCGGCGCAGTGGGGGCGAGATCGCCGTTGCACGCGTCGTCGGCCTTGGCGCTACGGAAGGAGCGCTCGTCGAGAAAGAAGAGCTCGAGGTGCTTCCCCCAGCGGAACATGCGAAAGAGACCGAGGCCGGACGGGCGTGCGACGGGCGCGTAGTCGAGGAAGGCCCGGACGCCTGCGCGGTAGATCGCCTCTCCGCTCTCCGCTCTCGAGAAGTCGTTCACGAACTCGTGGTCGTCCCAGTGGCTGTAGAGCCCCGTCGCCGCGCGGAGCCTCCGGAGCGCCGGGAGCTCGAGCCCGAGCCTGTACTTCTCCCACTTCTGCGCGGCGGTGCGCGCCACCGGGGCTCCGCCGACCTCGCTGTCCGAGTAGATCGTGTCGCCGAGGTTGACGTTGAAGTCGTTCTTCTCCGCCGCCATCCGGCCGTAGACCCCGAAGAGGTTGTACGCGGGCTTTCCGTTCGAGCCCGGTGTCGCGTCGGCATCGCCGGAGATCGCGAAGCGAACGGGCGCGCTCGACCGAAGAACGGGGCGCGGTCGTGAAGTGGCCCGTCGCGCTCACCCGTCGCCCCTGCCGAAATCTGAACGAGTAGCGCGTCGACGGGCGCAGCCCGTCCACCTCCAGTCGAACGGTGAGGTCGGCGGCCCGAGCCGGAGCGTTGACCGGGAGCCTCGCTCGCCCACCGAGCTCCAGCTCGAGCGGCGCCGCGCTCGGCGCGCGGGTCCACAACAGCGCCGAGGTCGAGGTGATCTCCCCCGCGGCGACGCCGTATCGGAACCCCGGTGTCGCAGCGTCAGCCGAGACCACGGCGAGGCCGAGGACGGCCAGTGCGGCGAGGACGACGGCGCGGCGCATGCGGCGAGTCTAGGCCGCCTCGGGCGGGCGGTCGGCGTCTGCACGCCGTTCCTCCTCGGCGAGGAAGCGGACGAACCAGTACGCGAAGACCGCGAAGAAGACGACAGCCTGCTCGACCGCCATGAGGATGCCGCCGATCTGCTGGTCCTCGATGGGCGACAGGCCCCACACGCGGTGGTGTGCGTCGACGTAGAAGTCGTAGATCGCGTCGGGCACGAGCGCCATCACGAGCCCGATCGGGCTCCCGAGGACGAATGCCGCGAACACATAGCCCGCGCGCGCGCCCGCGCCGAGCTCGTGCGGGGCGTCCTGGACGACGCTCCACCACATGAGGACCCCGGTGACGAGATAGCACGCGTGCTCGAGGTGCAGGAGCGACCCCGGGTTCCGGAGAGCCGCGTCGTAGATCCAGGGGAGGTGCCAGAGCATGTAGTTCGCGAGCCAGAGCGGGAGCGCGACCGCGGGGTGCGTCAACGCTCGGTTCGCACGCGGTCGCGTGAGTCGCGGTGGCGAGTGCCGGCGGAGCCCCAGCACGACGAGCAGCGGCACCCACTCGGCGAGGCGACTTTCTCGAGCAGGTGGACGGTGAGGAGGTAGTCCGTCCCGAGCGCGTGGATCAGCGTGACGCCGACCACGACGAGGAGCGCCGTCGCGCCAGGAAGCTCGCCACACGCCCCGCCGGCGCCGGGAACCGGCGGAGGGCGAGGAGGAAGGCGACGGTGAGCGAGCGGACGACGACGAGCGCCTCCGGGTTCCACGACCACGCGTGCAGATCCACGGCGCTACGCTGGTCCCTCGCGGGCGTAGCTCAGCTGGTAGAGCAGTGGGTTCCAACCCACAGGCCACGGGTTGAGCCCCGTCGCCGCTCTGCCGTACGGTCGCATCGGTACCGTTCTCTGAAGTGAAAACGGAAGAGCGGAGTACGCACGGCACCTCCGACGGGAAGGTCGCTCCATGAAGGAGATCGCCGAGCTGGTCGGCTTCGCCCTCTCGTCGGTCGCTGCTGGACGAGGGACATTCGCCTGATCGAGCGCAGTGCCTCCCATTCCACAGTCGCAACCCAGCGATCAACGGGCAGCTCGTCGCCCGCCGAACAGAAGAGCGCGCTCGGGCACACCGACGTCGCTACCAGGAGCACGGACGCAGCCTCGCCCGGCAGGGCGACCCCTTGCACCGCGCGGGGTGCCGCTCTACTCGGCCGAAGGGGGCGAAGTCGCGCGACTCGGTGGTGTTCGTGGACTCGGACCCCGCAATCGGTTCGCTTCTTCGCGGAGTTCCTCCGACGCAGCTGCCGGGTCGGGGACGAGGCGTTCCGGCTTCGAGCTCACTTGTTCGCCGACCACACCGATCGGAGGCGCGCGATCGACAGTACTGGCTCGACACGTTGGAGCTGCCTCCGTCGTGCCTGCGCAAGTCGACGGTCAATGTCTATTCCAAGTACAGCGAGAAGAAGCGCACGAACCGACTCCCGTACGGGACGGCGCGCCTCTGTGTACACCGGACGGCGATCGTCCAGTCGATCTACGGCGCGATCCAGGAGTACGGTGGGTTCGAGCGGCCCGAGTGGCTCGGATGACCCGCGCGCCGGCGGGCGTCAGGCCTCCTTGACCACCACGTACCAGACGCGCTCGGCGACATCGACGACGACCTCCCCGATGCGCGGGACCCGCCGGTAGAGCTCGCGCCGCGACATGACCTCGCGCAGGTCCTGGACGGCGACGAGGGAGGCCATCGCGTCGCGGTAGACGCGCTCGATCTGCCGCTGTGCGTGAAGCGCCTCGTTGGCCTTCTCGGTCGCCGCGTCGGAGTCGGCGCCGAGTAGCCCGACGGCCTCGGCGACGAGATGGACGGATTGGGCGAGCGCGGCGCACATCTCCGCGAGCGGCGGATCGGGCGGGCAGGCCATGACCTCGCTCTCGCGGACGAGGTCCTTCGAGAAGTTCAGGATCCAGTCGATGTTGCGGGAGAGCGAGTCAGAGGTCCTGGGGCTCGAGCGGCGTCGTGAACGCGGTCGTGAGCGCCGTCTCGAGCGCGCGCTTGTGCTCGTCCCCGCGGTGCTCGAGTGCCCGGATCACCTCGGCCTTCGACTCGTCTCCGCGCGCCCACTCGACGAGCGCGTCGACGCCCTCGGTCGTGACGCCGAGCTGCAGGCGGAGCATCCCGATCACGTCCGGGGAGTCGGGAAGGAACCAGCGCTGCACCTTCACGAGACCCACCTCCAGGTCGAGAGCACGGCTGCGGCGATCAGCGCCGTGCCGGGCACCGTGGTCACCCAGGCTACCCCTATCTGCCTGACGACCGACCAGTGGATCCTGCCGTACTGGCGACGGCCGAGGCCGGCACCGACGACGGACGACGAGACGACGTGGGTCGAGGAGATGGGAGCGCCGACGATCGAGGCGCCGAGGATCGCAGCCGCCGAGCCCGTCTGGCTGGAGAGCGCGTCCAGCGGGCGCAGGTCGTAGATCCGCCTGCCGATCGTCCGCACGATCCGCCAACCACCCGCGAGCGTACCGGCCGCCATCGCCAGCGAGACGGCGAGGAGCACCCAGGAGGGCGCCTCGAGCGACGCCGTCGTCCCGTGGGCGAGGAGCACCGCGGCCACGAGACCGACCGCCTTCTGGGAGTCGTTCGCTCCCTGCCCCACCGAGAGCAGCGTCGAGGTGACCCACTGCGCGTCGCGCACCGGGCCGGAGAACCGTCGCGTCCCGCGCCGGAGCGCCCTGCGGAAGAGCCGGAGGACGACGAGCGTCGCCGTCGCCCCGACGACGGGCGAGGTGGCAAGGACGACGAGGACGCCGAGCACCCCGACCGGCCGCAGGCCGTCGAGCCCGCCCCAGTTGACCGCGTCGAGGCCCGACGTGGCCAGGGCGGCGCCGACGAGCCCGCCGACGAGCGCGTGGCTCGAGCTCGAGGGGATGCCCTTGTACCAGGCCGCGGCGTTCCAGGCGAGCGCGGCCACGAGCGCGGCCGTGACGACTGCGATCGTCTCGGTCGGCTCGACGTCGACCATCCCGGCGACCGTGGCCGCGACGGCCGATCCGAGCAGGAACGGCCCGGCGAAGATCGCGACCGTCGCCATCACGAGCGCCGTGCCCGGCCTGCCCGCGCGCGTCGCGATGAGCGTCGCGATGGAGTTCGCGGAGTCCTGGACGCCGTTCGTGAACGCGAACACGAGCGCGAGTGCGACTGCGAGAGCGAGACCGACGTCCACGGGTTCAGACTAGGAGACGGCCAACAGCCGTCGAATCACTGGCGGGAAACTCGGACGGAGGTCGGACATGGATCAGCCACTAGGCGTGCGCCTCGCAGCAGAGGCAGTCGGAACGTTTCTCTTCTTCTTCCTCGGATTCAGCGGGATCGCCGTCGCGACGGACATCGGGCTCGACGCGATCGGTACGCTCGGCATCGCGGCCGGCTTCGGCTTCGGGCTCGCACTCGCGATCACGGCATTCGGCCATCTCTCGGGAGGCCACTTCAACCCCGCGGTCAGCGCGGGGCTGGCGATCGCCGGGAAGTTCCCGAACCGTGACGTCGTCCCCTACTGGGTCGCCCAGCTCGTCGGCGGGTTCGGCGCAGTCGTCGTGATGGGGATCGTCTACTCGAACGGCGCGATGGAGGCACTCGATACGCAGCCCGGGATCGGCGTCGACAACTGGGCCGCCCTGGTGCTCGAGATCGTGGCGACCGCGCTCTTCGTCATGGTCATCCTCACCGTGGCCACAGACGACCGGGCGGCGTGGAAGGGCGTGATGGCGCCCTTCCTCATCGGTCTCTACATCTTCACCGCCGCGGTGACGGTGGGACCCGCGTCGGGCGGGTCGTTCAATCCCGCGCGCTCGCTCGATCCCGTGCTCTGGAACCAGGAGTGGAGCGACGTCTGGATCTACATCGTCGGACCGCTCGCCGGCGGCGTGCTCGGAGGCGCGATCTGGGCGTACCTCGTCGAGCGCCGCCAGCCGCTCGCCACGTAGGCGCGGTTCACCCGACCTGCGAGGGGCGTCCGCCGGGCGCCCTTCGCGTGTCTATGCGGGCGTGACGACGAGCCCTGCCACGAAGAACAAGCAGACGGCCCCAAAGACCAGCGGTCCGAGCACGATGATGGAGCGCTCCCCCTGCGTGAGGGCGGCGGTCAGCGCGATGATGCCCGCCACGATCCCGATCAGCACGCCCGCCGCGCTCGAGAGCACGAGTGCGAGGAACGCCGCCCAGCCGAGGTCGGGCGCGCCGGCCGCCACGAGGCCGCCGACGGCTGCGAGCAAGCCGATGACGCCCCCCACGAGCCAGGCCGACCACCTCCCCGCCCGCGTGCTGGGTGGGCCGACGATGCGACGCCACAGCGCTTCCGATGCCCCCTTCGAAGCCGACGCGGTCGACATGTACTACCTCCCCTGCGGCAAGTATGCAACAACTGGACGCGCCGGAGAAACCGCCCGAGACGGCTACGAGCGCTCGACGACGAGCGTGAGGCCATCCAGTGCCCTGACCACGACCTCGTCGCCCGTGTCAGCTCCCTGCGTGCAACGCGCATCCCAGGTCTCGCCGCGAAGCCGGACCTGGCCGGAAGGCTGGCATGCCGTCACAACCGTCGCAGTCAGCCCGATCAAGGTCTCGGCGCCGACCTGCTTGCGATGACCCCGCACCGTCCGGTGCCAGAGTCCGAGCTCACCGAGGAAGAGCGGGATGCAGACGAGCAGGGCGACGACGTTCCATGGCGACGGGAGCAGGAAGACGAGGACGATTCCGGCCACGAGGAACATCGCTGGAAGGCTAGACGGAGCCGGGGGTCGCCATGCGTCCGACGGCTGCGGAGGGCTAGCGGCCGCTTGCCGAGAAGTGCTGGTAGTCCTTGACGCCGGACCACCGTCCGCCCCAGCCCCAGCCGATCGCGTCGAAGGAACGCACGGCGGCGCCTCCCTCGTACGTCATTCCCGGCCGGCGCCGCGAGCGGTCGAGGTAGGGCACGCTCGCCTGGTGCGAGGTGCGCCCGCGGGACACGTACGGATTCTCGATGGGGTTAAGGTCGAGTGCGCGACCGTATGCGTGCTCGGACCACCTGCTGGTGCCCTCGACGTAGCGGCAGTTGAAGGCGGACGTGTTGTCGGCCTCGATCGAGCGGAAGTCATCCCCACCGTAGGCGTCCACCGGGACCATGCGCCGGATCGGGAAGCCCGCCCGATACAGACGCCGAAAGGCCGCGACGACGTCGCGCGCGGCGTCCTCGTGCACGATCAGACGCCCGGTGCCGACCCGGCCGTCGAAACGATGGTGGGAGAGCGTCAGGAGGCGGAGATCACGGAGGGGGACCGGGCATCCCGGCCGCCACGACACGCCGGTCATCCGCTTCGCCTGCGCCGCATCGATGGGCGAGACCGTCCCCCGGAACGAAATTCGCCCCTGTGACAGCGTGTGATGCGGCATCGCGCTCGCTCCGTCGGCAAGCCGGGCGAGGGCGAGCGCAAGGGCGACGAGCGCGGCGGCCGCGGCCGTGGCATGCCCGAGACCCCTCACGAAGTCGGGGCGGCCGGATTCGAACCGGCGAAACCTCTCGCTCCCAAAGCGAGCGCTCTACCAGGCTGAGCTACGCCCCGTTCGCGACAGTGTAGGGCGGTAGCCTGCCGCCGATGGTCGACGCGCCCACCCTGCTTCCGGAGGCGCGCACCGACGACCGCTCTCGACTCGGCTACGCGATGGTCGCGACAGCGGCGACTCTGTTCGCGATCAACGGCAGCGTCTCGAAGGTCGTCCTCGACTCGGGCCTCTCGTCCCTCGAGCTCGCGCAGATCCGCGCGACGTGCGCGGCGGCCGGGCTCCTCGCCTTCCTCCTCGTCTTCGCCCGGTCGAACCTCCGCGTGGGGCGGCGCGAGCTGGTTCTCCTCGTCGCCTTCGGCGTCGTGGGCGTCGCGCTCGTCCAGTGGCTCTACTTCGTCGCCATCGAGCACCTCCCGGTCGGCGTCGCGCTGCTCATCGAGTTCACCGCCCCGCTCTTCGTCGCGCTCTTCGCGCGCTTCGTCTACAAGGAGCGGATCCGGCGTCGTATCTGGGCTGCGGTGGCGCTCTGCCTCGTCGGCCTGGCGATCGTCGTGGAGGTCTGGGCCGGTGTCGCATTCAGCACGGTCGGCGTGACGGCGGCGCTCGGCGGAGCGCTCGGCCTGACCGCCTACCTGCTGATGGCCGAGCGGGAGCGCCGTCACCGCGATCCGGTCTCGCTGACGTTCTACGGGTTCCTGTTCGCGACCGCTCTGTGGGCCGTCGTGCAGCCGCTCTGGAAGTTTCCCTGGGACGTGCTCGCCGACTCGGTGTCACTCCAGGGCAACCTGTCCGAGCACAGCGCGCCCGTGTGGGCGCTCGTCGGCTTCATCGTCGTCGTCGGGACGATGATCACGTTCTCGCTCCTGACCGGCGCTCTCCGCCACATCCCCGCGACACGCGCCTCGATCGTCGCAACGCTGGAGCCGGTGATCGCGACGGGCGTCGCGTGGGTCTGGCTGGGACAGAGCTTCGGCGCCGCCCAGCTCGTGGGCGGTGCAGTCGTGCTGATCGGCATCTTCCTCGCGCAGTCCGCGCGGTAATGCCCCCGCGACGGTGCGCAAGTACCCTGTGGCGGTGGTTCGCCGCGTCCTTCTCGCGTCGCCGCGCGGGTACTGCGCTGGGGTCGAGCGCGCCGTGGAGACGGTCGAGCGCGCGCTCGAGCACTACGGCGCGCCGGTCTACGTGCGCAAGCAGATCGTCCACAACATCCACGTCGTCCGAGACCTCGAGGTGCGTGGCGCGATCTTCGTCGACGAGGAGACCGAGGTCCCCGAGGGCGCGACGGTCGTGTATTCGGCCCACGGTGTGGCGCCGACCGTGTTCGAGAACTCCGCTCGGCTCGGCCACAACGTCATCGACGCGGTCTGCCCGCTCGTGACGAAGGTTCACGTCCAGGCGCGGCGCTATGCGGACGACGGCTATACGATCGTCCTCATCGGCCACGAGGGCCACGAGGAAGTCGTCGGGACGATGGGAGAGGCGCCGGACTCGACGGTGCTCGTCCAGACCGTCGAGGAGGTCGAAGCACTCGACCTGCCGCCCGACACGAAGCTCGCCTACGTGACCCAGACGACGCTCTCCGTCGACGAGACCGGGGAGATCATCACCGCCCTCCGCAGGCGCTTCCCGGACATCCGGGCGCCGCGCAAGGAGGACATCTGCTACGCGACCTCCAACCGGCAGTGGGCGGTGAAGGAGATGCTCTCCGAGATCGACCATCTGCTCGTGATCGGCTCGCGCAACTCCTCGAACTCGAACCGCCTCGTCGAGACCTCACGGGCAGCGGGCACCCCCGCGCACCTGATCGACGACGAGACGGAGATCGACGAGGCCTGGCTCGAGGGTGCGACCACCGTCGGGATCACCTCCGGGGCGTCTGCGCCCGAGAAGCTCGTCGCCCGCGTCTGCGACTGGTTCCGCGCCCGCGGAGTCACCGATATCGAGGCCTACCGCCTCGTCGAGGAGGACGTGACCTTCCGCCTCCCGGTCGAGCTCCGCCGGGAGCTCGAGCTCGCGGGCTCGAACTAGCCTTCGACGCGCTCGATCGAGAGCTGTGTGCCGTCGGCCTCCACGGAGACGGCGAGGGTCTCGCGTGCGATCCACTCGGCGTGCTCGAGCAAGTCGCGGTCCGACTCGGGCAGCGTCAGCCGGATGCGGTCCGTCAGCTCGAGGCCGGCCTCCTTGCGCATCGTGTTCACCGTGTGCACGAGGTCGTGGACGCGGCCGCGCAGACGGAGGGCGTCGTCGAGCTCGAGGTCCAGCGCGACCGTCACGCCGTCCGAGGACGCGACGGCCCACCCGTCCTTCCCGTGACGTTCGACGAGCACCTCGTCCGGGCCGAGGTCGTGGCCAGCGGCGCGGAACCCTCCGCCTGGAAGCTCCTCGAACTCGCCCGCCTCGAGCGCCGCGCGCACGGCGCCGAGCTCGCGCCCCAGCTTGGGCCCGAGCAGGGGGAGGTTCGGCCTCACGCGCAGCTCGCTCGCGTCGACCTCGCCGAAGGAGACCTCCAGGACTCGGAGCTCGTCGCCGATCTCGTCCGCATGCCCCTCGGCGAGCGGCGCGCCCTCCACCACGAGCGCGCGCAGCGGCTGGCGGAGCTTGACGTTCGACGTCGAGCGCGCCTGACGCCCGAGCTCGACGACGCGCCGCAGCTCCGCGATCTCGGCGAGGAGCGCGGAGTCCGGCTCCGCGACCTCCGGCCAGCCCGCGAGATGGATCGACTCCGGGGCCTCCGGGCACGGAGCGGTCAGGCAGCGCCAGAGGTGGTCGGTGAGGAACGGCATGAGCGGCGAGACGACGCGGAGGCCCTGGACGAGGGCGTACCAGAGCGTGCGCAGAGCGATCGCGTCACTCTCCCAGAAGCGTCGCCTCGATCGACGGATGTACCAGTTCGAGACGTCGTCGACGAAGGCCTCGAATGCTCGCACGACGTCCACTGTGAGCCAGCTCTCGTAGGCGGAGGTCGCATCAGCGACGAGCGCGTTCGTGCGCGAGACGAGCCAGCGGTCGAGAGGCTCGAGCTCGCCCGCCGGGCCCCCCTCGAGGTCCGTCCACGTCGGCGCCCAGGCCTCGATGTTCCCGTAGTCGACGAGGAACTTGCACGAGTTCCAGAGCGTGAGCAGCCTCCGCTGGATCTCGTGCGCCGGCCCGTAGCCGAAGAGGAGGTTCTGGCTCGGCGGCTGCGAGCAGTACTGCCAGCGCATGACGTCCGCACCCATGCGGTCGAACGCCTCGTTCACCTGGATCGCGTTCCCCCACGAGCGGTGCATCTCACGGCCGGTCTCGTCGAGGAGCTTCTCGTACGTGAGGACCCGCCGGTACGGCGACCTGCCGACCAGCGTCACCGACATGAACGAGATCGAGTAGAACCAGAGCCGGATCTGCTCACGCATCTCCGAGATCCAGTCCGCCGGGAACCACTGCTCCCAGTAGGCGTGATCGGGGAGATCGGCGTTCGTGAGCCCCGCGGCCGCTCCCGTCGCGTTTCCGGCGGGGACGTAGACAGGGCTCTCCCAGCCGAGCGTGGAGAGCGGGACGATGCCCGCGTCGAGCCAGGCGTCGCCCACCTCCGGCACGCGCCGGACCTCCCGGTCGCAGGCAGCGCAGCGGATGACGACCTCGTCGATCCAGGGACGGTGGAGCTCCTGCAGCTGCTCGAGCCCTCGCACCGCGCGGGTCTCGAGCTCCTCGCGCGAGCCGACGACGTTGAGGTGACCGCACTCGCAGGGATAGAACGGCAACGGCAGGCCGAAGTAGCGCTTGCGCGAGATGTTCCAGTCGCCCATGTTCCGCAGCCAGTCGTCCATCCGCTTCGAGTAGAAGTCGGGCGTCCAGTCCACGGTCGCGTTCGCGTCGAGCATCGGCTGCCGGATCTCCTCCGCGCTGATGAACCAGTCGTCGACGACGCGAAAGACGAGCGGCGTCCCGCACCGCCAGCAGGTCGGGTAGCGATGGACGATCGTCCCCGCGGAGAGCAGCAGGCCGCGGTGCCGAAGGTCCTGGATCACGGGCTCGGCGACCTCGTCGGTCGAGAGGCCGTCGAAGCCGTACCCCGGCAGCATCCGGCCCGCCTCGTCGAGGGGCGCGAGCACCGGGAGATCGTGAATCCGTGAGAGCTCGAAGTCCTCGGCCCCCGCCCCCGGCGCGATGTGCACGATGCCCGTGCCCTCGCCGAGAGAGACGTCCTCCCAGGGGATGACTCGGTGGACGACTCCCTCCTGAGCAGGGACGTGGTCGAACGGCCCCTCGTACTCGAGGCCGATGAGCTCCTCGCCCCGAACGGAGCGGACGGCCTCCGCCTCGGGATCGAGGGCATGGGCCACCCAGGTCCCGTCGGCGCGGAGGACGTACTCGGCCTCGGGGTTGACGGCGGCGGCGACGTTCGCGGGAAGGGTCCACGGCGTCGTCGTCCAGACCGCGAGCGATTCACCCTCTCGTTCGCGCAGCGGGAACCGGACGAAGAGCGAGGGATGCTCGAGCTCCTTGTACTCGCCCGAGTAGACCTCGTGCTGCGAGATCGACGTGCCGCAGCGCGGGCACCAGACGGTCGAGCGGTGACCCTGGTACAGCCAGCCGCGCTCGTGGACCGTCTTCAGGAACCGCCAGATGTACTCGATGTTCGTATCCGAGAACGTGTAGTAGTCGCCGTCCCAGTCCATCCACATCCCGAGGCGCCTGGACTGCTCGGTGATGACCTCGGAGAACGTCGCCACGCGCTCCTTGCACTTCTCGGCGAACGCCGCAAGCCCGTAGTCCTCGATCTCGCGCTTCGAGTTCAGCCCGAGCGACTTCTCGACCTCGACCTCGACCCACAGGCCCTGGCAGTCGAAGCCGTTCTGATAGCGGAGCTCGAACCCGCGCAGCGCCCTGTAGCGCTGGAAGACGTCCTTCAGGGTGCGCCCCCAGGCGTGATGGACGCCCATCGGGTTGTTGGCGGTGATCGGGCCGTCGATGAAGCTGAACCGCGGGCCGCCGCGGTTCCGCTCCCGCAGCCTCTCGAACGTCTGCTCGCGCTCCCACAGCTCGAGAATCTCGAGCTCGAGCCCGGTGTGGTCCGGCTTGTCCGGGAGGGCTGGGAAGATGCGGGTCACGTCGGTCAGTGTAGGAGGTCGCGCTTCGGGGAAGGATCGAGACGCCGGGAGCGTTAGCCTCTAAGCAAGACTCATACCTCGGAGAAAGGATCGATAGGTTCAGATGGCAATCGACGTGACAGAGACGACGTTCGAGCAGGAGGTCCTGCAGAGCGACACCCCGGTGCTCGTGGACTTCTGGGCGGAGTGGTGCGGCCCGTGCCACGCCGTTGCGCCCGTCCTCGAGAAGATCGTCGAGGAGCGGACGGGCGAGCTCAAGCTCGTGAAGGTGAACATCGACGAGGAGCAGGGCCTCTCGCTCCGGTACGGGGTCATGTCGATCCCCACGATGATCCTCTTCAAGGACGGCGAGCCGGCGGCAGCCGCGGTCGGTGCGCAGCCGAAGTCGACGCTCGAGCGCTCGCTCGGGCTGCTGGGGCAGGAAGCCGCCGCCTGACGGCCGGCGCCACCCCTTCCTTCGCGGGGAGTATCCTGGTATGAAGCACTTTTCCAGGGATTTCGTTCGAGGCTTCCCCCTCCCCCTCCCCTAGCCGAAGGGCCGGATCACCGGCCCTTCGGTGCGTCTCAGGACCGTTGGCCAGCGCTGGCATCCGGTGACTGTCACCGCAGGTGACTGTCACCCGCGTTTCGCTTTCGAGATCCAGGCCTGCAGGCTTGGCGCGAGCCACCGGAAGGCGATCTCGCCGTCCGGCGGCAGCTCGTCGCGATCGAACCAGCGGAGCTCGGTCACGTCGTCGGCGGGCCGCGCCTCGCCGCCCGCCACGGCGACCTCCCAGACGAGGTTGAGGACCGGGACCGCGCCCTCCTCGTCCCCGTAGGTGTCCATGAAGACACCGACGAACGCTCCCGGCTCGACCCGAAGCCCCGTCTCCTCGAGCACCTCGCGACGGAGCCCGTCGAGCGGGTGCTCGCCCTCCTCCAGAAAGCCTCCGAGCGCGTCCCACATGCCGGCGTCCGGCGCGTACGCGCGCCGAGCCAGCAGGACGCGCCCGTCGTGGTCGGTGACGAACGCCGACACGGCAGGAGACGAGTGGGCCCAGTGGACGAAGCCACAGGCCCCGCACTCGACGCGTCCGGTGGCGTGGGTGAGGGCGGAGGCACAGCGAGGGCACCGCCGCCAGCCGTCCAGGACGCCCACGCGGGATACCGTACCGTTGCCGTGAGCCCCCGACACGTCCCCGCCAGCGTCACCGAGCTCGCCCGCGTGGGGCTCTTCGCGTCGCTTCCGGGAGAGACACTCGGCAAGCTCGCCGACAGGATGCGTCGTGACGAGGTGGACGCCGGCACGGTTCTCGTCGAGGAGGGCCGGCCCGGAGACCGCTTCTTCGTCCTCCTCGCCGGGGTCGCCAGCGTCTCGCAGTCGTCGCTCGGCCATCGAGGAGTCGTGCGCGCCGGCGAGTTCTTCGGCGAGGTCGCGCTCACCATGAACATCCCGCGAACGGCCACGGTGACGGCGATGACGCCCTGCGTCGTGGCGAGTTGCGACGCGCAGACGTTCGACGAGCTCGTCCGGCCGATCTTCGCCGACGACGGCGACGGCGAGACCGCGGCCTAGCCGAGCTCCTCGAGCACCGCGTCCGAGAGCTCCGGCCACGCCTCCTTGGCCCACTCGCCGAAAGCCCGGTTCGTCAGAGCCAGACAGGCGACACGTGCCTCGGGGTCGACCCACAGGAACGTCCCCGAGCCGCCGAAGTGGCCGTAGGCCTTCGGAGAAACGCGGGAGCCCATCCACGTCGGCCGAGGCGTTGCAAGCTGGACGCCGAGGCCCCAGTCGAGCGGATCGACGCGCCCGTAGTCGGGGAGGACGCCGTAGAGGCCGGGGAACTGGACGCTCGTCATCTCGGCCAGCGTCTCCGGAGCGACGAGCGTCGGCCGGAGCAGCTCGCGCGCGAACGCGAGCATGTCGCCGAGCGCGGCGTGCATCCCCGACCCGGGGTCACCGTGCGGGTCGAGGCCGATCCCGAGCGGCGCGACGACCGCGCCGTGCACGTAGTCCGCGAACGGCATCTCCGCGTGGCGGGCGAGGTGGGTGCCGAGCTCGCGGAAGCCCTCGTTCGAGTAGACGCGGCGCGCGCCGGGAGCCCCGATCGGGACCGTCCCCTCGAACGGCAGACCCGACGCGTGCGCAAGGAGGTGGCGCACCGTCGAGCCGCGCGGTCCCACCGCCTCGTCGAGGTCGACGACCCCCTCCTCGGCCGCGACCAGCACGGCCAGGGCCGTGACTGGCTTCGAGACCGAGGCGAGCGGGAACACGACATCGCCGGCTCCGTGCGATTCGACGCGCCCCTCCCCGGTGACGATCCCGGCCGCGGCGAGCGGCACCGGCCAGTGGTCGATCCGGCGCAGTGCCTCCACGCCGCGCGATACTAGCCTCGACATGGAGCGGCGCCTGATCTCCGGGCACTCGCCGTACGAGCCGGTCGCCGGATTCTCGCGGGCGGTCGTGGTCGGCGCGAACGTCCACGTCGCGGGAACGGCGCCGATCCCTCCCGACGGATCGCCGCCACCCGAGGGCGCCTACGAGCAGGCGCGACTCTGCCTCGAGATCGTCGCGGAGGCCCTAGAGCGGGCGGGCGCGAGCCTCGACGACGTCGTCCGCACCCGGATCTACGTCACGGACCCGGCCCACTTCGAGGGCGTCGCGCGGGCACACGGGGAGGTCTTCGGGGATATCCGGCCGGCGAGCACCGCGGTCGTGACCGCGCTCCTCGACCCTGCCTGGAAGGTCGAGATCGACGCCGACGCGGTGATCGCGTGACCGCCAAGCAGGCGATCCCTTCCTCGATCACGGGCCGCGAAGGGGTCCAGACGGGCAGCGTGCTGGATCACGCGTTCGGCAGCGGAGAGCCGTACACGATCGGCGTCGAGGAGGAGTACCAGCTCCTCGACGGCGAGACGTTCGACCTCGTGCAGCACATCGACACGATCCTCGCGGCCGTGAGCGGCCACGAACTCGAGCAGCAGATCAACGCCGAGCTCATGCAGTCGGTCCTCGAGATCGCGACGCCCGTGTGCCGAACGGCAGGGGACGTGCAGAGCTGGCTGACGCAGCTGCGGGGGTACGTCACGGGGGTCGCGCACGAGAACGGGCTGCGTGTCGGATCCGCCGGTACCCACCCGTTCAGCCTGTTCGAGCGCCAGCGGATCACGGCCAAGGACCGGTACCGCGCCCTCATCGACCAGCTGCAGTACGTCGCCCGCCGAGAGCTCATCTTCGGGATGCACGTCCACGTCGCGGTCGACGACCCGGAGAAGGCAATCCAGGTCGTGAACGGCATGCTCCCGCAGCTCGCACCGCTCCTCGCGCTCTCTGCGAGCTCCCCGTTCTGGCGCGGGGAGCCGACCGGCCTCGCCTCGAGCCGACAGATGGTCTTCTCCGCCTTCCCCCGTTCCGGACCGCCGCCACGCTTCCGCGACTACGCGGACTACGCCGACGTCGTCGGACGCCTCGAAAGCTCCGGGTGCATCGCGGACTACACGCACATCTGGTGGGACATCCGGCTCCACCCCCGCTTCGGGACGGTGGAGATCCGCATCTGCGACGCCGTGACCCGCGTCCAGGACGCGGTCGCGATCGCCGCGTACTGCCAGGCCATCGTCAAGCAGCTGTCCGAGCGCTACGACGCCGGGGAGCAGATCCCGTCCTACCACCGCATCCTGACGAGCGAGAACAAGTGGCTGACCGCCCGGTACGGGCTCGAGGCGCCCGTGATGGACCTCGTGACAGGGCGGCGGAACCGCATACCCGTGGCGCGGCTGATCAGGCGGACCGCCACCGATCTCATGCCGCACGCGCGCGAGCTCGGCTCCGAGCGCGAGCTCGAGGGCGTGCTCGAGATCCTCTCACGTGGCAACAGCGCCGATCGACAGCTGCGGGTCTACAACACGAACCGCGACATCACCGAGGTGGCACGCGAGATCGCGGAGGCGACAGAGGCACTCCCGGTCGTGGCCTAGCGCCGCGCGACGCTCACCGTCCAGGTCAGCGTGTCCACGGTGGCGACGCGCGTCCCGCCGAGACGGGCCGAGAGCGAGGCGCGCCGCTCGTCGAGCTTCAGGCGCAGGGCGCACTGGCGGTCGTACCCGAGGCGGAGTAGGAGATCGACGCAGAACGCTTGGCGCCGCGCGGTGTCCAGCGCGTGGACGAACGGCTCCTCGCCGTGACGGGTACAGCGTGTACGCCCAGCGAACGTCGGCGCTCGATGCCCGCTTCGCCGGCGCGCCCGAACACCGTGTCGGCCAAGAACACGTCCATGCGCGCCCGGAGGCATCCGCCAACAAGATGACCCGTTGAACGTTTACATGTGGTGGGTACCGTGAGGTTCGGAATCGGGGCAAGGGGAGAAGGGGGAGTAGATGGAAGCTTCGGCTTCAGCGCATGAGCAAGTGCAGCGCGCGCCCGCGCGGAGGGACTCTGGGCGACTCGCAATGCTGTTCTTCGGCAGCGTCGCGGCGATGTATGCGGTGATCGCGTACGCGCTCTACACGCTGATCGTTGCCGTCGCATAGCCGCGACGAACGTCCCCCTCATCTGGCAGCTCCCGAGTCAAGATGCTCTCGTACATCGGCGTCGCCGTGGCGCTATGGGTCGCGATCGACATCTTGATCCTGCTCCTCATCGGTCCCGGCAAGCCACGGCAGGCCGAGGACCGACAGCGGGGCGCACGGATCCCTGTGGGCTGAAGAGCCGCGCCCGGGACCCCCGTCCCAGGCTCGACGACGGGACCCTGTCAGCGCGCTGTTCTCCGCGGCGATCGTGCCGGACGCGCGACCTCTTGCTGACTGGCCCATACCGCGTGCCCAAAGCCGAGTCCATGTCCATCCTCCGGCCTTGTGTCAGCCCTCCAGCCCCGCGTCCGGCATTCACATCAAAGGCGTCGCGGGGCCGTTCTACAACCCCTCTAAGCACGGCCAGGCCGCCGACCCATCCCCGCCCCATCGTCAGGGACGGACGAGGACGCCAAGACCGACCCGGCCGCGGTCTCGGGCTTCGGTGTCCGTTCAAGGGGTCCTGCCCAGAGCGCCCGACCGCGCAAGTTTCCTACGCCGCTGACGTCTATATGCGCAGGGGGAAGAGACAGCCGCTACGGGGCGGCGCTTCAGCTGCTTGGCGGCAGCGGCTTGCCGCCCCGTATCGGACGAAAGCTCGCTGAACAAGAAGCAGCCGCGCCGTCGATGGTGCCTCCCGGCACACTCGACCCCAAGCGGGCGGGCCGGGACTCCGGGCTAGGTCTTTCTGGACTTACGGCCGAAGCGGCCGCCCGAGCGACGGGCTAGCGTCCATGGCGACGCTGCGGCAAGGGGCTTGGGGGTGATTCGGGGACAGCCCCCGGGCACCTGGAAGCAGGGCCGCATCGCCCGGGCTCCTGGAGTCTACGCCCTTTCGCGAACCCCCTCACGCGAGCAGGTCTTGGGCTCCGGAGCCCGGGCAGCTTGACTAGCTCGCGGCCTCGGTGTTGGTGCCCCGAGGCGTAACGAGGCGCTCGCGCCGTCGACGAGCGCTCCCCGACTTCCCGGAAGCCGCCGGGGGTCACGGCTCGATCAGCTAGGCCAGGAACCGAGGTGCGCGGGTTACAGTTCGATCGATCGGTGGTATGGATACCGGCAGGTCAGGCGCGACAACTGGAGGGTCGGCCCGCACACCGGTAACACCGAGGGGGCACGGAGAGTCTTCCGGGGGTCGACGGAGAGGTTGCCGCGCCTGCGCCCCCACTCAGGCGACGACGCCCAGCCGACCCTCGAACGTCACGTCATCACGGGACTACCACGGGGGTTCGTCGTGCTCGTCGAGCCCGAGGACCCGCTCACCACGAGCGAGCGAGCACAGCTGGCGGTTGAGCAGTTGCGTGAGCGTGGCTGGACGTTCCGCCGCATCGCTCGCGAGTGCGGGATCAGCGTCGAGGCAGTCCATCGCAGCGCTTCGGGTGTCGGGCGGATCAGGCAGTCGACGGAGGAAGTGCTCGTGACGGTCGCCGCCACCGCCACCGCAAGGCAGCGTGCGCTAGAGCTCGAGGGTGGCCTGGGCCACCGTCCCGGGGCCGACGCGAGTGTGCGGAAAGGTCCCCTGAGACGAGGCTACGTCTAGCGTTCGGCGAGTGAGGTGCCTGGCTCGGCTCCCGCCGCTAGAGCGATGCGCAAGCCGCCCCAGTCCCTCGATCGAGGGATTCCGATGGCCTGCCCATGAAGGAGGCTGTAGGCTCGACTCGGCGGTGAAGCGTTGACGCGCCGGGCATGCGGTGGCCGCCCTATCCGGCGTCGAGCTAGTGGCGGAACCGGCACCGCTCGCGAGGGGGGTGTCGGCATGCAGTTTGAAAACGCTCTCGTTCTCACGTGGGCCGTCTGTGTCGTTGGAGCCTCCGCGCTCCTCCACGAGTTCGGCCACGCCTGGACGGCGCGCGCAGTTGGGTGGAAGATCGTCGGCCTGCGCTGGCGCTGGTACGGAGTGGCCTTCGTCGCCGATCCGAATGGCAAGCTGCAGGAGCTGTGGAAGGTGGCTCTCGGTGGGCTTGCGACGACCGCTTTGCTCGCTCTCGTCTTCAGTGCGGGAACCACGTTGCCCGAGCCCGCGCCCTTCCTCTTCGGATTCGGCTTCACGATCAACGCTGTACTTCTGTTCACGAACCTCGTGCCCATCCGCGTGTTCGACGGCGGTCAGCTGCTGGCGGGGTTTCTCAAGAGCAGACAGAGCGGCCTGTCAGACGCCCCACACTGCCCGGATTGCGGCGCTCTTCTCCTCGTGGCGTACGCGGAGAGCCACGGGCACGGACTCGAACTGGTGCTGAGTTGCACTTCGGATTGCGGGTACTCGCGCAAGCCGGCTCGATCAAGAACGACGAACGCGGGCTACTAGCGGCCCGCTGCGGCGCTGAACGAGAGGCACTAATCCGATCGAGGAGCGTGGGGCGCGAACTCGCGCCGAGCGCACTCCGGGCAGAACGCTAGGAGCTCGCCGCAGCCGTCGCTCCAGTACCCCCACCGCTCAGCGATCGCCGTGAAGTCGTCGACCTCGCGCAAGGCTAACGCACGGCCCGCGCGGTGTTCAGCCTCATCCGGCTGAGGACCGACGATCGATGCGTGGACAAGCGTGACAACGTGGACACGCCCGACAACGCGGACGTGCGTGCCAGCACGCCCCTGTTGGAGCCGCTACCTGACGGGTGAAGGTCTGGATGGCCCTCCCGGTCAGGGGGAAGCGTTCTAGGGCGCCGAGCGCCGCGCGTGCGCCAAGAAGATGCCGCCGGACGTCGAGCGCGATTTCCCTTCGGTCCGCGCAGCTCGCGCTCCTGCTCGCTGGTTGAGCTCGAGACGGACGACGCGCCCACGGCGGAAGGCAGCGAGCACGGCCTCCAGGGTCGGGGCGCTGTTACGGTCTGCGGATGCTCGGGCCTGGCGACCCCGTCCCCGACGTTGAGGTCTGGACAGCCCCTGGCGAGGAGGCCCGTCCGCTGAAGCAGGTGCTCGGTGCTGGCTTGGCTTTGCTGTCTTTCTACCTGTGGGACTGGTCGCCGACCTGAACGAACGAGTTGCTGCTCCTGCGTGACAGGCGCGACGACCTGGCAGCGGCGGGCATCCGGCCGTTCGCCATCTCCCGCGACTCCGTCTGGTCGCACCGCGCCTGGGCGGAGACACTCGGGGTGAGCGAGGTGCCGCTCCTCTCGGACTGGAACGGCGAGGCCACGCGTGCCTTCGGCGTGGCGGTCGAGCTCGGAGGGATGCAGGACGTCGCCGCGCGCGCGAGCTTCCTGGTCGAGGACGGGCAGACGATCGTCGCGGTCTGGAAGCTCGGGCGCGAGCTGCCCGACATCGACGCCATGATCGCCGCAGCGATGTCGCAGTAGGCTCGCGCGCGTGGCGCGTTACCAGCGGCAGCGAGACGCGGGCGAGGAGCAGCGGGCGACGACGCTCGAGCTCTTCTACGACCTCGTCTTCGTGTTCGCGATCACTCAGGTCTCGCACATCCTGCTCGAGGACGTGAGCTGGAGTGGGGCGGGCGAGGCAGCTCTGTGCCTTCTCGTCGTGTGGTGGGCGTGGAACTACACGACCTGGGTCACGAACGAGCTCGACCCGGACTCGACCGTCGTCCGGCTCCTGCTGATCGGAATCATGCTCGGGAGCCTGTTGATGGCGGTGGCGATCCCGCAGGCGTTCGGCGAGGACGGGCTCCTCTTCGCGGCCTCCTACGTCGGCATCCAGGTCGGCCGACACACGTTCCTCACGTTCGCGTCGGCGAGCGCGGGCACGATCGAGCGCGAGCGCGCAGGCCGGATCCTCTCCTGGTTCGTCGTCGCGGGCGTGCTCTGGATCGCAGGCGGCTTCGCGGACGGGTCGGCGCGCGCCGCGCTCTGGGTCGCCGCTCTCGCGATCGACTACACGGCTCCGCTCGTGACCTTCTGGGTGCCGGGGCGTCCTCCCCTTTCCCCGTCGGCGTGGGACGTGGAGACGTCCCACTTCGCGGAGCGCTTCCAGCTCTTCGTGATCATCGCCCTCGGCGAGACAATCGTGATCACCGGCGCGACCACGTCGGCGCTCGCCCTCGACGTTACGACGGTCGTCGCCTTCGGGCTCGCGTTCCTCGGCACCGCGGCGCTCTGGTGGCTGTACTTCGGCTACGTCGCGACGATCGCGGAGCGCCGGCTCGAGCTCACCGACCGCCGCACCGAGCTCGCGCGGGATGCGTACACCTACCTGCACGCGGGGATCGTGGCCGGGATCGTCCTGACGGCCGTCGGTGACGAGCTCGTGATCGCGCACCCGACCGAGCAGCTCCCGTACGACGAGCTCGCCGTCGTCGTCACCGGCCCCGCGCTCTACCTGCTCGCGCACGTCGCGATGCGCCTGCGGATGGCTGGCACGGTGAGCGCCAGGCGTCTCAGCGGCGCGATCGCCTGCCTCGCGGTCGGGCTCGTGGGCCTCGTCGTCCCGGCCCTCGCCGTCTCCGCGCTCCTCGTCGGTGTATTGATCGCGGTGATCGTGTGGGAGCGTGTCGCCGAAGCGCGGCGGGATGCCCGCGGCGCGCCGTCGCCGCTCGAGCGCGTCGAGGCCTCTGCGGCGGCGTCGAGCGACCGGTAGCCGGCTCAGTCGACGCCGGCGGGCTCGGCCGGCGCCAGCTCGACGCGATCGAGGCGCTCGAGCCACGGCCTCGCGCGAAGCCGCTCGAAGGTGACGCGGGCCTCGTCCAGGAGCGGTCCGGCCTCAGCCGCGCGGCCGCTCTCCGCGAGCCATTCCGCGTGCTCGAGCCGGACGACAGCGAGCTCGAACGGCAGCTCGATCTCACGGTACATGTCGGCGGCGGCGAGGAAGGCCGCGTTCGCAGTCGTGGCGTCACCGTCGAGCGCCGCGCGACGCGCGCCGAAGCGCGCGCCGTGCGCGCGCAGCAACGGCCGCAGCCGGCCGGGCGGAAGCTGCTCGATGAGGCCGAGGAGCTCGTCTGCCTTCGCACGATCCCCGAGCGCGAACGCCGCCTGGAGTCCCTGCTCGAGAGCCCAGGTGACCATATCGTGGGTCAGACCGAGCTCCACACGTAGGGCGATCGCCTCTTCCGCAGCGACGAGCGCCTCCGCCATCTTGCCCTCGGCGGAGAGCACGTAGGCATCCCCCGCGCGCAGGCCGGCATGTTCCTGAGCTTCGTTCGGGTTCCATTCCTCCCTCATATTCTCGATTTGCCGACGCGCCTTCTCGACGTCGCCGCGCTCGACGTCGGGACCGAGGATCGGATACAGCTTCTCGCTCAGCGCCTCCCACATGGTCGTCGCTTCGTCCCACCGGCCGAGTTCGATGAGATGCCCGACGGTCCAGTGGTCGAGCATGAGCCCGCCGTGTCTCTCGCCGATCCGCTGCGCGAGCTCCGCCCCCGCCCGACTCAGCTCGAGAGCATCGCGGTAGCGATCCTCCATGGACGTCAGAGCGCCGAGGTTGATGTACGCCCTGATCGCGGGTTCGGAGAGATCGTGCGCGAGCGCGACCTCGAGCGCGTGCCGCACCAGCAGCATGCCCTCCTCACGGCGGCCGTGCTGGGCGTAGCGAAGCCCCTTCGTGTTCAGCCCGTGCGAGAGGACGAACGGGAGCTGGAGGTCCTCGGCGATCTCGAGGGCGAGCTCGTTCCGTGCCATCGCCTCGTCGATCCGGCCGCTGAAGTAGAGGGCCCGTGCCGACTGCACGGCGAGCAGAGCCAGGTCTGCGTCGCGCTCGTCGTCGGAGAGCGTGGCGAACGAGCGCTCCATGTCCGCGAGCGCCCGCACGATGTCGTTCTCCTGGCCCCACGTCACATCGGTCGCGAGGATCGCCGAGATGCGGGCGGCTCGATGTGCGTGCCCCGACGCCTCCATGCTTTCGATCGCGCTCTCGAGGTGAGTGCGCGCCTCTTGCGTACGCCCGCCACGGACGGCCATGATCCCCGCGCGCTCGTGGAGCTCGGCGCGTTCGAGCGGTGTGTCGGTCAGCTCGAGCGCCCGTTCGAAGTGCCGCTGCGCGCTTTCGGTCGCGGCGATGGACGCGGCACGCTCGCCGGCCTTGACGAGAGTCGCGCGGGCTCTGGCGCCGATCTCGCCCGTGTCCTCGGCGTCCGGATCGAGCTCCAGCGCGGTCACATAGTGCGAGGCGACGATCTCGGCGAACTCCTGCTCGGAGTCGTGCTGGTCGTCGAAGTGCGCCGCGATGGCGAGGTGCCGGCGCTTGCGCTCTGCCCGCGGCATCGTCTCGTAGGCGACCTGCCGCAACAGGTCCTGCAGGAACGCATACTGGCCCCGCTCGGGGGAGCGCGGATCGACCTGGAGCGAGAGGACCTCCTTGCGGGCGAGCGCGCCGAGGAGCTTGTCCACGTCCGGTTGGGGAGCATCCGTGACTGCGGCGAGGGCGTCCCGCGAGAACGTCTTGCCGAGGACCGCTGCGTCCTGCAGCAGGCGCCGCTCGTCCTCGGCGAGCCCGTCCAGGCGGGAGGCAACCAGCGCGTGCAGCGTCTCCGGGACCTCGAGCGCCTCGATCGGGCGCGTCGGCCCGTACCCGGCTCCCTGCCGCTCGAGAAGCCCGCGGTCGAGGAGCATCCGGACGGTCTCCACCGCGTACAGCGGAACGCCCTCGGCCCGCTCGAGCACCTGCCGCCGGATGTCGTCCGGCAGGCCGGGGACGAAGCCGTCGAGGAGCTCGTGCATCGCGTCCTCCGTCAACGGCTCCAGCGAGAGTGTCGTCGCGTTCCGCGTCGAGCCTCCCCACCCCGGGTGCCGCTCGAAGAGCTCCGGCCGTGTGAGCGCGAGCACGAACAGTCGATGGCTCCGCGACCACTCGAGGAGATACACGAGGAAGTCGAGCAGGGGCGCGTCCGCCCACTGCATGTCCTCGAAGACGAGAACGACCGGGTCGCGATCGCCGAGACGCTCGAGGAAGAGGCGCCATCCCGCGAAGAGATCGGATCGGTCGCCGTCACCGCCCTCCTCCAGAGCCAGCAGCTGGGCCAGCCGAGGCTCGATCCAGTTGCGCTCGTCCGGATCGTCGACGTATCGCTCCAGCACAGATCGGAGCTTTGTCCGGGCGGAGTCCGGCTCCTCCCCCTCCACGATCCCGGCCCGCATCCGAACCATCTCGGCCAGGGCCCAGTACGAGACGCCCTCGCCGTAGGCGAGGCTGCGGCCCCTGTGCCACTGGACGGTCTGGGCAACACCGTCGAAGTACTTCTGAAGCTCGAAGGCGAGTCGCGACTTCCCGATGCCGGCGATGCCGACGATCGAGACGAGATGGGCCTTGTGCTCGTCGGCACTCGCGTGGAAGAGCTCCTTCAACAGTCGGAGCTCGCGCTCGCGACCGACGAACGGCGGCTCGAGCAGGTCGGACTTGAGGCTGCCACCACGGCCCGCCGTGACTCGCAGCGCCCGCCACAACCGCTGCGGCTCGGACTTCCCCTTCAGCTCGTGCGCGCCGGCATCCTCGTAGGCGATCGCGGCTTCCGTCGTTCGCCTCGTCGCATCGCCGACGAGGACCGTGCCCGGCTCCGCGAGAGCCTGGACGCGCGAGGCCGTGTTCACGAGATCTCCCGCGACCATCCCCTGGCCCTCGGCGCCGAGGGTGACCGCGGCCTCGCCCGTGAGGACGGCGGCCCGCCCGGCGAGCGTCGGCGCCCCGACCTCACTGCCGAGCGCCGCGACCGCCGGAACGAGGTCGAGGGCCGCGCGCACCGCACGCTCCGCGTCGTCCTCCCGGGCGGTCGGCGTGCCCCACACCGCCATGACCGCGTCCCCGATGAACTTCTCGATCTCGCCCCCGTACCTCCCGACGATGGTCCTCGCCACGTCGGCGTAGCGCGAGAGGAGCTCGCGCACGTCCTCGACGTCGCGCTGCTCGGACAGCGCCGTGTGTCCGACGAGGTCGGCGAAGAGGACGGAGACGAGCCGGCGCTCGACGCCCCGGGACGGCTCAGGCACGCCCGGCGCCGCGCTGCCCGGCTCGAGCGGCGTCCCGCACTCCCCGCAGAAGCGCTCGCCCGGCTCGTTCGCCGCGCCACAGGACGAGCAGGCGACCGCAAGGGCGGCGCCGCACTGCGCGCAGAACTTGCGCCCGGAGCGGTTGGCCTCCCCGCACGCGGGGCAGATCGCGCCTTCCGGAACATTCCCTGCCACGGCCAGACAATAGGCCGCCCGCCGGGACCGTCCAAGCGCCCCGGCGCTTAGACCCCCTCGAGTGAGGAGCTTCCGCCGGGCTGCTCCGACCACCAGGAGCCTCGGCCCATGCGATCGCAGGCCAGAGCCCGCCACTCCGGTTCACGCGTCGAGCCGAACCCGCACGTAGGGCGCCTCGATGTTGCCGCCCGATCGATCGCGCGGACGGTCACCCGTCCCACGGCGGAGCAGCGAACGGGTGCGTGTACACGCGAGCCGCTCGCAGCAGAGCGATCGGATCGTTGGCGCGCCCACGGGGAGGAGCACGACCGGCGCTCCTCCCCGTGAGCCGCGTGATCGAGCCCTAGAAGCCGCAGTTGGGTGAGGGCGCGTCGAGCTCGCCGCGGAAGGCACCGCCCACCGGTGCGATGATCACCGAGACGTCCCTCGCGGGCGCATCGGTCTCGTTGCGACCGAGGTGGCCCTGGCCGTTGTCCACGTAGCCATGACCGGCGGTCACGACGGTCGGCGTGCACGTCGGGTCGTCGCGCTCGTAGAAGGTCACTCGCCCTTCCACGACCGTGATGAACACCGGTCCGGGATGCGTGTGCCAACCAGTGGACGATCCCGGGTTATAGACGTGCTGACGCACGACGATATCCGTCGGTCCCTTCGACTCCGCCTTGAAGTCGCCCGGTCCCTGCGGATACGAGCGCGTCTTGAAGGCGTCGTACGTTCCCCGTGCGAGCACGGTCGGCGTCACACCGCTCGGCGGCGATGCGAGTGCGACGGCGGCGACGACACCGAGCGCCACCAGCACCGTCAGCGCGGCGATGACCGGGCGGTGCGTGGATAGAGATGACCTCACGTCGTTCCTCCTTGTCTGGACGACACGCTCGAGGCGTGTGCGTCGTCGATGACTGACTGTTGGTCGGGCAGGCCGCGGCGGATACTCCGCGCCGCGGGTTGCAGAACTGCAAGTCGGTGACTCACGGTCGGCAAAAGGAGCCGACGTCGCTGCTGGTCTCGGCGAGGGTCGCGGTCAGCGCACGCTGATAAAGCCTTCGAACCGGTCCCTCGTGGTGCCGTTGGCCGGCTGGACGCCGGCAACGCGCCCCCCTCCGGAGAGTCCTGCGTAGGCGCCCGTGCCGCGGATGACCTTCCAGGTGCCGGTGAAGACCGCCCATCCGTCTGGGAGGTCGACGAACCCGATCTGGTTTCGGCCCACGATCGTGCCGAGCTTCCCGGTGAGCGTCCACCGCGGGTCGTTGATGTCGATCGCCTGCCCGTCGCGCACGATGTGGCGCTCGGTCCAGCAACAGAAGCTGGCGCTGCCTCTGTCGGCCTTGATGGCTCCGGGCGTCAGCGGGGTCAGGACGAACGAACTCCCCTTGTTCTCGATCGCGATTCGCTGCTTCGTTGCGACCGATCCGGCCGCCGCGACAGCGGTCAGCGTGACCGCCAGTGCCGCGAGAGCCGCGACGGCTGTCAAGTTCTTACTCATTACGCTCCTCCTCGCGTCGTGGAACACATCGGAGGCAAGCGTCGCCGCCGGGACTGAGGAGGGCCTGAGGCCGGGCTGAGGGGTCGGCCGCGAGCCTTACCGTCTGCAGCTGAACCCGGTCGGTGGCGCGACCGTCACCCAGACTGCGCCGCGGCTGACCGCGATCGACGTCAGGCACGGACCGCCGGCGACGGGATTGGATCTCACGACGCGGATTTCTCGAGGCGCCTCATTGGCCCCGTGCTGTCGATAGACGCTCCCGGTCGGCGAGTCGTAGGACCACAGCCAGCCGTGCAACGTGGCGAGCTCTCCCTGGTCAGGCGGACAGCAGTGGGAGTCGACGAGGCCGATGGTGAGGTATCGGGGATCGACGAAAGTGGTCTGCCCTCCCCCGGAGGCACTTGCGACGGCGATGCCCTCAAGCACCGCGGGTCGGCCTGCCCGCTTCCCAACATCGATCTTCCCGGTGCGGCGGACCGAGCGAGGGTTGATCTTGTAGAGCGTTCCCGCCGACGAGCTGACCACCCACAGCGCGCCGTGGCCGACGCCGATCGAGTCGATCGGAGACGAGGCTGGGAAGTGGAGCCGCCGGGTGACGCGGCCCGCGGACGGGTCGATACGCACGAGCTGGCTTCCGTGCTTGCCGCGGACGACGACCCAGACGGCCCCGAACCCGGCGGCCACCCCTCTAGGCTCCTGGTCGAGGCGGTACTGGTGCCTTCCGCCACCCGAGAGGATCCTCGTCAGCACGAACCTTCTGCGACCCCCGAACGCGGCGCCGACGAACCAGGCGCCGTCCTCGTCGGCTGCAAGCATCGGCCCCGCATAGACGCTCGGCTCGGTGGCGTCCGCGGAAAGTGCGGTCGTATGCCGAACCTCGCGCGTATCGGCGTCGATCTGAGAGACCGTCGCCTCCCCCCGGTTGTAGACCCAGATACTGCGACCACCAGCCGCTATCGCCTCCGGAGTCTGGCCGACGTGGATCACGTCGGAGACAGAGCTCGTCCCGGGATCGATGCGGGCGAGCGTGTTCACGTCAGCGAACAACGGGGCGGCGGCCTTGGAGTGACCGCCGGTCGCAAGAACGCCTGCGATCGCGGCGGCGGCGAAGGCGGCGACGAGTATCGCCGCGACGAGGAGGAGTTCCTTCCGTCGCTGCAGCAGTGGCGAGCGGCGGAGCCCGAGCGCCTCCTGAGCCGCGGTGATCAGGGCGGCGCACGTCGTGTAGCGGTCGTTGGGCCTCTTCGCCATCGCCTTGCGGATCACCGCATCGATCGCCTCGGGCAGCTCGGGCCGGCGAGTGCGTGCGCTCGGTGGGTCTTCCTCCAGATGCGCCCAGGCCACCGCCAGCCGCGAGCCGCGGGCGAACGGGGCCTCGCCGGTCAGACACTCGTACAGAAGACAGCCCAGCGAGTAGACATCCGCGCGGCCATCGACCGACCCGCCTTCGATCTGCTCGGGTGCGAGGTACGCGGGCGTGCCCACGGAGCGGCCGCCTTCGCCGGCCGGACCACCCGGCTCGTCGAGTCGTCGGGTCAGTCCGAAGTCGGCGAGATACACATGCTCGCTTGCATCGAGCAGCACGTTGGAGGGCTTGACGTCGCGATGGACGAGACCTTTCGCGTGTGCCGCATCCAGGGCGTTCGCGACCTGGCTGCAGATGGCGAGCGCGCGGGCCGAATCGAGCGCCCCCTCCGCGTGAAGGAGCACCCTCAGATCCGTTCCCTCGACGAGGCGCATCGCGAGGTACAGGCGGCCGTCGATGTCGCCGGCATCGTGGATCGGCACCACGTTCGCGTGCTCGAGCGACATGGCGAGCTCCACCTCGCGCGAGAAGCGCTCGCGGAAGCGCTGATCGAGCGCCAGCTCGGGCGCCATCAGCTTCAGCGCAACTGTCCGTTTCAGCCGCAGGTCGTAGGAGCGGTAGACGATTCCCATCCCGCCGCGGCCGATCAGCTCGTCGAGCCGATAGCCGACGAACTCGGAGCCGACACGGATCTCTGTCTCGATACTCACGGCATCAGCCGTCCTCCTCGTGCAGCCTACGCCGCTGCCGGCGGCGACAGGAACGATCGACGCCGGCGCTGAGGCACTGCTGAGCCTCAGCTGAGCCGAACGCGGTGTTAGCGTCGCCGCGGTAGAGCACAGCACGGCGCGGGAGGAGAAGACGTGGAGTTCCGCATCCTGGGACCGCTCGAGGTCGTCGAGCAAGGCAGCGCGCTCCCGCTCGGTGGCGCGAGGCAGCGGACGCTACTCGCGCTCCTGCTCACACGTGCGAACGAAGTCGTCTCGACAGGCCGGCTCATCGACGAGCTGTGGGGCGCGCAGCCGCCCAGGACAGCCGTCAATGCGTTGCAGTACCACGTCTCACGGCTCCGCAAGGCGCTCGCTCCACATGAGGCGATCGTCACGCAGGAGCCGGGTTACGTCATCCGCGTAGGTCCGGAGGAGCTCGACCTCCTCCGCTTCGAGATGTTGGTGGAGGAGGCGCAACGTGCAGCTCCCGAGCTGGGCGCGCGGAAGCTACGCGAAGCTCTCGATCTCTGGCGCGGCCCGCCGCTCGCCGATCTCGGAGACGAGCCGTCCGTGCAGGCGGAGATTCTCCGGCTCGAGGAGCTTCGCCTGGGGACGCTCGAGCGGCGGATCGACGCCGACCTCGCGCTCGGCCGCTCCACCGAGCTCGTCGGCGAGGTTCGGATGCTCGTCCGCGAGCATCCGCTCCGCGAGCAGCTCCGGGGGGCGCTCATGCAGGCGCTCTACGGGTCAGGCCGCCAGGCCGAGGCGCTCGAGGTCTATCGCGAGACGCGGCGGCTGCTCGTCGACGAGCTCGGCATCGAGCCGAGCCCCGCACTGCACGAACTCGAGCAGGCGATCCTTCGCCAAGACCCGGCTCTACCCTCGCAAGGCGCACCCGCAGCGCAGCGTCAGCGGGCGATCATGGTCGTCGGAACCGACCCGGAGCGACTCGACGACCTTCTCGCGATCGCCGAGCCCCTCGCTCGACGCCCTGCGCGCGAGCTCATCCTCGTTCGTCTCCTGCGCGACGACACCGAGCTTGCTGCGACGAGTGCTGCGCTCTCCGAACGCCGAGACGCTCTCGCAGAGCTCGGCGTCGTCTGCCGCATCGCAACGTACACCACGGCCGAGCCAGGAGCCGACATCGTGCGACTTGCCTTCGAGCACGATGTCGACCTCGTTCTCCTCGACGCAGCATCGGAGCTCCTCGAGAGCGGTCTTCCCGACCAGGACCTCGGCGACGTCCTCGAGCGAGCACCGTGCGACGTCGGTGTGCTCGCAGGGGCGAGAGCGATGCTCACCGGGCCGATCGTGGCGCCCTTCGGGGGCGTCGAGCACGACTGGACCACGATCGAAGTGGCGGCCTGGCTCGCCCAGTCGCTCGGGACAACGCTCCGGCTCCTCGGAGCGGAGGCGAATCCCGCTCTCGGGCGCCGCGACGCCAGCCGGCTTCTCGCCCGCGCCTCGCTTCTGGTGCAGCAGGTCGTCGGAATCCTCACCGAGCCCGTGCTCGTCCGCCCCGGCCAGGCAGGTGTCCTCGAAGCATCCCGCGACGCCCGCCTGCTCGTGGTCGGTCTCTCCGATCGTTGGCGAAGCGAGGGCATCGGCCGTATGCGCTTGGCCGTCGCGCTAGGCGCCGAGGTGCCGACGCTCTTCGTGCGACGTGGCCTTCGGCCCGGAGGCGTCGCCCCGAACGAGACGCTGACACGCTTCACCTGGACCCTCGGGTCCGAGCGGATCCTGCCGCCCGAGGCATCGAGCCAGGAAGACGGGAGGTGATCGCCGTGCCACCACCACGGCAACGCGGTACTCGAAGCGCACGAGCGCGCCGATCGGCTCACCTCGAGGCGCCGACGTCAGCAGGAATGAGCATCCAAAGCCGTTCCGAGACCGCCCGAAACGGCTTGAACAAATGGCTTCCGACTCGAATCTTGTCGGCGAGCCGCGACTCTACATACCCATCGAGTGGTACCCGGCGTCGACGTAGAGCGTCGTGCCGGTCACGTTGCGCCCCTCCTCGGAGAGGAGGTACGCCGCCGCGGCAGCGCAGTCGTCGGCGTCGATCTGGCGATGCAGCGGCGCCCGCTGCTCGAACAGCTCCTCCATCGTCGTGAAGCGCGCGATCGAGCGCGCGGCGAGGGTCCGCACCGGGCCTGCCGAGATCGCGTTCACCCGGATGTTCTTCGGCCCGAGGTCCATGGCGAGGTAGCGCATGCACGAGTCGAGCGCGGACTTGGCGACGCCCATGACGTTGTACTGCGGCATCGCCCGCTCCCCGCCGAGATACGTCATCGTGACGATCGAGCCTCCGCCCCGCGCCTCCATCATCGGCTCCGCCGCACGGGCGCACGCGACGAGCGAGTAGGCACTGATGTCGAGCGCCATCCAGAAGCGGTCGCGGGGCGTGTCGGTGAAGCGCCCTTCGAGGTCCTCACGCGCGGCGAAGGCGACGGAGTGCACGAGCACGTCGAGACCGCCGTCGAACACCTCACCGACCTCGGAGAAGAGACGCGGCGAGGTCGTCGTCCGAGCGGACGTCGCACTCGGTGACGAGCGGGCTCGAGACCGTCGCCGCGAGCTCGCGCACGCTCTTCTCGATGCGCTCCCCCTGGTACGTGAACGCGATCGCGGCGCCCTCGTCCGGCGAGCCGCCGCGCGATCGCCCACGCGATCGAGCGCTGGTTCGCGACCCCGAGCACGAGCGCGTTTCGTCCCTCGAAGCGACCGGCCACCGCGCGATCCTAATCGGTAGGCTCGCCCGGCGATGAGCGAGCGTCGTGTAGCGGTCGTCACCGGCGCGTCGTCCGGCATCGGCGAGGCGACGGCGCGGGAGCTCGCGCGGCGTGGCTGGCAGTGCGTGCTGCTCGCGCGCCGCGGCGACAGGCTCGAGCGACTCGCCACCGAGATCGACGGGGAGTGGGAAGTGTGCGACGTCAGGGACCGGGCGCAGGTGGACGATGTTGCCGCCCGGGTCCTCGAGCGGCATCCCCGGGTCGCTCTCCTCGTCAACAACGCGGGCGTGCCCGGCCGCGGCACGTTCGTCTCCACCGAGCCGGAGACCGTCGAGCGAGTGCTGGAGACGAACTACCTCGGCGGAGTCTGGTGCTCTCGTGCGTTCCTGCCGGGGTTGCGCGCCGCCGTCTCGGCGGATGTGAGCGCCCACGTCGTGAACGTCATCTCCGTGGCCGGCACGATCGCGTTCGCGCCGGCAGGCCCGTACGCGGCTGCGAAGCATGCCCAGCTCGCGTTCTCGCGCTCCCTCGCAGCGACGCTCCGTTCCGAGGGGATCCGTGTGCACACGGTGCTGCCGGGATTCGTCGAGACCGAAGGCTTCACGCCGCGCTCGAACCTCCGCAGCGGGATCATGCGCCGGCTCGTGATCGACTCCGACGACGTCGCACGGGCGATCGTGAAGGCGGTCGAGCGAGGGCGCGGAGAAGTCACCGTCCCCTGGTTCCCGTACCGCCCGGTCTCGATCTTCCAGGCGCTCTTCCCAGGTGTCCTGGCCCGACTCGTCGGGAGCTACGGCTACCGGCCCGGGACGCAGGACTGACGGGCTACGGCCCCGGCTTGCGGGCGACGTACCAGCCGATCTCCACGTCGTAGGGATCTGCAGGGGCGGGGCCGCGGATCCGCACGCGCTCCTCCTCGGGCAGCTCCGCGAGCTCGAGTCGGCGTTCGAGGTCGACGCGCTCGCGCGTGACCTCCGAGGAGACGAGGACGAGGTCGTTCGCGTCCAGGTAGCCGCGGATGTCGCCGTCGGGGAGGAGCCGCTGGTGGCCGTCGTCGCGGAGGTGTTCGAAGCGGTCCATCTCCATGCTCCGCAGCGGGTCGACCGAGCCGAGCTGGTCGGCGATGAACACGCGACCGCCGAGCCGCGTCACGCGGGCGAGCTCCGACACGGCGAGCTCGGGGCGGCGGATGTGGTGCAGCACGCGGAGGCAGGCTGCGATGTCGAACTCCCCGTACTCGAAGGGGAGCGCGGTCGCGTCCCCCTCTACGAACCGCACGTTGTCCGGCGCGTCGGCGCGCGCGGCCTCGAGGTAGTCGGCCCTCGGGTCGACGCCGACGACCTCGGCGACGTGCGGGGCCAGCGCGAAGGCGAGGGCTCCCGTGCCGCAGCCCGAGTCGAGCGCGGCCTCCGTGCCGGTGAACGGCCCGAGCAGGCGGCGGACGCGGTCGGCGAGGTCGGAGGCGCGCTCTCGCTGGAGCGTCTGCCGGAGCTTCACGCTCACGTGGTCGCCTCTCCGGTGGCGAGGGCATGCGCGAGCGCGAGCGCCTCGTCGCGCGTCGCGATCGTCCCGGCTGCCCGCTCCTCGTCGATGAGCGCGAGGATACGTCCGATCTCGGGGCCGGGCGGCAGGCCGAGCTCGTCGCCGCGCACGAGCGGCCCGGACGGGTCCGCCAGCCGGGCTGCCTCGACGAGCCCCGACAGCTCGGAGGCTCCGAGGAAGGCGAGCGCGTCGAGCGCCCACGGCTCCGTCGCGCGCCTGAAGCGGTGGATCGATCTCGGGGACGGGTCGTCCGGTCGACGGGCTCGGAGCAGGACGGAGGCGTAGCGGCGAAGCTCGTTCGAGATCGGAAGCTTCCTGATCCCGTCGCGGAAGGCCGCGACGAGCCGGAAGTCCGGATCGTCCACGGCCTCGAGACGGTCGTCGAGGGCGCCGCCGAGCTCCGCGAGGAGACCCAGCGCGTCGAGCCGGCGAAAGCCGGCCGGCGACAGGCGCCGGAGCTCCGCGAGGATGCGCTCGCCCGCGGATCGGGTCACGAGCGGCGCGCAGCGGCGCACGAGCTCCTCGGTGGCGGGGTCGAGCGCGAAGCCGAGCTCGTCCTCCAGCCGTACCGCGCGCAGCAGGCGCACGGGGTCGTCGTCGAAGACGGAGGCCGACACGGCGCGGACGACGCGTGCCTCGAGATCGGCCCGCCCGCGGTGCGGGTCACACGGCTCGCCGCCGCCGACCGGGATCGCGATTGCGTTGAGGGTGAAGTCCCTCGTCCCGAGGTCCTCCTCGATCGTGCCGGGAAGGGGCGTGAAGTCGACCGTCTGCTCGTCGCCGTCCACCACGACCCTCCAGGCGCCGTGACGCTCCGACAGGGGGAACGCCGCGCCGCCGAAGCGGCGCGCGTACCGGCGCGCGGTCTCCTTCGGCTCGCGGCACGCGACGTCGAGGTCGAGCACGGGCCGCCCCAGCAACAGGTCGCGCACCGCTCCGCCGGCGACCCAGGCCTCCTCGCTCCCGACGATCTCACGGACCCGCTCATCCATCGC
Organism: uncultured Actinomycetes bacterium; assembly: GCA_963705535.1. Lineage (GTDB taxonomy): Bacteria > Actinomycetota > Thermoleophilia > Gaiellales > Gaiellaceae > GMQP-bins7. Next base: position 36,967 of record CAVPJY010000008.1, read on the forward strand.
GCACCAGCCGCTGGGCGCGGCGCGAGCGCGTGTTCAGGCCGGTGGCGACCTCGTACCCGATCGTGCCGGCGACACCGGCGTGCTCCTCGATCAGGACCCCGTCGCCGACGAGCGTCACGGGCGTCCCGACGGGGAGCCTCTCCGGGAGCTCGACGGCCAGGGCGTCCATCGAGATCGTGCCGACGACGCGTCGGCGCACGCCGTCGACCGCGATCTCGGTCCCGGTCATGTCCCGCCGGAAGCCGTCCGCGTACCCCACGGGGACGATGCCGATCCAGGTAGCACGCTCGGCGACGAAGCGCCGCCCGTACCCGGTGCTCTCGCCCACGTCCAGGCGCTTGACGAGCGCGAGGTGCGAGGTCCAGCGGAGGACCGGCTCGAGGCCGTCGTCGGCGGGGGTCGTACCGAAGGGCGAGATCCCGTAGAGGGCGATACCGCAGCGAACCGCGTCGAAGCGCGCCTCCGGGTACCGGAGCGTCCCCGCGCTGTTCGCGAGATGGCGCGTGACGCCGCCGAGCGCCTCGGTCGCCCCCCGGAAGCGCTCGATCTGGGCGCGAGTGAAGGCCTCGTCGCTCTCGGCGGACGCGAGATGGCTCATCACGGCGACCACGTCCCGGGTCGGCGACGGCAGCTCCGACAGGCCCCAGCGCCCCATGCCGGTGTCGAGCTTGAGATGCACGGGCAGGCCCTCCGGCACGCGGCCGTCGGCCGCGACGACCTCGAGCTTGGCCGCGCGCGCCTCCGGCACCTCGTGCTCGCTCACGGGCCCCATGACGATCACGCGCGCGCCCCGGAGCGCGGTGCGGACGTGCAGCGCCTCGGGCACCGTTGCGACGCAGAGCGCGGTCGCCCCGCCCTCGAGCGCCGCGCGCGAGACGTCCACCGCTCCGTGCCCGTAGCCCTCCGCCTTGACGACGGCCCACAGCTCGGCCCCCTCGGCCGCGCGAGCCAGCGTCGCGGCGTTCCTGCGGACCGCTCCGAGGTCGATCGTGAAGCACGAACGCTCCATCAGCGCATTCTGGGCAATACGGACGGGCTCAGCGCTCGAGCGCCGCGGGGAGCGAGTCGAGCAGGTCCCCCGCGACGAGCCCGGCCCGGTGTGGGGCGAGCTGCGCCGCGCGCGCGTGCGCGACGGCTCCGGCCGCGGCCGCGAGCCGCGGCTCGAGCCCCTTCGCGAGGAAGGACGCGACGATCCCTGTGAGGACGTCGCCCGTCCCGGCGGTGGCGAGCGAGGGCGGGCCGAGGTCGCACACGATCACGCCGCCCTCGGGCGCTGCCACGACCGTGTCGGGCCCCTTCAGGAGTACGACGGCGCCGAAGCGACCGGCAGCGTTCCGCGCGGCCTCGAGGCGGTGCGCTGCGACCCAGGCGGCATCGGTGTCGAGCAGGCGCGCGAGCTCGCCCGCGTGCGGCGTCAGGACCGTGGGTGCGTCACGCGAAACGGGCTCGAAGCCGAAGAGAGCGTCGGCGTCGACCACGGTCGGCAGGTCGATCCGCTCGAGGAGCTCGCGCACGAGCGCACGGCGCTGCTCCCCACGACCGAGGCCCGGCCCCACCGCGACGGCACCCGCGCGCTCGGCCGCCGCGACCAGCGTCTCCACCGCGTCCTCGTCTCGCCACCCGATCTTCACCGGCTCGAGCGCCAGCGACTCGACCACGGGGAGCGACTCTGCGGGAACGGCGAGTGTCACGTAGCCGGCGTCCGCGCGAAGCGCGGCGAGGCCGGAGAGGCAGACCGCGCCCGTCATGCCCGGCTGCCCGCCGATCACGAGCACTGCGCCCGCGGTGTACTTCGTGTCCCCCGACCCGCGCAGGGGAACGAGGTCGAGCAGCGCTGGCGTGGCGCGGTGATGCTCCGTCGGAAGCGCCTCCAGCCCGATGGCGGCGACCACCACCGAGCCCGCGTGGAAGCGACCGGGCCCGATAACGAGCCCCACTTTCCGCCCGTGGAACGTGACCGTGAGGTCGGCGTCGACGACCGCGCCCGCGACCTCCCCCGTGGACGCGTCGACGCCGGAGGGGACGTCCACCGAGACGACCGGCGCGCCGGACGCGTTGATGCGGTCGATGAGCGCGGCGGCGTCCGGGCGAGGCTCGCCGCGGAAGCCCGTGCCGAAGAGCGCGTCGACGACCACGTCGTAGCCCGAAGGCTCCGTCGTCTCGTCGGCCTCGCGCCCCGCGTCGCGCAGCACGCGCGCGGCGACGCGGCCGTCGCCGCCGTTCGAGCCCCCGCCGCACACGCATGCGAATCGGCGCGCGTCGGGGAACGCGCGCATCGCCTCCTGCGCCACCGCCGACCCCGCACGCTCCATGAGCTCCGGGACGCTGTCCGGGTAGCGCGGGTAGCGCTCCTCTGCGCTGCGCATCTCGGAAGCCGTGTAGAGCGGCTCGAAGTAGTGCGCAAGATCGGGATCCGCAGAAGCAGATCCCGATCGCGCGAAGACCCCTGAAGGCGGACGCTTCGCGTCCGCGGCGTTCTGGCCGTCCGCCGTGCGCCGCCTAGGCATCGCGCGACGCAACGACGCAGATCGCCGCAGCCAGCTCGCGCGAGTGCGTCATCGAGAGGTCGATCTCGCCCGCACCGACGCGCTCGGCATACGCCGCGGTTCGACCGGAGAGGCGCACCGCCGGCTTCGGCCGACCGACGATCTCGACGTCCTTCCAGGTGAAGCGGACGCCACAGCCGAGCGCCTTGCCGACCGCCTCCTTCCCGGCGAAGCGCCCCGCGTAGCTCTCCGCGGGGTTAGCGCGGGAGTCGCAGTACATCTGCTCCGCCTCCGTGAAGCAGCGGTCGCGGAACCCGGGCCGCTCGAGCGCGCGCCGTACGCGCTCGATCTCGATCAGGTCGACGCCGATCTTCAGGAGGCGAGCCCCCCGGCGAGATCCTCCTCGAGGAGCGCGGGGAACTGCGCCAGCGAGGAAACGATGATGTCCGGCGAGGCGTCGGTGGTCTCGAGCGCCTCCGGGCGGAACTTCCCGGTGCGAACGACCGCGGTGCGCATGCCGAAGAGCCGCGCACCGCGGACGTCCGCCTCGACGTCGTCCGTCACGAGCCAGGTCAGCTCGGGCTCGGCCTCGAGCGCGTCGAGCGCTGCCGCGAAGTAGGACGGGCTGGGCTTGCCGAGGACGGTTGCCTCGACCCCCGTCGCATACTCGAGCCCGGCGACGAACCCGCCCGCGTCGAGCATCGGCCCACGGCTCGTCTGCCACCACTTGTTCTTGTGGAGGCAGTAGAAGGAGGCGCCCATGCGGATCTCCTCGAAGGCGCGCGCGAGGTTCATGTAGCTGAAGACCTGGTTGGGCTCGACGGTCTCGTCGCATCCGCCGACGAGCACCGCGTCGACGTCGTGGCCGACGAGCTCGAGCCGGTCGAGGTCGGGGACGATCGCGGCCATGACGAGCGCGAACACGCGCTTCCCCTCGAGCTCGCGCGACGCCGTCCCCGGGGTCGTCTGCAGCTCGTCGTCCTCCAGCGGGAAGCCCATCTCGCGGAGCTCGTCCGCGAGACGCGAGCGCGGGCGTGTGGAGTTGTTCGTGACGAACCGGAGCGAGTGTCCCCGCTCGCGCAGCTCGGCGACTGCCTCGGGAGCACCCGGGATGGGGACGCCCGAGACGTGGAGCACGCCGTCGACGTCGAGCAGAATGCACGCCATGGAGCGTGAGTCTACGAGCCGCAGGCTCGGCGGAGGCGACCGATAGCGGAGGAGCCGACTTCGTCGACACCGAAGCGGATCCGCGTCACGCGCTCCGTCCTGCTCCCGCTCGCCGAGATCGAGATCCGCGTCTCCCGCTCGAGCGGTCCGGGAGGACAGCACGCGCAGAAGTCGGAGACGCGCGTGGAGGCCCTCTTCGACGTCGAGGCGTCGGAGACGCTGACCGAGGGGCAGAAGCGGCGCGTGACCCTCCGCGCCGGTTCCGTGCTGCGAGCCGTCGCACAGGACGAGCGAAGCCAGGCGCGGAACCGTGAGCTCGCGGTCGAGCGACTCGTCGAGAAGCTCCGCGAGGCGCTCGCCGTGCCGCGGCGCCGGATTCCCACCGCGCCCACGGCAGGAGCGCGGGAGCGGCGGCTGAGCGGAAAGCGGCGTCGCGCCGAGCTCAAGCGCTCGCGTCGCCCTCCCACGGAGGGCGACTGAGGGCGGGGCGCGGCGCGCCGTTTCCCGGGAGGGGGGCCTCCACTGGTCCGTCCGCGGGAGCCGATGTGGACACGAGCTCCGCCGACGGCACACGCTCCCGGACGGGCGTCGTCGCTCGCGCCAGGGCGAGCGCCGCGGGCGTGACGAGCTCGTGGGGCTGGCCGGTGTGCTCGCAGATCGCAGCGAGGTCGGGGTCCCAGTGCCAGAGGACGACCCCGGGACCGGCGTCCTCTGCGCAGGCGGCGATGAGGAAGTGGGCGAGGCTTCGTCGGTGCCCTCCCGGCGCTGCAAGCGCGAGCTCGCTCTGCACCTCGAGCGCGCGTCCGGTCGCCCGCTCGCGAAGCGGCAACCAGTGCAGCTGGCTCCACAGCCTCGTCCAGTCGCGGACGTACGCCTCACCGTCCGCCGGGCCACTGAGGACCTCGATCGCGACAGGGACGCAGGTCGCCACCTCGCTCCGGCGGAGCCGGTCGACGAACAGCCTCGGCAGGTCGCCCGCGTCCGACCGCCGCCGGCCGACCCAGATGGAGCTGTCGGCGAGGTAGAGCGTCATCGGGTCACCGGCGCCGCGATCTCTCGAGCGCGTCCCAGCCGGGAACGCTCTCGCGCTCCTGCTCCACGTAGCGAACGGCGCGGTCGAGCGCCGCTCGACGGTTGACGTCGTCGAGCGCGCGGTTGAGCGTCTCCTTGAACCCGCGGGTGCCGAGGTTCCGCTCGGCAGCGTGGAACGCGTCGAGATCGATCTCCACCGTGGTTCGGTGCATGGGTCCTCTATCGGACGCTCGTGCGCTCAGCTGTACGCCCAACCTCCGTCGTGCGCCCGCACCGTAGACTCGCCTCGTGGGCGTGCTGCAGCTCGCGACTCTCCTTCCAGAGCTCCCACGGGAGAGGACACGGCTCCTCGACAACCTCGGACGTGTCCGGCGCGAGGTGGGCCCGATCACGCCCGAGCTCTCGGACGCGCTCGCCGACCACATGTCGATCCGTCGCGGCGAGGTGCACGAGGTCGTCTCGTTCTACTCCTTCCTGCAGCTGCCGGTCGACGTGATGCGCGTCTGCACGGGCCCCGTCTGCGACTGCTTCGGGGCGCGGGAGCTCCTCGAGCGGGAGCCCGGAGCGATCGAGGTCGCGTGCCTCGGCCACTGCGACCTCGCCCCGGTCCTGACCCGAGGGGACGAGATCGTGCCCGCCGTGACGTACGCGACGAACGACGGGCCGGCGGTCGGTCTGGGGCAGCGGGACGAGACGATCGACGACTACGCCGCGCGTGGCGGTCTCGAGCTGCTGCGCGAGCGGCCGTCACCCGAGCGCGTCGTGGCGGAGCTGAAGGCAGCCGGCCTCACGGGCTACGGCGGCGCGGGCTTCCCGGCGGGGCTGAAGTGGGAGGCGGTCTCGCGGGAGCCGGCGCCCCGCTACGTCGTCGTCAACGCCGACGAGGGCGAGCCGGGGACGATCAAGGACCGGTACGTGATGGAGCTCCGGCCGCACCTGCTCGTCGAGGCGACCCTCGTGGCGATGCAGTTCGCCGACGCAGCCGAGGGGTACGTCTACCTCCGCGAGGAGTACGCGACCGCTCGCGAGCGGCTCGAGCGGGCGATCGCCGAGTTCCGCGACGCCGGTCTCCTGGACGGCCGCACGCTCGAGCTCGTGATCGGGGCGGGTGCGTACATCGCGGGCGAGGAGTCGGCGCTCCTCGAGTCGATGGAGGGACGACGTGCGATGCCGCGGCTCCGACCGCCGTTCCCTGCGCAGGTCGGCTACCTCGGCCGCCCGACGCTGATCAACAACGTCGAGACCCTGGCGCACGTCCCCGCGATCATGCGGAACGGCGGCGACTGGTGGGCGGGGCTCGGAACGCGCGGAGCGTCGGGCACGCGGCTCTGGTCGGTCTCGGGAGCGGTGGCGCGCCCCGGCTGCTACGAGGCCCCGAACGGGATCACGACGCGCGAGCTCGTGGACGAGCACGCGGGCGGCTTCGTCGGCGACGTCGGGGCGATCGTGCCCGGCGGCGCCGCGAGCGGGATCCTCCCGCCGGCGGCGCTCGACGCACCGCTGACGCGCGAGGGCCTCGCCGACTACGGCGCCGGTGTCGGGTCGGCCGCGGTCCAGGTCTTCCCAGCGGCGTACTCGCCGTTGCGACTCCTCGCCGAGACAATGCGGTTCTTCGCCGAGGAGTCGTGCCAGAAGTGCACGCCCTGCCGGATCGGGAACCGCGCGCTCCACCACCTCTGCGTCGAGCTCGAGGGCGGCGAGGCCGCGATGACGCGCGAGAAGGTCGACGAGTGGCTGCTCGCGATGGAGAAGACGTCCATCTGCGGCCTCGGCCAGGCCTCGCCGGTCCCGGTCCGGAACGCGATGCGCTGGTGGCCGGAGCTGTTCGCTCCGCTGGGCGCAGCAACGTGAGCGAGCACCCCGCGCCGTCCGAGATGAAGCAGCGCATGTTGCGGGGCGAGCTCTACCTCGCTGCGGACGACGAACTGGCCGCCGACTACGCGCGTGCACAGGGACTCATCGAGCGGTACAACGCGACCCGTCACTCCGAGCAGGACATCCGCGACCGGTTGCTCCGCGAGCTGCTCGGAGAGATCGGCGACGACGTCGTCGTGCGACCGCCCTTCCACTGCGACTACGGCGCCCACATCACCGTCGGCGCGCGCACGTTCGTCAACTACGGCTGCGTGCTGCTCGATGTCGTGCCGATCCGCATCGGCGCCGCCTGTCAGCTCGCCACCGGCGTGCAGCTCGTCACTGCCACGCACCCGATCGATCCCGAGCCGCGGCGTCTGGGCTGGGAGCGCGGGGAGCCGATCTCGATCGGCGACAACGTCTGGCTCGGTAGTGGCGCGATCGTCTGCCCGGGCGTCACGATCGGCGACGATACGGTCGTGGGCGCTGGCTCGGTCGTGACCAGCGATCTCCCGGCGGGGGTCGTCGCGGTCGGCTCTCCGGCGAGGGTGCTCCGGGAGATCGGCGTCGATGACCGCGTGGCCGCGCCGACCCGGCGGTAGCATCCTTCCGTGGTCGAGTTCACGCTCGACGGCCGCACGGTGACCGCCTCCGCGGGAGAGTTGCTCGTGCACGCGGCCGCACGGCACGGCGTCTTCATCCCGACGCTCTGCCACGACGACAAGCTCGACCCCTACGGCGGCTGCCGGATGTGCGTGGTCGACGTCGAGGGCGCGCCTCGGCCGATGCCGGCCTGCGCGACCCGCGTCCAGGAGGGCATGGTCGTCTCCACGAACGGGCAGATCAGGGACTTCCAGCGGACGCTCACCGAGATGCTCCTCTCCGAGCACCTGAACGCGTCGCCCGGAGGTCGCCCGAACGAGCTGCTCGACCTCGCCGCGGAGCTCGGCGCCGAGACGCCGCTCGTCCTTCCGGACGCGAAGCGAAAGGAGTACGACGACCGGAACCGGCTCATGGGCTACGACCCCGACGCCTGCATCCTCTGCAACCGCTGCGTGCGCTACACGCAGGAGGTCATGCAGTGCTCCGCCCTCTCGCTCGAGGGGCGCGGCGGGCACGCGCGCATCGTGCCCACCTGGGAGCGCTCGTGGCTCGACACCGAGTGCGAGCTCTGCGGGGGCTGTCTCTCGGTCTGCCCGACCGGGGCGATCTACGAGAAGTTCCTCGAGGAGAAGGGCGTCGAGGAGCGGACGCTCGAGCAGGTGCGGACGACCTGCACGTTCTGCGGCGTCGGCTGCCAGATCGACCTCAACCTCGACCCCGAGACGAAGCGGATCGTGAAGGTGACATCGAAGGACGAGTACCTCCCGAACGAGGGGAATCTCTGCGTCAAGGGCCGCTTCGCGTTCAACTTCGTCCACCACCCGGACCGCCTGACGCGGCCACTCGTGCGAGGCGAGGACGGCGAGCTCCACCCCACGACCTGGGAGCACGCGCTCGAGACCGCGGCCACCGGCCTGCGCCGTGTCATCGAGGCGCACGGTCCGCAGTCCGTCGCCTTCCTCTCGTCGGCGCGGCTGACGAACGAGGAGAACTACCTCATCCAGAAGCTCGCTCGGACCGGAGTCGGGACGAACTCGGTCCACTCCTGCGAGTCGACCTGACACGCTCCGACTCTCTACGGCCTGGTCAGGTCGTTCGGCAGAGGAGCAAGCACCAACTCGATCCCGGAGATCGACGACGACCGCTTCCTGCTCGTCATCGGCTCGAACACGACCGAGGCGCACCCGGTGCTCGCGCTCCGGATCAAGAAGGCGGTCCGCAACGGCGCGACCCTCGTCGTCGCCGACCCGCGCAAGATCTGGCTGACGAAGCTCGCAAAGCGCCACCTGCAGCTCCGCCCGGGGACTGACGTGTGGCTCCTGAACGCGATGATGCACACGATCCTCACCGAGGGCCTCCAGGACGAGGCGTACATCGCCGAGTTCACCGAGGACTTCGAGGCGGTGCGCGAGGTCGTCATGCGCTACCCACCCGAGGAGGCCGAACGGGTCACGGGCGTCCCGGCCGAGGCCATCCGCGCCACCGCCCGCGAGTACGCGAGCGAGCGGCACGCCGCGATCTTCTACACGCTCGGCATCACCGAGCACGCCTGCGGGGTCGACAACATCTGGTCGCTTGCCAACCTCGTGCTCATGACGGGCCACCTGGGGTACGAGTCGACCGGCCTCAACGCTTGCGCGGCCAGAACAACGTGCAGGGGCTCAACGACTCCGGTGCGAATCCCGGTTACCTGCCGGGCTACCAGTCCGTAGACGATCCAGAGGTGAGGCGCAAGTTCTCCGACGCATGGGGCGCGCAGGTGCCGGAGATCGCCGGCTATCGCCTGGACCAGATGATGTCGGGCCTCCATGACGGGCGGATCAGGGCCATGTACCTGATCGGCGAGAACCCCGCGCAGACCGAGCCGAACGCCCACCATGTCGAGGAGGGGCTCGAGCGGCTCGACTTCCTCGTCGCCCAGGACCTCTTCTTGAACGACATGACGGAGCGCTTCGCCGACGTGGTCTTCCCGGCCTCGAGCTTCGCCGAGAAGGACGGCACGTTCACGAACACGGAGCGCCGGATCAGCCGCGTCCGCGCGGGCGCGCCCCTGCCGGGTGAGGCGAAGGTCGATCGCGACATCGTGGTCCTGATGGCGAAGGCTCTCGGCGCGAGCTGGCCCGAGTACCCGGATGCCGAGTCCGTGTGGAACGAGCTCGCCGACCTGTCGCCCAATTGGTACGGGATTCGCTACGACCGGATCGAGGAGAACGGCATCCAGTGGCCTTGCACCGATCGCGCCCATCCCGGGACGCAGTTCCTCCACGCTCCGAGGCCGGCGCTCCCGAGCGGCAAGGGCAAGTTCTTCCCCGTCGAGTACCAGGAGCCGATCGAGCAGCCCGACTCGGAGTACCCGCTCGTCCTCTCCACCGGCCGCACGCTCTACCACTACAACTCGGCCACCATGACGATGCGCGAGGGCGGGATCGTCGACAAGCAGGAGGAGCCCTTCTTCGAGATCTCGGCCGAGGACGCCTCCAACCTGGGGCTCGCAGAAGGCGACCTGGCGCGTCTCGTCTCGCGGCGCGGCGAGCTGGAGGCGATCGCGCAGGTGACCGACCGGGTCTATCCCGGGCTCGTGTGGATGGCGCTCCACTTCGCGCAGGCGAAGGTCAACTGGTTGACCCATGACGTCGGCGATTCGCTCATCGGCACGCCCGAGTACAAGGTGTCGGCGGTTCGCGTCGAGCGCGCGTGACCGACTCGGTCGCTTTCGATGCAGTCGGTCCGCACCTGCGCGGGCGGTTCGGCGAGCCCTACCGGTACGAGGACGAGTGCGAGTCGACGCAGGCCCTGCTCGGGCCGGACGATCCCGAGGGCGCGGTCGCCGTCTCCGACCATCAGATCGCCGGACGTGGCCGGCTCGGTCGCTCGTGGGTGGCGCCACCCGGGACGGCCGTCCTGGTGTCGGTCGTGCTACGACCGCCGCCTGACCGCAAGGTCCCCCAGCTCTCGATCCTGGGAGGGCTCGCTGTGGCGGAAGCGGTGGACGAGGCGCTCCAGTTCTGGCGCTCGGCCCAGATCAAGTGGCCGAACGACGTCATGGTCAACCGGCGCAAGGTGGCCGGCGTGCTGGCCGAGGCCCGGGAGGGAGCTGTCGTGCTCGGGATCGGGATCAACGTCAACCAGACACGAGATCAGCTACCTGCCGAGGCACGCCAGCCCGCCGCGTCGCTCCGCACCATCTACGGCCGCACGCACGACAGAGCGGCGATCCTCGCCGACCTGCTCGAGCGCCTCGAACGGCTCTACGCCGCCTGGCTCGAGGGAGGGCTCGACGCCGTCTACGCCGATCTCGGCGCACGCGACTTCCTTCGCGGCAGGCACGTGAGCGTGAACGGGACGAGCGGCGTCGCGGTCAAGATCGACCGGGCCGGGAGACTCGAGATAGCGGTCGCAGACGGCGAGGTCGTGACGGTGGACAGCGGGGAGGTCGTTTACGAGCGCTGAGCCGGAGCGGCCCCCGGCACCGGCAGCCTCCAGGCGGGCTCGCCCGCGGATCAGCGGTTGCCGAAGAGCGCGTTCACGAGCACGATCAGCGCGAAGATGATCGGCACGATGAACCTGCCGAGCCAGTGCCGCCGCCTCGGCTCCGCAGGCTCCTGCTCGTCCTCCAGCTCCTCGAGCTCGTAGGGGTCGGCGACCGTCTCGGGCTCGAACGGATCGGCGTCGAAGGCCTCCGGCTCGAGGACGTCAGGTTCGAGGACCTCGGGCTCGAAGACATCCGGCTCGAACGGCGCCTCCTCGGCCGGAGTGGGCGAGAAGGGCGCGGGCGCTCGGGTGTCCTGGCGTGCCACGTCCTCGACCATGCTGTCCTGGAGGTCGAAGAGGCTCGGCCACTTGCCACACGTGCGGCACGAGTTCGCGACCGGCTCGTTGATCGTCCCACACTGGGAGCAGCGCCACGGGGCGTCGGCCATGTGTGAAGCGTAGAGAGGGGCGCGGCCCTACCGCGTCATCCGGACCGGGATCTCTACGAGATTGATCCGCGACCCGTCCTTCGCCGAGCGCTCGAAGACGATGAGCGCCCCGACGCCGTCGAAGGCGATCTCGTAGGGCTTCGTCGTGAACTCGAACGTCCCGCGCGTCCCGGTGCCCGAGGTGGCGGTGACGAAGCTCTCGTCGACGATCTTCCCGTCCGTGTCCGTGAGCTCGTATTCGAACGTCGCCTCGAAGGTGTTCGCGGTTCCGGACGCCTGCACCGGGTTACCGACCTCCTGGAAGGCGAGCGGCGACTCGACGAGGATCGCCGGCGTCAGGTCCTCGAAGTCGGCCCGCGTGAACCTGCCCCCGTCGAAGTCTGCGACGGCGCCATAGGGGGGCTGAGTCAGCGTGTAGGTGATCTGGGCGCGTGCAGCCCGCGACAGCTTGGCGGCGAGGTCTTCCGGGACCTCGGACGTCAGGCCGAGCCTCTGTTCCTCCTCCGTCGGGCCGCGTTGGAGCTGCTCCACGAGCAAGCGATTGGGGCGACCGTCGGCTCCGATCTCACGACGTACGGGCCACACCTTGCCGTCGCGGAGGAAGTAGACGCGTACGGGGATGGTCTCGACGGGCGGTGGTGGTCGTCTCGGTCGACGAGTCGTCTCCGCAGCCGCAGACGAGCAGCGCGACCGCGACGGCGAGCAGCGGGACGCTCTTCACGGCCAGAGGGTAGACGCCGACCGCGGATCCGGCACGACTTCCGCGACGCGGCGTCGGAGATCGGGATGGTCGAGCTCGATCGCCAGCCCGAGCCTCGAGGCCGTCTCCTCCTCGAGACCCTGGAAGAGGTCGATCGTCTCCCACAGCGCGCGCGCGACGTCGCGCACGTCGTAGTGGGCGTACGCGCGCTCGAGTGCCGCGAGGGCGCCGGGGTCGGCCCAGCGCTCGAGGAAGCGACCTTCGTGCCAGGTGTCCACGGTGGGATCGACCGCTCTCGCGTGCCAGCCCATGAGCGTCACGAGACGCGCCTTCATGTAGGCGTCGAGGCACTCGAGCGCCGTGAAGATCTCGCCGCGCCGCAGCTTCTTCGCCGTCCACAGCGCGTGGTACCAGAAGTCGCTCGCGAGCTCGGTGAGCTCGCCCTGGGTGGGCTGCTCCGACCGACGAGGCGTCGCGGCCAGATCGGCGAGGCGCTCGCCCAGCCCGATCTCGTCGTGGAGCAGGCGGTAGCCGCGCCGGAGCAGCTCGGTCGCGTTCTCGCTCCCCTCGAGCCGCTCGAGCGCAGCCAGGGAGATCAGCGGGAGATCGACGTCCTCGCCGGTCTCGTAGAGCACACGTCGTTCGCGCTGGTCTCCCACCGCGGTCGGCTCGAGGAACGTGAGGACGGGCACGCCGAACTCGCCCACCCACTCCCGATCGTCCGCGTAGAGCTGCGGATCGTCCACGATCAGGATCACGTCGAGATCCGACCAGCGATCGGCCGGAGCCTCCTCTCGCGCGTACGAGCCGACGAGGACCGCCGCCCGCACGTCGGGACGCTCGCGGGCCCAGTCGGCGACTGCCGCCGCAATCGAGATCCATGCGCGTGTTGACGTTCGCGAGCGCCGGCTCGTCCAGGTCGACCACAGGCAGGTCGAGGTCACGGAGCGACAGCTCCCCGCGCGCGACGCGGGACTCGAGCTCGGGCAGGAGGTCCGTCGGGTACGCGCCGGGCAGCGGACCCGTCCGTGGCACGCCCCGAGCCTCGGCGAGCGAGCGAAGGAGGCCGGGCGTCACCAGCGGGCAGTCCACGGGGAGGACGAGGCAGATCTCGGACGACGCAGCGCGGAGACCGGCGATCACGCCGAAGACGGGAGCGCGCTGCTCGGCGCCGTCGTCGAGGACCGAGAAACGGCAGCTCCAGCCCGTCCGCCTCTTTCCCGACCGCGAGCACCTCCTCGCATGCCTCGCCCAGGATCCGCCATCCTCGCTCCGCGAGCGTCTCGCCACGAAACGACGCCAGCGCCTTCGGCGAGCCGAAACGCTCCGAGGCTCCACCCACGAGCAGGATCCCGGTTGCCGCTACGCGACTCGCCACGGCTCGGTGTAGACGGTCACACGGCCGTCGCGGACGAAGCCACAGAGCGTCATCCCGCGATCCGCGGCGAGCTCGACGGCGAGCGAGGACGGCGCCCCGACCGCCACGAGCATCGGGCACCCGGCGACGGACGCCTTCTGCACCAGCTCGAACGAGAGGCGGCCGCTGACGCACAGCACGTGCTCCGCCAGCGGAAGCAGCCCGTCGAGGAACGCGCGGCCGACGACCTTGTCCAGCGCGTTGTGGCGGCCGACGTCCTCGCGGACGCAGAGCAGCTCCCCCTCCGCGTCGAAGAGACCGGTCGCGTGCAGGCCGCCGGTCGCGGCGAACGCCGTCTGCCCCGAGAGGAGGCGCTCGGGGAGCGACGGAGATCACGTCCTGCCCCACCGTCACGCGGCTCTCGACCCGCGGCGCGGCCACGCGGACGGCCTCGATCGCGCCCTTGCCGCAGACCCCGCACGAGGAGGAGGTGTAGAAGTTGCGGCGCAGCCTCTCGAGGTCGAACCCCGTCGCCTCGACCTCGACGGTGTTCGCGCTGAGATCGTCCGGGACGCGGGCGCTCACGGGGCGCAGGCCCTCGGTCAGGCAGAAGCCGAGCGCGAGCTCCTCGTCGTGGCCGGGAGTCCGCATCGTGACGGCGACCGGCTCGCCGCCGATCCGGATCTCGAGCGGCTCCTCGACGGCGACGACATCCTCCTCCTCGCCCCCTCCCGGCAGCCGGCGCACGACGGCACGGGCCGTGCTGTACGGGGTCTGCGCCGCTCGGTCGTCGCCCATCGCGCCCAGCGTACTGACCCCTCGCGCACTGGCACGATCAAGACGTGGCGGCTGCGCGTTTCCCGATCCGCTTCACCGGGCTCAACCGGGCGATGACCATGCTCGGCCTGTCGCCTTCCCGCTCGTGGGTCGAGGTGGACGACACGATGCTCCGGGTCCGGATGAGCTGGGGATTCCACCTCGACGCGCCGCTCGTGACCGTGGGCGACGCACGGCTCGACGACCGCCAGCGTCTGGAGCTGGGGCGTCCACGGCTGGCGCGGCCGTTGGCTCGTGAACGGCTCCTCGTCCGGCATCGTGCGGATCGACCTCGACCCACCCGGACGCGCGAGGACGCTGGGCGTCCCGATCACCGTCCGCGAGCTCCGCGTGTCCGTCGAGGACCCCGACGGGCTCGTCGCCGCGCTGGCTACTCGACGGTGACGGTCTTCGCCAGGTTTCGCGGCTGATCGACGTTCAGGCCACGGAGGCGCGCGATGCGGTACGCCAGGAGCTGGAGCGGGAGGATCGCCAGCACGACCTGCAGGAAGGCCGGCGTCTTCGGCACGTAGATGACGTCGTCCGCGTGGTGCTGGATGTCCTCGTTGCCGTCGGTCGCGATGGCGATGACGTGCGCACCGCGCGCCCGCACCTCCTGGATGTTCGAGACGATCTTGTCGTAGACGTGGATGTTCGTCGCCACGACGACGACCGGGGTCGCCTCGTCGAGCAGCGCGATCGGCCCGTGCTTCATCTCACCGGCCGAGTAGGCCTCCGTCGGGATGTAGGAGATCTCCTTCAGCTTCAAGGCGCCTTCGAGCGCCACCGGGAGGCCGATGTGGCGTCCGAGATACAGGAAGAAGTGGGCGTCGTGGTAGCGGCGCGCGATCTCCTCGATCGGGTGGTCGGCCTCGAGGAACGCCTGGATCTTCCGCGGGAGCTTGTACACGAAGTCGAGGATGAACTCGATCTCGCCCGGCGGCAGCGTCTCGCGGATCTGCGCGAGCTTCAGCGCGACGAGGTAGAGGAGCGCGACCTGCGCCGTGAACGTCTTCGTGGCGGCGACGCCCATCTCGAGCCCGGCGCGCGTGTACAGCACCGAGTCGACCTCGCGCGTCACCTGCGACCCCATCATGTTCGTGATCGCGACCGTGCGCGCGCCGCGCTCCCTCGCGAGCTTGAGCGCCTCGATCGTGTCCCGCGTCTCGCCCGACTGCGTGATCCCGATGACGAGGTCGTGCTCGTTGATGACCGGGTTCCGGTAGACCCACTCGCTCGCGATGTCGAACTCCACCGGTACGCGCGCCCACTCCTCGATCACGTAGCGCCCGACGACGCAGGCGTGATACGCGGTGCCGCACGCGAGGAGGACGATGCGCCGGAGGTCCTTGACCTCGTCGTCGTTCATGCCGAGGCCCTCGAGGACGAGCGTCCCGTGGCGGACGCGGTCGCCGATCGTCTCGGCGACGGCCTCGGGCTGCTCGTAGATCTCCTTGAGCATGAAGGTCTCGAAGCCGGCCTTCTCCGCCCCCTCGAGGTCCCAGTCGAGCTCCGTGGGGTCGTGCTCGACGAGGGTGCCGTCGACGAGCTGGAACGTCGCGCCCTCGGGGCGCACCGCGACGATCTCGCCGTCGCCGGGGAACTGCACGGTGCGCGTCTCGCGCAGGAAGGCCGCCGCGTTCGAGGCCACGAAGGTCTCGTCGGCGCCGAGCCCGACGACGAGCGGCACCTGGTGGCGCGCTCCGACGAGGAGCCCGGGGTGCTCGTGGTGGATCACGACGAACGCGAAGTGCCCCTCGAGCTCGGCGAAGGCGGCGCGCACCGCGGCGACGAGGTCGCCGTCGTAGTGACGCTCGATCAGGTGCGTGACGGTCTCCGCATCCGTCTCGGAGGCGAACGTGTGGCCCTCGGCAGTGAGGCTCTCCTTCAGCTCGCGGTAGTTCTCGACGATCCCGTTCAGGACGATCGAGAGCTTCGACGCGTCGCAGCCGGCGAGCGGGTGGGCGTTGGCCTCGGTCACGGCGCCGTGCGTCGCCCAGCGCGTGTGGCCGAGGCCGGTCGTCGCGGACGAGTTCGCGCCCGCACGCGGCCTTCAGGTTCCCGAGCACGCCGACGGCCCGCGTGTAGTCGAGCCCGCCCTCCTCGAGGAGCGCGATGCCCGCCGAGTCGTAGCCGCGGTACTCGAGGTGCTCGAGCCCCTGCAGGAGGAGCTGCTTGCACTCACGCGAGCCGACGTATCCGATGATCCCGCACACTGGTCTAGTGCGCCTGACCGGCATCCGCTCGCGCGGACGCCGGTCGCGCGAAGATCCCTGAAGGCGTCCGCTTCGCGGCCGCTGTGTGGGTGGGTGACGACGGAGTTGCGGCTCGACGGGCATCCGCTCGCGCGGACGCCGGTCGCGCGAAGATCCCTGAAGGCGTCCGCTTCGCGGCCGCTGTGTGGGTGGGTGACGACGGAGTTGCGGCTCGACGGGCACCCGCTCGCGCGGACGCCGGTCGCGCGAAGATCCCTGAAGGCGGCCGCTTCGCGGCCGCTGTGTGGGTGGTGAGCACGGAATGCCTCATCGACCTCTAGAACGCGTAAGAGCCCGGCGGCGCCCTTCGTCGGGCTCAGCCGAGCTCTCTTTCCACGAGCGCGGCGATGCTAGCACACATTTTCTCTGCATCTCTCACATTTTGGGCCTCCGCCAGGACGCGGACAACGGGCTCCGTGCCGGACGGCCGCACGAGCACGCGGCCGTCCTCTCCGAGCTCCGCGCCGAGGCGGTCCACCTCGTCGAGCAACGACCGCGGGAGCTCACGCGTCGCGACGCGAACGTCGCGTCTCGCCTGCGGGTAGAGGGTCAGCACCGCAGCCGCCTCGCTGAGCGTGCGTCCTCCGAGCGCCCGACAAAGAAGGAGCGCCGCCGCGAGCCCGTCCCCCGCGACGTGGTCGCCGAGCCAGACGACGTGGCCCGACTGCTCGCCGCCGAGAAAGCCTCCCTCGCGCCGGAGCGCCTCGAGGACGTAGCGGTCCCCGACCGGCGTCGTGACGACGCGGATCGCGTTGTCGGCCATCAGTCGGTGGAAGCCGAGGTTCGTCATCACGGTGACCGCGACGACGTCGACGCCGAGCGAAAGCGCGAGGATCGCGAGGATCTGGTCGCCGTCGAGCGGCTCACCGCGCTCGTCGACGGCGAGCATGCGGTCGCCGTCGCCGTCGAAGGCCACGCCCAGGTCGAGGCCGAGGTCGGCGACGACGCGCCCGAGCGCCGCCAGGTCGGTCGCACCGCACCCGACGTTGATGTTCGAGCCGTCCGGCTCGACCCCGATCGCGTGCACCTCGGCGCCCAGTCCCTCGAAGGCCGCGGGCGCGAGCGCAGAGAACGCGCCGTTCGCGCAGTCCACGCCGATACGAAGGCCGGTGAGGTCGGAGCCGAACCGGTCCAGAACGTGCCCGAGGTAGCGGTCACCCAGGTCTCCGACGGTCTCGACTCCACCTCCGCCCTTTGCAGGAGCGTCGAGGAGGGCTTCGACCGCTTCCTCGTCCTCGTCCCGGAGCTTGGCGCCATCCCGGTCGAAGAGCTTGACCCCGTTGTACTCGGGCGGGTTGTGCGAGGCCGAGACCACGGCGCCGAGGTCCTCCGCCAGCAGCGCGACAGCGGGCGTCGGGAGCACGCCACCGAGGAGCGCGGTCGCCCCGGCAGACGAGATGCCGCGAGCGATCGCAGTCTCGAGCTCCGGCCCCGAGCCGCGCGTGTCGCGGCCCACGAGCACCCGATCAGCAGACGCCCACAGCGTGGCTGCCCTGCCCACACGCTCGACGAGCTCGGGCGTCAGGCTCTCGCCGACGACGCCTCGCACACCGTCCGTTCCGAAGTACCGCCGCGGCACGGCGGGGGAACCTACCTCTTCGAGAACTGCGGCGCCTTGCGGGCCTTGTGCAGGCCGGCCTTCTTGCGCTCGACGATCCGCGCGTCCCGTGTGAGGAAGCCATGCCGCTTGAGCGGCACGCGAACCTCCGGGTCGGCCTCCACGAGGGCACGGGCGATCCCGTGCCTGACCGCACCAGCCTGCCCCGACGGCCCACCACCGTGGACGCGGACGCGGAGGTCGTACGTCCCCGCCGCGTCGGCGACCTCGAGGGGGGCGAGGACCATCTTCTGATGCGCCGAGCGGGGGAAGTACTCCTCGAGCGTGCGCCCGTTGATCCAGGTCTTGCCGTCGCCGGGGCGGAGGATCACGCGCGCGATCGACGTCTTGCGCTTGCCCGGTGCCGAGGTACTGCGCGATCTCGGCCATCACGATTCCCGCTCCCGCGCCGGCGGAGCCGGCGCTCCGCTCTTGGGCGGCTCCGTCGAGCCTACGCCGCCGAGCTCCATCGGCTTCGGGGCCTGGGCTGCGTGCGGGTGCTCGGGGCCGGCGTAGATCTTGAGCTTGCCGATCTGCGCCGAGGCGAGCTTGTTCTTCGGGAGCATGCCCTTGACCGCCTTCCGGAGCACCTCGGTCGGGCGGCGCTCGAGCTGCTCGCGCAGCGTGCGCTGCTTGATCCCGCCCGGATAGCCCGAGTGCCGGTAGTAGATCTTCGTGTCGAGCTTGGAGCCGGTCACGGCGATCTTCTCGGCGTTGACGACGACGACGAAGTCACCGGTGTCGACGTGCGGCGTGTACTGCGGCTTGCCCTTGCCGCGCAGGGTGTCTGCGATCCGGGTGGCGAGGCGGCCGAGCGTCTGGCCCTCGGCGTCCACGAGGAACCACTCGCGCTCGATCTCTCCGGGCTTGGCCGTGTAGGTCTTCATCTCACAGAAAGAGGGCGGACACGATGCCCGCCGGCGCACGATTCTAGCAACTCTGCGACTGGCCGAACGGGGCGTAGGCCCCGTTCCGCTATCCGGACGGCTCGAGCGCCGCCGCCGGGGGCCGGCGGGCGACGAGGAGCGCGAGCGCAGGGGCGACGACCGCCACCGTCCCTCCTATGGCGATGGCGACTGCGCCCCACTCCGTGTACGCCGCGCCGCCGAGGAGCGCGAGCGCCGCGGCCAGGAGTCCCGCGGCGAGATCCGTGAAGCCCACGAGCCGCCCGCGCTCCACGGGGGTCGCATGGGTCACGAGCTCGGCCGAGGCGGCGACGTAGGAGAGGTTCCAGCCGAGACCGAGCAGGAACAGCGAGGCGGAGGTCCCGCCGATCGACTCGACCCAGGCGAGCATCACCGTCGAGACGGCCATGATCGCGAGCCCGGAGATCAGGCAGGTCTGCCTCCCGATCCGGTCGATGAGCTCGCCGATGACGAGCACGAGCGCGTACATCCCGACGATGTGGAGGCTGATGACGATGAAGACGTCGGCCTGCTCGTGGTGGTGGCCGACGACGATGTAGCCGCTCAGGTTCATCACGGAGACCATCACCGCGAAGCTCGCGAGCGCGGCGATGACCGCAGAGGGAACCCCTGGACGCACGAGGATCTCGCGCAGCGGGGCCGCCGGGGCAACCGGCTGGGCGTCGGCCGCTCCGAGCTCGAGCGCGATCGTCCTCGGATCCGGACGGATCGTGAGGGCGAGGAGCATCCCCCCCAGCGCGATCACTGCCGCCGCGAGCCAGGGCACGACGAGCGTGTCGAGCTCCAGGTCCTTGCCGGCGAAGAGCGGGCGGAAGACGAGCGGCCCGAGAGCCGCGCCGAAGAGCGCGCCGAACAGGACGTACGAGATGGCCCGGGCGCGACGCTCCGGCGGGTACATGTCCGCCGCGGCCGTCCGCGCGAGCAGCACCGCGCCGTTCATCGCGCCCACGCCGACGAATCCGGCAATCACGGCGACGGCGCTGTCCACGGCGCACCCGGCTGCGGTGAGCACGCAGCCGACCGCGCCGACCGCGAACCCACCCGAGATGACCGGCACGCGCCCGAGCCGGTCCATGAGCCGCCCTGCCGGTAGCGCTGCGAGCGCGCCCGCGGTGATGAAGATCGCCGGCCCGAGGCCGAGGATCGACTCGATGCCGGTGACGAGGACGAGGGTGATCGTCGCCACGGCGACCACGAGCTGGAGGACCCCCGAGAGGAGCAGCAGGCAGGCGCTCAGGAGAACGGTGTTACGACGGATCGGGTACGAGCGCGCCGCGATGGAGCAATTCAACCAGCCCTGTCCGGAACTGCCGCGCCCCACCGTGGGAGGGGTGGCGAAGCGGGAGCCCGCCGCACGAGCCGTGCGCGAGTCGCCCTACCGCGACGAGCCTCCTGCCTTCCGCGAGCACGTCGACGAAACGCAGCCCCGAGGCCACCTCCGCGCGGGAGGGTCGCCGGTTGCACGACTCCGTCCCGGGATGGGTGGGCACGACGTTCCAGAGGAGGACCTCCCCCTCGAGCCCGAGCTCCGCGAGCACGCGGTGAACGATCGTGGCCGTCGCCTCCGCCGGCCCCTCGCCGGTGAGCAGGCGCTCGGAGGTGAAGGGGATTCCGGAGACCCGCGCGCCGCGGTACCCGGGAGCCTCGCCGACGAGCAGAACTCCAGCGCCCGCGCGCCGGTCGAGATAGCTCGCGAGCCGCCGGCGCAGGAGCGCGGCACGCTCCCCCTCCGCGTACTGATTGAACGTCGTGCCGATCCGGGCCGCGGCCAGCTCGTCCACGAATGCCCCGGCCGCTACGATGAGCCCAGCGTAACGGGGAGCTCGGGGCAACCGGGCTGAGAGGGCGGTAACCGCGCCGCCGACCCGCAGAACCTGACCTGGGTAATGCCAGCGGAGGAAGGCGTGCCGGAGCGAGTCGTAGTGATCGTCGCAGGGGGCGAGCCCCCGGGCCAGCGGGCCGCCCGTGCGGTGCCGTCCGGGGCCACGGTGATCGCCGCCGACGCCGGTCTCGAGCACGCAGCCGCGCTCGGCCTGGACGTCTCGGTCGCGGTCGGCGACTTCGACTCGGCCTCCCCGGCCGCTGTGGGCGCCGCCGAGGCGAGCGGCGTGCGCGTCGTGCGCCACCCGACGGCGAAGGACGCGACCGACCTCGAGCTCGCGCTCGAAGAGGCGTCGGCACTTCGCCCGGCGCGGATACTCGTGCTCGCCGGGATCGGCGACCGGCTCGACCACCTGCTCTCCCTGCTGCTCCTGCTCGCGGCGCCCGGCCTCGAGGACGTGGTCGTCGACGCCGTCGTCGGCGATGCCCGGATCCACGTCGTCCGGAGGGAGCGCGCGCTCATGGGCGAGCCGGGCGAGCTCGTCTCGCTGCTCGCCGTGCACGGACGCGCCGAGGGAGTTCGAACACAGGGCCTGGCCTACCGGCTCGCTGGTGACACGCTCGAGCCGGGCTCGAGCCGAGGTGTCTCCAACGTCCTGACCGCGGGCGAGGCAAGGGTCTCGGTCGAGCGCGGCGTCCTCGTCGCGATCTTCCCCGGCCGTGGAGACGAGGCAGCCTCGTGACACGGTGTCAAAGGGCGCTCGGTCTCGCGATCGCGATCGCTGTCGCCCTCGTCGCAGCCGCGTGCGGCGGCGGTGGAGAGGAGCCGACCGAGGTCGTCCTCGTCACGCACGACTCGTTCGCGATCTCCGACGACGTGAAGCGGGCGTTCGAGACCGAGAGCGGCCTCAGGCTCCGGGTACTCGCCTCCGGCGACGCGAGCGAGATGCTCACGAGGGCGCTCCTCACGGCGGGCAACCCGCAGGGCGACGTGCTCTTCGGCGTGGACAACAACCTCCTGTCGCGTGCGCTCGACGGCGATCTCTTCGATGCCTACGAGCCTCCGGGCCTCGAGAACGTCGACGAGACGTACGTGCTCGATCCCGAGCACCGCGCGACGCCGATCGACCACGGCGAGGTCTGCCTGAACTACGACAAGTCCTGGTTCGCCGAGCGGGGCGTGGCTCCGCCGGGCGCGCTCGAGGACCTCACCCGGCCGGAGTACGAGGGTCTCCTCGTCGTCGAGAGCCCGGCGACCTCGACCCCCGGGCTCGCCTTCCTGCTCGCGACCGTCGCGCAGTTCGGGGAGCGGGGTTGGCAGGACTACTGGCGTGCCCTCCGGGAGAACGACGTCCTCGTCGTCGACGGCTGGGAGGAGGCGTACACCACCCGCTTCTCCGGAGCCGCAGGGAGCCGCGGAACCCGCCCGATCGTCGTCTCGTACGCCTCGAGCCCTCCGGCCGAGGTGTACTACCGACGCCCGCCCCCGGACGAGGCGCCCACCGCGGTCGTGGAGTCGAGCTGCTTCCGCCAGATCGAGCTCGCCGGGATCCTGCGCGGCGCCCGCAACGAGGAGGGCGCCCGGAAGCTCGTCGATTTCATGCTCTCGAAGCGCTTCCAGGAGGACATCCCGCTCTCCATGTTCGTCTTCCCCGTGAACCGCGAGGCCGTCCTCCCGTCGGTCTTCGAGAGGTTCGCGGTCGTCCCGGAGTCACCCCTGGAGCTGCCGTCGGAGGAGATCGAGGCGAATCGCGAGGAGTGGATCGACGAGTGGACGCGGATCGTGGTTCGCTGAGCGGCCGCGGTCTGCGAGCGCTCACGTACGGCGTGCCGCTCGCTTTCCTCACGCTCTTCTTCCTGTACCCGCTCGCGGCCATCCTGGAGCGAGGCCTGCGTTCGCACGGGCGGCTCGCGTCGCCGATCGACGTCCTCACCGACCCGCTGACCCGGGAGGTCGTCTGGTTCACGGTGTGGCAGGCCGTCGCCTCGACCGTGCTCACGATCGCCATCTCGCTGCCGGCGGCATACGTGCTCGGCCGCTACGCCTTCCCGGGCCGCGCGCTCGTCCGTGCGCTCGTCGTCGTCCCGTTCGTCCTGCCGACCGTGGTCGTCGCGCTGGCGTTCCTGGCGATCCTCCCGGACGGCGTCGAGCGCGGCTGGGCGCCCATCCTCGTAGCCCATGCGTTCTTCAACGTGGCCGTCGTCGTGCGCGTCGTCGGCACCTTCTGGGCCGGACTCGACCCGCGCGTGTCCGAGGCCGCGGCCACCCTCGGAGCCGGGCCGTGGCGGCGACTCCGCGAGGTGACGCTGCCGCTCCTCGCGCCCTCGCTCGCGGCCGCGGCGGCCGTCGTCTTCCTGTTCTCCTTCACCTCGTTCGGGGTCGTGCTGATCCTCGGTGGCCCCGGCTACGCGACTCTCGAGGCCGAGATCTACAACCGGGCGGTGCGGATCTTCGACCTGCGCGCGGCGGCGGTGCTCTCGCTCGTCCAGCTCCTCTGCGTCGCCGTGACGGTGTGGGTCACGATGCGCCTCGAGGCGCGGCTCGCCGTGGCCGGGCATCTGCGGAGCGAACGCGACACGTTGCGACGGCCGGGCACATGGCGCGAGAAGGCGGTCGTCGTCGCGAGCCTGGGCAGCCTCGCTGTCTTCCTGGGGCTCCCCCTGGCCGTGCTCGTGGAGCGCTCGCTTGCGGTCGGCGACGGGCACTCGCTGGAGGCGTACCGCGCGCTCGCGCGGCCGACGTCGGCGCTTCTCGCGACGCCGTGGGAGGCGATCGTGAACTCGGTCCGTCTACGCCTCCGTGGCCGCGGCGATCGCGGTCGTCGTCGGGGGCCTCGCTGCGTTCGCCGTCGCCGCCCCGCGCGGGTCCCGCTTCCTGGACGGTCTCCTCATGCTCCCACTCGGCGCCTCGGCCGTGATGCTCGGCTTCGGCTTCGTCATCGCGTTCGACGAGCCGCCGCTCGACTTCCGCGCGTCCCGCTGGATCGTTCCGGTCGTGCAGGCCCTCGTCGCGATCCCGTTCGTCGTGCGGATCGTCGCGCCGACGCTCCGCACGATCGACGAGCGCCAGCGAGAGGCCGCGGCGCTCCTCGGAGCCTCGCCGGCGCGCGTGCGCCGCGAGATCGACCTGCCAATCGTGGGCCGGGCGCTCGCCGTGGGCGCGGGCTTCGCGTTCGCGATCTCGCTCGGGGAGTTCGGCGCGACCGTCTTCCTCGCGCGCCCGGACAGCCCGACGCTGCCCGTCGCGATCTTCCGCTTCCTCGGCAGGCCCGGTGAGCTCAACGTCGGACAGGCATACGCGCTCGCGGTCGTGTTGATGGCCGTCACCGTGGTCTCCGTCTACCTCGTCGAGCGCGTACGCGCTCCTGGCCGCGGGTGGATCTGATGCTCCGGGTCGAGGACGTCACGGTCCGGTTCGGGCGAGAAGACCGCGCTCGATCACGTCTCGCTCGACGTCGCGGACGGGGAGGTCGTCACGATCCTCGGGCCGAGCGGATCGGGAAAGACGACGCTGCTGCGCGTGATCGCCGGCCTCCAACGGCCGGATTCGGGCAGGGTGCTCGCTCGACGGCGTCGACCTCGGCCCGATCCCGCCCCATCGGCGCGGCATCGGGCTCGTGTTCCAGGACCACGCGCTCTTCCAGCACCGGGACGTGTGGGGGAACGTCGCCTTCGGCCTGCGGATGCGCGGCGACGGCGGTGCGGAGATCGACCGGCGCGTCGAGGAGGTCCTCGCCCTGGTCGGGCTGTCCGGATACGAGCGCCGTGCGGTGGCGACGCTCTCCGGAGGCGAGCAGCAGCGGGTGGCGCTCGCCCGCGCGCTGGCGCCCGGGCCGCGCGTGCTCCTGCTCGACGAGCCGCTCGGCTCGCTCGACCGCCGGCTCCGCGAGCGGCTGCTCGACGAGCTCGAGGAGATCTTCGACGAGCTCTCCGTCACCGCCGTCTACGTCACGCACGACCAGTCCGAGGCGTTCGCGCTCGGCGACCGGGTCGCGGTGATGCGGGACGGGCGCATCGTGCAGGCGGGAACGGCGGACGAGCTGTGGGCGAGGCCGGTCGACGAGGACGTCGCACGGTTCCTCGGGCCTCGCGAACGTGCGACGACGGCGAGGTCGTTCGACCCGAGGCGGTGACCGTGCGCCGGCGCGGGACGGTCACGGCGAACGGACTCGTCGAGGACGCCATGCGCACGGCCCGATCGTCCGACTCGCGTCCGCCTCGACGACGGGCGGCGGCTCGAGTCGGTCGTCGCCTCCGTCCACCATCCGCGTCCCGGGCACCGGGTCGACGTCGAGATCGACCCCGAGGGCATCGTTCAGCTCCGATGATCCGACGTCGCGTCGTCGTCCACGGCTTCGTACAGGGGGTCTTCTTCCGCGACACGCGTCCGCCGCCGTGCGCTCGAGCGCGGCGTCGCCGGCTGGGTGCGCAACAACCCCGACGGCACGGTCGAGGCGGTCTTCGAGGGAGAGTCGGACGCGGTCGAGCGGATGCTCGAGCTCGCGCGCGCCGGCCCGCGCGGAGCGCGCGTCGATCGCGTGGACGTCGTCGACGAGGAGCCGGAGGGGCTCGGCGGCTTCGCGATAGGTTAGGTGCTACCAGCGTTCCCAGCGCACGCTGTCCGACTCACGGCGACGCTGCTCCGTGCGACGGCTGGTGACGGCGCTCCAGCCGGGATCGGGTGCCCCGTACCCGAGGGTGACGAGCGCGACGACGGTCACGTCCTCTGGGATGCCGAACGTGGCGCGAATCTGCTCCGCAGCCTCGCCTTCGACCCCGGTGAGCCCGGCCGCGAGCCCCTCGTCGATCGCCGCGAGCAGGAGCAGCATGAGTGCGGCACCCGCGTCCACGAACCAGAAGGGAACGGGCCACTCGATCTCCGCGCCGTCGACGAGCTTGTCCTCTCGTCGATAGCGCTCGTGGTAGTCGTCCTCGCGGGTCAGCACGAGGACGTCGACAGGGGCGCTCTCGAGCCACGGCTCGCGGTCCTCCGGCGTCGTCCACCCGGCGTCGCTCATGATCCGCGCGATCTCCCCGCGACCCCCCTCGTTCGTCACGACCAGGAGGCGCTGCCCCTGGCTGTAGCCCGCGCTCGGCGCCCGGCGGACGGTCGCCACGATGCGCTCGACGGTCTCGCGGGGAACCGGCTCGGCGGAGTAGTGACGCACCATGCGCCGGCGCGGGAGGATGTCCCGGAGCTCCACTAGCCCTCCTCCTCGTCAGCCGACGTGCTCAGCGCCGGAACCTCGCCGTGACGGAGCGCCCCCGGTCGAGCGTCACGCGACAGCTCTTCGCGCCGCGACACGCGCCGCTCCAGCCGACGAAGCGCGCGCCGTCGGCCGGAACCGCACGGAGCGCGAGCCGCATCCCGCGCTCGAAGGTGGCGATGCAGGGCTTCGAGCACGCGATCCCACGGGGCGTGCTGACGACGCGCCCCGGCCCGACGACTGCGACGGTCAGCCTCGCGGTGCTTCCGCCGAAGCCGCGGTCGAGGTAGGGGCTCACGGCGAGCTCGCGGCAGCCCAGGATGTGAGCGTGGAAGTAGTCGTCGTTCCCGACGTCGAGCACGGCTGGCCGCCACGGCTCGTCGCCCGCGTACATGAGATCTCTCGGGCTGTCCGAGACGTGCCCGTCGCGCGTGTGGTTCGGCGCACACGAGGGGACGAACCCCACGGTGTGCAGCACCTCGTGGAGCATCGCGAAGTCCATGATCTGGAGCCCGGCGCGCGAGCGCTCGGGCTGGTAGCAGACCGCGCCGGAGCCGTAGGTCGCGCGCAGGTAGAGCGCCGCGACGGCGCCAGGGAGCCTCGGCGGCCAGGCGCCGCCGCCGCAGGCAGCGCTGCTCGACCCGTCGAAGTACGTCGCGTAGATCTTCCCCGCCCGGACGAGCCCTCTCGCCCGGAGCTCGTCCTCGAGGGCGTCCCGGAGGGCAAGGCCGCGCGAGGCGAGCTGGGCGTCCGTCTTCCCGAGCCGAACGAAGGTCACGTCGAGCTCGCCCGCGGTCGTGTCGAGCCGGATCCCGTTGTTGAAGGTCTGCGCGCGGACCCAGCGCTGCCAGTTCGCGACCGACGCCGCGATCGTCCCGTTCGTGTCGAGCGCGCGGTCGACTCCATCCGAGGGGAGGACGTACAGCGCGTGCACCTGCGGCGCAGTGACGTCGTCGGGCCGGTCCGTCATCGACCGCGGGAGCGCGTCGGGGGCCGCGCTCGAGGCCGGGGCGCCCGCGAGCAGCGCCGCCGCGACTGCGGCACACGCGAGCGCGCGTACGGCCGCGTTCACTCCCACTCGATCGTGGCGGGCGGCTTCGAGGAGACGTCGTAGACGACGCGGTTCACGCCCGGGATCTCGTTGATGACGCGGCTGGATACCGCCTCGAGCACCTCGTACGGCAGGCGCGCCCAGTCCGCGGTCATCGCGTCCTCGGAGGTGACCGCGCGAATCACGATCGGGTACGCGTACGTCCGCTCGTCCCCCTGCACGCCCACCGAGCGGATCGCGGGCAGCACGGCGAAGCTCTGCCACAGGCCGCGGTAGAGGTCAGCGCGGCGGATCTCCTCGAGCAGGATCGCATCGGCGCGACGAAGGATCGCGAGCCGCTCCTCGGTGACCTCGCCCACGATGCGGATCGCGAGCCCCGGCCCCGGGAAGGGCTGGCGCCAGACCATGCGCTCGGGAAGCCCGAGCTCCTCTCCGACCCGCCTGACCTCGTCCTTGAAGAGCAGCCGGAGCGGCTCGACGAGCTGCATCCGCATGTCGGCGGGAAGCCCGCCGACGTTGTGGTGCGACTTGATCTTCGCGGCCACCCCGTCCTCGGCGCCGCCAGACTCGATGACGTCCGAGTACAGCGTCCCCTGGACGAGGAACCTGACGTCTCCGAGCTTCCGCGCCTCCTCCTCGAACACGCGGATGAACTCCTCGCCGACGATCTTCCTTTTCTCCTCGGGATCGGCGACGCCGGCGAGGCGGGACAGGAAGCGCTCCTGCGCCTGCACGTGCACGAGCGGCACGCGGAAGTGGCCGGAGAAGGTCTCCACGACCTGCTCGGCCTCGTTCTCGCGGAGGAGCCCGTGATCGACGAAGACGCACGTGAGCTGGTCTCCCACGGCCTTGTGCACGAGCAGCGCGGCGACTGCCGAGTCGACGCCGCCGGACAGCGCGCAGAGCACGCGCTCCGACCCCACGACGGCGCGGATGCGCTCGACCTGCTCCTCGATGACCGCAGCGGGCGTCCATGTCGGCGGCGCGCCGGCGACCTCGTACAGGAAGTTCTTCAGGAGGTCCTGACCGTGCGGCGTGTGGACGACCTCGGGGTGGAACTGGACCCCGTACAGCCCGCGTGCCCGGTCCTCGAAGGCCGCGATGGGCGTGGTGGGCGACGACGCCGTGACCTCGGCTCCGACCGGCGGCGCAGTGACCGAGTCGCGGTGGCTCATCCATACGACCTGCTCGCGGGGAAGGTCGTGGAAGAGCGCCGACTCGGACGCCTCGAGCTCCGCCTTGCCGAACTCGGAGTGGTCGGTGCGCTCGACCGCGCCGCCGAGGTCGCGGGCCATGAGCTGCATCCCGTAGCAGATCCCGAGCGTCGGGATCCCGAGCGCGAAGATGTCCGCGTCGACCTCCGGAGCGCCGTCCGCGTAGACGGACGCCGGCCCTCCCGAGAGGACGAGCGCGACGGGGTTCCGTCGTGCGATCTCGTCCGCGGAGAGCTGGTGGCCGACGAGCTCCGAGTACACGCGCGCCTCGCGCACGCGACGTGCGATCAGCTGGCTGTACTGCCCGCCGAGGTCCAGGACCAGGACCGGGCGGTCTTCCGCGAGGGGCTCTGCCGTGGGGAGCCGTGCGACCTCGCCCATCAGCCCCTGCGGTAGTTGGGCGCGTCCTTCGTGATGGTCACACCGTGCGGATGACTCTCCTGGAGCCCCGCGGGCGTGATGCGCGTGAACCGGGTTCGGGCCTTCATCTCCTCGATCGTCGCCGCGCCGCAGTAGCCCATCGACTGCCTGAGGCCGCCCACGACCTGGTGCACGATCGGCGCGAGCGGGCCCTTGTACGGGACGCGCCCCTCGATCCCCTCCGGAATGAGCTTCTCGACGTCCTCGACGTCGCCCTGGAAGTAGCGGTCCTTCGAGAACGAGCGGGCCTTCATGGCGCCCAGCGAGCCCATCCCGCGGTACTCCTTGAACCGCTCGCCCTGCGCGACGATCACCTCGCCGGGCGCCTCGTCCGTGCCCGCGAGCATCGAGCCGAGCATGACCGTGTCCGCCCCCGCCGCGATCGCCTTCGCGATGTCGCCGGAGTTGCGGATGCCGCCGTCGGCGATCACGGGAACGTCGTGGTCGGCGAGCGCCTGCGCCGCGTCGTAGACCGCCGTCACCTGCGGCACGCCCACTCCGGCCACGACCCGCGTCGTGCAGATCGAGTTGTGCACGATCGCGTTGTCGGCGATGAAGCTGTGGGTCGGGCAGTCGACCTCGATGTCGTACACGGACACCGCGATGCCGAGATCGCGCCTGTCGAGCGTCTTCACGACGAGGTTGCAGCTCGTATGCCGCTTCCGATGCGTCGCATTGAGGCGCGCTCGGTACGAAGGGCGGCAGCGCTCGGTGGTCGTGCCCTCGAGCCCTCCCGCTGTCGCCGGCTCGAGCTCGACGTTCGGGAAGCTCCCCTCCAGGAGGAAGCACAGCACCCCGAACAGCTCGACCAGACGCCGCGACGTGTTCTTGAACCCGACCCGACCCCCGGCCTCGACGTGGCCGTCGCTGTCGACGAGGCCATCGAGCAGACCGCGGAGATACAGCGGGTTGCCGCACAGATATCTCGCCGGAAGGTGCTTCTCGTCACGCTTGCCGAACTGCGCGAGCAGACGCGCCCACTGCAGCGAGGAGAAATAGACCTTGCGCATGTTTCGCTCGGATTTGACGGTCGTGCGCACACCGCTGACGGCTTCGAGGCAGTCGACGAGCTTCTCGGCGGTGCTCACTTCGTCGCGTCCGAAGGACCAGCACACGCGCCCGATCTCCGATCGGCCGTTCGTGTTCAGGAACGCGTCCCCGTCGCCGAGGAACGTCCCGAGCACGTACCCGAGCTCGTAGGAGTCACGGATGTCCGTCCGGTAGCGGGCGAGTCGCGACGGACGGCGCGCGAAGTCGTGGAGATCGATCCGGAGCTCGTCGGGGAGCTCGAACGCGATCTGCTTCGGGAGCAGCAACACCGTGTCGTCCGCGTCGCCGATCTCGCGCCAGCCGCGCTTCGGCTCCCCCATGCGCGTCGGCCGATCGAGGACCGCGGCGTACCCTCGCGAAGCGACCACCGCTGGAGCCGACGCGAGAGCGCCGACGAAGTAGCGGTGGTCAGGCGTGACGACGGTCTCGAGCGGTGCTGCAACGTGCCGTACCGCCATGACCTCCCGGGTGCCGGTGCACCAGGCCGCTCGCACCGACACGGCATCGCCGTGCATGTTGATCACGCGGTCTCCCGGCCTCACGTCCTCGATGTTCCGGTACGTAGCGTCGGCCATGAGGATCCGCGTGCCCGCGGCGAAGCAGCCTGGTCCGACGCCCACCTTCACCGCGTCCGCTCCCGCGTCGACGAGCGCGAGCGCGGCGTCGCCCGTGGCGATGTTGCCCGCGACGATCTCCACGTCGTACGCCGCCCGGATCCGCCGGACGACGTCGAGCACGCCCTGGGAGTGGCCGTGGGCGGTGTCCACGACGAGGACGTCGACCTCGGCATCGACAAGCGCGGCGGCGCGCTCGAGGGCGTCGTTGCCCACGCCCACTGCGGCGCCCGCACGCAGGCGGCCCTGTTCGTCCTTCGTCGCATCCGGGTACTTGATCTTCTTCGAGATGTCCTTGACGGTGATGAGGCCTTTGAGCCTCCCGTCGGCGTCGACCACGGGGAGCTTCTCGATCTTGTTGCGGTGGAGGATCGCCTCCGCCTCCTCGAGCGTCGTCCCGACGGGGGCGGTGACGAGGTTCCTGCTCGTCATCAGCGCGGAGACGGGCTGCGACGTGTCCGTCTCGAAGCGCAGGTCGCGGTTCGTGAGGATCCCGACGAGGATCCCGTCGTCGTCCGTGATCGGAACGCCGGAAATGCGATAGCGCTCCATGAGCTCGAGCGCGTCGGCGACGGAGTCGTCGGGCCGCAGCGTGACGGGCTCGACGATCATCCCCGACTCCGACCGCTTGACCTTGTCCACCTCGGCCACCTGGTCGGCTATCGAGAGGTTGCGGTGGACGATCCCGATGCCGCCCGCGCGCGCGAGCGCGATCGCGAGCCGGCCTTCCGTGACCGTGTCCATCGCGGCCGAGATCAGCGGGATGTTCAGCGAGACGGACGGTGTTAGCCGCGTGACCGTGGTGACGTCGTTCGGGAGCACGTGCGACTCCGCCGGGAGGAGCAGCACGTCGTCGAACGTGAGCCCCTCCTTCCCGAACTTCCGCTCGAACGCGACGAGCCGCTCGATCTCGTCCTGGCGAAGCTCGGTCTCCATGGAGCGACGTTAGCAGCGTCCGGCGACGGCGATCAGGGGACCTGGATCCCGAACTCGGCAAGGCGGCTCCGGGCGCGGGCCGCGCCGGTGATGTCGCCCTTCTCATCGAGGATCCCGATCCCGAGCGCTGCCGTCCCGGACGCAGCCGCTGCTTCACCCGCACGGGACAGCGCCTCGGCGTGTAAGAGACGCACGTCCGCCCGGGCGAAGAAGAAGTCGGTCGTTTCGACAGCCGCGACGGCCTGGCCGAAGCGCACCTCGGCCTCGTCGTGGCGATCGTCGTGGGACAGGAGGCAGCCTTCGATCGCATCGGCAAGGACGAAGTTGATGAGATCGTCTGCAGGGCTTGCCTCGCGGACGACGGTGCACATCTCAAGAGCTTCGGCGAAGCGACCCTGCGTGTAGAGGAGTTGAGCGAGACGGACGGCGACGGTGGAGAAGAACGCCTGATTACCGAGGGCGCGAAGGTCGGCGCAGCCGTGCCGCAGGTGCTCCTCTTCCGCCGCGTCGTCGCCGGCATGGTGTTCGATCCATGCCCCGTGCAACGCTACGCCCGCAGCGCTGACCGCCATTCCCGCGGATCGGTAGAAGTCTTGGCCGAACACGAACAGCTCGCGAGCCTGCTCGAAGTCACCCTGCATCGCGAGGAGGCGCCCGAGCGTGGTAGCGGCGCCTGCTTGAAGCGCCATCGAGTCTCCCGCCTCGCGCTGTAACGCACGCACGCGCTCGATCGCCTCGGGCACCGGGGTCGGCCCGAACACATAAGCGGATCGGATCCACCAGAGAAGGTCGTCGGTACGCCTGTACATGCCGGCACGCCGAAAGTTCTGGAGGCCCCGCTCGCACGCGGCAGCGGTCTCGGCGGCGCGCAGGCTGACCCACGTCTCGCCCGCGAGGTCCCACCAGTAGTACCCAAGGCCCTCGTCGTGATCAGCGGCCTCGAGAACTCGGCGGGCGTCCTCTCGCCGCGTGATGCGCGCGTCGCGCGCGATCGAGCCACCGCTCATGAAGTCGATCGAGTTTTCCACGAGGGTGGCGATGGCCGAGGTAATCGGGTCACGTGCCATCCGCGCCTGCGCGAGAGCCCTGTGAGCTGCGGCGAGATCTTCGGACTCCCAGAGTGCGAGCGCCAGATCGGGTGCAAGCGCCAAGCGCTGCGGGTCGTCTTCGGGGAGAATCGCGGTCGCGCGCCGGAAGAGTGAGCGCCCCGCATTGAAGTCGCCGCGGTCCATCGCCCCGCGCCCTGCGGCGGCCAGATGGTCGGACACACGCGCCGCCAGGCGAGGAAGCGCCGGATCCGCCGCGTCGAGCTCGGAGCGGTACCGGTGGGCTTGCTCGAGGTGGTAGCCGATGATCTCGTCCGACTCGACGAGATCGTGCTGTGCGAGCCAATCGGCGAAGTGCTCGTGCAGCTCCGCGCGAGTCGCCTTCGGCAGCGACTCGTAGGCGGCGTCCCGGATCAGCAGGTGGCGGAACCGGAAGCCCTCGTCCTCGGGAAAGGTGGGCGCGGTCGCGCGGATCAGCTCCTTGCGGACGAGCGTGGCGAGGTGCGCCTCGACCCCGTCGCGTACGGGGGCGGGTGAGAGCTCCGCGACGGCGCCGCGATGGAACACCTCCCCTTCGACGGCGCCTCGCTCCATCACCACGCGCACGTCTCCGTCGAGCGAGTCGATGCGCGCCTGCAGTAGCGCATGGATCGTGGGTGGGACAGCGATCTCGCCGCCGCCTCCGTGCTCGCGAACCATCGCGAGCATCTCCTCGACGAAAAGCGGGTTTCCCGCAGATGCCACGGTGATTTGCTCCTGCAGCTCGGCGCCGAGGGGAGCGCCGGCGACGAGACGCTCCATCAGCTCGCCGCACTCGCGCTCGTCCAGCGGCTCGAGCAGGAGCGAGGCCGCGTTGAGCTTCCCGCCGCCCCAGCCGGGTCGGAGATCGAGGAGCTCCGTTCGCGCGACGCAGAGGAGGAAGATCGGTGCGTCGCGAGAGAGGTCGGAGACGTGCTCGACGAGGTCGACGAAAACGGGCTCGGCCCACTGCAGATCGTCGATCACGACGACCTGCGGTCGCTCGCCGGCGCGACTCTCGAGCATGCGCCTGAAAGCGAGCTGCGTCTCGGCCGGCGAGGTGCCGATGACCGAGTCGGGCTCGACCCCGATGCCGATGAGCATCTCCACGAGGGGCCAGTAGGTGATCCCTTCCCCGTAGGACAGGCACCGGCCGCGCAGGACGTCGGCCGAGTCGCCGACGCGCTCGAGGAAGTCGGCGACGAGGCGCGACTTGCCGATCCCGGCCGGCCCGAGCAGCGTGAAGAGGCGACACGTGCGGTCGGCGACCGCGTCCTCGTAGTCGCGCCACAGGCGCCGTCGTTCTCGCTCGCGGCCGACGAGCGGCGTCTCGGGGTGCCGCGCGAGGCCCGCTGCCCCGGGAAGCACGTCCACGAGCCGGAAGGCAGCGACCGGCTCGGACTTCCCCTTCAGCGCGAGTGGCTCGAGCGGCTCGACGACGACGGCGTCGCGGACGAGTGCATGCGTCTCGTCCCCGAGGAGCACCTCGCCGGCGGCGGCGGCCTGCTCGAGGCGGGCTGCGACGTTCACGGCGTCGCCCGTGACGAGCGTCTCGCCCTCGCCGCCGACGACGACCTCGCCGGTGTCGAGCCCGATGCGTGCCTCGAGCCCGTGCCCCGCGACGGCGGCCTGCATCTCCGACGCGGCTCGCACCGCGCGCAGTGCGTCGTCCTCGTGCGAGACGGGAATGCCGAAGACGGCCATGACCGCGTCCCCGACGAACTTCTCGACCGTGCCGCCGTGGCGCTCGACGATGCCGCGGAGATCGGCGAAGTAGCGGCGCATCCGCGCGCGCAGCGCCTCGGGGTCGGTGGACTCGCCGAGCGCGGTCGAGCCGACGAGGTCGCAGAAGAGGATCGTGACGACCTTCCGCTGCTCCCGGGGCTCCTCCACGTCGACGAAGAGTCTAGGAAGGTTCGGACGCGCGCAGCTTCTCGAGCACGGCGCGCGACCGTGCGGCCGAGACGACATTCCCCTTCTGCTCGTGGAGGGCAGCAGCCCGCCCTACCTCGTCGAGAGCTTCCTGGATCCGCCCCACCCGGGCGAGCACCTCGCCGAGGACGTCGCGGACGTACCCCTCGAGATCGATGAAGTCCGTCGGCTCGAGCAGCGCGAGCGCCTCCCGGGCGAGCTGCTCGGCCTCGTCGTGCGCGCCACGTCTCGAGAGGACGCGCGCCCGGACCGCTCGCCAGCGCGGCTGCGCGTCGAGGTCGTCGATCTGCGCGATCGTCCCGTACGTCGTCGACGAGGTCGAGCGCCTCGTCGTCGAACCCTGGCGGACGAGGACGTCGGCGAGCACTCCGTCGAGCGTTGCGCGGACACCGACGTCGCCGATCTCGACGAGCAGGTCGTGACCGCGCCGAAGTACGCGCTCCGACTGCTCGAGGTCACCGACGAGCATCTCGGCGAAGCCGACGTCCGCGCCGTAGAGGCCCCGGAGAGCGTCAGGCCGAACTCTTCGATGAGCGCCCACGCGTTCGACCGGACGCGCGCGAGACGTCGACTTCGGCCCGCATGGCATGGAACAACGCGCGTACCTGGAGCGCCTGCGCCTTGTCGGCAACGTTCGTCACCTCGCTCTCGACGAGAGACGTGCAATACGCGATGCCTTCGTCGGCGGGAGTCGGCCCCCAGGCGATCGGGCGTAGCCTCGCCGTGAGGCGCGCGCGCTCCATCGCGGTGTCCCCGGCGCTGCGCGCGAGCTCGGCCGCGTGCTGCATGTCGATCTCCCCTTCGCGCCACGACCCAGCTGGAACCGGCACATCCCGATCTCGATGTAGGCATGGGCGAGTGTCGACAGATCCCCGAGCGCCTCCAGGGCCGAGGCGATCTCGAGCGCCCGTGCGAGCTCGTCGTCGACGCTCGTATCCGGATCGATTCGATCGCGAAGCGAGCCCATGGTGAGGCGAGCCCGTGCCTCGACACGCTCGTCCCCAGCCTGCTGCGCCACGGCGATGGCCGAGCGAGGAGGAGCCAGGCCTGCTCGAGCTCACCGCCCCGGATGAGGGCCCGCGCGAGGTCGACCAGGGCGTCGAGTCGCACCGGGTCGTCCTCGTCGGGAGCACGGTCGCCCGGCCGAGCAGGCCGACCGCGGCGGGGAAGTCCGCGCGACCCAGCGCTCCTCGCCCCGCAGCGAGCGAGCCTGGCACCGGCGCGGCCGGCGAGCGCTCGTTCGTCCGCCGCGGGCGGAGCTCCGTCCGGAGCCGGTGCGCCTGCTCGAGGTGGTAGCCGATGATCTCGTCACGCTCGAACGCCGACTCGTCGGTCGAGTGCTCGAGCCAAGCCGCGAACCGCTCGTGCAGCTCGGCTCGAAGCCTCTTCGGCAGCCCACCGTAGGCAGTGTCGCGGAGGAGGATGTGACGGAAGCGATATGCATCGTCGTCCCGCGCGAGTGCCGCGCTCGGGCCAGATCAACTCCTTGCGGATCAGGCTCGCAAGGTGCTCTCGAGGTCGCCGCGGACATCCGGGACGGAGCTCCGCGACGGCACCGCGGTGGAACACCTCGCCCTCGATCGCTCCACGCTCCAGCACGACCCGCAGGTCGCTGTCCAGCGCGTCGATTCGCGCCTGCAGCAGCGCCTGGATGGTGGGTGGCACCGCGATGTCTCCACCACGCTCCTCGCGGACCATCGCGAGCATCTCCTCGACGTAGAGGGGATAGCCGTCCGACGCCTCGACGATCTGGTCGCGCAGCGCCGGTCGAGCGGCGCACCGGCACGCAGGGCGTCTATCAGATCCGCGCGGTCGGTCGTTGCGAGCGGCTCGAGCAGGAGCGAGGTCGCGTTGAGCTTGCCTCCACCCCAGTCGGGCCGCGAATCGAGCAACTCCGTTCGCGCGATGCAGAGGAGGAAGATCGACGCGCCTCGCGAGAGGTCGGCGACGTGCTCCACGAGGTCGACGAAGGCGGGCTCCGCCCACTGCAGGTCGTCGACGACGACGACCTGCGGACGCTCGGCGGCACGTGCCTCGAGCAGACGGCGGAACGCGACGCGCGTCTCCTCGGGCGTCGAGGCGACGACGTCGTCCGGGTCGACCCCGAGCGGAGCAAGCATCTCGACGAGCGGCCAGTAGGTGATCCCGTCGCCGTAGGAGAGGCAGCGACCGCGCAGGACGTCCGCGGAGTCGCCGACGCGCTCGAGGAAGTCGGCGACGAGGCGCGACTTGCCGATGCCGGCCGGGCCGAGGAGGGTGAAGAGCCGGCAGGTGCGGTCGGCGACCGCGTCTTCGTAGTCGCGCCAGAGCCGCTGGCGCTCGCGCTCGCGACCGACGAGCGGCGTCTCCAGGTGCCGCGCGAGCGGCGCGGCGCCGCGATCACGTCGAGGAGGCGGAACGCCTCGACCGGCTCGGACTTGCCCTTCAGCGACGAGCGGCTCGACGGGCTCGACGCGGACGGCGTCGCGGACGAGGCGCCAGCGTCTCGGCGCCGATGAGGATCTCGCCCGGCGAGGCGGCCTGCTCGAGGCGGGCGGCGACGTTGACCGCGTCGCCGGTCACGAGCGTCTCGCCTTCGCCGCCGACGACGACCTCGCCGGTGTTGACGCCGATCCGCGCCTCGAGGCCGTGGTCGGCGATCGACCTCCGCATCTCGGAGGCCGCGCGGACCGCCCGCAGCGCGTCGTCCTCGTGCGCGACGGGGATGCCGAAGACGGCCATCACCGCGTCGCCGACGAACTTCTCCACGGTGCCGCCGTGGCGCTCGAGGATCGCGCGCAGGTCCTCGAAGTAGCGGCGCATGCGGGCGCGCAGGGCCTCGGGATCCGTCGACTCCCCGAGTGCCGTCGAGCCCACGAGGTCGCAGAAGAGGACGGTGACGACCTTGCGCTGCTCGCGCACCTCCAGGGGAGGCGCGAGGATGGCGCCACACGCGCTACAGAACCTCGCGTCCTCGGCGTTCTCGCGCCCGCAGTTCGGGCACGTCGGCATGGAACGGAGTCTAGGCAGGGGGCGGAACGTCTCGGGGAATCCCCGAGGCCGGTTCAGGGCGCGCCCGGCTGACACGAGGACCGGGCGCCGGGATACTTGCCTCATGGTCCTGACCCGCATCGGCGTTCCCAAGCTGTGGGGGGACGATCCGGACGTGCTGTGGGAAGTCATGCGCTACACGGTCGCGCCGGTGATGTACGCGCTGACCCGTGCGGCCGCGTACGGGGTCGAGCGCGTGCCACCCGTAGGCGGCGCAGTGATCGCCGCGAATCATCTGAATGCGATCGACCACCCGCTCGTCGGACTCGTCTGCCCACGACCCGTCTACTTCATCTCGAAGGCCGAGCTCCTCGAGATCCCGCTCGCCGGCGAGGTCCTGCGCTGGGCGGGCGCCTTCCCGGTGAAGCGGGGGGAGCCCGATCGGGACGCGCTGCGTTGGGCCCGCAAGCTGGTCGCGGACGGCAAGCTGCTCGGGATCCACGTCGAGGGCACGAGGCAGCGCACGGGCCACCCCGGCGCGGCGCGGCGCGGCGCGGCGCTGATCGCGATGCAGGAGGGCGTCCCGGTCCTGCCGCTCGGACTCGAGACGTTCGGCTGGTCGATCGGCAAGCCGAAGCGCTGCGCGGCCGTCTGGGGCGAGCCGATCACTCTCGGCGACCTTCCCCGTGGCCGCGACGGCTCGACGGAGGCGACGGAGCAGATCCGGAGCGAGATCGTCCGCCTCTGGCGGCTGGCTCGAGAAGCCGTCGCCGACGGCTGCCCGGACGTGCTGTCGGACGGAACGCGTCGCTCGCCGCTGCCGAGGCCCAGCCTCGGCGACGTGCGGCGAGCGCGCGCCGATGCGAAAGCCGGCAGCTCCGTGATCGTCCCGCGCCACCGGCTGGACGTCTCCTTCTCGGACCTGGCGTTCGCGCTCCTCGCAGCGCTCGGCGCGCGACACCCCGACGAGCGCGCGGCCCGCCTCGCAGCCTGGTGGTCACATGGGGACGACGCGCTCGCGTGCGCCAGCGTGCGAGCAGGATTCGACTGCGTGCTCGCCGCGCTCGAGCTCGAAGCGGGCGACGAGGTGCTCTTCTCCGCTGTCACACACCCGGACATGCCGCGGATCGCGAGGATGCACGGCCTCGTTCCCGTCCCTGTCGACCTCGACCTCGCCACGATGGCGCCGCAGCCCGGTGCGCTCGAGGAGGCGCTCACGCAGCGAACGCGCGCGCTCGTCGTCGCCCACCTGTTTGGCACGAGGTTCGACCTCGACGAGTGCGCCGCGTTCACGCGCGACCACGGGTTGCTCCTGATCGAGGACTGCGCGCAGACCATCCTCGGCCCGCACGACTGCGGGGACGAGAGGGCGGTCGCCTCGCTCTACAGCTTCGGCTCGATCAAGACCGCGACGGCGCTCGGCGGGGCGCTCGTGCGCGTCCGTGACGCCGCCACGCTCGGGCGTATGCGCGAGATCGAGGCCGCCTGGCCCCGCCAGCCCCGCCGCGAGCACGCGCTGAAGGCGCTCAAGTACGTCGTCCTCGTCGCGCTCGACCGTCCTCTCCCGTACACGGCGCTCGCTGCAGTCGCGCGCGTCGCGCGCTTCGATCTCGACGAGTTCGTCTCCTCGACCGTCCGTGCCTTCCGTAGTCCGCGGGGCGTCGACGCCGACGTGGCCTTCCTGCACTGGCTTCGCAGACGACCTTCCGCCCCGCTCCTGGCGTTGCTAGCTCGCAGGCTGCGCAGGTTCGACCTCGACCGGCTCGACCGGCGCCGCGCGGCCGGGGCTCGGGTCGCCGCCGGACTGCCGGCGACCATCGAGCGCCCCGGGTCGTCGATCTCGGACTCGACCCACTGGGTGTTCCCGGTGGTCACGGATGAGCCGGACGGCCTGGTCGCGGACCTGCAGGCGGCCGGCTTCGACGCGACCCGTGGAACGAGCGCCATCGCCGCGGTCGATCCCGGCAGTGGGGGCCACCAACCCACCGAGGCGCAGCGTCTGCTGGCAGGGGTCGTCTTCCTTCCCGTCTACCCGGAGCTCTCGGACGCAACGCTCGACCGTCTCGCTTCCGCCGTTCGACGCGAAGTGGCCGGCCACCTCACGCGTTCGCCGTCGGCGCAGCACGAGGTGCCCGTATGAGGGCGTGGCGCACCGAAGCGCTCGAGCGCCTGGCGGGCCGCAATGTCGACCTCGTGGTCGTCGGTGCCGGAGTCATCGGTGCTCGGGTGGCCTACGACGCGGCCCGGGCGGGCTTGCGCGTCGCCCTCGTCGATGCCGGCGACGTCGCGGGCGCGACCTCGAGCGCGTCGTCGAAGCTCCTCCACGGCGGCTTCCGCTACCTCGCGATGGGGAGCTACGGCCTCGTGCACGCCGCGCAAGCGGAGAGCCGCGTTCTCGCGACGCGAGTCGCCCCACACCTCTCGCGACCGCTCCCCGTCGTCCTGGCGATGGACCGGGGCCGCTGGCCCGAGTGGAGGCTGAACTGCGGCCTGATGCTCTACTTCGGACTCGCCGGCTTCAGGCCCCCGCGACCGCGCCTGCTCGACGCGGACGAGGCGCTCTCGATCGCCCCGGAGCTGCTGTCTGCGAGCGAGCGCATCCACATCCTGCTCCCGGAGTTCCAGACCGACGACAGCCGCCTCGTCCTCGCGACGGCGACGGGCGCCTGCGCGCGCCGGCGCGATCGTCGCGCCCTACGTCGAGGTGGTCGGGCTCGCGGGTGCCAACGGACGGGTCGGGAGCATCGAGCTCCTCGACCGCCTGAGCGGAGAGACCCTCCACGTGCGGACGAGGAGCGTCGTGAATGCGAGCGGTCCCTGGATCGACAGCGTACGCGCGCTCGAGAGCCCGGGCTGCGCTCCCATCGCACGGTTGAGCAAGGGAGTCCACGTGACGCTGCCGCTGCCGCCGGGCTGGCGGGCGCTCGTCGCGTTCTACTCGACGGACGACCGCACGAGCTTCGTGGCGCCGTGGCAGGGCACGCTGTTGGCGGGGACCACCGACACCGAGTACGAGGGCGATCCGGCTCTCGCGACCGTCGAGACCGTGGACGTCGACGACGTTCTCGCCGGTGTCGAGCAGCTCCTTCCTGCCGAATGGGTGAACCGCTCGCACGTCCTCGCGACCTGGGCCGGCCTCCGCGTCCTTCCGCGCTCGGACGGAGACACCGCCTCCACGCCGCGCGAGCGCGTCCTGGAGGTTGGACCGCGTGGGATGGTCTCGATCGCCGGCGGGAAGCTGACCACGCACCGGCGTCTGGCCGCCGAGGCGATCGCACTCCTCCCGGCCGACGTACGCCCTCACCGCCTCGACACGACCGCCGAGCCGCTCCCGGGATCAGCAGTCCTCGACGGCGTCAGCGCGCTCGAGTCGCTCGTCGACGCGGACGCCGCACGCCACCTGCGATCGGTCTACGGGTCGGAGGCGGAGCGGCTCCTGGAGTACGCGGACCGGGCGGGCGCGTTCGAGCGGATTCACCCCGAGGGGCCTGA
The DNA here is from genome assembly GCA_963705535.1 of uncultured Actinomycetes bacterium. GTDB lineage: Bacteria > Actinomycetota > Thermoleophilia > Gaiellales > Gaiellaceae > GMQP-bins7. The sequence goes on from CAVPJY010000008.1 coordinate 77,451, forward strand.
CGTCTGGGCGCAGGTGGAGTACGCGTTCGAGCACGAATGGGCCTGCACCCGGAGGACGTTCTGTGTCGCCGTACGTCCCTCGCTCATCGCGGCCTCGCCACCGGCGGCGTCCGGGCCGCGGTCGCGGACCGGCTGGAGCCGTCCCGCGTCGCCGCTCGGTCGTAGGTACGAGACGCGTCTCGCTGCTACGAGCGAACGCGCTGGAGCTCGGCGAGCTCGACGTTCGAGACGATCGCGGCGGCGACCTGGGGATCGAAGCGGCCGGCTCCGACCTCGCGAACCGAGGCCGCGCCGGCGGCGACGGCGAGGCGAAGCGTGTCGTCGGGCGAGCGTTCGTCGACCACGGACGCGAGGAACTGGGCCAGGAGGACGTCGCCGGACCCGACGCCCGAGACGGGCTCGACGTAGGGTGCGAGCGCCCGCACGCGCCGGGTCTTCTTGCCGAAGCGGAGGAGCGCGAAGCACCCTGTCTCGAGCGTGATGAGCACGTTGCGAGCGCCCATCTCGGCGATGGCGTCGAGAGCCATCAGGAAGTCGTCGTCGTCCTCGAGCTCCTGCCCGACGAGCTGCTCGGCCTCTCGCTGGTTCGGCGACACGAGGAACGGACCGGCCTCGACACCCACCTGGAGCGGCTCGCCCTCGCTGTCCAGCACGACGCGTACGTCGCGCCTCCCGAGCTCGCGCATGGTGTCCGCGTAGAACGAGGTCGGCACCTTGCGCGGGAGCGAGCCCGAGAGGACGACGAAGTCCGCGCCGCGCGCCAGGTAGTGGAGCTTCTCGGACAGGGTCTCCAGCTCGGCGGGCGTGACCTCCGGTCCCCACTCGTTGATCTCCGTGTACGTGCCGGAGGTGGGATCCACGACGGCGGTGGAGGTGCGCGACTCGGCGGCGATGCGCACGAAGTCGTTGAGGATCGCCTCGGCGGTGAGCTCCTCGACGATCCGCGTGCCGGTACGCCCGCCCGTGAGTCCGGTCGCGACGACCGGCATGTCGAGCCGCTTCAGCGCACGCGCCACGTTGATCCCCTTGCCACCGGCGAGCGTGAGCACGTCGCTCGAGCGATGGCGGAACCCGATCTGGAAGACCGGGACCGTGAGCGTCCGGTCGAGGGCGGCGTTGACCGTGACGGTGACGATCACGTGACGAGCCCCCAGAGGTTGGAGGCTGTGGTCTTCGCGTACCAGGCCGCCTTGCCCCACAGGCTCGGCTCCGTGATCGAGGAGGCCGCGACGAGGCTCGACGATGCCACGAGCTCGTCCCCGGCGTACACGTCGACCCGTCCCAGCCGGGCGCCTTCGTGGACCGGCAGGCTCACCGACACCGGCCTCACGACCCGCTCGACGAGCGGGGTGCCCTCTCGCAGCGTCCGCACGAGGGTCCGGGGGACGACGAGCGCGACCGGCGGCCGGCCGTAGGCGGTCTCGGCCTCTCCGTATGCCCGGTGCGCGTCGATCACGGCGACCCGACGGTAGCGCTCGAGGCCGTACGTGAGAAGCGTCCGCAGCGCGCGATTCCGCTCGAGCCGTCCGTCCGTACCGAGAACCGTCCCGTAGACGGTGACCCCGCGCGTCGCCGCGGCCGCTGCCTGCGACCAGCCCGCGTCGTCGGTGTGGCCGGTCTTCCCCCCGACGAGCGGCTTCCACGTCTCGATCAGGTCGTCGGTCGAGGGGAACTCGCGCCCACCCGGGAGCGAGACCGAGGTCAGCGCGAGCGCCTCGCGGATGACGGGCACTCCCAGCGCGTAGCGGACGAGCATCGTCGTGTCGCGCGCAGTCGAGAGGTGCCCGGGAGCGTCCAGGCCGTGCGGGTTGGCGAAGTGCGTGTCCGAGAGCCCGAGCTCGGCAGCCTTCGCGTTCATCTCGGACACGAATCGGGAGACCGAGCCCTCCCCGACGTGGATCGCCAGCATCTCGGCGGCGTCGTTCGCGCTCCGGACGAGCATTGCGCGCAGGAGCTGGGCGACGGTGAGCTGCTCCCCCGCGCGGAGGAAGACCGTCGACCCGCCGACGGCCGCCGCTCGGGGCGTCACCTGCACGACCTCCGACAGCTCGGCTCGCTCGACCGTCACGACCGCCGTCATGAGCTTCGTGATGCTCGCGATCGGCCGGCGCTGGCGAGCGTGGTAGCGGGCGAGCACGGCGCCGTCGCCGCCGACGAGGTAGTAGGCGGCGGCATCGACTCGCGGCTGCGCCGCGGTCCGCGTGGCGTCGTCACCCGAGGCCTGGACAGGTGCCGCCAGCGCGGCAGCGAGGGCGACGACGGCAAGGAGTGCCTTGCGCATCACCGGCGCGGAATGGTACTGCTTGCGCAAGATCGGGATCCGCCCAAGGCGGATCCCGATCGCGCGAACATCCCTAAAGGCGGCCGCTTCGCGGCCGCTGCGTCGGTGTTCTCCCCCTCGTGGTGGTCCACGTGAATTGCATGCGGGCCGCAGCTACCAGCCGGAGACGGCCCACACCTGTGTCGCGAGACGCTCCGCCTCCGCGCCGGCTGCCGACCGCCAGTCCTCGTCCTTCTCCCGGAACGCGTAGATCACCGAGCGCGAGGCGGTGACGAGGGCGCTCGCGGGCCCGCTCGTGAAGGCGCGAGCGACGTCGGCGGGCGTGGCGCCCTGGGCCCCGACACCGGGGAGGAGCAGGGGCGCCTGGGGCATCAGCCGGCGCGCCTCCGAGACACCGCGCGGGTACGTGGCGCCGACGACCGCGCCGATGCTCGAGAGCCCCTGCTCGCCGACGAGTGGCTCGCCCCACTCGTGCACGAGGGCGGCGAGGTACTGCCAGAGGGGGCGTCCGTCGGAGAGCGTCAGGTCCTGGACGTCGTTCGCTCCGGCGTTCGAGGTGCGGACGAGGAAGAAGATCCCACTCCCGTGGCGGCGACACGCGGCGAGGAACGGCTCGACGGAATCGGCCCCGAGGTACGGGCTCGCGGTCATCGCGTCCGCGAGCGGCGTGCCGCCGTCGCGCGGCTCGAGGTAAGCCGCCGCATAGGCACGCGCGGTGGAGCCGATGTCGCCTCGCTTCGCGTCGAGCAGGACGAGGAGGCCCACCGAACGGGCGTAGTCGCACACGTCCTCGAGGGCGCGCATGCCATCGTGGCCGAGCGCCTCGAAGAACGCGGACTGGGGCTTGACGGCCACGACGTACGGAGAGACGGCGTCGACGATCCCCCGGCAGAAGCGCCCGACCGCGGACGCCGCGGCGGCGCGCCCGAGCACCGCCTCACCGCGCAGCTCCATCGGTAGCACGTCCAGGCGCGGGTCGAGCCCGACGACGAGCTGGCTGCGTTTTCGGGAGACGGCCTCGGCGAGGCGGTCGGCGAAGTTCGCGACGTCCACAAGGCAAGGCTAGACGGCAGGCCAGGACGGAGGGACGATGGACGGATGCGTGTGCGAACGACGGCGCTCCTCGTCCTCGGTCTCGTGCTCCTCGGGGCCCAGGGAGCGGCCGCGACGACCGCTCAGGTCCCTCCCTCGCTCGTCTTCGAGCGTGGCGGAGACCTCTGGAGAATGACGATCGACGGCTCCGAGACCGTGCGCCTGACGACAACCAGGGCGGTCGGAGTCGAGACCGGCCGTCTCGCGCGACGCGACTCCGCGTCGCGTTCGGCCGAGGGAAGGACGAACTGTGGACCATCGATCTGCAGGGAGCCAACCAGCGCAAGCTGGTCGCAGCGAGACCGCAGACCGTTCGCTACGCATCGACGGGATCACCCACGTGGTCGGCCGATGATCGCTGGATCTACTTCGGTCGAGCGAGTCAAACGCCGAACGAGATCTGTGGCTCGATCTTCCGCGTGGGCTCCGCGGGCGGCGCACTGAAGCGCGTGACCGGCGGACTCGTTCGCGGGTGGCTCGACAGCGATCCCGCCGTCTCGCCCGACGGTCATCGCATCGTGCTCGTATCCGGGGACTGCGAGCCTGGCTGCTGCCCTGGGATCGCCGTCGTCGACACGGCGGGTCGCCCGACGCCGCGATCTGCGCCGGCTCGGACCTACTCGAGGTGTGCAGCTTGAGCCGAGCTGGGCGCCGGACGGCAACCGCCTTGCGTTCGTGGTGTACGACGTGGACGGTTCCGGTCGATCGGCCGTCCACGTCGTCACGCGCAACGGCTCGGGTCTTCGGCGGATCACGCAGTGGACGTTCGAGACCGGTGACCCGGCATGGTCGCCCGACGGACGGCAGATCGCCTTTCACAAGGAGGGCGGGCTGTTCCTCCGCGGTCCACCCTGACGGCACGAACCTCCGCGGGTGCCCGGAACGAGCGCTGGTGACACAAGCCCGGCCTGGCTCCTCCGGAGGTAGCCTCACGCTGCGAGGATCGCGCCGACGTCGAGGGACACGATGCGGAGCTCCGGGCCGGGCCGGCGGAGGAAGCCGGCGACGGCGAGCAGCTCGTCGGCGTGCTCCGGCGCGAACGAGACTTCCGTTCGCATCGCGCCGGCGATGCCCGCCTCCACCTCGATCCGGCCTGCGTGGCCGGGCGCGAGCGTGCGGGCGGAGACTCGCCCGGACGCGACGAAGAACGCCCGCCGGAAGCCGGGCTCGCGGGCTGGCGCGAGCAGACAGAGCCTCGAGCCGCGAAGACGCTCGAGCACGGCGATCCGCTCGACCACCTCCTCGAGCGCCGCGAGTCGGTCGCGGACGCGCGCAGCGTCCTCGAAGCGGAGGTCGCGGGCGAGCCGGCGCAGCCGTGCGCGAAGGGCCGGAACGGCACCGGCAGGGTCGTCGCCGTCGAACCCGTCGAGTGCCCGCGCGGCGAGCTGCGCCCGCCGCTTGCTGGTCATGGGCCCGTACGGCCCCGGCTCCGTGACGACGGCCCAGCGCTCCCGCCGCCGAGCCAGATAGACCAGCCGGTCGACACGCCCTCGTGCGTTCGCCGGTGGGCGGAGCTCCCGGATGAGGCGCAGCTCCTCCAGCGTCGCCTCGAGCTCCGACCCGAGCGGCCGCCACTCGATCCGCGCGAGCGCCCCGAGCGCGGCCTCGACGGAGGGCCGCTGGCGGCTGCCCGAGAAGTAGGAGCGGAGCCGCGCGCGCAGGTCCCTCGCCTTGCCGACGTAGAGCACAGCCTCGTTGCGGTCACGGAACAGATAGACGCCCGGCGACGACGGCGCACCCGCCATCAGCGCCCGCCTCGAGTGGAGCCGACGGGCGCGCGGGGCGGCGAGCTCGAGGACCTCGGCCAGCGTGCGTGCTCCACGCTCCTGCGCGAGCCCGAGAAGCGCGATCAGGATCTCCGCGGTCGCGAGCGCGTCGGGAAGCGCGCGGTGGCGCGGCATCGTCGACGTGCCGAAGAAGTGCGAGAGCTGGGCCAGCGAGAAGCGCTCGCTTCTCCGCTGGAGTAGGCGCCGGGCGAGCCAGACCGTGTCGACGACCGGAGCGGCGACGCGGCGACCGGTCAGCCGCTCCACCTCGCGCTCGAGGAACGCGAGGTCGAAGCGGGCGTTGTGGGCGGCGAGCGGCGCCTCGCCCGCGAACCCGAGGAAGCGACGAGTGGCGAGCGCCGGCCGCGGCGCTCCCCGCACGTCGCGCGGCTCGATGCCCGTGAGGGCCGAGATGTGCGGCGGGAGCAGCGTCCCGGGGTCGACGAGCGTCTCGAACGTCTCCTCGATCGCAAGCGCACGCACACGAACCGCGCCGATCTCGCACATGCGATCGCGACTCGCCGAGAGCCCTGTCGTCTCGAGGTCGAAGACGACGATCTCGGCGTCCTCGATCGCGACTCCGTGGGAGGGCTCGCCGGCGAGACCGACGCCCGCGCCGATCCACGCGAGGCGTGCGTCGCCCTCGACCACGTCGCCGAGGAGCGCGCGCGCGAGCGCCGTCGGAGGGCGCTCGAGCGCGAACAGCTCGCGCGCCGCCTCGTCGGCGGCGACCGCTCCGCGCCGTGCCTGCACGAGCTCGACGAGCCGGTCCGCGGCGTCGAACGAGAGCTGCATGGGTCGAGGCTAACGAACATGTGTTCGTATCTCAAGGGATGGGCGGAGAGCCGTCCATGCGGCTTGGGCCTGCCGGGCGATCAGCGACTGCGGAGCAGTCGCGCTTCAGGGGTCTTCGCGCGATCCGGGATCCGCTCCCGCGGATCCCGGATCTTGCGTACGAACGAGGAGGGGCCGCCGCAGCGGCCCCTCCGAAAGACCCCTGCGGTCTGTCCTACCCCTTGACCGCAGCCTTGAGCGCGCTACCGGCCGAGAACTTCGGGACCGTAGTGGCCGCGATCTGCACCCGCTGTCCGGTGCGTGGGTTCACGCCCATCCGGGCGGCGCGATCCGAGGTCGAGAACTTCCCAAAGCCCGTGAAGGTGACCGAGTCGCGACTCTTCAGCGCTGCCGTGATGGTGTCGAGCACTGCGTCCACCGCGGTGGACGCATCTCGCTTGGACATGCCGGCCCTGTCGGCTACGGCGTCCACGAAATCCTGCTTGGTCACTGCCTCCTCCTGACGTCGGGTTCGGTTCTAGGGATCCGAAGGAGCCTAACACCCCTTCGTATTTGGCTCAACCATGCCGTTTTGCGGCGGTTTTTCGCAGTTCCACGAGCTCGCGGGCCCGAAAGAGCGCGCGGAGGCGCACGCCGAGCCGCGCCAGCGCGTCCGACCCGCCGTCCTCGCGATCAACGACGCACACCGCGTTCCGGACGAGAAGCCCCTCGTCGCGGAGCGCGGTGACGGCCTCCACGAGCGCGCCGCCGGTGGTGACGACGTCCTCCAGGAGGCACACGAGCTCACCCCGCTCGAACGGGCCCTCGATGCGGTTCGCGGTGCCGTATTCCTTGGTTTCACCGCGCACGATGATGAACGGCCGATCGGACGCCAGCGATGCCGAAGCGGCCAACGCGACCCCGCCGAGAGCCGGCCCTGCGAGCCGGTCGGCGTCGGGCTCGAACGCGCTCACGGCGTCCGCCAGGCGCGCGCCCAGGAGGCGAAGAACGCCGGGGTCGGTCTCGAAGCGGTACTTGTCGAGGTACCAGGACGACCGCTTGCCGGAGCGAAGGACGAAGTCGCCCTCGAGGAACGCGCGGTCGAGCAGCAGTTGCGCGAGCTCGTCGTCCCCGGGACCCGTCATCCCCGGAGCGCCGGGCGGGCAGCCGCGGCGAGGCGCTCGAACGCGTCCGAGCCCGGCTCCAGCACGAGCGACGAGCCGTCCGCGTAGGCGGCGACCGCGCGCTCCTGGTGCTTCGGCCGCCCGAGGAGGGTCCGCCAGATCCAGATCCCGATCCCCACGAGCACCGCGAGCCGAAACAGGCGCCTCATGCGGGCTCCTCCGCCGAGGCGGCCTTCGGGGTGCGCCGGCGCTTCGGCTTCTCCGGCTCCGAGATCCGCTGCAGGCAGGTACGGAGGTCGTACGCGACCAGCCCCGACGTCGGCTCCGGCCCCGTGGTCGCCGCGATCGTCCGCCCGTCCTCGTGGAGCACGAACAGCGCGCCCTCCGCGAGCTCGACCTCGACCCGGCTCACCTCCTGTGGCGCAGCGCGGAGCTCGAACGCCGCGGCCAGGAGCTCGAGCGCGGCGGTCGCCAGCGCCTGCGCGGAGGCGTCGTCGTCCGCCGTGGAGGCGAGCACCGATCCGTCCGCGCGCAGGACGACGGCCCGCTCGACCTGGGACGAGAGCTCTGTGAGCTCGGCAAGCGCCTCGGCGGCGTCCATCGCAGCCGACGCTATCAGCGTTCAGGCCGCGGCGAGCCGCTCGGCGAGCCGGCGTGCGGCCCGCGCGCGGTGGGAGTGGTCGGCCTTCCAGCCGTCCCCGAGCTCGGCGACGGTGCGCGACTCCCCGTCCGGGCACGAAGATCGGGTCGTAGCCGAACCCCTCGTCCCCGCGCGGCTCGGTGGCGATCTCCCCTTCGAGGGTCCCGACCGCCTGGAGCTCGGCGCCGTCCGGCGCCAGGACGACCAGCTGGCACACGTAGCGGGCTCGCCGCTCCGCGACGTCCCGCAGCTCCTCGAGCAGGCGTCCGACCCCGTCCTCCGCCCAGCGCGCGGACTCGACGCCGGGACGCCCTCCGAGCGCGTCCACCTCGATTCCCGAGTCCTCGCCCGCGACCCAGTCGTCCGACCGGGCGTGGCGCCGCCCGTGAAGCGCCTTGATCCGCGCGTTCGCGAGGAACGTGCCCCCGTCCTCGACCGGCTCGTCGGGCGCGTCGAGAAGCTCGATCTCCCATTCGGGGAGCGCGACGCGGAGCTCGCGGAGCTTGTTCGGGTTTCGCGACGCGAGGACCAGCTTCACTCGCGCGGCGTGGACGCGGCGTCGCGCTGCGCTGCGGTCAGCTCCTCGATGCCGCCGGCCGCCAGGTCGAGGAGCTCGTCGAGCAGCTCCCGCGAGAACGGGTCCTTCTCGGCGGTCGCCTGCACCTCGACGAGCAGCCCGTCCCCGGTCATCACGACGTTCATGTCCGTCTCGGCGGCCGAGTCGTCCGCATAGTCGAGATCGAGGAGCAGCCTCGCCGTCCACGATCCCCACCGAGACCGCTGCGATCGAGCGCGGGAGCGCCTTCGAGAGGCCGAAGCGGTCGAGCGCGCGGCTCGCCGCGATCCAGGCGCCGGTGATCGAGGCGCAGCGCGTTCCGCCGTCCGCCTGGAGCACGTCGCAGTCGAGCCAGAGCGTGCGCTCGCCGAGGGCGTCGAAGTCGCACACGGAGCGTAGCGCGCGCCCGATCAGGCGCTGGATCTCGACCGTCCGCCCGTCCGGCCGTCCTCGCGACACCGCACGCGGCGTCCGCTCGCCGGTGGAGGCGGGGAGCATCGAGTACTCGGCGGTCATCCACCCGCGGCCCTTCCCGTACAGCCAGCGTGGCACGCCCTCCTCGACCGTCGCCGTGCACAGGACGAGCGTCTTGCCCTGCCCGTAGAGCACGGAGCCGTGGGCCTGCTCGAGGAAGTCGACGCGGACGTCGAGGGGGCGGAGCTGGCCCGGTGGGCGCCCGTCAGCTCTCACGCCGCGGCCGCCTCGAGGGCCGAGAGCTCCACGTGCTCAGCCGCGTCGATCGGCAGCTGGAGGAACCTCCGCCCCATCTCGCGGAAGAGCTCGGGGTCGCCGGTCGTGAGGAAGCGATACGCCCCCTCCCGCCCCTCGTCGTTCTCGATCCCCTTGCGCGCGAGCGTCTCTGCGACCTCGTGCGCCGTCTCCTCGGCGGAGAAGACGAGCGTGACCCCGCGGCCGAAGACGCGCTGGAGGATCGGCCGGATGAGCGGGTAGTGCGTGCAGCCGAGGATCACGGTGTCCACGCCGGCTTCCTTGAGCGGCGCGACGTACTCGCGCACGGCCTCCGCGGTCTCGTCGGAGAAGGGGTCGTCGCCCTCGATCAGCGGCACGAGCCGTGGACACGCGACCGACGTCACGTCGACGCCGGCGTCGAGCGCATGGACGAGCTCGACGTAGCGGCCGCTCGCGACCGTCGCCTCGGTGGCCAGGAGCCCGATGCGCCGGTTACGGGTCGCGAGGACGGCGGCGTGCGCCTCCGGCGCGAGCACGCCGATCACCGGGACCGAGAGCCCTCGCTGCAGGTCCGGGAGTGCCGCTGCCGTGGCCGAGTTGCACGCGGCGACGACGAGCTTGACCCCGCTGCGCTCGAGGTAGCCCGCGATCTCGCCCGCGAACCGGCGGATCTCGTCCAGCGGTCGCGGACCGTAGGGCAGGCGCGCGGCATCCCCGAGGTACACGAAGTCCTCGTGCGGGAGCGTGACGAGGCACTCGTGCAGCACCGTCAGGCCGCCCATGCCCGAGTCGAAGACGCCGATCGCGCGCGGGTCCATCCGCGGGATTGTAGGAAGCGTGGTCAGATCCCACGCCTCGAGCGCGATGCCTCTACGCTTCAGCCCGTGCTGAAGGCCTCGCTCGCCGCGCTCGCGGCACTGCTCGTTCTCGTCGCCGGCGAGGCGCCCGCGTCCTCCTTCGCGAGACAGGACGTCTCGATCCCGATGGACGACGGCGTCTCGATCGCCGCGACGCTGTACGTGCCGGAGGGCACCATGCCCGCCGGCGGCTGGCCCGCGATCGTCTTCCTCCACGCACTGGGCTGGCAACCGGCAGCAGATGAGCGCGCTCGCCGAGGGCTACGGCTTCGTGGGGACGGACTACGCCGTGCTCACGTTCGACGCCCGCGGGCACGGACAGTCGGGCGGCCTCGTCGGCGTCGACGGCCCGCGCGAGGTGGCGGACATCCGCGCGGTCCGCGACTGGCTCGCCGCGCGCCCGGACGTCTCGGACACGAGGATCGGCGCCTGGGGGATCTCGTACGGCGGCGGGGCGGTCTTCAACTCGCTCGTCGCCGGCGTCCCCTGGGCCGCGGTCGTCACGGTCGAGACCTGGACCGACCTGTACAGCGCGCTCATGCCGCAGGGGCTCGTGAAGTCCGGGCTCGTCGCGGGACTCGCGGGCTCGATCCCGGAGGCGAAGCGCGACCCGTCGCTGATCGCGGTGCAGGCCGCAGCGTTCGCGGGGAACGCCGCCGCCGTGCGCCCGTGGGCCGCCGAGCGCTCCAGCCTCCCGCGCCTCGGCTCCGTCACGACCCCGGTCTTCATGGCACAGGGCCGGCGGGACTTCCTCTTCGGCATCGACCAGGGCTCGCTCGCGTTCCAACGGCTGCGCGGGCCGAAGGTGCTCTACGTCGGGCTCCACGGCCACGCTCCCTCGACCTTCCCGGCGGCCGACACGACGTTCCTCATGGGCCAGATGCGCGCCTGGTTCGACACCTTCCTGCGCGACGTGCCCGGCTCGAGGGCGCCGGCGGCCGTGGCCGTCGCGTCGGAGCGGTTCGGCGGGCAGGTCCCCTGGACGACGTCGCTCCCGAAGACGACCCCGACGACGGTCGCCTTTCCCGGCGTGTCGACGTTCGCCCGCAGCGGCAAGGCGGTCCGGACGAGCGCTCCCCTGCGGAAGGCGATAGAGGTCTTCGGCTCCCCGACCGTGCGCGTGCCGGTCGCCGCGAGCGGCGGCTGGTCGCGCCTCGTGGCGGTGCTCACCGCCCGGACGCCGCAGGGCACCGAGATCGTCGTGAGCGCCGGCGGCGCGCCCACGCGCGGCGGCTCGAGGGCCGTGACGATCAGGATGATCGACCAGGCGACGTTCGTCCCACGTGGATCCCGGCTGACGCTGACACTCGCCTCCGCGTCCACCGCACAGGCGAGCTCGAACCTCCTCTACCTCGACCTGCCGATGCCCGCGACCGCGCGGGTTCGCCTCGGCGCCGCCGTGCTCCGGCTGCCCGTGCTGCGAACGCCGGTCACGAAGTGAGTCGCGCCTTCGTCGCCGCCGCGCTCGCGGCGCTCGTCGTCTCGGCGGTCGCGGGCGCGCGCCCCGCCGCGGACCCGGGCATCACTGCGACGAGCGTGCTCCTCGGCGGCACCGTGCCGCTCACCGGCGAGGCCGCCGCCTTCGGCGCCATCGGCCCGGGGGCGAAGGCGTACTTCGACTACGTGAACGCGAAGGGCGGTGTGAACGGCCGCACCATCTCCTACCGCTACTACGACGACGCGTACAACCCGGCGCAGACCGTCCAGCTGACGCGGAAGCTCGTCGAGGACGACCGCGTCTTCGCGATCTTCAACTCGGTGGGCACCGCGAACAGCCTCGCCGTCCGCGACTACCTGAACGCCCAGAAGGTGCCCCAGCTCTTCGTCGGCGACGGCTCGCAGGCGATCGGCCGGAGCTTCGCCACCCACCCGTGGACGATGGGCTTCCTCATGAGCTACCGCGGCGAGGGGAACGTGTACGGGACGACGCTCGCCAAGACCCGCCCCCGGGCACGGATCGCCGTCCTCTACGAGAACACGGACCTGGGGCGCGACATGCTCACCGGGCTGACGCGCGCGATCGCGGGCAAGGGGCCGCGAATCGTGGCGAAGCAGGCGTACGAGTTCACCGGCGCCGACGTCTCCTCGCAGGTCGCGACGCTCAAGGCGTCGAGGGCGGACACCCTCATGCTCTTCGCGACGCCGAAGTTCTTCCTCAACGCGATCCGGGCGGCGCACAACCTGGGCTGGAAGCCCCGGGTGTACATCGCGTCGATCTCGATCGAGCCGACGATCATGGGCATCGCCCGGCTGAACGCGCCGGAGCTCACGAAGGGCGCGCTGTCGATCGCCTTCGTCAAGAACCCGAACGACCCGATCTGGGCGAAAGACAAGACGGTCGCGCTGTACCGCTCGATCATGCGCAGGTACAACCCGTCCGGGAGGCCGACCGACGTCTACAACTGGTACGGGATGACCGTGGCCTGGACGATGGTCGAGACCCTCCGGATGGCGGGGAAAAGCCTAACCCGGGCGGGCCTGCTCCGCGCGGCCCAGAGCCTCGACCTCCCGAGCAACCCCTTCCTCCTCCCCGGCATCCGCCTCCAGACCTCGCGCACGGACTACCGGCCGATGGAGCACGTGTACCTCTACCGGTACGACAACGAGCAGTGGGTCCGGGCGAGCGCGCTCCTGCACGCCCGCGGCTGACGGCTCAGCGCTTGGCGAGCGCCTCCGCCGCCGACTCCCGCAGCGTCCGCGCCGTCTCCTCGGGCACGGAGTCGTCGAGCGGAAGCCCACGGGGTGACGCCCCCGTCAGCCCCGCGTAGACGACGAGCGCCGCGAGCTCGGTCCCGAGCTCGCTCGGATGGAGCCCGTCCGAGCCGTACAGCGCGAGCCCGGGATCGCGCTGCCACGCGGCACGCCACGCCGCGCCTGCGGGAAGCAGCGCGGCACCGGACTCCTCTGCGGCCGCGGCATACGAGGCGATGACGTCGGGGAGGGCCGACACGCGCTCCTCCTCCGGCCAGACGGTGAGGAGCGCGGGCCGTGCTCCGTGCTTCCGCACTTCGTCTGCCCACCGCTTCGCCCATCTGACGAGGTGCGCGCGGCTCTCCGGAAGAGACGACGGCCCCTGCTGGAGGACGACGGCGTCCCATGAGCCCTCCGCAAGCGCCTCCCGCGCGCCGGTCGCTCGCCAGTGGTCCTCGAGGCTCACTCCACCCGGGGCGATCGTGCGGCTCTCGACGGGTCGTCCGCCCGCGTCCTCGGCGATTCGCCCCACGGCTCCTGGAAGGTCGTTCGTCGCCGTCAGGCTGTTCCCGACGAAGAGGACGCGGAACGGCTTGCCCGGCCTCGCGTCCTCCTCTCCGCTTCCTCCTCCGCAGCCGGAGGCCATCAGGGCAACGAGCGCGAGCGTGACGGCGAGCAGCCGCCCCGGCAGGTTGGTGCGCCTCGCGGGCGCGGCCGCTGTGCAACACTCGGAGGCCGAAGGAGACATCGCGAAACCGGGCACGGACGACATTTCGAGGAGGGCATCCATGAGAGGGAGAATCTGGACAGCGGCGGTCGGGCTGGCCGCGGTCGCGGCAATCATCGCGGTACCGGCGGCGCTCGCGGCGTACACGTCGGCGAAGCTCGAAGTCCGCCAGGCGGGGACGACCTCCGTCGTCAAGGTGACACTCAACCCGAACGACGATCCCACGGCGAGCGTGCGCATCTTCGCGCCGACCGGGACGCAGCTGACAACGACACAGGCTCCGGGGACGGTGCTCGGCCCCGTGTCGGCGATCGTGAAGGCCCTCGACCTGGCGGGCGCGGACCTGCCGCTCCAGGGGCAGCTGCTCGTGGCCGCGCCGGGTCAGATCCCGGCGGCGCAGCAGGCCGCCTGCATCGGCACCACCGCCCCGCTCGCGACGTGGATCATGATCCTGAGCGCCGCAGGGCAGACGCTCCCGGTCCCGACGTACCTCGTCGCGACGACGGGCGCGCAGACGGCGCTCGGCCCCGCGTACATCCAGGTCTGCCTGCCTCCGCCCGACGTCCCGGTGGGGACGCCCGGCCGCGCGACGTTCGGCGCCAAGCTGTACAGCGCGGAGCTGTCGATCGCGGGGGTGTTCGGGGCCGTCCCGGTGGGAGCGTGGGTCTCCTTCTGGACCCCGTACAACCCGGGCGTCGGCACGCCGAACATCGCTGGAACGGTCGCGTCGCCCGCGGCGATCGCCCCGGGAGCCGTGACGCTCGCGGCCAAGAGGAAGGCGAAGGGCGCGGCCATCACCGGCCGCGTGACCCAGGCCGGCCAGGCACGAGCGGGCGCGACGGTGACGATCTTCGGAGGCGCGAAGGCGAGCTCGCTGAAGCGCCTCGGCCGCGTGACGGTGAGGGCGAGCGGCTCGTACGCCTTCGCCGCGAAGACCGGGACGTTCTACCGCGCGACCGCGGTGGGCGCGCCGGGCGCGGCGGCCCCGCTCTGCGCCCAGCTCGGACCGGCGCTCGGCGTGCCGTGCGTCAACCCGACGGTGAACGGCTTCACGGTCCAGAGCCGGGTCGTCCGGAAGCGCTAGACCCGCATCGGGGGCCGGGCGATCCCGGCCCCCCAATGCCCCACCATGGCCGCCGCGACCGTCCGCCTCGGCACCTGCAGCTTCGCCGACGAGGGCCTCCTCAAGGCCTGGTACCCGCGGGGAGTGTCGACGTCGAAGGCGCGGCTCGCGTACTACGCGGAGCGCTTCGACACGGTCGAGATCGACTCGACGTACTACCACCTCCCCGACCCCGCGGTCACCGGGCGCTGGGCGCAGCGCACACCGCCCGAGTTCGTGTTCCACGTGAAGGCGCACCGCTCGATGACGTGGCACGACGGACGGGAGCCGACGGACGCCGACTTCGCCGAGTTCCGGCGCTCGATCGAGCCGCTCGAGCTGTCGGGCAAGGTGCGGGGGATCCTGCTCCAGTACCACCCGCGATTCGTGAAGTCGGAGGCCGCGAAGGAGGAGCTCGCACGAGCCCCGGAGCGGATCGCGCCACTCGTGCCGCTCGTCGAGTTCCGGCATCGCTCCTGGATGGAGCCGGGCGAGCGAGAGGACACGCTCCGCTTCCTCGAGCACACCGGTCTCGCGTACGTCTCCGTCGACACGCCGATGACCCGCGCGGCGAACGTGGTCGCGCGGCACGCGGTCGCGACGCATCGGGTCGCATACGTCCGCTTCCACGGCAGGAACGAGAAGACGTGGAACATCAAGAGCGAGAAGTCCTCGGACCGGTTCGACTGGATGTACTCGGAGGAAGACCTGGCCGAGTGGGTCGAGAAGCTCGAGCGGCTGGCGGGCGACGCGGAGGAGGTCTACGCGATGTTCAACAACAACCGCGACGACTTCGCCCCGCGCAGCGCGGCGATCCTCCGCGGCCTCCTCGACCGTGCGGGGATCCCGGCGGCGGGCGGCGTCGAGCCGCCACCCCTCGCGCCCACGCTCTTCTAGAGTCGGACGATGCGGGTGCTCTCCGTCACCCACGGGCCGAGCGTTCCCGGCGGCGTGTTCGAGCACGTGGTCGAGGAGCGAGGCCACTCGCTCGAACGCTGGGTGGTGCCGGACCGCCCGGCGCCCGGGACCGCGGACGCGTTCGACGCGGTCCTCGCGTTCGGAGGCTCGATGCACCCGGACGAGGACGACCGCTTCGGCTGGCTCGAGGCCGAGGAGGAGCTCCTGCGGGACGTGCTCGAAGACGGAGTCCCGGCGCTGGGCGTGTGCCTGGGCGCGCAGATGCTCGCGCGCGCCGCGGGCTCGCCGGTCGGCCCCGCCACCGAGCCCGAGATCGGCTGGCTCGAGGTCGAGCTCACGGCCGCGGGACATGACGACCCCGTGCTGGGCGTCCTACCGGCCCGGTTCGACGCGTTCCAGTGGCATCACTACACGTTCGCCGTCCCGGCGCGCGGGGCCGAGCTTGCGAGAAGCGACGTGTGCACCCAGGCGTTCCGCGTCGGAGACGCGTGGGGGCTCCAGTTCCACGCCGAGGTGACCCTCTCGATGATCCAGGACTGGGCGGCGGAGGACGCCCACGAGCTTCCCTTCCCGGCGGCCGAGCTCCTCGCGGCGACCGCGCCCAGGATCGCCGCGTGGAACGAGCACGGCCGCCGCCTGTGCTCCGCCTTTCTCGAGGTCGCCGCAGCCTAGGGCTCGCCCGGCAGATCCGGGTCACGAGACCACTCGTGCCACGAGCCCAGGTAGTTCCGGGCCGAGTACCCGGCGCCGCGCAGGACGTGCACCGCGAAGGCGGAGCGCTGGCCCGAGTGACAGTACGCGACGATCTCCGCCCCGAGCGGCGCGCCCACGAGGACGCGGACGTCCTCGGCGGACCGGCAGGCGAGGATCTCGTCGAGCGGGAGGTTGCGGGCGCCCGCGATGTGCCCCTGGCGCGGGTCGCAGTGCGCCCCGGCCTCTCCGTCGAACTCGGGGCGGGTGCGAACGTCGAGGAGCAGGAGAGCGTCTTCGCCGAGCCGCGTGCGAAGCTCGGTGAGGGTCACGTCCTCCATTGCGCGAGGAAGTCGAGCAGGACCTCGTCGAAGCGCTCGGGTTGCTCGAGCGAGAGGAGATGACCCGCCCCCGAGAACACCTCCAGCGAACCCTGGAGCGCGCTCTCCGCGGTCGTTCGGGCCTCCTCGACGGAGACGACGTCGTCCGCGTCCCCCACGCAGACGAGAAGCGGACCGCCGAACGACGCGACGATCCCGGTGAGGTCGAGGCGGTCGCGCATCGCCTCCTGGGCGGTCGCGAGGTCCTCCGGGGAGGGATCTCCGTACACCGCCGGGACCGGGTCGGCCGAGCGCAGCTCCGAGATCCGCTCTTCGCGGTACCGCCGGCGATCCCAGGAGTCCGCGTCCGCTCGCGAGGCGACGAGCATCATGCCCACCACCCGCTCGGGCGCGCGGCGAGCCATGGCCAGCGCGCAGTACCCGCCCATCGACGCACCCACGACGACCAGCGGGTCGTCGTTGTCGCGGAGCAGCTGCGCGGCCCAGCCGTCGATCGCCGGCCCTCTCCCGTAGAGGCGCGGTGCGTCGACCGTGAACCCCTCGCTTCCGAGGAGGGCGACCTGGCGCTCCCACATGCGCTCGTCCTTCGGCCAGGCGTGGAGCAGGAGGACCCTCATCCGCGCTCCACGCGGACGGTACCCGGGAAGTCGGGCGCGTCGGCCCATCCGTGGCCGGTGCCCTCGATCCCGAGCGCCTGCGAGAGGGCGGCGAGGAGCTCCCGCGCCGGGGGGAGGTCGGCGGGCGCGGCGGCGGTCCGTGCGATCGAGCGCACCGCCTCCGGATCGGCGCCCGTGAGCCGGCTCACGACGGTCGGGTTCGCGGCGAGCCCCACGACGTCGCCAGGAGGCAGCGGGCCGTAGAACTCCGGCACCGACAGGTACTCGTCGACCACGCTTCCGCGCTCGAAGAGGATCATGCGAACGACGTCGTCCCGCTCGATGCCCAGGAGGGCGACGACCGCTCCCGTGCGGTCGGAGAGCTCACGGGCGAGCCGCCGCAGCATCTCGGGGCTCCGGTCGCAGACGTCGTCGTAGACGGCGATCCAGCCGTTGCGTGGCGGCGCCACGAGCGAGCCGCGGGACGCGCCCGGGAGCCGAGGGACGAACTGCCGCACCGCCTGCTCGACCGCGCTCAGGTCGTCCGACTGGACGTGGATCGAGCCGAACGACGCGGCCTCCTGGCGGCCGAGCCGTGCTCCGAGGTCGGAGACCGACTGCGTCATGATCACGACTTCGTCCCGGAAGCCCCAGCGCGCGTAGAGCGACCGCGCGACGCTGTTCGAGGCCATCACCTCGAGGTCGAGGTGCTCGATCCCGAGAGCGTCCATCGCGTCGAGCACCTCGCGCACGAGCTCGGTCGCGACCCCCGAGCGGCGCGCGTCCTGCCTGACGTAGAGGTCGGTGAGGGTCGCAAGCGTGTCCGTCCGACGTCTCGCCAGCGCAAAGCCCACGGGGCTTCCGTCCTGCTCGGCCACGAAGGCCACCTCGGAGGCCAGTATCTCAGCCACCTCGGCCAGCTCCTTCTTCTCGTCGGCCGGCCCCTCGTGGATCGGCGGCGGGATCTCGTGGTCGAACTCCCGCCACATCTCGGCGATCGAGTCGAAGTCCCCCGGCCCCGCCCGCCGGACGCTCATCTGCCTGGCAGCTTCTGTCACCCGGCCATTCTTGCGCCCGTGAGCAGGAAGTGCGCCGACAGGTTCTCGAACGGCGCGAACCGCTCCCCGAGCGCGCGCACCTCGTCGATCGTGAGAGGGCGACCGTCCGCGTAGAACGCGGAGACCGCCTTCCGTAGGCCGAGGTCTCCCGCAGGCCAC
Organism: uncultured Actinomycetes bacterium; assembly: GCA_963705535.1. Lineage (GTDB taxonomy): Bacteria > Actinomycetota > Thermoleophilia > Gaiellales > Gaiellaceae > GMQP-bins7. The sequence continues at coordinate 95,513 of CAVPJY010000008.1, forward strand.
GCACGAGGCCGGGCGAGGTGGCGGGCGAGGAACCAGTCCGCGGTCCAGCGCCCGAGCCCGGGCACTGCGGTCAGCGTCGCGATCACGCCGTCGTCGGGAAGCGTCGCGAGCGCGTCGAGGTCGAGGTCGGAGCGGGCGAGCTCGATGAGGTACTCCGCCTTCTTCCCCGAGAAGCCGACGACGAGGAGCTCGCGCGGCCGGAGCCGGGCGACGCGCTCCCGCGCCGGGAACTCCCAGGCGACGTCGTGCAGCGTCCCGTACCGCTCGACGAAGCGGCCGCGGATCGCGGCCGCGGCGCGGAGCGAGATCTGCTGCGTCGTGATCGCGACGACGAGCGCCTCGAACGGCTGCGGGTTGAGCGGCGGCCGGAACCCCGCGAGCGAGCGCGTGAGCGAGCCGAGCACCGGGTCGCTTGCGGCCCAGGCGTGGAACGGCTCGAGCTCGAACGGGAGGCCCATCAGCCGGCCCACCTCTGCCGGGACCTCGGCGCCGCCCGGCTCGATGCGCACCCCGCCCGTCGCCGCCTCGATCCGCACCTCCCGTCCGGCGACAACGCGGTGGAGCCCGCCCTCGTGCCACACGGTCGCCCCGTCCGAGCCGAAGTCGCGGAAGCGCACGGTCGAGAGGTGGAAGTCGTACGGCTGCGAGATCTCGAGGAGCACGCCCTCACGCTAGCGACGCGGGCGCCGCTGTCCGGACGGTCGCGGACGCAGCCCGCGCAGGCGGTCCGCGGCCGCCGCTAGGCTGCGCTCCGCTCGATGGAGGAAGGGACGACAGACTTCCGCACGACCGCCGGCGCGGCGGACATCGCGGCGCGTGCCGCAGACCTCGCGGACCACCTCCCGGACGGGCTGAAGCCGCTCGCACCGGTCGCGTACAACTACCGCTGGAGCTGGCTTCCCGGCGGCGAGGACGTGTTCCGCGAGATCAACCCGCACCGCTGGGAGCTCGCCGCAGGCAACCCCGTGCGGTTCCTCTCCGACCTCTGGCCGTCGACCCGCGCTCACGCCGACCGCGACGAGGCGTTGAAGGAGCGCGTGCGCGAGCTCGCGGCGCGCGTCTCGGTCGCGGTCGACGCTCCTGCGAGCGGTGCCGCAAAGGGGGTCTCCGGCCCGATCGCGTACATGTGCGCCGAGTACGGCGTCCACGCCTCGCTGCCGCTCTACTCGGGCGGGCTCGGGGTCCTCGCCGGGGACACCCTGAAGGAGGCGAGCGACGAGGGGCTCCCGATGGTCGCGGTCGGGCTCCTCTATCGGCGGGGCTACCACCGGCAGCGCCTGGACACGTCGGGCCGGCAGCTCGAATACTGGGTCGTGAACGACCCCAAGGGCCTGCCGATGGGCCGTGTCTCGGTGGACGGGAAGCCGCTCAAGCTCTCGGTTGAGGTCTTCGGCCGGGAGACGTGGTTCCAGGTCTGGCGCGTCGACGTCGGCCGCGTCCCGCTGCTCCTCATCGACTCGGAGGTGCCGGAGAACGACCACGTGCAGCGCTGGTACACGTCGCGCCTGTACGAGGGCGAGCGCCCGCTCCGGCTCGCGCAGTACGTGCTCCTCGGTATCGGCGGCGTGCGCGTCCTCCGGGCCCTCGGCATCGAGCCGGCGACCTTCCACCTGAACGAGGGACACCCCGCCCTCGCCGCGCTCGAGGTCGCCTCGGGGGACGTCGCGGCGGGCGCGTCGGCGGACGAGGCGCTCGCGCGCGTGCGCGAGCGGTTCGTGTTCACGACGCACACACCGGTCCCGGCGGGGAACGAGACCTACAGCCGCGACGAGCTGCTCGCCGCGGTGCCGGACCTCCCCGCGCGGATCGGGCTCGACGAGGAGGCGTTCCTCGACCTCTTCCGGACGACCCCCGGTGACACGTCGGAGCCGCCCGGAATGAGCCAGCTCGCGATCAGGGTGAGCCGCGCGCGAAACGCCGTCAGCGAGCTCCACGGACGGGTCGCGAGGGCGATGTGGCGGCCGATGTTCGGAGGCGCGAGCGAGGACGATGTCCCGATCACCCACGTCACGAACGGCGCGCACCTGCCCACGTTCCTCTCCGCGCCCTTCCGCGCACTCTTCGACCGCCACCTCGGGGAGGGCTGGGAGCGCAGGGCGGGCGACCCCCGCACCTGGGAGCCCGTCGCCTCCATCCCGAATGCCGAGCTCTGGCACGCGCGGTGCACCGCGCGCGAGCAGCTCATCGCCTACACGCGGCAGAAGAGCGAGCTCGACAGGCTCCAGCGCGGCGAGTCGATCGAGTACGTGCGCGGAGCTGCGACGACCCTCGACGCGGAGGCGCTGACGCTCGGATTCGCGCGCCGGCTCGCGCTGTACAAGCGCGTCTACCTTCTCTCGCACGACGACGAGCGCGCGACCCGGCTCTACACGGCCAGTCCGCCGGTGCAGCTCGTCGTCGCGGGCAAGGCACACCCGAGGGACGAGGACGGCAAGAACGCGCTCCGGGACGTGTTCGCCCTCAAGCGCAGCTCGAGCGAGATCGCGAAGCGGGTGATCGTGCTCGAGGACTACGACATCTCCGTCGCCCGGCAGCTGGTCGCGGGCTGCGACGTGTGGATCAACCTGCCCCGCAGGCCGATGGAGGCGAGCGGGACGAGCGGCATGAAGGCGACGTTCAACGGCGGGCTCCAGCTCAGCGTGCTCGACGGCTGGTGGGCAGAGGCGTTCGACGGCGCGAACGGCTGGGCGATCACGCCCAGGGAGGACCTCGACCCGGAAGCGCAGGACGCGCACGACGCGACGGCCTTCTACGACCTGCTCGAGCACGAGGTGATCCCGCTCTTCTACGACCGTGGGGAGGACGACGTGCCCCACGGCTGGTGCGAGATGGTCAAGCGCGCGCTCGTGACCTGCGCGCCGCGGTTCACGGCGGCCCGCATGCTCGGCGAGTACGTCGAGCGCATCTACGGCTCGGGCCTCCGGCTCGAGATCGGCGCCCGCGCCGACCGCGCCGAATAGAGTCGGAGGCGATGAGCCGGGAGCGTGGCAGGCGTCGTGCGTCGCCGCGATCGCCACGCTCGACGCGCTCGAGCGGCGTCCTCCTCCATCCCACGTCGCTTCCGGGCGGCCGGTTCGGGCCCGAGGCGTACCGCTTCGTCGACTGGCTCGTGGAAGCGGGTCAGGCCTACTGGCAGGTCCTGCCGCTCGGCCCACCGGACGCGTTCGGGTCCCCGTACGCGGGGCTCTCCGCGTTCGCCGGCTCCGGCGAGCTCCTGGCCGCCCCGGGGAAGCGCGTGAGCGCGCGGGAGATCGACGCGTTCCGGAGACGCCACGCCTACTGGATCGACGGCTGGGCGGAGTTCAACGGAGATCCGGACGAGATCGCGACGCAGGTCCGCTTCGAGCGCGAATGGGGCGCGCTTCGCGCGTACGCGAACGAGCGGGGGATCCGCATCATCGGAGACCTCCCGCTCTACGTCGAGCGCGAGAGCGCGGACGTGACCGAGCACCCGCAGTTCTTCGACGTGTCGCTCATGGCGGGCGTGCCGCCCGATCTCTTCTCGAGGACCGGCCAGCTCTGGGGGAACCCGACGTACCGTTGGGGTGCACTTCGCGAGGACGGCTACCGCTGGTGGGTGGAGCGATTCCGGCGCTCGCTGCAGCTCTTCGACAGGACCCGCCTCGACCACTTCCGCGGGTACGTGGCGTACTGGGCGGTGCCCGTCGGCAACCGCACGGCGAGGCGCGGTCGCTGGCTGCGCGGGCCTGGGAAGCCGCTGTTCGACGCAGCGGCGGCGGAGCTCGGGCCGCTCCCGCTGATCGGCGAGGACCTCGGTCACATCACGCTCCCGGTCCACCGGCTCCGCGAGGCGCTCGGAATCCCGGGGATGCACATCCTCCAGTGGGCCTTCGGCGGAGAGCGGCGGGGCCATCCCGACGCGCTCCCCAACCACCGGGAGCACGCGGTCGTGTACACGGGCACACACGACAACGACCCGTGCGCCGGCTGGTGGGACTGGGCGCCGCGGAGGGTCCGGGCACGGGTCGAGGCGGCGCGCGCGCAGGCAGGCATCGCCGAGGAGGACCCGTCGTGGATGCTGATCGAGCTCGCGCAGTCCTCCCGCTCGCGACTCGCGATCGTCCAGGCGCAGGACGTGCTCGGGCTCGGGAGCGAGGCGCGCATGAACCGGCCGTCCACGATCGGGGGCAACTGGCAGTGGCGTCTCGAGCCGGGGCAGCTCGGCGCCGAGCACGCGACGCGGCTCCGCGATGTCACGCGACGCTGGCGGCGGCTCGCTCGTCGCTAGCTAGGGCGCCGAGCCCTCCACGAGCAGGCCCTTCTCGACCACCGCGATCCCGTTCTCGCTGAGCGTGAAGCGCGATGCGTCCTCCTCGGGGTCGACCCCGATCCGGAAGCCCGCGGGGAGGACGTTGCTCTTGTCGACGACGCAGCGCTCGAGCTGCGCTCCCGCGCCGACGTGGACGCCGGGGAAGATGATCGAGTCGACCACGGAGGCACCCGCGTCGACGAAGCTGCCCGGCCCGACGATCGAGCGCTCGACCCGCCCGCCGGAGATGATCGACCCCTGGCAGAGCAGGCTCGCGTCGACGAACGGCGCCTCGCCGCCTGCGCCGTGCGACACCTTGGCGGGCGGGAGCGGCGGCTGGTGGGTGAGCACCGGCCACGCGTCGTTGTAGAGGTTGAACGTCCGGCACGGGCGCGATCAGGTCCATGTTCGCGTCGTAGTAGGCGTCGAGCGTCCCGACGTCGCGCCAGTACCCGCGCTCGCGCTCGTCCTGACCGGGGATGACGTTCGTCGAGAAGTCGTACACCCGCGCGACACCGGCCTCCGTCAGCGCGGGGATCACGTCCCCGCCGACGTCCGTGCGGCGCTGATCCTCGCCGCCCGGCGTCACGACGTCGATCAGCGTCCGCGTCTCGAACACGTAGTTCCCCATCGAGGCGAGGCAGCGGGTCGGGTCCCCCGGCATCGGCGGCGGGTCGGCGACCTTCTCGTGGAAGCGGAGGATGCGCCCCGTCTCGTCCACCTCGATCACCCCGAAGTCGCGCGAGAGCTCGCGCGGCACGGGGATCGCAGCCACGGTCACCCCCGCACCCGACTCCTGGTGCTGCTCCACCATCGGCCGCGGGTCCATGCGGTAGATGTGGTCGGCGCCGAACACGCAGACGTGGTCCGGCCGCTCGTCGCCGATCAGGTTGAGGTTCTGGTAGATCGCGTCGGCCGAGCCCAGGAACCAGTAGGGCCCGCGCCGCATCTGCGCCGGCACGGGCGTCACGTAGTTGCCGAGGAGCGTCGAGAACCGCCAGGTCTGCGAGATGTGCCGGTCGAGGGAGTGGCTCTTGTACTGCGTCAGCACGACGATCTTCAGGTACCCGGCGTTGGCGAAGTTCGAGAGCGCGAAGTCGATGAGCCGGTAGGAGCCGCCGAACGGGACCGCCGGCTTGGCCCGGTCCTGCGTCAGCGGCATGAGGCGCTTGCCCTCGCCGCCCGCCAGGATGATCACGAGGATGCGGGGCTCGGCCGCCATCGCCGCGAGCGTAACGCCGAGTGGGCCGGCGCGCCTAGAGGCGCTACCCGCTCGCCAACCGGCGGTACAGCTCGACGTGCTCCGCCGCGGGCTCGCGCCAGGACCAGTCCGCGGTCATGCCCCGGCGCTGCGCGGCGGCGCGGATCTCCGGGTCCGACCACCCGGGCACGGCCCGCACGAGCGCGTCGAGGAGCACCGCCGGCTCGGCGGCCGCCGCCCGCCAGCCCGTGCCGCGCCCCGGATCCTCGTCCAGGTCGACGACCGTGTCGTGGAGGCCGCCCACGTCGGTGACGACCGGCAGCGTCCCGTAGCGCATCGCCTGCATCTGCGCGAGGCCGCACGGCTCGAAGCGGCTCGGCATGAGCAGGAGGTCACCCCCGGCGACGAGGAGGTGCGAGAGCGGCTCGTCGTAGCCCTCCACGAAGGCCAGGGTCTCCGGATGCCCCGCGGCCGCCTGCCGAAACGCCTCCGCCTGGGCGGCGTCGCCCGCCCCGAGGATCGCCACCTGGAGCCCGAGCTCGCCGAGGCGCGGGACGAGCGGGAGCACGAGGTCGAACCCCTTCTGCTCGACGAGGCGCGTGACCGCGACCGCGACCGGCCCGGGGTGACCGGGGAGCCCGAGCCGGTCGAGCAGCGCTGCGCGCGAAAGCGCCTTGCCCGAGAGGTCGTCCACGCCGAACGGCGCGGGAAGGTGCGGGTCGTGCTCCGGGTCCCAGAGCTCGGGGTCGATGCCGTTCCGGATCCCGACGAGCGCGTCCGCCCGCTCCCGCAGCAGCGCGTCCAGCCCGGCCCCCGTCTCGGGACGGAGCACCTCCTCGCGGTACGTCGGGCTGACCACCACGACCGCGTCGGCGAGCGCGATCCCGCCGGCGAGGGGATTGCACGCCCCGTCGCGGGCGAACGCTTCCGCCCCGGGGCCGAGCTGCTCGACCCACTCCGGGCCCGTCCAGCCCTGGTAGGCGAGGTTGTGGACGGAGAGGACGACCGGGATCGCGCCCTGGATGCCCGCCGCCGCGGCGGCCGTGTGCCAGTCGTTCAGATGCACGACGTCGGGTGCCGTCGCGCGAGCGAGCGCGGCGACGGCCACGGAGAAGGCGAGGAACCGCGCGTCGTTGTCGGGCCAGCCGTCCCCGAGCTCGTCGAGGTACGGGTGTGGCCGTTCGATCCCGGGGACGGAGACGAGGGTCACGTCGCCGAACGACGCGTGCGCTCCCCGGCGCGCCCGGGCCGGAGAGGCCCATGCCGGGACGTCGAGCTCGAGCTCCTCCTCGCCCGCCAGCTCGAGGCTCGAGTAGTCGGGGAGGACGACGTCGACCTCGACGCCCTGCGCCCGGAGCTCGCGCGCGAGGCCTGCCGCCGCCTGCGCGAGCCCGCCGACGGCCGCGAGCGGCGTCAGCTCGGCGGTGGCGAAGAGGACGCGCACCGCTAGCCGGCCCGCAGCAGTACGAGCGAGCGGCCGTCGACGTCGACCTGGCCGCGCGCCGGGTAGGTGGCGGGAGGCGCGTCGGGCTCCGCCGTCTGCAGCTCGAGCGCCCACGACGCGCCGAAGCGCCGCGTCGGGAGCACGAACCTCACCTGCTCCGGCGAGGCGTTCAGGAGCACGATGAAGGAGTCGTCCACGATCGGCTCGCCCTCGGGCGTCGTCGCTCCGATCTCGTTCCCGTTCAGGAAGAGGCCGACCACGCCGCAGGCCGTCGTCCTCCCAGTCGCGCCGCGCCATCGCGCGCCCGTCGGGGCGGAACCACCACGCGTCCGGGAGGGGCGAGCCGCCGCCGTGCCCGTTCAGGAACCGGCTGCGCCGGAACACCGGGTGGGCGCGCCGGATCTCGAGGAGCCGCCTCGTGAACGCGAGGAGCCGCTCGCGGCGGTCGTCGAGCTGCCAGTCGTGCCACGAGAGCTCGTTGTCCTGGCACCAGGCGTTGTTGTTGCCGTGCTGCGTGCGCCCGATCTCGTCGCCGCCGAGCAGCATCGGCACGCCGTGGGAGAGGAGCACCGTCGCGAGGAAGTTGCGCTGCTGGCGCTCGCGGAGCGCGAGGATCGCGGGGTCGTCGGTCGGGCCCTCGACGCCGCAGTTCCACGAGCGGTTGTCGTCCGAGCCGTCGCGGTTGCCCTCGAGGTTCGCCTCGTTGTGCTTGTGGTCGTAGGCGACGAGGTCGGCGAGCGTGAACCCGTCGTGGCAGGTGACGTAGTTGATCGACGCCGACGGGTGCCGCCCGTCCTGCTGGTACAGGTCGCTCGAGCCGGTGAACCGCCGCGCGAAGGCCGCGACGCTCGAGTGCCCGCGCCAGAGGTCGCGCATCGTGTCGCGGTACTGGTCGTTCCACTCGGCCCAGAGGACGGGGAAGTTGCCGACCTGGTACCCGCCGGGACCGACGTCCCACGGCTCGGCGATCAGCTTCACCTGCGAGAGGACCGGGTCCTGGTGGATCACGTCGAAGAAGGTCGAGAGGCGGTCGACGTCGTAGAGCTCACGCGCGAGCGCGGAGGCGAGGTCGAAGCGGAACCCGTCGACGTGGCAGTCGACGACCCAGTAGCGGAGCGAGTCCGTGATCAGGCGCAGCACGCTCGGGTGCACGGGGTTGAGCGAGTTGCCCGTGCCCGTGAAGTCCATGTAGTGCCGCGGGTCGTCGGGGAGGAGGCGGTAGTACGAGGCGTTGTCGATGCCCTTGAACGCGAGCATCGGGCCCAGGTGGTTGCCCTCGGCGGTGTGGTTGTAGACGACGTCGAGGATCACCTCGATGCCCGCGCGGTGCAACGCCTTGACGAGCCCCTTGAACTCCCGCACCTGCTCGCCGCGGGTCCCCGTCGCCGCGTAGGCGGCGTGGGGCGCGAGGAACCCGATCGAGGAGTAGCCCCAGTAGTTCGAGAGCCCGCGCTCGTGGAGGAAGTGCTCGTCGGCGAAGTGGTGGACCGGCATCAGCTCGACCGCCGTCACGCCGAGCGAGCGCAGGTGCCCGACCGCCGCGTCGGACGCGAGCCCTGCGAACGTCCCGCGGAGCTCGTCGGGAACGCCCGGGAGCCGCTGCGTGAAGCCCTTCACGTGGAGCTCGTGGATGACCGTGTCCGCCCACGGCGTCCGCAGGAGCTCGTCGCCCTCCCAGTCGAACGCGAGGTCGACGACGACGCACTTCGGGACCGCGTCCGCGTCGTCCTCGTCGTCCCGCTCGAGGTCGGCGTCGGGCTCGCCCGTCGGCACGTACGGCAGCGTGCTCGCGGCAGCCTGGTCGCCGACGCCGTCGATGGCCTTCGCGTACGGGTCGATCAGCAGCTTCGCCGGGTTGAAGCGGTGACCGTGCTCCGGGGCCCAGGGCCCGTGCACGCGGTAGCCGTACCGCTGCCCCGGCCCGACGCCCGGGAGGTAGCCGTGCCAGTTGAAGGCCGTCCGCTCCCGCAGCTCGACCCGCGTCTCGCGGCCCTCGTCGTCGAAGAGGCAGATCTCGACTCGCTCGGCGTTCTCCGAGAAGAGCGAGAAGTTGGTCCCGTGCCCGTCCCACGTCGGCCCGAGGGGAAAGGGCCGGCCGGGCCACGGCAGCCTCATCCGCCCTCCGGCACGAGCCACACGACCCCGAGCGGCGGGAGCGTCATCTCGCCCGAGTACGGCTGGTCGTGCCACGGTGTTTCGTCGGCGACGACCCGCCCGAGGTTGCCGACGCCCGACCCGCCGTACTCGAGCGCGTCCGTGTTCAGCACCTCGCGCCAGGAGCCGGGCCGCGGGAGCGCGACCCGGTACCCGGGCCTCGGAGCCGCCGAGAGGTTGCACACGCAGACGAGCGGCCTCCCCTCCCTCGGGAAGCGGGCGAAGGCGACGACGTTCGCGTCCGCGTCGTGGAGCTCGAGCCAGCCGAACCCGGCCGGGTCGGAGTCGATCTCGTGGAGCGCAGGCTCGGCGCGATAGAGCCGGTTCAGGTCGCGGACGAGCTGCTGGACCCCGCGGTGCCCCGGGTGCTCGAGGAGGTGCCAGTCGAGGCTTCCCTCGGAGTCCCACTCCCGCTCCTGCGCGAGCTCGTCCCCCATGAAGAGGAGCTTCTTCCCGGGGTGGGCCCACATGTAGCCGTACAGCGCGCGCAGGTTGGCGAGCTTCTCCGCCGGATCGCCCGGCATCTTCGAGAGCAGGGACCCCTTCCCGTGCACGACCTCGTCGTGCGAGAGCGGGAGGACGTAGTTCTCGCTGAACGCGTACATGAGGCTGAAGGTGAGCTCGTCGTGGTGGTAGCGGCGGTGGACGGGCTCGCGCGCGAAGTACGAGAGCGTGTCGTTCATCCAGCCCATGTTCCACTTGAAGCCGAAGCCGAGGCCTCCGAGGTGGACCGGCCGCGACACGCCGGGCCACGCGGTCGACTCCTCGGCGACCATGAGCACCCCCGGCACGTGGGCGTGCACCACCTCGTTCAGCTCGCGGACGAAGGCCATCGCGTCGAGATCCTCGCGGCCGCCGAGGACGTTCGGCGTCCACTCGCCCTCGCCGCGCGAGTAGTCGAGGTACAGCATCGAGGCGACGGCATCCACCCGCAGGCCGTCCGCGTGGTACTCGCGCAGCCAGAAGAGCGCGTTCGCGACGAGGAAGTTCCGCACCTCCGCCCGGCCGTGGTTGAAGACGAGCGTCCCCCAGTCCGGGTGCTCGCCCCGCTGCGGGTCGGCGTGCTCGTAGAGCGGCGTGCCGTCGAAGCGCGCGAGCGCCCAGTCGTCCTTCGGGAAGTGCGCGGGCACCCAGTCGAGGATCACGCCGAGGCCCGCCCGATGCAGGCGGTCGACGAGCGCGCGGAACGCGTCGGGGTCGCCGAAGCGCGCCGTCGGCGCGTAGAACCCTGTCGCCTGGTAGCCCCACGATCCCGAGAACGGGTGCTCCATCACGGGCAGGAGCTCGACGTGGGTGAAGCCGAGCCCGGTCGCGTACTCGGCCAGCTCGTCGCCGAGCTCCTCGTACGTCAGCCGGCGGTTGCCCTCCAGCGGGTTCAGGCGCCAGGAGCCGAGATGCGCCTCGTAGACGCTCACCGGCTCCTGCCAGGGATTCGCCGCGGCCCGCTGCTCCAGCCATGCCTCGTCCTGCCAGCGATGGCGCGAGCGGAAGACGACCGACGCGGTCTTGGGCGGCTCCTCGGCGGCGAACGCGAGCGGGTCGGCCTTGAGCCGCGTCGTGCCGTCCGCCCCGCGAACCTCGAGCTTGTAGTGCGCTCCCTCCTCCACGCCGGGGGCGAAGACCTCCCACATGCCGGAGCCCCCGAGCGAGCGCATCTGGTGCATGCGGCCGTCCCAGCCGTTGAAGTCGCCGACCACCGAGACGGAGCGCGCATTCGGCGCCCACACGGCGAACGACACGCCGTCGACCCCGTCGACCTGTCGCACTCGGGCTCCGAGGCGCTCGTACAGCTCCTCGTGCCGCCCCTCGCCCAGGAGGTGGAGGTCGAGCTCTCCGAGGGTCGGAAGGAACGAGTACGGGTCGCGGGCCCTTTCCGTTCGCCCGTCGGGGTACGTCGCCTCGAGCTCGTACTCGAACGGGAGCGACGCATCGGCGACGCGCCCGGCGAAGACGCCCTCGGGGTGGACGCGCCGGAGCCGGATCGGCTCGCGGCCCTCGGGCACGACGGCGACCCGATCGGCTCCGGGGCGATAGGCGCGCACGACGACGCCGCCTCGTACCGGATGGGCGCCGAGCACCCCGTGCGGATCGTGCTGGTCTCGGGCGACGAGCCGCTCGATCTCCGTGGCGACGGTCACGTCGCGTCGCGCCGGCTCATCGACGCGGCTGCACCGTGAGCACGGGTGACGTCGAGACGGAGCCGTCGCTCGCGCGCGCGACCGCGACGATCGAGACCTTCTCTCCGCGCCTGAAGCCGCGCGGGTCGACGTAGGCGCGGTACGGAGAGCCGTCGTCGGCGGCGATCCGCCGCCAGGACGTCGCGCCCGCGCGGCGCACGGCGAACGTCACGTCGAGCGGGTCGAGCGTCCCGGCGGTCGCCGTCAGGCGGAGCATGCTCGTGTACGGGTCGGCGCCCGCGCGGAGCGTGAGCCGCGCGGCGCCACGCCGCGGGAGGTCGGAGCCCGCCCGGTAGAGGAGCGCCGAGAGCGCCGGGACGCGGATCGTGGCGCGACCGTTCGCGCCGGTGCCGAGTGCCGTCCCCGGCCCCAGGAGCTGCGCCCAGGACGCGCTCGGAGTCGCGGTCTGCACCGTGACCGACACCGCGGCCTCGGAGGAGTTGAACACGGCGAGGTACTCGCGCCGGGCCGCGCGGTCGATCCGGCTGACCGCGAGCACTCCCTCCTGGGCGTGGCGCACGAACGAGCCGCCGGTCGAGAGCGCGGGATGCGCCTCGCGGAGCGCCCCCAGGGCACGGAGGTGCTGCGACACGGGATGCGAGACGAGGTCGAACGACGAGCCCGTGCCGATCGGGGGCGAGCCGACGCGCTCCTCCGTCCGCCACTCGGCGACCTGCGTCGGGAACATGTCCTGGCGCGCCGCCTTGTCGCCCCCGCGCCCGATCATCCCGACCTCGTCGCCGTAGTAGACGACCGGGGCGCCCCGAAGCAGATACAGCAGGCTGTGGCCGAGCAGGTCGCGCGCCAGGAGCTCCGCGCCCTCGCCGCCTCCCTGCTCCTTGATCTTGAGCGCGGCGCGGCCCATGTCGTGGTTTCCGAGGAACGTCGGCGGGGTCGGCGCGGCCCCGTCCGGCCGGCGGAAGTAGTCGTCGTCGCCGAGGCGCGTCGAGACGCCACGAGCGCCGGCGGATCCTCCCGCGAAGCGCATGAGCGCGTCCTGGAGCGGAAAGTCGAGCACGTTGGGGATCGACCTGGCGCGCACGAAGGTCGCGAGGTCGGCTGCGTCGGAGATCGTGACCTCGCCGAAGATCTCGAAGTCCGCCACACCCGCCGCGCGCGCCGCCGCGCGGATCTTCGGCGCCCAGGCCCGGAAGAACGCGCGGTCGACGTGCTTCGCCGTGTCGACCCGGAAGCCGTCCAGCCGGTACCGCCGGATCCAGTCGCCGTACACCGTCGCGAGCCCGTTCACGACGAACGGCTGCTCGGTGAAGAGGTCGTCGAGGCCGAAGAAGTCGCCCTGCTCGAAGCAGAGCGACGAGCAGCTCCCGAAGTCGATGTCCCCCCGGTTGTGGTAGCGGACGACCTGGTTCATCCAGGACGGGCGCTTCGCCGAGCGGCCCTCCTGCGTCAGGAGCGGCTGCCGCGGCTGGTAGCGGGGCGACAGGCACGGGAACCTCTTCCCGCCCGCGTAGTCCCCCGCCGCGAACGGCTTGCCGTGGCAGTCGCGGTACGGCATCTCGTCCGGGCCGCGGAACGTCGTGCCGCCCGCGAGGAGGATGACGTCCGCCGTGTGGTTGACGACGACGTCCAGGAAGACCTTCAGCCCGAGCCGGTGCGCGCAGTTCGCGAACGCCGCGAAGTCGTCGTTCGAGCCCAGGCGCGGCTCGACATTCGTGAAGTCGCGTCCCCAGTAGCCGTGGTACGCCGCGCTGTCCCCCTGCACGGCCTGCTGGACGACGGCCGGCGTGACCCAGACGGCGGTGAAGCCGAGGTCCGCGAGCCGGGCCAGCCCGGTGCGGGTGTCCGCGCAGGTCCCGGTGAGCCCCTTCAGGTCGCCTCCGTGGAACCAGCCCGTGCTCGTCGGGTCGTACCCCGTGATCGCCGGCGCGCCGGTGAGGCCGCCCCTGTCGTTCGCGGGATCGCCGTTCGCGTACCGGTCGGGCATCACGAAGTACACGCGCTGCGACGCGAACGAGGAGTACGAGACCGGCTTCGCGAGCGCCTCGAGCGCAGCACCCGAGGGAGGCGCCACCGGGTACGGGGCCGAGATCGCCGCGGCACCGGCGGCCGCAAGGGCAACCGCTGCCGCTGCGGCAGCCGCGGCCGCGCTACCGAAGCGCCGCACCGGTCTCCGGGTCGAAGAAGTGCAACCCTGCCGTGTCCACCGCGACGGGGATCGTCTCGGCGATTCGCAGGTCGAGCCGCGGCGGGAAGTGCGCGAGGAGGTTCGGACGCGTCGTCGCGACGCCTTCCTCGCCGCTCGCCGCGACCGTGGTCTCCGTCGTCTCCATCACCTCCGTCTCGTCCGTGCCGGCGGGCCGCACCTGCGTCGCGTCGATCTTGAGATAGGCCATCAGGCCAGAGCCGAGCGCCTCCACGAGCTCGACACGTGCGTCGATGGCGGGGAGATCTGCCCGCGACAGGGCCGGGTGCACGTCCTCGGCCCGGACGCCCACCACCACGTCGCGGCCGTCGAAGCTCCGCACCGCGGAGTAGCGCTGCACGCACGCCTGCGCGACCGGGAGCGTGGCGGAGCCCATCGTCACGGACACCTCTCCACCGGTGGTGTGGACGGTCCCCTCGAACAGGTTCATCGGAGGCGTCCCGATGAACCCGGCCACGAACAGGTTCGAGGGCTCGTCGTACAGGCGTTGGGGATGGTCGACCTGCTGCAGCACGCCCATGCTCATGACCGCGACGCGGTCGCCCATCGTCATCGCCTCGACCTGGTCGTGGGTGACGTAGATGGTCGTCGTGCCGAGGTCGTGCTGCAGCTTCGCGATCTCGGCCCGCATCTGCACCCGCAGCTTCGCGTCGAGGTTCGAGAGCGGCTCGTCCATGAGGAAGACCTGCGGCTCTCGCACGATCGCCCGTCCCATCGCCACGCGCTGCTTCTGTCCGCCGGAGAGCTCGCGCGGCTTGCGCTCGAGGTACGGCGTGAGGTCGAGCAGCTTCGCCGCCCAGGCGATGCGCTCGTTCACGACGTTCTTCGGCATCTTCCGGAGCCGCAGGCCGAACGCGATGTTGTCCGCGACGGAGAGGTGCGGGTAGAGCGCGTAGTTCTGGAACACCATCGCAATGTCACGATCCTTCGGCGACAGGTTGTTGACCACCCGCTCGCCGATCCGGATGGTCCCGTCCGTGATCTCCTCGAGGCCTGCGACCATCCTCAGCGCGGTCGTCTTGCCGCAGCCCGACGGACCCACGAGCACGAGGAACTCGCCGTCCTGGACGTAGATCGAGAGGTCCTGGACCGCGTGGACGTCCCCCTCGTAGATCTTGTCGACCTCTTGCAGCTGCACGTCGGCCATGTCAGTCGTCCTCTCGTCTCGTCGGGCCAACTCTCCACACGTGAAACGACGGGCCGGCGGCCGGCAGAACGGCGTCACCGCCCTCCACTCTCGCGTCCTCTCCCCACAGGGTCTCGAGCTCGGCGCCGCCGAGCGCCGCGAGCGGGACGCGCAGCTCCCGGTCGTCCGCCCGCACCGCCAGGCAGAGCACCGTCTCGCCGACCGCCTCCCGCACGTAGGCGATGGCGTCGGCGGACACGTGCGCGTAGCGGATGCCGCCCCGCGCGAGCGCGCGGCTCCCCCGGCGGAGCGCGATCAGCCCCCGGTACGCCTCGAGCAGCTCGCCGTCCCACGTCTCGGGCCGACCCCAGGGCATCGTCCGGCGCGAGTCCTCGCCCCAGTCGCCTTCGAGCCCGATCTCGTCACCCGCGAAGAGCATCGGGACGCCGGGGGTGGTCATCTGGAGGCCGATGCCCACGAGCTGACGCTCCCGTGACCCCGCGATCGACCGGAACCTCGCCGTGTCGTGGCTGTCGAGGATGACCCACGAGTGGAGAACGGCAGACCAGGGGACACCAGCGCGAAACCGTCTCGTGCTCTCGACGACGGCCTCGCCCGCGAGGCGCGGCACGCCCACCGGGAGCTCCACGAACTCCTTCGAGGGGACGGGCGGGAGCACGTCTCCGCGCAGCCACGTCCAGACGGGTCGCGTGAAGCCGGCGTAGTTCATCGTGCCGTGCCAGCCCCCGACACGCAGATCGGCGCGCGCATCGTGGCCGTGCTCGGCCACGACGAGGGCATCTGGGCGGGCGGCGATCGCCGCAGCGCGAACCCCCTGCGAGACCTCGACGAGGGCGTCCTGGTCCCGTCGCCGGCCCGTCAGGTGCGCGACGTCGATGCGCCAGCCGTCGAGCGCGAACGGCGGCTCCAGCCAATGCCGTACCACCGAGGCGCCGTTCCCGTAGATGCGGTTCCGGAGCTCGCTCGACCGGTAGTCGAGCTTCGGGAGCGTCGGCACACCGGCCCAGCACTCGTACCCGTACGGGAGCGAGTCGTCGAAGTAGAAGAACCCCCGCTCGGGGTCGTGGCCCTCTCTCGCCGCGACGAACCACTCGTGGCTCGACCCGACGTGGTTCGTGGTCAGGTCACCGAGCACGCGGATGCCGCGCTCGTGCGCAGCGGCGGTGAGCGCGGCGAGCGCGGCGTCCCCGCCGAGCAGCGGGTCGACCTCGCCGAACGACGAGGCGTCGTAGCGGTGGACGCTTCGCGCCGGGAAGATCGGTGTCAGGTAGAGGACGTTCGCACCGAGGGAGGCGACGTGGTCGAGCCGCTCCTCGACGCCGACGAGGTCGCCCCCGAACCACTCGACCGACGTGTCCCGGCTTCGTCCGTTGGGACGGGCGTCCCACTCCCGCGGGACGGCCCACCCGGGCGGCTCGACGCCGAGGCCCGAGGACGCGAAGCGGTCCGGGAAGACCTCGTAGACGACGGACTCGAGGTGCCACGCGGGCCCGCCCTGGTCGAGCGTCGCGACGAAGTCGTCGGCATCCGGGACGTCGAAGGGCTGGAGGCCCACACCGTTCAGCCACGTGTAGCCGAAGTCACCGCCCGAGAGGAGCCACCGGTACGGGGTCGCGGGGTTCCACACGGGGAACGTCGCACGCCACCAGACGTCCGCCTCCGTCGTTCGATCCACGGTCGCGACGACGGCCTTCGGCTCGCCGTCCCGGAGGTACCGGAGGACGACCGCGTCGACCGCCGATCCGCGTGGTACCCGGAGGAGCACCGTCGTCTCGTCCCCCGGCTCGGACGGCGGCTCGCACACGTGCACCTCCGAGCCGTCGTGGTGCGGCGCCGCGAGGAGATCCGACACCGCTACCCCTTGACCGCGCCCCGCGTGAGGCCCTCGGTGATGTAGCGCTGGAGGAAGAAGAACAGGAGGACGACGGGAATGGCCGCGAGTACGACGCCGGCGCAGAACGGCCCCCACTGCTGTGCGTACTTGTCGTTGATGAATCCGTACAGGCCCACCGGGAGGGTGAACTTGTCCGTCGTCTGCAGGAGGCGGCTCGCGATGATGAACTCGTTGATCGAGAAGATGTAGGAGAGCAGCCCGACGACCGCGAGCACGGGCGTGGCGAGCGGCAGGATGATCCCCCAGAAGACCTGAGCGGGTGTGGCGCCGTCCACGCGCGCGGACTCGTCGAGCGAGTCCGGGATCGAGTCGAGGAACCCCTTCATGAGCCACGTGTTGACGCCGAGCGCGCCGCCGAGCCCGACGAGGATGACGCTCGTCCTGCGTGTCGAGGCCGAGCGCGGGGAAGACGTCGCCGATCCGCAGGACGATGAGGTAGAGCGCGACGACCGCGAGGAAGGTCGGGAACATCTGGATGAGGAGCAGTGACATCATCCCCATCCGGCGCCCCTTGAACCGGAAGCGCGCGAACGCGTACGCCGCGAGCGCTCCGAAGAAGACCGAGAACACGGCAATCGCCCCGGAGATCAGGATCGTGTTGAGGTACCAGTTCGTGTACGGAACGTCGAGCGCCTCCTGCTCCGTCCCGGCCTCGCCGGGGTGTCCGCTGAGGATCCGGCGGAAGTTCTCGAGCGTGATGTCGTCCGGGATGAGCTGAGCGCCTGTGAGCGACGGAATGGCGCTGAACGCCGCCGAGAGGACGTAGACGATGGGGAAGAGCGCGAACAGGATCGCGGCGAGGCTCACGAGGTAGCGCCACCAGTTGTAGGAGAAGATCGGGCGCCTTCCCGGAGCCGCTTCCGCAGCCCGGGTACCGGCGACCGCCTCGGCCTGATCGAGTGTCGTCATCGGCCGCCCCCGGCCGATGACGAGTGGAGGGGTGTGGGGAACCGGGAGGTTCCCCACGGGTTCGAGAAGAAGGGGGCACGCGGGGGAAACATGGTTTCCCCTGCGAACGCGAGCCCGTGGGCGAGCGTTGTCATCGAATTTCCTCCAGCGCCTTGGTTCGCCAGAACGAGATCGCCGAGATTCCCGCGACGATGAAGAAGATGAAGATCGAGACCGCGGCCGCAAGCCCGTACTCCGCTCCGCCGCCTGCCTGGAACGCGATCTTGTACGTGTAGCTGATGAGGATGTCCGTCGAGCCGGCGACGGTCTGCGAGACCTCGTACGGCCCGCCCCCGGTCAGGAAGTAGATGTTGTTGAAGTTGTTGAAGTTGAACGCGAACGACGCGATCAGGAGGGGCGCAGTCGCGACGAGCAGCAGGGGGAGCGTCACCTTGCGGAAGACCTGGAGCCCACCGGCGCCATCCACACGTGCCGCCTCGGTCAGCTCTTCGGGCACGGCCAGGAGCGCGCCCGTGCAGACGAGGAACCAGTACGGGAATCCGAGCCAGACGTTGACGAGGATGCACGACACCTTCGCCCACGTCGGATCGAAGAGCCACGGGATGTCCGTGCGGAGGGTCTGGTTGACGATGCCGAACTCGTCGTTCAGGAGCCCATTCCAGACGAGGACCGAGAGGAAGGCGGGAATCGCGAACGGGAGCACGAGCAGCGCACGCTGGGTCCGCCGCAGCTTGAGGCCCGGCTTGTTCAACGTGATCGCGAGAAAGAGGCCGATCGCGAACTGGATGAGGACGGAGAGGAACGCGAACGCGAACGTCCAGATGAAGACGCGGAAGAAGGGGTCACGGACGAGGGGGTCGGTGAGGATCGTCTTGAAGTTCGCGAAGCCGACGTGCGTCTTCCAGCCCGGCTCGAGGAGTGCGCCGGAAGGCGCCTCGTAGGCCCCCTCGCCGTTGTCCGAGTACACGACGCCCGTCTCGACGTCCGTGAACGTGTCGTTCGCCGGGTCGTAGTCGAGGCTCGGTTGCACCTCGTTGGCGATGGTGAGGCCCTCCGGCTTGATGAACGTGTCCTCGCCCGTGGGGATCGTGAGAGCGTTGAGCTCCGCGTCGATCGTGAAGAGGTCGTTCCCCTTGATCACCTCGTAGCCCTCGGCGGCCGTGATCGTCCCGGTCTCGACGGTCGCGGATCCGGGCGGAAGCGGCTCGAGGCCGTCCTCCGTGCCCACGTAGAGGTCGCCTGTCGCATCGTTACGGAGGAGGAGCACGAGCCCGCCGTCCTTCTTGGCCGGGGTCGACGTGTACGACGCCGCGTCTGCGGGAGCGACGAGCGATCGCTCCTCGATCGCCACGATCGCCTCGTCTTTCGTCAGGTTGTGCAGCGTCGACCAGTTGGTGAAGGCGATGTTGGCGTTCGAGATGATCGGGATCACGACGAAGGCGACGAGGAAGACGGTCCCGGGAATGAGGTACTTGAGCGGCACGAGCCGCCGGTCGCGGACGAGGTAGATCGCGTCGATGAGCACGGTCGCCGCTCCGATCACGAGCGCGGCGAGCCACTTCCCGTCGGCGAGGAGGACGCCGATCGCCCAGACCGCCAGGGCGTTCAGGGCGCCGAGCAGGACGAGCTTGATCGCGAGCCCGACGGTGCCCGAGAAGAACCCGATGCCCCTCGCGATCAGCGACGGCTTCGGAACGACCGTCTCCGCTGCGATGGGGGCACTCGTCACGGCGCGAGCCTATCGCCAGGAGGGGCGCGGCGTGTGCCGCGCCCCTCGTGGCTCGTCGTCTAGCCGATCTTCTGGGCGATGCTCTTCTGTGCTCCGATGAACGACTTCCGTGCCGGGATCGACCCGGAGCCCTTCGTCGAGCGGACCCAGGCGGCGCCGAGGTCCTGCCAGACGCTTGCCATCTGCGGGATGTTGGGCATCGGCACCCCGCCGCTCGATGCGGCGCCGAACGCCTTCAGGTCCTTGTCCTTGACCTGGGCGAGCGCCCGGAGATTCGCGGGCGAGCGGTCGTTCGCGAGCGCGAGCGTGGTCTGTGCCGCGGGCTGCATCATGTAGTTCGCGACCAGGTCCTTGGCGAGGCTCTCGACCCCGTGGGCGGACGAGTACTTCGTCACCATGTAGCCCTGGACGCCGAGGAACGGCACCGCCTTGATCCCGGGGACGATCTGCGGGAACGCGGAGATCGCGTACTTGACGCCGGACTTGCGGATGTCCGCGAGGTACCAGGGCCCGCTGACGTAGTAGGCGACCTTCCCCTTCAGGAACAGGTCCTTCCCGATGTCGGCGTTGACCTGCGAGCGGATGAGGCCTTCCTTGTTCCACTTGTCGATCAGCGACGCGTTCTTCAGGAACTTCGGGTTCGCGATGCCGATGTCCGACGGGTCGAGATTGCCGGCCTTGTTGGTGCCGAAGATGT
The DNA here is from genome assembly GCA_963705535.1 of uncultured Actinomycetes bacterium. Lineage (GTDB taxonomy): Bacteria > Actinomycetota > Thermoleophilia > Gaiellales > Gaiellaceae > GMQP-bins7. The sequence goes on from CAVPJY010000008.1 coordinate 115,299, forward strand.
AACCGCCGAGGCCGGAGAAGAACGGGTACATGTGGTACGCGTCACCCTGCCCCTGCTGGACGGCGAGTCCGACCTGGGACTTCGTCTTCTTCTTCGCAGCGAGGGCCTGCTTCTCGAGGTCCGCGAACGACTTGGGCACCTTGGCGAGGCTCGTGTTCGTGACGAGCGCGATGTTCTCCAGCGCAACGGGCGCACCGTAGAGCTTCTTGATGGCCGTGCCGTACGAGAACGCACTGAGCGCGTACGCGGGGAACTGCTTCTTCGTGGCCGCGGACGGCGAGAGCGGGATGATCGAGCCGTTACCCGAGAGCTCGCCGATCCAGTCGTGCGCGCCGACGATGACATCCGGCGCGTTCTCGACCGCGACGGTGGAGACCTCCTGGCGGATCGGTCCCGACTGCTTCTGGACGACCTGGACGGTGACGCCCTTCGAGCGCGCCCACGCGTTGGCGACCTGCGTGACAGCTGGCACGCGGTCCGCGTCAGCCCAGATGACGAGCTTCGGGCTCTGGTTGGTGGCCGAGGTGCCCGCCGATGCGGCGATCACGGCCACGAGCCCCGCGACAGCGACCCCTGCCGCTACGCGGAGCCTGCGGTAACTGAACATACGAGTGCCCTCCTTGAGAGGTAACGAAGTACCAGCGTCGGATGAAAGGTGTTTCACTTTCACGAAACGACGCCGAGAGACTAGCCCGACCTTGCGCGCCGGTCAAGCGCATAAACTCCGTATAGATGGCGCTATGATCCGGCGAGCGACGATGACGCTTTGTTTCCTTCCCTTGAAATGCCTCCTGGCCCCCACCACCTGACCACCGACCCGACTGGCCATGGCCAGCCTTAGAGACGTCGCGGATCACGCCGGAGTTAGCGTCGCCACCGCGTCGCGTGTCGTGAGCGGCTCCGCGGCGGTGCGCCCGGAGACCCGCGAGCGGGTGGAGAGGGCGATGCGCGACCTCCTCTACGTCCCACCGGGAAGGGTAGAGCCCTCCGGTGCGATCGGCCTGCTCGTGCCCGAGTTCGGGAACCCGGTCTTCGGCGCGCTGGCCGAGGCGATGGAGGTGGAGGCGGCGGGCACCGGGCTGGCATCCATCCTCTGCAACACCCACGGCTCGGCACAACGCGAGCTCGAGTACGTCCACATGCTCCTCGAGCGGCGGGTGGACGGGATGATCTTCATCTCCGCGGAGATCACCGACGTCCGCAGCAGCCACGCGCACTACGCGACGCTGCTCGAGCGTGGCGCACGGCTCGTGTTCGTGAACGGAGGGTCCGAGGACCTCGAGGTGACGTCCGTGGGCGTCGACGAGCGCGTCGCGGGGAGGATCGCCACCGAGCACCTCATCGAGCTCGGCCACGACCGGATCGGCTTCGTCGCCGGCGACGCCTTCGCTCTCCCGACCCGGGAGAAGACCCTCGGGCACCGCGACGCGCTCAGCGCGGCGGGCCTCTTCGACGGGCTCGTCGCCCACGCCGAGTTCGGCTTCGCGGGCGGACGGGCCGCGATGCGGGACCTCATGAAGCGGCCGGTCGCCGGGCGCCCGACGGGCGTCATGTGCTCGAGCGACGTGATGGCGCTCGGCGCCGTGCACGAGGCGAAGGAGCTCGGCCTGCGCATTCCGGAGGACGTCTCCATCGTCGGGTTCGACGGGATCGACGCCGCGTCGTGGACCCAGCCACCGCTGACGACGATCGAGCAGCCGATCGACGAGATCGCCCAGACGGCCGTCTCCGCGCTGCTCGCTCAGGCCGACCGGCCGGTCGAGCGACGGCCGAGCTACGTGTTCCGGCCTCGCCTACGGGTCGGCGGAACGACCGGCCCACCTGCGTCCAGCGCTGCGAGCACGTCGTAGAAGTCCTCGAACGGCTCGAAGTCGACATCTCGCGCGTCGAGGTAGCGCGCCAGGCCGTCGCGGGCGAAGACGCGCGAGGCCGCGAGCGCGACGCACCGGTCGGACACGCCGTCACCGACGTAGGCGACGTCGTCGATCCCGGCGACGTCCGCACGCTTGCACGGCTCGCCGCACGCGGGGCAGGGCCGGTCGTTCCGAAACAGGGCGCGCCACCCGTCCGGGCGGGCGTCGAGGCGGTTCGCGTGCACCTCCAGGTCGATGCCCTCGCGGGCGAGCACGGGCTCGATGAGCTCGTGGAAGCCGCTCGAGACGACGAGCGGCCGGTGCGCGCGTGCCAGCTCGCCGAAGCCGTCGCGCACACGCACGTTGTCGCGAACCCAGGAGACCACCTCCGGCAGCGGCGCCCGCACGCTACGGAACTCGCACGCGATCACCTCGTGCAGCGTCAGGTCTCGTCCGAGGCGTGTCTCCGCCTCGTCGTAGATCCGCTCGTCGCCGAACTCGATGAGCACGAGGTGGAGACCATCCACCTCGGTCACGGTGCCGTCCCAGTCGACTACCAGGCGGTGCATCGGCTTGTCTTACCATCCAGTACCCGTTCGGCTCCGAAGGAGCAGTCGTGAAGCGCAGCGTGATCGTCGGCCTGGCCCTCGCCTTCGTGGCAGCGGCCCTCGCTGCCGCGGCGCTCGTCACGCTCACCCGCCCCGACGCAGGCGCGCGCGACGACCCCGCAGCCTTCGTCTCGCGGATCGTCGCACTCGTCGTCGCGGACGACTACGACGCCGCCTGGGGCTCGCTGTACCCGGCTCACAAGCTCGTCGCACCGCGTCGTGAGTACGTCGACTGCGAGCTCCGGAACCCGGTCGGGGCAAACCTCGGCTCGATCGACGTGCTCCGCGTGGCGGATCGCTCCGTGCGCATTCCCGGCGAGTCGGAGCGCGTCGACGCGAAGGCGGTCACGCTCCGGGTCCGGATCGAGAACACCGCCCTGCAGACGAGCGACGCCTTCCGGCACACGTTCAATGCCGTGCCGGTCGGCTCGCACTGGGCCTGGATCCTGACCCCGAGCCGCTACGAGCTCTACCGCACCGACGCGTGCGGCCCGGTCTAGCCGCTCGTCATCGCGCCCAGCGTCCCGACCCCCTCGACCTCGACCTCGACCGAGCAGCCGGGCTCGACGGCCCCGACCCGCCCGGACGCCGGGCCGGCGAGGACGTCGCCCGGCCGGAGCGTGGTGCCTACAGCCGCCAGGTCGTGGGCGGCCGCCCAGTCGAACCCGTCGAGACGCCCGCGCTCGCGTTCCTCGCCGTCGACGCGGGCGACGACCTCGAGCCCGTCGGGTGCCAGGGCGTCCCGCGTGACGAGCACCGGGCCGAGACCGAGCGCGAAGTCGCGGTCCTTCGGCGGTGAGGCCGTCGGCAGGCGCCAGTCCGCGAGCAGCGTGTAGCCGGCCAGCTCGCCGTCGGCGCCGACGATCGCCGCGAGCCGGGGGAGGAGCTCGAGCGGCCCGCCCGCTGCTCGCACGGACGCCCCGGGGCCGACGATCGCCGCCGGGTTCGCGAACGCGAACGCTTCCTGCCCGTCGAAGACCCGCACCGAGGGCGGGTGCAGCACCGGCGAGAGGAGGCGGACCTCGGCGAGCGGGTAGACCGCGTGCTCCCGCGCGGAGCCGCCCCCGGTCAGGAACGACTGCAACGTCTGCGCCGCGAGGTGCGCGACCTGGTCCCCGTCGATCCTGCCCACCCAGCCGCGCTCCAGCGGATGGTCGACCGGATGGAACATGCAGAGACGCACGCCGTCAGGGCTCCGTGTGCACGACGACGTCGGCGATCCCCGGCACCGCCTCGCGAATCCGCTCCTCCACCGCGCTCGCACGTCCGTGCGCATCGGCCAGCGACTCGTCGCCGGCCAGCGCGAGCGTCAGGAAGGCGACGATCCCGTCGTCCGTCCGGACGAACCGCAGCTCGCGGGGCGCGGCGCCCGTCTCCTGCACGACGACCCGCTCGACGGTGTCCGCGTCGATCGTGACCTCCTGCGCCGCCCTGGCCGCGTCGGCGAGCGGCTCGAGATGTGTGCGGACGTCCTCGACCTCGGGCACGGCTTCCAGGATCGCGAGCTCGACCCGCTCGGCGATCTCGTGCGCGCGCTCCAGCTCGAGATCGCCCGGGAGCTTGAGATGCAGCGAGACCTCCGTGCGGCCGTCGACGTCGAGCACGGTGAGGTTGTGGACTTCGCGCACGTGGGAGACGCCGAGAGCGGCCGCGAGCGCGCGCTCGCGGATCCCGCCCGCCGCGTCCCGTGGCTCGACGTGCACCACGACGTCCAGGTCGGGCAGCCGCCCGCGCAGGGCGTCCTCAACCCGGTCCGCGGCGGCATGGCCCTGGCCGACCACCGCGCCGGGGGCGACGCCGATCACGACGTCCGCGAAGTGAGCGCCCCCCGCCTGCCGCATGCGAAGGCGTCGCAGCTCGACGGGCGGGTCGAGCTCGGCGATCGCCCTCCGCGCCTCGTGCTCGGCATCCACTGCTGCCCGGTCCATGAGAACGCCGACGTTCCGCAGGATGAGCCGAGCAGCGGCGACGATCACGAGCACGGCGACGAAGAGCGCGGCGAGCGAGTCTCCCTCCGGGAACCCGAGGGCGGCGGCGCCGAGACCGACGAGCACGGCGAGGGTGCCGACGAGGTCGCTCCCGAAGTGCAGGGCATTCGCGAGGAGAGCGTCGCTCCGGTACTCGCGTCCGCTCCGGAGCGAGACGACCGTGCGCGACGCGTCGATCACGATCACGAGCGCAATAGCCGCGAACGTCCAGACGGTGGGCTCGACCGCGAACTCGACGACCCCCGCGAGACGGGCGATCGCGAAGGCTCCGATCGCGAGGCTGACGGCGATGAGAAAGCCGGCCTCCGCGAGCGCCGCGAGGTTCTGGGCCTTCGCGTGCCCGAAGGGATGCCCCCGGTCCGCGGGCTTCACCGCGACGGACACCGCGAAGAACGTGACGAGCGCCGCGGCCAGGTCGGTGCCCGAGTGGGCGGCCTCGGCGAGGAGGCCGAGGCTCCCGCTCGCGAGGCCGGCGACGAGCTTGATCGCGATCAGCGCGCAGGCTGCCCCGACCGACACGAGCGCGGTTCGCCGCTGCGGGGACATGGCGGAAGGCTACGGAGTCAGCTGGTCACCGCGTAGAGCTGCCAGCGGTCGGGCACGCCCTCGAGATCGTGCTCGCCCCGCTCCTCGAACGCGATCCCCGATCCGGCGACGAGGTCGCGCACGGTCCGGGTGACGACGACCTCTCCCGGCGCCGCGGCGCTCGAGACACGGGCTGCGATGTGCACCGCGATGCCGGCGATTCCCCCGCGTCGTCGGGTCACCTCGCCGGCGTGCGCCCCGCAGCGCACGTCGAGACCGAGCGTGTGCACCGAGTCCCGGACCTGGCTCGCGCAGCGAATCGCCCGCGCCGGGCCGTCGAACGTGGCGAGCACGCCGTCACCGGCAACGTCGACGAGCTCGCCACCGTGGGCGTCGAGCTCCCGCCGGACGATGTCCTCGAAGCGGTCGCGCAGCACGCTCCAGCGCCTGTCCCCGAGCTCGCTCGCATGCCTCGTCGAGCCGACGACATCCACGACGAGGACCGTCGCCAGAACGCGCTCCGCGTCGTCGACCAGCGTGCGCGTCCCCGTGACGAACTCCTCGACGGCGCCGAGCAGGCCCGGATCCGGGAGCGGCCAGTGATCCGCGCTGTCGAGCTCGACGAAACGAGCTCCGGGTATGTGCTCGGCGAGGTAGCGGCCGTGGCCAACGCGGACGTACGTGTTGTCCCGGCTGTGGAGGACGAGCGTCGGGACGGAGACGAGCGGGAGCACGTCGCGGAGGTCGAGCTCGTAGATCGCCCGTGCCTTCGCGAGCGCCGTCCGAGGCGTTCCCGCAAAACGTTCGACGCGACCCCACCACTCGACGACACCCGGCCGCTCGGCGACCGAGGGCGCGAGGGCGTACGCGAGCGCTCCCGTCCCCCACTGCGTCGCGATCAGCTCGAGGACCGCCTCGTGGGCGGCAGGTGGCATCCCGGCCGGGTAGTCGTCTGCGCGCGCGAGGCGCGCAAAGCCGTTGTAGAGCACGAGGGACGACACCCGCTCCGGGTGCGTGGTCGCGGCCATGAGCGCGAGCTGTACTGCATGCCCCTGCGCGAGCAGGGTCGCCTGCTCGGATCCCGCGGCGTCCATCACCGCCGCGACGTCGGCCACCCAGTCCTCCGGAGCAGCCGCGCCTCCGGGGACCGGGTCCGACATCCCGACCCCGCGCATGTCGAACCAGAGGACGCGCCCGAGCCTCCCGAGCGACACGAGGAACTCCTCCGTCAGCGGCTGCTCCCAGACCGCTTCGAGGTGACTCGCCCAGTCCAGCACGAGCACGAGGTCGCGGTCGCCCTCGCCGAAGACCTGGTACGCGAGCTCGACGTCTCCGCTGCGGGCGTACTGCGTACGCGGCGAGGCCACGACCGTCACCCCGGAGGGTGCTCGACCGCGAACAGGCACCATCGGCCGGGAACGCCCTCGAGCTCGGCGGCGCGACGCACTTGGAACGCGATCGAGACGTCGCCGTTCCTTGCGTGGCGGGTCTCGGGGACGGCCATGGAGGCATTCTCGCGCCTATCCTCCACGCGTGAAGATTTGCCCGAGCTGCGGGCGCGAGAACGCGGAGGACGCGCGCTTCTGCTCGCAGTGCGCGACGCCGTTGGACGCGGAGCCCGGACGGGAGGAGCGCAAGGTCGTCACGTGCCTCTTCTGCGACCTCGTCGGTTTCACCGCGCGCGCCGAGACGATGGATCCGGAAGACGTCCGCCGGCTGCTCCAGCCCTACCACGCGCGTGTCCGCGCGGAGCTCGAGCGCTTCGGCGGCACGGTCGAGAAGTTCATCGGAGACGCCGTGATGGCGATCTTCGGCGCGCCGGTCGCTCACGAGGACGATCCGGAGCGCGCGGTCCGGGCGGCGCTCTCGATCCGCGACGTGCTCGCCGAGGAGGGCGAGCTCGAGGTGCGGATCGGGATCACGACCGGGGAAGCGCTCGTGGCGCTCGGAGCTCGGCCCGAGGCGGGAGAAGGCATGGCGTCCGGCGACGTCGTCAACACCGCCGCGCGCCTGCAGACGGCCGCGCCGACGAACGGGATCCTCGTGGACGAGACGACGTACCGAGCGACCGAGCGCGCGGTGAAGTACGGAGAGGCACGCTCGATCGAGGCAAAGGGCAAGGCGGAGCCGATCGCAGTCTGGGTGGCGCAGAAGGCGCGCGCCCGCGTATCGGTCGAGCGGGTCGGCGGCGCCTCCCTGGTCGGCCGGGAGCAGGAGCTGACACTCCTGCGCGAGACGCTCGCGCGCGTGATCAGCGAGCGCGAGCCGCAGCTCGTCACGCTCGTCGGCGTCCCGGGCATCGGCAAGAGTCGGCTCGTATATGAGCTCTTCCAGACGATCGAGACCGGCGACTACGGACTCGTCTTCTGGCGCCACGGCCGCTCACTCCCCTACGGGGAGGGTGTGACCTTCTGGGCGCTCGGCGAGATGGTCAAGGCGCAGGCGGGGATCCTGGAGTCCGACAACCCGGCCGAGGCCGAGTCGAAGCTTCGCCAGGCCGTCGAGCGATTCGTCGGCGATGCGACCGATGCCGCATGGATCGAGCGGCGCCTGCGCCCGCTCGCCGGGCTCGACTCCGACGAAACAGCGGGCGACCACCGCGACGAGGCGTTCGCCGCCTGGCGTCGCTTCCTGGAGGCGATCGCCGACGAGCGCCCGCTCGTCCTCGTCTTCGAGGACCTGCATTGGGCCGACGACGCGCTCCTCGACTTCGTCGACCACCTCGTCGACTGGGCGAGCGGCGTTCCGCTCCTCGTGCTGTCCACCGCCAGGCCGGAGCTCCTGACTCGCCGCATCGGCTGGGGCGGCGGCAAGGTGAACTCATCCACGATCCTCCTGTCCCCGCTCGACGAGCAGGAGACGACCGTGCTGGTGCACGCGCTCCTCGGGCGGGCTGTCATAGATGCGGAGCTGCAGGCGCGGCTCCTCGACCATGCCGGCGGCAACCCCCTCTATGCGGAGGAGTTCACTCGCATGTTGAGCGAGAGGCCCGGCAGCTCGCTGGTGCCCGAGACCGTGCAGGGCCTGATCGCCGCCCGCCTCGACACGCTCGAGCGCGACGACAAGGAGCTCCTGTCCGATGCGGCGGTGGTCGGCAGGGGCTTCTGGCTCGGAGCGCTCGGTCAGGAGCGTTGGAAGCTCGAGGAGCGTCTGCATCGCCTCGAGCGCGCAGAGTTCGTGCGGCGCGAGCGAAGAAGCACGGTTGCGGGGGAGATCGAGTACAGCTTCAGGCACGCGCTCACGCGCGACGTCGCGTACGAGCAGATACCGCGAGCGCAGCGCGTGGACAAACACCTCCGGACGGCCGAGTGGATCGAGTCGCTCGGTCGGCCCGACGACCACGCCGAGATGCTGGCGTATCACTATGGGGCCGCGCTGGAGTACGCCGGCGCGACGAGCGGAGACACGGACGCGTTCGCCGAGCGTGCTCATTGCGCTTTCCGGGAGGCCGGTCACCGGAGCTTCGCACTAGGCGCGTACGGCAAGGCCGCGCACTTCTACGAGCGGGCACTCGAGCTCTCCGACGACCCCGACCCGAGGCTTCTCCTCAGCCACGGGCGGGCGCTTGCGGTCGCCGGGGACGAGCGCGGGATCGAGACCTTGGAGTCGGCGGCAGATGCCTTGCTGAGGGTCCGCGAAGACGAAGCCGCCGCCGAGGCGCACGCATATCTCACCGAGGCGCTCCACCTGCAGGGTCACGGAGACGCCGCGTACAGCCACATGGAGCGCGCCCTCGCTCTCGTACGGGGCGCAGCCCCGTCGCCGGCCAAGGTTCGGGTCCTGACCGAGTCCTCGCGCCTGCTCGCCCTCGGCGAAGGCCGAGACGCAGAGGCGGTTGCGCAAGAGGCGTACGAGATGGCAACCGCACTCGGGCTCACCGACCTCGCGTCGCGCGCCCTGACGAATCGCGGCGTTGCGAAGACGAATGCGTTCGATCTGGATGGTGCAGTTGTCGACCTCGAGCTCAGTATCGAGCTCGCTCGCTCCGTCGGCTCGCCCGAGGAGTCACGTGCGCACCACAACCTGGGCTCGACGACGTGGTTCCGCGGCGACCTCGGCGATGCCACGGTCCACTTTGCGGAGGCGGCGCGCGTCGCCGAGCGCTTTGGCTGGCTGCGGTTCGCGCTCGCGAGCCGTTCCGTGCTCTGCGGGACCCTGTACCCCACGGGCAAGTGGGCGGAGGCGCACGCGCTGGCGAACGAGCTCATCACCGGGCTCGAAGGAGCCGGCGCGACCTACTTCGAGTACCACCCGCGGACCGCCAGAGCGCGCATCAGACTGGCGCAGGGGGACGAGGAGGATGCGCTGAAGGACGTCAGACGCGCCGTCGAGGTCGGACGTGCGGCCGGCGATCGCCAGGTCCTGGTTCCGGTTCTCTCGCAGCAGGCCTTCGTCACCGCGGAGCTCGGCTTGCTGGACGAGGCGAAGGGCGTCGCGCGGGAGTTCGCAGCGCTCGTTGAAGCCAACTTGTCGCCGATCAACATCCATCGAGCCATCGACATCGCATGGGTCGCCGAGCGCCTCGACTGCGTCGAGCCCCTGCGCCGGCTGGTCTTCACGGCGCCGGAGGAATACGTCTGGCGTGCGCTGGTCCTCGCCGTCCTCGATGCAGACTTCGAACGCGCGACGACCGTGCTCGCAGCGCTCGGCCACGTCGACGAGGGCTACGCACGGATCCGCGCTGGCACGCGTCACCTCGAACAAGGACGATCCGCCGAGGCTGAAACGGAGCTCAGGAGGTCGATCGCATTCCACCGGCCACTCGGCGCGACTCGGAACGTCCGCGAGGCGGAGGAGCTCCTGGCCGGTGCCGGGCTAGAGGTTTCCGCGTAGGGCCTGCTCGCGCTCGATCGCCTCGAAGAGCGATTTGAAGTTGCCGATTCCGAAGCCGCGCGACCCGTGTCGCTCGATGACCTCGAAGAAGAGGGTCGGGCGGTCCTGGACGATCTTCGTGAAGAGCTGGAGGAGGTAGCCCTCCTCGTCCCGGTCGACGAGCACGCCCATCGAGCGGAGGTCGTCCCAGTTCTCCTCGATCTCCCCGACGCGCTCCTGGACGATCTCGTAGTAGGAGTCGGGCGTCGCGATGAAGAGGACGCCGTGCTCGCGCAGCCACGCGACCGAGCGGACGATGTCCTCGCTCTGGAGGGCGACGTGCTGGACGCCCGGGCCGCCGTGGAACTCCAGGTACTCCTCGATCTGGCTCTTGCGCTTGCCCTCGGCCGGCTCGTTGATCGGGAACTTGATCTTCCCCTCGCCGTCCGTCATGACCTTGGACATGAGCGCCGAGTACTCCGTCGAGATGTCCTCGTCCGAGAAGTGCGTCAGCTGCGTGAAGCCGAGCACGCGCTCGTAGAAGCCGACCCACTCGTCCATGCGCCCGAGCTCGACGTTCCCGACCACGTGGTCGATCGTGACCAGGCCGGCGCTTCGTGCCGGGCTGGCGCCGTTCCCGAGCACCGACTGGTAGCCCGGGAGATAGGGGCCGGCGTACTCGGAGCGGTTGACGAACGTGTGGATGTTGTCGCCATAGGTCGCGATCGCGGCGAGCTCGACGCGGCCGTGGTCGTCCTCGGCCCAGTGCGGCTCGACGACGCCGCGCGCGCCGCGCTGGACGGCCTGCCGGTACGCGTGGGTCGCGTCCGGGACGGCGAGCGCGACGTCGCGCACGCTGTCGCCCTTGGTGGCCGCCCACCTGCAGATGTCGCTGTCCGCGCGGAGCCCGCTCGTCAGCACCATGCGGATGTCCCCCTGCTCGAGGACGTACGAGGCGCGGTCGCGAAGCCCGGTCTCGGGCCCCGCGTACGCGGTGCGCGTGAACCCGTAGGCGTGCTCGTAGAAGTACGCCGACTGCTTCGCGTTCCCGACCCAGATCTCGATGTGGTCCCAGCCGTCGATCGGCATGAAGTCGTGTTCGCTCATGCGTCCGATTCTAGGCGCCTCTCGGCCGGCCGGGACCGCCGGCGCGCGACGACGAGGCCGGCGGCGATAAGCAGGCCGCCGACGAACTGCACGACGCTCAGCGGCTCCGAGAGCAGGACGACGGCCAGCAGCGCCGCGACGAACGGCTGGAGGTTGACCGCGAGCGTCGCGCGTGCCGCCCCGACGCGGTGGAGCGACCGGAACCAGAGGATGTTCGTCAGGACGAGCGGCCCGAGCGTCGCGAACAGCAGCAGGGCCCAGACCTCCCAGCCGACGTGCCAGTCCTGGTCGGCGGTCTGCTCGAGCCCGCTCAGCGCGATCAGCACCCACGCGGACGGAATGACGACGGCGCTCACGCGCAGCGGCGAGTACGTCTGCATCAGCGGCGCCGCGACGATCGAGTACGCCGCCCAGGTCGCGCAGATGGCGAGGCCGAGGAGGATCCCTTCCCAGCCGCCGGACACGTCGCCGCCCGAGCCGACGGCGACGAAGGCGACGCCGACCCCCGAGATCGCCGCGGCGACCCAGAAGCGGCGGGTCAGGCGCTCCCGTCCGAGCGCGAGCCCGAGGAGCGCGGTGAAGATGGGGATCGCACCGAGCAGCAGGCCGATCGTCGTCGCCGTCGTCGCGTCGAGCGCGAGGACGAACGAGAGCTGGTTGAGCCAGAGCACGATCGCGGCGAGCGCGAGCACGGGCAGGTGCCTCCGCTCGATCCGCAATGACCGCTCGGCGAGGAGGGCGAGGCCGACGAAGATGACGGCGGCGAGCGCGTAGCGCACGGTGGCGTACGCGAGCGGCGCGAGCCCGTGCTCGAGGATGTACTTCGTCACGCTGACGTTGAGCGCCCAGAGCAGGACGGTCGCGAGCAGCATGAGCTCGACGGTCGACGGCCGGCGCACGCGACGGACGCTACCCGCGGGCTGGTAGGAAGCCCGGAACGGACCGAGAGGAGGAGCCCATGACCGTCGCCGACCGCCGCGCCCGCTTCCGCGCCCTGCATGCGGGCGACGAGCTCTTCGTGATGCCCAACCCGTGGGACGCCGGTTCCGCGAAGCTGCTCGCGGCCTGCGGCTTCCAGGCGCTCGCGACGACGAGCGCCGGCTACGCCTGGGCACTCGGGAAGCTCGACCAGCAGGTGACCCGCGACGAGCTCGTCGCACACGTGGCGAGCGTCGCCGGAGCGACCTCCTTGCCGCTCAACGTGGACAGCGAGCGCTGCTACCCCGACGACCCGGGTGGCGTCGCGGAGACGGTGGCGCTCCTGGCCGAGGCAGGTGCTGCCGGCTTCTCGATCGAGGACTTCGATCCCGCGACCGGTCGCATCGAGGACGTCGAGGTCGCCGCGGAGCGCGTCGCGATCGCCGCCGAGGCTGCCCATCGTCTCGCCGAGCCGATGGTGCTGACGGGCCGTGCCGAGAACCACCTCCACGGCGTGGACGACCTCGACGACACGATCGCGCGCCTCGTCGCCTACCGCGACGCGGGAGCGGACGCCGTGTACGCGCCCTGGCTCCGCGATCTCGACCAGATCGCAGCCGTCGTCCAGGCGGTGCGCGTCCCCGTGAACGTTCTCGCGGTCCCCGGCGGGCCGACGATCGCGGAGCTCGCCTCCGTCGGCGTGCGGCGCGTCTCGACAGGCAGCCTGCTGGCAGCGTCCGCGTACGGTGCCCTCGTGGCCGGGGCGAAGGAGCTGCTCGAGCAGGGAACGTCGCTGTACACGGAAGGCGGCGTCTCACGGGAGCTCCTCCGCACGGCGTTCGGCTGACGGCCCGCGCCCTGGGCGCGAAGCATCCCCTTACAGTGCCTGGCACTGTAAGGGCGACAAGAGGATGAAAGGTTTTCCACGGTAGGCTTCGGCCTCGATGGCCGAGCCGACGATCGACGACATCGACGCCCTCGTCGGGCCCGCGACGCCACACTTCGCCTACCAGCTGCGCGCGCGGGTCCGGGAGCTGATCGAGGAGCTTCCCGCCGACCATCCGGTGCGCCGGCACGGCGAGCAGCAGATGGAGCTCCTCGACCGCCTGGGGCACGCCTCGTCGCTGGCCGCGGGCGCGCCGCGCGAGTCCCGGTCGCGGATCGGCTGGGCGACGATCCCGTCGTCGGCGCCGGCCTCCGACCCGCTCCCGAAGCGCCGCTCGACCACCGACGTCACGTAGCGTGACGTCGGATCGAGCGTGGCCTGTTCGAGGGCGCCTCGGTGCTCGTCACCGGAGGGACTCGCGGCATCGGGAAGGCGACGGCCCTTCGCTTCGCGTCCCTCGGCGCGCGACGGATCGCGCTCGGGTACATGCGGGGCGACCGGGCCGCCGAGAAGACGGCCGCGGAGCTCGCGGGGCTCGGCGTCGAGACGATCCTCGTCCGCGGCAACGTCGCGTCGCAGCGGATCGCCGAGGAGGTGGCCGGGCTCGGGGCGGTCGACGTGTTCGTGCACGCGGCCGCGACCGGCGTGATCCGGCCCGCGCTCGAGACGGAGGAGAAGCACTGGGACTGGACGTTCGCGGCGAACGCCCGCGCGTTCCTCTCCCTCACGCGGGCCCTGGTGCCGTCGATGCCTGACGGCTCGTCGATCGTCGCGATCTCCAGTCTCGGGTCGATCCGCGTCCTCGAGGACTACGCGCTCGTGGGCGCGTCCAAGGCCGCCATGGAGGCGCTCGTCCGCTACCTCGCGGTCGAGCTCGCGCCGAACGGGATCTCCGTCAACGCGGTGTCCGCCGGCGTGGTCGAGACGGGCGCGCTCGACCACTTCCCCCGGAAGGACGCGATGCTCGCGCTCGGGCGCCGGAACCCCGTGGGCCGGCTCGTGACGCCCGAGGACGTCGCCGCCTGCATCACGTTCCTGTGCTCCCCGGACGCGTCGATGATCCGCGGCCAGACGCTGATCATCGACGGGGGCGGGAGCCTCCTGCTGCCGATGGAGGACGACTAGTGCGCAAGGCGGAGATCCGCACGAGCGGATCTCCGCCGCGCGGAGATCCCTGAAGGCGACCGCTGCGCGGTCGCGTCGTGAAGGAGTCCACCAACGCTGGACTAGCGGCCCGGCACGAGGCGGCCGAACGTCGCCTTCGCGACCATCGTCGCGAGCGCCGGGTTCTCCTGCAGGCGCCGCAGCGAATACTCGTACCAGCGGTCTCCGTAGGGCACGTACACGCGGAGTCGGTGCCCGGCGTCCGCGAGCTCGGAGGCGCGTCTCTCGCGTACCCCGAGCAGCATCTGCAGCTCGTACTGCTCGCGGCTCATGCCCGCGACGCGCTCGAGCGTGCGCTCGAGGAGCCACTCGTCGTGCGTGGCGACCGCCGGGTAGCAGCCGGCAGCGAGGAGCGCGTCCAGGATCCGGACGAAGCTCTCGCGAATCTCGTCACGCCCCTGGTAGGCGACTGACGCGGGCTCGACGTAGATCCCCTTGCACAGGCGCACGCTCGGCCGGAGATCGGCGAGCGCGGAGACGTCGCCGAGGCTGCGCCGGAGGCGCGACTGGAGGACGATCCCGACGTTCTCGCGTCTCGCCTCGCGCAGCTCGCGGTAGAGCACGAGCGTGTCGTCGGTGCAGCTCGAGTCCTCCATGTCGATCCGCACGAAGATCCCCCGCGCGGCCGCGTCCGCGACGACCGTCGCGAGCAGCGACCGGCAGAGGTCGACGTCGATCTGCAAGCCGAGAGCCGTGAGCTTCACGGAGACGTTCGCGTCGAGGTGGTCTCCGGCGATCGCGTCCAGGACGGCGTGGTAGGCGGAGGCGACGGCCTCGGCCTCCACCGCCTTCGTGACCTCCTCCCCGAGCACGTCCACGGTCGCGAGCTTCCCCTCCGCGTTCAGGCCGGCCACGGTGCGACGGGCGTCGTCGAGGGTCGCGCCCGCGATGTAGGGAGCCGAGAGACGCTGGACGACCGGACGGGGGACGGCCGGCAGGAGTCGGACGATGACCCGGTCCACGACGACCACGGCGCCGCCAGTCTACGAGGTGTGCGCAACGCCAGTCCGTAGTTCGCCACGCCGGGATCGGCGCCGACGCCGATGCTCCTCCGCGAGGCCGGCGTACAAATCGGAGTATGCGCCGGGTCGTGATCATGGGGGCCGGAGGACGCGACTTCCACGACTTCAACACCGTGTTCCGCGAGGACGACTCGGTGCGGGTCGTTGCCTTCACCGCGGCGCAGATCCCCGGGATCGACGGGAGGACGTACCCGGCGTCGCTCGCCGGACGGTTCTACCCGGCGGGCATCCCGATCCGGCCGGAGGCGGAGCTCGGGGCGATCGTTCGGGAGGAGGGCGTCGACACGGTCGTCCTGTCCTACTCGGACCTGAGCCACGAGGACGTCATGCACAGGGCCTCGAAGGTGCTCGCCGCGGGCGCGGACTTCACGCTCCTCGGCCCGCGCGCGACGATGCTCGAGGCCTCGAAGCCCGTCGTCGCGGTCACGGCCGTGCGAACCGGGTGCGGGAAGAGCCCGACGAGCCGTCGCATCGGCTCCCTCCTCGCCGCCGCCGGCCACCGCGTCGGGCTCGTGCGCCATCCGATGCCGTACGGCGACCTCGAGGCGATGCGCGTGCAGCGCTTCGCCAGCCTCGAGGACATCGACCGCGCGCGGCCCACCGTCGAGGAGCGGGAGGAGTACGAGGAGCCGGTCGCCCTCGGCATGACGGTCTACGCGGGGGTCGACTACGCGGCGGTGCTCGAGCTGGCCCAGCGCGAGTGCGACGTCCTCGTCTGGGACGGCGGGAACAACGACCTGCCGTTCTTCCGACCCGATCTCCACGTCGTCGTCACCGATCCACTCCGCGCGGGCGACGAGCTCACGTACCACCCGGGTGAGGCGAACCTCCTTCGCGCCGACGTCGTCGTCGTGAACAAGGTGGCGAGCGCTCCGCCGGCAAAGGTGCAGCAGGTGCTCCGCGACGTCGCGGTGGCCAACCCGTTCGCGACGATCATCATCGCCGAGTCCGTCGTGACCCTGGATCCCGGCCCCTCGCTCGAGGGCAAGCGCGTCCTCGTGGTCGAGGACGGACCGACATTGACGCACGGCGGAATGACGTTCGGCGCGGGCACCGTGGCAGCGCGACAGGAGGGCGCGGCCGAGCTCGTCGACCCGCGGCCGTTCGCCAAGGGGACGATCGCGGACGTCTTCGCCGCGTACCCGCATCTCGGCCACGTCCTCCCGGCGATGGGCTACTCGGAGCAGATGCTCGAGGATCTGGGCGCCACGATCGAGGCGGTGGGCGCGGACGTCGTCGTCACCGGCACGCCGATCGACCTGGCGCGCCTGCTCCCCGCGAGCAGCCCGGTCCGCCGTGCCCGCTACGAGATCAAGGAGATCGGGCGGCCGACGCTCGCGGACGCGCTCGCCCCGCTGCTCCGCCTCCTCCACCGGCCGGGCGTCGCGGTCGGCGAGGGGGTCAGGTGATCACCGCACCCCCGATCCCGCGCCACTTCCTGCGCATCTCCGATCTCGAAGCGGGCTCCCTCACCGCGCTCCTCGACCTGGCCGAGGTCATGCGCGCGCGACCCCATGGATTCGTGGACGCGCTGCGCGGAGACACGCTCGTGTGCTTCTTCGAGAAGCCGTCGACACGGACCCGCGTGTCGTTCGCCGCCGCCGCCGAGCGCCTCGGGATGATGCCGCTCCTGCTCCGCCCGGACGAGCTCCAGCTCGGCCGAGGGGAGACGATCGAGGACACCGCGCGCACGCTGTCGGGATACGCGGCGGCCATCGTCGTGCGGACGTTCGCGCACGAGACCGTCGAGCAGCTCGCGGCAGCCGCGACCGTGCCGGTGATCAACGCCTTGACGGACGCACACCATCCCTGCCAGGCGCTCGCCGACCTGCTCACGCTCCGCGAGCACTTCGGGCGCCTGGAGGGTCTCCGCGTCGCATTCGTCGGGGCCGGCAACAACGTGGCTACCTCCCTGCTCGAGGCCGGCGGGCTCGCGGGCGTCGAGGTCGTCGTCGCCTGCCCGCCCGGCTACGAGCCGCAGGCCCCCGGACGCGTGGTCGCCGACCCGTACGAGGCGGTCGCCGGGGCGGACGCCGTGTACACGGACGTCTGGGTCTCGATGGGCGAGGAGGAGCGAGCGCGAGCGTCGCGTCGCGACGTTCGAGCCGTACCGCGTGGACGCGCGGCTCATGGCGGCGGCGGGTACGGAGGCGGTCTTCATGCACTGCCTGCCCGCGCACCGGGGCGAGGAGGTCACCGCGGACGTGATCGACGGACCGCAGTCGATCGTGTGGCGGCAGGCGGAGAACCGGCTCCCGACCGAGGAGGCCCTCGTCCTCGCGCTCGTCGCGCAGAGCTGGGAGGCCTGACCCGGCGGGCCGCACCAGGAGCGAAGCCTTGCCCGAGTCCTACTGCCGCATGAAGCCCTGACGCGCCGCCGACACGAGCGCGACCGCCTCGGGGAAGAGGACGCGCATCGCGTCGCGGAGCGCGATCGCCTGCGCGTCGGACGGGCCGTCGACCTGTATCCGGGACAACGCCGCGGCGGTCAGCTCGACGGCAGTGTTGAGGGTGAGCGTGGCGAACTGCTCCCGCTGGGCGTCCTGCACGGTCTCCGCCTGACGCTCTGCGAACTCCCGAAGCGCTCCGAGCAGCTCCTCGGGATCGCCGCCGAACGGGAAGAAGCCACCGCCACCGCTCTCCATGCCGCGATTGTAGGCGGCGGCGACAGGCCTACGAGAGTGGCAGCCGGTAGCCAGCCTCGATCTCGCGCTGGAGCTCGCTCACCGCGGCCTGCGCCGCCTGCATCGCGGACGAGAACGGAGAGGGCGCCGCAGGATCGAGCTCGCGCTCCAGCCGCCGCGTCGCGACGCCGATCTGGTCCAGCCTCTCGGGCGTGGCGACCTGCGGTAGGTCGGACAGCACGGCCCTGAGGGCACGCGCCGCCTCCTCGGCGTCCTCGATCCCGGGAGGGGCGTCCGTCCCCCGCAGCTCGACGAGGCTCGCGATGAGGCCGTCGAGGTCTCCTCCGCCGGCCGCGTCGGCCGCGACCTCGCACAGCGCCGCGATCGAGACCGCCTCGCGGAGCTCCCGCCGGCTCGTCACGGGCTCCCCGTCGCCACGGACCGCGATCCAGCTCCGGAGGCCGTCGCCGCCGTCGACGGAGCAGAGGTAGATACGCGCGCCGGCGCGTGGCTCGGATGCGACCACGCCCGAGACGACGTCGGCCTCCTCCACGTGCCGCCCGACGAGGTCGACGGCACGGCCGAGCTCTTCGACCAGCTCCATGCCGCCAGAATAGGGTCGATGTCCTCGATCGACGCCCGCGGGCTGTTCGCGCCGCTCGGCCGGTCGTACGACCGCGTGGGCGCGACGCTGTCGTTCGGCCAGGATCCCCGCTGGCGGCGGTTCCTCGTCTCCCGTCTCCCGGACGACCGCGGGCACGTCCTCGACGTCGCGACCGGGACGGGGCTCGTAGCTGCCGAGCTCGTCCGGCGCGGGTACCGGGTGACCGGGCTCGACCAGAGCCCCGAGATGCTTGCGGTCGCGAGCGCACGCTTCGGAGACCGCGTTCCGCTGGTCGAGAGTCCGGCGGAGAGCCTGCCGTTCTCCGACGCCTCGTTCGACCACCTCACCTTCACGTACCTCCTCCGGTACGTCGACGACCCCGGCGCGACGCTGGCGGAGCTCGCGCGGGTCGTCCGTCCGGGAGGGGTCGTGGCGTCGCTCGAGTTCGGCGTGCCGCAGGGCATGGCGCGACCGCTGTGGGAGCTGTACGTGCGGCTCGGGCTGCCGGTCGCGGGCAGAGCCCTGCGGTCGGGCTGGGACGAGGTGGGCGACTTCCTCGGGGGCTCGATCCGGTCGTTCTGGGAGCGGTACCCGATCACACGCCAGGCCGAGCTCTGGCGCGCGGCGGGCCTGCGGAACGTCCGCGCGCGGCGGCTCTCGCTCGGCGGGGGCGTCGTGATCTGGGGGACACGGGCGTGACCGCGCCGCCCGAGGCGCGCCCCGCGTTCTACGCGCTCGAGCGAGGCGGCTGGCGGGACTACGTGACCCTGCTCCACCCTCCGTACACCGCCTGGCACGTCTCCTACGTGGTCATCGGAGGATGCCTCGCGCCGACGGTCGCCTGGGGGAGACTCGGCGCCGCGGCCGCCGCGTTCGCCCTCGCCGTCGGGGTCGGAGCGCACGCGCTCGACGAGCGCACGGGACGCCCGCTCCGTACCGGGATCCCGGACGGCGTGCTCGTCGCGCTCGCCGCGACCTCGATCGCCGCCGCGTGCGCGATCGGCCTCGCCGGGGCGGCGACCTTCCGGCCCTGGCTGGCGCTGCTCGTCCCGGTCGGCCTGTTCCTCGTCCTCGCCTACAACCTCGAGCTCGCCGGAGGCCGCTTCCACGACGACCTCTGGTTCGGGCTCGCCTGGGGCGGCTTCCCGCTGCTCTGCGGGTACGCAGCGGTCGCGGGCGACCTCGGCATCGCCGCAGCGCTCGGTGCCCTCTTCGCCGTCCTCCTCTCGCTCGCGCAGCGCGCCCTCTCGAGCCAGGTGCGCCTGGTCCGGCGGAAGGCGGCGGTCGTGCGCGGGGAGATCGAGCTGCGGGACGGCGGGCGGAGCGAGATCGACGCGGCCTGGCTGCTCGCGCCGTCGGAGCGCGCGCTGCGCCTCCTGACCGGGGCGACGGTCGCCCTCGCCGCGACCCTGGTCGCCTTCAGGGTGTAGATGGTTGACGCCACGATCTCGCGCGTCCGGATGCGCGATCTGGCGCGTCCGGGCCGCTTCCGCCCGGACACAGGCCGCGAAGCGGCCTGCTGTCGGGCGTGCGCTTCGCGCCGGAGCGGCCAGCTCGTGCCCCGGAGTCGGCGATCTCGTGGCATCGACCATCTAGCCGTCTAGCATCTCGGCATGTCGGCCTCGGCCTGGATCCTCGCCGGGGCGCTCGTGGTGACGCTCCTCGCCGCCGCAGCGCTCACGCTCGCGCTCCGCCGCGCGAGCACACGCGCGGCACGGACGGAGGAGCTCGTCGCGGATGCGCGCCGCAGCGTGCGGGCCGCGGCGGAGGACGAGGCTACGGTGCAGGCGGAACAGCTGCGGGTCGCGATCTCCCGCGCCCACGCGGACGCGCTCTCGACCTACGCGACGGAGGAGAGGAGGCTCTCGGACGAGCGACGCGGGGAGCTCACGGTGCGCGAGCGCGAGCTCTCCGAGCAGCTCGCGGAGACGCTGGCCGCCGTTGAGCGGCGCCTCGAGGAGCGGCTCCGGGCCTGGGAAGCGGATCTCGAGCGCGCCCAACGAGCCCTCGCCGGCGAGGTGACGGCGCTCGAGCAGCTCGAGCGGCAGCGGATCAGCGCGGTGGAGGCCAGGATCGAGGCCGAGGCCGCCGAGCTGGGGACGACCGTCGAGCAGCAGCGCGCTGCCTCGGCGCGGCTCCGGGACGAGCTCGAGGCGACCGCGAAGGACGCTCTCGCGCATGCGCTCGAGGAGCTCCAGTCACAGGCCGACGACCGGCGCAGGGCGATCGAGGACATCACCGAGCGCCTGCGCCAGCACGAGCACGCCGTCTCCGAGCAGGTCGACCTGGCCGAGAGCGAGGCGAGCACTCGCATCCAGAGCGTGTTCGCCGAGCTCGAGCGGCGGCAGGTCGTCGAGCTCGAGCGCGCGACCACGCGCGAGGTCGACCGCCTCAGCGAGGCGGGCGCGGTCGAGTTCGAGAACCGCATGCGCGCGATCCGCGAGGAGGCCGCGGACCGCCTCCGCCAGGAACTCGACCGGTCGACCGAGACCTTCCTCCGCCACGCGAACGCCCTGATCGCCGAGCGGTTCCAGCAGGCGGAAGACGCCGCGGCGCAGCGGCTCGAGGACCGGATCCTCGAGCTCGCACGCAGGTACGAGGCCTCGCGGTCATCGGCCTCGGCATGAGCGCAAGACCCCCGGAGCAGCAACCAAAACAGGGGAGGGAACGTCTCAACGACCACGAATCCCACGCGCATGGCCGAGACGACCGAGACACCGACCTGGAACGAGAACGAGCCCGCCAAGGTCGAGAGCTGGCGACTCCACATCCTGCTCGAGGCCGGGTATCCGGTTCATCTCGCAGAGCGGCTCGCGGGCAGCGAGGTCGATCTCCACTCCGCGGTCGAGCTCATCCGGCGCGGCTGCGCTCCCACGACCGCGGTCGAGATCCTGCTGTAGGCCGGGCAGGTCCGGGTCGGGCGAAAGGTGCGCGATGCGCCGAGGTTTGGGCGGGCGGAGGCCGGGTAACAGAGTGCCCATGGGCGACTACACGCGCACGAACCTCGCCACGGTCGAGGACGCGGCCGTGAAGGGCGGCTTCGCCGACTCTCAGGAGGCCCACTTCGCCAACAACGATCTCGACCTGGAGACTCTCGGCGTCTCGTACCAGGTCGTCAAGCCCGGCAAGCACCACGCCTTCGGGCACCGTCACAAGGAGGCCGAGGAGGTCTACGTCGTCCTGGCCGGGCACGGCACGTGCCACCTCGACGACGAGCAGGTCGACGTCGCACGGCTCGACGCCATCCGGGTCGGTCCGAGCGTGGCCCGCGGCTTCGAGGCGGGCACGGAGGGGCTCGAGCTGATCGTGTTCAGCCGCAAGGCGCCCGGCGACGCCGAGATCCTCGACGACTTCTTCGCCGACTGAGGCTCTCGCCCGAGTCAGCCGGTCAGGCCCCGACAACCAAGGCGACCGTCACCTGGCGATGGCAGTCACCGGCTTTCCGGACAACCAGGGTGACAGTCACCTGGCGGTGAGAGTCACCGGCGTTCCGAGTACTCGAGCGGGAGACCGAAGCGCGGGAACACCGTCTCGGTGTCGAGGAAGAACGTGAGCTCGACGATCCGGCCGTCCTCGATCTCGAGCACCTGCAGCGCCCACGGCTCGTAGCCGTCGCCGGCGTCGTTCGGCTTGTACTGGCCGAAGGCCGGTGACCCGTTGGCCGCGGTCGTGGGGATCACGCGCGAGCCGCGACAGCCGTTCCCCGGGCCGACCCACCACGTGAAGATGTCGTCGCGACCGGTCAGCCAGAGGTCGAACGGCGGCATGGACTGGATGGCGTCCTCGTGGATCAGCTCCGTGAGGGCCTCCATGTCGTACCGCTCGAACGCATCCACGTAGCGGGCGAGCAGCTCCGCGTCGGCGGCCTCCACCGACGGCGCGGTGGTCGACGGGCCCACCTCGGCCGCCGCGAGCGTCGCCCGCGCACGCTGGAGGGCGCTGTTCACCGACGCGACGCTCGTCTCGAGCAGCTCCGCGACCTCCGAGGCCTTCCAGCGAAGCACCTCGCACAGGATCAGCACCGCGCGCTGACGCGGCGGCAGGTGCTGGAGCGCGGCCACGAACGCGAGCCGGACCGTCTCCCGCGCCTCCGTCACCTGCGCCGGATCGCCCTCCGGCACCACCAGGCTGTCCGGGATCGGCTGGATCCACAGCTGGTCGGGCGTGCGCAGGTTCTCGACGACCGGCTCGCCGGCCGGCCCGAGGTCCATGGGCCGGGCGCGGCGCTTGCGGCCCTCGAGCATGTCCAGGCAGACGTTCGTCGCGATGCGGTAGAGCCACGAGCGGATCGCGGAGCGCCCCTCGAACCTGTCGAACGCCTTCCAGGCGCGGATGAAGGTCTCCTGGACGGCGTCCTCCGCGTCGGCCGAACCCAGCATCCGGTAGCAGTAGGCGGTCAGCTCGACGCGGTGCTGCTCGAGCGTGGCGGAGACGTCGGGACCGGTTGCGACCGAGGGGGTTGCCATCCCGGGCATCCTAGGCGCTGTCGGTGCTCGCCCCATCCGCAGCTCGCGGAAAGCGCCGTCGCTTCGGCCTCGGACGGACTTGACGAGCGCGCCGGGCTACGTCGTCTCGGGCTCTCCCTCGGCGTTCCCCTTCTCGAGCGCGACCGCCTCCCGCCTCGCCTTCGTGAGCTCCTGCACGAAGATCTGGAGCGTCGCGGCGAGCGGCACCGCGGTCAGCGCGCCGAGCACGCCGAGCAGCGAGCCGAAGAGTGTGACGGCCACGATGATGAAGAAGCCGGAGAGCTGGACCGCCTTCCCCTGGACCTTGGGCGTGATGACGTTGTTCTCGACCTGCTGGTAGACGAGGACGACCGCCAGCATGATGAGCGCCGCCGTCAGCCCTTCCTCCGCCCAGAGGGTGGGGACGAGGACGAAGCCGGCGATCGTCGCGCCGAGGTTGGGGATGGTGTCGAGCAGGCCGGCGATCAGCCCGAGGGCGAGCGCGTAGCTCGATCCCAGGAGCCACGCGGTCGTCCCCTGCACGATCCCGGCCATCGTCGCGATGACGACGACGCCGATCGCCCAGCGCGACACGATCTCGGTGACGCGCTCCCAGACGGGGAGCCAGCGCGCCTCCTGCTCGGGTGTCAGAACGCTCGCGAGCGACCGCTTCATCTTGGCGATGTCGGTCAAGAGGAACAGGCAGACGAAGAGGATCGTGAAGGCCGCGAGGAAGATGCCGAAGAAGGTGCCGGCGACCCCGAGCAGCGAGGAGATCGCGTCCGGTACCGACACCGAGACCGTCTCGGCGCCGTCCTGGACGTTCTCGGCCGCTCCGGTATCGCCGAGCCACGACAGCTCGTCCGAGTCGCGCAGGTCCTGGACGGTCGAGGGCAGGTCCTGGAGGAAGTCGCGGAGCCCCCCGACGAGCGGGACGAGGAGCACGAGGAAGAGCAGGACGACCGCGGCCGCGGCCCCGAGCACCGTGATCGTCGCCGCGAGGCCGCGCGACATCCTCGTCTTTCGCATCACGAGCCGCACGGGGTACTCGAAGACGAAGGCCAGGAAGATGCCGACGAAGACGATCAGGAACGTGTCGCCGATGGCCCAGAAGGCCGCCATGAGTCCGATCGCCGCCGCGACGACGACGAGCGTGCGCATCGGCACGAGGAGCTCGACGCGCCGCGCCTGGTCCGATTCCATCACGGGAACTCTAGGACCGGGGGCGGTCGAACCCGGCTACTCGAACCAGGCGACGGTGGCGAGCACCGCGTACGTCGCGACGAGCGCGAGGCCCTCGTACCCCGGAGCCTCGCCGTCGCCGGTGATCTGCCAGATCGCGAGCGCGGAGAAGACGAGGGCGACCACGAGCACCAGCCCTCCCTCCGGCACCCCGAAGGTGAGGCGCTGCGTGAAGAGCAGCGAGATCAGCACGAGCGCCGGGTACAGGAACGCGGCGATCTGGGCGACGGAGTTCTTGACGACCGAGACCGCGAGGTCGTAGCGCCGCTTCCAGGCGAGCTGGATCCCGACGACGTTCTCGACCGCGTTCCCGGCGATCGCGACGATGACGAGCCCCGTGAAGGCCTTCGAGATGCCGAGGTCGTCGACGGCGGGGTCGATCACGGAGACGAACCACTCGGACGTGAACGCGGCTGCGACGCCGGCGAGCGCGAGCACGGCGATGCCCACTCCGAACGCGAGAGGGGGCGCATGCGCATCCGTGATTGCGGGCTCCTGGTCTGCGCCCGAGCGCAGGTAGTTCACGATCCAGGCGCCGTAGACGAGCAGGATCAAGACGGCGCCGATGGCAGAGATCGTGACTGCGTTGTCGCTCGCCGCGTCGTCGGTCGCGATCGAGGTGCTCATGATCGCGATCAGGAACACGACGAGGATGAGGAGCATCGTCGTGTCGCTCGGCAGGCGGGCGTGGAAGCGCATCACACCGTCGTCGGACCGCCAGGCCCCGGCGATGATCGCGAGCCCGAGCACGAGCAGGGCGTTCGCGAGCAGCGAGCCGAGGATCGAGGTTTGCGCGACGACGATCTCGCCTGCCCGCAGCGCGAAGATCACGATGAAGAGCTCCGGGAGGTTCCCGAGCGTCGACTGGAGGACGCCGGTGGCGGCGGGGCCGAAGCGCGCACCGACCACCTCGGTGCCGACCCCGACCGTCCACGCGAGGAGGGCGAGCGCGACGATCCCGACGCAGAACTGGACGACGGCGTCGGCGTCCGCGAAGTGGAGCACGCCGAGGAACGCTGCGGCAGCGAACGAGCAGCCGATCCCGATCCACGTCCTCATTGCCGGTCGGCCGAGACTATCGTCAGGCCGTGGCCGACTGGGAGACCGTCCGGGAGCTCGCGCTCGCGTTCCCCGAGGTCGACGAGGACGCGTCGGGACGGATCGCGTTCCGCGTCCGCGGGAAGCTCTTCGCCTGGCAGGCTCGCGACCGCGACGGCGGCGGGCTCGGGATACGCGTGGAGCGCGAGGAGAAGGAGCTCATCCTCGACTCGAACCCCGAGGTCTACTTCACGAGTCCGCACTACGACGGCTGGCCCGGCGTCCAGACCCGGCTCGAGGCGATCGAGCGCGAGGAGCTGCGGGAGCGACTCGAGGACGCCTGGCTCATCCAGGCGCCGAAGCGCCTCGCGTCGGCCTATGTGCAGGAGGTCGAGTGAGCGACTGGGAGACGGTTCGCACGATCGCGGGTGCCCTGCCCGGAGCGGAGGAGTCGACCACGTACGGCCAGCCGGCCTTCAAGGTCGGCGGGAGGCTCTTCGTCTGGATGAGCCCGAGCAGCGACGCGGCGGGCGCTCTCGCCCTCCGCGTCGACCCGGAGGAGAAGGCGCTGCTTATCGAGTCACGGCCCGACCGCTGCTTCTCGACACCGCACTACGAGGGTCACCCGATCCTCCTGGTGCGTATGGACCGGGTTGAGCGCGACGAGCTCGCGGAGCTCGTCGAGGACGCGTGGCTCCTGCGCGCGCCGAAACGGCTGGTCGACGCGTACCTGGAGAGCGCGCCCTAGCACCTCCTGGGCTGGACCATTGCGGCGCCTCCGGGGCCTCCTCGTTCAGCCGGCCGCGTCGGCGACGAACGCCGCGATCGCGTCCGTGAAGTCCTTCCGGCTCGCCTCCCACGCGTAGAACATGTGCCCGCCGCCGAAGTGGCGCACGGTGAGGCGCTCGGCCATCTGGGGATCGAGCCGCATCAGGTTCCGGAGCCGGTCGCTCGAGAAGTACGGCGTCACCAGGTCGTAGCGGCCGTGCGTGACGAACGCCTTCATGTGCGGGTTGAGCGACATCCCGTAGCGAAAGTCGTCCGTCGCCCCCGGCGGGAGCGCGAACGCGTGCTGCTCGGAGTCGATCTTCCACGCCGTGTTCACCTCGTAGCTCAGGAGCGTGTACTCCCGGTCGCTCTCGACGCCGATCTCCGAGCGCAGGAGGCGGTTGACCGCCATCGTGTACGCCGGGGTCGAGCCGGAGAGCGTGGGGTCCGGGCCGGTGAAGGAGTCCCGGTCCGGGAAGGGGTCGGTGACGGTGATCGTCGCGTCGTACAGCCCGAGGACCTTGCGCTCGTCGCGGAGCAGCTCACGGGAGAAGGTCCGGATCGTGATCCGCCCCTCGGCGCGGACGACGAGGTCGAGCGGGAGGCCGGTCAGGTCCGCGAGCCTGGAGAGGATGCGGCCGCGCTCGTCCGCGGGCATCGAGGCGCCGCGGGTGAGGAACGAGGCGTACTCGCCCGTGGCGAACTCCTCTGCCTCGCGCAGGACCTGCTCGAGGTCGGCGCCGGCGGCGAAGGCCCGCGAGCGGCCGTGGTGAGCCGCGGAGAGCGCCATCGTCGGCAGCGTGTCGATCCAGCCGAGGACGTCGTAGTCGGTGGGGCTGAGCGTCGTGATCTCGAGCGCCGGCGAGATGAGGATCGCACCGTTCAGGCCGATGCCCGCGTTCTCCTGCAGCATCCGTGCCAGCCGCCCAACGCGGTAGCCGCCGTAGCTCTCCCCGGCGATGAAGACGGGCGAGCCCCACCGGCCGTTCGCGGAGAGCCAGCGCCCCATGAACTCGCAGAGCGACTCGAGGTCGCGCTTGTACCCGAAGTACTCCTTGGGGTCCGGTGCGTCGTCTGACTTCTGGTCCTTGGCGTCGCCCTTCTTCTCGTTCTCGATGACGCGGCTGAACCCCGTGCCGATCGGGTCGACGAAGACGAGGTCGCTGAAGGCGAGCCAGGACGACTCGTTCTCGACGAGGCGAGGGGGCATCTCCGGCAGCGAGCCGTCCGCCGGGAGGTCGACGCGCTTCGGGCCGACGGCGCCCATGTGCAGGTACGCGGACGACGCGCCGGGCCCGCCGTTGAAGACGAACGTGACGGGCCGCTCCGCGCCTCCGCCGTCGGCGACGTAGGAGACCGAGAAGATCTCCGCGGCGGGCTTCTCCTTCTTGCGCAGCACGATCCACTTCGCGCACGCCGAGTAGTCGATCGGCGTCGCGCCGCCGCGCCAGGTGCCCGTCGTCTCGGCGCCTGCAGGCGGCTCGTGGTCGGGCTTCGCCTCGGCCTTCTCCTCGGACTTCGTCTCGTCGCTCATGGGAGAAGACGCTAGCGGAGACGCCTACGCGCCATGAGCCCGAGCCTGTCGGCGTCTGCTCCCGGCTACACTTTCCCCACACCGGACGAGTACCGAAGGCGCCGCAAGCGCCCTCCTTATCCGTTCATGGCAGGGAGGAGCGAGCGTGACGCAAGTGTTTGCAGGTTCAGGGGTCGCCCCGAGGTCGGCGAGAGTGGAGGCGAGCACGCATGATTCGTGAGACGACATCGCACGAGGAGGCGATCGCCCACCGGGCTTCCCGCCGCCACGCGAACCAGCTCAAGGCGCGAGGCGCGAGCCCCACGACGGACGCACAGGGCCTCGTCGAGTTCGCGTGCGAGTGCCTACGTGTCGACTGCGAGCGCTCGGTGCGCGTGCCGCTCTACGTCTACAGCCGCGTTCTCGAGGCGAGCGACCAGTACCTGCTCCAGGCGGGCCACCACGCGTTCGAGAGCTACCGCACGATCGTCAGCCTCGGCCTGATGCGAATCGAGGAGCGGGCGTAGAGCCCCGACCCGGGCCGCTTCCGGTCAGTCGGCCGACACCGTGGGAGCGTCGAGCTCGGGAGCCGCATCCTCGAGCTCGGCGTCGCCCTCGACGACCGCCTCGCCGCCCTCAGCCGCGGCCAGGCGCTTCAGCCGCTTCTTCTCCTGCTTCTTCTCGCGCCGCTCGCGCACCGTCCGCTCGCGAGCCATCTTCGCCATCGTCTGCTGCCTCTTCGAGCTCATCCGGCCGCCTCTCTCTCGTAGGAGACGGACCCTAGCCGCGACCGCCCTCCTCGGGGCAGCTTAGCGCTGGGCGTTGAGCCCGGCGGCGAGCCTGCCGAGCGCCGCCTGGTCCCAGCCGTTGATGAAGTCCGCGTGCGACGCCCACTTCCCGGCCGAGGACGCCGCGCCGCGCGGCAGCGGCGGGTAGAGGAGCACGATCGTGATCGTCGGCAGCGCAACGGGGTGCGTGGCGGGGCAGCGCCCCGCCTTCGAGTAGGCCATGTGGCGCTTGTGGTTCGCGCTGTCGGTCGTCCTGCCGTTCCAGCAGTTGGGGAACCAGACCTCGAGCTCGAGCGCGTCGTCCCGGGCGCAGGTCGGGATGGCCGCGTACCGGGTCCTGCCCCCGACGCCGCCGCAGCTCCAGGAGACGATGTTCTTGTTCTGCGCCTTCCTCGCCGTCGGGTTCCCGGCGACCATCTTCAGGCCCGGCGGCGGCGCGGCGACCGGGCCGGTCACGTGCTTCGTGTAGTAGACGACCCCGGCCATCGGCGGGACGAAGAGCGGCCCGGCGTACACGGTCGGCACCCAGTACGTGGACGAGTCGTCGTCGACGTCACAGGTCGTCGGCCCGCCGAGGAGCGAGGCCGCGGTCGTCGACGCGTCGACGGTCCTGTTCCCGATGTAGGTGTGGTTGTGGGAGCGACCCGGCTGTCCTGGGAAGCGGATCGGGTCGTCGTTGTTGCGATGGCTGAAGCCGCAGACGACGGTGAAGTACGGGCCGCCCGGGGAACGAACGCGGCGCCTGCGACGGCGCGGCCACCGATGTCGCCGACCCGCTCATCGCCACGCCGACGACCGCGGTGAGGGCGACGAGGAGCGACAGCCGACCCGCGAGACGGCTGGTCGGCGACCGGCGAGAGGTCACGACCCGTCCACGCTCCTCTCCGGAGCGTACCGGGACGCGGCGCAGCTCGCTACACGGCGCACGACACATCGTCCTGTACGAGCGGTCGTGCACAATGGTTCGAAGCTCGTGTCCCAGGTACTCGACCACCTCGACGCCGCCCGGCAGGCCGCCGCTCGTCACGCCTGGCGCGAGGCCTACGGCTCGTACACCGAGACCGAGGAGTCCGGCGCTCGGTCCCGACGACCTCGAGCGCTTCGCCGAGTCCGCCTGGTGGACCGGGCGGCTCGACGAGGCGATCCGCCTGCGGGAGCGCGCGTACAACGGGTACAGCGCCTCCGGAGACACGCTCGGCGCCGCGCGCATGGCCCTCACGCTCACCTGGGATCAGGAGGGAAGAGGCGCCTTCGCCGTCGCGGGAGGGTGGCTGGCGAACGCCGAGCGGCTGCTCGACGGCCAGCCGGAGTCGCCCGAGCACGGGCGCCTCCTCCTGACGCACGGCATCACCGCGCTCTTCGCCGAGGGCGACCTCGAGCGGGCGGAGAGCGCCTTCCACCAGGCGTTCGAGCTCGCACAGCGAGTCGGCGACCGGGACATCGAGAACCTCGCGCTCTCCGGGAAGGGTCGGGCGCGCATCAAGGCCGGCCGCGTCGAGGAAGGGCTCGCGCTCCTCGACGAGGCGACCACGTCCGCCGTCTCCGGCGGCCTCCGACCTCACGCGACCGGGCTCGTCTACTGCATCACCATCAGCTCCTGCCGCGACCTCGGCGACTACCGCCGCGCGGCCGAGTGGACGGAGGCTGCGAACCGGTGGTGCGACCAGCTCGACGTGACCGGCTTTCCGGGCGCGTGCCGCATCCACCGTGCCGAGGTGCTCCGCCTCCGCGGCGACTGGCCGGCGGCCGAGGCCCAGGCCCAGGCTGCCTGCGACGAGCTCCAGGACTTCGACCGCAGCATCACGGCGGGCGGGCACTACGAGATCGCGGAGATCCGGCGGCGCCGCGGCGACTTCGCGGGCGCGGAGGAGGCGTACCGGACGACGAACGAGCTCGGGCACGACTCGCAGCCCGGGCTCGCGCTCCTCCGGCTGGCGGAGGGCAAGGTCGACGCCGCCGTGGCCGGCATCACGCGGACGCTCCAGGACACCGAGGATCCGCTCGCCCGCATGCGCCGCCTTCCCGCACAGGTCGAGATCGCGATCGCCGCCGGCGACCTGAAGACCGCACGCCGCGCGCTCACCGAGCTGGAGGGCATCGTCGACTCGTACAAGATCGGCGAGCGGCGGGCCGTCGCCCTCGACGCCACGATCAACGTCGCCGCGGGCCAGCTCCAGCTCGCGGAGAAGGACTGGGAGGGCGCGGCCGCGAGCCTGCAGCGGGCACGCGACGAGTGGCGCGACGTGGGGGCGCCGTACGAGACCGCGCTGGCGCGGATGCTGCTCGGGATCGCCCACCGGAGGCTCGGGGACGAGCACGGAAGCACCGTCGAGCTCGAGGGGGCGCTCGCGGCCTTCGAGCGCCTCGGCGCGAGGCTGGACGAGGAGCGCGCGAATGAGCTGCTGGGCAAGGTCGAGGCCAGGCGAACGTTCCTCTTCACGGACATCGTCGACTCGACGCGGCTCCTCGGGACGCTCGGCGACGACAAGTGGAAGCGCCTGCTCGCGCGCCACGACGAGCTCGTGCGGGAGCGCATCGTGGAGTCCGGCGGCGAGGTGGTGAAGAAGACGGGCGACGGGTTCTTCGCCTCGTTCGACGCACCGAAGGCGGCGATCGACGCCGCGGTCGCGATCCAGCGCGCGCTCGCCGCCGAGATCGTCGCCCCCGACGTGAGGATCGGCGCGCACGCGGGCGCCGCGTTCCGGACCGGGACCGAGTCCACCGACTACGGCGGGCAGGGGGTGCACGTCGCCGCACGCATCGGCGCCGCCGCACGTGGCGGGGAGATCCTCGTCAGCACCGAGACGCTCGACGGCGTCGGTGGGGCGTTCCGCCTGTCCGAGCCGCGCACCGAGCCGCTGAAGGGGATCGAGCAGCCGGTCGAGGTCGTCTCGGTCGACTGGCCTAGTAGGGCCTGGGCGCTCGGCAGGCTCGGAGGCACGCCATGGCGATGTTCCTCGTGCGACTTCTCCGCTCGGGCCCCGAGTGGGATCCGTCGCTCCCGATGGAGGAGCAGACCGAGTGGCAGCCGCACCGCGTCTTCATGAACGGTCTCGTGGACGACGGGTTCATCGTCCTGGGCGGGCCGCTGGCCGACGAGGTTCGCGTCGTGCACGCGGTCGAGGCCGCCTCGGAGGACGAGATCCGCGCGACGCTCGAGCGTGATCCGTGGAGCGGCACGCACCTCGTCGTCGACACGATCGAGCGCTGGACGATCCGGCTCGACGGGCGTCGCGCCTAGCCGCGTCCCGGCCCGTCGGCCGCGCTCACGCGAGCGACTTCCAGAAGTACGTCGTGTCGCACGGCCGGCCGTCCGGGTAGAGCGCGTAGTCCGGGATCACGCCGACCGTGTTCCAGCCGAGCCGCTCGTAGAGTCGCGCCGCGTCCCCTCCCGTGACTGCGTCGAGCACGAGCAGCGTCTTCCCCTCCGCGAGCGCCTCGCGCTCGACGTGCTCCATCAGCATCTGCGCTATCCCTCGCCGTCGCGCGGACCGATGGACCAGCACCCGCGCAACGTCCGCGCGGTGCGGCTGGTTCGGGTGCGGCGCGAAGACGAGCTGCGCCGTTCCCACGAGCGCGCCCTCCGCGAACGCGGCGAGCATGATCCTGCGCCCCTGGCCGACCTCGTCCACGTAGGTCTCGTACACGCGGCGCGCGTCGTCGTGCGTGAACGGCGCCATGTAGCCAACGGAGGCGCCTCCCTCCACGCAGTCGACGAGGACCGCGGCGAGAGGGTCGAGGTTGGCGCGCGCCTCCGCGGCGCCGAGACGGCGGATCTCGACCGACTCCGACGGCATCGGGCAAGTCTCGCATCGCCCTCCGACCTGCGACCGGCGAAGCCGCCGCTTCGCTCCCCGCGATCTCCCTACGATGGACGGGCCCGACTGGAGGAGGCACCGATGCAGGCGACCGAGCACCCCGTCTACACCACCGGCTCGTGGCAGCCGTTTCCCGGACAGGAGGACGAGTTCGTAGCCGCCTGGGAAGAGTTCGCCGGGTGGGCCGCCGGGCTCCCGGGAGCCGGCGAGGCGATCCTTGCGCACGACCTGCGCGTCGAGGCTCGGTACGTGAGCTTCCTGGGCTGGGATGGCATGGACTCCGTGCGGGCCTGGAAGGGGCATCCCGAGTTCAAGGAGCGGATGAGCCGCGTCCAGCGCTTCGTCGACGAGTTCGCGCCGACCGAGATCGAGGTCGTCGCGCATGTACGGAGCCGGCCATGAGCCCGCGGACGCTCGTCCTCGGAGGCGGGTTCGGCGGCATCGCCACCGCGGTCGAGCTGCGACGGCTCGCCGGAGCGGAGCACGAGATCGTGCTCGTCGACCGGAAGCCCGAGTTCGCCATGGGCCTGCGGAAGCTTTGGGAGCTCGTCGGCCACGGGACGATCCGCGACGGCAGCCGCTCCCGCGCGCTGCTCGAGCGCCACGGCGTCGAGTTCGTCGAGAGCGAGATTACGTCGATCGACCCCGCCGGCCGGCGAGTGGACACCGCCGGCGGCCCACTCGACGCCGACCAGCTCGTGATCGCGCTCGGTGCCGTCTCGCGGCCCGAGCTCGTCCCGGGGCTCGAGGAGCACGGCCACGACGTCTGGAGCTTCACCGGTGTCGCCGCTGCGGCCGAAGCGCTCCGGGCCTTCGACGGCGGACGCATCGTCGTGCTCATCGCGGGCGCGCCCTATCCGTGCCCGCCCGCGCCCTACGAATGCGCAATCCACCTCCACGAGCACCTCCTCGCCCGCGGCCTTCGCGAGCGGACGGAGCTCGAGGTCGCGACGCTCCAGCCGATGCTCATGCCGAACGCCGGCCGTGAGGGCTCGGAGTGGATGGGCGGGCAGCTCGAGGAGCGCGGTATCGCGTTCCGCCTCGGGGCGAAGACGGAGCGTGTGGAACCGGGCCGCGTCGTGCTCGAAGCCGGCGAGCTGCCGTACGACCTGCTGATCGCGGTCCCGCCCCATCGCCCGCCGGCCGTGGTCACGGACAGCGGTCTCGCGGCGGACCACGGGTGGATCGCGGTCGACGCGGGAACGCTCGCGACGGCGCACGAGGGGGTCTACGCGGTCGGTGACGTGACGCTCATCCCGCTTCCGAACGGGCTGCCCTTCCCGAAGGCGGGGGTCATGGCGGAGCTCCAGGGCACGCGCGTGGGCGCGGCGATCGCTGCCGAGCTTCGCGGTGAGGAGCCGCCGCCGCTCTTCGACGGGAGCGGCTTCTGCCCCATCGAGCTCGGGCAGGGCTCGGCCGCGCTCGTACGAGGGCGCTGGTACGCGGAGCCCGACCCGGTCGTGACGATCAGCGGGCCGAGCCCGGAGCACGCAAAGGAGAAGGCGGCGTTCGAGGCCGGCCACCTCGAGCGCTGGTTCGGCGCCTGAGCGCGGCGATACCCTCGGCCGATGGCCGTCGCGATCAGCTGGGAGCAGGCGCTCGCGTGGCGGATGCGGCGTCATCTGCTCGACCCCGTCGGCCGCCTCTCCGTGCCGGACGTCGTCGGCCGCCTCTGCGGCGTCCAGGCGCAGGTCGCGTCGTCGGCGGAGCTGGCCGTTCGCGTGCGGCGAGAGACGTCGCGACGGGGGGAGGTCGAACGGGCACTGCGGGATGGCCGTCTCGTCAAGACGTGGGCGATGCGGGGAACGCTGCACCTCCTGAGGCCGGAGGAGGCGGGAACCTTCCTCTCGCTCATGGCCCTGGGCAGGCACTGGGAGCGACCGAGCTGGCAGCGCTACTTCGGCGTGACCCCGAAGGAGATCGAGGCGCTCCGTCGTGCGGCCCGCGCGGCGCTCGAGGACGGCCCGCTCACGCGCGAGGAGCTGACCGCCGCGGTACGCGCGCGCCGAGGCCTGCGTCATGTCGCGGATGCGCTGGGCTCGAGCTGGGGGACGCTCCTGAAGCCGCTCGCCTGGAACGGCGACCTCTGCCACGGGCCGAGCCGCGGCAGCCGCGTGACCTTCATGCGCCCCGAGGACGCGAGCTCCCGCTGGGCGGCCCTTCCGAAGTCCGACGATGCGGCGCCGGCCGCCATGGCCGCGTACTTCCGGGCATACGGGCCGACGACGTTCGAGGCGTTCGGCAACTGGCTCGCCGGAGGCTACTTCGGCAAGCGGCAGCTCCGAGGCTGGTTCGAGGCACTGGAGGAGCGACTCGCGGAGGTGGATGTCGAGGGTGAGCGCGCGCATGTCCTGGCGGAGGACCTCGACGAGCTCGTGGCGACGCGACCGACGACGGCGGTGCGTCTCCTGCCGGGATTCGACCAGTACGTGCTGGGCGCGGGGACGGCCGACGGCCGCGTGGTGCCCGGGTCGCGGCGTGCCGCGGTGAGCAGGCAGGCGGGCTGGATCTCGCCGGTGGTGGTCGTCGGCGGGGTCGTGCGCGGGACCTGGGACGTCGATCGTGACCACGTGCGCGTCGCCTGGTTCCGCGAGGCCGGGAAGCCTCCCCGGCGCGCCCTCCGCGAAGAGGTGACGCGGCTCTCCTCGATCCTTGGCCGCGATCTCCGCCCCGTGATCGACGCCGTCGACTGACACCGCGATGAGATCCGCGTTCGCCGGCCGTCCTACGTGAGGCCGACATATGTCGGCGCGACCACAAGGGAAGGAGAATGGATGAGCACGCCACTCGCGGCGGTCGGGGCGATCACACTCTTCGTGGATGACCCGCGGCAGGCGAAGGCGTTCTACGAGCGCGTGTTCGACGCTCCGCTCGTGTACGAGGACGACGACTCGGCCGCGTTCGCCTTCGAGGGCACGATCGTCAACCTGCTCGCCACCCCGGCGGCGCGCGACCTCGTCGCTCCCGAGCTCGTTGCCGCCCGGAAGCAGGGCTCGCGCTGCCAGCTCACCGTCTGGGTCGACGACGCGGACGAGGTGTGCGCGGACCTGGCCACGCGCGGAGTGACGCTGCTGAACGGGCCGATCGACCGTGAATGGGGGGTGCGCACCGCGTGCTTCGCCGATCCGGACGGCCATGTCTGGGAGGTCGCGCAGAAGCTGCCCGGCAACGACGCCTCGTAGCCGGCACGCCCGGCACGGGGGATGCCCTCGTCCGCCCGTACGCTACGGCGCGTCCGTCCCGTGCGACCGCACATGCGAGGAGGAGACCATGGATACGACGCTCGAAGGCGGCTGCGCCTGCGGCGAGGTTCGCTACCGGCTCACGTCCGAGCCGCTCTTCACGCATTGCTGCCACTGCCTGAACTGCCAGCGCCAGACGGGAAGCGCGTTCGTGATCAACGTCCTGGTCGAGACCGACCGGGTCGAGCTGCTCGCCGGCGCCCCGCAGCCCGTCGACGTCCCGCGCAGCGGAGGCAAGAAGCAGCGGGTCTTCCGCTGTCCGACGTGCCAGGTGGCGGTCTTCAGCCGGTACACGCGTGCCGGCATCCGGTTCGTGCGCGCGGGCACGCTCGACGACCCGTCGAGCGTCACGCCCGACGTCCACATCTACACCCGGTCGAAGCTCGGCTGGGTCACGCTCCCGGAGTCGGTGCCGGCCTTCTCGACCTACTACGACACACAGAAGCTGTGGCCGGCCGCGAGCCTCGAGCGTCTCGACGCGCTGTCGGCGCAGGGTCGGCGTCGCCGAGCATCGACGTAGGCGCGAGCGGCTACTCCGGAAGCCATCCGCCGCGATACGCGGTGGGCTCACGAGGCGGAAGCGACCCGTACGCGACGCCCCCGTCCATCGTGTCCTCGTCGACGCTCGCACCGTGGCGCTTCGCAACCTCGTCCGCGGGGAAGCCGAGGGAGTCGGGCTGCCCGTCGTGCTCGCGCGCGCCGACTGCGATCACGAGGCACGGTCCGTTTCCGGCCCCGACGATGACGTGCCTCGTGCCCGGCGGGGAGTGCACGAAGTCCCACGCTCGAAGCGGACGCTCCTGGCCTTCGACGACGAGCACCGCTTCTCCCGAGACGACGAGGAAGACCTCCTGGTCGGCCTCCCAGTGGTACTGGGACATCGGCTCGCCGGGCATGAGCACGAACGGGTTGACGCCGAGCTGGTCGGACTCGCGGCGCCAGCCCTCGAAGTCGTCGCCGACGAGGCAGACGGCGCCGCGGCCGTCGGCGTGGCGCCACTCGGCGTCGCGCATGTTCACGACGTACCAGCCCCCGCCGGTCGGCGCGAGACCGTGCTCGGTCGTCTGCAGCTGCGACTCAGGAACCATGGCTCAAGCTTGCCGCAACCGGCGTGCGCCGCGCAACGCCTCCTTGCGCGTGGCGACCCTGGCTCTCATGATCGCGTTGCGAAGATCGGAGGAGGCCGTGATGCCGAAGGATGCGCGTGTGCTCGGACCGGACGAGGGACGCGCCGGGCTGCTGGGCTCGATGGGAGTGCGGTTCATGCTCGGCGGCGACGAGACCGGTGGGGGCTTCTCGCTCGTCGAGCACCCGATCCCTCCGCGGGCGCTCGCCGCTCCTCTCCACCGGCACAGCCGTGAGGACGAGTACAGCTTCGTGCTCGAAGGCCGTATCGGCGCGCTCCTCGGCGACGAGGTCGTCCACGGCGAGCCCGGCGACCTGATCTTCAAGCCTCGAGGCCAGTGGCACACGTTCTGGAACGCCGGGGACGAGCCTGGTCGCATCCTCGAGCTCATCTCGCCCGCCGGATTCGAGCGGTACTTCGAGGAGATGGTCGAGCGCCTCGAGCGCGAGCCTCCTCCCGAGCCGAGCGAGCTCGGCGCGATCGCCGCGAGGCACGGGCTCGAGGTGGATCGCGACAGCATTCCTCGCCTCACCGAGGAGCACGGCCTGCGCTGGGGCCCGCCGGCGGAGTAGGGCCGGGTCGGGGCGGGATCAGCGTGAGGCGGCCGCGGGCAGCCGCGGACGACCCGAGGGGAACGCGTGCGCGGAGCACCGTGCCGCCGCCGGGCGGGCTCTCGACCTCGAGCGAGCCGCCGATCGCCTCCAGCCGGTCGGCCAGCCCGCGCAAGCCCGAGCCGCCGGACGCGTTCGCGCCGCCGCGACCGTCGTCGGAGATCTCCGCGGCCACGACTCCGTCGCACACCGCCACGCCGATGCGTACGCGCATCGCGCCGGCGTACTTCGCAACGTTCGTGAGCCCTTCGGCGACCATGAAGTAGATCGCGGTCTCGACCGGCTGAGGGAGGCGCTCCTCGGGCACGTCGACCTCGACCGGAAAGGGCGCCCTGTCCGCCAGCAGCGCGACCGCATGCGCCAGCCCGTCCTCGCTGAGCTGGCTCGGATGGATCCCGCGGGCGAGCTCCCGGAGCTCGGCCAGCCCCTGCTCGAGATGCTCGATCCCTGCTCGAGGAGCGGAGATGCGGGCGTGTCCGCAGCCTCGCCTGCCGCCCGTCTCATGATCATCAGCGAGCCGATCAGCCGCTGCTGCGCCCCGTCGTGGAGGTCACGCTCGAGGCGGCGCCGGGCCTCGTCGCCCGCCTCGACGATCCGCGCTCGCGATTCCTCGAGCGCGGCCGCACGCGCGTGCTCGCCTTCGAGCCTCCGGCGGAGCTCCTCGGCCTCGTGGCGCGCGGTCACGTCGAGTACCGCGCCATGGACCCACTGCGACTCGTCCTCGCCCACGACCTTCCGGAACCTGCTGAGGATCCAGGCATACGTGCCGTCCGCGCGCCGCACGCGGTACTCGACTCGTTGACGCTCCCGTCGACCGGTGCGCCGACGACCTGCGCCCGGCTCGCCTCCACGTCCTCGGGATAGATCAACTCCGACCAGATCCGCTTCGGGTCGGGCCCGACGAAGTCGGTCGCCGGGTAGCCCGCGATCGAGGTCATCTCGTCGCTGACGAACTCGATCGTGTACGGCGCCGGCGACAGGCGCGAGCGGTAGATCATCCCCGGGACGGTGGCGAGGAACGACTCGAGCTCGAGGTTCCGGTCGGTCGCCACGAGCCGGGATCGTACTTCGGCGGTCGGGCACCTCTGCGACTTGCATCACCCGGCGGTTGTGTAGAGGATCGGCTGTCCGCGTCCGAACCCGGGAGGTCCGAGCTCCATGACGTTGTACGAGTTCCTGCTGTTCGTCCACATCACTGCGGCCGTCATCTGGCTGGGAGGCGCGTTCACGTTCCAGATGTACGGGTGGGTCGTCCGCCGGGGCGGAGACCCGGAGGAGATGGCCCGCTTCGCGGGTCGCGCGGGCGTGCTCGCCGAGCGCATGTTCGTCCCGGCCTCGCTCGTCGTCGTTCTCGCGGGGATCTGGCTGATCATCGAGGGGAACTGGGGCTGGGACCACCTATGGGTGATCTTCGCCCTCGTCACCTTCGGGGCGTCGTTCCTGACGGGGATCCTCGTCATCTCGCCGATCGCCAAGCGCATCCCCGTCGCGGGCCCGACGACACCGGAGGGACAGGCGCTCATCCAGCGGCTCTTCACCATCCTGCGGATCGACCTCGCCTTCATGTACGCGATCGTCTTCGCGATGGTGGTCAAGCCGACGGCCGACGACGGCTGGGTGATCGCGATCGCCGCGGCCGTGCTGGTGGTCTCAACCGTCGTCTTCCTCGC
This sequence comes from uncultured Actinomycetes bacterium, assembly GCA_963705535.1. GTDB lineage: Bacteria > Actinomycetota > Thermoleophilia > Gaiellales > Gaiellaceae > GMQP-bins7. Next base: position 153,671 of record CAVPJY010000008.1, read on the forward strand.
GCCGTTGCGCTCGACCGGCGTTCGGCCACCATCCGCGGCCGCGGCCGACTGACCGAGATCGGCGCTACGTGGGGTCGGGCACGCCGTGCTCGAGCTGGCGGTCGTACTCGGCCTGGTCGTAGTGGCCCCGCGCTTCGACGACGAGACCGTCCTCGCCGAGCGTCCACTCCTCGAACCCGGTGATCCGAACGGGGTTTCCGGTTCCGTCGGGCCCCGTGTTCGTGCCGGTGAAGGTCCAGTGGTACTCGACCGTCCTCTCCCCGAGGACCAGGTCGTCCATGAACACCTGGATGTCGGGGAAGGCGGAGATGAACGAGCGCGCCACCTCGGTTATCTCGGTGGGCTCGCCGCCGTTGATCGCGATCGTCCCGCCGGGCATGTAATGGCCCGCGACGCTGACGGGATCGTGGCTACACCACGCATCCGTATAGCTGCGGGCGAAGTCGCGGACACGGGCTTCGTCGTCGGCCATCCATGCTCCTTGTCGTCGAGCGAGTACCGGGTTTCCAGCCACCGACGACCCTAGTGGCCGGTCGCAGGCGAGACAACCTCCGATGCCGTCCGGAATCGACGACAGGTCTTCCGCAAGTGACGCTCCAGTAGGTTGCCCGGGGATGGCCACTCGACACGCCGCCTGCCACTGCGGGCAACTCCGCCTGGAGGTGGACGGCGACCCGTTGTGGGTCTCCCTCTGCCACTGCCTCGCCTGCCAGCGCCGGACGGGTAGCGCCTTCGGGATGCAGGCCGGGTTCGCACCGGATCACGTGCACGTCGTCGGGCGCTTCAGCGACTACCTGCGGACCTCCGACGAGGAGGATGGAGGCGAGGCCGTCTTCCACTTCTGCCCCGACTGCGGGTCGACCGTCTTCTTCAGGGAGCCGGAGCAGGTCGTCGTCATGGTCGGATCGTTCGCCGACCCGACCTTTCCGCCGCCGACCGAGTCCGGATACGACCATCGACGGCACCCGTGGGTCGTTCTGCCCGAAACGATCGTGCAGGACGACCGCGAAGCCTGGGCCGCCGTCCACCCTCTCTACGAGGCCGGCCGATACGACGAGGCGGCCGACCGCGGACGTGAGTTGCTCGAGACGTTTCCCCATCCCCGGATCTTCTTCAACGTGGCGTGCTGCGAGAGCCTTGCGGGCCGGACGACCGACGCCGTCGAGCACCTCCGCCAGGCGATCGACCTGTGGGCGGGCTGTCGCGACATGGCGAAGGAGGAGTCCGACTTCGACCCGATCCGCGACGAGCCCGCTTTCCAGCAGCTGACTCGCCCGTAGCCGGTATCTGGAATGGTGACGTCGGACGAGATCGGTCGGGTCACGGTGTTCGCGGATCTGGAGCCCGCCGTACGCGAGCGGCTTTGTCGCGTCGCGGCCGACATCAGCCTCGGCCCCGGGGAGTACGCCGTGCACGAGGGGGACGAGCCGGCGCTCCTGGGACTGCTCGAGGGCCGAATCGAGGCCGTGAAGCTCGTCGACGGCGTGGAGCGTGTGATCGGCGAGCGACGCCCCGGTGACATCTGTGGAGAGATCTCCATCACCCTCGGAACACCGCATCCCGCAGGCTTCCGGGCAGCGGAGGCGTCGAGGGTCTTCCGGATCGAGCCGCACGACTACCACGCCGTCGTCTCTACAGCGCCGGAAGTCGCGAAGCGGGTGGGCCTCCTGACGAGCGATCGACTCGGCGGACCAAGGGGCCTCCAGAGCCTCGTCTCCGAGTCGACTCCCTTTCGGGCGACCGTGCTCGGACACCGGTGGGACGCCTCCTGCGCCGCGTTGCGACGCTTCCTCGACCGAAACCAGATCCGGTTCAAGTGGCTCCAGCCCGACGTCCCGGAGGACGCGGAGCAGTGGCCGGGGGCGTTGCCGGCCGAGGGCGACTATCCGGCGATTCGCGTCGCAAGCGGCAAGACGGTCGTCCGCCCGCAACTGCGACGCGTGGCCGAGCTATTGGGCATCGCGACCGAGCCCTCCTCCGCCGAGTACGACACGGTGATCGTCGGTGCAGGCCCGTCCGGCCTGGCGGCGGCCGTCTACGGCGCCTCGGAGGGCCTCCGGACGATCGTCGTCGAGCGCGAGGCGCCCGGCGGCCAGGCAGGCACGTCCTCCCGGATCGAGAACTACCTCGGCTTCCCGTCGGGCGTCTCGGGCGACGAGCTCGCGAGCCGGGCACTCCAGCAGGCACGCAGACTCGGCGCCGAGATCGTCGTCACCCGATCGATCGAGCGAATCGACACCGCGACACGACACGTGCACCTCGACGGTGGTGACGTCCTCCAGGCGCGGACGATCATCCTCGCCTGCGGGGTCTCGTGGCGGCAGCTCGAGATCGAAGGATTCGACAGGCTTGCCGGCAAGGGGATCTCCTATGGTGCGGCCCGCAGCGAAGCAGCGAGCACGCACGGCCTGGACATCCACGTCGTCGGGGCCGGGAACTCGGCGGGCCAGGCCGCGATGTTCTTCTCCAACCACGCGCGGAGCGTGACGATCATCCACCGCGGCGACTCGATCGAGAAGAGCATGTCCCGCTACCTCGTCGACCAGCTCGCTACCCGCGCGAACATCCGCGTGCTCTTCGGCACGGAGGTCACAGCCGGGCACGGGGAGACCTCGCTCGAGGCGATCGACGTGGTGGACAAGGCGGGCGAGATCATGCGACTCGAGTCGGGCGGGCTGTTCATCTTCATCGGCGCCGACGCCGAGACCGCGTGGCTCCCGCCGGAGATCGCACTCGACCCGAAGGGCTACGTGCTCACCGGCCCCGACGTTCGCGCTGCCGGGCGCTGGGAGCTCGACCGCGACCCGTACCTGCTCGAGACGAGCGTGCCCGGGATCCTCGCCTGCGGTGACGTCCGGTTCAGCCCCGTGAAGCGGGTCGCGGCGGCCGTCGGCGAGGGCAGCATGGCGATCGCCTTCGTACACCAGTACCTGAAAGACACCGAGGCTCGTTCCGAGCCTGGGTAACGCTCGGCCGGTCGGAGAGCCCTCTCTACGAAACACAGCCAAGGCAAAGCGACCTTCGATGGAGGACACTCTCGCCGTGCAGCCGCCAGAGGTGAGCTACGCCCGCAGCGGTGACGTGGCGATCGCGTACCAGGTCGTGGGCGGGGCTCTCCCGACATCGTCTTCGTCCGCGGGATCACCGGGGACCTGCTGTCGACGTGGGAGCAGCCGCTGCTCGTGCGCCACGTCGAGGGTCTCGCCGCCTGCGGCCGCGTGCTCATGCTCGACAAGCGCGGAACCGGCCTGTCCGATCGCGTCCGGGAGGTGCAGTCGCTCGAGACGACGATGGACGACGTGCGGGCCGTGATGGACGCGGTGGGATCGGAGCGCGCGGTGCTCTGGTCCGGCGGGACGAGCACTGGCATCGCCGTCCTCTTCGCAGCGACCTATCCCGAGCGGTGCGCGGGTCTCGTCCTCTTCGACCCCACGGTCAAGGGAACGCGCGCGCCCGACTACCCCTGGGCGCCGACCGAGGACGACTGGCGAGAGCAGCTTGCCCGCGTACGCACCGGGTGGGGAGAGCGTGGCTACCTCGAGAGCCTCGCGCGAGAGTGGGCGCCCGAGGTCGCCGAGAACGACGACTTCCGCGACTGGTTCGTCTGGCACATGCGCCGCAGCCTCAGCCCGGGCGCCGCGCTGACGTCGATGCGAACGGTGATGGAGCTCGACGTGCGCGACGTCCTCACCGCAGTTCGCGTGCCGGCCGTCGTCCTCCCACACCCGGCGAGACCGGGGCCCGGTCACTACACCGCTGAGCGGATCCGAGGAGCCGAGGTCGTCGAGCTCCCTGAGCTCAGCGGCGTCTACACGTGGGTCGACGACGAGGCCCACCGGGCGACGATGGAGGCGACGGAGCGCTTCGTCTCGCGGCTCACCGAGCGCGCCGTCTCGGAGCGGGTGCTCGCGACTGTCCTCTTCACGGACATCGTCGGCTCGACCGAGCTCGCAGCCAAGCTCGGCGACTCCGCGTGGCGGCAGCTTCTCGAGCGGCATCATGCGATCGTCCGCCGCGAGCTCGCGCGGTTCCAGGGCCGGGAGCTCGACACGGCCGGCGACGGGTTCTTCGCGACCTTCGACGGTCCTGCCCGCGCCGTTCTCGCCGCCTCGGCCATCCGCGACTCGCTCAGGGCACTCGAGATCGAGGTACGAGCAGGACTCCACACCGGTGAATGCGAGATCACGAACGGCAAGATCGCGGGCATCGCGGTCTCGATCGGCGCGCGCATCGCGTCGCTCGCCGCCCCGGGCGAAGTGCTCGTCTCGAGCACCGTCAAGGATCTCGTGGCAGGCTCGGAGCTTCGGTTCGAGGATCGCGGCGAGCATCACCTCAAGGGCGTCCCGGAGCCGTGGCGCCTCTTCGCGGTCACCCGCTGAGCCTCCGCACATCGCGCGCCGCCCGTTAGCGTCCTCTGCGTGAGGGTCACTGCCGAGGCCGCACGTCGCTTTCTCGTGGCGCGCCACGCGCTCGCGCCGGCGCGTTCGCTCGAGGGAGGCCCGGACGCAGTGCTCGAGGTCTTCCGCCGTCTCGGCTCGATTCAGTTCGATCCACTCGCGGTCGCCGGTCGGAATCACGACCTCGTGCTGCACGCGCGCGTCGCCGAGTACGACCCGGCCTGGTCCGACCTCCTCTACGAGCGCCGCGAGATCTTCGAGGCGCACAACAAGGGTCTCTCGCTCGTCCCGGTCGGCGAGTTCCCATGGTTCCGAGGCACGTGGAGTCGGAACGCGGCGCGCGTCCTCGCGGAGAACGCGGACGTGGCCGGGCGCGTGCTCGAGCGCATCCGCGCCGAGGGCCCGTTGTCGTCACTCGACTTCGAGAGCGAGCGCGGGGCGACGACCGACTGGTTCGGGTTGCCGACGAACACCGTCCGCGTCGTGCTCGAGGCGTACGCCGTCACGGGCGTGCTCGGCCTCGCGCGACGCGACGGCAACCGGCGCTACTACGACGTCAGCGAGCGGCTCCTGCCGGCCGACGTGCTCGCGCGCGAGATCCCGCTCGAGGAGCAGCTCCGCCACAAGCTCCTCTCGCGTTACCGCGCTCACGGCCTCCTCGGTGTTGGTGGCGGCGGTGACATCTTCGGCGGCATCGGCCCCGCCAAGCCGGATCCGAGGTGGCCGGAGTATCCGGGAAGAACCGCACTGCGCGAGGAGCTCGTCGCCAACGGCGAGCTCGTCCCGGTCGAGGTCGAGAACGTGCGCGGCAAGCGGTTCGTGCTCGGAGAGGACGTCGACCTGCTCGAGCGCCCGCCGGAGCCGGCGCTCACCGTCGCGTTCCTGCCGCCGTTCGATCCGCTGGTGTGGGACCGCGGCCTGCTCGGATCCCTGTTCGAGTTCGACTACGTCTGGGAGCTCTTCATCCCGCCGGCCAAGCGGCGCTGGGGCTGGTACGTGCTGCCGATGCTCTTCGGCGACCGCCTCGTCGGCCGCATCGAGCCGCGCATCGACCGCGACGGTGGCCGCGTGCAGGTGCTCGGCCTCTGGTGGGAGGACGGCTTCGCGCCGCGGCGCGCGGAGGGCTTCGTCGACGCGATGCGCGACGCGCTCCGCGCCTACCTGCGCTTCGCGGGCGCGACGCGCATCGAGTGGGCGCCAGCGCTCGCGACGGAGAAGCGACTGTTTCTCACGCGCCCTTAGGGCGCCTCTCTGCCGAGCGTTCGAGATTGTGAGCCGCCGACGTGCGTTCCTTGCACGTAGTCCGCGATCAGTCGAAGCCGAACAGTGGTGGGAGGACGACCACGACCGTCGCGGCCCAGAGCGCGAAGACGGGAAGGTAGGTCGTCTGCCAGCGCTCGAGCCGGTGGAGCGTGCTGCGTCGTGTGAGGAATCGGGCGGACAGCCAGGCGGCCCCGGCCAGGTTCACGAGGAGGACGAGGTTGAGGCCGAGCGCTGCGGTTCGGTTCGGCGTGAACCCGAGGTCGCCGATCCGAGCGATCATCGCGCCGAGCACCATCAGGTCGAGCACGAGGGCGCCGACGACGGCGACCAACTGGATGCGGTCCATCCATCCGGGCGACGACGTGGACGGGTCACGCGCGGACATCCCGTACAGGACGAGCGCGAGGACGACCACGAGCAGGGCGTCGATGACGCTGAGGAGCTCCCGATCGAATGCGCCCCCGAGTCCGGTCACCGCGTAGACGACGGTGACTCCGACCAGCATCACGGCGAACAGCGGCGTGAAGAGCATCGTGAGCACCGGCGCCATGTTCTCGACGACCCGTTGCTTCGACTCGACGAGCCATGCAGCCACGACCACGGCACCCGCCGCTCCCGAAGGCAGCACCCACGCCGCGACCTGCTCGACGTCGATCCCCGTTGGGTCGAGGATTGCAGCGGTCAGACCCATGAGCACCCCGCCCCCGAGCGCGATCAGCACGTAGTAGATGAACCACTCGCCCGTGAAGCGGACGAAGTCCATGCGCCGCTCGTGCGATCGGACCGTGCCGCCCATGTACGGGTAGGCGACCACGAACCAGAGCGCGACGGGCAGGCCGAGGACGACGAGGGCCTCGGTGTCCGAGTCCGCACCCCACGGATAGAGGTTGACCACGAGCGCGGCGAGGACGAACGGCGCCGCCGTCACGACCCAGTGCCGAGCCTCGAGGTTCCGTTGCCGGGCGAAGTACGCAGCGAGAAACGGCAACACGAACAGGGTGGCGTTCCGCGCCAGCCAGGTCGGCTCGTCGTCGGGGAAGCCGGCAGCGAGGCGTGCGACCTGGATCGCGACAGCCGCGGCCACGGCGAAGGCGAACGCCGTGACCCAGCCACTGGCGGCGGGCGTCGGCTCGTCGTCATCGCCGCTTAGGACGAGCTGCTTCCACAGTCGACCGCTGTGCTCGCGTGCGAACTCCCGGGAGAGGGTGTCGAGGTCGCCCATCCGTTTGACGGCGACCAGGAACGCCTCGTCGGGCTCGAGGCCGACGGCGCTCAGCTCGGCGATCTGATGGCGAAGGTGATCCTCCAGCTCGTCGACGTCGTGCCCGTTGACGCCGGCGGCATTCGCGACGTAGGCCCGCCACTCTGCGATCTGTACTTCGACGCTCTCCATCGCTCACACCTCGCCGAGCGCCGTCAGCATTGCACCGGAGCCCGGCCAGACGTCGTTCAGCGCGCGCGTCACAGCCACCCATTGCTGCTGCTGATCCGCGAGTGCTGCTCGTCCCTCGTCGGTGATCGCGTAGTACTTGCGGCGGCGCCCCTCCGGTGGCGCCCGCCACTCCGTCGTCACGTATCCGAGCCGGCTGAGGCGGTGGAGCAGCGGATAGAGCATCCCGTCGGTCCACTCGAGGTCGCCCCCGGAGAGCGCACGCACACGCTTGAGGATGGCGTACCCGTAGCTCTCGCCGTCGGCGAGGATCGCGAGCACGAGCGGTGTCGCCGAGGCCGCGACGAGGTCCTTGTCGATGTGCATATCACCTCCGTGAATCGAGGTGCTATGCATAGAAGCACAAGGTACATGGAACCGCAAGGTCTTCTGGAACCGAGGACTGCGGCAGACCGACACCACGTCGCTCGACCGGACTGTCTCCCGAGGAGACGCTCGCTACCGTCTCAGCCATGTTGATGAATTGTTCTGCGCCGCCTGCCACCGTGACCCCGGTGCTGATCTATCCCGACGTGCAAGCAGCAGTGGAGTGGTTGGAGTCGGCCTTCGGCTTCGAGGAACGGGTGCGGATCGGGGACGCACATCGCGCTCAGCTGCGCGTCGAATCGGATGGGGCCGTGGTAGTCGCTGACGTGCGCGCCGATCAGGTGGCGCCCAGTGCGGGCGTCGTCACGCACGTCGTCAAGGTGCGCGTGCCGGACGTCGATGCGGCCTTCGAGCGTGCCCGAGACTTCGGCGCCCGCGTCCTCGAAGAGCCAAGAACCTGGGAGTACGGCGAGCGTTCGTGCCTGCTCGAGGACCTGGGTGGTCATCGCTGGGAGCTGACGCAGACGGTGTGTGACGTCGAACCCGAGGAATGGGGCGGGATTACAGTCGCGCCCTGGTAGAAGCCTCAAGGGCTGCCCCAGTGTGGGGGAATGTCCGCTGAGCCCTTCCCGACTCCGCAGCTCGGTCCCGGTCAGCTCTCGGCCGACTGCGTCTCGGGCGCAGCTCCGGCCCAGACAGAGACGCCGACTTGTTCCATGAAGCCGAGGTCGTCTCGGTGGTTCCAGATCTCGGCCACCTTTGCGCCCTGGTTGAACCGGTAGATGTTCACTCCCGAGAACGTGGCCGCCTTGCCGGTTGGCTCAACGTCACCCCACCGGCCGGTGAACGTCCCAGTCGCCGTCCAGCGCGCGGCGACGAGGTCGTCTTCGCCAAGCACGAGGTCGACACGCCAGCGGAGATCCGGGAAGGCTCGGCGGAAGTCAGCCGCGATCTTCGCCATGCCCGCCGCGCCCGGAAGCGCATGTGTGGGACGGAGGTCGTGCCGGACGTAGTCGTCCGCGAACACGTCGCGGGCAAACTCGAAGTTGCCGCGGTCCCAGACCTCCTCGTAGAACCTTCGTATCAGGGCTTTGTTCTCGGCAACACCCATCGCAGCCTCCTCTCCGGGCGTCGATCGTAATCCCCGCAGCCTCACCTGCGATCTAGCTCTGAGACTCTAAACAGCTCGAACAGAAGCCCCGAGCCGGCCGTCAAGTCCGTCCCCGAACGACCAGGCGTAGAGGCGGAAGAACAGTTGATACCCCGATCACCGGCAAGGAAAACGCCGGCCCTACCCGAGACGTGCCTCTCGAGGTCAGACTCGGGTGCGCGAGTGTGCGGGAGTGTCGCTTGAGCCCACCGCATGAACAAACCACCCAATCCATCGACGACAGTCGATACGTAGTACCGGCTACCAACAACCACCTCCGAGGAGGTCACAAATGGCTCGGACGGCAACCCTTGCCAAATTGATGGTTCCGGTGGTCTTGGCCGCACTTGCTGCGGTGTTCGCTGCACACTCCGGCACTGCGAGGAGCATGTCGAAGCAGCTCGTAGTCAGGACCGCCAACAACCCGACGCTGCACAAGAAGGTACTCGTGAATCGCAAGGGCTTGACGCTCTACTCGCTGAGCGTCGAGCAGCGAGGAAGGTTCATCTGCACCGACCAGTTCTGCCTCTCCTTGTGGACTCCGCTCGTAGTCCCGAAGGGCACGACCCCGACCGGAGCACTCCACCTGGGCACCGTGAGGCGTCCTGACGGCCGCACCCAGGTGTCCTACCGTGGACGTCCGGTCTACACGTTCACGCAGGACCGCAAGCCGGGTGACGTCAAGGGCAACGGATTCAAGGACGTCGGCGTTTGGCGGCCGGCATCTCCTGCTCCGAGCGGGAGCGCTGCACCACCACCGCCGAGCCCTCCGGGGTATCCCGGCTACGGGGGATAGTCACGGAACCCAGACTGGTACAGCAATGCGCGTTCGTCCCTTGAGGGCGGGCGCGCATTGCTATCCGGAGGCCTCGTCGCAGTGCTTCACTGGCTTCCTCGTAGCGGACGATCGCCGCGCTCGGCTGTTGCCTCTCCAGCCGTGAGCGGTTGTGGCGCCGCAGCACGCGTGCACCGTCGAGGCCGCCAACCCGAGCGCCCAGCCGATCACGTGTGTCCTTCGCGCAGCTCGGAGCGGGCACGCAGGATCGCCTGCTCGACCGCCTGAGGCGTCCGTCGCGGCGAGCGATGTGGCCGGCTCGAGCGATCGCGCAGGCCCTCCCCTCGACGTCGCCTGCTAACCCACTTCGATGCCGTCTGCCGCGAGCAGCCGACCACGAGCGCTGCTGCGGTGATCGTCAGACCAGCTGCGACGAGATCGCAGACACGCTGACGCTGACGACGGTCAAGACCGCATTTGCATGAAGATCCACAAGAGCCCTCCTTCGGATGTGACTCGGACAAGCCGCACCCTAGGAGGGCTCTCTGCTACTTCAGAGCGTCAACAACGTGTCTGGGAACTACATCTAGGTCGCGCTCGCCTGCGCTGTGGGTCTCGGATTCGCCATGTTGTACGGGATCGTCGGCGGACCACCGCCTCTCCGTCCCCGCGTCACGAGCCCGAGACCGACTCGAAGACCTGCAGCTCGTTGCCCTCGGGATCGAAAAAGTGGGCCGCGGCACCCCACTCGGCGCGATGGATCCTGGGCACGTCGACGCCCGCCGCGCGCAGCCGCCCGACCTCGACATCGACGCTCTCGACCTTGAACGTGATCACGACGCCGTTGCTGCGCGGATAGGGGAACACCCGACTTCGTCCGAAGATTGCATGGTCGAATAGCTCGATCGTCCCACCCTCCCCGGCGAGCTGCACCCAGTCGACGCCCGGACGGTGGCCCGGGCCGGGATCCACGTCCGTCACATCGAGCCTCAAGCACGTCTCGATAGAAGGCGAACATGGCCGCGAAGTCCTCGACGTAGAGCAGCAAGAGCCCGAGCCGCACACCTGCCACAACGACTGATGCGGCCCGTCGCTTCCCGACACCGCCAGCGGAGAGGACTCCGTGCGCTGTACGAGTGATCAGAATCGTCCCTCGAGGAGTTGGCGTAGGAGGCGGCTCAGAGGCTGATTGTCTGGCGTGACGCGATTTCGCCTGTGCCCCTGGCCCGGGGAGTAGTCGGACGACTGCGCGAGCGTTCGGGAGTGTCCCGCCGGGCGGTCGCGCCTCAGTAGATCGGGGCAAGGCGGTCAGCGCGTGCCCCGATGTCGACTTGTGCGCCCATCGTTCATGCTTGACATGGCCGCCGGGAGGGAGCCGTGTTGGCGAGCGCACTGTCGTCATCGGACCCCGCTTCGCCCGTGACGCACGGGCCAGGCGGGGGCTGGTGCACTTGGCCAGTCGTCGCCGCCGTTGTCGTCATGGTCGCTTTGGCCGCAGCTGTCGCCGGCGTGTTCATAGGCCGAGCGACGAAGGCCGCCGAAGAGGCCGGTCCTGCAGCGTCCTGGCAGGCGCTGCCCGCGGCACCAATTGTCGGACGCCTCGGGCCGAGTGCGGTGTGGACCGGAACCGAGATGATCGTGTGGGGCGGCTACGCGCGCAGCGAAGACGTCGGGCAGACATCGGATGGGGCGGCGTACAAGCCGGCGACAGGCGCCTGGCGGACGATCGCGCCTTCGCCCTCTGGCGTGCAGGGCGGGGCCGCGGTCGCATGGACTGGCGACGAGATGGTCGTGTGGGCCTCGAACTCTCCCGACGGTCCCGTGGGCGCAGCGGCCTACGACCCAGCGACCGACAGCTGGCGCCGTCTGTCCGCCGGCCCGCTCGGTAAGCGGGAAAGCTTCTCGTCGGTCTGGACAGGGAAGGAGTTGATCGTCGTCGGCGGCAATCTCGGGGATACGCTCGCTCAGCCCGTCGCCGCCGCCCTCGATCCGGAAACCGGGGCCTGGCGCCTGCTGCCGGCGCTCGACAAGGTCACGGGCCTCATGCCCTCACCCGGTGTCGTCTGGGACGGGCACGAAGTCTTCGTGACGGGCTCTGTCTGTGCGCAGTACAACACGTCGTGCTCGCCCACGCTTCTCGCTTATGACCCTGCGACCGATGGGCTTCGCAAGATCGATCTCACGAAGGCGCCTGTCGCCCCGCAGCAGCAGCTACAGCTGATCGGGGTGAGCGGCGGCGACCTCGTGTTCTCGACGGAAGGGCTGGCGAACATGAGGATCTTCATCGTCCGCTACGACCCGACCACGGGCAGCTGGAGCAAGAAGGGCGCCTTCGCTCCGTTTCCCGTCCCAGTCGCGGCCTACACACAGACAGCCTGGCTCGGGGATCGCTACGTGGCAGCCGACGGGTCGAGTGGTCTGCAGATCTACAACCTCGATACCGACAGCTGGGAGACGATCACCCCGGGGCCGTCGCCGCTCAACTCCCGGGGCGGCAGCGCGATCGTGTGGACGGGACGCGAGCTGATCGCGTGGAGTGGCACCGTGTACGAGCGGTTCAACCCCACTCCGGCGGACGGCACCTCACTCACTCTTCCCGGCTGACCGCCGCGCCTCTCGGCACGATCCGCGCTATCGCCGTGCGCTGGCGCGCTCGGGGTCGACGCACAGCACCATCCCATGCACAAGTGTGCGGGAGTGTCTCTTGAGCTCGAGTGCAGCCGAGGCAGGCCGCCGGTGGCTGTCCCGACTCTGTTCAACACACGGACATCGGAGTAGGGTTCTCGCGATGTTCGGCTTCGTCGCCCGTACGAAGGCCGTCACACGGCGGATCCAATCTCTCGCGCAGCTCAACATCGAGCTTGCGAAAGCCGAGGGGAAGCAGAAGGCGACAGCGCTCGGGATGGCAGGTGCGCTTGGTGCGGTGGCCGCAGTCCTGGTCGTTTACGGGATCGGGTTCGCCTTCGCGACGGCCGCAGCGGGGCTCAGTGAGGCCCTTCCCCTGTGGCTATCGCTCCTCATCGTCACGGTGGTCATCCTGGTGCTCGCCGCGGTCGCGGGACTCCTCGCCCGACGATCAGCGCGCAAGGCGTCGCCACCCAAGCCGTCTCAGGCGATCGAGGAAGCGCAGCAGACGGTCGAGGCGTTGCGAAGCCATGTCTGAACGGACGCCCGAACAGATCCGCCTGGAGATCGCGGCCGAGCGCCAGGCCCTCGGCGAGGACCTGTCCAACTTGCAGTCCGAGATCCGCTCACTGGCTGTGTTCGTCGCAGCCGGCCTCGTCGTGGTTGGGCTGGTCTCCTGGCGCACGGGCAGGCGCAAGGGCGCCAAGACCGTCTGGAAGCTCGTGAGGTAGTTCGCTTACCTGGGCGAGTGTTCGCGAATGTCGCTTGAACGCCGGAGGCTATTCACCCGTGGCCGCATAGAGACGCCAGCGGCCAGGAATCCCCTTGAGCTCGTGCTCGCCGCGTTCCTCGAAGGCAAACGTCGACCCGGCCACCAAGTCCCGCACCGTGCTCGACACAAGCACCTCCCCCGGTAGTGCGGTGTCGGCGATGCGCGAACCCACGTTGACAGCGAGCCCTGCGATCTTCTCACCGATCACTTCGCACTCGCCCGTGTGTACGCCTGCCCTGACGTCAAGGTCGAGCCCTCTCGTGGACTCGATGATTGTCCGGGCACATGCGATCGCTCGCCCCGGTCCGTCGAAGCGGCAAAAGAACCCATCCCCGGCCGTATCAACCTCCACCCCCCGAAAGCGGTTGAGATCACGCCGGACGACACGATGGTGCTCTTCCAGCATCTCGCGCCAACGCCGGTCGCCCACGGCAGTAGCACGTTCTGCTGAACCCACGACGTCTGTGAAGAGAACCGTTGCGAGCACGGAGTCGGGCACTGAAGGGAGGGCCTCGCCACGAACGAAGTCGAGGACTGCCGTCGATGCCTCTTCGCTTTGCACCGATCGAACTTCGACCGTCTGAGCATCTCGGAACAGTTGCGCCAGGGCGACTGTCATCTCGCGGTTCGCATCACGATGCATGAGGAGCGTTGGGACACGAATGGCGCTGAGCACATCCGTAATGTCGGTTTCCATCTGCACACGCGTCCACTCGGCCGCGCCACCTGGACTGACGGCCATGCGCCGCCCCCAAACGAACCAGTCGAGAGCCTCGGGCGTTTCGGTCACCGAGGGATCTACCTCGCGCGCCCACTCCTCGAGGAACGCTCTATCACCATGATGCTCCCGAATCTCGCGAATCCACTCGAGCCACCACTCTTCGGTTTCCCCGTATGGGTAGTCGGGCGTCGTGATTCCGCGCGGGGCAAGGTGTTGCAGGACGAGGCGCTCGCAACGCTCGGGGTACGTGGCGGCGAAAAGCGCGCAGGTGTTTGCGCCTACCCAGTTTCCAAGAAGGCTCACGCGATCGGTTTCTAGGGTGTCGAGGACGGCGAGGATGTCGTCCATCCTCGCTTCGAGGCTGATGTCCCGCGGCTTGTCGGAGAATCCAGTGCCGCGAGGGTTGAACACGATGAGGCGCAGCTCGCCAGCAAGTCGATCAAGAAACGGACGGCTGGAGGGAGCCGCCCAGATCGAGTAGAGGTCTGAAAGAGGGGGCGAGTAGAGGAGAGTGCGCGGACCTTCCCCCACGACCTGGAAGGCGATCGCGATGCTCCCTGCACGCGCATAGCGAACATCAGGGATGTCCACCATGTGAGTGTCCCAGGTCATCCCGCGAAAGGGGATGGCGGACACGGAACCCCAAGACCCGGTAAGAAGGCTCGGACCCGCTTCGGGCTCTCTCATGAGGTCACTCACGCGTGCGCGAGTGTGCGGGAATGTTGGCCGCGGCCAGCCTCGTTCGTCGGAGATCGCCCGGGCCGCGTCATAGTCAGTTGCCTCGACGACTGCGCGAGGGGGGCGTAGGAAGACGCTGCTTCCACGCTGTTGTACGAACCGACGGGCGGCGGTGTCAGCCTCCCGCCCGTACGTCTCGGTGATGCCGAGTGGAATGTCGATAGCCACAGCGCGAGCTTCGCTATGCAACGCCAAGACATCGGCACTCGTTCGTGCCACCTCGCGCCCGCGAATCGGCTATCTCCGAGCGCGACGGCGAGCCACGCTCCACGGGCCGCGTCCACGCCGACAGGAGTGTCTCTTGAGGGCTCTAGCGCTGTATCCCGATCCCAGGACAGTCGAAACTCAGCCGCAAGCTGACTACTCGACGCCGAGCAGTGCGACCACGCCCACGACCAACACGACGTACAGCAGGAGACCGATCACGGTCACGGCGTAGTGTGGATCGCGGTCCTGCGTAGCTACGTCCCTGACAAGCGGCGGCAGGACACGAAGCAAGATCGGGAGCACCGACACCGCCAGCCCAACTGTGACGCCGATCGCAGCGAACGTTCCTCCCTCGTTTGCCATGCCCCATAACGAGCCGAACACCGTCGCTCCCAACACCAGGGCGAGCGCGAGCCGCAGACGCGGATCGGGCAGATGCTCTTGCTCACGCGCGGTTGCACTCGACTCGAAGAAGCGAATCTGCCACAGCAACGCACCCGCAACAGCGAGCCCGATCGCGATGACAGATTGGAAGTACTGAACCGGGACTTCCACGCGTGGCTGAGTATCGCCGAGGTGGACGCCGCGTCGTGAGATCCGCGAAGCTCTGGTCTCGATGGCGGAGCTGGATGCGGAGGGAACTTCACCTCGAAGGGTCAATCGCTCCTGGAATCTCGCCCTCCTGACGGCCGCCGAGCCTGGGAGGCGAAATCGCCGGACCATCGATGCGGCATTTCTTGTCATCGCCTCGGTCGGAGCCGGATTGGCTGCGACCGTCGCGCGCCTGGCCCCCGACGTCGATGCTGACATTGCACGGGCGCTCGCCACGGTCTTCGGCTGGGCGCCGAACGTCTGGCGAGCCGCTTTCGTTCTCACGCTCGCGTTCGCGCTGCTGATCACCGGCGACGCCATGTTCCGCCGCCGTTGGATCCTCGTCCGCGACATCGTCGTCGGACTCGCTGTGGTGCTCCTCATTGGCGCCTTGCTCGGGCGCATCGTCGACAGCGAGTGGATCGTGGCCGAGCCGCACGTCTTCTCGAACTGGGGCTTCCCCGAGTTTCGGCTCGCTTTCGCGGTGGCGATCTTCGCGATCTCGAGCCCCGAGCTCGTGCGGCCTGCCCGGATGGTCTCCACCGTCCTCGTCGCCGTTGCTGGGCTCGGAGCCGCCGTCCTCGGCACGGGCCTGCCATCTGAGGTTCTCGGAGCCTTCGCTCTCGGCCTTGGTGCGGGTGCGCTCGTTCGACTGGCGCTCGGCTCGGCTGCCGGAGTTCCCGCCGTGAGGCGCGTGCACGACGCGTTGGCGTCACTCGGGGTCGAGGTGGACAGCCTTAGGGTCGCCGAGCAACAGCGGATCGGCCGCGCCGAGTATTACGGCGAGTCCGCTGGCGGACGGCCGATCAAGGTTCGCGTGCTCGGTCGAGACGCTCAGGACACGCAACGGCTGGCGCGACACTTGCAGCTGCTCGCATACCGCGATCCGCCCCGAAGCGCTCCCGTGGGTCGCCTCGAGCAGGTCGAACACGAGGCTGTTGCGACACTGATGGCGGCTCAGTCCGGCGTACGAGTTCCCGTGGTCGTCGCGGTTGGACTTGGCCCCGAGAAGGACGCGATCCTCGTAACGCACGAGGCTGAGCGTGAGTCGCTCGAAGCGAGCAACCCCGAGGACGTGAGTGAGGTAACGCTCGAGGAGCTCTGGCGACAGGTCGCCCGGCTACATGCGGCAGGCATCTCACACGGCAGGCTCAACGCCAGCAACGTCGTCGTGACCGAAGACGGGCCGATGCTCGTCGAGTTCTCCGCCGCGACGCTCGGTGCCCCTTCCGCGATGCTCGACATCGACGTCGCGGAGCTCCTGGTGGCGTGCACGGTCCTCGTAGGGGCTGAGCGCGCGTTGCAAAGCGCTGTCGCGGCCGGTTGGGAGGACTCAATCGCAGGGGTACTCCCGTATCTGCAGCGCGCCGCACTCACTCCGCACTTGCGAGATCTCGCTAGCGGACACGACGTCAGCGTCGACGAGTTGCGGTCGGCAGCAGCGCGAGTAGCAGGGACGGAGCCCCCAGAGGTTGTTCCGCTCCGGCGGATACGTCCCAAAGACATCGTGCTCATGGCCGCCCTCGTGCTCGCCGCGTACCTCTTGATCAGCCAGCTGGCGGACATCGGCTTCGCGACGATCGCGGACGAACTACGCGACGCGGAGCTCGCCTGGGTCGTCGTCGCATTGGTGCTCGCGCAGAGCACATTCATCCCGTCTGGCATCTCAGTGCGAGGCGGAGTTGCGACACCCCTTCCCCTCCTGCCCTGCATCGTGCTTCAGTCGGCCTTGAAGTTCATCAACCTCGCCGTGCCGAGCTCGGCGGGCCGGATCGCAACCAACGTGCGCTGCCTGCAGAGAATGGGGGCGCCGCGCGCCGAGGCGATCGCCGGAGGAGCGATCGACGACGTTTCGAACAACGTCATCCAGGTCGCGCTCTTCCTTCTCGTAATTCCGTTCGTCGGGGTCGACGTCGACACGAGCCAGTTCAAAGGCGTCGGACCCGACCGCCGTCTCCTAATCGCGATTGCGGTGGCGTTGGTGGTCAGCTCAGTGCTTGTCCTGGCCGTGCCGAGAGTCCGCCGTCGCGTGCT
The DNA here is from genome assembly GCA_963705535.1 of uncultured Actinomycetes bacterium. Taxonomy (GTDB): domain Bacteria; phylum Actinomycetota; class Thermoleophilia; order Gaiellales; family Gaiellaceae; genus GMQP-bins7. Next base: position 170,700 of record CAVPJY010000008.1, read on the forward strand.
CCCAGGCGTGCGCGACTCGCTTCTTGGCCTGTGGAGTGTCGCTCGCGTTCGGCAGAAGCGACTTGAGGTGTTCGGAGGTGGCATTGCGGCTGAGGTCATCTATGCACTGGCGCTCGGTGCGAGCTGTCTCGCCTACGGCGTCCACCTCGACCTCGGGCAGCTCATATTCGTCAATACGTCTGCCGCGGTTCTCTCGGGCCTAGTGCCGGTGCCCGGAGGGATCGGCGCAGCCGAAGCAGCCCTGACGGCTGGTCTGATCGCGATGGGTGTGGATGAGTCGACCGCGTTCGCCATCGCGATCACTCAACGCCTCTGCACGTCTTATCTGCCACCGATTTGGGGCTACATCGCCCTTCGGTGGCTTGGGCGAAAGGGATATGTGTGATCTGAGGCTCCGGGTGTAGCTCGGCGTGATCGGCGAGCATGCTCTGGCTCGACGTCAGCGACACGCCGCAGGGGAGCGGCCGAGGAAGCGCAGCGTCCCGCGGCAGAGGCCGAGCGCGGCGCGGCGCTGGTAGGTGGCGGTCGCGAGCAGGCGATCCTCCGTCGTGTTCGTCATGAAGCCCATCTCGACGAGGATCACGGGGACGTCGGCCCAGTTGAAGCCGGTGAAGTCGGAGCGCTCCTGCAGGCCGCGGTCGGGGAAGCCGAGCGCGCGCACGAGCTCGACCTGCACCGTTCGGGCGGCCCGGCGGCTCTCCGGGTAGACGTCGTCCGTCCAGCCCTTCCGCAGCGCGGGGTAGAGCGTGTGGGTGCCGCGCGCGCTCGAGTCGGTCGAGCCGTCGGCGTGGACGCGGAGGAAAAGCGCCGCGCCCGCGCGGTTCGCGATCCGGGCGCGCGCGATGTTGCCCATGCTCGTCCCGGCCGTCCGGGTGCGTGTCATCACGACCCGGACTCCGGCGCGCTGGAGCAGCGGGCGGAGCCGGAGAGCCACCCGCAGGTTGAGGTCGGCCTCCCGCAGCCCGGAGACGACGCCGTGCGTGCCGCCTCCGTCCTTGATCTTGCGCGTCGACGAGCCGGGCCCGATCGGCTCCGTCTCGGGGTTGGCGCGGCGGTCGTGGCCGGGGTCGATGACGACGACGGGCGAGCGCTGGGCGTTCGCGCCGAGCGGGAGGGTGACGAGCAGCGCGAGGAGGACGAGGACGAAAGCGCGCACGAGGGAAGTGTGGCTGCCCGGTACGCCCTACCCGGTAGGACCCGGAGCGCGAGCTACGCGGCGTCGTCCGACAGCAGGCCACGGCCTTCCTCGAGAAGCGGTGGGGATCGGAGCCGAGGCGTCGCTCGAGCTCCCCCAGCACGGGCTCCCAATCGTCCCGCTCGAAGCTCCACCTCTCCTCTCCGACGGAGTCGAACCCCCCGTGCGCCGAAGCGTGAGGCGACCCACGTCTCTCGGAGTAGGTCGCCACCCGCGGCGGCCTCCTCCGCGTCAGCTCGAGAGGCGGCTGAGCCGCCGGATCTCGGCGAGCGGCCCAAGCCGGAGCGCGGGACGCCGGTCGGTCGCGCGGAGCTCGAGTGCGAACCGGTAGCGCCGACCGGGGCTGTACACGCGGCACGAGTCGGTGACGCACGGCGTCATCGAGAGCTTGCGAACTCGGTTCCCGTCACGGTCGAAGAAGACGATCGTGAGCGGGACGAGGGTGTTCTTCATCCAGAACCCGCCCGTCGCGTCCTGCGGGAACACGAACAGCATCCCGTCGGCGGGGGCGCGCCGGCGGTGCATGAGCCCGACAGATCGCTCCGCAGAGGTCATCGCGAGCTCGGGGCTGAACGAGACGCCGTCGAGCTTGAGACGGGCTGCCGGCTCCGCCCGGCCGGCCGGGGACGCCAGGCCGGTCGCGAGCGCCGCGACGACGACGAGGGCCGGGATCGAGATCCGGAACGGACGTGCGCCCACAACGAGACGATAGGCAAACGTACGATCCGGGGGTGAGTGCGACCAGCTCACCCGAAGGCACGAGGCGCACTCGCCTCGCGAACGAGCGCACGTATCTCGCCTGGTACCGCACCGGGCTCACGGCCCTGGCGGTCTGCATCGGCCTCGGGCGAATCGTGCCCGAGCTGACGGACGTGGACTCGGCCTGGTACGGGATCGTCGGCGCCGGCTACGGGCTCCTGGGGATCGCGTTCATAGCCGCCGGGTTCGCGCGGGCGAGAAACGTCCAGCGCGCTCTCGACGAGGGCGGGTACGCGCCACTCTCGACGGGGCTGTCCATCGCGCTCGGCGCCGCGGGCGTCGTCCTCGCCGTCGCGACGATCCTGCTCGTGCTTCCCTAGGTGACGGTGACGGCGATGCGCTGCACCGCGTTGTTCGAGTAGCCACCCACGTTCCACACGGGCTCGAGGGGCTGAACGTTCCCAGCGGCGTCCCGCGCGCGGCTACAGAGGACGTGCTCCCCGGGCGCCGCCTGCCAGGTGAGGCTCCATGCGCGCCAGGCCCAGGGCCCGAGCGCGGCGTCCTCGAGCTCGGCCTCGCTCCAGGTGTCTCCTCCGTCCGTCGAGACCTCGACGTCGGTGACCTCCGCCTCGCCGGACCACGCGCGACCGCGCAGGGCGCAATGCCCGGCCGGAACCACGCGGGAGCGTGAGAGGAACTCGGGGATCCCGGGCGGCAGCATGAGCGAGCGGACCTGCATGCGGGACAGCGGCTCGCCCTCGTCGCCCTCCTCGTGCCGGAGGCGGTAGGACTGGCGCATCTGGTACCCGTCGAAGCGGGCGTCGAGGACGGTGATCCTCGCCAGCCACTTCACGCTCGTCATCCCGTACCAGCCGGGAACGACGAGGCGGAGCGGATAGCCGTGTTGCGGCGGCAGCTCCCCCGCGTTCACCCCGTAGGCGAGGAGCACTTCGCCGCGCAGCGCCTCCTCCAGCGGGAGGCTCCGCGCGTACGCCTGCTCCAGCCCGCCCTCGACCCCGCGGTCGAGCCCGGTGAAGAGCACCTCGACGGCGCCTTCGCCGACCCCTGCCTCCTCGAGGATCGACGCGAGCGGGACGCCCTGCCAGCGCGCCGTGCCGACGGCCTCGAGCAGCCAGGGCTGGCTCTCCACGTGGGGCTCGAGCAGCGCGCGGCCGTTGCCGGCGCACTCGAGCGTGACCGCCGCCTCCACGGACGGCCGCCCGTGGAGGTCGTCGAGCGAGAGCGACAGCGGATGCTGGACGAGCCCGTCCACCTCGAGCCGCCACGACCCGGGGTCCACCTCGGGGATGTCGTAGTGGGTGAGGAGGTAGTGCAGACCGACGGGCGTCACGTCGAAGCGCAGCGCCTCGAGGGGCATCCCGTGGTTCCGAGCCGCGAGCTGAAGCTCTTCGAGGCTGACGCAGCCGCCCACGAGCGGAAACCTAGCCGCGCGCGGCCGCGCGCGCCTCTACGCGACGGCTGCTGCGCGCTCGCGGGCGATGCGATCGCGGTACCAGCGGTAGCTCGCCTTCGGGATGCGCTCGAGGGTGTCGAAGTCGACGTAGACGATCCCGAACCTCCGGGAGTACCCGAGCGCCCACTCGAAGTTGTCCAGCAGCGACCACAGGAAGTAGCCGCGCACGTCCACGCCGTCGGCGACCGCCTGCGCGATCGCGGCGAGGTGCCCTTCGACGTACGACGAGCGTCGCGGATCCTCGACGCCGTCGCCGTTGCGGTGGTCCACGAACGCCGCGCCGTTCTCCGTCACGTACACGGGAGGAAGGTCGTACTCGTCGCGCAGGCGGGTCAGGAGCTCGTGGAGGCCGTCCGGGTAGACCTCCCAGCCCATCTCGGTGTGCTCGGCGCCCTCGGCCGGCACGATGACCGGCTCGCCGCCCGCTGCGTCCGCGCGCACGATGTTGCGCGTGTAGTAGTTGACCCCGAGGAAGTCGAGCGGTGCCGCGATCGCCTGCATGTCACCGTCCTCGAGCAAGGGGACGACGGCGGCGAGCCGGTCGGCGACGTCCTCCGGGTAGCCGCCACGAAGGACGGGGTCGAGAATCCACCGGTTGCGCAGCCCGTCCGCGCGCGCGACCGCGGCCGCGTCCTCGGCCGAGTCCGTCAGCGGATGGAAGGCGACGAGATCGATCGTGATGCCGACCTCGGCCTCGGTGCTCGCGCCACGGATGATCTCGACTGCGCGCCCGTGGGCGAGAAGCACGTGATGGGCTGCCGCGAGCGCGTCGTACTCGCTCCGCCGTCCCGGGGCGTGCTCGCCCGAGCCGTAGCCGAGCCACCCGATCACCCACGGCTCGCACTGCGTGATCCAGTGGCGAACGCGGTCGCCGAGACGGCCCACGACCACCTCGACGTACTCCGCGTAGGCGTCCACGGTGGCTCGTACCGGCCACCCTCCCCGATCCTCGAGCGGTTGCGGGAGATCCCAGTGGTAGAGGGTGACGAACGGCTCGATCCCGGCCTCGAGCAGCGCGTCGACGAACCGGTCGTAGTGGTCGAGCCCGGCGAGGTTCGTCCGGCCGCGCCCCTCCGGGATCACACGGGGCCACGCGATCGAGAACCGATGGCCGTTCAGCCCGAGCTCGCGCATGAGGCGCACGTCCTCGGGATGACGGTGGTACGAGTCGCACGCCATCGACCCGTCGTCCCCGTTGAGGATCGCCCCGGGGCGGGAGGTGAAGCGGTCCCAGATGCTCTCTCCGCGGCCGTCCTCGTGGATGGCGCCCTCGATCTGGTACGAGGACGTCGCGGCGCCCCAGACGAAGTCGGCGGGGAGGCGGAGGCCCGTCACCTCTACGCCGCCCGCGGAGCCCTGGTCGAGTCGCGGAGCACGAACCGCGTCGCGAGCTCCACGCGCAGTGTCTCGACGCGCTGGCGGTCGATGAGTCGCATCAGCACGCTCACGGCCGTGCGGCCGAGCTCCCCGAGCGGTTGGCGAACGGTCGTCAGTGCCGGGGTGACGCTCTGCGCGATCTCCGCGTCGTCGAAGCCGACGACGGACAGGTCCTCGGGCACCGCCAGGCCGCGCTCTCGCGTCGCGCGCAGAACACCCACCGCCATGTTGTCGTTCGAGGCGAAGATCGCCGTCGGCGGCTCTGGCAGGTCGAGCAGTCTGCAGGCCGCCGCGTACCCTCCGGGAATCTCGAAGTCGCCCTCGGCGAGCAGCTCGGGCGACGGCAGGACGCCCGCTGCGGCGAGCGCGCCGTGGTAGCCCTCGATCCGCTCCTCGGTCGCCGCCCAGCGACGCGGGCCGGAGATGTGCGCGATGCGTCGATGGCCGAGCGCGAGGAGGTGATCGGTCGCGGCCTTCGCCCCGGCTCGGTGGGCGGCGGACACGGCCGGCAGGCCGTCCGTCAGCGGGACGCGGGGGTCGGCGACGACAAACGGGTACCCGGTCGCCTGGAGCGCCTCGAGCTCCTGGTTCGTCTCCTCCGGCAGCAGGATGATCGCGCCGTCCGTCGCGCCGTCCGTCAGCGTCTCGAGCAGCGAGACCTCCCGATCGTGCTCGCGGAGCGTGGCGGAGAGGACGAGGCGCATCCCCTGGTCGTACGCCGCCTCCACCACTCCGGCGAGGATCGCGGCGAAGTAGTCCGCCCGGACGTACGGCATGGTGAAGCCGACGAACCCGGTGCGCCCGACCGAGAGAGCGCGCGCACTCCGGTTCGTCGTGAAGTTCTGCGCCCGAACGTGCCGCATGACCTCGTCTCGCGTCTCGGCAGCGACGTCGGGCCTCCCGTTGATCACGCGCGAGACCGTGGCGACGGAGACGCCGGCTGCATCGGCGACATCTCGGATCGTCGCGCGCCGCAGGGGTTGCTGCCGACTGAAGCGGTTCGTCGCCATGTGGACCGAGTATAGCGCGCTTACCGGACGAATTACCGTAACCGATTCCAGAACTTCTGTCCTCGGAATTTCAGTAAGTAGAAGGACTTGTCTCCACGTCTGCGGGAAGCTACCCTTGAATCGACGTGCTAACTGTGGTAACCGTTACCGGGACAGTTCCGGTGTCTATCAGAGGAGGGCCGCAGCCACGACCTCAGCACGTGACCGGCGACGAGACCGGACTTCACCGTCCGCTCGACACGAGATCCGCCGGGGAGCTCGCCGGTACGGGGTTTTCCACGTTCGGATCGGTACGAACTCTGTTGGCCGGCCGAACCGTGGCCGGTACGAATTGAAGCGCCCCAGTGCAATCCGCGGGGCGCGCCTTGCGATCGATCGGAAGGCATGAGAGGAGGAATCGGAATGATTCCCACTAGGAAGCACACGATTGCCGCGCTCTTCGTGAGCGCTGCAGCCGTGGCATTGACACTCGGAGCGATGAGCGCAGGCGCAGGGGAGCAGTCAGCGTTCGCCCTTCCGCGTGCACAGACGCTCTACATGAGCGGAAACCAGTGGTCGCCGAACAACGACCTGAACCCCGCGAAGAACTGGGACTACGTCACCGGGCTCGTCGGATTCGCGTATGAGACGCCGTTCCGGTACGACCCGTTGGCGGACAAGTTCATCCCATGGCTCGCGACGAGCGGAACGTGGACGTCGAAGACGACGTTCGTCATGACGATCCGCCAGGGCGTGAAGTGGAGCGACGGAAAGACGCTGACTCCGAGCGATGTCAAGTACAGCTTCGAGTTGGCGAAGATCGCGACGCACCCGCAGCACCCGCTCTGGCAGGACACGGGCCTGAAGGGCATCAGGGCGTCCGGGAACAAGCTGACCTTCAGCTTCGCCGGCACCCCGGGCTACCAGCAGTTCGACTTCTACCGCTTCATGGTGGCAGTCGTGCCGCAGCACGTGTTCGGCAAGTACAGCAAGACCGAGATCGCCACGGGCAACATGAGCAACCCGAAGAACATCGTCGGGACGGGGCCGTACGTCTACCAGTCGGGAGCCTCGGCCGCCTCGCAGACGGTCGTGTGGAAGAAGAACCCGAGCTGGTGGGCGACGAAGGCCGTAGGGCTCAAGGTCGCCCCGCAGTACGTGGTGGACATCAAGAACGGCACGAACGCTGCCGCCCTGGCCAACTTCCTGGCCGGAAACATCGACCTGTTCAACAACTTCGCACCGAAGTCGGCGATCAGGGGCAGCGTCGGGACCTTCTATGACAAGGCTCCCTATCACCTGGGCGCGAACACGACGTGGCTCTTCCCGAACACGACGAAGAAGCCACTGAGCGACAAGCAGTTCCGCAAGGCGCTCGCGTACTCGATCAACATGAACCAGATCCTCAGCAAGGCGTACCAGGGCCTCGTCACCAAGGCGAGCCCGACCGGTCTGCTTCCGATCTGGAACAAGTGGATCGACCAGAAGGTCGTCAAGCAGTACGGGTTCTCGTACAACAAGGCCAAGGCCAAGTCGATCCTCACCGCGGCCGGTTACCGCGACACGAACGGTGACGGCTTCGTCGAGAACAAGGACGGATCCGAGATCGACCTCCAGATCATCTGCCCGAACGGATGGTCGGACTGGATGACAGCGATCCAGGTCATCGCCGATAGCGCGAAGGCCGTCGGGATCAAGGTCACCCCGGCGTATCCCGAGTACGGCACGCTGGTCGACGATCGCGGGCACGCACGGTTCGACCTGCTTCTCGGCAACGACCGGCAGATGAGCAACACGCCGTGGACGTACTACCAGTACATCTACCAGCTGCCGGTTCTCGAGAATCAGACGACGACCAACTACGAGCGGTACGTGAACCAGAACGCTTGGAACCTGACGAGGGGGCTCGACAAGATCCCGTCGTCGAACACGAAGGCCTACCAGGCTCAGATGTCGAAGCTCCAGAAGGTCTTCCTGCAGGATCTTCCTGCGATTCCCCTCTGGTACAACGGCATGTGGGCCATGTTCAACACGAAGTACTGGACGAACTGGCCGTCGGCCAAGGATGCGCAGTACACACCCGCGTCCTGGCGCAACTACTGGCAGATGACGAGCCTCGACATGCTCACCCACCTGCAGTCGGCCAACAACGACTAGTCCAGGGCGTAAGCCAGTGACCGACAGCGTCCCTCCCGGTCTCGATCCGGGAGGGACGCTGTCTTCGCGCCGCAGCCCTCGCGATCGGAAGCCGCGATGACGCGGTATCTCGCACGAAAGGTCTTCATCTACCTCGTCACGTTCTTCGTCGCGGTGACGATCGACTGGGCGATCCCGCGGTTCATGCCTGGCGACCCGATCGAGCGACTCCTGTCGCGGATGCAGGCGCAACCGGGTTCGGCCGAGGTGCTGGGCGACTACTACACGAAGGCCTTCGGTTTCGACGTCCCCATCTGGGAGCAGTACCTCAACTTCTGGGCCGCGCTCTTCCACGGCGACCTCGGCATCAGCATCGCGAACTTCCCGACCCCGGTCTCGGAGCTCATCATGGGCGCCCTCCCGTACACCCTCGCGCTCCTGGTCCCCGCCATCCTCCTGAGCTTCTGGGCGGGCAACAAGGTCGGCGCGCTGGCCGCCCGCCGGAAATCCCTCGACAACTCCGTGCTCCCGGCGTCGTACGTGCTGACCGCGACACCGCAGATGTGGCTGGGGATCGTTCTCGCCTGGATCTTCGCCTCGACGCTTGCGTGGTTCCCCGTCTCGGGCGCGTACAGCCTGTCGCTGCAGCCCGAGTGGACGCTGGAGTTCGCGTTGAGCTTCCTCCACCACTGGGTCCTGCCCTTCTCCGCCCTCTTCCTCGTCGCGTTCGGCGGCTGGGCGATCGGGATGCGCAACATGATCATCTACGAGCTCGAGGCCGACTACTCGAACTACCTCGGCGCGCTCGGAGCCCCGACGAAGCTCGTGCGCAAGTACGCCTACCGCAACGCCCTGCTTCCCCAGATCACGGGGCTCGCGCTGGCCCTCGGAGCGGTCGTGGCGGGCGCGATCGTCGTGGAGATCGTGTTCTCGTATCCGGGTCTCGGGACACTGACGCTCAGCGCGATCCAGAACCGCGACTACTTCCTCATCCAGGGGATCTTCCTCTTCCTGATCACCGGCGTCCTGATCGCCAACTTCGTCATCGACATCGCGTACGTCTTCATCGACCCGCGCACGCGGGTCGGAATGCAGGGCGGGCCTTGATGCCGGTCTCGGACCAGAGAGACGTCGGAGTCGTCACCCCGGGCGCGCCGGCTCCGTCGCTCGACGCGTCGGCCCCCGTCTCCGCCCCGGGTGTGCCCGTCGCGCCCCTCGGCATCGCACGCCGTTCCGAGTTCGTCTACTTCGCGCTCCGCAACTGGAAGTTCGTGCTGGGGGCGGGGGTCGTCATCACCTTCTTCGCGGTGGCCGTATTCGGACCGCTGCTCACGGACCACACGCCTCTCGAGTTCACCGGCCCGACCGATCAGCCGCCTTCGGCGGACTACTGGTTCGGGACGACGTCGTTCGGCCAGGACGTCTACTCCCAGTTCGTCTACGGCCTGCGGGCGGCTTTTCTCGTCGGAGCCGTCGGGGGCGGGATCGCGTGGCTGCTCGGCGCAACCGTCGGATTCATCGCCGGCTACCGGGGCGGTGCGATCGACGACGTCCTCACCATGCTCACGAACGTCGTGCTCGTGATCCCGACCCTCGCGATCCTGATCATCGTGGCCGCGTACCTCGAGGTCCACAGCTACGCGACAGAGGCTGTCCTCATCGGCCTGACGTCGTGGCCCTGGGCGGCACGGGCGGTCCGGGCTCAGACCTTTTCGCTGAAGACCCGGGAGTTCGTCGACGTCGCGCGCCTGAGCGGGCGAAACACGCGGCAGATCATCACCACCGAGATCGGCCCGAACATGAGCTCGTATCTCCTCATGATGTTCATCCTCCTGTTCGGCGGCGCGATCCTGATCGGCGCCTCGCTCGACTTCCTCGGTCTCGGGCCATCCGAGTCGATCTCGCTCGGACTGATGATGAACAACTCGTTCCTCGCGAGCGCGCTGCTCCTCGGAACGTGGTGGTGGTTCCTCCCTCCGGGGCTCGGGATCATCGCCGTCGTCGGCGGTCTCTACGTCATGAACGTGGGCCTCGACGAGATCTTCAACCCGAAGCTCAGGGAGAAGTGAGCAGATGAGCGTGCGCGTCGACGGCTTGAAGGTCTACTACCGGACGCTTCACGGCGACGTGCAGGCCGTGGACGGCGCGACCTTCGAGATCGCCGACGGCGAGATCATGGGCCTTGCCGGCGAGTCAGGGTGCGGCAAGTCGACGCTCGGCAAGAGCCTGATCCGAATGGACGCGCGCATGCGGTACGTCGAGGGTCACGTCGAGCTCGACGGGACGGAGCTCCCCATCTGGGACGACTCGAAGATGAACGCGTACAGGTTCAAGGAGGTCTCGATCATCCCGCAGTACGCGCTCTCGGCCCTGAACCCGACGCGGCGGATCGGGACGATGGCGACCGAGCTCCTCGCCTCGCGAGACATTCACGTCGACGCGGTGCTTCCGGAGCTCAAGCGGCGCCTCGAGCTCGTCGGGCTCTCGGAGGAAGTGCTCGAGCGATTCCCGATCGAGCTCTCCGGGGGGATGAAGCAGCGGGTCGTGATGGTTCTCTCCTCGGTGCTCGACCCGTCTCTGCTGATCGCCGACGAGGTCACGTCCGCACTCGACGTGTCGACGCAGCGGGCCGTCGCCCAGCTGCTCGTGGAGTTCCGCGATCGGGGCTTCGTCAAGAGCATGATCGTGATCACGCACGATCTCTCGGTCCTGTACCAGGTCGCGGACACGATCCTCGTGATGTACGCGGGCAAGCTCGCGGAGAAGGCACCCGCGGAGACGGTCGTGAACGCTCCGAGCCACCCGTACACGCAGCTCCTGCTCTCGTCGCTTCCAGAGGTGGGCGTTCGGTATTCGGAGAAGCGGCTGAGCGGCATCCCCGGCCGTCCGCCGTCCCTGCTCGATCCGCCGACGGGATGCCGGTTCAGGACACGCTGCCCCCTTGCTTTCGCGAAATGCGCCGAGGAGCCGCCCTTCGTCGAGGTCGCGCCGGGTCACTCCGCAGCGTGCTGGAAGGTGGCGGAATAGATGCTGAAGCTCGAGACCTGCTGCAAGGCGTACAAGGTCGGCGCGTTCGGCGGCTCCGAGCTCCTGGCCGTCCACGACGTCAGCTTCGAGGTCGCGCCCGGAGAAGTCGTGGCGCTCATCGGCGAGAGCGGAAGCGGCAAGTCGACGATCGGCAAGATGATCCTCCGACTCCTGCGCGTCACCCGGGGGTCGATCGTGTTCGACGGGGTCGACATCGCCTCGCTCCGAGGACGGAAGTTGAAGGAGTACTACGGCGACGTCCAGGGGGTCTTCCAGGACCCCTTCAGCTCGTACAACCCGATCTTCAAGGCGGATCGGGTCTTCGCGATGCTCCGCCACGAGTACTTCTCCGGCGTCAGCGGCCCGGAGTGGCAGGCGAAGCTCGAAGGATCGCTCGACGCAGTCAGCCTCAACCCCGCGGACGTCCTGAACAAGTACCCGCACCAGCTGAGCGGCGGCCAGCTCCAACGCATGCTCATCGCTCGCGCGCTCCTCCTGGACATCAGGCTGCTCGTCGCCGACGAGATCATCAGCATGCTCGACGCCTCCACGCGAATCGACGTGTTGAACCTGCTCGGCGACCTCAAGTCCCGAGGGCTCGGAATCCTGTTCATCACGCACGACCTCAATCTCGGCAGCTACATCAGCGACCGCACGATGATCCTGCGCAGGGGGGCGGTCGTCGAGCTCGGCGCGACGCAGGCGGTGTTCGGGAACCCGCTTCACCCGTACACGAGGTCGCTCCTGGCATCCGTCCCGCAGCTCCACAAGACGTGGCGCGAGCTCGAGGCGGAGCTCGGGGCGGCGCCTCCAGACCTGGACGACGGGGCCCCAGGCGCGGCCACGGCAGGCGGCAAGCTCGTCGAGGCCGAGGACGACCACTTCGTCGCCGCGTTCTCCGGGGACGGCGCCGGGACGGCGCGATGACGCCCGCGATCCCCTGGGAGGAGCGCCCGGCCGGGACGAGCGGCGTCCTGTGGCGGTCGAGCCGCAACCCGATCGTCCCGCGCGACGCAGTCCCGCAGGCGAACAGCATCTTCAACTCCGCGGTCGTCCCGTTCCGTGACGGCTTCGCCGGCGTGTTCCGCGTCGACGACCGGCAGCGGACGATGAACCTCCACACGGGCCGCAGCGCCGACGGCGTGGATTGGGAGATCGAGCACGAGCCGATCGCGTTCGAGCCCGAGGACGACAGGGTCCCCGAGATCCAGGCCCGCTTCGAGCACGCGTACGACCCCCGCGTAACCTGGCTCGAGGATCGCTACTACGTGACGTGGTGCAACGGCTACCACGGCCCCACGATCGGGATCGGGTACACGCACGACTTCGAGACGTTCCACCAGCTCGACAACGCCTTCCTGCCCTTCAACCGGAATGGCGTGCTCTTCCCGCGCCGGATCGCCGGACGCTACGCGATCCTCAGCCGCCCCAGCGACGGCGGCCACACGGCGTTCGGCGACGTCTTCTACTCGGAGAGCCCGGACCTCGTCCACTGGGGCCGGCATCGCCACGTGCTGGCCCCGGTGCCGCTCACGTGGCAGTCGACGAAGGTCGGCGGTGGCCCCACGCCGATCGAGACCGACGAGGGCTGGCTCGTCCTCTACCACGGCGTCCTCACCTCCTGCAACGGCTTCGTCTACTCGATGGGCGCCGCTCTCCTCGACCTCGAGCGGCCGTGGCACGTGCTGGCCCGCGGCGCCGACTACCTCCTCTCGCCGCAGGAGCCTTACGAGCAGGTCGGCGACGTCCCGAACGTCGTCTTCCCGTGCGCGGCCCTCGTCGACCGGGCCGCTGACCGGGTCTCCGTCTACTACGGCGGAGCCGATACCGTCGTCTGCCTCGCGCACGGGCATCTCTCCGAGCTCCTCGACTCTTTCGGCGCCTGAGCGCCGCGTGTCCGTCCTCCCCCCGAGCGGGCGATCTACGAGCCGAGAACGTTGACCGCACGCGCGGTGACGAGAACCACGAGGGCGAGGGAGAACACCGACTCGATCGCCATCAGCAGCTTCGCATACAGCGTCAACGGCATGACGTCGGTCGCGCTGAACGCGCTCGCGTTCGCGAGAGACGTGTACAGGTAGTCCCAGACGCGCGGCCTCCACCCCGCGCGAGCGAGGCCCGGGTTCTCGTCCTGCGGGAACTGGAAGTCGGGCGCGACGCGGTCCCTCCGCGCCCGCTGGAAAGGGCCGCCGTCGTCCATCTCCCAGAACCACAGCCCGAAGACGCTCACGTTCGTCGCCCAGATCGCGACGGCGGTGCCGAGCAGCTGCCCACCTCCGAGGTCGTCGGTACTCGTCGAGACGAGCGCGCTGACGAGGAGGCCGAGCCCGACGAGGTTCCCCGCGACCACGACGCCCAGGAGCACGAGAGCCGCCCTGCGGGACCGGACGACGCCCCTTCCTCTCGCGCCCAGGCCGATGTCGGCGCACACGAGCAGCGCGGGAAGGGCGAGGACGACCCAGATCCACCACGGGAGCCCGTGCAGCTCCCAGCCCTTCGCCGCGCTCAGGAGCGCGAGGCCGAGGAGCACGGCAGGCGCGATGAGCAGTGCGGGTGCGGCCTCCCAGCGAGCCTCGTACACCGCCGCCGTCTCGCGACCCGGCCGCGTCACGCCCTCGTCACCCGCCTGCTTGTAGCAGAGTCACGAGACGTAGGATCGTCGCCGTGGAGCGCCGGCAGCTCGGGAGGAGCGGCATCGAGGTCACCCAGCTGATCCTCGGCTGCGGGAACTTCGGAGGCGTCGGGTCGTCGCCCGCGTTCTTCGGGCAGGGGATCCCGAGGGACGAGGCGTTCCGCATCATGGACGCGGCGTGGGAGCTCGGCCTCACGACCTTCGACACCGCCGACGCCTACGGCGGCGGGCGGAGCGAGGCGTGGATCGGCGAGTGGCTGTCCGGAAAGCCCGTCCGCGTCCGCGAGTCGATCGTGATCGAGACGAAGACCTTCAACCCTGTGGACGAGGGGGCCGACCGCGGGCTGTCGCGCGCGCGCATCCGACGCCAGGTCGAGACCAGCCTGCAGCGGCTCGGCCTCGAGCGGCTCCCCCTCTACCTCGCCCACGCGTTCGACCCCGACGTCCAGCAGGAGGAGACGCTGCGCGCCTTCGACGAGGTCGTCCGGGCAGGGAAGGTCGGCGCGGTCGGAGCCTCGAACTTCACCGCCGAGCAGCTCGCCGAGGCCGTCGAGATCTCGGAGCTCGAGGGCCTGGTCCGCTACGAGTGGGTACAGAACTCGTTCTCGCTCCTGGACGACGGCGACGCCCAGACGGTCTTCCCCGTCTGCCACGAGCACGGCCTGGGCTACGAGGCGTTCGGGCCGCTCGCCGGAGGCTGGCTGTCCGGCAAGTACCGGCGCGGCGAGGAGTACCCCGAGGGGTCGCGCATGACGCAGCGGCCGGATTCCTACCTCCGCTACGCGTGCGACGAGGTCTTCGGCGCGCTCGAGGGGCTCGAGCTCCAGGCGCACGCGCGCGGAGTCTCGATGGCAGGGCTCGCACTCACCTGGCTGCTCGGCGTGCCGGAGATCACGGCCGTGGTCGTCGGACCGACCCGCGCGGAGCATCTCGAGCCGGTGCGGGAGGCGCTCGGCCTCGAGCTGACGCAGTCCGAGCGCGACGATCTGCGAGGCTTGTTCCCGTGACCAACGCTCGGGCCCATCCACGCCAGGAGACCTCGCGATGATCGTCCTCTCCGAGAAGGACGTCCGCCAGGTGCTCGACATGGAGTCGTGCATCGAGGCGATGACCGAGGTGCTCTCCTCGCTCGCGCGCGGCGAGCTCTACCAGCCGCTGCGCTCGATCGCGCGCCCGCCCGGGTCGAGCAGCCTGCTCGGGCTCATGCCGTCGTACCGCGGAGGCGCAGCGCCGTCCTACGCCCTGAAGGAGATCGTCGTGGTGCCCATGAACCCCGCGCGCGGGCTCGACACGCACATGGGAGGCGTCCTCCTCCACGACGGCGACACGGGCGAGCTCGTGGCGATCATGAACGCGTCGCCGATCACGGAGATCCGAACCGCAGCCGTCTCGGGCGTCGCAACACGGGCCCTCGCGCGGCCGGACGCACAGCGCGTCGCAATCCTGGGCGCAGGAGCGCAGGCCCGGGGCCACGTCCATTCGATGCGCGCGGTGCTGGGCGACCCCGAGATCCGGATCTGGGCGCGCAACCCGGAGGCGGCCGAGCGGCTGGCGAGCGAGGTCGGGGCGATCGTGGCCCCATCCGTCGACGCCGCTCTGTTCGGCGCGGAGGTCGTGTGCACGACGACCGCAGCAACCGAGCCGATCGTCGAGAAGCGCTGGCTCGCCCGGGGCGCGCACGTGAACGCGGTCGGGTCGTGCTTCCCGACCGCGCGGGAGCTCGACACCGAGACGGTCGCCCACGCCTCGTTCTTCACCGACCGCCGCGAGTCGTGCCTCAACGAGGCCGGGGACTTCATCCTGGCGGCGGCCGAGGGCGCCGTCGGCCCGGAGCACATCAGGGCCGAGCTGGGAGAGGTGCTCGCTGGGATGCATGCGGGTCGCGAGCACGAGGACGAGCTCACCGTGTTCGAGTCCCTCGGGATCGCGGTCGAGGACCTCGCGTCCGCCGAGCTCGTCGTCCGCCGGGCGCGGGAGCGCGGCGTCGGCGTGGAGGTCGACTTCTGATCCCGCACGAGGAGATCGCCCGCGCGTGGGCACGGATCGCGAGCACGGTCGACCGGACCCCGCTCGTCCGCCTCTACATCGAGGAGGCACCCTGCGAGATCTGGCTGAAGCTCGAGAGCCTCCAGCCGATCGGGTCCTTCAAGCTGCGCGGAGCGGCGAACGCCATCCTCGGCGCGCCGCGATCCGAGCTCGCGGCCGGCGTCGTCACGACCAGCACCGGAAACATGGCGCAGGGCGTCGCCTGGATGGCGCGCGAGCTCGGCGTGCCCGCGACGATCGTCGTCCCCGACAACGCGTCGATGAGCAAGCTCGCCGCGGTCGAGCGGCTCGGCGGGCGGATCGTCCGCGTCCCCTGGGAGCGCTGGTGGGCCGCCGTCGAGGCGGGATCCGCACGCGAGGCCGCCGAGGACGTCGAGGGTTTCTTCGTCCACCCCGTGCGCGACGAGCTCGTCATGGCGGGGAACGGGACGATCGGCCTCGAGCTGCACGAGGAGCTCGACGAGATCGACGCGGTGCTCATCCCGTGGGGAGGCGGCGGGCTCACGACCGGCGTCGCGAGCGCCCTGCACGCGCTCTCCCCGAGCACCAAGGTCTACGTCTGCGAGCCCGCGTCCGGAGCGCCCGTCGCCGCCGCGATCGCGGCCGGAGGCGTCCCCACGCCGGTCCACTTCGAGCCGTCGTTCGTCGACGGCGCCGGATCGGGGGCGCTCCTCCCGGAGATGTGGGAGCGGGCGAAGTCGCTCGTCGCGGCGTCGTTCGTCGTCTCGCTCGAGGACACGGCCGCGACGGTGCGCCTCCTGCTCGAGCGCGCGCGGATCGTCGCGGAGGGCGCGGCGGCGCTGCCGGTCGCGGCCGCCCTCGCCGGGCGCGCGGGCGAGGGTCGGATCGTCTGCATCGTCTCGGGCGGGAACATCGACGGCTCCCGGCTCCGCGAGATCCTCGCCGGGAACGTGCCCGACTAGCCTGCCGCTACGTTTGCGGCGTGCGGACGATGTCCCTCACCGCGGTGCGGAGGACGGCGATCGCCGCCCAGGGCTACACCGCCCGCTCACGGCGCGGGACAGGGCGCGAGGTCGAGACCACGATCCGCGCGCTCTCGTGCGTCCAGCTCGACTCGATCACCGCGGTCGAGCGGAGCCACCGCATCGCCCTGGGCTCGCGGGTCGGCGACTACCCGCGGACGACCGTCTCGCGGCTCCTCGGGAAAGGCCGGATCTTCGAGTACTGGGCCCACGAGGCCTGCCTCGTCCCCGTCGAGGACTGGCCGCTCTTCCGCCCGGTCATGCGGCAGCACCATCCCTGGCGGGGCGACGTGCTCGGGAAGAGCCCCGAGCTCGCCGAGGAGGTACGGGCCGCGATCCGCGAGCGGGGGCCTCTCGCCTCCCGCCACTTCGAGGGCGACGGGGGCGGGGGCATGTGGAACTGGAAGCCGGCGAAGGTCGTGCTCGAGGCGCTCTGGCACAGCGGCGAGGTCGTGATCGCCGGTCGCGTGAACGGGTTCCAGCGGCTCTACGACCTGGCCGAGCGCGTCATCCCGCGTGAGGTGCTCGACGCACCGGAGCCAGACGAGCCGACCCGGCTCCGCGAGCTCACCCTGCGCGCGGTTCGGGCGCGTGGTGCTCTCACGGAGTCGGGCGTCGTCGAGCACTGGCGCCTCCGCGGCGGCGCGGCCCGGGTCCGCCCGCACGCGGACGCGCTCGTCCAGGACGGGCTCCTGGAGCGGGTCGCGGTGGAGGACGGCGGGCAACCGGTGCTCGTCCCGGCGGGAAGCGAACTCGACCCGCCACGCCCGAGCGCCGCTGTGCTCCTCTCCCCGTTCGACAACCTCCTGTGGGACCGCCCCTTCGCGCGGCGGATCCTCGGCTTCGAGCACGTCATCGAGGTGTACAAGCCGGCCCCCGAGCGCCGGTTCGGCTACTACGTGCTGCCGTTCCTCTGGCGGGACCGCATCGTCGGACGTGCCGACCTGAAGTCGGAGCGCCAGGAGGGGACGCTCGTCGTCAAGGCGTTCCACCTCGAGCGCGGGGTACGGAGGTCCACGGCACTCGACGACGCGTTCGAGCGTGCGCTCGACCGGCTCCGGAGGACGATCGGGCTCGAGCGCGTGCGCCGCTGAGCCCCGGCTCGCCGCAGCTCTGCGAAGCTCCGGCCCCATGCACTGGCAGCTCGCGCTCGTCGCGCTCGTCCTCCTCGGGTTCGCGGCCGTCTCCGCTCGGCTCGAGGGCACGCCGATCACCGCGGCGATGGTGTTCACGGCCGCGGGGCTCGTGCTCGGCGTCGAGGCGCTCGGCCTGGTCGATCCCGACGCCGACGGCCTCGCGGTCAAGACCCTCACCGAGGCGACGCTCGCGGTCGTCCTCTTCTCCGACGCGTCGCGCATCGACCTCCGTGCCCTGCGCAGCGAGCTCGGGGTCCCCGCACGACTCCTCGGCATCGGGCTACCGCTCACGCTGCTCGCCGGCTTCGTGGCCGCGCTCGTCCTTCTCGACGAGCTCCGCTGGCCGGAGGCGCTCGTCCTCGCTGTCGTCCTCGCGCCCACCGATGCCGCGCTCGGGCAGGCCGTCGTCACCCTGAAGCGGCTCCCGGTACGCGTTCGGCAGAGCCTCAACGTGGAGAGCGGGCTGAACGACGGGATCTGCGTGCCGCTCTTCCTGATCGCGCTCGCGATCGCGCAGGCGGAGGAGGAGGCGATCGGGAACGGGCACGCCGTCCAGCTCGTGCTCGAGAAGATCGGCTACGGCGCGCTCGGGGGCGCGATCGCCGGGGCCGCGACCGCCGCGGTCGTCGTATCTGCAGGACGGCGCGGGCTCGTCGACCCCTCGTGGCTCCAGGTCGTCCCGCTCGCGGGCGCCGGGCTCGCGTTCGGGTTGGCGGAGGCGATCGGAGGCTCCGGGTTCATCGCGGCGTTCGTCGGCGGCGGCGTCTTCGGCGGGCTGCGCCGGGGGCGCGGCGGCGAGGTCTCGTACCTCGTCGAGCAGGCGGGCGCCGTCCTCGCGGCCGTCACGTTCGTCGTCTTCGGCGCGGTCCTCCTCGGGCCCGCGCTCGGAGACGTCACGTGGCGGATCGGCCTGTACGCGGTCCTGAGCCTCACCGTCGTCCGCATGCTCCCGGTCGCGATCTCGCTGCTCGGGACGGGCGCGCGGCGACCGACCGTGGCGTTCCTCGCGTGGTTCGGCCCGCGCGGCGCGGCCTCGATCGTCTTCGCGCTCCTCGTTGTCGAGGAGGGCGGTCTGCCCGGGGACGAGATCCTCCTCACCACGGTGTTCCTCACGGTAGGGGTGTCGGTCTTCGCGCACGGCGCGACCGCGGCGCCGCTCGCCCGACGCTACGCCGACTGGCTCGACGCGCAGCCGGACGGCGATCGCGCACCCGTGGAGTCCGAGGAGGGCAAGGAAGTGCGCTGGCGGCTCCGAGCGGCGTTGCCCGCCAGCCGGCGCCGACGAGGGATGACCGAGGTCTCCCGCGAAGAGGCACGCAGGATCGCCGTCCGCTCGCAGCTCCTGGACGGGTCGGCGAGGAGCGTCCTCGACACCGTGCGCAGGCTCGGCTCCCTGCAGGTCGACCCGATCTCGACCGTTGCCCCGCCCCAGTACCTCGTGCTCTGGAGCCGGCTCGGGCCGTACGAGACCGCCGAGCTCGACCGCCTGCTCTGGGACGAGAGGAAGCTCTTCGAGTGGAACGCCTTCATCCGGCCGATCGAGGACCTCCCGCTCGCCAGGGCGCTGATGCGTCGGCGCAGGACCGGCAGGTACGCCTGGGAGCGGCGGGCACGGAGTTCCTGAAGACGAACGCCGCCTACAAGCGCTACGTCCTACGGGAGCTCGAGCGGTGCGGGCCGCTCCTCTCGCGCGAGCTCGAGGACGACTCGCGCAGGACGTGGCAGTCGCACGGCTGGTACGGCAGCCGCAACACCGCCGTCATGCTCGACATCCTCCACGGGCGGGGCCTGGTCGCGATCGTGGGGCGCCGGAACGGCCAACGGCTGTGGGACCTCGCGGAGCGCTGGTACCCGGAGACCGAGAAGGTGCCGCTCCGCGAGGCCGAGCGCATGCTCGCGGACAGGCGCTTCCGCGCCCTCGGCGTACGTTTGACGGCGCGCGGCTGGGAGGCCCACGCGGATGCGACGGACGGCCCGGTCCCGGACCGCGTGACGTTCCTCTCCCCCTTCGACCGGCTGATCCACGACCGTGACCGCGCCGAGGCCCTGTTCGACTTCCGCTACCGGCTGGAGATGTACGTGTCGAAGGCGAAGCGCGAGTTCGGCTACTACGTGCTTCCCATCCTGGAGGCCGACCGGCTCGTCGGGCGCATCGAGCCCCGCTTCGACCGCGAGACCCGCGTGCTCGAGGTGCTCGGCGCCTGGGGCGACACGTCTCGCGCGGACGAGGCACTCGCGAGCCTCGCCACGTGGCTTGGCGCGGAGCGGAGGTAGCCGGTGTCAGACACCGCTTTTCGTCAAGAGACATCCGCGCCGGGTCCGTGCCAATCCCTCCCAGGATGTGCCGGCGAACCGCGCGTGGAACATGACCAGCCACAAACGGGCCGTGGCCGGTTGCTCTGCTCGGCGGCGATTCGTCTCCGCAGGTGTCGACACCGCCCGCGGAGTAGGATCCGCGCCGTGGAGTTCGAGACGAGGGCGATCCACGTGGGGCAGGAGCCGGACCCGGCGACGGGCGCCGTGACGACGCCGATCTACCAGACCTCGACGTACGTCCAGGAGGCCGTCGGCGTCCACAAGGGATACGACTACGCGCGCGTCGCGAACCCCACGCGGACGGCGCTCCAGGAGTGCCTGGCCTCGCTCGAGGGAGCCGCCCACGGACACGCGTTCTCGTCGGGGCTCGGCGCGGTGACGACGCTCATGCATCTCGTCGCGCCCGGAGAGCGGGTCGTCTCGGTGAACGACGTCTACGGCGGCGTCTACCGGATGTTCTCGCAGGTGTACGAGCCGAAGGGGTACCTCTTCGAGTTCCTGTCGGCGGAGGAGATCTCGACCGGCCTCGCCGACCATCTCGACGAGCACACGCGAATCGTCTGGCTGGAGACGCCGACGAACCCGCTGCTGAACGTCGTCGACATTCGCGCGGCCGTCGAGGCCGCGCATGCGGTCGGCGCGCTCGTCGTCGTCGACAACACCTTCGCCACGCCGTATCTCCAGCAGCCGCTCGCGCTCGGCGCCGACCTCGTCCTGCACTCGACGACGAAGTACCTCGGCGGGCACTCCGACGTCGTCGGCGGGTTCCTGGCGACGAACGACGACGCGATCTCGGAGCAGCTCGCGTTCCTCCAGAAGTCGCTCGGCGCGGTGCCCGGCCCGTTCGACTGCTGGCTCGTCCTCCGTGGCACGAAGACGCTCGCGGTCCGCATGGACCGGCACTGCGAGAACGCGGCGGCGGTGGCGGCCTGGCTCGAGCACCATCCACGCGTCGAGCGCGTCCTCTACCCGGGGCTGCCGTCGCACCCGGGCCACGCGATCGCAGCGCGGCAGATGCGGAACTTCGGCGGCATGGTGTCGTTCCTCCTGGAGAGCGAGGAGCAGGCGGTCGCGATGGTCGCGCGCACGAAGGTCTGGCGGCTCGCGGAGAGCCTCGGCGGCGTCGAGAGCCTCATCGAGCACCCGGCCCGCATGACGCACGCTTCGACGGCCGAGGCGTCCTTCGCGGTGCCCGGCAATCTCATCAGACTCTCGGTCGGGATCGAGTCGGCACACGACCTGCTCGCCGACCTCGACCTCGCGCTCGCGACATGACGCACTCGCCGATCGACCTCCACCACGGCACGCCGGGGATCATCGCCTCGTACCTGCTCGAGACGGAGGACGGCCCGGCGATCTTCGATTGCGGCCCAACGTCGTGCTTGGAGCACCTGAAGGCAGGGCTCGCCGAGCACGGGCTCGAGCTCGGGGACGTCCGCCACCTGCTCCTGTCGCACATCCACCTCGACCACGCAGGCGCCGCCGGCGTGCTCGTCCGGGAACACCCGGGCCTCCAGGTGCACGTCTCCGAGGTCGGCGCGCCGCACGTCGTCGACCCGGCGAAGCTCGAGGCGAGCGCCCGCCGCCTGTACGGCGACGCGTTCGACGAGCTGTGGGGCGAGCTCGCTCCCGTCCCGGCGGAGAACGTCCACGTCGTCGGCGATCGCGTCGTCGGGCTCGAGTGCTTCCCGACGCCGGGCCACGCCTGGCACCACGTCTCGTTCCTCGACGCGGACGGCACGCTCTACGCAGGCGACGCGGCCGGCGTGCGCATCGACGCGGGCAGTTTCGTGCTCCCGCCGTGCCCGCCCCCGGAGCTCGACCTCGAGGCGTGGGAGCACACGCTCTCGGAGATCGACAAGCGTGCCCCCGAACGCCTCGCGCTCGTCCACTTCGGCGTCTTCGACGACGTGCAGGAGCACCTGGCGAGCCTGCGCGACACGCTCCGGCGCTGGGCCGAGCGCGTCGAGGACGGGATGGACGAGGCGACGTTCGTCGCCGCCGCCCGCTACGACGTCGCGCAGGCGGATCCCGACCTGACCGACGACTACGACCGCGCGGCGCCGTACTGGCACCACTTCCGCGGGCTCGAGCGCTACTGGCGCAAGCGGCGCGAAGCCGCGGCGGCGGCGAGCTAGCCGTCCTCGCGCAGGGCGTGCGCCTCGAGGTCGGCCAGCGAGACGAACTCGAGCGCGGACGCGTGCGTCGCCTCGAGCACAACCGGCGGCGCGACGCCCGCTTCGAGCGCCTCCTGCCAGCGCGCCGCGACGACGCACCAGCGGTCGCCCGGGACGAGCCCCGGGAACATCCACTGCGGCTGCGGTGTGACGAGGTCGTTGCCCGCCGAGACGGAGAACTCGAGGAACTCCTCCGTCATCACCGCGCACACCGCGTGGAACCCCAGGTCCTGGCCCGCCGTCCGGCAGTAGCCGTCGCGGAAGAATCCCGTCACCGGGTCCACGGAGCAGGGCTCGAGGTCGCCACCGAGGACGTTCACGCGCCGAGCTTAGGGCGTCCGTGCGCTGGACGGGCAGCGCTCCGCCGGCGGGCGTACGCTTCCTTCCCGATGCGGGCCGCCGTGAGGACGAAACACTGGCTTGTCGGAGTCGCCGCGAGCGTGGTCGCGGTCGCGCTCGTCACTGCGGCGATCGAGGCCCTCGACGACCTTCGTCCCGGTCCTGAGCCTCGGTGTCCTCTACATCTTCGCCGTTCTTCCGGTCGCGGTCTTCTGGGGCCCTGCGCTCGCCGTCCCCGTCGCGATCGCGAGCATGCTCGCGTTCAACTTCTTCTTCCTGCCGCCCCTCTACACCCTGACGCTGGCCGATCGGCAGAACTGGTTCGCGCTCGCGGTCTACGTCGTCACTGCGATCGTGGTCGGAACGCTCGCCTCGAGGTACCGGACACGTGGAGCCGAGGCGGAGCAGCGGGGCCGGGAGGCGGCCCTGCTGGCGGACATCGCCGCCGAGCTCCTGCGCGGGACACAGCTGCAGCAGGAGCTCGACAAGATCGAGGAACGAACGGCGGAGGTGCTCGGGGTCTCTTCGGTGAAGATCGCGCTCGGACGGCAGCCACGCGGGTCGTCGCACGACTCGCCGCATCCGCTCGTGGTCGGCGGACGTCAGATCGGCATCCTCTTCACGCCCGAGACCGAGGAGCCGCCGCTCGCGACGTGCCGCCATCTGCTGCCGGCGCTCGCCTCGCTCCTCGCGGTCGCGGACGAGCGAGAGAGCCTGGCCCGCGAGGCGTTCGAGGCCGAGACCCTGCGCAGGAGCGACACCGTCAAGACGGCCGTGATCCAGGCCGTCTCGCACGATCTCCGCACACCGCTCGCGACGATCGAGCAGGCTCTCGACGGCCTCGAGAGCGACGAGCTGGCACTCACCGACGAGGATCGTGCCGGCCTGCTCGAGACGATCCGGGTCGAGCACCGCAGACTGAAGCGTCTCGTCGAGAACCTGCTCGACCTCTCCAGGCTGCAGGCGGGCGCAGCGACGGCGACGCCGGAGCTCTGGACGGCGGACGACCTCGTCTCGCAGGCGCTCGACGATCTGCCCGGAGCCGAGCGGGTGACGGTGACGGCGGTGCCCGGGCTGCCCCCGGTACGTGCGGACGCGGCTCAGATCCAGCGTGCGCTCGCGAACCTGCTCGAGAACGCGCTCCACCTCTCACCCGACGACGAGCCCGTTCACGTCCGGGTGACAGCGACGAGGAAAGAGGTGCTCATCCGGGTCACGGATCGCGGTCCAGGCATTCCCGAGAGGGAGTGGGAACGCATCTTCGAGCCCTTCAACCGCGTCTCCGGCCGGACCGACCGGCCCGGAGCCGGGCTCGGACTGGCGATCGCACGCGGCTTCGCGATCGCGAACGGCGGTCGCCTGTGGCTCGAGACCCGGGAGGGGCAGGGTGCGTCGTTCGTCCTGGCTCTCCCGCTCGTGGAGCTGCCGGCACCGATAACGGCGTGAGCGGCCAGCGCGTGCTCGTGGTGGACGACGAGCCCCAGTTCCTGCGAGCGCTCAAGACGAACCTCCGGGGCGCGGGATACGACGTCGCGACCGCCACGACCGCCGAGGAGGCGCTGAGTGGAGCGGCGCTTCATCCGCCGGACGCGGTGATCCTCGATCTACTGCTCCCCGACGGCCGCGGCACCGACGTGTGCCGCGAGCTACGCCGGTGGACGGACGTACCGATCATCGTCGTCTCCGCCGTCGGCGAGGAGAGTGAGAAGATCGCCGCGCTCGACGTCGGAGCCGACGACTACGTCACGAAACCGTTCGCGATCGGCGAGCTTCTCGCCCGCCTGCGCGCCGCACTCAGACGCGCCGGGCCGGCAACCGAGCCCACGCTCGTCGTCGGCGAGCTCCGTCTGGACCTCGAGAAGCGTACGGTCAGCGTCTCCGGCAACGCCGTCCACCTCACACCCCACGAGTTCGAGCTCCTCCGGGTGCTGGCCCAGAACGAGGGCAAGCTGATGACGCACAAGGCCATCCTGCGCGAGGTCTGGGGGCCCGCGTACCAAGCGGAATCGAGCTACCTGCACGTCTTCGTCTCGCAGCTTCGCCGGAAGCTGGAGCCGGACCCGGCGCGACCTCGCTACATCCTGACCGAGGCGGGCGCCGGCTACCGACTCGTGAACCCGGAGGCGCATCCTTAGTCGACCTTTAGAGGGTCGATCCGAAGCCTTAGACCGCCCTCAGCCCGAAGCCCCTACCTTCGGGGCATGAGCGAATCACTTCCTGCGAGCTCTGCAGCGCAGGGCGGCGACATGCAGCCTCGAGCGTTCTGGCGCCCCCTGCGGGAGTTCAGGGTCCGCCGCGCCCTGCGTGCCGCGCGCTGGGCGGCAGACACCGAGCTCGCGTTCAGAAAACTCCCTCCGCTCCGTCTCGCCTGGCGCGTCGAGGAGCTCGTCTCGACGAAGAACAGGCTTGATCTCGCGCATTCGCTGCGAACGCTCGTCCGCGACGCCGGGCCGCGCTACGTCCTGACCGCATCGCCCGTCAACCGACTTGCCGTCCGGGCGGAATCGGACGCTCTGCTGTCCGCCGCCGATCGCCTGTCGGACCTGGCGCGACCCGTCGCGGCGCGGGGAGTCGTGCTCATCGAGCGCCTGCTGGTCGATCCCTCCGGGCCTCTCTACGACCGCGAGCGCGTGGACGAGCTCCCGACCTACCTCGACTGCGCGCTCGAAGGGTTGGAGCCCCGCTGATGGTCGAGCTTCTCGGCATCGCGATCGCGGTGCTCTGCTTCGCGGCCGCAATCGCCCTCGTCTTCCTCTTCGAGCGCGTCTGATGTCGGCCGGCGACGTCTTCGGCCTGGTCGTGGCGCTGCTCGTCTTCGCGTACCTCGTCTACGTGCTCTTCCGCGGGGAGAAGCTGTGACCGGCAACGGCATTACCCAGATCGCGCTGTACCTGGTCATCTTGACCGTGCTCGCGTACCCGCTCGGCGCCTACATGACGCGCGTCTATGCGGGAACGCTCCGCATGCCGCGCTGGCTCACGGCGCCGGAGCGCGGCTTCTACCGGCTCGTCGGCACCCGGGCCGAGGAGGAGCAGGGGTGGAAGCCGTACGCGGTCACCGCGCTGATCTTCATGGGCGTGTTCGCCGTTCTCCTCTACCTGCTGCTGCGGCTACAGAGCGGTCTCCCGCTGAACCCCGACGACCTGGCGAACGTCAACTCGTGGGTCTCGATGAACACGACCGCGAGCTTCGTCACCAACACGAACTGGCAGTACTACGGCGGCGAGTACACGATGTCGTACCTGAGCCAGATGGCCGGGCTCGCCGTGCAGAACTTCGTCTCGGCCGCGCTCGGCATGGCCGTTCTCGCTGCAGTCATCCGCGGCTTCTCGCGACGCTCGGCGACCACCGTCGGGAACTTCTGGGTCGACCTCTACCGGTCGCTCGTCTACATCCTCTTCCCGCTCGCGGTGATCCTGGCCGTGCTGCTCGTCTCGCAGGGCGTCGTGCAGACGTTCGACGGCAAGGCGACGGCCACGACGCTCGAGGGGGCGCAGCAGGAGATCGCGCGCGGCCCGGCCGCCACGCAGATCGCAATCAAGCAGCTCGGCACGAACGGCGGCGGCTTCTACAACTCGAACTCGTCCGTCCCCTTCGAGAGCCCGACACCGTTCACGAACCTGCTCGAGATGCTGGCGATCCTCCTCATCCCGGTCGCGCAGGTCTTCATGTTCGGCCGCATGGTCGGCACACGACGTCAGGCCTATCCGATCTATGCCGCGATGATGGCCATGACCGTCATCGGTATCGCCGTCGCGCTCCCCGCCGAGCAGCACGGGTCGCAGGTCCTGCGCGATGCGGGCGTGAACATCACCGCCGGCGACGGCTCGAGCGGCGGCAACATGTCGGACAAGGAGGTCCGCTACGGGATCGCGTCCACCGTCAACTGGGCGGTCGCGACGACGAACGCCTCCAACGGCTCCGTCAACGGCGGCCACGACGCGCTCACCGCGACGGGCGGCGCCGTCCCGATCACCAACATGTTCACGGGAGAGGTCATCTGGGGCGGCGTCGGCTCCGGCCTCTACGGGATGTTCTTCTACATCGTCATCGCCGTCTTCGTGGCGGGGTTGATGGTGGGCCGCACGCCCGAGTACCTGGGCAAGAAGATCGAGGCACGGGAGATCAAGCTCGCTGCCGTCGGCGCCCTCTTCGTGCCGACGATGGTGCTCGTCCTCACCGCGATCGCGGTCGTCACGGACCGCGGGCTCGCGTCGATCTACAACCCCGGCGCCCACGGCTTCTCGGAGGCGCTCTACGCCTATGACTCGCAGTCGAACAACAACGGGAGCGCGTTCGCGGGTTACGGGGCAACCGAGTTCTCGACCCTCGTCGGCTCGATCGCGCTCTGGCTCGGCCGCTTCGCACCGCTCGTCGCCGCGCTCGCCCTCGGTGGGGCGCTGGCGGCGAAGAAGACGGTTCCGCCGTCCGCCGGTACGTTCCGCACCGACGGCGCGACCTTCGCGGTCCTGCTCGTCGGCGTCGTGGTCCTGACCGCCGGCCTGATGCTCTTCCCCGCGCTCACGCTCGGACCGATCGTTGAGGCGCTCTCACCATGATGGTGCGCACCCTCGGCCGTTCCGTCATCGCCGTGGTCGTCGTGACGCTGGTCTTCGGGCTCGTTTACCCGATCCTCTTCACGGGGTTCGCGCAACTCGCCTTCTCGGGCAAGGCGGACGGCAGCCTGATCGAACGAGACGGCACGGTCGTGGGCTCGAAGCTCGCCGCGCAGGCGTTCACGAAGCCCGAGTACTTCCATCCGCGCCCCTCGGCGACGGCGCCCGAGTACAACGCAGCCGCGACGACCTTCGCCAACCTCGGCCCGACGAACCCCGACCTCGCGAAGGCAGTGCGGGAGCGCGCCCTTGCCATTCTCAAGCTCGAGCGCCCCTACAACCCGGGCCTGCGGATGGGCGACATCCCCGTCGACGCCGTCACGACCTCCGCTTCGGGCATCGACCCGCATATCTCGCCGGCGAACGCCGAGCTGCAGACGGCTCGCGTGGCCGAGGTCCGCGGAATCTCCGAGGACCGCGTCCGCGAGCTGATCGACGACGCGACCGACGGACGCTTCCTCGGCATCTTCGGTGAGCCCGGGGTGAACGTCCTCGAGCTCAACCTTGCTCTCGACGAGGAGACGACGTGACCAGACCGAGCAAGACCATCTTCTCCCGGGACATCGTCTTGACGGCGATCGGGGACTCGTTCCTGAAGCTCGATCCCCGGACGCTCTTCCGCAACCCGGTCATCTTCATCGTCGAGATCGGCAGCGTCATCACGACGGCGATCTTCGTCCGCGACCTCTTCTCGTCGGGCGACAGCGAGCCGCTCTGGTTCACCGGAGTCGTCTCTCTGTGGCTCTGGCTCACCGTGCTCTTCGCGAACTTCGCGGAGGCGATCGCGGAAGGCCGCGGCAAGGCGCAGGCGAACGCGCTCCGCGCCACGCGCACCACGACGACCGCGTTCCGGCGCTCCGACACCGGCGGCCTGGAGGAGGTGCCTGCGCCCGACCTCCGGCGCGGCGACATCGTCGTCGTCGAGGCCGGTCAGGTCATCCCCGCAGACGGCGAGATCATCGAAGGCGTGGGCTCGGTCGACGAGTCCGCGATCACGGGCGAGTCCGCCCCGGTCATCCGTGAGGCCGGCGGCGACCGCTCGGCCGTGACCGGCGGTACGCGCCTGCTCTCGGACCGACTCGTGATCGAAGTGACCCAGGAGCCCGGCCGGTCCTTCCTCGACCGCATGATCGCGCTCGTCGAGGGTGCAGAGCGCCGGAAGACCCCGAACGAGATCGCGCTCAACATCCTGCTCGCCGGGCTGACGATCACCTTCCTCGCCGCGACCGTGACCCTGCGGCCGTATGCCATCTACGCGGGCACCGAGCTCTCTCAGACGGTGCTCATCGCCCTCCTCGTCGCCCTCATTCCGACGACGATCGGCGCGCTGCTCTCGGCGATCGGCATCGCCGGGATGGATCGCCTCGTGCAGCGGAACGTGCTCGCCATGTCCGGGCGCGCGGTCGAGGCGTCGGGCGACGTCGACGTGCTCCTCCTCGACAAGACGGGGACGATCACGCTCGGGAACCGCCAGGCGGCGGAGTTCCTGCCTGTGAGCGGAGTCGAGGAGCTCGACCTCGCCCAGGCCGCGCAGCTCGCCTCGCTCGCCGACGAGACGCCCGAGGGACGGTCGATCGTCGTGCTCGCCAAGGAGCGGTTCGGCCTCCGCGAGCAGGAGCTCGGCGAGCACCAGTTCATCCCGTTCTCGGCCTCGACCCGCATGAGCGGCCTCGACCTCGACGGGCGGAGCCTGCGCAAGGGCGCGGCGGACGCCGTCAAGCGCTTCGTCGTGGAAAACGGCGGACAGGCCCCCGCGGAGCTCGACACGATCGTGCACGGAGTCGCGCAGTCCGGAGGAACGCCGCTCGTCGTCGCCCAGGACAACTGGGTGCTCGGCGTGGTGCACCTCAAGGACATCGTCAAGGGCGGCATGAACGAGCGCTTCGACGAGCTGCGGAAGATGGGAATCCGCACGGTGATGATCACGGGAGACAACCCGGTCACCGCCGCCGTCATCGCCGAGGAGTCCGGCGTCGACGACTTCCTCGCCGAGGCGACGCCCGAGCGCAAGCTCGAGCTGATTCGCGAGGAGCAGGCGAGGGGCCGCATGGTCGCGATGACCGGAGACGGGACGAACGACGCGCCGGCCCTCGCACAGTCCGACGTCGGCGTCGCCATGAACACCGGCACGACCGCCGCCAAGGAAGCGGGCAACATGGTCGATCTCGACTCGAATCCGACGAAGCTCATCGAGATCGTCGAGGTCGGCAAGCAGCTCCTCATCACGCGCGGTTCGCTGACGACCTTCTCCATCGCGAACGACGTCGCGAAGTACTTCGCCATCCTCCCGGCGATCTTCGCGACGACGTATGCAACGACCCCCGGGGCGGACGGGCCGCTCGACGACCTCAACGTGATGAACCTCGGCACGCCGTACAGCGCCATCATCTCGGCGATCGTCTTCAACGCGCTCGTCATCCCCGCCCTGGTCCCGCTCGCCCTCCGCGGCGTCAAGTACCGGGCGATCGGGGCGACGGCGCTCCTCCGCCGCAACCTGCTCATCTACGGGCTCGGCGGCGTGATCCTGCCGTTCATCGGCATCAAGCTGATCGACCTCCTCGTCCACAACGTCTTCGGGGCATAACCTCCAGAGCGTGCGCGGCCGCTACCGGATTCTCCTCGGAATGGCGGCCGGGGTGGGCAAGACGTACCGCATGCTCCAGGAGGGCCGACAGGCCCAGCAGGAAGGCCGCGACGTCGTGATCGGGTACCTCGAGCCGCACGACCGTCCGGAGACGGCAGCGCTCGCCGAGGGGCTCGAGGTCGTGCCGCGGCTTCGCCTCGAACACGGATCGCTCGAGCTCGAGGAGATGGACGTCGACGCCGTGATCAGACGCGCGCCCGAGCTCGCGCTCGTCGACGAGCTCGCGCACACGAACGCGGCCGGATCGCGAAACGAGAAGCGCTACCAGGACATCGACGAGATCCTCGACGCGGGCATCGACGTGATCTCGACCGTCAACGTCCAGCACCTGGAGAGCCTGAACGACGCGGTGTTCGAGCTCACCGGCGTTCGGGTGCGGGAGACGTTCCCGGACCGCATGCTCGACGAGGCGGACGAGGTCATTCTCGTGGACATCTCGCCCGAGGCGCTGCAGGACCGGCTCCGGGCGGGAAAGGTCTATCCGGGCGGGCAGGCGGAGCGCGCTCTCCTCAACTTCTTCAGGCAGGACAATCTCTCGGCCCTGCGCGAGCTCGCGCTACGCGAGGTCGCGGAGGACGTGGAGCACCGGCGCGGCCCGTCCGTGCTCGATCCGCTCAGCAAGCAGGCCGTGGGCGAGCGGGTGCTGGCGCTCGTCGAGCCGCAGCCGCGCTCGCAGCGTGTGCTCCGACGCGCCTGGCGCTCTGCGCAGCGCCTCGGAGGCGAGATCGACGCGCTCTGGGTGCGGCGGCCGGGTCAGAAGCTCTCTTCCGAGGAGGCGACGCAGCTCGCCGCTCTCCGCCGGCTCGCCTCGATCCTCGGCGTGCACTTCCTGGAGGAGGAGGGAGACGACCTCGTCGAGACCGTGCGCCGCGTCGCGGGCGAGCGCGGATCGACGTACGTCTTTCTGGGCACTCCCGACGAGCGACGCTGGGTCGAGATCACCAGAGGCTCCCTCGTCTCGCGGATGATCCGAGAGCTCCCGGGCATCGACATCCGTGTCGTCGCCCATCGAGCGCTCCGGGACGAGCTGCGGCTATGAAGCTCTTCGGACGACGGGATCCCGAGATCCGACCAGGCCAGCCGCGGTTGCTCGTCCCGTTCGCCGACCGCCAGCTCGATCCGGCCGTGCTCGACGCCGCGCTGCGCATTGCGAGAGCCGAAGAGTCGGTGCTCGTCCCCGCGTACCTCCTCGTCGTCCCGCTCGAGTTCAGCCTCGAGGCACCCGTGCAACACGGGGAGCTCGGCCGTGCGATGCCGCTCCTCGAGGCCGTCGAGCTCGCGGCGCGGCGTGCCGCGGTGCCTGTGGACGCCCGCATCGAGCGAGGACGCTCACCGGTGGACACCCTTCGGCGGCTGTGGGAGGTGGAGACCTTCGACCGGATCGTCGTGCCCGCGCCGGCCCCGGGTGGCGGGGGATTCTCCGGAGACGACATCGCCTGGATGCTCGCGAACGGGCCCGGCGAGATCCTCGTCCTTCGTCCGGCGCCCGAGGGTGCTCGCCCCGAGTCGACGCTCCCCAAGGCTTCGGCCGACTGATCCCGACGTCTCGGGTCGCTCGTACGATCCAGCGCGATGATCCACCTTCGCGTCGTTGCGACCCCCGAGCTCGCCGAAGCGGCCTACGGCGTTCTCGACAACCACCCCTCGGCGCTCAACCTCGTGCGACTGCGGGGAGCGGCGGAGAAGCCCAACGGCGATCTCATCCTCTGCGACCTCGCCCGCGAGGACGCGAGTGTGATCGTGGCCGATCTACGGGAGATCGGGCTGGAGCGGGAGGGCTCGATCTCGCTCGAACCGATCTCGGCCCTCGTCTCGGACAGGGCACGACGTGCCGAGGAGGCCGCAGTGGGCTCGCCGGCCGACGCGGTCGTGTGGGAGACCGTGGAGTACCAGACGTCCGAGAGCGCCGACCTCTCGTTCAGCTTCCTCGCGTTCATGATCCTGGCGACGATGATCGCGGCACTCGGGATCATCCAGGACTCGCAGATCCTGATCATCGGAGCGATGGTCGTCGGGCCTGAGTTCGGCCCCCTCGCCGGGCTTTGCGTGGCGCTCGTCCAGCGTCAGCGGACGCTGGCCAGGCGCTCCCTCCGCGCCCTTGCAATCGGCTTCCCGCTCGGGATCGGGGCCGCCTTCGCGCTCACCCTGCTTCTCCGCGCCGTCGAGTCTGCACCCGACAGCCTGACGGAGGTCTCTCGGCCGGCGACGCTGTTCATCTCGCATCCCGACGAGTACTCGGTCCTGGTCGCGCTCCTCGCGGGGACGGCAGGCGCCATCTCGCTCTCGACCTCGAAGTCGGGAGCGCTCGTCGGGGTACTGATCTCGGTCACCACGATCCCGGCCGCGGCGAACATCGGCGTCGCGGCCGCCTACGGAGACTGGACGGAGGCCAGAGGCGCTGCGGCCCAGCTCGCGGTCAACCTCACCTGCATCGTCACGGCAGTCGTCGCCACGCTCTCGCTTCAGCAGTGGGTCTATCGGCGCCGAAGGCTCGAGGCCAGACGCATGCAGTCGTGACGCCCCCGGCAGGCGGACAGCTCAGGCCCAGCCGGTGACGAGCCAGCGGCCGCGGCGGAAGCGGGCGGTCATCAGCGTCAGCCTGACGACGATGAGCACGACGAGCGCGGCCCACACGCCGCGGATCCCCCAGTCTCCGGCCAGCGTGGCGAGGAGCACGCTTGCACAGGCGACGAACGCGACGACCATCGACCCGGCGAGGAACGGGCCGTCGCCGGCGCCGATGAGGATGCCGTCGAGCGCGAAGACCGCGCCGTTCAGCGGCTGCATGAGCGCGAAGAACGGCCACAGGAGCGCCGCCTCGTCGAGCACCGACGCGTCGCCGGTGAAGGCGCGCGGGAGCACGCTCGCGAGCGCGAGCATGACGAGCGAGAACGCCCCGCCGAGCGCGACGGAGAGCCAGATCATCCGCTCGCTCGCGCCGTAGGCCTCGTCCCGACGCCCCGCTCCGAGCTCGCGCCCGACGATGATCTGCCCCGCGATCGCCAGCGAGTCGAGGACGAGGGCGAGGAAGACCCAGAGCTGGAACGCGACCTGGTGCGCGCCGATGGCGGCGTCGCCGAAGCGGGTCGCCACGGCCCCGGCGAGCACGAACGAGCTCATGAGCGCGGTCGTCCGGATGAAGATCCACTTCCCGAGCGAGAGCACGCGGCGCGCGAGCTGGAGACGCGGGCGTGCATCGGCGAGCTGCATCCCTCGCAGGATCACGACGAGGAACGCGACGCCCATCCCGAGCTGCGCGATCGCGGTCCCCCAGGCCGAGCCCTCGATCCCCCACTCGAAGCCGTACACGAAGACGACCTCGAGGACGACGTTCACGGCGTTAGCCGCGACGAGGATCACGAGCGGCGTGCGGAGGTCGGCGATCCCGCGCAGGTAGCCCTGACCACCGAGGGCGAGGAATGCGGCGGGGAGCCCCACGGCGGCGATGCGGAGGTACGTGACCGCGTAGTCGGCCGCCTGCCCCTCGCCGCCCATGAGCGCGACGAGCGGATCCGCGAGGAGCGCTACGAGCGCCGCGACCGCGATCCCGAAGCCGAGCGAGAGCCACACCGCCTGGGCGCCGAGACGCCGCGCGCTCTCCTCCTCGCCGGCCCCGCCCGCACGCGCCACCTGCGCGGTGGTGCCGTACTGGAGGAAGTTGAAGATCGCGAACACGCCGCCGAGGACGGCGAAGGCGATGCCGAGCGCGGCGAGCTGCGGGCGGCCGAGGTGGCCGACGATCGCCGTGTCGACGAGGAGGTAGAGCGGCTCGGCCGCGAGCGCGCCCAGCGCCGGGAGCGCGAGCCGCACGATCTCGCGGTCGTGCCGGGAGCGAAGCCTCACGCGGTCGCGGCGATCGTCGCCTCGTAGGCGGCCACGTACTCGGCGACCATGCGCTCCGGCGAGAAGCGCTCCTCGACCTCCCGCCGGATCTCGGCGGGGTCGAGCGAGTCCGCCAGCTCGAGCACTGCGGGATCCTCCATCTCGCGGTAGCGGTCGACGATGATCCCGGTGCGTCCGTGCTCGAGGATCTCCGGGACGGCCCCGCGGCGGGTGGCGATGACCGGCGTCCCGCATGCCATCGCCTCGATCGCGACGAGGCCGAACGGCTCCTCCCAGTCGATCGGGTGGAGGAGCGCGCGGGCGCCCATCAGGAGATCGACCTTTTGCGCATGCCCGACCTCGCCCACGTACTCGATGGTCGGGCTCGAGGTGCGGTCGGATGAACTCGTCGAAGTACCGGATCTCGAGCGGCTCACGGCACTTGGCGGCGATCTTCAGCGGAAGCTCGGTCTCGAGCGCGACGGCGAGCGCGCGGTGCGCTCCCTTGTCGGGGCTCATGCGGCCGAGGAAGAGCAGGTAGTCGCCGCCCGACTTGCGGCGGAACGGGTAGACGGAGAGGTCGAGCGCGTTCGGGCAGTTCGCGATCCACGGCAGCCCGGGCTTCGGCTTGCGCTGGTTGAGCGAGATCGAGATGAGCTTCGTCTTCGGCGCGAGCGCGACGACCTCCTCGTACAGCCGGCCCGGCCGCCCTTCGAGCGGGCCGTGGACGGTGTGACAGAAGGGCGTCTCGACGAGGCCGCCGAACGCGAGCCCGAGGAGACCGGTGTGGTCGTTGATGACGTCGAACTCGCCCGCGCGGCGAATGGCGTTCACCAGGTGCTGCATCTCCCAGAAGGTGTGGCCGATCCACTCGCTCGGAGCGGTGTCGAACACGGACTCGAGCCTCGCCTGCGTCTGCGAGTCGCCCGACGCGAACAGCGCCACGTCGTGCCCCGCGTCGACGAGGCCGTCGGCCAGCAGCGCCACGATGCGCTCGATCCCGCCGTACGCCTCCGGCGGGACCGGGAACCACACCGGGCAGATGAGGCTGATGCGCATCAGACGCCTTCCTCGATCCTGACATGGCCGCGCTCGACCGACGCGACCCAGCTCCGCCCGAACGCCCGCACGCCCTCGACGCGGAGGCCCTCGAGCCAGCTCGGGAGCTCGTCCTCGACGGTCGACACGAGCCGCTCGCGGGCGCGGTCGGGCTCGATCCCGAGGAGCACGCGCACGAGGAGGATCGGCGTTCCCGCCGCCCAGGCCTGCGGGCGCGCGGCGGTGGGATACGCGATGGGGAAGGGCGTCTCGCCGCGCGCATACCCGGCGAAGACCTCGGGCAGCGACCACTCGAAGTGCCCGGCCGCCTCGATCAGCGCACGCGCGATCCGACGCGCGCCCTCGACGTACCCGTGCCGCGCGAGGCCCCAGGCGGCGAGCGAGGAGTCGTGCGGCCAGACCGTGCCGTTGTGGTAGCTGATCGGGTTGTAGGCCGCCTCGTCGCTCCCCATCGTCCGGATCCCCCAGCCCGACCAGAGGTACTCGGAAAGCAGCTGGTCGGCGACCGCGCCGACCCGCTCCGGCGGGACGATCCCGCTCCAGAGGAGGTGGCCCATGTTCGAGCACCGCGCGTCCACCCGCTTCTTCTCGCCGTCGAGGGCGAGGGCGTAGAACCCGCCCCGCTCGTCGACCCAGAACGCCTCGTCGAAGCGGGTGCGGAGGTCCGCCGCCTCGGCCTCGAGGCGTTCGGCAAGACCCCGGTCCCGCCACACCTCGCGCGCGAGCTCGGCGAGTCCCAGCTTCGCCTGGTACACGTAGCCCTGCACCTCGACGGGCGCGATCGGAGGCTCGGCGTGACGGCCGTCGTGGAAGCGCTGCGAGTCGCCCGAGTCCTTCCACGACTGGTTGGCGAGGCCGCCGTCGGCGCGCGCGCCGTACTCGACGAACCCGTCGCCGTCGCGGTCGCCGTAGCGGTCGATCCACTCGAGCGCCCGCAGCGCGGGCTCGTGGAGACGCGCGACGAGCGTCGCGTCGTCGGTCCAGCGCCACGTCTCGGCGAGCAGGACGAGGAAGAGCGGCGTCGCGTCGACCGATCCGTAGTAGCGGGGGAACCAGAACTCGGCCGCCCGCCCGTGCCGCACCTCGTGGATGATCTTGCCCGGCTCGGCATCGATCGCGGGGTCCTCCGAGCGCGCCTGGAGCTCGGCGAGCGCGTCGAGCGCGCCGTTCGCGACCTCCGGGCCGAGCAGCAGCGTCTGGAGCGAGGTGATCTCCGTGTCGCGTCCGAACACCGTCATGAACCACGGCATCCCTGCGGCGAAGAGCGGCCGGCGGGTCTCACCGGTCCGCATCCGAAGCGCGGCGAGGTCGAGGATGGAGCGGTCGAAGGCGCGGCGCAGGCTCTCCCACCCTCCGCGCACGCGCGGTACGCGCAGCGTCCAGGCGGCGACGACGTCGCCGAGGGTCTCGCGCTCCTCGGCGAGGTGCTCGCCGGCGTCGAGGTAGCCCTCGCCCTCGACCCCCGGGATGCACCTCGACGTCCAGCTCCCACCGCTCGTGCGGGTCGAGCGAGAGGTCGAAGGCGATCGCGCTCCCGTCCACACGGGCCGACTTCGAGAGCGCGACCCTCGTCCGGACGTCGCCGGCGGTCGCCTCGATGAGGAGCTGCCGGCGCTCCTCGTCATGGGTCGCGGGCGCGGGCGGCGGCAGGTCCGGCGCGTGCTCGGGGTCGCCGAGCGCGAAGTCGTGGAGCTTGACGGAGATGATGTCCGCGTAGTCGGCCTCGAGCTCGAGCGTGAGCTCGAACGCGACGGTCTCCATGCTCTCGTTCCGGATCGCGATCCGCTCCCGCAGGCCCGTCGTGACGAAGCGCTCGCGCGAGATCGAGAGCGAGTCGTGCGGGAGGCCGTCGGCGTTCGCGTTCCGGAGGAAGAACGCCGCCGCGAAGTGGTCGGTGCGGCCCGAGGACAGGAGGAGCGGCCGGGCGCCGTCGAGGCGGAGGACGAAGCGCGAGAGGAAGCGCGTGTCGCGGGCGAAGAACCCGCTCGTCTCCTCGACGATGTCGCCGCGGTCGTCCGACATGCAGAAGGTCGATCCCTCGAGGATCGTGAGCACGACTCAGTCCCCGCGACGCACGATCCGGCCCCCGCTCGACTGCGCGAGCGCCTTGATCACCATCTCGTCGATGTTCACGTGGAGCGGACGGGTCAGCGTGAAGAGCACGCAGTCGGCGACGTCGTCCGGCGTGAGCGGGCTCGACCCCCTCGTACGGCTCCTTCGCCTTCTCCGCGTCGCCCTTGAAGCGCACGAGCGAGAACTCCGTCTCCGACGAGGCCCGGGTCGACCGTCGTGATGCGGATCGGGCGCCCGAGGAGATCCTCGCGCAGGCCGTAGACGAACCCGCGGAGCGCGAACTTGGCCGCGACGTAGACCGCGGCGTTCGCGTACGCCTGGCGACCGGCGATCGAGCCCGTGAAGAGGATGTGGCCGCCGTCGCGGATGTGCGGAAGGGCGAGGCGGGTGACGCGGATCGCACCGTCGACGTTCGTGTGCAGGACGGTCGCCTCGTCCTCGGCGGTCGACTCCGTGAACGGGTAGCGGCCGAGCGCGAGACCGGCGTTGTTGTAGAGGATGTCGATCCCGCCGAGCTCGGCGGCGGCGCGGGCCGACGAACGCGGCGCAGCTCTCCTCGTCGGTCACGTCGAGCGGGAGCGCGAGGTCGGCCTCGATCCGCTCGACCCTGCGCGCGCCGCCGACGACGCGCACGCCGGCCTCGCGCAGCTTCCTCACCGTCGCCGCGCCGAACCCGCTCGAGGCGCCCGTGACGACCGCGGTCTTCCCTTCGAGCT
This sequence comes from uncultured Actinomycetes bacterium, assembly GCA_963705535.1. GTDB lineage: Bacteria > Actinomycetota > Thermoleophilia > Gaiellales > Gaiellaceae > GMQP-bins7. Next base: position 208,156 of record CAVPJY010000008.1, read on the forward strand.
CCATGACGGCGTGAGCGTACTGGTGACGGTCGCCGGAGTGACTGTCACCGGCCTTGCCCCTGACCGCGTGAGCGGACTGGGTGACTGTCACCGAAGGTGACTGTCACCGGCTTCGCCTCAGGCGAGCGCGACGGACTCGATGAGCACCGGCTCGAGCGGACGGTCGCGCTCGTCGCGGTCGACGCTGCGAGATGCGGTCGGCGACGTCCTGCCCCGAGGTGATGCGCCCGAACACCGTGTGCTTGCCGTCGAGCCACGGGCACGCGTCGGCGGTGACGATGAAGAACTGCGAGCCGTTCGTGCCCGGCCCCGCGTTCGCCATGGCCAGGTAGCCACGCGCGACCGGGTGCTGGTTGAACTCGTCCTCGAACGTGTACCCGGGACCGCCGGTGCCGTCCCCGACGCGGGCACCCGCCCTGGATCATGAAGTCCGGGATCACGCGGTGGAAGGTGAGGCCGTCGTAGTAGCCCTCCGACGCGAGCTTCGTGAAGTTCTCGACGGTCTTCGGGGCCGTCCTCGGGGAAGAGCTCGAGCTCGATCGCTCCCTCGGTCGTGTTCAGCACCGCGCCCGGCCACGCCGCGACGCTACCAACAATTCCTGCTCCGCCACCGTCCGAAGGTCAAGGTGGCGTCCGAGGCGGAGAGACTGAGCGGCAGCTTCCAGGAGAGCGAGATCTCGAACGAGCTCGCGAGCCAGTGGCGGAGGCTGACGCGCGCCGCGACCGTCGTCGCGCTCCTCACCGCCCCGGCCGTCGTCGTCTGGCTGAACCAGACCGAGGGCTGGTCGTGGATCTGGTCGATCCTCGCCGCGCTCTTCCTGGTCGTCTGCTTCCGCGGCTTCGTCGACCTCGTCTTCCACCGCCTGATCCCGCGCCCGAGCCTGTTCGGCCTCGAGAGCCCGCAGCTCCGCGAGGAGGACGTCGTCGCGCGGCGGCGCGTCTGGTTCTGGCGGTTCTGGCTCAAGACGGCGATCTGGATCGCCGTGATCGCGATCCCGTTCTACCTCTTCCTGAACAGCGCGATCCTCGTCCAGATCCTGCCGCTGCTGGTGATGCTCCCGATCTTCCTGATCTTCAACTTCGTGATCCTGTTCGGGCCGCTCCTCCTCATGAACCTCTCGCAGATCCAGGCCTTCGAGCCCGGGGACGCGGAGTGGGGCGTCAAGCTGGCCGACGTCCGCGGTCAGGTGGAGGCGAAGGAGGAGGTCCGTCGCGTCGTCTCGATCTGGCAGTCCGGCGAGGCGTTCGAGCGCGCCGGGGGGAAGCGGGAGAGGGGACTGCTCTTCCTCGGCGCGCCGGGGACCGGCAAGACGATGCTCGCGAAGGCGCTCGCCACCGGGTTCAACTCGCCGTTCATCTCGATCCCGGGCTCCGGCTTCGCGGCGACGTTCATCGGGATCGACGCGATCGTCGTGCGCATCCTCGCCCGGCGCGCCAAGCGGCTCGCCCGCAAGTGGGGCGGCCAGTGCATCGTCTTCATCGACGAGATCGACGCCGTCGGGATGCGGCGGCAGGCGCTCAACCCGGGGTTCGGCGGAGCAGACGTGGGCAGGGCACAGCCCGCCGACGTCCACGACCTCCTCTGGTACGGGCCCTTCGGCGCGCTCAACCCGTCGGGCGACCTGATCCTCGAGAGCGGCCGCTGGCGCGAGCGGCTCTTCGCGGAGCGCGCGCCGCAGTCGTCCGGGCCGTCCGCCTTCACGGCGCGAGTGAACGGAATCCTGGGCTTCATGTTCCCCGGTGGGTTCGGGACGGGCGGCGGCTCGCTCGCCCTCAACCAGCTCCTCGTCGTCATGGACGGGATCGACAACCCGCCGTTCTTCCGCAAGTTCGTGACGAGCAAGCTGAACACGCTGCTCGACGGGATCTACATCGTCCCGCGCAGGGTCCGGAACGCCTCGCTCCGCCTCCCCGCCGCACGGCCGCGCAGGGAGCAGATCTACTTCATCGGCGCGACGAACGTCCCGGTCGACCGGCTCGACCCCGCCCTCACGCGGCCGGGCCGCATGGGCCGGCACGTCTGGTTCCGCACGCCGACGAAGCAGGACCGCCTCGACATCCTCGACCTCTACATCGGGAAGGTCGCGCACGCGCCCGAGCTCGACCAGCCGCACCGGCGGGAGGAGATCGCGCGCGTCACGAACGGGTACGCGCCCGCCATGCTCGAGCAGGTGACCTCGATGGCGCTGACCATCGCCCACCACTCGGGCCGCGAGACGCTCGACCTGGGACGACCTCGTCGAGGCCATGACGACGCTCGAGGCCGGCACCGCGGTCGGCATCGAGTACGTTCCGGAGGAGAGCCGTGCCGTCGCCATTCACGAGGCGGGCCATGCCGCCGCCGGCCACGTCTACCTGAAAGGCGCGGAGTCCACGCGGCTCTCCATCCGGATGCGCGGAGGAGCGCTCGGCCACCACCAGGCGCTCGAGAAGGAGGAGCGGTTCAGCCGCTTCCGCAGCGAGGAGTTCGCCCGCCTCGTCTGGGCGCTCGGAGCGATGGCGGCCGAGCGCGTGTTCTACGGCGAGAACTCGAACGGGGTCGGCGGGGACGTGCTCAGCGTCACCGCGCAGGCCGCGCACATGGTGGGCGCCTCCGCCATGGGCCCGCAGCCGTTCGAGGTGAAGCCGCGCGAGGGCGAGACGGAGGAGGAGGCACGCGAGCGCGTCCTCGCGCGCTTCGAGAAGATCGGCCTTCAGATCGTGAACCGGACGAGCGGCGGCGGGCCATTCGGCGAGAATCCGATCGCCTCGCGTCCTGGGAGACCAGGACAAGCGGAGGATCGTCGGCCAGCTCGTCGGGCAGGCGTACGTCGCCGCCCACAACCTCGTGCTCGCGAACCGCGACGCGGTCGAGCACATCGCGGACGTGCTCGCCGCGCGGCGGGAGCTCTTCGGCGACGAGCTGCTCGAGCTCCTCGAGAGCTCGAAGCTCACCATCCCGGACGTCGACCTCTCGGAGGAGAGCTCGTGGCCGACGATGTGATGAACACGTCGGCGACGGACGCGCCGTCGGCTCCCCCCGGAGCGGTGCCGGCGACGATCCCGGCCCGGGAGGAGAGCCGCGCGGACCGCGCGCGCAGGCTCGCCTACCGCGGGCGCTTCAGCGCGCTCTACCTCCTGCTCGCCGTCGTCGCGGGAGCCGCGATCGGCGTCTTCGTCGTCCTCGTCGGGCGCGGAAGCCCCGCGCCCGCACCACCGTGGGCGGACTGGGAGCCGACGGGAAGCGCCGAGCGCCGCGTCGCCCAGATCGCCGACCACGTCGCACACACGTACCGCTTCGCGGACGGCGAGCAGCTCGTCTCCGCGGTCGCCGGGCCGCCCTCGGCGCCCACCCAGGACGGGACGCTCGTCCGCATGCGCGCGATCCTCGTGCGCCCGCAGACCGCACGCGGGCAGGCCGAGGCGGACGACATCGACGTGATCGACGCCCGCAACTCGATGATGTTCATCCTCTGCGGGATCGGCGGCCGGGGCTGCGCGCTCACGAAGGGAGCGCGCCACCCCCGAGCGGCACGCGCTCCTCCGTCGCGAAGCTCTCGAGCTCGCCCTGTACACGTTCAAGAACGTCGACGACGTGAGCTCGGTCGTGGTGCTGCTCCCGCCGCGGCCCGACCAGCAGATCGCGACGGCGGTATTCCTCGAGCGCTCGGACGTGAGCGCCGAGCTCTCGCGGCCGCTCGCCGACACCCTCACCGCGCCCACGGTTCCCGCGATCGGCGAGATACCCGCGGACGAGCAGGCGACGATCGACCGCATCACCCGGCCGAGGCTCTACACCTACCAGTACGACTCGGCGCAGGACGGGAGCCCGCTCATGGTCCTCACGCCCGCGCTGAGTGGGTAGCGCGCAGGACGCCTGAAGGCTCCCGCTCGGCCGCTGCGCTGGTGGACCCCTCGATCGCTGCAGCGCTCGCGCGCGCGAAGTCTCGCCTCGACACGCTCGACTACTACCCGGAGCCCGTCCGCATCGAGCGTGTGCGCGTCGTCGTCGCCCCCTGGTTCTTCCGCATCCCCGGCTTCCGCCGCTACTCCGGGTACGCGCTCTGGCGAACGATCCTCGTGAAGCGCGCCGACGTGTCGGACGACCTCCTCACCCACGAGCTCTGCCACGTCTGGCAGGGGCAGCACCGGCCGGTCCACATGTCGTTCACGCTCGTGACGACCCGCTACGACCGGAACCCGTACGAGCTCGAGGCGCGACGAGCCGTCGCGGAGACCCGGAGCGCGTCGACGACGGCCTGAGCTCGGGTCGCCGTCCAGACCTCGTCCTAGGCACCCTCGCGCCCGGCCGGGAGCAGGACGAGGAGCGCGAGCAAGGCCGCCCGCTCCGGCAGGCTCGCCGCGATCACGTGCTCGTCGGGCGCGTGCGCGCCGTCGCCGCGCGGGCCCAGGCCGTCGAGCGTCGCCGTGTACAGGCTCGTGATGTTCGCGTCGGAAGCGCCACCCACCGCCGCGTCCTCGAGGGCGAGCCCGAGCTCGGTTCCCGACGTGCGCGCGGCGTGCCAGAGCGCACGGTTCCGCGGCGTCGGCTCCAGAGGGAGACGCCCGAAGCCGCCCGTGACCTCCACCTCCACGTCCTCGCCGACGGGCCCGAGCGCGCGAAGCTCGGCCTCGATCTCCCTCGCCGCGTCCATCGTGGGAACCCGCACGTCGATCTCGGCACGCGCCTCGGCCGCGATGACGTTGGGGCGCAGCCCGCCGTCGACCTGCCCGACGTTGACCGTGATGCCCCGCAACCGGTCGTTGAGCGCGAAGAGCCGCTGCACCTGGTGCGAGAGCTCGAGGATCGCGCTCGCTCCCTTCTCCGGGTTCACACCCGCATGGGCAGCACGGCCGTGCACGACGAGCGTGAAGCGACCAACCGACTTGCGGGCGGTCTTCAGCTTTCCGGACGGCCCGTACGCGCCTTCGAGGACGAGCGCGCGCACCGCTCGTCGCGCGAGCCGCTCGAGATGACGCCGCGACTCGGGACTCCCGATCTCCTCGTCGGTGTTCACCAGCACGACGGGTGTCACCTCCGGAACGAGGCCGAGCGTCGCGATCGCGCGAAGGGCGAACACGATCTCCACGAGGCCACCCTTCATGTCGTAGGTGCCGGGCCCGCGAACGACGCCGTTCTCTCGCGAGATCCCGATTTGCTCGACGCTGCCGAGCGGCCAGACCGTGTCCGCGTGTCCGCACAGGAGCTGGAACGGCGCCCCCCTCCGACGCGTCTCGGGACGGGCGAACAACACGCCTCCGGTGCGGTCGCCATGGAGACGACGGACGCGGAGCGAGCTCCTCTCCAGCTCCTGCCGCAGGAGCTCGAGCGGCGCATCCTGCGACTCGGGAACCAGGGTCGGCGACTCGGCCGCCGTGAGCCGGACGAGCAGGTCCACCATCTCCGGCTGGCGCGCGCGAAGCCACCCATGGAGCTCGGCTCCGTCCACGGCCCCCATCGTCACGGACGGAAGTCGAACGGGAACGGGAACGACAGCGACTCCTCGATCGCGGCGAACCGGCCGGGGCTGAGGTACGCGAGGAGCGGGCTCGAGGCGATCACGTCGGCGTCGTCCTCGTCCGAGTGCCGCACCGCGTCCTCGGCCGCCGACGCGGCGACGATCTCCCCCACGACGAGCACGCTGTCCCCGAAGCCCTCGACGATGCGCTCGAGGCGACACTCGAGATGCAGGTAGCAGCCCTCGACGAGCACGCCCTCGACCGTGGTGGCCGGGAAGGTGCGCAGGGCGCCGAGGCTCGGCTTGGACGAGTCCTCGGCACGCCCGCCCGCCGCGAGGCTCGTCTCGAGAATCTGCCCCGGCCGGGGGAAGCTCACCGTGAACGCCTCGCGCGCGACGGCGTTCCGCAGCGTCGCGTGCCGATGCGAGCAGACGAAGCAGAACCGGTTCTGCCGACCGAGCGGCATCGCCATGTGCTTGGGGGCGACGTCCGGGCTCCCGTCCTCCTCGAGCGTCCCCACGAGCACGAGCGGCGCCACGAGGAACACCCTGTCCCAGACGGGACTGGCGAGGTCCAGCGTTTCCAGACCAACCGGTAGCCCGGCCGCCTCCATCGCGTCCATCGTCCTCCGCGACGCGCGCCCGGCGACGCGAGCGCGCGGGCACCGATCGGTCGTTCGGGGAACTACGGATCGTGACGGTCGCTCGGACGGGGGTCGACTCGCGACCCACGCGGGTCGAGAGTGGGAAGGTGCGTCACGGTCTCGCTGCGATCCTCGTCGTGTCGCTGGCGCTCGCCGGCGTCACCGCCGCCGCGCCGCTCCCGGGCGCTCCGAGCTGCCCGGTCTTCCCGCGCTGGAACGACTGGAACCAGCGCGTCGACCAGCTCCCCGTCACGTCGAACTCGGGCACGATCATCGCCTCGATCGGGCTCACGGACCACATGCACGCGGACTTCGGCTCGGGGCTCTGGAACGGGAGCCCGATCGGCATCCCGTGACGATCGTGAGCGCAAGCACGCCGCGCTCACCCGTGACGTTCGACTATGCAGGGGAGAGCGACCCGGGCCCGTACCCGATCCCCGCCGACGTCCGGATCGAGGGCGGGAGCGACCGGCACGCCATCCTCGTCGACCGCGACGCCTGCATGCTCTACGAGCTCTTCGCGCTCGAGCAGACCCAGGCGGGTTGGCACGCGGGCTCCGGCGCGATCTGGAGCCTCTACTCGAACGCGGTGCGCCCGGAGGGCTGGACGTCCGCCGACGCCGCCGGCCTGCCGATCCTCCCCGGCCTCGCGCGCTTCGGCGAGGTCGCCCAGGGGCGCATCGACCACGCGCTCCGCTTCACCGCGTCGCAGACGAGGCGCGCCTACATCTGGCCCGCCCGCCACTACGCCAGCTCGTCGACCGACCCGGCGCTGCCCCCGATGGGACTGCGGGTGCGCCTCAAGGCGGGCTACGACATCTCGGGCTTCCCGCCGCAGTCGCGCGTCGTCCTCCAGGCACTGAAGGAGTACGGGATGATCCTCGCGGACAACGGCTCCGACTGGTACGTCTCCGGCGTTCCCAACCCGGGCTGGTCGAACGACGACCTGCACTCGCTGCACCAGGTCCCCGGCTCGGCCTTCGAGGTCGTCGACAGCTCCCGCCTCGTCGAGCCGCTCGCCGGCGGCGCGTGGAATCAGTAGTTCAGGTTCCGGTTCTCGTC
>CAVPJY010000009.1:0-54551 GCA_963705535.1 uncultured Actinomycetes bacterium
CCTCGTAATCTCGTTCGCCGCAGCCACGCACGGGATAGGAGCGTGCACTGCGTGGCTCAGGGGTCGTGCCTGGCTCCGCGTAAGCAAGCGTGGCGAGGTTCACCTCTAGACACGTGTCGCGAACCGGGCGTAGGATCGCGCGGTAGGCGCTGCAGGACTCCGAGGAGGTTGAAGTGAGGATCTGGAGCCTTTCGAAGGAGGCCGCTCAGTACGGCCCCGCTCCGACGCCCGACGTTCGATGCGCCAGATGCAAGTTCATGTTTCCTCCGCTTGCACTGGGCGGCTGCAGATTGGTGCGTGGCTTGATCCGCGGCTCCGACAGCTGCAAGGAGTTCGTCCCGCGCGGGGCAGCGCAAGACGAACAGCAGTCGTAGCTGAGACGGTCCACCGAGTCATGGCCATTCGCGGCCGTTGCGATGGTGACCTCGCCGGAGACGCACCTACATGCCGAAGGGTGAGGTGGATCGCCGTCTCCCCACGAGAAATACGACGATAGCTCCGTTCTGGCTACCTACGGAAGCTGCAGACGGTAGACGTTCAGCGCCAGCCCGCCACGGTCGAGCGTGGTCACAGTGCACGTGCCTCGCGCGTTCGCAAACGTGCCTGTTCCGCCCGTGACACGAATCGTCTGCGTGCGAGCATCTCGAACTCTTCCCGCCGTCCGAATCGTGCCGCCGGGGAGCCTCGTGGTGCCTTTGGCGTCGCTCAAACTCGCCGTGACGACCGTGAACGCCCCGACATCACCCCCGACGATCGCGCCCTTCGGCTTGCCGAACTGCGGGACAGCGTTGCGCAGGATCGACCTCGCCGAGAGAACATCGCCCGCGTTGAGCACCCGCTTTGGTGCACGGTCCCTGACCACCTTGACACTCACGGTCGTCGACTTCAGGCGGATGGTCATGGTCGACGACTCCGCCTGGCGCGCAGCGTGCGCGGGCAGCGCCAACACGAACACGCCCAACGCGAGTGCCGGCATCCACTTCACGTGACTCACTCTACGAGGCTGTGAGCGCGTATGTTTTCGAGGGACGAGCAGTAGCAGCAACTCGGGCTCGAGCTGATCGCATCGCACACGCCGAGGGCATGTCTTTGCCACCGCTGAGAATCGCAACTTCGGCGAGCAGCCAGTCAAGTCGGCGGTCGAGATCCCGATCGGCATTTGGGAACGGTTCCGGAAAGACAAGCGCCCTGCGAGCCACTTCGACGGCCTCCGCATGCCGGGGAGCAGCACGATCTCGCCCTCCCCCTTCGTCACCGGGGGCTGGACGATCCGAACCTCGACCCCGGCGGCCTTGCCCGCGGCGACGATCTCCTCGTTCGTCTTGGCCATGTGCGAAGTACCGCGCAGCTCTTTCAAGCGCTCGTGCGGATGTCAGGAAGTGCCCCTTCGAGGAGAATAGGTAGCGATGGGACAGATCGACCCGACGGGTCAACGCGAGGCTGCTCTCGATGCGTTCCTGGCGACGAAGGTGCGCGAGGGGTTCACGATCGAGACGCGCACCGAGACCCACGCGATCGTCGTCGAGCCGAGATCGTTCGTGCGGCGGTTGGGGGGCGGCTCGGCTGCCCGTCACGTCGTCTCGGTCGACGAGCACGGCCAGATCACGATGATCCCCGCGGAGCCGAAGCGAAGCTGACCGGCGACGACGCGAGCTCGACGGTCTCCATCCGGGGGTTCTGTGTCTCTCGAGGCGCTCGGAGCCTGTGCCACGCGGCCGATTCCGCATCAGACGAGACTCGTTCTGCTCGTCGGGCGGGGTCTAACCTCGACGACGGAGGCTGCCGATAGATGCAGCATGGATCCGTGGCTGGCGTCGAAGCCGAGCTCGTCGTGAGACTTTGGCGCAGGAAGCACCGTCGCGCCGAGGAGGTCGTGGCCGGTCTCCCCCCGCGCACGCTGGAGGAGATCAGCGCGCTCATCGTCCCTGACGCGTCATGGGAGACCACGTCGAAGAAGTTCATGGCCGACGACCTTCGGCGGTGGCAGCGTGCCCAGCGGGGCGAACCCGAGACGCTCCTCCCCGACGAGCAGGACGTGGCCGTGCCTCTAGGCCAGGGGTTCACCGTCGAGCGCACACAGCAGCGCTGGTCGGTGGTGCACACGGACGGCGTGTTCACGGCCATCGTGGCGTCGTACGAGGCCGAGGACGAAGCCCGACGGGTCGCCGACGAGTGGAACGAGATCGAGGCGAGACAGCCCCGCCGCCTCGCTGGGTGACGACTCGATCGAGGACCCGATCATCTGGCTCGACACGCGCTGGCGGAGCGACGTGCACATGCCCGACGAGCCGCTGCCGCTCGTGACGGCGCCATAGCTGGGAGCCCTTCGTCCGCTCTCGGTTTCGCGTCGCAGGGAGTACCTTTTCGGGCATCGACGACGAAGCGTTCCAGTCCCTGCTCGAGCAGGTGCACGAGCTCCACCGGCTCACCGACGAGATCACGCTCGAGAGCAACAGGCTGCACGCGAACGTTCGCGCTCGCCTCAGCTGGGACCGGGACGCGCCGCCGCTCCCGCCCGAGCAGAGGAAGATCGCCGATGAGGCCGTTGACGCGCTCTCGACACCGAGGCTCTCGTCCGCGCAGTCCCGGCTGCTTCAGCGAGCTTTCTTCGGCAGGTAGACTGCGCGCCCGCACGGACTCGCTGCGCCGAGTCCCGGTGCCGGCGCGCTGACCGCCCCGCAGCCGACGGGTCGATCACCCGGGCAGGGGAAGCGGACGACCCGTCGGAGTCGAGCTCGGGCTCAGTACCGCCGCGCGCCCACGATCAGCCGCACCGCCCGCTCGACCACGTTCAGGCAGAGCACTGCGAGCCAGATCACAGCGAGCGAGACGACGGCGAACACGCCCGCCGTCAGGGGGAACGACTCACGGTCGCCCCACTCGACGAACCAGCCCCAGACGGCCCACTCGAGACCGACGACGAGGATGACGGCCGTCAGGAGCAGTCCGAAGCGAACGACCATGCCACGAGGGTACAGCGACGCCGGCGACGTGACTAGATCACGTCGAGCGAGACCGCGATCGCGACGGCCTGGGCGGTCGTGCTCGCCCCGAGCTTCGCGCGCGCGATCGCGAGCTGCCGCTTGACCGTCTCCGGCGAGATGCCGAGCTCCTCGGCCGCCTCCGGCCCGGTCAGCCCCAGGGCGATCTTCCGCAGCACGCGGTGCTGACCGGGTGTGAGCGGCTCGCCCTCGTACCGGAGCTCGCGCAGCTCACGCGGCAGCGTAGGCATTTGTGGTGCGGTCGAGGAACAGCAGCAGGACGCGGTCGCACCACTCGTCGCCCAGGCCGCGATCGTCGGCATAGCGTCGAATGCGCCGGTAGGCCACCCGCAGCGCGTCCGCGCGTGGAGTCGAGCAGCGCGGGTGCGTCAGTCGCGCGAGCGTCGACATGAGCCTCGTCAGCTCGTGGTCGGGCATATCCCCTCTCCTTTCTTCGCCTGCCCCTGCGAAGCGCGCGAGGATACAGCCCATCGACTTGAGTCCGTCCGACTCAAGATCTGCGGTTGGCGGAGGTTCGAGGAGCCGACGGCGTCCTCGCTTTCGACTACCCTGCCGTTTCGATCGGGTGCGGCGGACTCCCCTGAGGCGTGCTCGGCTTGCCGACTCGCCCTTCCCCCCGTCGCGCCCGATCGATTCCGCAGGCGCGTCGAACGCTAGCCCGGCCTCACCTGACCGTGAAGCGAGACCACACCCCCCGAATGGGCGGAATCGCGGGCCTCGGGCCGAGCCTGATCAGGAAGCCGTGACCGTGCGGAGGCCTGCTGCCGCGCCCCGCGCGACGAGCCCGCCGAGCGCGAGGGCGAGGATCGCGAAGACGATCAGGACGAGATAGATGCGCTTCCTCATGGAGGCAGAGGCTAGGTCACCCGGGCCGCGCAGTCGTCGGCCGGGAGGTCGATCTCGCCTCGTCCTCGAGGAGGATTTCCGTCACGCTGTGACCGGCTGCTCCAGCTCCGCGCTCCACTCGCCGGCCGCCGCAAGCGCATTCATGCGCGCACGGTGGACGAAGGCCGCTTGTGCCGCCTCGGCGTTGGCCGCGTCACCCGCCCACGCGGAGAGCGCGGTCGCCTGCAGGGCACGTCCGTAGGAGAACGAGAGCGCCCACGGCCCGCCGACCTGATTGATGGCGTTCAGGTTCTCGGTCGCCTCGACCTCCGACTGGCCTCCGGACAGGAAGACGATGCCGGGCACCGCTGCGGGCACGTGCACCAGGAAGCAGCGGATCGTCTGCTCCGCGATCTGCGCCGAGGCGGCCTGCGTCGGGCACCCCTTCCCGGAGAGGACCATGTTCGGCTTCAGAAGCGTGCCCGTCAGGTCGACCCCCTGCACGATCAGCTCGTGGAACATCCACTTCAGCATGCGGGACGTGACCTCGTAGCAGCGCTGGATCGTGTGATCGCCGTCCATAAGCACCTCGGGCTCGACGATGGGGACGATGCTCGCCTCCTGGCAGAGCGCCGCGTACCGCGCCAGCGCGTGCGCGTTCGCGCGGATGCAGGCGACCGACGGGATTCCCTCGCCGATCGTGATCACGGCGCGCCACTTCGCGAAGCGCGCACCGAGCCCGCGGTAGTCCTCGAGCCGTGCGCGGAGCCCGTCGAGCCCCTCCGTGATCTTCTCGTCCGGGAAGCCCGCGAGGTCGTAGGCCCCTGTGTCCACCTTGATCCCCGGGATCGCGCCCTTCGACGCGAGCACGTCCGGGAACGGCGTGCCGTCGTCGGCCGCCTGCCGGATCGTCTCGTCGTAGAGGATGACGCCGCCGATGGAGTCCTCCATCCCCGGCGCGGTGAAGAGGAGCTGGCGGTAGAACCGCCGGCTCTCCTCGGTCGACTCGATCCCGATCGAGTCGAAACGCTTCTTGATCGTCCCCGTGCTCTCGTCGGCCGCCAGGATCCCCTTGTGGTCGGCGACGATTGCGCGAGCGGTGTCGTGTAGCTCGTTGCCCGCCATCAGCGCGCTCCTTTCATCAGGCTCTGGATCTTGCTCAGTGGGTGGGTCGCGACGATTCTCCGGACGGTTCCCGAGCGCGAGCGCATAACGATCGACTCCGTTTCCACGTGATCCCCGACGATACGGACGCCGCGGAGCAGCGCTCCGCCGGTCACGCCGGTCGCGGCGACGAAGACGTCGTCGCCCCGCACGAGGTCGTCGGCCGTCAGCACCTGACCGAGATCGAAGCCGGCGCCGAGTAGCTGCTGGCGCTCGTCGTCGTTTCGCGGCCAGAGCTTCCCCTGCATTGCACCGCCCAGGCACTTGATCGCGGCCGCGGAGATGACGCCCTCGGGCGTTCCGCCGATCCCCATCAGCAGGTCGACGCCCGTGCCGGGCTGCGCGGCGGCGATCGCGGGAGCGACGTCCCCGTCGCGAATCAAGTTCACGCGCGCGCCGGCCTCCCGCAGCTCGGCGATGAGGTCGTCGTGGCGGTCGCGCTCGAGCACGACGACGGTGAGGTCGTTCACGTCGACGTGCTTCGCCTCGGCGACGCGCTCGAGGTTCTCAGTGGCGGACGCGTCGATGTCGATGGCGTCGGCCGCCTCCGGCCCGACCGCGATCTTGTCCATGTACAGGGCCGCGCCGGGGAAGAACAGCGTCCCCCGCTCGGCGACGGCGATCACGGAGATCGCGTTCGGCATCCCGAGCGCCGTCAGCCGCGTGCCCTCGAGCGGGTCGACGGCGACGTCGACCTCGGGCCCACTCCCGTCGCCCACCGCCTCGCCGTTGAAGAGCATCGGCGCCTCGTCCTTCTCGCCCTCGCCGATGACGACGACGCCACGCATGGAGACCGTATCGAGCATGAGGCGCATCGCGTCGACCGCGGCCTGGTCCGCCGCGATCTTGTCTCCGCGGCCGATCCACCGCGACGCGAAGGTGGCGGCGGACTCCGTGACGCGGACGAGCTCGAGCGCGAGGTTACGGTCCGGAGGGATCGCACTCACGTCCCACTGATCCTACATCCGTTCCGGGGCTTCCACTCCGATCAGATCGAGGCAACGGGCGATCACATGCTGCACCGCGCGGACGAGGCCGAGCCGAAATCCCTCCTGCTCGGACTCGAGCACGCGATGGTGATGGTAGAAGCGGTGGAAGTCGTCCGCGACCCGGATGGCATAGGTCGGGATCGCGTGTGGAGCCCGGCGCTCGGCGGACTCCGCGGCGATCTGCGGAAGCTCGAGGAGGCGCTTCACGAGCTCGCGCTCCTCCGTCACGAGGGGTGCGGTGGGCTTCGGGCTCGGGGTCACGCCCTCGGCGTTCCGCAGGATCCCGGCGATCCGGGCGTGCGCGTACTGCACGTAGTAGACGGGGTTCTTCTGCGTCTGCTGCTTCGCGAGATCGACGTCGAGCTCGATCGTCTGGTCGTGCCCGCGCGAGACGAGATACCAGCGGGCGGCGTCCACGCCGATCGCATCCACGAGCTCGTCGAGGAGCACGACGTCGCCGCGCCGCTTCGACATCTTCCTCGCGGCGCCGCCCTCGAGGAGGTGCACGAGCTGGTAGACGAGCACCTCGACGGACTCGCGGGGGTAGCCGAGCATCTCCGCCAGCGCCTGCAGGCGCGCGACGTACCCGTGATGGTCCGCGCCGAGGACGTACACGAGCCGGTCGAGGCCGCGGGCGAACTTCCTGCGGATGTAGGCGGCGTCGGCCGCGAAGTACGTCGGCGTCCCGTCGGAGCGCACGAGCACGCGGTCCTTGTCGTCGCCGAAGGCGCTCGTGCGCGCCCACAGCGCGCCGTCCTCCTCGAAGGTGTCGAGGAGCGCGATCGCCTCGGAGATCTCGACCTCGACCTCGCTCTGGCGCTCCCACGAGTCGAAGTGAATCCGGAACCGCTCGAGGGTCGCCTCGATCCGCTCGAGCATCGCCGGCACCGGGTCGCCCGGTGCCGCGGCCAGCTCGGCCACGTACTCGCCGCGGTAGCCGTCCTCCGGAGGCTCCTCGCCGCGCCGCACCGCCTCGACGGACGCGCGGAAGCGGTCCATCTGCGCGCCGGCGTCGTTGTAGTAGTACTCGCGCTCGACCGCGTGCCCCGCGAAGGCGAGGAGGCGCGCGACGGAGTCGCCGTAGGCGCCGTTCCGGGCGCTGGCGACGGTGACGGGCCCCGTGGGGTTGGCGGAGACCATCTCCACCTGGATCCGCTGCGGGTCGACCGCCGAGCCCCCACCGTAGGACGCGCCCGCGTCCAGGATCTCGGCCAGCGCCTCGCCGAGCCACGCATCGGAGACGTGCAGGTTGACGAAACCCGGCCCCGCCGGCTCAGCGGCCTCCACGAGCCCCCTCTCCACGGCCCCGGTGGCGATCTCCGCAGCGAGGTCGCGGGGAGCCCGCCGCCGGGTCGGCGCGAGGCGGAGCGCGACGTTCGTCGCGTAGTCGCCGTGCTCGGCGTCCCCGGGCCGCTCGAGCTCGACCGGCGCGCCCGCCACCTCCGTGAGAGCGCCAGCGAGACGGGCGAGGGCGTCAGGCAACCGGTGCCCCGCGCGGCGCAAAGAGCTCCTCGAGCCGGCGCATCTCCTCCGTCGTCCCCACGCCGATGAGCACATCCCCGGCCTCGAGGACCGCGTCGGGCTTCGGGGTCACGTCGAACGCTCCACCCGCCCGCCTCAGCGCGACGATCGCGGCGCCCGTCGAGTCCTGGATACGGAGCTCACCGAGCGAGCGGCCGGCCTGACCGCACTCGGGCGTGACGACGATCTCCTCGAAGCGGAGGCCGGCCACCGGCCCACCGGCCGTGGCGACGATGTCGAGGAAGTCGGCGACCTGCGGCTTCACGACGAGGTTCGCCATGTGCAGCCCCGCGTGGGTGTACGGCTGGACGACGCGGTCGGCGCCCGCGAGCTCGATCTTGCGCGCGGCGGAGGCGTTCGACGCGCGCGCGACGATGGTGAGGTCGGAGCGGCGGGAGCGCGCGGAGAGTGTGATGTAGAGGTTCTTCTCGTCGGAGTCGACGGATGCGACCAGGCCGCGCGCTCGCATGATCCCCGCGGCCTCGAGGTCGTTGTCCTCCGTGCCGTCTCCGAGCACGACCGGGACTCCGTCGGACTGCGCGAGCGCCACGGACTCCGGCGTCACGTCGACGACGACGCACGGGGTGCCCGTCGCGGTGAACTCGGCCGCGACGCTCCTGCCCACGCGGCCGTAGCCGCAGATAATCACGTGGTCGCTGATCTCCTCGATCTTCCGTTTCCTCCGTCTCTCGTCCAGAACGCCGCTCAGGACACCCCGGGTCATCACGTCCACGATCACTCCCGCGATGTAGAGGAAGACTGCCACGCCGCTGAAGAGGAGGAAGACGGTGAAGATCTTCCCCGCCGCGGTGTCCGGCGCCGTGTCGAGGCCGGTCAGCGTCGTCGAAACGACCGAGCGATAGAACGACTCGACCCAGCTCTCGTCCAGCAGCAGGACGAAGCCGACCGTCCCCACGAGCAGAACGGCGACGAACACGAGCAGGGCGAGGACGAACCTGCGCAGGTTGGCGCTCTCCACGCAAGGGATCGTACGGTGGGTCGCGGCCGCGACCGCCGCGTGGCTCCGAAAAGAGCTAGCGGCGCGCGGCGGACGGCGCGGACCTGATCGGCACGACGACACCGTCGCGCTGGAGCGCGGCCTGGACTTCCTCCCGCGCCTTGTAGATCCGCCATTTGACGGTCGCCAGCGTGATCTCGAGCGTCTCGGCGATCTCCGTGTAGGAGAGCCCGACGACGTCGCGCAGCAACAGCGCCATCTTCAGGTCGGGGTTCAGCTGCTCGACCGCACGCCACACCGCGTCGATCGTCTCGGCGCGCTCGGCCGGGGCGTCGACGACCTCGAGCGGCGGGATGTCCTCCAGCGCGGCGACGGAGCGCGGTCGCCGCTCGAGAGCGCGGAGCTCGTCGAGAACCCTGTTCTTCGTGGACCCAGGCCGCGTACTACCAGCAGGCGCTCCAGCTCGCCTACTGCCAGCCGACCGTCGAGTCGATGCTGCTCTTCCTTGCGCGCGACGAGCGCGCGCGGCCCACCTGGCAGTCGGGCGTCTACTACGTCGACGGCACGGCCAAGTCGAGCCTCCCGCAGGTCACGGCAGCGCTCGACAGGGCGGCCGGAGGATCGATCGCGCGCTGCGGCTACAAGCTCGACGTCCAGCCCACGTTCCTGCGCTTCTCGGGACGCACGGCGCGCTACGCGGGTCGTTCCAGGCGCGGTTCCGCTGCAGCCTCGACTGCGTCTACCGCGTGCGCGTCGAGAACGTCGCCACCGGGCGCACGAAGCTCTCCCGCCGTGGTCGTGCGGCGGTCGGGGAGCTGGTCGAGGTCGAGCTCGGCCCGCGCGCCTGGCGCCGGGCACGTACCGGTACACGCTGCAGGTGCAGCACCCGGTGAACCCGGCGCCGCCGACGTTCCGCTACGGCACTCCCTTCCGCCTGCCGTAAGCCGCGACGCGCCTGGTCGAGCGCGACGCTGCGGCGGCGGAGCCGCCGCCTTCAGGTGTCCTTGTGCGTGCGGGCTTCGCACGAGCGAGTCCCGATCTTGCGCCTAGTAGCGGTGCTCGAGGCGCCAGACGCGGACGGCGACGTACACGCACGCGGCGATCACGAGAACGAGCGCCAGCGCGTCGCGGCTCCCGGGCAGGCCGTACCCGAGCGCCATCCCGATCGCGACGACGACGAGCGCGATCGCGGCGTAGAAGAGCCGTCGGTTCCGGTCCGACCAGGCCTCCAGGTCCCCCCTCCGCTCCCGCCAGACCAGGAAGAGGAAGAACGCGACCGCCAGGAAGAAGGCGATGCGGAGGATCCCGCCCACCGTCGCGAGCACCGGCTCGAGCGAGAGCACGACGACCACGACCGCGATCAGCGCGACGATCCCGAGCCCGCGCGCGAGCGGCGGGGTCCTTTCCCAGAGCCGCCTCACGAGCCCGTCATGAACGCACGAACCGCGAGCGCGCCGGCGAGGAGCGTCGTGCCGGCGAACCAGACCAGGCGCCTGCGTGGGTCCGGCGGGGCGTAGAACCAGGGCGAGAGCACGACGCCGAGCGCGATCGCCCCGTACGTGTAGTGCAGACGATCCGGTGCCCGGCGCCCGTCCGAGAGCAGGAGGAGGCCGGCGGCGGCCTGGGCGATGAGAGCGGTCTGCGCGAGCGCCAGCGCGTGCGCGACCCATGGCCCCGCGACGCCGCGGCGGTACGCGACGAGCCCGAGCACGGCCGCGCCCGTGCACACCACGAGCACCGCGACGCCCAGGGCGACGTGCACGGACACCATCGCGCGAACCCTACCGGGGTCGTCCGGGACCGGACCGGGCAGGTCCGGCCTTGAACCGACGGCGGAGACGGCCTAGAGTCGGGCCTGTAGCGCCCAGCCGAGGGAGGCCTCGGCGGAGCACGAAGGGAGGTCAGTCATGCGGCATCGACCGCTCGTCGCGTTGGTCGTGGTGCTCCTCGCGTCGACCGCGATGGCCATGCCTGCCGGCGGGCAGCCGCAACCGGCCACGGGCACCGCCTCGGTCACCCTCACCCACGACGGAGGCTGCACCGTCACGGTCACCTACACCTGGAGCGGGTTCAAGGGGCGCGACCTCATCGCGCAGTACGGCGTGCGCTGGCCGGGTCCCGGTGGAACCGTGTTCGGGATCCACGTGCAGGCGTACCCCGTCACGGGTAGCGGGACCGCGTCGCACACATTCGACCTCACCGGACACGGCGAGCACGCCTATGACGGCGGCGGCCAGCTCCTGACGACGAAGGGGAAGACGGTCGACGGCTCCGCGGCTCGGTCGCCGACGGACGCCAGCCTCGACTGCTAGTCACGAGCCGAGCGACAGCGCGAGAATCTCGCCGAGGTCCGACACAACCAGGTCCGCGCCTCGAGCCCGGAGGGCGCTCGCCTGGCCGCCGCCGTGGTCGACCGCCACCACGACGTGGAAGCCCCCTGTTCGTCCGGCCACGACCCCGTCGACGGTCGTCTCGAACACGGCCGTGCGCTCCGGCGGGACGTCGAGCCTGCGGCAGGCGGCGAGCAGCATGTCGGGGGCCGGCTTCCGGCGCAGCCCCTCCGCGCGCATCGTCGTACCGTCGACTCCCGAGACGACGAGGTCGGACAGGCCCGCCCGCTCGAGCAGGTAGGTCATGGTCGCGCTGCCCGAGACGACCGCGTATCTATACCCGCCTCGTGCGCCAGCTCGAGGAAGAGGCGGGTGCCTTGGTAGGCCTTCACGCCGCGCGCGTCCAGCAGGCGGCGAAGCGCCTCGTTCTTGTAGCGCGCGAGCCCGTTCACCGTCACGACGCCCGGCGGCTCGTCGGCCGAGCCCTCGGGAAGGCTCAGCCCGCGGCTCGCGAGGAACTCCCGGATCGCATCGTGGCGCGTGCGTCCGTGGACGTGCAACTCGTAGTCGGCCTGGACGCTGAAGGGAGCGAACGTGCCCCCCGTCCGGTCGATGGTGCTCGAGAGAGCGCGTCGAAGGTCTCCTGCCACGCCTCCGCATGGGTTGCCGCGCTCGGGACGAGGACGCCGTCGACGCCGAAGACACATGCATCGACCTCGGCCGGAAGCCCGAGCAGCCGCCGCGCGTCCCACGTGGAGCCGACGAGCCGGACGAGGAGACGTTCCTCGCCGCGCACCCTGGCGAGCGCCTCGAGCAGTCGCACCGTGGCGTTGCCTCTCCTTCGCGAGCGCGTGGAACGCCAGGCCGAACAGCTCGCTCGGTGGAGATCGCGCGCAGCGGCCTGCAGCGCCGCCTGCCGGACGCGAGCGCCAGTCGCCGACGCCACCACGTAGTCGACGCCAGGTCGGTCGGCCGCGGCACCACACCGCAAGCCTGACACTCCATCGGGCACTGCTGGCTAGGATCGACGCGTGATCGTGAGAGCCACGGCCACGACGCCCGAGGTCACGATCGTGCCCGCCAACGAGGCGAGCTGGGACGACCTGCAGACGGTCTTCGGCGCGCGCGGGGCCGCGGCGCGAGGTGCCAGTGCCAGCGCTACAAGCTGCGGCCGCGCGAGTCCTTTCGCTCGTTTCCCGTCGAGGAGCGCGCCCACCGGCTGCGCCAGCAGACCGACTGCGGCCATCCTGAGTCGGACGCGACCAGTGGCCTGGTCGCGTACATCGACGGCGAGCCCGTCGGCTGGTGCGCGGTCGAGCCGCGCACCGCCTACGCGGGCCTGCTGCGCAACTTCCGCGTCCCGTGGGAGGGCCGCGCGGAGGACAGGGCCGACGACAGCGTGTGGGCCGTGACCTGCTTGTTCACGCGCGCGGGCTTTCGCAAGCGCGGCGTCAGCCGGGCGCTCGCGCGCGCCGCGGTGGACTTCGCCCGCGAGCGCGGCGCCCGCGCCATCGAGGGCTATCCCATCAACACCAAGAACGTGATCGCCGAAGAGCTCCACGTCGGCACCGAGAGCGTCTTCGCCGACGCCGGCTTCAGGGAGGTCAGCCGTCCAACGTTGCGACGCGTCGTGATGCGCGTCGACTTCTAGGTAGGCACGGTCCTCCCTCGACAGGAAACCGACGACGAACTTCGCAAGGAGGCACGCATGATCGACGAAGGAACGGTGGCCCCGGACTTCGAGCTCGCGGCCGACGACGGCTCGGCGGTCAGGCTCTCGAACGACTCGCGCAAACGTATCTGCAGTAGGCATCCCACCGTTCGCGCACTCACGGTGTGACTGCACCCGATAACAAGGCGATCGTTCAGCAGTTCTACGACGAGTGGAACGCAGGAGCGATCGACTTCGGCCAGCTGTTTCATCCGGACGTTACGAACCATCAGCCGGATCGTGATCCTGAGGTAGGCCTCGACAAGTTCCGTCAGGCGATCGACGGCGTCATGAGCGCCGTGCCGGACTCGACTTGGACGACTCTCAGGCTCGTCGCCGAAGGCGACTTCGTCGTCTGCCACAACCGGTGGAGCGGGACTTACGGTGGAACGGTCTTCCGCGGGGTACCTACTCCGGAGGGCCAGCGATTCTCCGTCGAGCACATCCACATCTACCGCATCATCCACGGTCGTATCGCGGAGCACTGGGTCGTGCGGGACGACCTGGCGATGATGCAGCAGCTCGGCGCCGTCCCCGCTCCGTAGGCCCCCGAAGCACGCGACCGCGGATACCATCGTCACGCATGGTCGAGGAAGGCAAGCCCGCGCCCGACTTCACGCTCACGAGCGACTCCGGCGACGACGTCACGCTCTCGACGCTCCGCGGGAGGCCGGTCGTTCTCTACTTCTACCCGAAGGACGACACGCCCGGCTGCACAACGCAGGCGTGCGGGATCCGCGACTCGTGGGGAGAGTTCGAGGAGCGCGGCGCGGTCGTCCTCGGCGTCAGCCCGGACGGCGAGACGAGCCACGTGAAGTTCAAGGAGAAGTACGACCTGCCGTTCACGCTGCTCGCCGACCCCGACCACGCGGTCTCCGAGGCGTACGGCGTCTGGGTGAGAAGACAATCACGGCAAGACCTACATGGGCGTCGAGCGCTCGACGTTCGTCATCGACGCCGACGGCAACGTCGCGAAGGTGATGCGCAGGGTCAAGCCCGACACGCACGCCGACGAGGTGCTCGCGGCGCTGCCGGCTAGCCGACGACGACCCGAGGCGCGGCGCGCGGAGGGCGGCCGGCGGCGAGGCTAGAATGGCCCTCCGCGCGGATGTGGCGGAATTGGTAGACGCGCACGGTTCAGGTCCGTGTGCCCGTAAGGGCGTGGAGGTTCAAGTCCTCTCATCCGCATTCCACCCTCGTCTCGACTTTCGGGCACCCGACGCGTCTCACTCTCGATGACCCGGCTCGCAGCTCGCGCTCGTCGCAGTCGCCGCTCGCGGTCGGCACTCGGAGCTGCCGATCCCGCGCTGCGCTTCGCGCCGGAGGAGACCGCGACGGAGGTCGTCGTCACGCTCGCCTCGCCGGCCCTCGGTATCGACCCGCGGGCCGGCGAGCGGTCGAGCGCGAGCAGCGCGCGTTCGCCGGGCGCTGCGAGCCGGCTCCCCGGCCGCTCGCGTGCGCTGGCGCTACCGGCTCGTCGCCAACGGCTTCGCCGTCGACCTGCCTCGCGCCCAGGTGCCGCGGCTGCGCGCGCTGCCCGGGGTGAAGGACGTCTTCGCCGGCGGTACGTACGGGCCGCAGCTCGACCGGAGCCCCGGCAGATCGGCGCGCCGGCGCTCTGGGGCCCGACGCTGGCGACGGCGGGCCAGGGCGTGAAGATCGGGATCGTCGACACCGGAGTCGATGCGGGCCACCCGTTCTTCGACCCCACGGGCTACACGATGCCCGCCGGATTCCCGCGCGGCCAGGTGCGCTTCACGAGCGCGAAGGTGATCGTCGCGCGCGCCTTCGCCCCTCCGACCGCGAAGTCGCCGCTCGCACTGCAGGCCTTCGATCCGGGGCAGTCGAGCCACGGGACGCATGTCGCGGGCATCGCCGCCGGCAACCACGGGACAGACGCCACGGGCGGGACCACCGTCTCGGGTGTCGCCCCCCGCGCCTACATCGGGAACTACAAGGCGCTCGTCCGGACGGACTTCGGCCTCAGCCCGAACGGGAACTCCCCCGAGCTCGTCGCCGCGATCGAGGCGGCGGTCCTGGACGGGATGGACGTGATCAACCTCTCGCTCGGCGAGCCCGAGATCGAGCCCCGCCGAGACATCGTCGCGCTCGCGCTCGACGCCGCGGCCGCGGCCGGGGTCGTGCCGGTGGTCGCAGCGGGCAACGACTACAACGAGGTCGGGGCCGGGTCGGTGTCGTCTCCGGGGAGCTCGCGCGGGGCGATCACCGTGGCCGCGGTCGACATCGGCGGCACGCCGCCCGAGGCCGTGCACGCGGACTTCTCGTCGGTCGGCCCGACCGCGATCTCGCTGCGCCTGAAGCCGGACGTGTCCGCGCCGGGCGTGGACATCCTCTCGTCGGTGCCGAACGGCTGGACGTCCTCGTCCGGCACGAGCATGGCCTCGCCGCACGTCGCGGGAGCCGCCGCTCTCTTGCGCCAGCGGCATCCGACCTGGACGGTGGCGCAGGTGAAGTCCGCGCTCGTCCAGACGGGATCGGACGTACGGGACGAGAGCGGCAACGTCCTCGGCCCGTCGTTCCAGGGGGGCGGCCTCATCGCCCTCGCGAAGGTGGACCGGCCGCTCCTCTTCGCCGAGCCGAGCGGGCTCTCGTTCGGCCTGCTCGCCCGCGGAGGAAGCGCGCGCGGGTCGATCCAGCTCACCGACGCGGGCGGAGGGCCGGGGACGTGGGTCGTGTCCGAGGCCCGCGCAGCGGGCTCCACCGGCGCGGCGACGCTCGCGCTTCCGGCGACGGTGGAGGTGCCGGGCACGCTCGCGTGGGAGGTCTTCACGGCGGCCGATGCCCGGGAAGGAGGGCTCAGCGGGTTCGTGGAGCTGCGCCGAGGCGCCGACGTGCGCCGGGTGCCGTTCTGGGGTCGCATCACGACTCCCGCCCTCGGCCGCCATCGTGTCCTTCCTCTCACGCGGGTCGGCAACCACACGGGCACGACGCTCGGCCGACCTGCGCTCGTCTCCCGGTACCGCTATCCGGAGAGCCCGCGCGGTGTCGGCGTCACAACGGTGCTGAACGGCCCCGAGACCGTCTACCGGGTACGGCTGACGCGGCGCGTGGCGAACTTCGGCGTCGTCGTCATGCGTCGCGGTCGTGGAAGCCTCGTCGAGCCGCGGATCGTCGCGGGGCTCGACGAGAACCGCGTCGTCGGTTACGCGGGCCTCCCCTTCGCGTCGAACCCGTATCTCGCCGGGCCGTTCGGCTTCCAGGCGCGGGTCCCCGCCGTCGCCGCGCTTTCACCCCTCCCGGGCGACTACGCGGTGGTGTTCGACAGCGCGACCCGCGCGGGGGCGGGCACGTTCACGTTCCGCTACTGGGTGAACGACGTGACGCCGCCGAGTGCACGCCTGCTCGATCGCGCGGTCACGTCCGGGGACCGCATACGGGTCAGGGTGGCCGACAGCGGCTCGGGCGTCGACCCCAACTCGCTCTTCGCCTCCCTCGACGGGCGTCCCGCGCTCCTCACGTACCGGAACGGGATGGTCCGGGTCGCGACCACCGGTCCCGCGGTCAGGTTCGGGAGGCACACCCTGCGCCTCACCGTGCACGACTACCAGGAGAACAAGAACACGGAGAACGTGGCGCGCATCCTCCCGAACGCGCGCGTGCTGACCGCGACGGTCACGATCCGGCCGCGCTGACGCTAGGTCTTCCGGTCGCGCTCCTCGATCGTGGGGAGCGCGTCGAGGTCCCGCTGAACCGAGCGGATGAACTCCTCGCTCTCCTCGTCGGGAGTGACGACCCGGAGCCGGGCCTTGCGGCGCTGCCGCTCCCGGCGTCTCCTGGCCTCGGCGCCGAACCGCCGCCCCACGCGCGGCCACTCGACCGCCACGACCAGCGCGGCCGCGAAGACGAGCGCCACGAGCCACGGCCAGCTCACGTGCCCGATTGTAGCCTCACGCGCGCGGCCCTTCGAGACCCCGTCACACGAAGAAGACCTGCATCGGGAGCCTGGAGAGCGGCTCGCCCCCGTCCGCCGTCACGAGCCACGTCTCCTGCATGTACAGGCAGTCCTCGCCGCTCTGGGCGATCGCGTGGGGGTGCATCGACAGCACCATCCCCTCTCGGAGCTCGGTCTCGACCCCCTCGCCCACCTTCGGGAACTCGATCATCGTCATCCCGATCGAGTGCCCCGTCACGTGCCCGAGGTGGAATCCGCGCTCCAGGAACCCCGCCGCGACGGCGCGGTGGACGTCGTGACACGCCGCTCCCGGCAGCATCGCAGCCCGTGCGGCCTCGAAGTACTCGAGGTACGCGTCGACCATCCGAGCGGTGTCGCCCGAGAGCGAGGCGTCCCCGGCGCCGATCGCGCGGGAGACCTCGACCCAGTGCATGCCCGGTCCCGCGATCTCGAGCGACGGCAGCACGAACCGCCCGAGCACCTCCTCCTTCCGTGCGATCTTGAACTCGGGCCGAGCGAGCTCGTCGGTGCCCGTCAGCACCATGTTCATCGTCAGCCGCCCGCAGCCCTCGGCGACGAACCACTCCTCCGCGGGGGCCATCACCTCCGCGGCGGTCTTCCCCGGTGCGTAGCTCTCGAGGAAGATCTCGAACCCCCGCTCGTTGATGCGTACGGAGTCGCGCACCGACTCGAGCTCGGCGTCGCTCTTCACGGCGCGGGCGAGGTCGAACTCGACGTCGAAGGGGACGATCTCGAGCCCGTCGATCGACTCGAGCGCGCGGTAGTCGCGCACGGCCATCACGTAGTCGAGCCCGTAGACGCCGATCCGCTCCCACTGCTCGTCGCGCGCGCGGCTCGCGATGTGCTCTCCCGGCCGGTCGTGGAAGACCTGCTCGATCCGCGAGCTCCCGTGCTCGCCGACGTAACGAGCCTCCGCAGGGAAGACGACGGAGGCGGCGCCGCTCGCGGGGAGGACGACGTAGGCGTAGCGGTGGACGATCTGGAACCCCGAGAGGTACGTGACCGCGCCCTCGAAGCCCGTGTACTCGCTCCCGGCCACGACCAGGACGTCCAGGCCGTGATCCGCCATCGCCGCGCGGACGTTCGCGTAGCGGCGCTCGAGCTCCAGGTTCAGATCCACGAGGCCTCCAATCCCTTGACGAGCTGGGTCACGGCGTCGTTCAACGGTGTCGACACCCCGAGCTCCCGGCCGAAGCGCGCGATGCCGCCGTTCAGATAGTCGATCTCGGTGAGACGGCGCGCCTCGACGTCCTGGAGCATGCTCGCCTTGTGGTCGTACGCCACGTCCGGCCGCGCGGCGTGGTCGACGAGCTCCTCCGGGTCCGCGTCGAGCACGATCCCCTGGGCCGAGGCGACCGCCTTGCCTTCGTCGACGAGCGCGCTGACGAGCGCGCGGAGGTCGGACCGCTCGCACACCCGACCGTGCGTGAGGCCGGTCAGCGCCCCGATCGGGTTCGTCGCGGCGTTGAAGACGACCTTCCGCCACTGGGCGGGGCGCGCGTCGGCGACGGCGTGCGTCGGCATGCCGCCGCGCGTGCAGGCTTCGGCGAGGCGCTCGATCTCCCCGAGCCCTGCGGGGCTCGGCTCGAACGGCCCGAGGGTCGTCTCGCCCTTCACGTCCCACTGCACGACGCCGGGCTCGAGGATCTTCCCGGCCGGGAACGTCGTCCCCCGGATCACGCGCGCGACGTGGCCGCCAACGACCTCCTCGTTGCCGACGCCGTTCTGCACGGTCGCGACCGAACCGCCGGCGAACGCGTGCGCCGTCGCGGAGATGGCCGCCTCGGTGTGCATCGCCTTCGTCGCCACGATCCCGAAGTCGCACGCCGGCAGCTCGCTCGCGTCGGCCGTCGCCCGCGGGTAGGCGTGCACGTCCCCTGCGCCGGTGAGCCGCAGGCCGCCGGCGTTGATCGCGTCGACGTGCCGGCGGTCGAGGTCGTACGCCCAGACCTCGACGTCGTCCAGGCGCGCGAGATTCGCGGCGAACAGCGAGCCGACCGCTCCGCACCCGACCACGCAGACCCTCACGCCCCTGCCTCCTGCGAGGGAGGAACGGGCCGGAGCCGCCGGAGCAACGGGTCCAAAGTGAGCTCGCGTCCGCCCGTGAGGCCACTCGGGCGGAGGATGAGCACGAGCGCCATCGTCGCGCTCACCACGATGATGCGCGATCCGGCGGGGAGGTCGAACGTGCGCCCCAGAAGCGTCATGCCGTCCTCCATCTCGGCGAGCACGGAGTCGAGCGCGCTCACGAACAGCGCACCCACGACGGCTCCCCAGAGGCTCGTCGCTCCCCCGATGACCAGCATCGCAAGCGTGATGAACGTCAGATCGAGGTAGACGGCGTCGACGTTGATCGGGATGAAGTGGATGTAGAGACCGCCGGCGAAGCCGGCGAGGAACCCCGAGAGCGCGAACGCCCCGAGTCGCTGCCGGTAGATGGAGACGCCCACGGCGCGAGCTGCCGCGGGGTCCTCCCGCGTGGCACGGAGCTGCCGGCCGAGCCGGCTGCGCTGGTAGGCGAACGCCGCCACGATGACGAGCAGCGCGCCGACCGTCGCCTGGAGGAGATCGGTCGTCTCGGGAACCGACGAGAACGTGTTCAGGCCCGGGCCGATCTTCTCGTAGTAGCGGAGGATGTTGTTCGTGATCCCGAGGACGGCGAACGTCGCGATCCCGGCGGCGAGCCCGGACAGGCGCATGAGCGGGAGGCCGACGAGCAGCGCGAAGACCCCGCCCACGGCCGCGGCGACGAGGAGCGACGGGACGTTCCCGACCGTCGTCGAGCTCAGAAAGTCGAAGAGGTACGGCATCGTGGCGGGCTTCTCGGCCTCGGGGATCGAGAGGACGCCTGCGGCCCACACGCCGACCGCGAAAAAGCTGATGTGGCCGAACGAGAGCACGCCCGAGTTGCCCACGAAGACGTAGATCGCGACGACCGTGGACACGGAGATGAGCGCCGTGATGAAGTAGATCTCTGTCGCCTGCGACACGAGCGTGCCGAGGAGCCCTGCCGCCACGACGAGCGTGCTCGGCGCGAGGAGCTCGAGCGCTGCGCGGCCGATCCTCATACCCGCTCCACGAGCCCGCGGCTCCGTGTGAAGAGCCCGTCCGGGCGGACGAGCAGGACGAGGATCACGAGGCCGAAGAGGAACGAGGACAGGTACTGGCTCTGGCTCGACGGCAACGCGCCGCCGAGGAGCCCCGAAACGTAGCCGATGAGGAAGCCACCGAGCGTCGCGGAGAGAAGGCGCGACATGCCGCCCACGACCACCCCGGCGAGGACGATGATCGTCTCCTGCAGGGCGAAGGTCGGCGTGACCGTCGGATACTGCACCGTGAGCATCACGGCGACGACCGCGGCGAGCGCGCCGGCGATGAGCACGGAGACGGTGCTGACCGCGTTCGCCCGAACGCCGAGGAGCCGCGCCGTCTGCGAGTCGATCGCCGCCGCGCGCATGTGCAGCCCGATCGACGTGCGATTGAGGAGCGCCACGAGGAGCAGCAGGCAGATCGCGGCGGTGACGACTGCGACGATCGTGATCTTCCGGATGTCCACACCGCCGATTTCCACGGGACGGTTGAGCTGGACGAGCGACGTCGCCGTCTTCCCGAGCGGGCCGAACCAGAGGAGCGCGATCGACTGCAGCAGAAACGCGACGGCGAACGTCGCGATGAGCATGACCGCGGCGGACTGCCCGCGGAGCGGACGGAAGACGACACGCTCCATCGCGATCGAGAGGGCGAGCACGACGGCAAAGCAGAGGGCGATGCCCACCCCGACCGGCCAGTCCCGCTCCGACGAGAAGGCGAGCGCGAACGCGCCGGCCATGATCAACTGGCCGTAGGCGAAGTTCACGAGCCGCATGACGCCGAAGACGAGACCGATGCCCACGGCCATGAGCGCGTAGACCGAGCCGAGGCCGATCGCATCCACCTGGACCTGCAGATCGACCGCGTCCCGCAGGAAGTCGGTGAAGCCGCTCGCGAGTGTCATGAGCCGGCCTCCGGCTCATGAGCGTGGAGGGGTGTGGGGAACCGGGAGGTTCCCCACGATCTCCAGAAGAAGGGGGCTCGTGGGGAAGACATGGTTGCCCCCACGAACGCGAGCTGAAGGCGAGCGTTCACGACAGGTACGCCGCCACCATGCGGTCGGTGTCCCCGGCGTCGTCGGGCGTCAGTGTCAGCCGGAGCTCGCCGTTCGCCAGGACGTGCGTCCGCGCGGCGAGCGCGACGGTGCGCTGCGCGCGCTGCTCGACGAGGAGAACGCCCATGCCGCGCTCCGCGATCGTGCGAAGCGTCGAGAAGACGAGGTCGACGACCGTCGGCGCGAGGCCGAGGGACGGCTCGTCGAGGAGGAGGATCGACGGCCTCGCGACCATGGCCCGCGCGATCGCGAGCTGTTGCTGCTGCCCGCCGGAGAGGAGACCGGCGTGACGGTGCCGGAACTCCTCACAGACCGGGAAGAGCTCGAACACCTCGGCCAGGTCGTCCGCCGAGCCCTCGGAACTCGTGCGCGCAGCGAGCCCGAGCCTGAGATTCTCCTCCACCGTCAGCTCTGCGAAGAGCCGACGCCCCTCCGGGACGAGCGCAACACCGCTCCGGGCGACGGCCTCCGGGGTGCGGCCGCGCAGGGAGCGCCCGCCCAGACGAATCTCGCCCGCCCGGGGTGGGACGAGGCCCATGATCGCATGCAGCGTCGTGGACTTCCCGGCGCCGTTCGGGCCGATGAGGCCCACGATCTCGCCCGGCTCCACGGTGAGCGAGATGCCGCGCACCGCGGCTACGCCGCCGTAGGCGACCTCGAGGTCACGAAGCTCGAGAGTGCTCACGACGCGTCCTCGAGGATGGCCGACTCGCCGAGGTAGGCCGCGGCCACGTCGATGTTGCGGCGGATTTCCGCGGGCGTTCCCTCGGCGAGCGTCCGCCCCAGGTCGAGCACCTGGACGCGGTCACAGACGCCCATGATCAGCGCCATGTTGTGATCGATGAGGAGAACGCCCGCGTCGTGCTCGTCCCGGACCGAGCGCACGACACCGGCGAAGGCCGGAACCTCGGCCTCCGGAAGACCGGCTGCCGGCTCGTCCATGAGAAGGAAGCGGGGCTCCGTCGCGAGCGCGCGGGCGACGCCGAGTCTCCGCTCGTCGCCATGCGGGAGAGAGCCCGCCGGGGCGTCGGCGTACGAGTCGAGCTGCAACGACTCGAGGAGCCCGTCGGCGCGGCGGCGGGCGACGCGTGGGGACGCCCCAACGCCGAGGGCCGCGACCTCCACGTTCTCACGGACCGAGAGCCCGCGAAACGACCGGCTGTGCTGGAACGTCCGCGACAGGCCCGCGCGCCCTCGGCGGTGCGGGCTCCACCGCGTGACGTCGCGGCCCTCGAGCTCGACCGATCCCTCGTCCGCGAAGTCGAAGCCCGTGAGCACGTTCACGAGGGTGGACTTCCCGGCTCCGTTGGGGCCGATGAGGCCGACCACCTCGTGACGGTGCAGCTCGAGCGTGACGCCGCGGAGCGCCTGGACGCCCGCGAACGCGCGCGAGACCGAGGCGGCCCGGAGCGTCGCTCCGAGCCGCCTCGTGTCCTCGCGCTGAGGGTCTTCGGCCAACGCCCCCTAGATCTTGGGGATGACCTTTGCCTGAACGATGGTGAGGACGCGCGGGACATTGTTCTCCACGCGGATCACCCGGTATTTCCTCCCGAACACGGTGTGCGACTGCTTCGAGAAGCTCACCTTGCCGGAGATCGTCGGAACGTTCTTGAACTTCTCCATCGCCGCGGCGAGCCGAGCGCCGTTCGTGGAGCCGTTCAGGCGGCGGAGGGCGACCATGATCCCGTCGATCGCCGCCGGACCCGTGACGAATCCGCCTGTCGATCCGGCCTTCTGTATCGCGGCCTTGTTCTGGGCAGCGAGCCGGTTCACGGCCTTCACGGGGTCGTTGCCGAACGCCGAGGCGAACGTCACGTAGTAGTAGTTCGAGACGGGCGGGCTCGCGGCGCCGTACCAGTAGTTCCCGTCACCGGCCCACGAGTTGAGCACCGGCGTCCTGTTCCCGAGCGTCCGCAGGCCGTTCAAGATCGGCACCTGGGCACCGAACGCGGCCGCCGTCGAGGTCACGATGACGTCGGCCCGGTGGGAGTTGAGCCGAGTGACGACGCTCTGCCACGAGGCGGGACTGCCGCCGGCTGACTGGTACGTCTCCTTCGTGACGATCGTGCCGCCGAGCTGCTTCCAGCGGGCTTCGAACGCCTGGACGACGTTCCGGAAGTACACGATCACGGTGTCGGTCGCGAGCGACGCGCTCCGCCAGCCGCGCCTCCAGGCGAACTCGGCCATCGCCGAGCCCTCGTCCTGGGCGAGGTTGCCGAACGAGAACGCGAGTCGACCCTTGGCACCGAAGCGCTTCGGGCCCATCTGATCGGTGCCGATGCAGGGGGCGACCGTCAGCTTCCCATTGTTGATCGACTCCTGGACGACGGGCGCGGCGAGATCGACGTCGCAGGTGGTCATGACGATGTCGGCCCCCTGACCGAGGAGCTTCGCGGCGCAGGCCTTGGCGATCGCCGCCTTGTTCCCCTGCGTGTTGCACGTGAGCAGCTTCAACTTGATCGAGCTGCCCTTGTTGATCTGGGCGATCCTCGTCTTTGCGGTCGCGAGCGCCGGTCCATCGAACGGCGCCATCGCTCCGATGCTGTCGTAGGCCCAGCCGATGGTCACGGTGGTCGCCTGCTGCCTCGACGCCGAGCCCGCCGTCACGGCTACGACCGCCACGGCCGCAGCGAGCGCGAGTGCGAGCACCGCCTTCCCTCGTCCCTTCATCACTGCCCTCCTGTCGGGGTTGCCTGCCTTCGAACGGGTGTGTGTCCTGCTACCACGACGCCTCCTTGCCCTTCACGAGCGCGTACAGCGCGGTGTGCAGGGGGACGGGGACGTCGCACTTCTCGGCCTCGCGGACGAGCGAGCCCGTGATCAGGTCGATCTCGGTCGCGCGCCGGGCCTCGACGTCCTCGAGCATGGACGGGTAGTGCGCAGAGCCGCGGCGCGTCGCGAGGACGTTCATCTCCCAGGGGTCGTCGTGCAGCTCGATCCCCGCTGCCGCCGCGACCGCCTTCCCCTCGTCCACGAGGCCGTGGACGAGGTGGCCGAGGTCCGTCGGCTCGGACTCGGCCGCGAAATGCGGGTCGTGGGAGAGGCGCGTCAGCGCGGCGACCGGGTTAACCGCGGCGTTGAAGATCAGCTTCGACCACTGCGCGGGTCGGAGGTCTGGGAGTGCCACTGCCTTCAGGCCGGCAGCAACGATGGTGTCCGCGATCTCCTGCACGTGCGCGAACGACGTGCCCTCGTAGGGGCCTAGCCAGGTCTCCGTGTCGAGGATGTACTCGACGTGCGTGTCCGAGTGGCGCGTGCCGCTCATGAAGGTCACTCCGGAGACGATGGGCCACGGCCCGTGCGCTCGGACGACCTCCTCCGCGCCGATGCCGTTGAGGACGGTCAGGACCGTCGAATCGTGGTAGAGCCCCTCGAGCGCGGCCGCCGCGGGCTCGAGCCCGGCCGCCTTCGTCGCCACGATCGCGACGTCGAACGGAGGGAGCTCCGACGGCTCGGCTGTCGCCGTGACCCGTGCGTGGCGCTCGCTGCGCCCCGTCAGGCGGATGCCCTCGCGGTTCAGCGCATCGGCGTGCTCGCGCCGCCGCGTCAGGACCGACACGTCGGCAACCGAGGCCAGGTGCCCCCCGAAGAGGCTCCCGATGACCCCGGCTCCGACGATGCAGAAGCGCTCGATCACCGCTCCGCGATCATCCCCCGCCGTGACATGTCAGTCAACTCGTTTGCGCAGGTCGCCATCCGCTCGCGCGGATGCCGACCGCGCCAAGACCCCTGAAGCCGCCCGCTCCGCGGGCGGGTCGCCGCGTGTGATCACGAGCGCTTGGGCGCTTTCCTCCGGTTCACGATCCGCCGGAGCTCAGCGTCCGTCACCAGGCCGCGCTTCTTGACTCCGGCGCGCTTCACGGCGTCGAGGATCGCCGGGAGCTCGTCCTCGGGCACATCGAGCCCGAGCTCGGCGACCTTGATCCGGATCGAGTCGAGCCCGCTCTTCTTCCCGAGCACGATGCCGCGCTCCGCACCGACGAGCTCCGAGGCGTACGGCTCGATCGCCGGCGGGTCGTGGAACTGCGCGGCGACGGCGCCGGACTCCCTGGTGAAGAGGTTGGCGCCGGTCACGGGCTTCCAGGGCGGCAGCGGCGTGCCGGAGAGCTCCTGGACGAGATTCGCCAGGCCCCGCACCCGATCGAGGCGAAGTCGCGTCGGGATGCCGTACAGCGCCTCGAGCGCCAGCGCGACCTCGACGAGATCCGCGTTCCCGGCGCGCTCCCCCATGCCGTTCACCGTGCCCTGCACCCAGGTCGCCCCCGCCTGCACGGCCGCCACCGCCGCCGCCGTCGCGAGCCCGAAGTCGTCGTGACCGTGCCAGTGGATCGGCACCTCGTGGTCGAGGTGCTCGGCGACCTCTCCGACGAGGAACGCGGCCGCCTCCGGAGTGGCGATCCCGAGGGTGTCGACGACGACGACCTCCGTCGCCCCGGCATCCACGGCTGTCGCGTAGACGGCCCGGAGGAACCCGAGGTCCGCCCTCGTCGAGTCCACGCCGAAGTAGGCGACCTCGATCCCGCTCTCCACCGCGAACGAGACCGCCGATCGGATCCGCTCGAGCATCGCCTCGCGGGACACGCCGAGCGCGGCGAGCTTTCCGTCCGAGACGGGGCTCTCGACGACGGCCGCCGCGATCCCGAGCTCCACGAGCGCCTCGACGTCTGCCCGTACCGCGCGCGAGAACCCCCAGATCTCGGCGTCGAGACCCGCCTCCAGGATGAGCTCGATCGCGCGTGTGTCCTCGTCGGACACCCTCGGGAAGCCCGCCTCGATCCGGTCGACGCCGGCCTCGGCGAGCGCGGTCGCGATGGCGAGTTTGTCCTCCGGCGACAGCACGACGCCGACGGTCTGCTCCCCGTCGCGGAGCGTCGTGTCGTACAGGCCGACCGTGACGCGCGGCTGGGGCTCGAGCGCGTGCGCGTTGAGCTCGCCGGTCCACACCTTCGAGCGGTCGATCGTCATACCTGGACGATCCCGTCGGGGAAGGGCGAGAGCTTCTCGGCGCCGTCGGCCGTGATCAGGAAGTTGTCCTCCACGCGCAAGCCTCCGCCTCCTTCGATATAGCATCCTGGCTCGATTGCAAGAACGGCGCCCTCGGGGACCTCGCCCACGCCCGCCTGGTGCGCGTACGGCGGCTCGTGCGCCCGGGCCCCCACACCGTGGCAGACCGGGTGCGATGGCTGTCCGGGGAAGCCCATCGCCTCGATCCCGGCTCGGATCCTTCGATCGAGCTCGGCGAGGCTCGCGCCGGGCCGCGCGAAGGCGATGGCGTCCTCGTAGACCGCGAGGAGACCGGCCTCGAGCTCCCGGTAGCGCGGCGTCAGCTCGCCGGCGACGAGGTTCTTCGTGTGGTCGCACCAGTACCCGTCCGCACAGACCCAGATCTCGAACAGGGTCGGCTCGCCCTCGACGACGGGCCGCGAGGTGGTCGCCGTGAACGTCCTGATCCCCGGCCCCGACCAGACGAGCGAGAAGCCGAGCGCAAGGTCGACCTTCCCTTCCCAGCCCGTGCCCTCGCCGTGGACGAACCCCTCCCACTCCGCCGCGATCTGCGCCTCGCTCATCCCGGGCTCGAGGATCAGCCGGCAGTGCTCCATCGCCGCCGCCGCGATGTCGTTAGCGAGCCGCATGCGCTCGATCTCCTGCGCGGTCTTCACCGCCCGCGCCGCCGCGAGGACCGGCGTCCCGTCCTCGACGTCTCCGAAGGCCCGGAACCACTCGGCCGTGAACGTCGTCGGCTCGCCCACCATCCGGTCTGCAGCTTGCGTCCCGAGCGAGAGCTCGAGAGCGACGCGCTCGTAACCCCCGGCGGCAGCGCACGCGAGCTCGAGCACGCGCGCCGTCGGCGGCCGGGGATCGCCGTCGTCGTACCCGCGGAACAGGCGCACGTCCTGCGTCCACGCCGTGCGGGCCGCGTCGTCGGCCGACGCCTCCAGGCAGACGAGCACCGGCTCGCCCTCGCGCGGGAAGACGCACGCGTCGTACCCCTTCATGCCCCAGAAGCCCGTCAGGTAGAGGACGTTGTCGGGCGCCCGCACGACGAGCGCGTCGAGCCCGTGCTCGTCCATGAGCGCCCGCACGCGGCCGAGCTTCTCGTCGTCGCGCGGCCAGCTCACGAGCTCGCGCCCAACCGCTCAGAACGGCAGAAACTGGAGCGGCGAGCGCTCGACGTCTGAGAGGTCGACCTCGATCCGCACGTCGGCCTCCTCGGGGAGCTCGGCGCGGAGTCGCTCGGCCAGCTCCTGCGCTCGCTCCTCCGTCGGCACGCCGGCGACGACGTAGCGCCAGCGCCGCGTGACGGCGAGCCCCTCGGCGGCGAGGTCATATTCGAGCGCCGCGGCAGCGCCGCGCCCCGGGAGGTGGACGACGACGCTCCAGTCGTAGACCCCCTCGCGCTCGGACTCCGCCCGCTCGGTCGCCTCGCGCGCGGCGTACTCGGCGTCCTCCTCGGCCGCCGTGGCCGGAAGCGGGACCGAGAGGTCCTTCCACTCCTCCTCGACCGGGTGCCAGCGCGTCACCCGGAGATCCGCCGTCAGACGGGCGGACTCGACGAGGTCGCGGACGATGCGCTCCGCCTCCTGCGCGCGGGCCTCGCTCCCCGCGTAGAGGAACAGGCGCGGCCCGTCTCGCGTGACCAGCACGCCCCGGCCGAGACGCTCCCGCGCGCGGTCGTCCAGGTCGAGAGCGCGGAGCCGCTCGCGGATGGAGTACCCGTACTCGTCGTCGTCGAGCTCGACCTCGACGCGAAACCCGTCGTCCATGGCCGACGACGCTACCAGCGTGCACGCGGTGGGGTGGGCTCGCCGTGCGCCTCCTCCCACGAGACGACCGGGTTGCGGAGGACGCCGATGCGCTCGATCTCGGCCTCCATCACGTCCCCCGGCTTCAGGTAGAGCGACGCCGCGTCCGGGGAGAACCCGGCGACCCCCGACACGGTCCCGGTCGAGAGGACGTCGCCGGCCGAGTACCCGAGCGCGGAGTAGTGGCTCAGGATCTGCGGGATGCTCACGCTCATGCGCCCGGAGTGCGACACCTGCCGCGACTCGCCGTTGACGCGCAGCTCCATCGCGAGGTCGTGCGGGTCCGGGATCTCGTCCGGCGTCACGATCCAGGGCCCCAGGGGGCAGAACGTGTCGATCGCCTTGCAGAAGGAGAAGACGCCGGAGCGCATCTCGCGGCGTTGGATGTCCCGAGCCGTGATGTCGTTGAAGATCACGTAGCCGCCGACGTAGTCGGCCGCCTCTTCCGGCGGGAACCACTTCCCCGGCTTGCGGAGCACGACCGCGAGCTCGAGCTCGTAGTCGAGCTCCTCGGTCAGGTGCTCCGGGTACACGACCGCCTCATCGGGCCCCACGATGGCGTCGACGTTCTGGAAGAACACGATCCACGGGGCGATCTCGTGCGACCAGCCGACCCGCTTGGACTCGTCCTCGTGCTCGCGAAAGTTGCCCGCGGTGTGGAAGAACTTCTTGGGCACGATGGGTGCGCGGAGACGCGTCTCCGCGAGCGCGACGCGCTCCCCCGTCTCGTCCGCGCCCCCGCGCTCGAAGTACTCGCGCATCGTCGGGACGCCCAGGACGGCGATCTCGTCGCCGTCGACGTGCCCGACCCGGCCCGCTCCCTCTCCGAACGTGACCAGCCTCACTCCGCCACCCCGCAGACATTCATCGCCGCGCGGGCGTACACCTCCGCTGTCTTCGCGAGCCCGTCGATCTCGAGGTTCTCGCCCTTGACCGTGTCCAGGAGCCCCGTCGACGTCCCGTAGTTCACCGTCGCGATCCCGTAGCGCGTGAGGACGGACGCATCCGAGAACCAGCGCGTGACGTCCCGCTCGGGCGCGGACCCGAAGACCTCCGCATGCGCGTCGTCGAGCGCGCCGACCAGCGGATGAGTCTCGTCGATCTCCGCTCCGGGCGCCGTCACGTACACCTCGCCCTCGATCCCGTGCTCCGGGAAGCGTTCGCGCAGGGAGCGGACGAGGTCGAGGACCTGGGCGCGCGCGGCCGCCATCTGCTTCGTCGGTGGGACGCGGACGTCGAGGAACAGGTCGGTCCGGTGCGGCGTGCGCGACACGCGCCAGCCGAACCCGCCCGAGATCGCGCCGACGTTGACGATGGCCTTCGCCCCCCGGTACGCGTTCGTGGGGTCGCCCTCCCAGGTCGGGATCCACTCGAGCACGGCGTCGAGGACCTCCCGCATGCGGACGATGGAGTTCTCGTCGCGGCGGCCCTCGCTGAACGCCGTGTGGACGAACGGGCCCTGGGTCGAGATCCGTGCCCAGAGCGAGCCGAAGTGCCCGAGCACCACCTTGGACTCGGTCGGCTCCCCGAGGATGCACATGTCGGCGACCCCGCCGTGCGACACGAGGTAGCGCGAGCCGGCCGCGTAGCCGCGGTACTCGGCCCCCTGCGCGTCCCCGAACTGAGTCTTCTCGATCTCGCCGCAGACCGCGGCGACGAGCAGGTCGCCCTGCAGCCGTACGCCCGCGTCGTCGAGGGCCCGCACCGCTTCGACGTAGCACGCGAGCGCCCCTTTCATGTTCGAGATCCCGAGCCCGTACAGACGGCCGTCCTCGACGAACGCGCTCGGCTGGAAGCCGGGCACGTGCCGGAGCCACGGCTCCCTCCCCGAGTACGACGTGTCCATGTGGCCGTTGAACATCAGGCTGGGACCGCCCCCGGCGCCCTCGCGAACGCCGAGAACGTTCGCGCGCCCGTCCTCGACCTGCTGCCATTGCACCTGCAGGCCGAGGTCGAGGAAGGTCTCGCGCATCAGCTCGGCCATGGCGAGCTCGTCGCCGGTGAAGCTCGGCGTGCCGATCGCCCGGCTCGCCCACTCGACGAGCCTGTCGTGGTCGATCGCGACGGTCACGCCTTCGTTCCGGCGGCGAGCTTGGCGGAGACGGGAACGTCGAATCCTTCCTCGACGCGATAGGACTCCAGGAGGGCGTCGTAGCGCGCTCGAATCTGATGCTGAAGTTCCTCCGTCTGGCCCAGGATCATCGGACGAACCCGCACCGACCCCTCGATCAGACCGTCCCAGAGTTCATCGCCGTCTTCGAGATGGAGGTCGAACCCGACCGTACTGACGTCGACATCGGCGAGTCCGGCTCTCTCGAGCAGCTCTGTGAACTGCGCCCTGTCCGCAAACCGGAAGAAGTTCGGCCCTGCGGGAACGCCGGCGGGCGGATGCGCGCCCGCCGCTGTGAATGCGTCGAAGAAGACACCGATCCAACGACCGCGCTCAGGAACGTCCCACACGCTGAACGCCGCGCGACCGCCGGGGCGGAGCACGCGGGCAGCCTCGCCTACCGCGTGTTCGGGAGCTCCGAGGTGCAGGAGAAGGAAGGCCGCTGTCACCGCGTCGAACGTCGCGTCCTCGAACGGGAGTGAAGTCGCGTCACCCTGAACGAACTCCACCTCGGGCGCCCGCGAGCGCGCGAAGGCGAGCATCCTGTCCGAGAAATCGAGGCCGACCACCTCGGCGCCGCGCTCGGCTGCTCGTGTTGCGACGTAACCAGGCCCCGTTGCGACGTCGAGGAGACGTGTCCCCTTCCCGGCGCCGACTGCCTCGAGCAGCAGCTCCGCGACCTGCGAGGTGACCCGGCCAGCGAGCGTGTCGTACGCCGTCGCCGCCTTCGTCGTCCAGCCAGTCTCCTCGAACGCGTCGAATGCGGCGGGGTCGAACTCGGTCATGACCTGAAGTATGGAAGCACCCTCTCGCCGAAGAGCCGGATCTGCTCGTGCCTGGACGCTCCCCAGAGCTCGAGCATCACGTGGGTGCACCCGGCCTCGCGGTACTCCTCGATCGCCCGGATGCAGTCCTCCGGGATGCCGGCAATCGGCTTGCAGCGGTCGAGGAGCGCGTCCGTCACCTGCGCCTTCGCGGCGAGCCGGCCGCCGCGTTCCATCGCCTCGGCGACCGGGGCGAGCTCCTCCATGTCGATCTTCGCGAGCTCGAGGAGCGTGTCCGCCGAGCCACGGATGTTCTGGAACTTGTTCGCGAGGTACATCCCGGCAATCTCCCGGGCGCCGTCCCGACCCGCGTCCCGGTCGGACTCGTGAATCGAGGCGACGACCGTGCACCCGATGTCGATGTCTGCGGCCACGTTCTCCCGCGTATACCGCACGAAGGCCGGGGTGGTGATCGAGGGGGTGAGGCAGCCGTCGGCGATCTCGCCCGCCAGGGCCTGCATCTTCGGCGCCGTGGCTGCGACGTACACGGGCGGGACCTCGCGCGGCGTCTCGGCGTCGTCAGCGAGCCCGGGGACGGAGGCGCTCCACGTGTCGCCCTCGTACTCGAACGGCTCTCCACCGAGCACGCCACGGACGATCGCTACCGCGTCCCGCATGGGCCCGAGCGTCTTCGACGTCTGCGAGCGGATGTTGTTGAGGAAGATCTTCGACGTCCCGAACCCGAGCAGGAACCGCCCCGGCCCCGCCGCCTCCTGCACGACGCGCGCGTCCATCGCGACCTGCACCGGGTGGCGGGTGAAGGGCGAGATGATGCCCCAGCCGATCGTGAGCCGCTCCGTATCCCGTGCCATGAGGGCCGAGACGACCGTCGACGAGCGCGCCTCCATCCCGTGCTTGCGCCACCACGGGTACGCCTCGGCGAGCCAGATCGTGTCCATCCCGGCCCCGTCCATGACGCGCGCCGACTCGAGCATCTCCTCGAGCGGCTCCATGGTCAGCTGCATCACGCCGATGCGAAACGGCGCCGGCACCCGGAGTCAGCTCTCGTCGGTCGACTGCGTGGGGCCGTGGGGATCGGCCGAGTAGGCCTCCTGCGAGGCGGGATGGATGCCCCGCTCGGCGCCCGACGTCCCGGAGGTCGCCGACACACGTTTCTCGAGCGCCGCCAGCACCTGCGAGACCTGCTGGTTCACGATCGGCTGTAGGACACGCTGGCCCATCGCGCCGACCGGGCCGGCGATCTTCACGTCCGCCTCCCACGCCATCGAGGTGCCCTCGCCGGCCTCGGAGAGCGTGAACGAGGTGGTCATGTCCATGAGCGCCCCGACGCCCTGTCCCTTCGCACGCATCGACGCAAACTCCGGCTCGCGCTCCTCGAGCTTCTCGAAGTTCATCGTCATCTTGAGGCCGCCGAGGCCGAGCGGAACCTTGACCTTGGCGGTCCAGTGCGTCGCGTCGTGGATCTCGAAGCTCTCGACGCCCGGCATGAGCTTCGCCATCTCCGCCGGGTCGTTGATCACGCTCCAGACGGTCGCGCGCGGGGCCGAGAGCTCTTTCGTGCCGGAGACGATCACCTCGACTCCACCGAGACGTTGGCGCGGCTCGCGGCGGGATCCTGGAGCATCGCCCAGACGCGATGCGGTGGGTTGCAGCTCGTCCAGACGACAGGGCTGCCGGCCGGCCGCAGGGCGTCCTGGATCGCAGCGCAGATGCAGTGGATGCCTCCGCCGCCACCCTCCCCCATGCCTTTCGCGCCGAGCGGGGCGACCGGCGACGGCGACTCCATGGCGCCGGTCTTCAGGGGCGGCATGTCCATCGCGTGCGGCACGTGGTAGTCGTAGAAGTTGGAGGTGAGGAGCGTCCCTTCCTCGTCGTAGACGAACTCCTCGGAGAGGGCAGCTCCGATCGCGTGCGCGGTCGCGCCGTGCACCTGGCCCTCGACGATCTGCGGGTTGATGCGCACGCCACAGTCGTCCACCGCTGCGTAGTCGACGACGTCCACCTCGCCCGTCTCGGGGTCGATCTCGACGACGGCCGCGTGGATCTGTGTCGCGTACGTGAGCGTGAGCTGGCCGGTCTTCTTCTCCGTGTCGACGACCCCGAAGTACGGCCGGCAGACGTAGCGGTGGTTGAGCGTAGGGTTGAAGTCGGGTGGGAGGAACGCGTTGTTCGCGTTCACGATGGCGCCGAGCGCCATGAACGGCAGCGCGGCCTCCTCCGGCCCGTCCTTGATCCTCGCCATCCCGTCCGTGAGCTCGATCGCCTCGGCGGGCGCCTGGAGGACCGCCGCTGCGAGCTGGATCATCTCGTCGCGCAGGAGCTCGGCGGCGCCCTTTACCGCCCCGAGCCCGGTGAACGCGAACTGACTGGCGTACGTCCCCGAGAAGCCGGCGTGCGAGTTGAACCACGTGTCGTGGCCGCGGCGGACGTTCACCTGGTCCGGCGAGCAGCCGAGGATGTCCGCGACCACCTGCGCCGCGGTGGTCTCGTGTCCCTGTCCCTGCGGGACGGTGCCGAGCGTGACGACGACCTCGCCGAAGATGTCGAGCTTCACGGATGCCGCCTCGTTGTTGCCGGAGAACTGGAGGTCGGGGTTGAGGAGCGTCGACTGGCCGAAGTTGTTCGTGCCGGAGTCGAGCGTCGAGCCGATGCCCAGCCCGAGGAGCTTCCCGCGCGCGGCCGCTTCCTTCCGCCGCTCCTCGATCGAGCCGTGGTCGATGAGCTCGAGCGCGATGTCGAGCGCCGCCGCGTAGTCGCCCGAGTCGTAGACGCAGCCGTTCGGCGTCTCGTACGGCATCTGCTCCGCCTTCACGTAGTTCCGCTTCCGCACCTCGACGGGGTCGAGGCCGAGCTCGGAGGCCACGATGTCGACGATCCGCTCGGTGAGCCAGAGGTGCTGCATGCGCGAGTACCCGCGGTTCGGCGACACCGGCGACTTGTTCGTGCACACCTGCGTGAAGTCGACCTGGATGTTCCGCCAGCCGTACATGCCCGGCGTCACCTGCGCCCAGATGATGCAGCCGAGTGGCTCGTAGCGCGGGAAGGCGCCGCAGTCGTCGAGCGCCTTCACCTTGAACCCGGTCATCGTCCCGTCCGAGCGCACGGCGACCTCGACGTCGAGGAACGTGCGCTCGTTCCCGTGGGCGTTCGCCGTGTGCTGGTCGGTCCGCCACTCGGTCCACTGCACCGGCCGCGCGAGCTTGCGCGCCATGAGGCAGAGGACCACGTACTGGGGATGCAGGCAGATCTTGTTGCCGAACCCGCCCCCGATGTCCTGGGTGACGAAGCGGAGCTTGTCGATCCCGACGCGCAGTGCCGGCGCCATCCAGATCGCGCCGATGCCCGGCATCTGGTGGTTGCAATGGAGCGTCCACTCGCCGGTTCCCCGGTCGTACTCGACGAGCGCGCCCGCGCACTCGAGCGGCGTGGACGAGAAGCGATGGAAGTGGAGCCGGTCGATCTTCACGACGTGGTCGGCGTCGGCGAGCGCCTGGTCGACGTCGCCCCATTCGAACACGCCCGACCAGACGACGTTCGAGCCCGCGTCGTCGTGGAGGATCACCTCGTCCTTCGCCGACTCCTCGGCGTCGACGAGCACCGGCAGCGGGTCGTAGGAGACCTCGACGAGCTCGGCCGCGTCGCGGGCGAGCTCCCGGGTCGCGGCGCAGACGGCTGCGACGGGCTCGCCCATGTGGCGCACGCGCCCGACGGCGAGCGCGTAGTCCTTGATGTTGCCCCCGGGCTCCACGGACATCTCGAAGAACGGGTCCGTCTGGATCGCAACCTCGTCGCCGGTGATCGTCCCGTAC
The DNA here is from genome assembly GCA_963705535.1 of uncultured Actinomycetes bacterium. Taxonomy (GTDB): domain Bacteria; phylum Actinomycetota; class Thermoleophilia; order Gaiellales; family Gaiellaceae; genus GMQP-bins7. The sequence goes on from CAVPJY010000009.1 coordinate 34,086, forward strand.
ACGCCGTCGAGCTCGAGGGCCTTGGAGACATCGATCGAGACGATCTTGGCGTGCGCGTACGGCGAGCGCACGAAGTGCACGTAGCCCATCCCGTGCCGTCGGACATCGTCGAAGAACGTTCCCAGGCCCTGGACGAGCCGCGCGTCCTCCTTGCGCGGGATCGACTGCCCGACGTACCCCTTCTCGAGCGTCCTGGCGGGTTGCTCGGTGACGGTGCTCACGAGGCGCCTCCGCCGGCCGCCACGACGGCCTCCACGATGTTCACGTACCCCGTGCACCGGCAGATGTTCCCCTGCAGCGCGTAGCGCACGTCGTCCTCGCTCGGGTGCGGGTTCCGCTCGAGGAGCGCGGTCGCGCTCATCAGCATCCCCGGTGTGCAGTAGCCGCACTGGAGCGCGTGGTGCTCGTTGAAGGCCTTCTGCAGCGTCGTGAGCTCGCCGTTCGCCGCGAGCCCCTCGACGGTCGTCAGGCGAGCGCCGTCGACCTGCACCGCGAGCAGCATGCAGCTCTTCACGGGCTCCCCGTCCAGGTGGACCGTGCAGGCGCCGCAGTTGCCGGTGTCGCAGCCCACGTGCGTCCCGGTGAGACCGAGGTCGTCCCGGAGGAAGTGGACGAGCAGGCGCCGGGCGGGGACCTCGAGCTCCACCCGCTCGCCGTTGACCTCGACCGAGATACCCAGCGCCGACATCGGCTCCGCCACTACGACCCCTTTCTCCTCGAGGCTGCCAGCACGACCGCGCGCACGGCCGACACCTCTGCCACGTGACGCCGGAAGTCGCCGGAGCCGTGGGCGTCCGAGGGAGGGTCGAGCGCCGCGCCGAGGCCCTCGGCCGCGGCCCGCACGGACTCCTGCGAGAAGTCGCCGCCGGCGAGGCGCTCCTCCATCGCCGTCGCGCGAACCGGGACGGCGTCGACGCAGCCGAGCGCGATGCGAACGTCGCCGTCGGAGATCGTCGCCGCCGCGTCTGCGATGTAGGTGCCGTGCTTCCCGATCGTGAGGCCCGAGAAGCCGTCGCCGGAGTTGCTCGACGGCGGCACCGAGACCTTGGTCAGGAGCTCGCCCTCGCCGACCGCGGTCATGTAGACGCCGAGGAAGAACTCGTCCGCGGCGACCGTCCGCTCGCCGCCCTGGCCGCGGATCGTGAACGTCGCGTCGAGCGCGAGCAGGAGCGGCGGGAAGTGGTTCGTGGGATCGGCAACGCAGACGTTCCCTCCGACGGTGCCTCGAGCACGAACCTGCACGTCGGCGATCGTTCCCGCGACCTCGGCGAGGATCGGTCGTGCGACCTCCACCTCCGAGGACGCCGCGAGCTGCGCGTACGTCACCATCGCCCCGATCTCGAGCAGCCCGTCGGACGAGAACCCGACGGTGCGCAGCTCGTCGAGGTCCGCGAGGTCGACGAGGACGTCAGGCGCCGCCGCGCGCGCCTTCATCACGTTGACCAGCGTCTGCCCTCCCGCGAGCGCCCGTGCGCCGTCGTGCGCTGCGAGCAGCGAGACGGCCTCCTCCACCGTCGCCGGGCGCGCGTACTCGACCTCGCGGAGGAGCATGGCGAGATTCAGTCACACGCCGCACTGACATGTCAAGCGCCAAGCGACGCCGATAGAGTCGGCCCGTGGCGGGTTTCGACGCGGTCTTCGTCGGCGCCGGCATCAACTCCCTCGCGGGCGCCGCGCTCCTCGCCAGGGACGGCTGGAACGTGTGCGTCCTCGAACGGGAGGACGAGCTCGGCGGCTGCATCAAGACCCGCGAAGGCCTCACGGCGCCAGGGTTCACGCACGAGCTCCTGGCGGCGTGGCACCCGCTCTGGACGGGATCGCCCGCGTACGCCGAGCTGAAGGACGACCTCGACCGGCGCGGGCTCGAGTACCTGAGCACCGAGCTCCCCACGGGCTCGGCCTTCCCCGACGGCTCGAGCGCCTTCCTGACGACCTCGCTCGAGGAGAACGTCGCGGAGCTCGAGCGTCACGCTGCCGGGGACGGAGCGCGCTGGCAGACGATGTTCGAGGCGTTCATGAAGGACGCCGACCTCTCGTTCGGCGTGCTCGGGACGGAGCTGTGGTCGGCCGCGGGCCTCGGTCTGGGACGCCAGGCCCTCCGGCGGTTCGGGCGGCGTGGCCTCCTCGCCTACGCGGGCGGGGTGCTCGTGACCTGTCGCGACTGGCTCGGCGACAGCTTCGAGTCGGACGCCGCGCACGGGCTCCTCGCCCCGTGGGTCCTGCACACCGGGCTGGGACCTGACCAGGCGACGTCCGGGTTCATGACGCAGGTCATCGCCTGCGCGCTCCAGCTCGGCGGCATGCCCGTCCCGAAGGGCGGTGGGATACGGCTGGTGGAGGGGCTCGCGGACATCGTGCGCGACGCGGGTGGCGAGCTGCGAACGGGCGCCGACGTCGAGCGGGTGCTCGTCTCCGGCGGGCGGGCGACCGCCGTGCGCTTGGTCGGGGGCGAGACCGTCCGCGCGGAGCGCGCCATCGTCGCCTCCGTGACCCCGACCCGGCTCTACTCCGACCTGCTCGGCGAGGCTGACGTCCCCGCCGAGCTGCGTCGTGCGGCGGCGGGCTACCGGTACGGGCGCGGCGAGATGCAGATCCACCTCGCGCTCCGCGAGCCGCCCGACTGGTACGGCGACGAGCGTCTCGTCCGCACCGCGATCGTCCACGTGACGCCGGGGCTCGACGGCGTGTCGCGGGCGGTGAACGAGGCCGAGCGCGGACTCCTCCCCGCGGAGGCGACGATCGTCTGCGGCCAGCCGATGGCCGTCGATCCGTCGCGCGGGCCGGACGGCTCCTGGATCGTCTGGATCCAGCTCCAGGAGCTTCCGGCCGGACGCGTGAAGGGGGACGCCGCCGGTGAGATCGACGTCGGCGACGGCACGTGGACGGAGCGCCTCCGCGAGGCCTACGCCGACCGGGTCGTCGCCCGGCTCGGTCGCCACATCCAGAACCTCGAGCGCGCGACGATCGCCCGTATCGTGCTCTCCCCCGCCGACGTCGCGGCGACGAACGTGAACCTCGTCGGCGGCGACATCTACGGCGGCTCGTGCGCGCTCGACCAGAACTTCCTCTTCCGCCCGCTTCCGCAGGCGCCGGGGCACCGCACACCGGTCGACGGACTCTGGCACATCGGCGCCTCCACGCATCCGGGGCCGGGCCTCGGCGCGGGCTCGGGCTACCTGGTCTACAAGGAGCTCACGAAGCCGCCCTTGCCACGCCGGCTGCTCGCGAGGCTCCCGGGGCGCTCGTGAAGCTCTCGCTCTCCGAGATCTCCACGGTCGGCGCCTCGTTCGCCGAGGACGTCGCCGCGTACGCGGCTGCGGGTTTCGACGGCATCGGGATCTGGGAGATGAAGCTCCCCGAGGACGACGCGGCGAATCTCACGCTCCTCCGCGCTGCAAGCCTCGGCGTCGCGAGCTGCGTCCCGACCGTGCCGTCGGTCCTACCGATCTTCCTGCCGGGGATGGAGGAACCCTCCGATCCCGCCGAGCGGGTCGCGTCGCTCTGCGCGAGCGTCCGCCGCCTCGCCGCGTACGAGCCGGAGTGCGTCGTCTGCCTCACGGGCGCCGTCGGTGACCTCGAGCCCGCTCGCGCCCGCGACGTGGTCGTCGAGGGCCTGCGCGAGGTCGCGGTGGCAGCGCGCGCTGCGGGCGTCCGCCTCGGGCTCGAGCCCGCGACGCCGCGCCAGCACGACTCCGTGTCGTTCGTCAACGCCGTCGCCGACGCCGTTGCGCTCCTGGGCGAGGCGGGCCTCGACGACGTGGGCATCATGGCCGACACGTACAACCTGTGGCACGAGCCACCCGGAGACCCTGGCTGGAGTCGCGAGCCGCGTGACCGGCCTCCACGTGGCCGACGATCCCGGTGGTGATCGGGAGGATCGCGTGTTGCCCGGCGAGAGCGGGACGCACGCGATCGAGCAGGTCCACGCGCTCGCCGCCGCAGGCTGGGACGGCTATGTCGACGTGGAGATCTTCTCGACGCCGGAGCTCTTCTGGAGCCTGCCGGTCGACGAGGCCGCAAGGCGCGCCCACGCCGCGACTCGCGCGCTGCTCTGACGACCCGCCTCAGACCGTCGCCGTGGAGGGCGAGCACGACCCGGACGAAGAGCTTCGTGTCCTCGTACAGCCCGATCTCGCGCACGGCGCGGGCACCCTGGTACCAGCCCGCGAGCGCGAGGCGGACGTCCCCGCCGAACTGGTCGAGCTGCCAGCGGAGGTAGCGGACGCCGGCGCGGACGTTGCCCCGGTAGTCGCGGGCGGTGCGCCGACCGATCAGCACCGTGTCCACGAACTCCCAGGTCTCGGGCAGGAGCTGCATCACGCCGATCGCGCCGACGCTCGACACGACGTCCTGCTGGAAGCCGGACTCCATCCAGGCGAGCGCTCTGGCGAGCGCGGGATCGACGCCGTAGAACCGAGCCCAGTAGTCGATCGCCGACCGAACCGCGTCGCGGGACGCGGGCCGGGCCGCCGGCGGGAGCGTTCGCGCGCCCGCCGGGAGCGCAAGGCGTTGACCGGGAACGATGACGCGTGTGAGCGGCACGCCGTTCCGGCGGGCGAGGAGCCACGGGACTGACGTTGTAGCGCTCGGCGATGGAGAAGAAGCTCTCGCCGAGACTGACGGTGTGGAAGCGGACGGGCGCCCGTCGGGACAGCGCTCGGTAGGTGTTTCGTCCGGCGATCCCGTCGGGAACGAGCCCCTGCCGTCGCTGGAAGCGCCGGAGCGCCGCCGTCGTTTGCCCCGTGAACCGCCCGTCCACGGCGCGGAGCGGGAGCCCGTTCCGCGCGGAGCCGGAACTCGAGCACGGCCACGTCCCACCCGAGGGCACCGACGGAGAGCGTGCGCCGCCCGAGAAAGGGCCGGCCCCGCTTGCCGAGCGCCCGCCTGGTCGCCGGGCCGAGCTTGCCGTCCGGCGCGAGCCCTCTCGCGCGCTGAAAGCGCACGAGAGCGTTCCCAGTCAGCTGCCCGCGGACGCCGTCCACCGGCCCGGGGTCGAACCCGTGGGCGCGGAGCGCGACCTGGAGCGCGGCGACACGCGCGCTACCCGCGAACGCCTCGGGTGCCAGAGCCAGGACGCCCAGCGACAGCGCGACGCCGATGGCGGCGAAGCGGCGCATCCGGCGTTCCTTCGTCGTCCGAGCGGCCGTCCTCCCCCGTCTGGCCCCGGAGAAGCCCGGGTACAATCCGGCCGCTGCCTTCCCCGGTAGCTCAATTGGCAGAGCATCCGGCTGTTAACCGGAGGGTTGTTGGTTCGAGTCCAACCCGGGGAGTGAGAAAAGCCCTGCATGGCAGGGCTTTTCGTTTCCCGGGAACACCTCCCGGCGCGCGGCGGTCTTCAGCTCACTGACGCGCAGAACCCGGCCGGAGCGGGGTTCTGCATTCGCCATTGCCAGACAGTCGAGAAGCGATACGAACGCCCGCGACCGCAGCGATCACCAGCCGCTACGGGTTCCCCGCGGTCGAGACGCTGCTCGCGGCATCCGAGAACAGCTCCCGAAGCACGTTGCGCAGGAAGAACAGCGCGATGATGATGGCGATTGCCAGGAACCCGAGCAGAATCGCGTACTCGGTCGTGGTCTGGCCATCCTCACGATCCCGAAGCTCGCGCCCGACGACCTGTAGCCAGATCACTGGGCGCATCAGGACGTTGCTCATTGAGGTCTCCTCCCCCATTCGGGTGTATCGATTCACTCAGGTTGGCGATGGACTCCGCTTCGGACAACTGGCCGAACGGCTGGGATTACGGCCGACCGAGCACGCCCCCGCGCGTGACTGAAGCGAGTACTGCGTGCGAAGGACACGCCCGCAACCTCGTGCAGCGCCCGACCCGAGCGGCGTATCGGCGACCTTTCGACTACTCGGACAGCCAGCCGTCCTGATACGAGCTCGGCCGGTACCTCGGGGACCGCGCATATGCCTGCTGCGCGTCCGTCGTCTCCTCTTCGACACCCGCACCGTGCCGGAGCGCCGTCTCGTCCACCGGGTACCCGCCCCACCCGGGGCCGCCCTGGTGCTCACGCGCGCCGACCGCCAGGACGACGCAGGGCCCGTCGCCCGCGCCGAGGACGATGTGCCTCGTCCCGACGGGGCAATGGAAGAAGTCCCACTGTCTGAGCGGCCGCTCCTCGCCCTCGACGAGGAGCAGCGCCTCGCCGGACAGCACGAGGAATCCCTCCTGGTCGGACTCCCAGTGGTACATCCCCATCGGCGCGCCCGGCTCGAGCATGCGCAGGAAGATGCCTACCTGTGGGAACTCCGTCTCCCCCTCGAACTCGCAGCTCGCGGCCCGGCCGTCGTAGAGCCAGCAGGCGTCACGGGCGTTCAGGACGAACCAGCCTTCGCCGGCCGGGGCGAGCCCGGTCTCGGTGCGCTCGACGGGCGCCTCGGGAACCATCGACCGATCTTCGCACGCGGTGCCCCTGGGTCGGGAGCGGAGATCTGCCGGTCTCCGGCCCGTACCGGTCAGACTTCCGCGGATGCCAGCGGACGAACCTCGGGCGCGAGGTCGGCATCGGATTGCCGGGAGAGAACGCCTCGCGCCAGCGTCGAACCGACCGTACCTGCGCCGCCGAGAGCGCCCCGAACGAGCCCTGACTCGCGATGCCGACTCGGAGCTGGTAGAGCGCGAGCGGCGTGACGGTCCTGACCGGGATCCCGTCGATCGCGACGGGTGGGTGCTCGAACGTGTCGTCCGGAAGCCGCACCCGATATCCCGCCGGCGGCTTCACGCCGTCGAGGTCGAAGAACAGCTCGTGCACCCTGAGCCACAGCCCTTCCTCGTCGGCGTCGGCGATCCCGAGCTCGAGGCGCAGATCGTCGGGAACCGAGGACGAGAAGTAGAACGGCACTCCCGGAGCCGCATCGCCCCACGACTCGAACCCGGAGAAGCCGAGCCGCTCCGCGTGTGAGAGCCGCACGTCGAGCTCGTCGCGCAGGACGATCCAGTCGAGATCTCCGTGTGGCCGTGTGACCGTCCCTGCCGTCAGCGCGTCCTCGGCGAATCCGCCCATGAACACCGGAGCGGGATCGAGCGCGGCCATCCGGCGCAGCATCTCGAGCTGGCGTTCGGCCAGACTCACGTCGCGTCTCACCGGTCGCCAGATCCGTCCGAAGGCGTTCAGCGCACGACGAAGCGGTAAGCTCGACCGGTGCGTCGTCTCGGCCAGCTGTACGGCGATCGTCCCGCGAAGAACCGCACCGGCCTTCCCGTCCGGGACGCGCAACCTGCACTCGGCCCGCCCGGCGCGGAAGCGACCCGTCACGAGGACGCGGGCGCCCGCCACCGACGCCGTGCAGCGCACGGATCCGGAACGGACGACCCGGTACGTGTCCAGCCGCCGCACGGCTACGGCTGCGACGAAGGGCTTGCCCGCCCGCGCGCCGCCGGACGACGCCGTCACGGTGCCGGCTCTCAGGTGGAGCGGCCCGGGGTTGACCAGCCTGTACTGGTACAGCCGCCCCGAGAGGTCGTCGGGCGCCGTGTCGAGGGCCTCGACCTCGCCCTCGAACTCCTCTCCCTCGCTCTCCCCCGGGCCGACGAGGTCGGCGCTGACGATGCCGAAGCCGAACCCCGAGGCGCCGTCGAGCAGGCTGCGGTGGATCGTGAAGGTGAGGACGCCGTCGGCATGCGACGCGGAGGCCCGGAACGGCGGGTCGACGGGCTGTGAGACACCGCGTATCTCGCGGTCCAGCTCGACCGTCCGCGTTCCGCTCAGGTACCCGAGGAAGAGCGCGTCCTCGGAGTCCGGCCGGCCCGCGAGGTCGATGCCGATGCCGATGAGCTTGTCGGGCGGAAGCGTCTGGTAGTTGGCGGTCGTGAGCTGGAGCTGGATCGACCCGCCCGCGGAGTCGGACACGGCGATCACCGTGATGTCCGGAGCCACGTCCTGGTCGTTGTCGGGGTCGGGGAAGGACGTCTGCCCCGGCGCCGAGTACACGTTCCGTCCCGCGCCGGGAGCGAAGTCCGTGGAGATCACGTTCCCGATTGCGACCTGCTGCGTCCTCGCCGCGACGGCGAGCACGCCGAACGACGTCGAGCCTGCAAGCTGCGCGCGGTCGACCGCGAACGAGAGCACGCCGTCGACGAGCGCCGCACTTATGCCGGTCGGGGGACGCGCGATGAGCTGCGAGCCGTCCCAGCGGAAGAAGTCGAGCGTCCCGTCGTTCGAGTAGCGCAGGGTCATCTCGTCCCCACCCGCCCCCGTGGCCTGGTTACGGTCGAGGTCGAAGCTCACGACGACGCGCGAGTTCGGGGGGAGAACCCGGAAGTTCGCGATGGACACGCGCACCGTGACGGGACCGCTTCCGGTGTCCTCGACGGTCACCGACGTGATGTCGGGGGCCTCGTTCGCGTCGCTCGCGCGGTCCGAGAACGAGGTGCTCGCGTACGCCCCCGCGACGACGATCGCGGCGGTCGCGGCGGCGACGACGAGTACGAGCGCCCGCGCGTGCCCGAGGAACGTCCGCGCGCTACGACCGATCGAAGCCAGGACAGACGTGGAGAACAACGGGAGCCCCCTTCTCGTGTGCTCGACTACACAGACTCGTCACGTTCGTCGCATTCTTCCATCTCCGGCCGGCGATCGGTTTGGCGGCCCTCCCGCCCCGCGACGGCACGTGCTGCGAGAATCCGCGCGGTGACCGGGCTCCTGGAGTCGGCAGCGCTGCAGTTCCGCGTGGCGAAGCGCCTCGCGCCGCGACGCGGCGCGACCCTCGGGCAGCGTCTCGGGCGCCTCGACGACCGGCTCGTGTTCGTCGTCGGCTCCCCGAGATCCGGGACGACGTTCCTCGCGGAGGCGATCGGATCGGGCCCGGGATTCGTCGACCTGGGCGAAGTGGCACCGTTCAAGGCCGCGATCCCCGAGCTCTCGCAGGTCGAGCCGGAGCTGGCCGCTCGACGTATCCGGCGGATCCTGGCGGTCGCGCGGCGGGTCGGGCTCGTCGGTGCGGTTCGAGCCGTCGAGCAGACGCCCGAAGCCGCGTTCGTCATGCGGGCGGTCCGGATCGCCTACCCCTCCGCCGGCATCGTCCACATCGTGCGCGACGGCCGCGACGTCTCCTGCTCGCTGATGGACAAGAAGTGGCTGAGCGACGAGCGCGCGGGCCAGGACGACGCCGGGATCGGATATGGCTCGTACGCGCGCTTCTGGGTGGAGCCCGAGAGGGTCGCGGAGTTCCCGACTGTCAGCGACGCCCGGCGCGCCGCCTGGGCGTGGCGCCGGTACGTCGGCGCCGTCCGCTCTGCCGACGTCGCGCTGATCGAGGTGCGCTACGAGCGCATGGCGGAGCATCCCGACGAGGTCGCAACCGAGCTCGCGGAGCAGCTCGGAGCCCCGAGGGACGCGCTCGCCGCCGCGCTCGGCCGGGCACACGACGCGTCGGTCGGCCGCCACCGCGACGACCTGAGCGAGGAGCAGCTCGCGGACGTCGTCGCCGAGGCAGGCGACCTTCTGCGCGAGCTCGGCTATCTCCCGGACGCCTGACGTCCTCCCGCGTCAGGTGAGCTCGGCGAGTGCCTGGCGGACCTTGGAGAGGTGTGCCTGGAGCTCGGTCGTGCGCGCGAGGTCGGAGCCGGCGAGGTCACGCTTCAGCTTGCGCTCCCGAAGGCGCAAGAGGAGCTCCGCACCGGTTCGCTCGTCGATCCCCTCGCGCGCAGCGCGCGCGTCGAGCTCGGCCCTGAGCACGGTGAGCTCTGGGTCGTCGCGCCCGGCGACGAGGACGTCTCGAAACCGGCGATGGAGCTCCGAGTCGAAGTGCTCCGGCGTCAGCTCGGCCAGTCCACGCACGAGCGACGGGTGCGCGACGCAGGCGGCGAGGGTCTCGCGCTCGAGCCGATCGCCGGCCTCGAGCAGGCGCGGCGTCTCGACGACGACCTGACGCGAGCCCCCGCGTGCCGGTGCGAGCCCGGCGAGCGTCTCCTTCGGCAGGTCGAGGCGGTCCGCGAGGAGCCGGAGCGCCTCCTGGCGCTCCGGCGAGTCCTCCGCCCTCGCGAGCACCTCGCGGGCACGCACGAATCCCTCCTGACGGTCCGCCGCGCGCTCCAGCTCGAGCCGCACGCGGTAGAGGAGATAGCTCTCCGCCGACCCGAGCCGGTCGGCGAAGCCGTCCGGGGCGTCCGCGGGGTCCTGGCCTCGCGGGAGGGTGACCACCCTCACGTCGAAGTTCTTCGTCGCCGCCAGCTCCATGCCGCGCAGCGTCGCCTCCTGCCCCGCGGCATCCGCGTCGAAGCAGAGGTAGACCTTGCGCGTCAGGCGCCCGAGCTCCTCGAGCTGCCGTTCCGTCAGGGCGGTGCCCATGGAAGCGACGACCGGCTCGAAGCCGGCCTGCCGCAGGGCGATGACGTCCGTGTTGCCCTCGACGACGGCCGCTCGATCCTGTTTCGAGATCGCCGTGCGAGCGAGGTGCAGGCCGTAGAGGATCGCCCCCTTCTTGAAGAGGTCGCCCTCGGGCGAGTTCACGTACTTCCCGTGCAGAGGGTCGTCCTCGCTCAGCTTCCGGGCCTGGAACCCGACGACCCGGCCACGGGCGTCGGCCAGCGGGAACATGAGCCTCGGCGGGAAGTAGTCCCCGCCGCGTACGGTCGCGAGGCCCGCGGCCCGGAGCTCCTCGCGGCCGAAGCCCTTCTCGGCTGCCTTCTCCGCGAGCCCGCGCCCAGGCGAGAGCCCGAGCCGAAACTCCCTGGAGACCTCTTCCCCCAGCCCCCGCTCCGCGAGGTACGCGCGCACGGGCGCGCCGGCGTCGCCGTCCCAGAGCAGCCGCTCGAAGTACGTCGTCGTCTGCTCGAGGAGCGCGTACAGACGGTCCCGCCGCTTCCGCTCGGCCTCGATGCGAGGTGAAGCCTCCTCGTACTCGAGCGTGACCCGGAACCGGTCCGCGAGCCACTCGATCGCCCCGACGAAGTCGAGGTTCTCCGTCTCGCGTACGAACGAGATGAGGTCCCCGCCCTTGCCGCAGCCGAAGCAGTAGTAGAGCTTGTCCACGGGGTTCACCGAGAAGCTCGGCGTCTTCTCCTCGTGGAACGGGCAGCGCCCCGTGAAGCGCGACCCCGAGGCCCGGCGCAGCGGGGTCCGTCCGGACACGACCTCGACCATGTCGGCGGCCGCGACGACGTCACGCACCGAGGAGTCCTTGATCCGGGCCACTCGGACTGAGACTACTCGGCGACTCCGTCGTACTCCGTGCCGGCCGCGAGCGGTTATCGCCGCACGACGAACGCGAACCGGGCGCGGGAGGCCGTGCCGCCGGAGCGAACGGTCATCGTGCCGCGGAGAGCCGCGCCCGGGGCGCTCGCCGGCACGAGCAGCGAGCAGCTGGCCTGGCCGGACCGCACACGTCCGGTTGCATTCACCCGCACCCCCGCGACACGGACGTCGCAGGCGACCGAGCCGGACGTGACGGGACGCGCGGTGTCGGTTCGCACGACGGGAACCGAGACCACGAAGCGGCGACCCGCGATCGGCCGCGCGGGCGTGCCGCGTGCCGCACCGACGACGAGGCGAACGGCCGGCTTGTTCGTGAGCGAGTACTTCCACCAGGCGTTGCCGTTCGGCGCGAGGTCGATCGCGTTGTCCTCGTCGTCCGACGAGTCCCCGCTGACGAGAAAGAAGTCGAAGCTGGCGACGTCGCCCAGGAACTTCCGCGGAACGTCGAAGGTCACCACGCCACCGGCGCTTCGGGCGGTCACGCCGGACCCGCGCACCTCCACGAAGTCGTCGGAGTCGCTGCTCCAGCGTGCCGCGTAGACCCTCCCCTCTCCGTAGGCAACGTATGCCTCGACCCCGCCGTCCCCCGTGCTGCGGCGGCGGTCGAGGTCGAAGTCGGCCTCGATCCACGTGCTCGTGGGGAGCACCACGTGACTGGGCGTCGAAACGGCGAACCGGATCCTGCCCGACCCCGTGTCGCTGACGTCGACCTTCGTGATGTCGGGCGCCGCGTCGTGGTCGCCGGGTGCGTCGGGGATCGAGACCGGCCCGGGCGACGCATAGCGGGTGCGGCCGCTGTTCGGCGCGTAGTCCGCAGCCACGTTCTCGCCGCCGTCACCGTCGTCCTGGGCGCGCAGCCCGACGGCGAGCACGCCGAAGCTCGCGACGGTGTCGAGCGCAGCCTTGGGCACCGTGACCGTCAATGCGCCGGCGGTGAAGGTGCCGGCCATCCCGGTCGCCGGTCGCCGAACGAGCTCCGAGCCCACCCACCGGTGGAAGCGGATGCCGCCGTCGTCGAAGTACTGGACGAGAGCCTCGTCGCCGTCGTCGCCGGTCCTCGGGTTGTTGTCGAGGTCGAACCACAGGTTGAACCAGCTGTTCGTAGGCAGAGCCTGGTAGTTCGCGACCACGACCGAGAGCGTGAGGATCCCGTCCGCCGACTCCGTGACCGATACCCCCGTGACGTCGGGCGCAGCGTTGTTGTCTCCCGTGGAATCGGAGAACGTGGTGGCTGCGAGGGCTGCGGCCGCGAGCGCGAGCGCGCCACAGAGGCCGAGGAGGACGATGCCCCCGAAGGCCGACCTCCACCGACGCCACTTCGCCCGTTCCATGGGCGCACACTATCGCCGACGCTCGAGGCACGCTCAAAGGCGCCTGGAACTGCGAGGCGGCCGACCCCCTAGGCTTCAGTCGATGGTCACCTGCCCGAATTGCGGCCAGGAGAACCCGGAGGGATTCCGCCTCTGCGGGATGTGTGGCGCTTCGCTCACGCTCGCGCCGGCCGTGCGCGAGGCGGCACGCGGGAGCCACGAGAGCGAGATCGAGCTCGAACGTGCGCTCGCCTTCTACCGGTCGGTCGGCACGTCTCATTTCGTCGAGCGCGGCGAGGCGCTGCTCGGGAACGCGAGGAGCGCCTGATGGCCGCGCATCGTCGCGAGCGGAAGGTCGTCACCGTGCTCTTCTGCGACCTCGTGGGCTTCACCTCGCGGGCGGAGTCGATGGATCCCGAGGACGTCGAGGCGCTTCTGCGCCCGTACCACGAGCGGGTCCGCGCCGAGCTCGAGCGCCACGGAGGTACCGTCGAAAAGTTCATCGGCGATGCGGTGATGGCGCTCTTCGGCGCGCCGACCGCGCACGAGGACGATCCCGAGCGGGCCGTGCGCGCCGCGCTCGCGATCCGCGAGTTCGCGGTCGAGGAGGAGCTCGAGCTCAGGGTCGGGATCACGACCGGCGAGGCGCTCGTGCGCCTCGACGCGCAGCCCGGCGCCGGGGAAGGCATGGCCTCCGGCGACGTCGTCAACACCGCCGCTCGCCTGCAGAGTGCGGCGCCGGTGAACGGGATCCTCGTCGACGGGACGACCTACCGCGCGACGCGCCAGGCGATCGACTACGAAGAGGCACAGGCAGTCGACGCGAAGGGCAAGAGCGAGCCGATCCCCGTCTGGGAGGCCGTCGCTGCTCACGCTCGCTTCGGCGTCGACGTGGCACACGAGGCGCGCTCGGCGCTCGTCGGCCGCGAGCGCGAGCTCGGCATCGTGAGGGACGCGTTCGAGCGCGCCCGCCACGAGCGGACGCCACAGCTCCTCACGCTCGTCGGCGTCCCGGGGATCGGCAAGAGCCGCCTCGTGTACGAGCTCTCCCGGATCGTCGACGCCGACCCGGAGCTCGTCACCTGGCGCCAGGGACGCTGCCTCGCGTACGGCGACGGCATCACGATGTGGGCCCTCGGCGAGATCGTCAAGGCGCAGGCCGGAGTCCTCGAGCAGGACTCGCAGGTCGAGATCACGGAGAAGGTCCACCGGCTCGTCGAGGACACGGTCGCGGGCTCGGGCGACGAGGCGCGCGTCGAGACGCACCTCCTCGGCCTCCTCGGCCTCTCGAGCGAGACCGGGCTCGGGGGCGATCGGCGCAACGAGGCCTTCGCCGCCTGGAGACGCTTTCTCGAGGGCCTCGCAGAGCAGCGGCCGCTCGTCCTCGTCGTCGAGGACATCCACTGGGCGGACGAGACGCTTCTCGACTTCGTCGACGAGCTCGTCGACTGGGTGACCGACGTCCCGCTGCTCGTCGTCGCCACGGCCCGCCCCGAGCTCCTCGAGCGCCGGCCCGACTGGGGCGGCGGCAAGCTCAACGCCACGACGCTCGCCCTCTCACCGCTCTCCGACGAGCAGACGGCGCTGCTCCTGGGGCAGCTCCTCGGAAGACCGGTGCTCGAGGCGGGATCGCAACACGCACTGCTCGAGCGCGCGGGCGGCAACCCGCTGTACGCGGAGCAGTTCGTCGAGCTCTTCCTCGAGCAGGGCTCGACCGACGAGCTGACCCTCCCCGAGACCCTCCAGGGGATCATCGCTGCCCGGCTCGACGCGCTTCCCGACTCCGAGAAGGATCTGCTCCAGGACGCCGCCGTCGTCGGAAAGGTGTTCTGGGCGAGCGCGATCGGCCGGGATCCGGATGCCGCTACGGCGTCACTGCACGCGCTGGAGCGGAAGGGCTTTGTCCGACGACAACGACGGTCCTCACTCGAAGGCGAGAGCGAGTTCGCGTTCGCGCACGCGCTCGTTCGGGACGTGTCCTACGGCCAGATCCCGAGGGCAGAGCGTGCCCGGCGGCATCGAGCGGCCGCGGAGTGGATCGACGGGCTCGGGAGGCCCGAGGACCACGCCGAGATGCTCGCGTACCACTGGAGCTCCGCGCTCGAGCTCGTGCGGGCCTCGGGAGGAGACGACGGAGAGCTGGCGGAGCGCGCTCGCCTCGCGCTGCGCGATGCGGGCGATCGCGCGTCCGCCCTGAACAGCTTCCCGGTGGCCGCTGCGCAGTACGAGGACGCGCTCGAGCTCTGGCCCGACGACGACGAACGACCCGAGCTCCTCTTCAGACATGCCCGGGCGCTCTTCCTGGCGTACGACGAGCATCGCCGAGAGGAGGCGCTCGAGGTTGCGCGCGACGCGCTCGTCGAGGCCGGTGACTCGGACCGGGCAGCCGAGGCCGAGTCGTTCCTCGCACAGATCGCGTGGTATCGAGGAGAAGGCGAGGCGACGCGCGCGCGCCTCATGCGTGCGGAGGAGCTCGCCGGCGACTCCGTCTCCGCCTCGGCGACGCGCGTGCTCGCCGTTTCGGCACGCATGCGCGTCATTGCCGAGGAGCTCGAGGACGGCCGTCGCCTCGCCGAGTCCGCTCTCACGATGGCCGAGGCACTCGAGCTCGAGGAGCTGCGCGCGCACGCATTGACGACGCTCGGCATGGCAAAGAACGTCGTCGGCGACTCCTCCGGGACCGCCGACATGGAACGCGCGCTCGAGATCGCGCTCGAGATCGACTCGCCGATCGCGGGAACGATCGTCAACAACCTCGCGGTCGAGGCCCTGACCGTGGGGGATCTCGACCGAGGAGAGGAGCTCTACGCAGAGTCGACGCGCCTTTCCGAGCGCCTCGGCGACCCCGAGGCAGCGCGTTTCACCTGGGCGAACCAGATCTACATGGACTACTTCCGCGGACGCTGGGACGCCGCGCTGCAAGCCCTGGACGAGTTCATCGCGGCATGCGAAGCGGGCGCGCCACACACGAACGAGCCCTCGATGCGCGGACTTCGCGGCACGATCAGACGCGCACGCGGCGACGCGACCGGCGCCCTCGCAGACCATCGACGGGCGGTCGAGCTCGCGCGCGTCGGGGACGACCGAGTCGACCTCGCCGCGACCTTGCTCCTCTGCGCCGCGACGCATGCAGACCGCGGCGAACTCGAGGCCGCACGCGCCCTGGTCGACGAAGCACTCCCGATCATCCGGGACACGGGTGGCGGCGCGCGGGGCGGTGTGCTGGGGGTGATGCCGTTCGTCGACCGGCTCGGTCTCCGGCAGCAGCTGCTGGAGGCGTTGGAGGCACGTCCGCCACGTCGTAGCATCGTCTGGCGCGACGCGACGCGGCTCGCTCTGCAGGGTGACGAGGTCGGCGCCGCCAACCTCGTCGCGCCGACGGGTAACCGCGCGATCGAGGCCTACTTGCACCTCGCTGCCGGCGTGCATCTCGTCCACCTCGGGAGGCGCGCCGAAGGCCAGACCGAGCTGAGAAAGGCCCTCGACTTCTTCCGGTCAGTGGAGGCGAGCCACACGATCGCGAGGCTCGAGGCGCTCCTCGCCGAAGCTCAGAGAGACTCGGCGTAGTCGAGCGCGAAGCGGTCGGTCATCCCCGCGATGTAGTCGACGACTTCGTCGACCGGGTCGCCGCGCGCGACGAGGTGGTCGAAGATGCGTCCGACGACCTCGTGCGCACGCTCGTGCTCGGGCTCCGCCTGCGGCCCGAGGTAGACGCGCTCGAACATGAACGCGCGCACCGAGAGCATCGCCTCCCCCACCTCGGACGACTGGCGGATGTCGTCGATCCCAGTGGAAACCTCGACGATGTCGTGGACGAGCCGGTCGATCCGCGCCGAGCCGGTCGGCCCGAGGATCGGCGATCTCCTCGCGCGGCAGGTCGTCCTCGGGAGCAGTCCGTAGCGGACGGCGTCGTCGATGTCGTGGTTGATGTACGCGACGCGGTCGACGAGGCGGACGATCTTCCCCTCGAGCGTCTCCGGCTCACGTTCGCCGGTGTGCGTGAGGATCCCGTCGCAGACCTCGTGCGTCAGGTTGAGCGCGAGGGCGATCCGGTGCGAGTGCTCGTTGTGCCGGAAGCGGCGCCCGAACCGCTCGCGGAGCGCTTCGTCGAGCGCATCCTCGCCCGCGTGCCCGAAGGGCGTGTGGCCCGTGTCGTGCCCGAGCCCGATCGCCTCCGTGAGGTCCTCGTTGAGCGCGAGCGCCCGCGCGACGACGCGCGAGATGGCCGTGGTCTCGAGGGTGTGCGTCATCCGCGTGCGGTAGTGGTCGCCCCTGGGGTCGATGAACACCTGCGTCTTCCCCTTGAGCCGGCGGAAGGGCTTCGAGTGGACGATGCGGTCGCGGTCCCGCTGGAAGGGAGTGCGCACGCCGCACTCCTCCTCGGGCAGCGCTCGGCCCCGGGTCTCGAGCGAGCGGACCGCGAAGGGCGACAGGCCCTCCTCGAGCCGCCGGATCCGCTCCGTGAAGTCGGTCTCCCGAGTGCCTGCCTCCATGCGCTCAGGGTAGAGGCGGAGTCGGACCCGGGGCGGCTGCGGGCACGACGTACGCGACGGCCACCACCCGGGCGTCGTCCGTCGTCAGAGGATGATCGGGACGGTGCCGCCGTCCGCACTCCACGCTGCCCCGGTCACATAGGACGCCCGGTCGGAGCAGAGGAAGACGATGACCGAGGCGATCTCCTCCGGCGTCGCAAGACGTCCGAGCGGGCGGCCGGCGCCCACCTTCGCGAGCACGTCCTCGCGATCGCCCCCTTGCTGGTCGGCGAGCCCCCCGTCGCCCAGCCACGCATCGGTCGCCGTAGGGCCGGGGGTCACCGCGTTGCAGCGGATGCCGTCCTTCGCGTACACGTCGGCGACGAGCCTCGAGAGCGAGAGGACGGCCGCCTTCGTGACCGAGTAGTGGGGCATCCCGGTCGAGGGTCGCTTGCCGGCGGTCGAGGAGACGTTCACGATCGCGCTCCCGCTCCCGAGATGCGGGAGCGCGGCACGGATCGCCCGCACGTAGGTCATGACGTTCAGCTGCCAGTAGAGATCCCACTCCTCGTCCGGCACGTCCTCGAACCGCACGTGCCGGGCGACGCCGACGTTGTTCACGAGCACGTCGAGCCCGTCGAGAGCCTCGACCGCCTCGCGCACCGCCCGCCCGGGCATCTCGGGCTGCGCGAGGTCTGCCGTGACGTGCGCGCCCTCGCCGATGCCGGGTGCCTCGCCGCGCCCGCACGTGACGACGCGTGCTCCCTCCGCGACCAGCAGCCGCGCCGTCTCGAGGCCGATCCCCCGGGTCGAGCCGGTCACGAGGCACCTCTTCCCCGAGAGTCCCAGGTCCACGGCGTGGCTAGCGTATCCCTCGTGGCGACGACCATCGTCCTCGTCCGTCACGGGGAGACCGACTGGAACCGGGAGCACCGCTTCCAGGGGCACGCGGACATCCCGCTGAACGAAGCAGGACGTGTTCAGGCCCGCGAGCTCGCTGAGCGCTTCGTCGACGAGCCGGTGTCCGCCATCTACACGAGCCCACTTCGGCGGGCCGATGAAACCGCCCGGATCATCGCCGCGAGGCTCGAGCTCGAGGCGCGCCCGTTCGAGGCCTTGCGCGAGATCGACGTCGGAGGATGGGAGGGCCTCACGATCGACGAGGTGAGGTCGAGGCACCCCGAGCGATCCGACGTGAGCTGGCAGTCGGGCTGGACGGACGGCGAGACGTACGACGAGCTCGCCGCGCGAGTCGTGCCGGCGCTCGTCGAGCTCGGCTCGGCGCACGACGACGGCCTCGTCCTGGCGGTGACCCACGCAGGGCCGATCCGGGCTGCGCTGGCGGCTTCGCTCGACATCTCGCAAAGCGAGGCGCGGCGCCGGATCGGCCCTCTGGCGAACGGCGCTCTCTTCCACATCGCCGTTCGAGGCGGCGAACTCCACGCAGTACACTGACCGGCCCGTGGAGGACTACACGAACAAGTACAAGGGGGAGCAGGTCGAGGTCGCGCTGTTCGGCGGCGAGTACCAGGAGGGGACCCTCACGGCCTACTGCTCGATCGAGGACGTCCCCCATGTCGAGCTCAACGGGCACATCCTCATCCCCCTCCAGAACGTCGCGTCCCTTCACTGCTCGAGCCGGTGCGACGCGCCCGAGCCGGACTGGCCGCCACGCGGCTTCATCGAGGACGACGGCGGCGAGACCTAGCGCGCCGTTGCCCGCGCCGCGCGGAGCGGTCGCGCTCAACCTGGTGAAGGTATGGCTGTTCGTCGCCTTCCTCGCCGGCCTGCTGGGCGGCCTCGGCTGGCTCATCGGCGGGACGACGACGGCGTTGCTATTCGGCTTCTGCTCGCTTCTCGCCTCGACGGGCGTGTACCGATATGGCGATCGCGCGCTGCTCGGAATGCTCGGAGCGCGGCCATACGCGCTTGCGGAGGACCCGCTCCTCCGCTCGGCCGCAGACACCGTCGCCGCAAAGCTCGGCGTGCGGCCGCCGCAGCTCTACCTGATCCCCGACGGGTTCCCACGCCTATTCGTGGTCGGCCGTGGTCCCGCGAGCTCGACGCTCGCCGTCTCGGCGGGGACGCTGCAGTCGCTTCGCCCCGACGAGCTCGAGGCGGCGGTCGCACACGAGCTCGCCCACGTCAAGCGGCGCGATGTCCTCGTGCAGACCTTCGTCGTGCTGTTCGCCGCGACCCTCGTCGAGACGAGCCGGGTCGGCGGCTGGCTCTCCCGCGTCCTCCTCTACGTCTTCGCGCCGATTGCCGCGGCCTTCGTCCACGTCCTCCTCTCCCCGAAGCGGGAGCTCCGCGCGGACGAGCTCGCGGCGCGAGCGACCGGCACCGCACACGACCTCGCGGACGCGCTCATGCGTCTCGAGCGTGCGTCCGAGCTCGTGGACTTCGCCGCGTCGCCGGCGACGGAGCCGCTGTACCCGATCGACCCCTTCGAGAGCGAGGGGGTCGCGCGCATGTTCAAGACGCACCCACCTCTCGAGGGTCGCGTACGGCGACTGCGAGAGCTCGGCGCGTCGACCAACGGGAAGCCCCGCTCAATCGACGAGCTCACCGGGTAGCAGCCCGAACATCACCGAGTCGCGCAGACGGCCGTCCGGGTGGCGCAGGTGAGAACGCATGACTCCCTCGCGGCGGAAACCCACCTTCTCCGCGCATCGCTGGGACGCGAGGTTGTCCGGATCGGTGATGAGCTCGAGCCGCTCGAGACCGAGGTCGTGGAGGGCCCACCGGGCGACGAGCCGCAGGGCACGCGTGCAGATCCCGCGGTTTCGAGCCCAGCCGGCCACCCAGTAGCCGATGTGGCCTCGGTAGCCCTGCGAGTTGAGGGTCATTCCCAGCGAGCCGACGACGAGCGCCGAGTCCGTGATCGCAAAGGAGTGGTCGAGGTCGGGCCGCACCTCGCCGCGGACGAAGGCGAGAGCGTCGGCCTCGGTGTACGGAACAGGGATGAACGGAATCCAGCGCGTGATCTCCGCGTCGTTGCAGGCCGCGACGAGCGCCGGCACGTCCTCCTCTGCCCACGGCCGCAGCACGAGATCGCCGTCCCGGAGCTCCATGGAGCGAAGCCTAGAGCGCCGACTGTCGCATGTCGGCCGCAACTCTCGAGCTCTCGGCGCGGCAGCGCGCGAAGCGGGCGTCCCCGGGTCCACGCGACCCGAGCGTGAGGCGATAGAGCTTGCCAGCACGACAAGCCCGCGAAGCGGGCGTCTTCAGGGGTCTTCGCGAACAGGGGATCCGCTTCTGCGGATCCCCTGTTCTGCGGAAAGGGTGGGCGGCGTCCTACTCTCCCGGGGGCTTGCGCCCCGAGTACCATCGGCGCTGGCGGGCTTAACTTCTCTGTTCGGAATGGGAAGAGGTGTATCCCCGCCGCTATGACCGCCCAAATTGTCGAGGTCTCGGCGTGACCGGGCTCGGTCGCACGCTCACCCTCAAAACTCCATAGCAGCAGTCGTCAGTGTTCGAAGT
>CAVPJY010000010.1:0-133479 GCA_963705535.1 uncultured Actinomycetes bacterium
ACGCCATCGAGTACGGACCGGGCTCTGCGCGCTTCCTCGCCGACGGCGTGCAGCTGCAGAGCTGGTCGAGCGGCGTCACGCGCTCGTCCATGTACCTGTTCGTGAACGCGTGGTTCCCGTCCTGGCTCGCAGGAGAGAGGCCGACGACCGACCGCTACACGTACGTCGACTGGGTCGAGCACGTCGCGCGGTAGCTGCTCGCGCCGGCGGAGGAGTCGGGTGGCGCCGGGCGCGGCGCCACCACGTCCTCACCTCGGGCGACCTTGAGGATCAGGCGTCGCGAGGCGTGAACGGGCGAAGGTCGTCGGAGCCGGGCTGGACGATCGCGACGTGCGGGACTGGGCACCTCGTTCCAGGCACCCGGGAGGTCTCCCAGCGGCTCGGAGACGATCGCCCGCGTCTCGTCGGAGAGCACGCCGAGCTCGACCATCTCCGGATAGTGCGACTTGAGCGCGTCCATGCGCGTGCTGAAGTAGAGGGAGCGCGAGTCGTGCTCGCTCGAGTAGCGGAAGGCCCAGATGCTCTCCCCGTCCGTCGTCGCGACCGTCATCTGGAGCGGGTGCTCGACGCCGTTGCTCCCCGACCCGTCTTCTCGACGAAGCCCACCATGCGCTCGACCGCCGCAACGGGATCGTCCTCGAGCCCGAACGTGAGCGCGAGGAAGAACATCACCTCGGAGTCCGTGGTGCCCTCGATCGAGGGGTAGAGCGTCGGATCCCGGCGAGCACGAGGTCCCGCTTCAAGTGTGCGAACTCGCGGATCAGGCCGTTGTGCATCCAGAGCCGGTTCCCGTACCGGAACGGATGGGTGTTCGTCTCCTGGATCGCCGTCCCCGTGGACGCGCGGATGTGCGCGAAGAAGAGGGGTGACGAGATGCCCGCGGCGAGCTCGCGGAGGTTCCGATCGTTCCAGGCGGGGTGCGTGCTGCGATAGAGCCTCGGTGGCGCGCCCGGCTCGTACCAGCCCACACCGAAGCCGTCGCCGTTCGTCGTCGTCGCGCCGAGCCTTGCGTGGAGGCTCTGGTCGATGAGCGAGCGGTCGCGCTCGAGCAGGAGCTGCTCGAGGGCGATCGGCGTTCCCGAATATGCGAGCCAGCGGCACACGGCTACCGGGTCCGCCCCCGGAGCGCACCGCCCGCGTTCGCAGGGCGGGGCACCGATGTTCACGCCGGTCATTCCCCATTGGCCACAAGCAGAGCGGGTTCAGGGAGATAAGCCGCGCTGGACGGGCTCAGAGCAGCGGGGAGAGCACGGCGAAAGCGGCGGCTCTGGCCCGCTCCTTCTTCCCGGTCAGCCGGCGTCCCGCTGACGACAAGGCTTCGGCGGGCGCGCTGAACCGCTCCTCGAACTGCGACGCGACCGCGCTCGACCGGAGCAGCAGGTCGATCTCGAAGAAGCGCTTCAGACTCCAGGCCTCGAGGTTGCACGTTCCGGCCAGCACCTCGACGCCGTCCCGGACGAACGCCTTCGCGTGGAGCATCGTCGGGTACTCGAGGACGCGGACCCCGGCGTCGAGGAGCGCCGCGTGGTGATGCTGCTGCGCCGCCGCACACGCCCAGTTGTTCGCGTTCGCCGGGACGAAGAGGCGGACGCGGACACCGCGCCGGGCGGCGGCCTCTATGCGCCGGATCATCCCCCGATCGGTGACGTACGGGTTGACCACGTCCAGCGTCTCGACCGCGGTCTCGAGCAGGCGCGCGATGGCGTCGGTGATGGGCCGGTAGCGACCCGGCGCGTTGTGCAGCACGAGGGCCGGGACGGGCTCCGCGCCCCCCTCGAGAGCCGGGAAGAGGGCATGGAGGTCGGCGGCGTCCAGCGCGCCGCCAAGCCAGCGATAGCTGGCGAGGAAGACGAGCTGGACCTGCGCGACGACCGGCCCGGTGACCCGGACGAACAGGTCGTGGAAGCGGCCGTCCTGGAAGTGGTCCTCGATTCCGGCGCCCCCGACCCAGCCGATGCTGCCGTCGACGACGACGAGCTTTCGGTGGTCGATGTGCCCGAGCCCGGCGACGTTCCAGCGCATCGGGCCGTCCCCGCCGATCGGCCCGACGGACACGCGCGGGCGCGTCGCACGCACGACGCAGACCTGGACCCCGCCCCTGGTCAGGCGGTCATAGAACGCCTTCGAGCTCCGCTCCGGATCGGAGCCCTGCCGGTCGACCGCGAGCCGTACCGGAACGCCCTCGGCGGCCTTCGCGAGCAGCGCGTCCGCGAACGCGTCGCCGACGACGCCCGGGCGGAACCCGAACTGGTTGACGTGCACGGAGGACGACGCCGCGGCGATGTCCTCGAGCATCGGCGGATAGAACTCCCGGCCCTCGACGAGCACCTCGACCGACGCCGCGGTGCTCTCGGAGAACCCCAGTGAGAGCGCGTCGCGCTCGACGGGGCCGTCGACGAGCCGCGCCGCATGCTCGCGGATGCGGTCGTTCGGTACCGAGATGGCCGTGCTCTCCCTCATCTGGGGTCTCGATCGTATGCACGATCCGGGGCCGGGCGGACGCCATACTTCGGCGGTGATCGGGGCCGTCGCAGACGGGTGGGAGGCGCTCTCGCGCGGGGCGTGGGACGAGGCCCTCGCGCAAGCTCGCCGGGATGGACGACGATCCCGAGGCGGTCGAGGGCGTGGGAGTCGCCCACTGGTGGCTCGACCACGCCGACGAGACGATCGAGGCCCGCGAGCTGGCGTATCGCCTCTACCGCGAGCGCGGCGACAGCGTCGGGGCCGCGCGCGTGGCGAGCGCGCTGGCGTGGGACTCGATCCTGTTCGGAAGCCGGTCGGCCGTCGCACGCGGCTGGCTCGACCGGGCCGCGCGGCTGCTCGCGGACGAGCCGCCAAGGCCGGAGCATGCATGGCTCGCGGTCCGCGAGGCGGAGATCGCGCTCGCCACGGGCGCGCCGGAGGAGGCGCAGCGCGCTGCGGAGCGCGCGATCGCGATCGCGGCGGAGGTCGGCCGGGAGGACATCCAGGTCGTTGGCCGGTCGCTGGAGGGCCTCGCGCTGGTCCAGGAAGGCGTCGTCGAGGAGGGCATGCGCCGGCTCGACGAGTCCGCGGTCGCAGCCACGGCCGGAGACGTCGACGACCTCATGTGGATCGGGAAGGTCTGCTGCTTCCTGATCACGGCGTGCGAGCGCGTGGGCGACGTCGATCGCGCGACGCAGTGGTGCGCGGAGGTGAAGGAGTTCGCGCAGCGTTGGGAGCTCCAGACGCTCTTCAGCATCTGTCGCACCCAGTACGCGTCGGTGCTGCTCCAGAAGGGCGCCTGGTCGGAAGCGGAAGCGGAGCTCGAGGTTGCGCTGGCGGTCCTCGGAGGAGGACGCCGCTCGGCGCTCGCCGACGGAACCGCAAGGCTCGGAGAGCTGCGCCGGCGCCAGGGTCGCCTCGACGAGGCGCGCGAGCTCTTCGCCCGGGCGGGGCACAGCTGGGCCGCGCGGATCGGCAGCGTGGAGCTCGCGTTCGACGACGGCGACCACCCTGCCGCGCTCGCGCAGGCCGAACGCCTCGATCGCGCGACGCGTGGAGGCTCGCAGCTCGATCGGATCGAGGCGCTCTCGCTGCTCGTGCGCGCGGCGGCCGCGGCCGGGCACGCGAGTACTGCGCGCTCGGTGTCGATGGAGCTCGACGAGCTCGCGAAGGCGGTGGGGACGACCGCGGCACGCGCGGCCGCGGCCGAGGCCGGCGGCCGGGCGTCGTACGCAGCGGGCGACCTCGAGCCCGCTCGCTGCCGGCTCGAGGACGCCGTCGACCTGTTCGGGGTCGGTGAGGCCCCCTACGAGCGCGCAGCGGGCGCGGCTCGCGCTCGCGGAGGTTCTCTTCGCCCTCGGCGCGGACGACCGGGCGCGCGCGGAGGCGAGCGCGGCACGCGACACGTTCCTCGAGCTGGACGCCCATCGCGAGCTCGCGGCAGCGGACCGCCTGCTCGCTCCGCCCTCACGGCGGGGGGACGGTTCGGGACCGCTCACCCGGCGCGAGACGGAGGTGCTGGCGATGGTGGCGGCGGGACGCACGAACCGCGAGATCGCAGCCGAGCTCGTCGTCAGCCAGCACACCGTGCACCGACATGTCGCCAACATCCTGCGGAAGCTCGGCGAACCGACGCGGGCGGCGGCCGCCGCCCGCGCGATGCGCGACGGGCTCGTCTGACGCCTGGCCCGATCGGGCCATCTTCGGGATTCCCGCGCGAAGATGGCCCACCCTCGCGAAGATCCGCGGCGGCCCCGTCTCCACACTTCGCACCTCGCACGGCGGTCGTGCGACCGACGCGAAGGGAGAGAACGATGACGCAAGCCATGGAAGCAACGGCACCCGATCTCGAGGCCGTCAAGCATCGACAGCAGGGCGCCTGGGCGAGCGGCGACTACTCCGCGATCGCCGGCCGGATCGTGCTCGTGGCCGAGCAGCTCGTCGACTCGGCCGACCTCCGGGCGGGCTGGGACGTCCTCGACGTCGCGACGGGCAGCGGCAATGCCGCGATCGCCGCGGCGCGTCTCGGCTGCGACGTCGTCGGCGTCGACTACGTCCCGTCCCTGCTCGAGCGCGGCCGGGAGCGGGCGGCCGCCGAGCAGCTCGAGATCTCGCTCCTCGAGGGCGATGCCGAGGCACTGCCCTTCCCGGAGCGGTCGTTCGACGCGGTCACGTCCGTCCTCGGCTCGATGTTCGCGCCGGACCACGGGAAGGCGGCGTCCGAGCTGCTCCGCGTCTCGAAGCCCGGTGCGACGGTCGCCCTGGCGAGCTGGACGCCGGACGGGTTCATCGGCCAGCTCTTCCGCACGGTCGGGGCCCACGTGCCACCGCCGGCAGGCGTGCCCTCGCCGATGCTGTGGGGCACGGAGAGCCATCTCCGCGAGCTCTTCGGCGACGGCATCGAGTCGCTCGGACGTGGAGGAGCGCACGTTCACGTTCCGGTTCCCGTCGGCTGACGAGTTCGTCGCGTTCTTCCGCCGGTGGTACGGCCCGACGCTTCAAGGCGTTCGCGGCGCTGGAGAGCAAGGCCCAGGCTGCGCTGCAGCGGGATCTCGTCGAGCTCGCACGCCGCTTCGACCGGCTCGGCTCCGGCGAGGCCGTGGCCATCCCGTCGACGTACGTCGAGGCGATCGCCGTAGCGCGCTGAGCTCGAGGCAGGCACGAGGCGGGCGGCGGGCCAGGGCCCGTCGCCCGCCATCGGCCGGCCCTAGCCCGAGCGAAGCGAGACCGCGACCTCCTCGAGGAGGTCCATCGCGTCCTGCATGCCCGCCTCCATGCCGGAGTCGATGATCGCGTCACGCGACGCCTTGTTCGCAGCCTGCACGAGGATCGTGACCGTCGTGCGGCCGTCGACCTCGGAGAACGTCGCGGTGTTGACCGTCCTCCCATCCTCCTCGGACACGTCCTCGGGAAGACCCTCGTAGACCTCGGTCGAGACGATCCGCTCGTCGGGGACGATCTCCAGGAACTCGCCGTGGAAGCCGACCTCGAAGCCCGCCGTCCGCGACCATGACGTACCGCCACGTGCCCCCGACCCGGAGGTCGATCTCGCAGGTCGTCACCTCCCCGCGCTTGGCGTTCCACCAGCGTCTGACCAGCTCCGGAGTGGTCCACGCCCGGTACACGAGATGCTTCGGGGCGTCGAACTCGCGGGTGATCAGGATCTGATCGTCCGATGGGAGCGTCACCCTCGCCGTTCCGCTACTCACTGCTGCCATCTCCTGCCTCCTTGTCCTCGAGCTCCTCCAGCACGGCGTCGAGCTGCTCGAACCGCTCCGACCACGACCGCTCGTAGCGCGCCACCCAGTCGTGGATGGGCTTGAGCGCCGCACCGTTGAGGCGGTAGAGCCGGTGCCGACCCTTGTCGCGCACGTCGACAGCCCCCACTTCCCGGAGCACCCGCAGGTGCTTGGACACCTGCGGCTGGGCCAGTCCCAACTCGACGACGAGGTCGTTCACCGGGCGCTCACCGCCGACCAGGGCGTCCAGGATCTGCCGCCGCCGCGGCTCCGCGATCGCATTGAACGCGTCCGCCGTCGTCGCTGCTCGTGCCATACCGAGATTATATTCCTATATCGGAATATGTCAAGCGAACGCGACCGTGTCCGCCCCGTTCCGCGATCCTTCACCGCGTGCAGGGAACGGATACCTGGCCGTACCGCGAACGGCGACCGCACCACGAGATGGAGCCCGCGGAGGTCGTCCGGGTCGTGAGCGCGCTCCGGGGCGACGGCGTCGACGTGTGGCTCGACGGAGGCTGGGGCGTCGACGCGCTGCTCGAGGAGCAGGTTCGCGAGCACGACGACCTCGATCTCGTCGTCGAGCTCGGCGACGGTCACGACCCTGACGGCGGCGCTCGCCCGGCGCGGGGTACTCGCACGCCGCGGGTCGCCCGCCTTCGAGCGTCGTCCTCGTCGACGCCGTCGGCCGGCAGGTGGACGTCCACCCGGTCGTCTTCGACGACGAGGGCGGCGGCGTGTATCGGATGGAGGACGGCCGCGACTGGACCTATCCGGCGGAGGGCTTCGCGGGCCGCGGGCGCGTCGGCGGTACCGCCGTGCGCTGTCTCACCCCCGAGGTGCAGGTGCTCGTCCACGCGGGCTACGAGCTCGCCGCAAAGGACTACGCCGAGCTGCGGTTGCTCCACGAGCGCTTCGGCGTGGCGCTCCCGCAGGACGTGCTCGAGGCGCTGGCTGCGGGCGAGACCGGCGCGTTGTAGACGGGGCCTCGGCTAGCCGAGGGCCAGGAGCAGCGCATTTCCCGACGGGTCGCGGACGAGCGGCCCTCCGGCGCCGTCCTCCACCGCCGGCCCCGCGTGCGCAACGCGGCCGAGGACGCGGTCCCGCTCGCCGGCATCCGGGAGCACGATCGTCGCGTGTCGTAGCGCAGCCGTCCCCGGAGCCGGCGGCGACGTACCGGCGCTCTCCCACGTGTTCGCGCCGAGGTGGTGGTGGTAGCCACCGGCGGCGAAGAATGCCGCCTGCGCCCCGAGCTGTGCCATCAGGCCGAATCCGAGCACGTCGCGGTAGAACGCCACGGTGTCGTCGATCGCCGCCACCTTCAGGTGCACGTGACCCATCACCGTCCCGGCCGGGAGCCCGTCGAACGGCTCGGAGGCCGGATCGTCGAGCTCTCCGAGCAGGCCGTCGACGTCGAGCCGCATCGTCGTCATCCTCGCTCCGACCTGGCCCTCCCACACCGTGCGCGGCCGGTCCCAGTAGACCTCGATCCCGTGGCCGTCGGGGTCGCTCAGGTAGATCGCCTCGCTGACGAAGTGGTCCGAGAGCCCCACGAGCGGGACGCGGTCGCGCACGACATGGGCCAGCCAGCGCGCGAGGTCGTGACGCTCGGGCAGGAGCAGCGCGAAGTGGTAGAGCCCGGTGTGCCCGTACGCCGGCCGCGCGCCCGGCTCCTCCACGAGTACGAGGAGCTCCCGGTCGCCGGCGCCGAGGCGCGCGCGACCGACCGCCTCCTCGAGCACCTCGAGGCCGATCGCCGCCCGGTAGTAGGCGAGCGAGCGCTCGAGCTCGGACACCGTGAGGTGCACCGGCCCCATCGAGGTCGCGGTCGCGATCTCGCTGCTCGCCGGTGCGGCGGCGGCCTCCAGCTCCTCGGGGTCGCGGGGCGCTTCGCCCTGCGTCGGGCTCGGCTCAGCGGCCACCGCTACTGCTCGTACCCTTCGACGACCTGGGTGCCGCGCGCGTGGGCGGCCTCCGCGTCGAGACCGGCGTCGCGAAGAGCGCGCCGCTGGCGTAGCAGGTCCCAGCACTGGTCGAGCGAGACCCCGATCGCCGCGAGTCGGCCGCGATCGTCGTCGGTCGCCTCTCCCCGCCCCTCGCGCTCCCACAGCTCGTGCTCCTCCGCGACGAGCTCCTCGATGCGCCCGTGAATCCGATCGTCGTTCACCGCTCCTCCTCGAGAGCCGACCGTACGAGCCTAGCTCCCGAGCTCGGGACGGCGCAGGACGGAGCGCGTCTGCGGGCTCTCCAGGAAGATGTCCTTGTGCCGCTGCAGAACCGGGTCACGCCGCTCGGCGAGCTGGTCGCCGATCCTGCACGCGGCCTCGTGTACGGGAACCGCGGCTGCCTGCACGACGACGAGGGTCGTATCCGCCGGCGCTATGCGGTCCGACGGTGGATCGCCTGCCGGCTCGAGTTCAAGGGGTGGCAGCGCGGGCCGCTCCTCCAGCCGGGGAAGTTCACCGAGCTCTTCTTCCTCGACGAGGCCACCGCGTTCGCCGCGGGTCACCGGCCTTGCGCCCTCTGCCGGCGCGACGATTACGTCCGCTTCCAGGAGATCTGGCGGCAGCTCCATCCGGGCCAGCGGGGCGCGGACGCGATGGACGCGCAGCTCCACACGGAGCGTGTCGACCCCGCGACCCGCGGCCATCGCCTGCACGGGGCAGGGCTCGACGCGCTGCCGGACGGTGCCTTCGTCCTCGAGAGCGACACACCGTACCTCGTGCTCGGCGGCGCGCTGCTTCGCTGGACGCCGGGCGGCTACGTCGAGCTGCGGCGACGACCCGCGCGGCGGCGTGCGGCGCTGATCACGCCGCCCTCGCTGGTCGAGGTGCTACGCCGGGGCTGGGATCCCGTCGTACCGCTCCTCCACCCCTCGGCGGGCGCGCTCAGCGACCTCTCGCGGCCG
This sequence comes from uncultured Actinomycetes bacterium, assembly GCA_963705535.1. Lineage (GTDB taxonomy): Bacteria > Actinomycetota > Thermoleophilia > Gaiellales > Gaiellaceae > GMQP-bins7. The sequence goes on from CAVPJY010000010.1 coordinate 8,611, forward strand.
GCTCGCTCACTTCTTGACGACGAGCTTGCCCCTCATGCCGAGCGCCGCGTGGCCGGGCACCGTGCACAGGAACGGGTAGGTCTTCCCACCTTTGAGCACGACGGTGAACGAGCCCTTCTGGCCCTTCTTCAGGAGCTTCGTCTTCTTGCCGCCGAGCTTGAGGTCGTGGGACGCGCTGCCTCTGTTCACGAGCGTGAACGTGTGGGACCCGGGAGCGACGGTCTTCGGCATGTTCCGGAACTTGAAGTCGATCGCGGTGACCGAGTACTTCGCGGCGCTCGATCCGGACGCGATGGGCACGAGCAGCACCACCGCGGCGACTGCGGCTGCGGCGAGCGGGAGGACGGTTCTTCGGGTCATGGCACCTCGTTCGGTCGCAGTAGAGCCGAGAAGGATACGCGGCACGTCTAGGGCAGGAACGAGCCGAGCCGCTCGAGCGCCTCGAGGACGAGCCACGGGGGCACTGCGTCGGCGACCTCGCGGGCGAGGGACGCAAGAAAGCCGGGAAGCGCGCCGGCGTCCTCGGCGTCGTCGATCGCACGCTCCAGCCCGTCCCGCACGGCGCGCTCGGCGTCCGCGCGCGTGATGTCGTGCTCGTCCGCGAACGCGTCGAGTGCCTCCTCGTCGCGTACCGCGAGGACGAGATCCTCCCTCGAGACGCCGAGCTCGCAGGCGGCTCCGTCGAGCGCGGACAGCGCGATCTGCTCCAGGACCTCGCTCAGCCCGCCGGGATCCCGCCATTCGCGGGTGACGCACGGGTCGGCCACGGGCGTCGGCTCGAAGGAGGCGCCACCGAGCGCGACGTAGGGGACGAGCACCGCCGCGACGGCGCCGATCGCCACGAGGAGGGGGACCGCACGCCTCAGAGCTGCTCACCTCGCCCGATCGCGAGCGGGACGAGGGCGGCGAGAGCCAGCGCGGCGGCCAGGAGGAACGGCGTCGAGAACGCGTCGGTCACGGCCCGGTCCAGCTGGTCCTGGAGCGCCGAGAGCAGCGCGGCGTAGTCGTCGGTCGAGGGCAGCCCCTCGAACACGTTCGCCACGTCCGGCAGCTCGCCCGTCTCCTCGGCCGCGTCCACCTCGTCCAGGACGTTCTGGGCGAGACGGAGCTTGTCGAGCGGAGCGATCCCGCTGTCCAGCACCTCGGCCGCGCCCGCTCGGATTGCCTCCTCCCGGTTCTCGTCGAGCGCGCTCGTCAGCACCGGCGCGAGCAGCAGGAGCCCGAGCACCACCCCGGCATGGCGCGCCGCGAGCGTCCAGCCGCCGTGCACGACCTGCCCGGACCGGCCCGCCACGGCTCGCTCCGTGAGCGCCGCGAGCGCGAGCCCGAGGCCCGCGCCCACGAGCAGCTGGGGCGGGATCGTCCACCCCCAGCCCGCTCGCGGCAGGAAGGCCAGCGCCGCCAGGCCGCCGGCGACGAGGACGACGCCGCAGGCCGTGCGCATCGCCGCGCCGACCGAGCGCGGGGCGAGCCGGGCCGAGGCGATCGCGGCGAGCGGCATGGCGGTGACGACGAGGCCGGCAGCCGCGGGCTCCATCCCCCAACCCTCGACGAGCAGGAGGACGATCAGGAAGAGGGCCGCGACGAGCCCTCCCGAGAGGAGGAGCAACGCCGCGTTCGCGCTGAGGTGGGGCCGTCCGACGGGCGCACGGGAGGCGACCGCGTCGAGACGCCTCGTATCGCGACGAGCGTGCAGAGCGCGAGCGGCACCTGCACGAGGAAGATCGACTCCCATCCGAGCAGCTGCGTGAGGATCCCGCCGGCCGCCGGCCCGAGCGCGGCTCCGAGGACGCCGGCCGCGACCCACGTGCGCGCCGCACGCGCGTCGTCACCGGTCCCCTCGGAGAGAAGGTCGAGGGCTGCAGTGACGATCAACGCGCCGCCGAGCGCCTGGAGGCAGCGCGCTCCGACGAGCACCTCGAACGACGGAGCGAGGCCGCAGGCGAGCGACGCGGCCGCGAACACGACGGCTCCGGCGCCGAAGGCAGCGCGCGGACGCCTCCGGGCGAGGTAGGCGGCCGGCACGGCGAGGAGCGCGAGCACGAGGTTGTACGACGTGAGAACCCACGCGACGGTGGTGATGCCGACGTCGAAGTCCCCCAGGATCTCGGGCAGCGCCAGCGTGACGACGGAGGAGTCCGCGAGCGCGAGCCCGATCGCCAGGCCCAGGAGCGTCGGTCGCAGCATGCGGCGAGTCTAGGCTTCCGCGCACGTCCGGCCCGAGACGACCGTGGCGCTACTCGGGGCGCCAGACCATGAGGACGAGGATCCCGAGCGCCGCGGCGGTAGCGACGAGGTTCGCCGCGAGCGCGGCGCGGTCCCGGAGGAGCGTCTGGACCAGGGGATCCGCCTGCGCCTCCGGAGGCTGGGCCTCGGCGAGCCGCCGCGCGGCCTTCGCCTTCCTGCCCCCGACCGCCCCGAGCAGGACCGACACGAGGAGGAGTAGGAGCGAGACCGTGATCCAGCCTTCGTCGAGGCTCCGGCTGGTCTCGTCGACGAGCCAGAGCCCGGACGCAACGACGACCACGAGGCCGGCGGCGACGACGAGGACCCCCACACGGGCGAGCGCGAGGACCGCGGCGATCTCACCGGCCCGCTCTCGCCGCCACGCCCCGAGCTGAGCCGCGGTCGCGATCGCCATGCCCGAGAAGAAGCCGATCGCACCCAGGACGTGGAGGAGCAGCGCCCAGTCGTACACGGCCATGCGGACAGGCTAGAGGCGGGCGCGGCCCCGATCGACTCCTGGTCGAAGTCACGCGTCGGGGCATCGACGCACGCTCGATACGGGATTCCCGCGCCCGTCAAGGCCGTGTTCTCGAGGCTCCCTCCTGCCTGCTGCGGTCGAAGTTCTGTCGCGGGGGCGGGAAGAGACCATGTCCGGCGCGCCTCCGCGCCGTGTGGCAGTCCCGCATCCGCCACGCGGGCGACTACCGATGTGGACGCGCCACGTTTCCGGCTTTCTGCAATCACGGCGCAGTTCACGCCGACTCTCTCATTTCGGCGAGGTTCTATGACGAGACGAGAGGCGACACCTCGGCCCGGTTCGGCCGGCGGTGGCGCGGGCGTCCCGAGGCTCGACTGGCGTCGCTTCCGGCTCACCTGGCTTGCGCTGCCGGGGTCGGCGCTCGCCGCGCTGGTCGTCGGAGCCGGCATGCTTCTCGCACTCGGCGCGAATCCTGTCACCGGTTACCGCGCGCTCCTCGACGGTGCGTTCGGCGACAGCTACGCCCTGAGCGCGACGGCGGTGAAGGCCGTCCCGCTGCTGCTCGTCGGCGTGGGGATCTGTATCGCGTTCCGCGCGAACGTCTTCAACATCGGAGGCGAGGGCCAGATCGCGATGGGTGCGCTGTTCGCCACGGGGGCCGCGCTTGCTCTGCCGGGGCTCCCGGCGATCCTCATGATCCCGCTGATAATCCTCGCCGGCGCGGTCGGCGGTGGGCTCTGGGGCGCGATACCGGGCGCTTTCAAGGGTTACTTCGGCGTCAACGAGATCTTGAGCACGATCATGCTGAATCTCGTCGCCGTCCAGGTGATGAACTACATGCTGGCGGGGCCGTTGCACGACAGGACGGCGGAGTCGGTGGGAGGGCTGATTCCGCAGACGCGGCTTCTCCCGGAGAGCTCGTGGCTCCCGATCCTGAAGGACGGCACGCAGCTCCACCTCGGCGTGCTCGTGGCGCTGCTGTCGGCGGTCGCGGTCTACGTCCTTCTCTGGCGGACGAGCTTCGGCTTCCGGCTTCGCGCGGTCGGGCTGTCGCGCGATGCGGCGACCTACGCGGGGATGCGGGTCGCACGCACGACGACGCTCGCGCTCACGCTCAGCGGCGCACTGTGCGGCATTGCCGGTTCGATGCTCGTGTACGGGAGCATCTCGCACCGCATGGTCACGGACGGGAGCCTGACGGGCTTCACCGGCTCCGCGGGCTTCAACGGGATCGTCGTAGCGCTGTTCGGCGGGCTCAACCCGCTGTGGACGATCCTGTCCTCGTTCGTCTTCGCCGGCCTGCTCGTCGGCGGCGACGCCATGCAGGTGGTGACGAACGTGCCGTCCGACCTCATCGTCGCGCTGAACGGCCTCGTCGTCGTGTTCGTCGTCTCGGTCGAGTTCCTGCGTCACCGCCCGCGTGCATTCGAGGCGCAGGGGGGGCCGGCCGAGTCCCTCACGGAACGCGTCGAGCGCGTGGCCACCGTGGAGCACACGTGAACGAGTTCTTCACGACCGCGATCCTGACCGCGACCGTCGCGTCCGGGATCCAGCTCGCTGCGCCCTTCCTGCTCGCCTCGCTCGGCGAGACGATCGGTCAGCGGAGCGGCGTGCTCAACCTCGGGGTCGACGGGATCATGCTGCTCGGCGCGTTCACCTGCTACTACGTTGCGCTCGAGACCGGCAGCTTGCCGCTCGCCGTGCTCTCGGGGGTGGTTGTCGGCGCCGCGTCCGGGCTCGCGACGGCGTTCATCAGCGTGACGCTGCGCGCGGAGCAGGGGATCAGCGGCATCGGCGTCTACCTGTTCGCGCTCGGGCTCACCTCGCTGCTCTTCCTGAAGCTCGTCGGGTCCCCGCTCCCGATCGACCAGCCCGGGAAGATCGAGATCCCGTACCTCAGCGAGTTGCCCTTCGTCGGCAAGACGCTCTTCCAGCAGGATCTGCTCGTCTACATCTCGTTCGCGCTCGTCCCGGTCGTCGCCGTCGTGCTCAACCGGACGACGTTCGGGCTGAACGTCAACGCAGTCGGCGAGAACCCGGCGGCCGCGGACAGTCTCGGCGTGAGCGTCACTCGCACCCGCTACGCGACCGTCACCATCGGCAGCACGCTCGCCGGTCTCGCCGGCGCCACGCTGCTCGTCGACGTCGGCATCTTCCAGCAGAACATCACGAATGCGGCGGGCTTCATCGCGGTCGCGCTCGTCTACTTCGGAGGGTGGCGGCCGCTCGGCGTGATGCTCGGGTCGCTCCTCTACGGGATGACGCAGGCGCTCGTGCTCTCCTGGAAGGGGCTGGGGATCATCCCCGTGAGCCTCTCCGATCTCGCCTCGGCGGCACCCGCGGTGATCACCGTCGTGGCCTTGCTCACCGTGGCGCGGCGCTTCCGGCAGCCGGCCGCGCTTGCCACTCCCTACATCCGAGGAGGTTGAGACAGCCGGACCCGGATCAGATCGATGAGTCCACAGACCCACACGGGTCACGAAGGAGGAATCACCATGCACAGGCTCCTGCTCATGACGGCCTCGGTGGCGGCACTCGTACTCGCAGTCTCCGCCGCCGGCGCACCCTCGAAGACGACGGCACCGTCGGACTTGAAGGTGGCGCTGATCGCGCCGAGCGCGCACAACGACCTTGCGTTCACGCAGTCGATGTACCAGGCGCTTCGCAACCTCTCGAAGAAGTACGGCTTCGAGCTCTCCGTCTCGGAGAACCAGTTCGTCGTGGCGAACGCCGCGAACATCATCCGCCAGTACGCGAGCCAGGGCTACGACCTGGTCATTGCTCACGGGTCGCAGTACGGAGGGACGATCGAGCAGCTCGCACCGCAGTTCCCGAAGACCTCGTTCGCGTGGGGCACCGCCGGCGCGACCTTCGGGCAGCCGAATGTGTACGCGTACGAGGCGGCTTCGGAGCAGGGCGGCTTCGTCAACGGCTACATCGCGTCGCTGATGAGCAAGTCGAAAGTGCTCGGAGTCATCGGCCCGATCGCGGTCGGTGACGCCAAGCTGTACGTCGACGGGTTCGTCGCGGGCGCCAGAGCGCAGTCGAAGAAGACGGTCGCGAACGTCGCCTATACCGGCTCGTTCAGCGATCCGAGCTTGATGTCGAAGCAGGCCGCTCAATTCGTCGCGCAGAAGGCGGACGTGCTGACCGGCAGCTCGCAGTCGGTCGTGGGCGCGATCTCCGTCGTCCGCGAGAACAACATCAAGTGGTTCGGGACGCAGTGGACGCAGGCGTCGCTCGCCCCGAAGAACGTCGTCGCAACCCAGATGTACAACTGGATGCCCACCCTCATCAAGATCATCACTCGGGTGGACAACGGGAGACTCGGCGGCGTTTCCTACCGAATCTCGCTGAAGAACGGCGGCGAGACGATCCAGTTCAACAAGGCCGCGACGACGCCGAAGAGGTTCCAAGACACGGCGCAGAAGATCATCGCCAAGATCGTGAGCGGCAAGATCGTCGTGAAAACTGCTCCATGAGCGTCGAGGCGTCCATTCCGGGGAACACCGGCCGTGCGTCGGGCAACGCGGTGCCGTTGCTCGAGATGCGCGGTATCACGAAGCGGTTCCCCGGAGTGGTCGCCAACGATCGTGTCGACTTCGACGTGCGGGTCGGCGAGGTGCACACCCTCTTCGGTGAGAACGGGGCCGGGAAGAGCACCCTCATGCGCGTCCTCTACGGCTTCTACAAGCCGGACGAGGGCGAGATCCGCCTCCGCGGCGAGTCGGTCGCGATCACTTCCCCGGCCGCGGCGATCGCGCGCGGGATCGGGATGATCCACCAGCACTTCATGCTCGTGAACACGCTCACCGTGGCAGAGAACGTCGCGCTCGGCACGCGGTCCGGCCGCGGCCCGCTGACCGACCTCGACGCGGTGACACGACGGATTATCGGAGTTGTCGGAGAGGTACAGCCTGCGCGTCGACCCCAAGGCGCTGATCTGGCAGCTCTCGGTGGGTGAGCGACAGCGCGTCGAGATCATCAAGGCGCTCTACCGCGACGTCTCGCTCCTGATTCTCGACGAGCCGACCGCTGTGCTGACACCGCAGGAAGTCGACGACCTGTTCATCGTGCTTCGGCAGATGGCGGCCGACGGCCGGGGCCTCGTGTTCATCTCGCACAAGATCCGCGAGGTGCTCGAGCTGTCCGATCGGATCACGGTGCTCCGAAACGGGCGCAAGGTCGGGACGGTGCTGCCCTCCGAGGTGACTCGCCAAGGCCTCGCCGAGATGATGGTCGGCCACGAGCTGCCGTCGCAGGAGCCGCCTGCCGGGAACGGCCGAGGTGATATGCGACTGGTTGTTCGCGATCTCAGAGTGAAGGGCGACCGCGGCATCGATGCGGTCCGCGGCCTGCACCTCGAGGTAGGCGGCGGCGAGATCGTCGGGATCGCGGGAGTCTCCGGAAACGGCCAGCGCGAGCTCACAGAGGCGATCGCGGGGCTCCGACCGGCAACCGACGGCTCGATCGACGTCGAGGGGACGGAGCTCGTCGGGCTCCACCCGGCGGAGGTGCGAAAGGCGGGGCTCGGGTTCGTTCCGGAGGAGCGGATGCGCGACGGCGTCGTCCCCTCCTTCTCGGTGGCCGAGAATCTGATCCTGATCGACAACGCCGCTCCGAGGTTCGCACGATGGGGCTTCCTCCGTGCTCGCGCGATCAGGCGGCACTCCGAGGCGCTCGTCGCGGAGTTCGACGTCAAGACGCCGAGTCTGGACACGCCGGCGCGAAACCTGTCCGGCGGCAACATCCAGAAGCTCATCCTCGCGCGCGAGCTGTCGGCGCGGCCCCGGGTGCTCCTGGCGGCACAGCCCACGCGCGGCGTCGACGTGGGCGCCGCCCACTACATCCACGAGCGCCTGATGGAGCAGCGCGACGCCGGTACCGCGATCCTGATCGTCTCGGAGGACCTCGACGAGGTCCTCTCGCTCTCCGATCGCGTGCTCGTGATGTACGAGGGCGAGATCATCGCCGAGGCGAAGCCGCAGGAGAGCACACGCGAGGCGCTCGGCCTGATGATGGCGGGCGTCCGAGCACCGCCTAGGTGAAGATTCTGGGGTTCGCGTCCGCGCGTCGGCTCAGAAGACTTCGATACCTCTCTGGGGTCCCTGCGTCCAGACTCGGTAGGCGGCCGCTGGCGCGATCAGTGGCGGCCCGGATGCCCGTCGCCGATCGATCCCGCAGGCTTCGTGCGACTGGAGGTCTGGGCTCGTGTCGACGGGTGCGCAGCGGCTTCTGCATCACGTTCATCGGCCTCATCGGTGGGTGTCCTGGTTGGTCGTCGTGCTGGTGGCAGCGGCCGGGTCCCTGGTGGCAGCGACCGGGATCGCGGTCGCCGTCGACCGAGCCTTCTTCTCGGAGGAAGCGCGGGTATGCCCTCCACAGACGACGCTGACGTCGCGCCCAAGGCTGCAGCAGATCCTCGACGGCGTCGTGGGCGGACCGTCCAAGCTCGCTCCGGGCGCGACCGCGTACGTGTCAGGCCCGCACGGGAGCTGGTTGGGGGCAGCCGGGGTCGCCGACACGAGCACGTGCGCGCGAATGCCGGTGAACGCGCGAATGCGGCTGGAGAGCGTGACCAAGATCTACACGGCGACGCTCATCTTGCAGCTGGCGCAGGAACGAAAGCTTCGCGTCGACGACACCGTGGCCAGATGGCTGCCCGGGCTGCTCCCGTACGGAAACCGGATCACGATTCGCCAGCTGCTGACGATGAGTAGCGGCCTGATCGACAACAACGATCTTCGCAACGCGTCGCCGAGCGTTCAGCGTGCTTACCTCGCCCGCGTCGAGGACGCCAAGCTGCGGGCGCAGCTTGTCGCGACCCTGGCCCACGTCGAGAAGGACTCGGCAGCGGTGGTGTCCGAGACTTTCTGGATCCGGTGGGCTGCCTGGCAGCCACTCCTCTTCACACCGGGCGCCGGGTTCCACTACTCGAACATCGGCTACGACATCCTCGGGTTGATCGCCGCCCGGGTAGAGGGCGAACCCCTGGCCACGCTCTACCGCGAGCGGATCTTCCGTCCGCTCGACCTCCACGCGACCGCCTACGACCCGCAAGGGCCAATGAGCGGCCCGCACGCCGAGGGCTACGGGATCGAGCCGAACGGCATGCAGACCGAGACGACCGACTGGCACTGGGGTGTCGGGGCCGAGGGCGGCATCGTCTCCGACGCCAAGGACACCGCCACCTTCCTCACCGCCCTCATGCGCGGCAAGCTGCTCGACCGAAAGCAGCTCACGGCGATGGAAGAGGACAGCTTCTGGGGCGGCGGCGAATGGAGCGGCTGCGTTGGACTCGACGTCGATGTCGCGCAAGCCTACGGCTGGAGCGGCGGCGGCAGCGGCTACAAGACCGACGTCTGGGTCAATCACGGCGGCAGCCGCGTTGCCGTCCTCCTCCTCAACGCCCGCCACTACGACACGGCCCAGCCCGCAGCCGACCAGGCGGCGCACGCCACCCTCGCACGTCTTTACTGCGGCGCCTGAGCGCGACCTCGGCTCGCGCTTCCGTGCTGCAAACGGCTCAGTCCGGTACCACGTGGGTGCCCGCCTCGCCGGCGAGCGCCCGCTCCACGTTCTCCGGGTCGGTGATGATCGCCTCCTCACCACCACGCTCGAGAAAGCCGACGACCGCACGGATCTTCGGCGCCATGCTCCCCTCGGCGAAGTGCACGCCCTCGGCCAGGTACTGCCGCGCCTGGGAGAGCGTCATCCGGTCGATACGGCGCTCGTTCCGTGTCCCGAAGTCGAGCGAGACGTGCTCGACCGCGGTCGTGATCAGGAGGAGGCTCGCACCGATGCGGGTCGCGAGCAGGGAGCACGCGAGATCCTTGTCGATCACGGCGGCGACCCCGGAGAGCTCTCCCATGTCGTCGGCGACGACCGGGATCCCGCCGCCGCCGACCGACACGACGACGAACCCGTCCTCGATCAGCGCCTTGATCGAATCCTCCTCGACGATGCGAATCGGCTCGGGCGAGGCGACGACCCGCCGCCAGCCGCGGCCGGCGTCCTCCCGCACCGCCCAGCCGTCCTGGTCGCGGCGCCGGATCGCCGTCGCCTCGTCCATGAACGAGCCGATGGGCTTGGACGGGCTTGCGAACGCGGGGTCGTCGCGGGCGACCTCGACCTGCGTGATCACGGTCACGGCGTGACGGTCGATCCCGAGCCGGCGGAAGTCGTTCTCCAGGTTCTGCGTCAGCGCATAGCCGATCGCGCCCTGGCTGTCGGCTCCGCAGACGTCGAGCGGGACCTCGTGCAGCTCGCCGGCCGCGAGCTCGGAGCGCCGCAGGATGAACCCCACCTGGGGACCGTTGCCGTGGCCGATCGCGACGTCCCAGCCGTCCTGGATCATCGAGGCGATGTGCCAGCACGTCTCGCCGGCCGCGATGTACTGGTCGCGGACGGTCTGATGGAACCGATCCTTGATCAGTGAGTTGCCGCCAATGGCGACGACAGCGCTCTTTCGCTTCACGGCTTGTCCTGTGCCTCCGTGTAGCCCCCCATGGTCAGGGCGCCGCGGTCGCGATCGCGATCCCGGAGAAGAAGCCGACGACGCCGACCGCGTGCAGGAGAAGGGCCCAGTCGTGCGCGGTCACGCGCTGGAGAGTAGACGGGCTTCGCACGCACGTTCAGCGGACGATCAGGACGGCGGTCGGGCTGTGGTGGAGCACGTAGTGGCTGACGCTCCCGAGGAAGAGCGAGCGGATGGCGCCGCGGCCGCGCGACCCGAGCACCACGAGATCGTGCTGCCCCGCGGTGATTCGCTCGACGATCTCGGGGCCGGGGACGCCGTGCCGGACGACCGTCGCCACGGCGACACCGTCCGGAACGGAGGCGTAGGCCTTGTCGACGACCTCCTCGGCCATCCGCTCGACCTCCGCCTGGGTCGTGACGGGGGGCGGGACGTAGGAGCCGGACCCGACCGGGACGCTCGGCTGCGTCGCGACGCAGAGGATCGTGAGCCTCGCGCCTCCCGCGTGCGCGAGGTCGACGGCCTCCGCGAGCGCACGCTCGGAGTGCGCGGAGCCGTCCACGGCGACGAGGACGCTCCGGAACATCCCGACCTACGCCCCGACCGGCGCGCCTCGGTCGCTGCCGGAGCAGTGGCGGCGGTGAGGACCCATCGGCGGCATTCTGCGCACGCGGCGCGCAGGCTGCCTGGGCAACAGCCACGTGCGGGACGGGCCGTACGGGGAAAGGCGCAGCACGGATCGGGCAGTCCACCGATGCTGCGCCGAGGCGCGTGAGCGATAGTCGTGCCATGCCGATCACGCAGCGCCGAGAGCACCGGCAGCGCGGAAAGCGCGCGGAGGAGCGCCACTCCCGCTATCGGCAGGGCAGCCGCAGCCGTAGCCGGCGCCATCGCGCACGGAAGCCCGGGCGATGACGGCCCGAGCCTCTGCGGCCGGCGGCTCCCGACGTCACCGCGACCCGGTCGCGGTCAGGCCGCGTCCACGCGGAGCGCCCCGAGCTCGTAGTCGCGGGCGAGACGCTCGAGGCCTTTCGCCTCGAGCTGCTGCACTCGCTGCCGGGTGATCCCGAGCAGGGCGCCGACCTTCGTGGTGCTCTGAGGATCGCCGTCGAGGCCGTACCGCAGCCGGATGACCTCGCGCTCCCGCTCGGGGAGCCGCGCGACCGCGCTCACCACCTCGCGGGCCCTGAACGCCGTCTCGACGTCCTCGAACGGCGTCACGTCCGCCGAGGGCAGGAGCTCGTACAGCGCGGCGCCCTCGTCCTCGCCCACACGGCGATCGAGGCTCGCGACGGTCCGTGGCGCCTGGCGGACGCGGCGGACGCGCTCCTCCTCGAGGCCGAGCTCGGACGCGATCTCCGCGTCGGTCGGCAGCCGCCGGAGGACCATGGCCAGCCCGTCCTCGACCCGCGCGATCCGCCGCTCCTGGTCTGCGACGTGCACCGGGACGCGGATCGTCCGCGCCTTGTTCGCGATCGCGCGCTGGACGGCTTGCCGGATCCACCAGGTGGCGTACGTCGAGAACTTGAACCCGCGCCGCCAGTCGAACTTCTCGACCGCGCGGATCAGGCCGATGACTCCCTCCTGGATCAGGTCGGGCAGCGGCATGTCGTGGCCCTGGTACCGCTTCGCGATCGAGACGACGAGCCGGAGGTTCGCGGCGATCATCCGCTCCTTCGCCTCGTCGTCGCCCCGCTCGATCCGCTTCGCAAGCTCGACCTCCTCCCTCGCCGTGAGCAACTGGTACCGGGAGATCTCGTCCAGGAAGAGCTGCAGCGAGTCCGGCATCCCGGCGCCGCGGTCACCGTCGGCAGAGACTGCGCGACCGCTCGGGTCATGCGCGTCCACCGCCTCGAGCCCGTCGGGCTCGCCGCCGAGGGCCGCGGCAGGCTCCGAGTCGAACGCCTCGAGGGTCTCCGCCGTCTCCTCGACGACCCAGTCCACGAGGACGTCCGTCAAGCACGCCTCCTAGCGTCCCCTCGGATCCCGGCCAGCGCCGGCCGGCCGGCCGGCACGACAGTCGTGCCGGCCTCACCCGCGACGATCCGCGTGGCGTCCTCGAGCGAGCCGATCGCGGCGATCCCTCCGGTCGCGTCGACGAAGCGGCACGCTGCGTCCACCTTCGGGCCCATCGAGCCGTTCGCGAACTCCATCGTCCGCAGCTCGGCGGGTGTCGTGCGCCCGATGGGGGTCGCCTCGTCCGTCGCCCAACCGCGCATCACCGCGGGGACGTCCGTCAGCATCAGGAGGAAGTCCGCCTCGAGGCTCCTCGCGAGGAGCTCCGCAGCGAGATCCTTGTCGATCACGGCCTCGACCCCGCGAAGCGTGCCGGCGCCGTTCACGGTTACGGGTATCCCACCGCCACCGGTGCAGACGACGATCGCCCCTGCATCGACGAGCATGCGGATCGCGGAGAGCTCGACGATCCGGAGCGGCTGCGGCGAGGCCACGACCCGACGGAAGTGCTCGCCGTCGGGGGCGATCGCCCAGCCGCGCTCGTCCGCGAGTCGATGCGCCTGCTCCTCCGTGTACACGGGGCCGATCGGCTTCGTCGGGGCCGAGAAGGCTGGGTCGTCGTGATCGACGACGACCTGCGTCAGCACCGTGACCGCGGTGCGTCCGGGAAGGCGGTTCTGGAGCTCCTGCTCGAGGACGTACCCGATCATCCCTTCGGTCTCGGCGCCGAGCACGTCGAGCGGGTAGGGAGGGACGTCCGCGTACGCGGACGCCTGCAGCGCCAGAAGCCCCACCTGCGGGCCGTTCCCGTGCGTCAGCACGACGTCGTGCTCCGCCGCCAGCTCCGCGACGAGAGCCATCGCCTGGCCCGCGTGGCGGCGCTGGATCTCCGCGGTCAATGGCTCACCCCGGCGCAGGAGCGCGTTCCCGCCCAGGGCGACGACCAGGCGCGGCCGCCGCCCTCCTCCGTTCGTTCGCGGATCCGTCATAGGGTGTAGCCGCCCATCGTCAGCGCCATGAGCGCCTTGCCCGTGTGCATCCGGTTCTCGGCCTCGTCGTACACGACCGACTGCGGCCCGTCGATGACCTCGTCCGTCACCTCGGTGCCCCGGTCGGCGGGCAGGCAGTGCATGTACAGCGCGTCCGGGCTCGCGAGCGCCATGCGGCGGGCGTCGCAGATCCAGTCGCCGAACGCTCCGGACTCTGCGAGGGCCTTCTTCTCGTCGGAGAACGCGTCGATCCGCCCCCAGGACTTCGGGTACACGACGTCCGCGCCCTCGAACGCCTCGTCCATGTCGTTCGTGTAGGTGATCGACGTCCCGGCCTCCTCGGCGGCGGCCTCGGCCCGCTTCAGCACCTCGGGCATCAGCTCGAAGCCCGGCGGGTGCGCGATCACGACGTCGATCCCGAAGCGCGGGAAGCAGCGTCGCGAGCCCCTGCGGGACGGAGAGCGGCTTCGCGTAGGACGGCGCGTAGGCCCACGAGACGGCCACCTTCAGGCCGCGCAGGTTCTCGCCGCGCTGCTCGCGGAGCGTCATCAGGTCGGCCAGCGTCTGGGTCGGATGGTCGACGTCGCACTGGAGGTTGATCAGCGGGATGTCGGCCCAGCGGGCGATCTCCCGCATCCAGGCGTTGCCCTCGTACGGCGCGAGGTCGTGCCGGATGGCGAGCCCGTGGCCGTAGCGGGAGAGGATGATCCCCATGTCCTTCGGGCTCTCCCCGTGCGCGACCTGGGTCTTCTCGGCGTCGAGGTAGATCGCGTGGCCGCCGAGCTGCGTCATGCCGGACTCGAACGCGTTCCGGGTCCGGGTCGACTTGTCGAGGAAGAGCATGAACAGCGTCTTGTCCGGGAGCAGCCGGTGCGGCTCCCCGTTCCTGAACGCCGACTTGAGCTCGCCCGCCACGGCCAGCGCTTCCTCGATCTCCTCGACCGTCCAGTCGAGCGTCTCGATGAAGTCGCGGCCGACGAGCGTCGAGCGGTCGATCGCCACCTGGTGCATCACTGCCTCGCTTTCCGTGAGTGGAACATCTCCTTCACACCCGCACCGTGGCGAACGCCTCGATCATCGCGGGCACGTCGTCGCCGAGCGGGTAGAGCACGGGGCACGTGCATCCCGCGTCGACGTACTCCTGGACCTTCGCCTTGCACTCGTCCGGAGTGCCCGACGCGGTGACGAGCTGGACCACGTCGTCCGGGACGAGCGCCATCGCCTTCTCGATCTGCTCCTGCGTCGCCGGCCACGTCAGCATCCGGCCGATCTCCTCGAGCAGCGACTCGTCGACTCCGCTCGCCTTCCCGATGTGCGGCTGCTGGCCGAGGTACTGGGTGACGAGCTCGCGCGCGCGGTCGAGCGCGAGCGAGCGGTCGTCGTCGAGCGAGCAGACGACGAGCTGCGGCCGGTCGACGTCGTCCAGCGTGCGCCCCGCGCGCTCGGCGCCCGCGGCGAGATGCTCGAGCGCCTCGCGGTTGTACTCGGGACCGACGAGGTAGTTGAGGAGCACGCCGTCCCCGATCTCGCCGGCGAGCTCCATCATCCTCATGCCGGTCGTCGCGGCGATGTAGATCGGGACGTCCTTCGGGGAGCGGTCGCCGTGGACGATGTCGATCTCGATGTCCTCGACGTCCACGTACTCCCCGTGGAACGTCACCCGCTTCATGGCGAGCAGGAGGCGCGTCACCTCGACCACCTCGCGCATGACCTCGACGGGACGGTGCCGGTGGATGCCGACCTTCCGCGCGAGCGGGTCCCACCACGCGCCGAGCCCGAGGATGACCCGTCCGGGCGCCAGGTCGTCGAGCGTCGAGAAGGTCGCCGCGAGCAGACCGACGTTCCGTGTCCACGGGTTCACGACCCCCGAGCCGATACGGATCCGCTCGGTGACGGTCGCGAACGCGGCCATCGGGATCGTCGCCTCGCGGACGAGACGGCTCTCGGCCTGCCAGACGGCCTCGAAGCCGCACTCCTCCGCGAGCTGCGCGTAGCGCATCCCGTCGCGGATCGGGTGCTTGTCCTGCAGGTAGAGCGCTACACGGTGGTCAGTGGCGACGGCCATCGCCGCCCTCCTTTCGGCTGGAATCGGTGCGGGGGGATCTGCTCGAGCCGTGTCCAGAGCCGCCCGGCCTCGACCCGGGCCGCCGCGGCGAGCTCGTCCTGGTCGACGCGCGTCAGCCGGCGGTCGCGCACGACCCACTCGCCGGCGACCATCACGTCGCGAACGCAGCGGGAGCCGAGGCCGAACACCCAGTGGCCGGGGAAGCTCGACTCGTCGACCGGCGCGGGCGCCGCGTAGTCGAGGACGACGAGGTCCGCCGGAGCCCCCGTCTCCAGCTTCCCGAGCCGTCGCTCGCCGAACGCGCTGCCGACGAGCCGGGCGCCTTCGGCGAGCCGGGCGAGCGGCCAGTCGGCGCCGGCCGACAGGTCGTCCTCGCGGAGGCGGAAGTAGGCGGCGCGCGACTCCTCGAACATGTCGGAGCCGATCCCGTCCGTGCCCAGCACGACCCAGGGGCCGAGCTCCGTCACCCGGGCCCGGCCGACAGCGTTGTTCATGTTCGAGCGCGCGTTGTGTGCGACGTACGCGTGCGCCCGACCGGCGAGCTCGAGCTCGGCGTCGTCGAGGTGCACTCCGTGCGCGAGGAGCGCGCGACGGTCGAGCACGCCCGCCTGCGCGAGGCGCGCGACGACGCGAACGCCGTGCAGGGCCTCGGCGTCGCGCTCGTCGACCTCGTCCTCCGCGGCGTGCACGTGCAGGCCGACCTCGAGCTCGCGGGCCGCGCTCGCGCAGGCGGCGAGGGTCTCGTCGGAGAGGGTGAACGACGCGTGCGCGCCGACCATCGCGCGGGTGAGCGGCGGCTTCTCGCGGCGCACGCGTCGCGCGAAGCGGCGGTTCTCCTCGAGGCCGGCGTCTGCGCGCGCCGGGCCGTCCCGGTCCGACGTCTCGTAGCAGAGGATCGACCGGATCCCCAGGGAGCCGAGCGCCTCCGCGATCACGTCGAGCGAGCCGTCGATCGCGTCGGGCGAGGCGTGGTGGTCGACGAGCGTCGTCGTCCCGGAGAGCAGCGCCTCCATCCCGCCGACGAGCGCGGACGCGCGGATCGTGTCGAGGTCGAGCGCGCGGTCGAGGCGCCACCAGACGCGCTGGAGGATCTGCAGGAAGTCCCGGGGCGGCTCGAGCGCGTACGGCATCCCGCGGGCGAGCGCCGAGTAGAGGTGGGTGTGCGCGCAGACGTTGCCGGGGACGACGAGACAGCCGGAGCAGTCGCGCCGCTCGCCACCGCCCTCGGCGACGATCCGGCCGTCCCGCACGTGCACGTCGCGCTGCGCGATCCGGACCGGGTCGAGCGAGACGACGACCGTGCGCGCCGGCGAGGATCACGCGACCGGCTCCCCCTGGACGGGTGCTCTTAACAGTGCCTGGCACTGTAAGGGCGCCGGTTTCGTGCCGGTTTGTCCCCAGGGGGCGCTCACGCGCACGCACGAGGTGCGGCACCGCGGCGAGCGCGGCCGGCGAGTCCTTCATCGGCAGCCGCGTCCGCCGGATGCCGTCGTAGGCGTGCAATGCGCCCGCCGCCGCTGCCGCGGTCGGAACCATGCACGCCTCGCCGACGCCCTTCGCCCCGTAGGGCCCTTCGGGCTGTGGCTCCTCGACGAGGACGACCTGGACATCGGGCATCCCGCTCGGGGGGATGATGTGCAGGGACTTCAGCGTCTCCGTGACGGGGAACCCGCCTTCGACGACGAGCTCCTCGGAGAGCGCCTGCCCGAGGCCCATGTGAATGCCGCCCTCGATCTGGCCCTCGATCAGGGTCGGGTTGATCGCCCTCCCCACGTCGTGGGCGGCGATCACCTTCGCGAGCCGGCCCTCGTCGTCGAGCAGGACGACCTGTGTCGCCCACCCGTAGCCGAGGTGCGTGACGGGCTCGTCGGCGTCGTTCGACGTCGTCCAGTCGACGACGTACTCGCCCTCGATCTCCCGGCCCGCGAGCGCCTCGAGCGGACGCCCGGCGAGCTCCTGCCGGAGCTTGCGTGCGGCGTCGAGCACGGCGTTGCCGCCGAGCATCGTCGAGCGGGAGGCGGTCGTCTGGCCGGTGTCGAGCTCGCGCTCCGTGTCGACGACGACCCGCACGCGCTCCGGCTCGAGCCCGAGCTCCTCGCAGGCGATCTGGCGGAGCGCGGTGTGCACGCCCTGCCCCATCTCCGTCCAGGAGTGGAAGAGCGTGAGCGTCCCGTCCGCCTCCGGCCGGAGCACTGCGCGGCCGAACTCGACGACGCCGTTCCCGATCCCCGTGTTCTTCAGGCCGCAGGCGATGCCGGCGAAGCGCGCCTCCCGGTAGGCGTCGCGCACGGCGAGCAGCGTCTTCTCCAGGCCGACGCCCGGGCCGAGCCTCTGCCCGGTGCCGGTGCGGTCTCCCTCGCGGAGCACGTTCCTGAAGCGGATCTCCCAGCCGTCGACCCGGACCTCCTCCGCGAGCAGGTCGAGGATCCCCTCGACCGCGAAGTTCGTCTGGCTGACACCGAAGCCGCGCATCGCGCCGCAGGGCGGGTTGTTGGTATAGACGGCCCTCGCCTCGACGTCGACGTTCGGCACGCGGTAGGCGCCGCAGGCGTGTCCGGCCGCCCGCTCGAGCACCTTGTCGCCGACGCTCGCGTACGCCCCGGTGTCCCCGACGATGCGGGCCCGGAGCGCGAGCAGGTGCCCCTCCTCGTCGCAGCCGGCGGTGTACTCCATCCACAGCGGGTGCCGCTTCGCGTGGAAGCGGATGCTCTCCCGGCGGCTGAGGGTGACCAGGACGGGGCGTCCGGTGACCGTCGCCATGAGCGACGCGTGGCACTGGACGTTCAGGTCCTCCTTCGCGCCGAAGGCGCCGCCGGTCGTCACCTGCGTGACGCGCACCTGCTCCCGCGGAAGCGCGAGGAAGGAGGCGATCTGGTTCCGGTCCTCCCAGGCGCCCTGGCCCTGCGAGTACACGTGCAGCGACCCGTTGCCGTCGGGCACGGCGAGCGAGGACTCGGGCTCGAGGAACGCGTGCTCGATGAACTGCGTGCGGTACGTCTCGGTGACGACGTGCGCAGCGCCCGCGAGCGCGGCGTCCACGTCGCCCCGCTGCACGCGCGAGACCGAGAGAACGTTGCCGCCCGGATGCAGGAGCGGTGCGTCCTCCTCGAGCGCGTCGAAGGGGTCGGTGACCGGGTCGAGCACCTCGTACTCGACCTCCACGAGCGCCGCCGCCTCGCGGGCGGCATGACGGCTCTCGGCCGCGACGGCGGCGAGCACGTCACCGACGTACGACGTCACCTCGCCCTCGGCGACGAGCTGTCGCCAGTCCTTCGTCAGGGTGCCCTGCGCGCGCTCGCCCTGCACGTCGGCGGCGGTCACCACCGCGACGACCCCGGGGTGAGCCGCCGCCTTCGACGTGTCGATCCGGACGACGCGCGCGCGCGGGTGGTCCGAGAAGCGGAGCGCTCCGTGCAGCATCCCGGGCTCGACGAGGTCGCCGACGTACAGCTTGTCGCCGAGCGCGAGGCCGGGGCCCTCGTAGCGTGCCGCGCGGGCGCCGACGCGCCCGCTGCGCTCGGGCTCGGGGAGGGGGATGCCTCGGTGGGCCGCAGCCACGAGCCGCACCGCGTCGACGATCTTCGCGTAGCCCGTGCAGCGGCAGAGGTTCCCGAGCAGCGCGTGCGCGATGTCCTCGCGCGAGGGCTCAGGGTTCTTGCGGAGAAGCGCCTCGGCCTTCATGACGATCCCGGGGGAGCAGTAGCCGCACTGGGACGCGCCGGCGGCCACGAACGCGTCGGCCCAGAGCCGGCGCTCGTCCTCGGACAGCCCCTCCTGCGTGACGACGTGTTTCCCCTCGACCCGCGTCGCCTTCTGCGCGCAGGAGACGACGGCGCGCCCGTCCACGAGGACGGTGCAGGCCCCGCAGGAGCCCTCCGGCGCGCAGCCGTCCTTCACGGAGCGCACGCCGAAGTCGTCGCGGAGCAGCTCGAGCAGGCTCTGCCCTTCGTGCGGCTCCGCGACGACCTTCCTTCCGTTGAGCGAGAGCTCCATCTCTACTCCACGGCTCCGAGCACGAGCGCGAGCAGGCCCATCCGCATGACGACCCCGTTGAACGCCTCCTGCCAGTAGCGCGCGTGGCGCGTGGCGTCGACGTCCGCGGGGAGCTCGTCCATTCGCGGCAGGCTGTGGAGGATGATCGAGTCCGGCTTCGCCTTCTCCCGCAGCAGCTCGCGGGTGACGCGGTAGGTCGCCGGGGTCGTCGCGACGCCACCGTCGTCGCGCTCCTCGCGCGAGGCCGTGTAGTCGGCCTGCACGACCGGCTCCATGTAGATGACGTCGCACTCGGAGATGACGTCCTCGACCGAGTCCGCCTCCTCGTAGCGCACGTTCCGCTCGTCGAGCTCGATGGTGAACTCCGGCAGGAGGGACATCTCCGGCGGGCCGACGACGTACGCCTTCGCGTCGAACTGCGAGAGCGCGTACAGGATCGAGTGCATCGTCCGCATGCGCATGTCGCCGACGAGCAGGTACGTCAGGCCGTCGAGCCGCCCGAGCTCCTTCTGCGTCGTGTACAGGTCGGTCAGGACCTGCGTCGGGTGCTCTCCCCAGCCGTCCCCGCAGTTGATCACGGGGATGGACGCCCACTCGGCGGCCTCCGCGGGAGCGCCCTGCTCGAAGTGGCGCATCGCGATGACGTCGCCGTAGTACTCGAGCATGTGGACCGTGTCCTTGATCGACTCCTGGTAGAAGTCGCCGGCCCTCGTCATCTTCGCGTCCGAGAACCCGAGCACGTGGCCGCCGAGCCGGTGCATCGCCGCCTCCGTCGACAGCCGCGTACGCGTCGACGGCTGGTAGAAGGCGGTCAGCAGCGTCTTGCCGGTGAGCAGGTCCGCGTTCCGCCTCGACTTCGCGATCGGGGCGAGCTCGTCGCAGACCTCGAAGATGCGCTGGAAGTCAGCCCGCTCGAAGTCCTTCAGCGACAGGATGTCTCTCCCGAGGAAGCTCCTCATCTCGTTTCCTCCTTTTGTTGGGAGCCGTGCGCACGGCTCCGGTGAACAGCACCGCCACGCGCTCGTCGTCCCGGACCTCTCCGGCGGAGCGCAGAGCGAGCAGCCCCGCGAGGCCCGCGGAGCCCGTGTGGTCGACGTCGATCCCGGTCGACTGCCGCGCGAGCGTGTTCGCGCGGTTCAGCAGGTCCTCGTCGACGACGAGGGGCAGACCGCCCGTCGCGAGCATGCCCTCGACGACCGCGAGCCAGTCGTAGGTCTCGTCGTCGAGGATCCCGTGGGCGACGCTCCGCGGCTCCTCCTCCCAGGGCCACATGAACGCCGAGCGGTGGCGGCCCGCGAACCGAAGCGCCTCCACCGGGTCGCCCGGGCCCGCGATCGCGTCGAATGCGCGCTTCAGCGGCCAGGCGCCCGCGGTCTGGACGGTGTCGACCCTGGGTGCCGCCGGGAGCGCGCCGAGCTCCACGGCTTCGCCGAACGACTGGATGCACGCGCTGGCCAGGGCTCCGCCCCCCACCTGGACGACGACGCGGTCGAGCTGCACGCCAGACGAGACCATCTCCCACCCGAGCGTCTCGCCGCCCTCGATCGCCAGGCCGTTGAGGTTCCCCTGGCAGGTGAAGGGCAGGGCGCCGCGCTCGATCGCGGCCAGCAGCCGTCGGTACGTCGGGTCGCCCGGGCTCCGGTCGCGCGGGCAGACGGTGACGAGCGCCCCGAGCTCCTCGAGCCTCGCGAGGATCGCGGGATCCGCGTCCGTCGGCACGAAGACCCGAAGCGTGCGCTCGCCGGCCGCCGCGACGACAGCCGCAGCGAGCGCGGCGTTCCCGCAGCTCGCGATCGCGAGCTCGGGTCGTGGAGCCTCCGCGAGCCCGAGCCGCTCGGCGACCTCGAGCTGGAGGAGGACGCCGAAGAGATGGCGCGCCTTGTGCGAGCCCGACACGTTCCCCGTCTCGTCCTTGACCCAGACGCCGCCCTCACGCGCGAACCCGAGGGCCTTGCTGAGCTTGGCGCTCCGCCGGAACGGCGTCGCCCGGAACCCGTGCGAGTCCACCGCGGCGACCCGTGTGTCGAGCCGGCGGACGAGCGCCTGGAAGGTGTCGTCGGAGAGCCCCCTGCCAAGGCCGAGGTGGTACGCGTGGAGCAGGCTCCGGTACCGGACGAAGGGGTTCGGGTCGGGCTCGTCCGACGGGAAGCGAACGGTGTCGAGATCGAGCCTGCGACGGAGGACATGATCGACGTCGTCCCCTCGTGTCGCGTTCGGGCAGCGGAACGGGTACGGGTGGGCCATGGACACCTCGGCGCCGCAGCCGGCACACAAGAGCCGCGAGGAGGGGTTCCGGACCCGGTGCCCGATACCGAGGGCTCTCGAACCCGCCTGGCTGCGTGCGGTGGGATCAGACACCGTCGAGAACCCCCGTCCTCGCGTTGACCTCGTCGATCAGATCGTCCCAGACGGGCACGGCTTCGCGAAGCCCGGCCCAGAAGGCCGGGTCGCGGCGGGCCTCGAAGTCCTCGAGCGAGACGCCCTGCTGCTCGACCCACGTGTAGTAGCCGAGGTTGAACACGCGCTCGCGGTCCCGGTGCGTGAGCTCGAGGAGGTGGTCGGTCGCGGCGCCGAGGAGATGCTCACCGTAGACCTCCGCCGCGGCGACCTCGTCGAAGCCGTTGGGGAAGTATCGCGCCAGGGCGAGCGCGCGCTCGCTCGAGTACATCGCCGCCCCGTCGGTCGCGACGGTCACGACGACGTCGGTCGGCCCGAGGCCGTAGTGCTTCGCGACCTTGATCGCGCCGAGCACGTTGCAGATCGAGGAGAGACCGAGCGACGGGAGCGCCTCCAGTACATCGTGCGGTACTCCGCGCCGCGCGAGATGGCCGCGCCCCACGTCCGTCCCGAAGAGGACTCCGAGCCGGTCGGTCGCGCGGTCGGAGACCGCGAGCGCCACGTCGGTCGACATGACGTTGTGGATCAGCGGGACGTGCTTGTCCCCGATCCCCTGGATGTTGTGCTCGCCGAAGCCGTTGTAGAGGAGCGTCGGGCACTCGAGCGCCTCGCAGGCCACCGTGAGCGACCCGTGGCGCTCCCCGAGGTAGTCGCCCGCGGCGATCGTGCCGGCCGACCCCGTCGCGGCGACGAAGGCGCGCAACCCGAGCGCGGGCTCGTCGCTCCGCAGGTGCTCGAAGACGCGCTCGAGCGCGGCTCCGGTCGCCAGGTAGTGGACGAGGTAGTTCCCGAACTCGGAGAACTGGTTGAAGATCACGTTCTCCGGATCGGCCGCGAGCTCCTTGCAGCGGTCGTAGATCTCCTTGACGTTCGACTCCGTGCCCGGCGTGCGGACGATGTCTCCCGGCTCGACGACCCACTGCTCGAGCCAGTCGAACCGCTCCCTGCTCATGCCCTCGGGCAGGACGGCGACGCCGCGGCAGCCGAGGAGGCGCGAGATGGCGACGCCGCCCCGGCAGTAGTTGCCCGTGGACGGCCAGACCGCGCGATCGCGCGCCGGGTCGAACCGCCCCGTGACAAGCCGGGGCACGAGGCACCCGTAGGCGGCGAGGACCTTGTGCGCGCCGATCAGGGGGAAGCGGTCTCCGAGCGCGACCACGATCCGCGCGGCAACGCCGGTGAGCTCGCTGGGGAGCACGACGTGCTCCGGGACGCCGACGACGTCGACGCGATCGGCCGCGTTGTGCCAGTGAACGCGGAAGAGGTTCAGCGGATGCGCTTCGTCCGGCCCGACCGCACGCAAGACCTCGCGAACGGAAGCCGGGACCAGCTCTGGGCTCGCGAGCTGCGCGAACGTCGGGAGCGCAACCCCGGCCTCGCGAAGACGGTCGACGACCCGTTCCACGACGTGGGTGTCGACGATATCCGTTTCCGAGCGGGACAGGTTCGTGGGCACGGCGCCTCCTGGTCGCTGCCTCCGACCCTAAGAGTCGCAGGGGCGCCTGGCTTCGGGGCTTCGGCGCAATGCCGATCGGTGTTTCCCCGCACCGCGGAACGGTTGTTCGCCCCGTGGGGCGATCGCCGCGACCGTGGGATCAGGCTGCCGCGCGCCCGTCCTCGTCGTAGACGACGATCGCCTCCATTGGGCAGGTCTGCGCGGCCTCGACGACGTCCTCGCCGTGAAGCGCCTCGGGAACCGCTTCGGCGATGCCGTCAGCGGCGAGACGCAGCGAGCTCGGCGCCGTCCTTGTGCACAGGCCGTAACCGATGCAGAGCGTCCGGTCGATCTCGACTCGGTACATGCCTTGCCACCTCCTTGGGTCGGGGGAACGAGGGCGCGCCAGCCGGCTGCCGCGAGGACCGCGCCGACCGCAGCCCCGTAGAACGGAAGGGCCCACGGACGGCTCGTGTCGGTTCCGGCCGCGAGGCCGTGCACGGTGGCGAGCGCAAAGAGCCCGTACGTGAGCCAGTGGAGCCGTCTCCAGGCACGTACGCCGATCCTGCTCCGTAGCGCGAAGGACACGTAGACGAGCACCATGAGCTCGGCCGCGATGACGCCGAGCGCCGTCCAGAGGGGCCGGTACGGGACGAGCCCCGGGACGACGAGCGCGGCGAGGGAGATGTCCACCGTCCGGTCGAGGACGAGCGCGGTCCCGTGAACGCCGAGGAAGGCGAGCCCGAGGAGAGCCAGGAAGCGATGCACGTCGGTGATCGCCGCGGGCCGCGGTGACCGGCCGAACGGTCGCGCCTTGAGGGCGATCCCGGCCAAGACCGACGCCGTCAGGAGCGCATAGGCGACGAGGCCGCTGGCCCTGGCGATGATCCAGAACGTCGGATCGGTCCTCATTCGAGCCCTCCGGCGAGCAACGTCGCCCCATTGCGACCGACGAGGACCGCCGGGAGGCCGCGCTCGTCGGCCTCCGCGCCCGCCTGTCGCAGGCCGCCTGCGAGGAAGAGCGACTTCGCGAGCACCTCCGCGTCCGTCGCAGTCCCTGCGGCGACGGTCACGGTCAGCAGCTCTCCCTCGGAGGGCCGGCCGGTGGACGGGTCGATCAGATGGTGGCGCTCGACGCCGTCCGAGCTCCAGTGCCTGCGGTCTCGCCCGGAGGTGCCGAGTGCGCCGCCGTCCAGCTCCAGCGTGAGGACGCGGTCGGGAGTGTCGACGCCGACGTGCCACGGCCGCCCGGCCCCGGCGACGTCTCCCCCTGCGTTCACGAGCGCAGGGCCGTGCGCGGAGAGGCTGGCGAGGGCGCGGTCGACCGCCCAGCCCTTCGCGATGCCTCCGAAGTCCAGCCTGAAGCCGTCCTCGAGCGCGACGGTCGACGCGGCGATGTCGACCGCGACCGCGCCGGCGCACGGCGCAGAGCCCCGAGACGGCGGCACGTGGCCGCCCTCCAGGAGGGCGAACGTCCGGTCGTAGCCGGCCGCGACGACGGCGTCGTGAACCGTGGGATCGAAGCGTCCGCCGGTGCGCTCACGCGCCTCGAGCGAGAGCGCCGTCACCTCGAGGAGCTCGGGGCCGACGCGCATCGCTCCCGCGCGGTTGAGTCGCGACAGCTCCGAGTCCGGCCGGAAGCGGGAGAGCAGCGACTCCACGCGGTGGAACTCGTGCTCCACGTCCTCGAGCACGGCCGGATCGGCGTCGGCGTCGAGATAGAGCTCGACCTCCGTCCCCATGGCCGCGAAGCACCGCCCGAGCATCAGGAGCTCCGGGTCGTCGTCAGGGGCGGCAGCGTCACGATGCGGACGGGCGGTGCCGCCGCCTGCGCCCCGCGGCTCGCCTCGAGCTGCCGCAGGAGCGCGGCGTCGAACTGCAGCCGCTGCTCGTACTGCGCCACGGCCTTGGCGGCCGGATCCGCCGCCAGCTGTCGAGGACGATGCGGTCCACGGGTGCGCGGCGATGCCGGCCCAGGCGAGGAAGAAGCCGAGCACCGAGGCCGCGGTGACGTAGAGGCGCGTGACGTGGCTAGTCATCGCGATCGTCGAGCTCGACGCCGTCGTCGTCGCCGTGCTCGTGCTCGTCGTACGACTCGGGGCTCGAGCTCGCCGCTGCAGGCGCGACGGCGCGTCGGTAGACGGTGACGGGGGCCGTGGTCGAAGCGGCGGGTGCGGTCAGTCGCTTCTGGAGCGACGCCTCGAGGCGGTCGAGCTTCTTCAGCCGGAACGAGATGGACGAGTCCTGCGAGGGTGAGGCACTCGCAGGACTGCCGGTTGCGGAGGTGCGAGTCATGGCGAGGAGCCCGGCGACCGCGGCGGCGCCGAGCAGCACCACGATGATGAACAGATGCTTTCGTGCCATCGGAGCCTCCTTGGTGGGACGACGCCTACGACGGTAGAGCGAGCGACGTAAGAGGCGGGCGCGGGCCGGGTAAATCAACGCCAACTCGAGGTAAGGGTTCGGTTTTCCACGGACGGGGACGCAGAGACGGCGTGCGACCATCCGGTCGTGGAGATCCTGGTCGTCGAGGACGAGGATTCGATCGCCGGCCCCCTCGCGGAGGGCCTGGCGCGCGAGGGCTTCGCGGTCAACCGCGTCGCCACCGGACAGGAGGCGCTCGACGCGCCGCTGCCGGACCTCGTGCTCCTCGACCTGCGGCTCCCGGACATCGACGGGATCGAGGTCTGCCGGGAGCTGCGCTCGAAGTCGAACGTGCCGATCATCGTCGTCTCGGCACGCGGGGAGGAGGTCGATCGTGTCGTCGGGCTGGAGCTCGGCGCGGACGACTACGTCGTCAAGCCGTTCGGGTTCCGCGAGCTCCTCGCCCGCATTCGCGCCGTCATGCGCCGGACGAACGCCGGGGATGAGGACGACGTGCTGCGGGCGGGAACGCTCGAAGTGGACACGCGCGCCCGTCGTGCGTCGCTCGACGGGCGCGAGCTCGCACTGACGACGAAGGAGTTCGACCTGCTCGCCCTGCTCGCATCCGACCCGGGCGCCGTGATCGACCGCGAGCGACTGCTGCGGGAGGTCTGGAACACCGAGTGGTTCGGGCCGACGAGGACCGTCGACGTCCACGTCGCGTCGCTGCGGAGGAAGCTCGGGGACCCACGCTGGATCGAGACGGTGCGCGGCGTCGGGCTCCGCCTCGCCCCCCAGCCGTGAGGCGCCGGCTCCTCGCCAGCTACCTCGCGGTCGCGGTGCTCGTGCTCGCGCTCCTGGAGATCCCGCTCGCGATCTCGTACGCGGAGAACGAGCGCCGCGAGCTGACGGACAAGGTCGAGCGCGACACCGTCGCCCTGGCGACGCTCGTCGAGGACTCGCTCGAGCACGGAACGACGGTGCCTGCGCAGGTCCGTCGTGTCGCCGCGGACTACGACGCCGACACGGGCGGGCGCGTGCTCGTCGTCGACGCCGAGGGCAATGCGCTCCTCGACACGGCGCCCACGCAGAGCCGGGACTTCTCTTCCCGGTCCGAGATCAGGAGGGCGCTCGGGGGCGAGATCGCGACGGGCAGCCGAGCGTCCAGGACGCTGGGTACCGACCTGCTGTACGTCGCCGTTCCGGTTGCGTCGAGTGGGGTCGTCCACGGCGCTGTGCGTGTGACGTATCCCATGTCGGCGGTGGATGCGCGGATCCACCGCTACTGGTCGGTGCTCGCGCTGATCGCGCTCGGCGTGCTGGCCGTCGCCGTCGTGATCGCGTTCGCGCTCGCCCGCTGGGTGATCCGACCCCTCGACCGGCTCGAACGCGCAGCGGACGCGATCGGCGCCGGCGATCTCGACACACGCGCACCGGTCGAAGGGCCGCCCGAGGTGAAGCGGCTCGCCGAGACGTTCAACACGATGGTGGCCAAGATCGACGTGCTGGTGCGCTCGCAGGACGAGTTCGTCGCGGACGCATCGCACCAGCTGAGGACCCCGCTCGCGGCACTCCGGCTGCGGCTGGAGAACCTCGACCGGGACGTCGCACCGGCCGGGCAGGGCGAGCTCGACGGTGCGCTCGCCGAGGTCGAGCGTCTCTCCGCACTCGTCGACGCACTCCTCGCGCTGGCTCGCGCGGATCGCGCCGCGGCGTCGCCGCGACCCGTCGACGTCACAGGCATCGCGCGTGAACGGCTCGCCGCCTTCGCGGCGTACGCGGACGAGCGCGGCGTACGGCTCGACGAGACCCTGGAGCGCGGCACCGTCGCCCTGGCAACGCCCGGCCGACTCGAGCAAGTGCTGGACAACCTCCTCGCGAACGCGCTCGACCACTCCCCGCCCCGGACAACGGTGACGGTCTCGGCCGGCCGACGGGGTGATGCGGTCGAGATCAGCGTTGCCGACGAAGGCTCCGGGATGGACGCGGACGAGACTGCGAGGGCGTTCGACCGCTTCTGGCGAGCCGACGGTGCAGGAGACGGCTTCGGGCTGGGACTCGCGATCGTCGAGCGCCTGGTGAGCGCCGACGGCGGCGCCGTGGAGCTCCGCGCGCGCGGAGGAGGAGGGCTCGAGGCGGTCGTCACGCTGAGGCAGGCCGCCACACACGAACACGGGGTGCAGAGCGTGGTCGACTCGGGCGAGCGGTAAGCCTCAGTCGAAGAAGGTGTCCTCGTGCCGGTACGGCGGTGCGCAGCAGCACAGCAGTCGCGCGCCCTCCGGCCCCGCTTGCAGCGTGTGCCGCGCTCCGGGCGGGATGAGGATCGCGTCCCCGGCGGCGACGTCGCGGACGTCGCCGTCCACCTCCATCGAGCCGGCGCCCTCTAGCAGGAAGTAGATCTCCTCGCTCTCGCGGTGGTAGTGGCGCTCCGTCGCCTGCCCGGGGTCGAGCGTGGCCTCCGCGAGCGACTGGTTGCGGACGAGCTGTGAGGTCGGAAGGCCGATGAGCTCGCGGATCGTCGAGCCGTCCTTCGTCGTGAAGGGCTGGGCCGCGGTGAGGTTGCGCACCTCCATGACTGCGAAGGAGCGTATGCGCTCGGCGCCGGACTTCAAGGAGGATCCGGCGGCCCCATGCCCGGAAGCCCCGTGCCCGGAAGCCCCGTGCCCGGAAGCCCCGTGCCCGGAAGCCCGTCCGGCGCAGGCCGCCGCGGCGCGGGTCCGACCCGCAGCCCCGCCTCGCGCCAGGCGGCGAATCCGCCGACGACGTCGCCGGCGCGCCCGAAGCCGAGGTCGACGAGCACCGCCGCGGCCAGGACCGACGAGCAGCCGTGGTCGCAGAGGAGAACGAGCCGCTCGTCGAGCCCACCCACGTGCGGGCTCCGCCACTCGCTGTCGGGATCGAGCCTCCACTCGAGCACGGTGCGCGGGATGTGCAGCGCACCGGGGACGACGCCGTCCCGCTCGCGGTCGCCGTCGGAGCGGATGTCGACGAGCAGGGCGCCCCCCTCGACGGCGGCCGCCGCCTCGGCCGGGGAGAGCCGCTCGATGCGCGCCTCGGCGTCCGCGAGCAGGTCCTCGAGCGTCCGTCGTCTGCGCTCCACGAGCGCATGATGCCGCCCCGCCCCCCGCTTGTAGGCTTGTCGGCGTGAGCGGCGAGGCCGCGGAGATCGCCTTCGACCGCGTGACGAAGCGCTATCCCGGCCGCGCCGAGCCGGCCGTGCGCGAGCTCACGCTGACCGTGCCGGCCGGGGAGATCTGCTGCCTCGTCGGCCCCTCGGGCGCCGGGAAGACGACGGCCATGAAGATGGTCAACCGCCTGATCGACATCACCGAGGGGGACATCACGATCGGCGGGACGAGCGTCCGGACGCTCGACGTGACGGCGCTCCGGCGCGGGATCGGATACGTCATCCAGCAGGTCGGGCTTTTTCCGCACATGTCCGTCGCGGACAATGTCGCGACGGTGCCGCGCCTGCTCGGCTGGCCGAAGGCGCGGATCGCCGCCCAGGTGGACGAGCTGCTCCACCTCGTCGACCTTCCTCCGGACGACTACCGCTCGCGCTTCCCCGCCCAGCTCTCCGGGGGCGAGCGCCAGCGGGTCGGACTCGCCCGTGCTCTCGGCGCGAACCCGCCGGTGATGCTCATGGACGAGCCGTTCGGCGCGCTCGACCCGATCACCCGGGCGCGCCTCCAGCAGGAGCTCCTGCGCATCCAGCACGAGCTCCGGAAGACGATCGTCTTCGTCACGCACGACATCGACGAGGCGATCCTGCTCGGCGACCGCATCGCGATCCTGCGGGAAGGCGGGATCCTCGCGCAGTACGACACGCCCGAGGCGCTGCTCGCGCGCCCGGCCGACGACTTCGTCGCGCGCTTCCTCGGGACCGATCGGGGGCTCAAGCTGCTCTCGCTGCGACGGCTCGAGGAGGTCGAGCTCGCGCCGCTCGACGGCGTCGCGGCGCCGAGCGCGGACGGGTCGACGACGCTCAGAGACGCGCTGTCGCTGATGATCACGGCCCGCTCGCGCTCGCTCGTGGTCGTCGGCTCCGACGGGGAGCCGCGCGGCGTGGTCACGCTCGAAACCCTGGCCGGGCTCGCCGGATGAGCGCCCCGCTCGCACAGGGCGAGCCCGTCATCCCCGACTTCGGGGAGGGCAGCGACTGCGTCGTCGAAAACCGCCTCTTCTGCCCGGACTGGGTCCGCGACAACTGGGCGGGCGTCCTCCAGCCCGCGCTGCTCGAGCACGTGAAGCTGGTTCTGATCGCGGTCGCCGTCGGCTTCGTGCTCTCGTTCGTCGCCGCGCTCGTCACGCACCGCTTCCGGCTCGCGGAGAAGCCCTTCGTCGCGTTCTCCGCGGTCGTGTACACGATCCCGAGTCTCGCGCTCTTCCAGCTGCTCGTGCCCGTGACCGGCCTGACGGTGACGACGGTCGAGGTCGCGCTCGTCGGCTACACGCTGCTCATCCTCTACCGGAACATCCTCGAGGGGCTGCGCGCCGTGCCGGGCGAGATCCTCGAGGCCGCGCGCGGCATGGGCCTCACGCGCCGCCAGACGCTCTGGCGCGTCGAGATCCCGCTCGCCGTGCCGGCGATCATGGCCGGCCTGCGCGTCGCGGTCGTCTCGACCATCGCCCTCGCAACGGTGGCGGCGCTCGTGATCCCGCAGGGCCTCGGCTACCCGATCTTCATCGCGCTGCGCGAGGCCTTCAAGACGGAGATCATCGTCGCGGGCGCGCTGGCAGTCGGGCTCGCGCTCCTCGCGGACGCGCTGCTCGTCGTCGCGGAGCGGGCGCTCACGCCGTGGGCTCGTAGCCGGAGGGCGGCGTGATCCTCGGCGTCGACCTCGGTGTGTTCGTCGACGCCCTCCAGTTCGTCGTGGACGAGCGCCGGCTCATCCTCGAGAAGACGTGGGAGCATCTCCAGCTGTCCGCGGCCTCGATGGCCATCGCGGTCGTGCTCGCGCTCCCGCTCGGCGTCTGGCTCGGCCACCTGCATCGAGGCTCCGTCGTTGCGGTGAACGTCGCTAACCTCGGGCGGGCGCTCCCGAGCCTCGCGATCATCGCCGTCGGCTTCGTCTTCCTCGGGGTCGGCTTCTGGAGCGTCTCGCTCGCGCTCGTCGTCCTCGCCGTGCCGCCGATCCTCACCAACGCGTACGTCGCCATCGACGGCGTCGAGGCCGAAGCGGTCGAGGCCGCACGGGGCATGGGCATGAGCCGCTGGCAGATCGTTCGGCGCGTCGAGCTGCCGCTCGCGCTGCCGCTGATCTTCGCGGGCATCCGGACCGCGACGGTGTTCGTCGTGGCCACGGCGACGATCGCCGCGGTCGCGGGAGGCGGCGGCCTCGGAGACATCATCGTCAACCAGGCCGGATACGGCCTCGAGGGTGTCGTCGGGGCCGCGATCGTCGTCTCGGTCCTCGCCCTTCTCGCGGACGGCGCGCTCGGCCTCGTGCAGCGGCTCGTTACGCCCGCGGGGCTACGTGCGGAGGCGCACACGTTCGAACCGGACGTGCTCACGGGAACCACCCACAGGTAGTGTGGCCCGCGGTCCGGAGAAACCCTCGACCGACTCCCGGAAAGGGGGCAGTGCAGTGATTCGCAAGCACAACCGGCGTGCGGCCAAGGCCGCGTTCACGATCGCGTTCGGGGTCGCGCTCGTCCTGGGTGGTGCCGCCGCGGCGCCGGCCGCGGAGAACCAGGCGACGCCGATCATCGTCGGCGCGAAGAACTTTCCCGAGCAGTACGTGCTCGGCCAGCTGTACAAGCAGGCCCTCGAGGCGAAGGGCTTCGACGTCCAGTACAAGGAGAACATCGGTTCGACGGAGCTGATCGACAGCGCGCTGCGCAACGGCAAGGTCACTATCTACCCGGAGTACACCGGGATCATGCTGTCGGTCACCTTCGAACGGAAGACACTTCCGAAGACCGCGGCCGGGACGTACGCGCTCGCGAAGCGGCTGTACGAGAAGCGGGGCCAGACGCTCCTCCGCCAGACGCCGTTCCAGGACCGCGACGTGATCGCCGTCACGCGGGCGACGGCGCGGAAGTACGGCCTGAAGACCATCGCCGACCTGAAGAAGGTCCCCGATCTCACGATCGCGGGCTTCCCGGAGTGGGAGACGCGGTGGACGGGGCCGATCGGCAAGCAGTACGGCGTGCAGGGCTTCGACTTCGTGCCCGCTCTCCGGCATCTCCGCGTACACGCTGCTCGACGAGGGGAAGGTGCTCGCCGCGGACGTGTTCACGACCGACCCGCAGCTCCTCTCGACCAAGTACGTGCAGCTCGGCGACCCGAAGAACATGTTCGGCTTCCAGCACGTCGCGCCGGTCGTGAGCACGCAAGCTCGTGACGGAGAACGGCGCACGGTTCACGTCGACGGTGAACAACGTCAGCAAGCTGCTCACCGTCAGGGCGATCAGGCGATGAACAAGGCCGTGGGCGTCGACAAGAAGCCGGCCGCGAAGGTCGCGGACGCCTTCCTGAAGGCCAACGGTCTCAAGTAGACGGGCTCAAGTAGCCGCGACGCGCGGGCGGGGGAGGCGTCGCCTCCCCCGCCCGCGTGCGGCACGGTGAGACGCTCCTAGGCGGCTCCGCCCTCGAACGCCGGCTCCCCGATCGGAGCCTCCTGCGGGCGGAGATCCCGACCGCGGACCAGGAAGATCGAGACGAGCAGCCCCGCGAACGCGATCGCGGCTCCCGCCCAGAAGGCGTTGACGAACCCGTCCGTCAGGGCGAACGGTGAGCTGCGTGCCGCTCGCGACCTCGTCGTTGGTCGTGGTCACGGCGATCGTCGAGAGCAGCGCGATCCCGACCGCCCCGCCGATCTGCTGCGAGGTGTTGATGAGGCCGGACGCGAGCCCCGCCTCGTGCGGCTTCGTGCCCGCGAGCGCCGCGATCGTGATCGGCACGAACGCGAAGGGGATCGCCACGCCCAGGATCAGGAAGCCGGGGAAGAGCTCGGTCCAGTACGAGCCTCTCCACCGACACCTGCGTGAAGTAGACGAGCCCGACGGTGAGCAGGCCCATCCCCAGGATCAGGGCGGGCTTCACGCCGACGCGGTTCACGGCCGCCGCGGCGAAGTTCGCCCAGATCACGGCCGTTCCGGCCACCGCCAGGTAGGCGACGCCCGTCTCCATCGGCGAGTACCCGAGCACCTGCTGCATGTACAGCGTCAGCATCAGGAACATCGAGAACATCGCCGTGCCCATGATGAATCCGGCCACGTTCGCGGCGGTCAGCGTCTGGAGCCGGAAGATCGAGAACGGCACGAGCGGATCCTTCTGCCGCTGCTCCCAGAGCGCGAACGAGCCGAGCAGCGCCGCCGCGCCCAGGAAGACTCCGATCGTCGCGACCGAGCTCCAGCCCCACTGCTGACCCTGCGTGATGCCGAGGACGAGCAAGCTGAGCCCGGCGGTCACCAACACGGCACCCGGGATGTCGTGACTCTGGCCGTGCGCGTCCCTGCTCTCGGCGAGCAGTATCGGCGCAAGCGCCAGCGCGGCCAGGCCGACCGGGCACGTTGACGAAGAAGATCCACTCCCAGGAGAGCAGGTCCGTGAGGATCCCGCCCATGAGAACGCCGGCAGCGGCGCCGAAGCCGCCGACGGCGCCCCAGGCACCGAGCGCGATGTTCCGCTCCCGGCCCTCGCGGAAGGTCGTGGTCAGAATGGACAGGGCGGACGGCGTGATCGTCGCCGCGCCGAGTCCCTGGAGCGCGCGCGCGGCGATGAGCGACTCGTCGCTCCACGCGAACCCGCAGAGGAGCGAGCCGACGGAGAAGATGACGAGCCCCACCATGAACACCCGCCTGCGCCCAAGGATGTCGGCGAGGCGACCGCCGAGTAGCAGGAAGCCGCCGAAGACGAGCGCGTAGGCGCTGATCACCCACTGCAGGTTCTCCTGCGAGAAGCCGAGGTCGGCCTGGATGGACGGCAGCGCGACGTTCACGATCGCGATGTCGAGCACGACCATGAACTGGACGGCGCAGAGGAGCGCCAGTGCGTACCACTTGGTTCGGTCCGAGGTGACCATGGACCCCCCTTTTGTCAGTTTCGGATCGTCGGTTTCGGATGCGAGGTGGGTAACGCTAGCAGCTTGTACTTGCGAAATGCAAGTTAAGACTTCCATTTCGACACTTTTCGCTGTAGAATCGCCAGTGGCGTGAAGAGCTACCACCAGTACTGCCCCATCGCGACCGCCCTCGACCTCGTCGGCGAGCGCTGGTCGCTGCTCATCGTCCGCGAGCTCCTCCAGCACGGGCAGCTCCGGTACTCGGATCTCCACCGCGCGCTCCCCGGCTGCGGGACGAACATCCTCGCGGCGCGCCTGAAGGAGCTCGAGCGCGGCGGTGTCGTCGCACGGCGCAGGCTGCCACCTCCGGCCGCGTCGACCGTGTACGAGCTCACGGTCTACGGGACGGCGCTCGCGCCGGTCCTGCGCGAGCTCGCGCACTGGGGCGCGCGCGTGATGGGGCCGCCGACGTCCGACGTCGAGCTCGCCGAGGGCTGGCTCCAGGACGCGCTCCACATCGCCATGCCTCCCACGAGCATCTGTATCGAGTTCCGGATCGACGACGAGGTCGCCTCCCTCGTGGACGGCGCGGTCGTCGCGGGGCCGACGGAGCGCCCCGACGTGGTCGTCAGCGGCGACGCGCGCGGCTTCTACGACCTCGTCGTGGATCGCGACGTCGACGCCGTCGAGGTACGGGGCAGCCGGAGGGCGCTCCACGCGTTTCTCGACGCGCTCCCGCCGGTCGTCGCCGCTCCCGCGGGCCCGGCCGAGCCGGCTCGCCTCTAGCCCGCGAGCAGGGGGCGCAGCAGCTCGTCCAGCGCGTCGCGGTAGACCAGGGCGTCGTATCGCCGCAGCGGATGCGGCGGGAGGACGGCTTCGCGGAGGAGGCCGCGGCGGCGCACGTAGAGCACCGGACGGATCTCCTCGTCGGCGTCGAACTCGAGCGTGGCGGCGACGCCGTCCGACTCGCCGTCCACGAACAGCTCGAGCGGGAGGATTCCTTCGTCTCGCAGCTCACCCCCGCCCGCGGAGAGCACGCGCGCGAGATAGCCCTTCTGCATCGCGAGCTCCGGGGCACGGTCGAGCTCGGAGAGGAGGTACGGCACGACACGGTCGGGATCGACGTGCGGCCGCTCCTGCCGGAGCCCGAAGCGCGACTCGGCGAGGTGGCGAGCGAGGATGCGCGCGTTGTAGCGGAACCCGCACACCATGCTCGACACGCTCGCGACACCGTGCTTTCGGAGGCCCTGCGCCGCCTGCGTCACGTTCCCCGCGAAGAACACGCCCGGCACGGTGACGCTCTCGAATGTGGGCGTCAGCGCGGGCAGACGACCGTCGAGGACCGTCGCGACGCCGAGCTGCGGAAGATCACGGAGCGGCGCCTCGAACCCCGTCGCGGCCACGACCTCGTCCGCCTCCAGGACGAGTGGCTCCTGCCTCGTCGGGTCGACGGCGTGCACGCGGTAGCCCTCACCGATCCGCTCCACGCGCTCGACCGAGGCGTTGAGCACGTACCTGCCGGGTGCGCCGCGCACGTGCTCGTCGTACGGCGTCAGGTACCAGGGGCGGAGCGGCGAGCGGGCCAGCCTCCCGAGATCGGGCGGGCGGGGAGACACGAGCGTCAGCTCGCGGATGCCCTGCCGGATGAGCGACTCGCCCACCTCGAACGCGGAGTTCCGCTTCCCGACGATGACGACACGGCGGTCGCGGTAGCGGCCCGGCTTCGACTCGACCGAGACGTAGTGGTGCTCCAACCCGAGACCGGGGATCGGCGGCACCCACGGCTCCGTCATCCCGA
Source organism: uncultured Actinomycetes bacterium (assembly GCA_963705535.1). Taxonomy (GTDB): domain Bacteria; phylum Actinomycetota; class Thermoleophilia; order Gaiellales; family Gaiellaceae; genus GMQP-bins7. The sequence continues at coordinate 43,798 of CAVPJY010000010.1, forward strand.
TCGCGAAGACGACGGCGCGACCGCGGTACTCGCCGTCGTCCGTCGTCAGGACGAAGCGCTCGCCTTCGGCCCGGGTCGCCGTCCAGCGCGCGCCGTACCGGACCGCGACGCCGGCCTGCTCGGCGAACGCGCGCAGCGACGCCGCCATCTCCTCGCGGGCCGGTCTCCGGCGGTCCTCGGCGAGCAGCCCCGCAACGAGCCCCCGGTGCTCGGGCTCGTCGGCGACGAGGCTGTTCTGGTCGTGAGCCTCGAACTCGCGGCTGTCGCGCGAGACGTCCGCCGACGAGTGCGTCCAGCTGATCAGGCGCTCGAACAGCGGGAAGCGCCGGAACATGCCGCCGGGGCCGTCGTCGGCGGAGACGACCGCATGCCCCACTCCGAGCCTGCCGAGGCAGTAGCTCGTCTGGAGACCGCCCGGCCCGCTGCCGACCACGACGACGTCGTAGTCACCGGGCGGAAATGGGCGAGCGTCTACTGCCACGTGTTCGAGTCGCGCAGTCTCCGCGCCTCGGCCTGCAGCATCCGCAGCATCACGCTCGGCCGCTCGAGAAGGAAGGGCTCGAGCTGGGGGCCGGGCAGGGAGAGGCACCGCAGGAGGGTCTCCGCCCTGATGTCGGCGACCGGGACGCCTCCCGTCAACGCCGAGATCTCGCCGAAGTAGTCGCCCCGGCCGAGCCGCACGCGCTCCTGACCGTCGATCACGACGGCGGCCTCACCCTCGAGGATGACGTAGAACGCCCCGCCCGAGATCCCCTGCCGGAGCACCCGCTGGCCCGCCCCGAACACCTCCTCCTCGAAGGTGTGGGCGACGGCCTCGATCTCGGGCCAGCGCAGGTCGGCGAAGAGCGTGAGCTGGGCGAGGCGGTCGGCGACGCCGTCGGCGGGCATACGGCCCGGAGCTTACTCCCGCGCGATCGCGATCAGGGGAGCGTGCGCACGCCGAAGTCGTCCAGCCGGCCGGTCGTGCCGCGCAGGCCGATCCCCGTGTAGCCGGCGCCCGCGTAGGTCGAGTCGGTCGCGGTCGCCATCCGGCTCCAGCACGCCGGCGTGCAGCAGCCAGGCCTCGAGCTTCGAGCCCGTGATGCGGAAGAGGAGCGTGTCTCCGGCCGCGAGGTCGCGATTGACGGTCGCCAGCCGCACGAAGACGCCGTTGTCGATCCGCTCGAGGTACACCTCGTCGGCCCCCGAGAGCTGGTTGGTGCGCAGCATGTAGCCGTCGTAGCCGGATGTCCCGGGCTGCTGGATGCGCGCCTTGAGCCGGATGTGGTTGCTCGTCCCGGGGAGGACCGCGATGCTCGCGTAGACCTCGACGTTCGCGCGGGGACTGGGCGCTGCGGACGGCGGTACAGGTCGTCGACTTGTTGCTCGCGAGCTGGTTGGAGACCACCTTCATGCACTTCTCGCCGGAGCCGTTCGCCCCGTTGCCCCAGCTCCCGCCACCGAAGAGCGGGTTCTCGTTCGCTCGGTTGAAGTCGTCCAGGACGGGCAGCGGCTCCACCGGGGGTGTGAGGTCGTCGGGCGTCGCCGAGGCCTCGTTGGAGAGCGGCCCCTCGCCGACCGCGTTCTCGCGCGGACACCTTGTAGTAGTAGGTCGTCCCGTTCGTGACGGTCGTGTCGGGGAAGCTCGTCCCGGGGCCGACGCTCTGCAGGAAGCTCTCGCCGCCGGGGCTCGTGCCGCGGTACACGCGGTAGCCCGGTGATCGGGGAGCCGCCGTCGAAGGAGGGTGCGGTCCAGGAGAGCTGGACCGAGCCGTTGCCGGCCGTCGCAGCGAGGGAGCTCGGCGCGCCCGGCGTGCTCAGGCCGGTCGTCCGCGCCCCGAAGTCGTCCAGGCGGCCGGTGGTGCCGCGCAGGCCGACTCCCACGGCAGCCCGCAGCCCGCGTACGTCGAGTCGGTCGCCGTCGCCACCCGGCTCCACCGCCCGCGTGCAGCAGCCAGGCCTCGAGCTTCGGGCCCGTGATGCGGAAGAGGAGCGTGTCTCCCGCCGCGAGCTCACGGTTGGCTGTGTGGCAGCCGAACGAAGGCACCGTTGTCGATCCGCTCGAGGTAGACCTCGTCGTCGGCCCCCGACATCTGGTTGGTGCGCAGCATGTATCCGTCGTAGCCCGAGGTGCCCGGCTGCTGGATGCGTGCCTTGAGCCGGATGTGGTTGCTCGTCCCGGGAAGGACCGCGATCCGCGCGTAGATCTCGACGTCGGAGGCGAACTGGCCGGCTGCGAACCGCGGTGCAGGTCGTCGTCTTGTCGCTCGCGAGCTGGTTGGAGACCACCTTCAGGCACTTCTCGGCGGACCCGTTCGCTCCGTTGCCCCAGCTCCCGCCGCCGGAGAGCGGGTTCTCGTTGGGACGGTTGAAGTCGTCGAGGACGGGCAGCGGCTCCACCGGGGGACGTGAGATCCTCGGGGGTGGCCGAGGCCTCGTTCGAGAGCGGGCCCTCGCCCACCGCGTTCTCGGCCGACACCTTGTAGTAGTAGGTCGTGCCGTTGGTGACGGTCGTGTCGGAGAAGCTCGTCCCCGGCCCGACGCTCTGGAGGAAGCCCTCGCCGCCGGGGAGTGATGCCGCGGTACACGCGGTAGCCCGGTGATCGGGGACCCGCCGTCGAAGGAGGGTGCGGTCCAGGAGAGCTGGACCGAGGCGTTGCCGGCAGTCGCCGAGAGGGAGCCCGGCGCTCCCGGCGCGCTCAGGCTGGTCGTGCGCGCACCGAAGTCGTCCAGGCGGCCGGTCGTCCCGCGCAGCCCGACTCCCACGTAGCCGGCGGCAGGGTAGGTCGAGTCACTGACGGTGCCGAGCCGCGTCCAGGAGGCGCCGTCGTGGAGCCAGCCCTCGATCGTCGAGCCGTCGACACGCAGGAGGAGCGTGTCGCCGACGGCGAGCTCCCGGTTGATCGTCGCGAGACGAACGTGGGCGCCGTTGTCGATCCGCTCCAGGTAGATCTCGTCCGTTGCGACGAGCTGGTTCGTGCGCAGCAGGTATGCGTCGTACGGATGCGCTGCCCTGCTGCTTGAGCCGCGCGTACAGGCGGATGTGGTTGTTCGTCCCGGGGAGCGCCGCGACCCGCGCGTAGACCTCGACGTCGGGGCCGTACTGCGCGTTCGAGCGCCAGGCCGTGCAGGTCGTCGTCGCCGTGCAGCCGAGCTGGTTGGAGGAGACGTGCAGGCCGTTCTCGACCCCGCCGTTGATCGCGTTCGTCCAGCGCCCGGAGTCCGAGAGCGGGTTCTCGTTCGCGCGGTTGAAGTCGTCCAGCGCGGGCAAGGGCTCAGCCGGCGGCGAGGCGCCCGTCGGAGTCGCGGAAGCCTCGGACGAGAGCGGCCCCTCGCCGAAGGCGTTCTCGGCGGAGACCTTGTAGTAGTAGTTCGTCCCGTTGGTGACGGTGTCGTCCACGAAGCTCGTCGTCCCCGGGCCGACGCTCTGCAGCAGGGTCTCGCCTCCCGGGCTCGTGCCGCGGTACACGCGGTAGCCCGTGATGGGCGAGTTGCCGTCGAAGGACGGCGCCGTCCACGAGAGGGAGACCGACCCGTCGCCCGCCTGCGCGGAGAGCCCCGTCGGCGCGCCGGGCGGGCCGTCGCCCGGCGGCTGCCCCTCGATCGTTACCCCGAACCGCTGGAGGACGAGGTCGATGGGCGTCCCGATCGTGAGCCCGTCACCGCCCGCGAAGAGCAGCGCGACGGGCTGGTTCCCCCCCTGCGTGACGATGAGCGAGCCCGAGTCGCCGGCCGCGCTGAAGGACGCCGGGGCTCACGGAGATCTGGCCGACGAATCGCGCTTCCTGCAGGCAGAGGTTGAAGAGGAGCAGGTAGCAGACGTCGACGGACACGTTCGTCGCGGCGACGCTGCCGAGCTGGAAGCCCGTCGTGCGCCCGTACTTCTGGACGGCCATGCCGATGGAGGCCTGCGTCGTCACCGAGCTCGGCGCGCCGTAGCCGTCCGCAGGCGTCGCCGTTCCCACGTTTGCGGTGGACGTCAGCGCGATGGCCGCGTCCATCGTGTTGTTGCCGCCGTTGAAGTCGATCGTCTGGTACGCAGCGAGCGTGGCGATGCGATCCGCCGGGTCGCTGCCGCCGTCGACGTTTCCCGGCTGGATGATCGGGTCGCCGATCGAGGCGGTGTTGATGCCGGCGAGAACGTGGTTGTTCGAGAGCACATACACGTTCGTGCCATTCGTCACGCGTGCGCCGAGCGTTCCCGTGGCGACGCCGTCGAGACCGGCGGAGACGCCGATCGGCACGGGCCGCGGGAACCGGTCGGTCGGCGCGCGCGCCTGGATGATCCCGGTGACCGCGCTCTCGACAGCGACTCCCTCGAGCGACGAGGGCACGACGGCAGCGTCCGGCTTCTCCTTGTAGACCCGGATGACCGGCTTGCCGGCGGGATCGACGCCGACGCCGACACCGACCACGCCCGGGAGGTCGAGGAGCTCGTCCGCGTGCCGCTGCTCGACGGCGATCGCGACGTCGAGGCCGGGATGAGCGCCGCCGGAGGGCCCGCCGGGCGTGGTCCCGCCCGGAGGATCGCTCGGGACGGTGCCGCCCGGAGGGCCGGGGCTCTGTCCGGACGAGGCGGACGCTAGCGCGAAGGCGACGAGCGCAGTGACGAGCGAAGCTGTTCGAAGCCGGCCGAGCATCCCCCGCCTCTCTGTCGAGACGTCCCCTCGCAAACGCACCCTAATGCGTGCGAAACGTCATTACCAGGGGAAAGGCGTACCGCTTTCGGGCTACAAGAGGCCGCCGCGGTAGCGCCACGGGCCCGGCTCCAGCCGGATCCCGCGCTTGCGGCACAGCTCGCGCACGGCGTCGAGCACCTCCCCGCCCGAGCCGTGGACGCGCCGCCCGACGAGGTCGAGGACCGCCACGCCGTCCGGCGTCTCGCCGCGCACCTCGAGCGTGAGGACGACGGCGGGCGCCTCGCCGCCCCCTCGGTAGGACGGCATGAAGAGCACCCGCGTCCCGGCGACCTCGAAGCCGCGAGGGTCACCCTCCTCGACGGCCGAGACCGTATGCCCACGGAGCACGAGGAGCTCGTGCAGGTCGTCGATCATCCGGCTCGCGAGCTCGACTCGCCGCGCGTGCGAGACCTTGTGGCTGGAGCTGCCCGTCACCCTGGCGGGAACACCGATCGCGAAGGACCCGGCGGGGACGTCGGACGTGACGTACGAGCTCGACGCGACGATCGCCTCGGCGCCGATCCGGCAGCCCGCGTAGACGACCGCTCCGAGGCCCACCTGCGCCCGATCCTCCAGCACGACCGGCGCGAACCGGTTCTCGAAGCCCTCGAGCGCGGAGTGGCCGATGTTGTGCGTGACGATCATCGACCGCATGGTCAGGAACACCTCCCGACCGATGAGGACGGGCCGGCAGACGTTGACGAACGCCTCGTCCCCGACGAACGCGAGGTCACCGACGGCGAGGATCGCCCAGGGATCCCGATGACCGCCGCCGCCGAACCGCACGGATCTCCCTCCCCACACCTCCGCGCCGACGAACGCGCGCCGGCAGACGAGCTCGAGGTCCGGGCCGAACCTCGTGAGCGCTCCGACCGCGACGACCTCCTCGCAGCGCACGGTCGCTCCCGCTCCGATCTCGACACCGTCCTCGAGCACGATCCTCGGGGCGACGACGAGGCTGCCCTCGCCCAGCACGACCTTCTCGCCGATGCGGGCGCCGTGCTCGCGCAGAAGCCGGCACTTCTCGTCGGAGGAGACCGAACGGAACGAGCTGGGATCGGCCTGAAGGTACTCGAGGAACTCGGGATCGAGGGCGCCGTCGCGCTCGTCCGAGTCGAAGCTCGCGGGGAGGGTCACACCCTCCGTCGAGACGCCGGCCAGCAGGGGACGCTCCGTCGGCTCGGCCTCCGCCGCCCGGCGGGCGATCAGCGCCTCGACGTCCTTCTCGGTGATGAAGCCGCGCTTCTCGATCTCCCCCAGGTCGATCCCGTGTCGCTCGGCCAGCGCGAGCGCCTTCTTCGTCGCCTTCCGGTCGGCGGGCGCCGCCTCGGCCGGCGCTGCCGCCTCACGCGGCCCCGCGTCGAGCGACGCGAGCTCCTCGGCGCTCTCCGCGACGCGCGCGATCGTCTTGCCGAGCTCGACCTCGACCCCCTCGGCGTACAGCTGGACGATCGTGCCCGCGCCGGGCGCCTCGATCTCGACGGTCGCCTTCGTCGTCTCGACGACGCAGACCGGTTGGCCCGCCTCGACCTCGGCGCGGTCCGCGACGAGCCACTCCGCGAGAAGCGCGAACTCGGTGTTCGCGTCCTCGCGCGTCAGGACGATCTCGAGCATCGGGCTTCTAGCTTCTCACGCCCTCGAGCGCGACGACCGCCTCGACGACGTCCTCCGCGCTCGGGAGCATCGCGTCCTCGAGCGACCGCGCGGAGGGGATGATCCCGTCGCGGGCGGCGACGCGCCGCACCGGCCCGCGCAGCTCGCTCCAGGCGAGCTCCTGGACGCGCGCCGCGATCTCGGCCCCGAAGCCGCCGGTCAGCGTGCCCTCCTCGGCCGTCACGAGCGCGCCCGTGCGCGCCACCGACTCGAGGACGGGCTCGAGCTCCATCGGGAGGAGCTGCGAGAGCGCGACCACCTCGCAGAAGATCTCGTGCTCGAGGATCAGCTCGGTCACCGCGTCGAGCACGACCGGGACCATCCCACCGTAGGTCACGATCGTGGCGCTGGCCTCGGTGAAGTCGGTTCCGGAGAACGTGAGCGCCGGGTAGCGGGCTCCCGTCTCACGCACGGCGAGCTCGCCGATGTGCCCGTCCTCGGGCCTGCGGTTCGGGCGGCCGTACATGAGCTTGTTCTCGACCAGGAACACGGGCCGGTCGTCCTCGACCGCGTTCGTCAGCAGCCCGCCGAGGTCGTGGCACTCGCTCGCCGCGACCACGACGATGTTCGGCACGCCGAGCAGGAGCTTCTCGAGCGACTGGCTGTGCGTCGGCCCGTAGCCGCGGCGCCCGCCCATCGGCGTGCGGACGACGAGCGGCACGGTGACCTGGTCGTCGTACATCTCGCGGAACTTCGCGATCCCGTTCACGATCTGGTCGAAGCCGAGCGCGATGAAGTCGCCGAACATGATCTCGAGGATCGGCCGCCGGCCCCGCAGCGCCATCCCGGCGGCGACGCCGAAGAGCGAGGCCTCGGAGATCGGCGTCGTCAGCACGCGGTCCGGGTACGCGTCGCTCAGCCCCTGCGTCACCTTGAACGCGCCGCCGTAGGGATCGAGGACGTCCTCCCCGAGCAGGTACACGTCGTCGCGCTCCGCGAACAGCTCGTGCAGCGCCTCGTTGAGCACCTGCACGCAGCGGCGCTGCTGCCGGCTCGTCACGCGGCCTCCGGCGTCGCGAGCGGCGCCGCCTCCGCCGCCTCGACGACCTCGGCGAGACGCCGCTCACAGGCCTCCTCGATGGCCTTTCGCTCCTCGTCGTCGAGCCGCGCGCCGGCGACGACCAGCGGGTCGCGCTTCCGCCGGTCCTCGATCTCCGCCGGGTCGCGGTTGTCGTCGCCCTTCGAGTGCGGGCTGAAGCGGTACGTGTGGAGGACGAGGAAGAACGGCTCGCCCGTCTCGCGGATCCGGGCGACGGCCCGCCCCGCGGCCTCGTGGATCTCCTCGACGTCGGTCGTGTCGAGCTCCGCCGTCTCGATCCCGTAAGCCGCGGCACGGGCCGGGATCGATCCCGCCAGCTCGAGCTCGACCGGCGTCGACTGCGCGTAGTGGTTGTTCTCGACGACGAAGAGGACGGGGAGCCGCCAGAGGGACGCGATGTTCAGCGACTCGTAGGTCACGCCCTGGCCGAGGGTGCCGTCGCCGAGGAAGACCGTGGAGACCGCGCCCGTGCCCTTCGTCTTCTCGGCGAGCGCGATGCCGGTCGCGACCGGCACGATGCTGCCGAGCACGCCGTTCGAGTAGAAGTTCCCGTTGCACAGGTGCTGGCTGCCGCCCTTCCCGCCGCAGACCCCCGGCGCGCGCCCCATCACCTCGCAGAGCAGCCCGAAGGCGTCGTCGGTGAACGCGAGGTAGTGGCCGTGGCAGCGGTGGTTCGAGAAGACGACGTCGCGCTCGGGCTCGAGGTGGTCGATGACCCCGACCGCGTTCGCCTCCTGGCCGATGTACGTGTGCGTCGTGCCGACGAGCTTTCCCTGCGCGAAGAGGTCGAGGAGCGTCTCCTCGAAGCGGCGGATGAAGAACATCCGCCCGTAGAGGGCCGGAAGCGGGCTCACCCTCTCACAGGTAGCCGAGGTCGGCGAGCCGCCTCGCGACGGTCGCCTCCTCCTCCTCGGTGAGCTCGCGCCGCTCCGCGCTCTCGAGCTCGCGGAACACGTCCTCGCGCAGCTCCGGCGGGACCTCGCTCCCGGCCTGCTGTCGCGCTCGCGCGGGTCGAGGTCGAGGCGGTAGGCCTCCTCCTCGCCGGTCTCGACGTGGAGGATCAGCTTCCACGGCGGCCGGCGCACGGCGAGCTTCGTCAGCGCTCCGCGGTCGGTCCCGACGATCACGGCCGGCCGGTCGCCCTCCTCGCTCCCGTCGAGGAGCGGCAGGAGCGAGGAGCCGTCGATGTCGCCGCTCGGGACGCCGGCGAGCTCGAGCAGCGTGGGCACGAGGTCGACGGAGCGCACCTGCGAGCGCACGACGGCGGGCTCGATCCGGCCCGGCGCCGAGAGGACGAGCGGCACCTGCGACGATCTCGTCGTACAGCGTCGCACCGTGCATGTGGTAGACGCCCTGGACGTCCTCCTTCGCAGCGAAGCGCTCGCCCCACGACTCGCCGTGGTCGCTGAGGAACGCGAACACGGTTTGCTCCTGAGCCCGAGGCGGTCGAGCTCGTCCAGCATCGAGGCGACGAGCACCTCCGACTGGCGCTCGACCGCCTGCCGGTACGCCTCGCGCGTCGCCTCGAGCGCGGCGGCCGAGTCGGCCTGGATCCCCTCGATGACCTCCTCCTTCGCCGCGCGCCAGTCCGTCCGCTCCGCGTGGAGCACGGAGTAGGGCATGTGCGTCGCCCAGCTGTGGAAGAAGAGGAGGAACGGCCCGTGGCGGTTCTCCCGCAGCCACGAGATCGCGCCGTCCACCGTCTCGCTGGTGCCGAGCACCGTCGCCTCGGGCAGGTCTCGGAAGAGGAAGTTCGTGTCGAAGACGAAGGTGCCGACCGCGTAGCCGTGCGCGGACAACGCGCGGAAGAGCGTCTCCGTGGTCGGGGCGAGGCCGGCGTCCCAGTGGAGGTACCCGTGGTGGTGCGGGTAGAGCCCGGTCACCATCGAGGTCATCGAGGGCGCCGTCCACGGGGCGGCGCTGATCGCCTGGTCGAAGCGCGCGCCGCCGGCGGCGAGCTCGTCGAGCGTCCCCGTGTTCAGGAAGCGCGCGCCGTAGCAGCCGAGATGGTCGACTCGGAGCGCGTCGGAGACGTATACGACGACGTTCACGGCGCGGCGGATTGTAGTGACGACATCGAGAGTCACCCTTTTCTCCCGGCCGAGCCTGCGTACCATCAGAGAGCCGATCGGAGACGATGACCAGCCGTCACAACGAAATCGATTCCGCAGTCGACCGGCTCGACGACGCCCTCCGGCGAGCCGGTCTCCCCCCGCTCGAGCCGGCCACGGACGAGGTGTCCGTCGATGACGTCGACGAGGCCGTCGCCCCGTACCGTCTGCCCGAGGACGTGCGCCGCTTCTGGGAGCTCGTCGACCCGTCGAGCCTCGCCGTGCGGGCGTTCCCCGACCTTGTCGCGCCCTCCGCGGCGCTGAAGCTCCAGCGTGTGGAGCTCGAGGAAGGCGCGCTCACCGTCCCGCACCTGCCGCCGCCGGTGCTCTTCCGCATCGGCTACGCGAGCCACGTCAGCCTCTCGAGCGAGCTCGCCAGCCCATGGGGCCCGGGCGGGACGATCTTCCGCTGGGCGTACGACGAGGACGGCTTCCGCATCGTGTACCGGACGCTCGCCGACCTCCTCGACGTGCTCACCGAGCTCGTCTCGGAGGGGCGCATCGAGCACAACGGCGGCTTCGTGTTCCTGCCGGACGGGGTCGACGAGGCGAAGCGGCTGGAACGCCTCCACCGTGCCGGGTCGCATCCGCTGTACGGCGACTCCGTCGACGTCCCCTCGGATCTCCAGACGTGGCCGGCGCACTGGCTCGAGGCGAGCCGCGTCGACCTCAGGGACCGCGTGCCGCTCGGGGCGACCCACACGATCGACGAGCTCGTCGCCGCCGCGGCGGCAGGGCCGGTGACCGGCCGGATCGCCGGGACCGTGACGCGGCTCGTCGGCATCGGCCGGGACGCGGTCGTGCTCGTGGACGACGGCACGCGGCCGGTGGACGTCTGGTGCCCTGCGGGGACGAGCCCGTGGGGGCCTGTGCACAAGCGTCGCTTCGAGTTCGAGGTCACGCTCGAGGGCCCGGTCGCGGAGCCTCTCGACCTCGAGGGCGGCCTCCGGAGGATCTCGATGCACACGCGCGCGTTCAAGCCCGCGGATGACGGCCCAGCGGTGGAGGCGTTCTCCGGCGACCTCGAACATCACCGGCCCTCCGCGGTCGCGACCGACATCCGTCCGCTGGACTGAGTCGTCCGCAGCGCGGAACCCGCGAGTGCGGCTTCCGCGCGCAGGAGATCCCTGAAGCTGCCCGCTCCGCGGGCGGGATCGTGGCTGCAGGCAGCGGTGCGCGCTCTCTCGCGGCGCCCGAGCCAGTCCTCACTAGCCTGCCCGCGTGAAGCGGGCGCCCCTCTACGCCCTCTATGCGGCGGACGCGATCTCGCTGACCGGGAACGCGGTCGCGCAGCTCGCGATCCCCTGGTACGTCCTCGTGACGACCGGGAGCCCGACCCTCACCGGGCTCGCCGTCTTCTTCAACTTCCTCCCGATCGTCCTCGCCGGCTTCTTCGGCGGCGTGGTCGTCGACCGTCTCGGGTTCCGTGCGTCGAGCGTGGTGGCTGACCTCGCAAGCGCCGGCGCCGTCGCCGCCATCCCTCTCCTGCACGCGACGGTCGGGATCGAGCTCTGGCAGCTGATGGCGCTCGTGTTCCTCGGCGCGCTGCTCGACGCGCCGGGAGCCACCGCGCGCGCGGCGCTCTTCCCGGACGTCGTCGAGCCGGCGGGCGTGCCCATGGAGCGTGCGAGTGGCATCCGAGCGGGGATCCAGCAGGGATCGACGCTTCTGGGCGCGCCGCTCGGAGGCGTGCTCGTCGCGAGCTTCGGCGCCACCACCGCCCTCTGGATCGATGCGGCGAGCTTCCTCTTCTCGGCCGCGCTCGTCACCGTCTTCGTGCCGCGCCCGCACGCGCACGGCGGAGCCGACCAGCGCGGCCGCTTCTTCGAAGAGCTGGTCGAGGGGATGCGGTTCATCTGGGATCGGCGACTCCCCCGCGCGCTCGTCGCGATGATCCTGCTCACGAACCTGGTCGAAGCTCCGGGCTCGGTGGTGCTCACGGTCTTCGCGCGGGAGGAGTACGACAGCGCGAGGGCGCTCGGGCTCATGCTCGGCGTCCTGGGAGGAACGGCGCTCGCCGGGGCGCTCGCCTACGGCGCAGTCGGGCACCGGCTCCCACGGCGGCGCACGTTCCTCTCCTGCTTCGCCGTGGTGCCCGTCGGCTACCTCGTTCTGGCTGCCGTGCCGCCGCTCCCCGTGGTGCTCGCGGCGCTGGCCGTGACCGGCTTCGCGGCAGGCCCGATCAACCCGCTCCTCTTCACGGTGCAGACGGAGATCGTCCCGGCGGAGCTGCGCGGCCGCGTGTTCGGAGCCGTGAGAGCCGGCGCCTGGGCGGCGATCCCGCTCGGGATCCTGCTCGGGAGCGCCGCGGTCGCCGCGGCGGGAGTCGCCGTCACGTTGCTCGGGATGGGCGTGCTCCTGGCCGCGATCGTCGGCTACGGGTTCTTCAACCCCGCGTTCCGGGAGATGGATCCCGAGCCCGACGCGGGCGAGGCCGCGCTCAGCGAGCAGTGAGTGCGGGCATCAAGCTGCGGCCGCGCATCCCGGGCGGCGCTTCGATCCCGAGTAGCTCGAGCACCGTCGGCGCGACGTCGAGCAGGTGCGCGTCCGCGCGGCCGCGTGCCTCGATGCCCGGGCCCGCGACGACGTAGAGGCCGTCCTGGGCGTGGTTTGCGTCGTCCGGCCCGGTGTCGTTCTCGAGCGTCTGGATCCCCTCATCGCCGCCGATCGTCCCCACCGAGCGCCAGAGAAGGTCACCGAAGACGACGATGAGGTCCGGCGGGACGCCCTGGGGGTCGTCGTACAGCTCCTCGGGCTTGTAGACGGCCGTGGGGATCGTGTTGCCTGCGTCGTCCGGGATCGCCGCGAGACGCCGGGCGAGGTCGTCGCGGACGGCCTCGTACTCCTCGGGGGCGACGATGCCCTCGGGCTCGCGTCCCTTCACGTTGAGGAAGACGCGCGCGTAGTAGCCGCCCTCCCCCCACGCCGTCGTGCGCGCCCAGTCCACCCCGACGTCACGGAGGGACGACACGCCTTCCGGCTCCGAGAGCGTCGCCAAGAGCCCCTCGCGCCGCAGCCACTCGTTGACCCGGATACCGCCGTCCAGGCGCTTCGCACCGTGGTCGGAGAGCACGAAGACCACGGTGTCGTCGTCCGCGTGCTCGAGAAGGCCGGCGATCAGCCCGTCCACGTGCCGGTGGTAGTCGAGGATGGCGCTCTCGTACGGATTGCCGGGCTCGTGCTTCCGGTGCTCGGGGTCCATGTGCTTCCAGAACCCGTGGTGCATGCGGTCGGGCCCCATCTCGACCATCGCGAACAGCGTCCACGGCTTCGTCTCGAGCAGGTGCCGGGCGAGCTCGAACCTGCGGTCGGTCATCTCGTACACCTGGCGGAGGAGGTAGTCCTTGTCCTCCGTCCGGAAGTCCTTCGTGTCGAAGAGGTACTCGCCCACCACGCCCGCGATCTCGTCGCGGAGCGCTGCGGGGTACGTGTAGGGGCTCTCGATCGAGGGCGTGAGGAAGCACCCGACCATGACCCCGTTCAGCGGTCTGGGCGGGTACGTCCCCGGGACGCTCAGCACGATCGACGAGCCGCCCGACCGGGTGACGAAGTCCCACAGGCGCGGCGCCCGGATCGCGTCGCTCATCGCGATGAACGCGCCGTCGTACGTGTGATCGGCGCGGTTCCGGAACCCGTAGACGCCGAGGTCGCCCGGCGTCCGGCTGGACATCATGCAGGACCAGGCGGGCACGGTGATCGGGGGGATGACCGAGGTCAGCCTCCCATACGTCCCGCGTTCCATGAGGCCCGCGATCGTCGGCAGCTCGTCGCGCCAGCGCTCGAGCACGAGCGAGGGCTCGGCGCAGTCGAGCCCGATGAGCATCACCTTCCGCGAGGTCACGCGGTGAGGGTATCCGGCGGCGGGGCCGGTGCCTGGCCTCAGCCAGGCACGTCATGAGCTGGCGAGGAACCCTGGGGTCTGGCTGAAGCCAGACCCCAGGGTAGGGGCGCGTGCTAAACCGGAGGCGGCAGCAAACGAAGGAGCAGCGACATGAAGATCGGCGTTCTGGGCACGGGAATGGTGGGCAGCGCGATCGCCACGAAGCTCGTCGAGCTCGGCCACGACGTGACGATGGGCTCGCGTACCGCCGGCAACGAGCGGGCGGTCGAGTGGGTGGCATCCGCGGGAGCGGGCGCCGGGGAGGGGACGTTTGCGGAAGCCGCAGCGCACGGCGAGCTGCTCTTCAACTGCACGGCGGGAGAGGCGTCGCTCGCGGCGATCGGCTCGGCCGCGCCCGGCGACCTCGCGGGGAAGGTGCTGGTCGACGTCGCGAACCCGCTCGACCACTCGCGTGGCATGCCTCCGGGCCTCTTCACCTCGAGCTTCGACAGCCTGGGGGAGCAGATCCAGCACGCGTTCCCGGACGCACGGGTCGTGAAGACCCTGAACACGGTCAACTGCGAGGTGATGGTCGACCCCGGGAAGGTCTCGGGCGAGCACGATGTGTTCGTCTGTGGGAACGACGAGACGGCGAAGGCGAAGGTCGTCGAGCTGCTGGAGAGCTTCGGCTGGCCCGCGGAGCACGTGCTGGACCTCGGGGACATCACGGCCGCGAGGGGCACCGAGGCCTATCTCCTCCTCTGGATCCGACTCTGGGGAGCCGTGCAGACGGGCTACTTCAACATCAGGGTCGTGCGGTAGCGCGAGCGGCGACAATCCGCGCGGAGATGCACGCTGCCCCGGACACGGCGGCGGGGACGGTCGTCATGAAGTTCGGCGGCACGTCGGTCGCCGACCCCGACCGGATCCGCCATGTCGCGCGGCGGCTCGTCGAAGCACGCCAGGGCGGAGCGCAGGTCGTCGGGACGGTGTCGGCGATGGGCAGGACCACCGACTCGTTGCTCGAGCTCGCCCGACGCGTGTCCCCGCATCCGGATCCGCGCGAGCTCGACATGCTCCTCTCGACCGGCGAGCGGATCGCCTGCGCCCTCGTCGCGATGGCGGTGCACGACCTCGGCCACGAGGCGGTCTCGTACACCGGGTCGCAGGCCGGGATCCTGACCGACGCCGTGTACACGAAGGCGAAGATCCGCGAGATCACTCCCGTGCGGGTCCTCGACGCGCTCGAGCGCGGGAAGATCGTCCTCGTCGCCGGCTTCCAGGGCTTCTCGCGCGACACGATGGACGTCACGACGCTCGGCCGGGGCGGGACGGACGCGACCGCGGTCGCCCTGGCCGCCGCGCTCGGAGCGTCCTGCGAGATCTACTCGGACGTCGCCGGCGTCTTCACCGCCGACCCGCGCATCGTCCCGGACGCCCGCAAGCTCCCCGTCGTCTCCTACGAGGAGATGCTGGAGATGGCCGCGTCCGGCGCGAAGGTGCTCATGCTGCGCGCGGTGGAGCTCGCTCGCGGCCACGGTGTCCGGATCCACGCGCGCTCGAGCTTCTCCGACGAGCCCGGCACCTGGGTGCAGGAGACGACGCCGGGGACCGCCGACCTCGCCGTTCGCGCGGTCACGCACTCGACTGATGACGTCCTCTTCACCGTGCACGGCCTCGCCGAGGGGGCGGGTGCGTCGGCCACGATCCTCCGTGCCGTCGCCGCGGAGCACGTGAGCGTGGACACCATCGTGCTGCGCTCTGAGCAGGGTGCCGTGGAGCTCGCGTTCTCGGTTGCGAGCGACGACGTGCCCACCACCCAGCGTGCGCTCGCGCACGCGCGGCAGCGGCTCGGCCGGATCGACACGGAGGAGACCACCGACCTGGGAAAGGTCTCGGTCGTCGGCACCGGGATCCGCTCGCATCCCGGCGTCGCGGCGCGTGTCTTCCGCGCGCTCGACGAGCACGGCGTCGACCTGCGCATGATCTCGACGTCTCCGATCAAGATCTCCTGCCTCGTCGAGCGGCGGGATGTCGAGCGCGGCGTCAGGGCGCTCCACGACGCGTTCTCTCTCGCGCAGCCCGCGTAGGAGCCCGCTGCGGGATAGCCTGCGTGGAGATGGCCGAAGCCGGTGCTCCAGTGCCGCCTGCTCCCGCGAGCAAGCGCCGAGGGCGCGCGCTCGGCGCCTGGATCGCGCTCGTCGTGGCCGCGCTCCTCCTACTCCTGTCCGCGTTCGCGATCTGGGTGAACCGCGTCGCGCTCAACACGGAAGTATTCGTGGACACGAGCTCGGAGCTGATCGCCGACGACGAGATCCGCAGCGCCGTCGCGACGCGTGCCGTCGACGAGCTCTACGCCTCGGTCGACGTGGCCGCCATCCTCCAGGACCGGCTGCCCTCGGACTACCAGTCGCTGGCCGGGCCGGCGGCCGCCGGCGTCCGCCAGGCCTCGTACCAGATCGTGGATCGTGCGCTCGAGCAGCCGCGGCTCCAGCGCCTGTGGGAGTTCTCGGTCGAGCAGTCGCACGAGACCCTCGTCCAAGTACTCGAGGGCGGCGGCGACCGCGTGGCGACGGAGGAAGGCGTCGTCACGCTCGACCTGCGTCCGATCGTCCTCGACACGGCCGATCGCATCGGGCTCGGAGATGCCGTCGCGGAGCGGCTTCCGGCCGACGCCGGGCGGATCGAGATCCTCCGCTCGGACGAGCTCGACACGGCGCAGAGCGCCGTCCACCTGCTCCAGGTGCTCGCCTGGCTGCTCCCGCTGCTCGCGCTCGCCGCGTTCGCGCTGGCCGTGTGGCTGGCGGGCGACCGCCGGCGCGCGGTGCGCCGGGTCGGCATCGCCGCGATCGCCGTCGGCATCCTCGGGCTCCTCGTCACGCGCTTCGCGGGGAGCTACGTCGTCGACTCGCTCGTCGCCGAGAACGAGAACAGGAACGCGGCAGCGAACGCGTGGGACATCCTCACCGAGCTCCTCCGGTCGTCGTTCCGTGGGCTCGCTGTCGTCGGCGTGCTCTTCCTCGCCGCCGCGTGGCTCGCCGGGCCCGGTCGCCGCGCCGTCGAGGCGCGCCGGCTCCTGGCGCCGCTCGTTCGCGAGCGCGTCTGGGCGTACGCGGCACTCGCGGTCATCACGTTGATCCTGCTCCTCACCGGCCCGGTCGGCGACTTCGCCCGCTACCTGTTCGTGCTCGTGCTCCTCGCGCTGGGCGCCCTGTGGATCGAGTCGATGCGCAGGCTGACGATCCGGGAGCACCCCGACGCCTCGGCTCCCGAGCTGTTCGCGGACGCCCGGGCCCGCGTCACGACGTGGTGGGAGGGACGGTGGGCGCCGCGGTCCACGGCTGCCCCGGCCCCGGCCGCCCCTCCGGCGGCGGCGGCCCCTTCGGGGACGGGCGCCGACGTGACCGCGCGTTTGGCCAGCCTGGCCGAGCTCCACTCGAGCGGCGCGCTGACCGACGAGGAGTTCGCCTCGGCGAAGGCGCGCGTGCTCGCGGGCGGGTAGACCCTCGCAGGCCCTGCGGAAGACGCGGCGAACATCGCCGCGATGGACTTCTCGAGCAACACGCTGAAGGCGGTCGTCCTCGCGCTCGTCTGGCTCGCCGTGCTCGCCGTCCTCCGCCTCGTCCTGTGGCGCGTGTTCGGCAGGTACGAGCGGCGCCTGGCGGAACGGGACCCGACGGTCGCCGCGCGGAGGCGAACGACCTTCAGCATTCTCCTCCGGGCCTTCATGGCCCTCGTCGGCCTCGTCGGCGTCTGGGTCGTCCTCTCCGTCTTTCCCGCGACCACGGAGATCGCACGGGCGTTCCTCGCCTCGAGCGCCGTGCTGGCGGTGATCGCCGGCCTCGCGCTGACGACGCCCCTGGGCAACCTCGGCTCGGGCGTGATGCTCGCGTTCAGCCAGCCCGTCCGCCTCGGCGACCGGATCACCCTCGGCGAGCACACCGGTGTCGTCGACGAGATCACGCTGAGCTACACGGCCCTCCAGACCGACGAGGGCCGCCGGGTCTTCATCCCCAACCGGGACATGGTCGCCTCGGTCATCGTCAACAACTCGGTGGCCGACCCGCGGCGGCTCGTCACCGTCCAGCTGCCCGTGCGGCTCGACGGTCCACTCCCGGAGGCCAGGCGGCTCGCGTCGAGGGCGGTCGAGGAGGTCGAGGGCGGCGAGGCGCTGTCGTTCGAGGTGCGCGTGGGGACGCTCACCGAGAAGACGGCCTGGCTGGACGTGCGGGCCTACGCACCGCCCGGGACGAACGTCCCGCAGGCGGCGAGCGAGATCCGCGAGCGCGCGCTCGCGTCGCTCGGCGAGGCGCAGCTCCTCCCGTCGGGTTAGCCGCGACGGGCTAGCGGCGAGCCGACGCGGCCTACAGCTCCAGGCTCTCCCCCGGCCTCAGGACACGCACCTCGACGTCGGGAGCCGTCTTCCCAGCGGCCGCGACGAACTCGGCCGGAGGGAGGTCGACGAACCTCGGCGCGCCCCGCAGGCCGAGGTGGATGGGAAAGTACGTCCCCCAGTGGATGGGGACCGCGACCCGCGGCCGGACGAGGGCGACCGCCTCGGCCGCGCTGACGGGGTTCAGGTGGCCGCCGCCGAGCCCGGGGCCCCAGCCCCAGATCGGGATGAGCCCGACGTCGACGGGCCCCACCTCGGCCATGCCCTCGAAGAGGTCGGTGTCTCCGGCGAAGTACACGCTGCTGGATCCCGAGACCACGTAGCCGACGGGCGGCGCGCTGACGCCAAAAGGGCCCCGACCCGGATCGTGCTCCGCCGGCACGACGCGGATGTGCACCTGCCCGATGTGGACGGTCTCTCCGACCTCCACCTCGACGACGTTCTCGAAGCGCCTCTTCCGGAGCAGACCCCCGAGGCCACGCGGAAGGACGATCGGCAGCTTCTTTCCCAGCTTCTCGAGGGATGGGACGTCGAGGTGGTCGTAGTGCGCGTGCGAGATGAGGACGGCGTCGATCCCCCTCCGCGCGCCGGCGTCGACGGGCACCGCGCGACGGAGATGCGCGACGCGGTTCCGGAGCAGCGGGTCGGTCAGGAGCCGCACGCCGTCGAGGTCGACGACGACCGTCGAGTGGCCCACGTACTCGATGCGCATCGAGCGGACGGTAGATGCTCGGAACGAGTGCCGGAGGGGCCGTGCCCGTGAGACATCCTGAGGTCGCAGGGGCGACGCTCGCGAGCCAAGGGCGCGCCGCGCAGGACAGTACGAGTGGTGCCGCCAGGCGGCGCGCCGCCGGATCGCGAAGCGAGCGTCGTCAGCCGGACGCCCAGCAAAGTGACATTTGCGCAGCTCCGCTGCCGATGAGCGGCCGGCGGCCTGCGGCGTCAGGGAGCTAAACGCAATCCCGCAGGCCCTGAGCCTCGGGTAACCCCTCGAGCTTCTTGAGTGTGTTGTTCTCGATCTGGCGGATGCGCTCGCGTGTGACGCCGAACGCGCGGCCGACCTCCTCGAGCGTGGACGGCTGCGAGCCGTCCAGCCCGTACCGGAGCTCGATGACGCGCCGCTCGCGCTCAGGCAGCGCGGCCAGGACGAGCTCGACGTCCTCCCGGCGCAGCGAGAGCGATGCAGTGTCGAACGGCGACTCCGCCTGGTCGTCGGGGACGAGGTCGCCGAGCGACGAGTCCTCGTCCTCGCCGATCGGCTTCTCGAGCGAGACCGGGAGCTGGGACATGCGCAGGACCTCGCGCACCTCGTGGACTGCGATGTCGAGCTCCTCGGCGATCTCCTCGGGCAGCGGCTCGCGTCCCAGGCGCTGCACGAGCTGGCGCTCGATGTGGACGACCTTGTTGAGCTTCTCGACCATGTGGACCGGGATCCGGATCGTCCGCGCCTTGTCCGCGATCGCGCGCGTGACCGCCTGCCGGATCCACCACGTCGCGTACGTCGAGAACTTGTAGCCCTTGCGGTAGTCGAACTTCTCGACGGCGCGGATCAGCCCGAGCGAGCCCTCCTGGATGAGGTCGAGGAACGAGAGCCCGCGGCCGAGGTAGCCCTTCGCGATCGAGACGACGAGCCGCAGGTTGGCCTCGGTCATGTGCTGCTTCGCGCCCATGTCGCCCCGCTCGATGCGCTTCGCGAGCGAGACCTCCTGGTCGGCCGTGAGGAGCGGCACCTTGCCGATCTCCCGGAGGTAGAGGCGAAGCGAGTCGAGCGACGGCTCGACCGAGAGGTCGAGCTTGGGCGCGACCTTCTCCTCCTCCGGCTGCGGCGGCTCCTCGTGGGGGAGCGCCTTGTGCTCGACGCCTTCGACCAGCTCGATCGAATGGTCGATGAGGTACGTGTAGAAGTCCTCGACCTGTTCCTTGGTCAGCTCCACGTCGTCGAGGCCGGAGACGATCTCGTCGTACGTGAGGAACCCTTTCTCGAGTCCCTGCTCGACCAGGCGGTGGATCTCCTCGACCTCGGGGAGAGCGATATCGACGGACAGCATGAGCCGGGCTTCTCCTCTCGCGCTCGAACGGATACCGACCTACCGACCTGCACCGAGCCGGTATCCCCTCTGCCGCACCGGCTCTCCGACCACCAAGCGCGCGAATCCTAATCCGAATGTGGCCATTTGGGGAAGGTCCGATTCGGAGAGCTAGCGGCTCAGACCGCGCGGATCTCGCCGACGACCTCGCCTCGCGAGCTCTCGACCGGCACCGGCCCCAGGCGGGCGCCGTGGTCGATCCCGAGGCCCCCGAGGAACGCACCCACGGCGGCCCGCACGGAGCGCGTCGCACCGTCCTCGACCTTGAGGGCGACGCCGAGCCCGTCCGGGGACGCCGCGCAGAGCAGCCCTTCGGCGCCGCCCTTCGCGATCCACCCCGGGAGTGAGCGCATGAGGATCGTGTCCGCTGCGGCGGGGCCACGGATGAGCTCCGGACGCGCGCGCATCGCCTCCGCCACCCGCTCCCCGCCGTCGAGCCGCGCGAGCCGCGAGAAGGCGTGGGCCATCCGCTCCAGGGTGAGCGCGAAGCTCGGGACGCCGCACCCGTCGACGGCCGTCGGGACGGAGCCCGGGTGCACTTCCGCAGCGGCGGCGACCTCGGCCAGCATCGCCTGCTGACAGGGATGCTCGGGTCGGTCGTAGCCGTCCGTCGGCCAGCCGCGCGCGCGGCAGAGCAGGAGCATCGCGGCGTGCTTCCCCGAGCAGTTGTGCTCGAGCGGCGTCGGGTCCGGCCCACACGCGAGCTCGTCCTCGACCGCGTGTGCCTTCGCAAGAAGACGTCGGACCGGATCGAGCTGCTCCGGGCGAGCGAGGTGCGAGGCGCATGCGATCGCGATCTCGGCCTCGTCGAGGTCCGCCCGTAAGCGAACGGCGGGCAGAGCCTGGATCGGCTTCGCCGAGCTCCGGAGGAACGTGACGAGCGACGCGTCGCCCGCACTCGCGACGACCTCTCCGTCGGCCACAGCAACCGCATGTACGCGGTGGCGCGCCTCCACGAGGCCTCCCCGCATCGCCTCGACCACGATCGGCTCCACGCTGCGAGACTATCCCGCTTGCGAATGGTCGAGATTTCCCGTATGTTCGGCCATCATCGACCGTATTCCCGACTACGAGCTGGAGGACGTCCTCACCGTCGAGGACCCGGGGCAGCTGCGCGCGCTCGCGCACCCCGTGCGCGCGAAGATCGTCGCGCTCCTCCGCCAACGCGCGGCGAGCACGACCGAGCTCGCGCTGGCGCTCTCCATGCCCAAGGGCACTGTGGGTCACCACGTGAAGACGCTCGAGCGTGCGAGGCTCGTCCGCGTCGTGAGGACGCGCAAAGTCCGGGCGCTGACCGAGAAGTACTACGGCCGCGTGGCACGGCTCTTCATCCTGAAGGGCACGGAGTCCGCCCCTCAGGACCTCCGGGGCGGCGCCATCACGGCCGTCATGCTCCGCCACGCCGCCGACGAGGTGATCGCGTCCGGTTCGGTCGAGAAGGACACTTCGGGGCTCGTCCACGTGCGGCTCGCCCAGAAGGACGTCAAGCGCTTCCAGAAGCGGCTAAACCGCCTTGTCGCGGACCTCCACCGCTACGAGAACCCGGAGGGCGAGATGCACGCGCTCGCTTTCGCGCTCTTCCACTCGACCACCGTCCTCCCGCCGCGGGAGCTCGATGCCTAGGCTCTGGCCCACCGGCGGGCTCTGGCGGCACCGCGACTTCCTCAAGCTGTGGTCGGCCGAGACGGTCAGCCAGTTCGGCACACAGGTCGGCCAGCTCGCGCTCCCGCTCGTCGCGATCCTCGTCCTCGACGCGAGCGCCTTCGAGGTCGCGGCGCTCGCGACGGTCGTCTTCCTTCCCTTCATCATCTTCACGCTGCCTGCCGGCGTCTGGGTCGACCGTCTCCCCCGGCGCCCGATCCTCATTGCCGGCGACCTCGGGCGAGCGGCGCTCCTGGCCACGGTCCCGGTCGCGTACGTCGCCGACGCGCTCACCATGGGCCAGCTCTACGTCGTCGGCTTCCTCGTAGGGATCTGCACCGTCTTCTTCGATGTCGCGTACCAGTCCTACCTGCCGTCGCTGATCGAGCGTCAGCAGATCATCGACGGGAACTCGAAGCTCGAGATCAGCCGGACGACGGCCCAGGTCGCGGGCCCGGGTCTCGCGGGAGGCCTCGTGGAGCTGGTGACGGCGCCGTGGGCGGTCCTCGTCGACGCGGTGAGCTTCCTCGGGTCCGCGCTCTTCCTGATCGGGATCCGAAAGGAAGAGGAGCGCCCGGAGCGTGCGGTCGCCGCCGACGGCTCCAAGGTCGGCCTCTGGACCGATCTCAAGGAGGGGCTCCGGTTCGTGCTCGGGAACGCCAACCTGCGAGCCCAGGCGGGCTGTACGGCGACGTCGAACTTCTTCTCGAGCGTCGCGTTCTCGATCTTCCTGGTCTTCGCGGTGCGCGGGCTCGACCTCTCCGCGGGGCTCATCGGCATCGTGTTCAGCGTCGGCAGCGCCGGCGGTCTGCTCGCGGCGTTCACCGCCCGGCGGCTCGCCGACCGCTTCGGGATCGGCCCGACGACGATCGCGGTCGGGCTGGCCTGGGGCCCGAGCACGCTTCTCATCGCATTCGCACCCGCAGGGAACGAGGCTGTCCCCTTCCTCGTCGCCGCACAGCTGCTCTTCTCGTTCACCGTGGTCGTCTACAACATCGTGCAGGTGAGCTACCGCCAGGCGATCTGCCCTCCACGCCTCCAGGGGCGCATGAACTCCGTCATGCGCTTCATGGTCTGGGGGACGATCCCGCCCGGGACGCTGCTCGGCGGCGCCCTCGCCGGGTGGATCGGCTTCCGCGAGACCATCGTCGTCGGCGCAGTCGGAGGCGCGCTGGCGATCCTGTGGATCGTGTTCTCCCCGCAGCGCCACCTGCGGGAGATGCCGGAGCCCGTGGACGACGGCGCGCCCGCCGACGCCGGGCCGACCATCCCCGGGACCGGCGAGCCCCTCGCCGCGAGCGACCCCGTCTGACGTGCGGCTCTGGCCCCGAGGCGGCCTCTGGCGACACGCCGACTTCCTGAGGCTGTGGGCGGGGCAGACCGTCAGCCAGTTCGGGCAGCAGATCGGACAGCTCGCCATCCCGCTGACCGGGATCCTCGTCCTCGAGGCGAGCGCGTTCGAAGTCGCGCTCCTCACCACCGTGGAGTTCGTCCCGTTCCTACTGTTCACGCTGCCGGCCGGAGTCTGGGTCGACCGGCTGCGGCGCCGTCCCATCCTCGTGCTCACCGACGTCGGGCGTGCCGTGGCGCTCGCCTCCGTCCCCGTGGCCTACGTGTTCGACGCGCTGACCATCTGGCAGCTGTACGCGGTCGGCTTCGCGGTCGGCACGCTCACGGTCTTCTTCGACGTCGCGTACCAGTCCTACCTCCCCTCGCTCGTCGAGCGCACGCAGCTCGTCCAGGGCAACTCACTGCTCGAGATCAGCCGCACGGGGGCGCAGATCTCCGGCCCCGGGGTGGGCGGCGCGCTCGTCGGGCTGCTGACGGCGCCGATCGCGATCGTTCTCGACGCGGTGAGCTTCCTCGCCTCGGCGGTGCTGCTCCGCCGGATCCGCACGGTCGAGCCGCGGAGCGAGCAGGTCGAGCATCCGAGCATGCGGCGAGAGCTCGTCGAGGGGCTCCGCTACCTCGTCCGACATCGCTACTGGCGCGCGATGGCGCTCACCACTGGCGGCACGAACTTCTTCTGGATGATCTGCGGGTCGATCCTCCTCGTATACGCGGTCCGAACGCTCGGGATGTCACCCGAGCTGATCGGGCTCGTGCTCACGCTCGGCAGCCTCGGCGGGCTCGCCGGGGCGCTGGTCGCGGGCAGCCTCTCGCGCCGGTTCGGCGTCGGCCCGACGATCGTCGGCGCGTGCGTCATGTTCGGCCCGCCGCTCGTCCTCGTCCCGCTCGCACCACAGTCGTTCCCGGTCCCTGCGCTCGTGCTGGCCTTCCTCGTCTCGTCGGCAGGAGGCACCATCTACGTCATCACCGGGCTCAGCCTCATGCAGACCCTCACCCCGGAGCGCCTGCTCGGGCGGATGAACGCGAGTCGCCGCTTCGTCGTCTTCGGGGCGATCCCGCTCGGGTCGCTGACGGGGGGCGTGCTCGCGTCCTCGATCGGCCTCAGGCCGACCCTGTGGGTGGGCGCGATCGGGGCGTGCTTCTGCTTCGTCCCCATCGCGCTCTCGCCGATACGCCACATCGGGGCGATGCCCACGGAGCCGGAGCCGGACCCCTTTGCCCACGGGAGCCCCTTCCCCGCCGGCGCCCACCTCGATGCCTGAGCTGCCCGAGGTAGAGGCCTGGGTCCGCGAGCTCGACCCGCTCGTCTCCGCGGCGCCGATCGAACGGGCCGGGCCTGCGCACGTCGCGACCCTGAAGACCGTCGACCCACCGCTCTCCTCCCTGGACGGGCGCCGCCTCGCTGGCGCGCGTCGACGCGGCAAGAACCTCCTGTTCCCCACGGACGACGGCGAGCTCGTGCTGCGTGTCCACCTGATGAGCGCCGGCCGGATCCGCTACCACGCACCGGGCTCGAAGGTGCCGAAGACTCCGATGTTCCGCCTCCGCTTCGCGGGAGGCGGCGAGCTCGACCTGACGGAGGGCGGGAGGAAGAAGCGGGCGGGCATCTGGCTCGGGACGCCGGAGCAGGTGGAGGCGGACCTGGCCCACCTCGGACCGGACGCGCTCGACCTGGACGCAGCGCTGCTCGGCGAGATCCTCGGGCGCGAGCGCCGGCAGCTCCACCCCCTCCTCCGCGACCAGCGCGCGATCGCCGGCATCGGACGCGCCCACGCGAACGAGATCCTGCTCCGCGCGCGCCTTTCGCCGTTCAAGGCGTCCACCGAGCTCGACGCGGCGGAGGTGGAGACGCTCGCCGTGGCGATCCGCGAGGACCTGGAGCGGGCCCTCGAGCTGCGCGAGCGCGGAAAGGGCGACGGCGACGTCTACCGCGTCCACAATCGGCTCGGCGAGCCGTGTCCCCAGTGCGGCACGCCGATCGCCCGCGTCGACTTCGAGGAGCACACGATCTACTACTGCCCGGGCTGCCAGACGCACGGGAAACTCCTCAAGGACCGCAGGCTCTCGCGGCTCCTGCGCTAGGGGCCGCTGGTACGGTGAGTCACGTGACCGACGTCGTCCGCCTCGAGGAGGACCTCCAGGCGTCACCCCCCGAGATCGCCCTCGCCCTCTCGAAGGCCGGCGTGAGCGGCGTCCAGAAGGCGGTCCGCATCCGCCGCGGCGACGCCGAGACGGTGATGGCAGCGGTGATCGACTGCACGGTCGACCTCGCCGCGGACCAGAAGGGCGTGCACATGTCGCGCTTCCCCGAGCTGTTCGAGGACGCCATCGACCTCGTCGTCGAGCGCGAGGCGCTGCTCGTCGAGGTGCTCGCGGAGCACATCGCGAGCCGGGTCGTCGAACGCCAGCAGGCCCTCAAGGCCGAGGTCTGGATCCGGGCCCAGTGGCCGATCCACCGGCGCACGCCCGTGACCGGGCTCGCGACGCAGGAGATGGTGACGCTCTGCGGGATCGCGACGGCATCGGCGGCCGGGACACGGCGTGTCGTCGGGGTGGAGGCGTCGGGCATCAACGCGTGCCCGTGCGCCCAGAGCCTCGTGCGCGGCAGGGCGAGCGAGCGCCTCCTCGAGGCCGGCTTCGAGTCCGGTGACGTCGAGCGCATCCTCGAGCTCGTCCCGCTCGCGACGCACAACCAGCGCGGGCTCGCGTCTCTCTACGTCGGCACGGAGCACGACCTCGACGCCGAGCTCCTGGTCGAGATCGCCGAGAGCTCGATGAGCGCCCCGATCTACGACCTCCTGAAGCGGCCCGACGAGCTCTTCGTCGTCGAGCACGCACACCTGCAGCCCCGGTTCGTCGAGGACTCGGTGCGCTACTCGCTCAGGGACGCCCTCGCGACGCTGACGGACCTCGACGACGGCGACTTCGTCCTCGCGCGACAGGTCAACTTCGAGACCATCCACCGGCACGACGTCGTCGCCGAGCGCTTCGGCACGGTGGGGGAGCTCCGCAGTGAGCTTCGAACCGGTGTGCCCAGCGCGCACCAGACCGGCCTCGCCGGCTGGCTCGCCCGGTAGCGCAGCGTCCCGGATCGGCTCGCGCCGATCCCGAACGCGCGCAGACCCTGAAGGCGGCGGCTTCGCCGCCGCTGCCGCGACGTCTAGCGAGCCGCGGCGCCGTCCCCGTCCTGCGTGATCTCGATGAACGCCTCCTCCGGGCGCGGCTTGCGCATGATCCGCAGCCACAGGTCGGCGGCTCCTTCGATCAGGCGCATCTGCCAGCCGTACTTCTCGTGCTGGAGGCGCCGCACGAGGGGCCTCTCGTCCACCAGCCGCGCGACGGCGTCTACAGCCTCGCCGCGGACCTTCCCCCGGGCGCTGCACCCTGCCACGCGGACGTGCGGGTCGCGCTTGATCCGCCTCACCTTCCACGTGCCCGCGCCCGTCGCGACCAACAGGCGGTGAGGATCGTCCGAGACGACCCACACGGGCGTCGAGGCGGGAGTGCCGTCGCGCCGGAAGGTCGTGATCGAGACGTACCGCTCGTCGGCGAGCGAGGAGAGCTTCGTGGGCCTCTCGGCCGTGGTCGTCATGGGACCACCTCCTCGAGGCTCCATGGTCGAGGCTCGCGCCGGCGAGGGCATCCGTGGAAACCCCGATCGGCGCTCCCGAGAGCTAGGCGCGTCGCGGGCGGTGCAGCTCGAAGCGGTGCTCGGTCCCCGCGGCGAGCCGGCGTACGTTGTGCCGGTGCAGGAAGACGATCGCAACCGTGCCCACGATCGCGAACACGACGACCGGCCACGGGGAGCCGAAGAGCCAGACGAAGAGGACGAGCGCGAGCGCCGTCGCAATCGAGGCCACGGACGCGTAGCGCGTCAGCAGGAAGACCGCGATCCACACGCCCACGCAGCAGGCGGCCGCGAGCGGAGCCAGGGCGAAGGCCGCCCCTCCGGCGGTCGCCACCATCTTCCCGCCCTTCTGGAAACGGAGGAAGACGGGCCGCGCATGGCCCAGCATCGCCGCCGCACCTGCGAGGACGCCCACGAGCGCGCCTCCGGCCCAGAGGCCGAGGAGCGCGGCGGCGAACCCCTTGCCCCCGTCGAGGAGCACGACCGCCGCCCCCAGGCGCCGGCCGTAGACCCGGAACACGTTGGTGGCGCCGATGTTGCCGCTCCCGCTCACTCGGATGTCCTCGCCGCGGAAGAGCCGCGGCAGCCAGTACCCGAACGGCATCGAGCCCAGGAGGTATCCGCCCACGACGGCGAGGACCTGGGTCATCCGCGGAGCCGGGGCACGCGCGCGCGGAGGGCGGCCGCGGCAAGACCCCCGAAGGCGTCCGCCTCGCGGCCGCTGCGTCCGCGACTCACCCGGAGCTCTCCCTAGCCCGTCGGTATCCGGTACGCCTCGACCCAGCGGTTCACGACGGCCCAGTCGAGGTTCCGGAGGAAGGCGTCGATGTACGCCGCCCGGTCGGTCTGGTAGTCGAGGAAGTACGCGTGCTCGTAGACGTCGAGCGCGACGAGCGGCGAGGCGTTCCAGACCGGGAAGGTGTTCTGCGAGTCGCCGACGTAGTTGAAGAGCCGGGCCTCGTCCCAGTCGTACGCCGTCCAGGCCCAGCCACGCGCCGCCATCCCAGAGGCCACGAGATCCTCGCGCCATGCCTTCGCCGAGCCGAAGTCGCGCTCGACGAGATCGCCGATCCCGCCGACCGGGTCGCCGCCCTCAGCGCCGAGATGGGCGAAGTAGACCTCGTGATTCTTGATCCCGCCGATCGCGAACGTGAGGTCCACCTTCAGCGACCGTAGGTCGGAGTAGACCTGGTTCGCGGTCGTTCGGTCGACGTCCGACAGGCGCCCGAGGATCTCGTTCCTCTTCGCGACGTACCCCTGGTACAGGCGGTAGTGAGCCTCGATCGTCGTGCGCGAGATGCCGTCGAGCTCGAGCAGCTCCGGCCGGAGCTCGCGGGGCCTGATCTCGACGAAGTTGGTCATCCGGTGCTCCTTGGGGTCGCGGAAACGCCGCGGAGCATATCCTTCCTCCCGAGTCCCTCAGCGAGGAGAGGAGCAGGCGATGGCGTACAGCGTTCCCGATCTTTCCTACCCATTCGACGCACTCGAGCCCCACATCGACGCCCGGACGATGGAGATCCACCACGACAAGCACCACGCTGCCTACGTGGCGAACCTGAACGCCGCCCTGGAGGGCACGGAGTGGATGGACCACCCCATCGAGTCGGTGCTCACGAACCTGGACGCCATCCCGGAGGACAAGCGCATGGCCGTCCGCAACAACGGCGGCGGTCACGCGAACCACTCGCTCTTCTGGGAGATCATGTCGCCCGAGGGCGGCGGCGAGCCAGTCGGCGCCCTGGCGGACGCGATCGGCGAGACGTTCGGCAGCGTCGATGCGCTCAGGAAGCAGGTGAACGACGCAGGGGTCAAGCGCTTCGGCTCGGGCTGGACCTGGCTCGTCTGGGACGGCACCGGCCTCGCCGTAAAGTCGACACCCAACCAGGACGCGCCGATCATGGACACGGACGTGCCGCTCCTCGGCATCGACGTCTGGGAGCACGCCTACTACCTGCTGTACCAGAATCGGCGTCCCGACTACCTCGAGGCCTGGTGGAACGTCGTCGACTGGCGAGCCGTGGGCACCCGCTTCGAAGAGGCCCGCTAGGCGCGACGGCCGGCAATCCGACGCGGCAGCGCCCACGTAGCATCGGGCGATGACCGCGTCGATCGCACTGCCGCTGCGTCTCGCCCCCGCCGCGAAGGTGACCGTGGAACGCGTCGAACGCCGTGAGTCGACGGACGGCGAGCTGATCGAGCGCGTCGCCGGAGGCGATCGGCCGGCGTTCGAGGAGCTGTACCGGCGGTACGTCCGGGCCGTGCTCGGCCTGGCGCTCCGCCGCATCGGCGACCGCGGGCGCGCCGAGGACGCGACGCAGGACGCGTTCGTCGCGATCTGGCGCTCCGCCCGGACGTTCGACCCGAGACGCGGCGCGGGAGCGCCGTGGCTGTACGCCGTCGCCCGGAACGCGATCACCGACGGGCTGCGCCGAACTCCCCCTGCCACGTCGGAGCTCCAGGACGGGCCTACGGGCGATCCCGATCCGTCCGAGCGAGCGGAGTCGGCATGGACGGCCTGGCGCGTGCACCGCGCGCTCGAGGTCCTCCCCGAGCACGAGCGGCCGCTCATCGAGCTCGCGTACTGGCGCGGCCTCAGCCAAAGCGAGATCGCCGAGTCGCTCGGTATACCGCTCGGAACGGTGAAGACGCGAACCCGCAGCGCCCTCGCCCGGCTGGCGAACGAGCTCGAGGGAGAGCTCTCGTGAGCACGCACGGGCCGGACTTCGACGAGCTCGTCGGCGAGGGCGTCGACGGCCACGAGCGCGCGCGCCTGCTCCGCGTGCACGAGCTGCTCGTCGCGGCGGGGCCGCCACCGGACGCTCCGCAGGCCACGCCCCCGTCGACGACGGGCCAGGTCGTAGCGCTGGCGCGGCCGGCTCGCCGGCGTGGAGCGCTCCTCGCGCTCGCCGCTGCGCTCGGCCTGTTCCTCTTCGCCGTCGGTGTGGTCGTGGGCACCTCCCGCGACGAGCCGGGGACGTTCGACGTGGTCACGATGGTCGGCACGCCCGCGGCGGCCGGAGCGACGGGGTCGATCGAGCTGTTCGACGCCGACGAGGCGGGCAACTGGCCGATGGAGGTCAGCGTCGCAGGCCTGGAGCCGTCCGGCGACGGGTCGACCTACGAGCTGTGGCTTACGAGCAACGGCGAGCTCGCCGTCCTGTGCGGAAGCTTCCTGACCGAGTCCGACGGCACGACCGTCGTGCCGATGAACGCCCCGTACAGGCTGACGGAGTTCGACGGCTGGATCGTCGTCGAGGAGGGGACGACCACCCCGCTCCTCACCACGTGACCCTCGCGGAGATCGGCGCCTCCCGTCGAGGATCAGGCCGAGTACCTGCCCGACTGAGGTGGCTCGCGCGGCCGACGTTGCCGACTCAGCGGCCCCGCGCAAGCGTCGTAATCCGGCCGGCTGCGAGGTCGACGCGCCGGATTGCGGGAATCGGCTCGATCTGCGCGACGAGCAGCCCATCCGCCCGGTCGAGCGCGACGGCGCTCGGGAGCATCGGCGCCCGCAGCGCCGGGCCGTCGCGGTGCGGCCCGAGCCCGCCGGTACCCGCCACCCTCGTGACGCGCCCACCCGGCGCGATCCGGACGACGCGTCCGCCCGCCGGAGTCCCCACGGCGCCGTAGACCGAACCGTCGGGCGCGGCGACGAGCTTGAAGGCGTCGACGTCGGCAAGCGGCGAGACGGCTCCCGTGGCGGCGTCTACGAGGCTCACCGCGTGTCCGTCGTGCACTACGAGGTCGCCATTTGCCAGGAGGTCGAGGCCATGCGGCCGGTCGACGGCCGCGAACGGCGTGACGCCCCCTGAGCGGAGATCGACGCGAACGAGGCCGACGCCATCTGCGATCGAGGCGACCCAGAGCGCTGTCCCGCCGCGGTCGACCACGACGTCGACCGGCGCGGGCACGCGCGCGACCGCTCTCGACGTCCCGTCGCGCCGAAGCCGGAGGATCCGACCGCTCGGCAGGTCCGCCGCGTACATCGTGCCGTCGTCGAGACGGGCCAGGCCGCTGAGCTCACGAGCGCCTGCGACCCTCCGGTGGACCCGGACGCGGCCGCCGGGGGCCAGTGCGAGGATCCTCGCGCGGTCAGGGAAGAAGATGGTCCCGTCGCGCCCTACCGCGAGGTCGTAGGGGAGCTCGAATCCAACGCGGGCGCCCGGAGAAGCCGATGCGACCGCGCACATCGTCACGACCGCGCCGAGGAGGGATGCTGCGGGGAGCAGTCGGCCGCCCACGAGACGACTACACCGCGCGGCCGTCCCGGGTTCCCGGCGGGCCCCGCTGACCACGATCTCCACTACCGAGGCTGCCGACATGGAAGCAGCCGGCGCGAACACGGGTCTGGTGTGGTGACGAGCGAAGTCGTACTGTTGTGAACTCGTCTACGAGGAGGATCGTGGTTCGACGCATATCTCACGTCGCCGTCGCGGGTCTCGTACTCGGGCTGGCGCTCCAGCTCGCGGGCGCAAGCGTCGCGGCGCGAGGGTCCACGGGCGGCGCTGCCCAGGAGGGCGGGATCTTCCGGGTCAGCCTCAACGCGGCCTCCGGGATCGACTCCATGGATCCTGCTCTCGCCTCCAGCCCGCCCGGGTGGGCGCTCCTCGACACGACCTGCGCCCGCCTCCTGTCCTACCCCGACAAGGCTCCGCCAGCCGGCTTCCGGCTTCAGCCCGAGGTCGCCTCCGCTCTTCCGACCACCTCGTCCGACGGGACGACGTACACCTTCAGGCTGCGTAGCGGCTTCCGTTTTAGCGACGGGAGTCCCGTCCGCGCGAGCGCCTTCGCGCGCGCGATCAACCGCGCACTGGCCCCCGAGATGCGCTCGCCGGGCATCCAGTACGTGCGTGACATCGTCGGCGCGGGGCGTGTCCTCGCAGGCAAGAGCGAGGCGGCGGCGGGCGTCGTAGCACGCGGGAACACGTTGGTCGTGCGGCTCGCGCGACCCGCCCCCGACTTCCCGCACCGAACGGCGTCGACGTTCTTCTGCGCGGTCCCGCCCACGCTGCCGGTCGATCCCGAGGGAGCCGCCGAGTTCCCGGCCGCCGGGCCCTACTACGTGGTCGACTACCGCCCCGGCGAGCGCGTCGTGCTGCGCCGGAACCGGTACTACGGAGGCAATCGACCCCATCACGTGCAGGGCTTCGACGTCGACCTGCGGGCGGCCTCGCCGCAGGAGGTCCTCAGACGTGTAGACCGCGGCGAGGCGGACTGGGGCCACACCCTCTCCGGCATCTACTTCGATCCCGCGCTGGGCCTCGTGGACAGGTACGGCATCAACCGTTCGCGGCTGTTCCTGCGGCCGGGGCTCACATTGCGCATGCTCGCGTTCAACTCCTCCCGCCCGCTCTTTCGCGACAACCCGAGGCTGCGGAGGGCGGTCAACTTCGCGCTCAACCGGCGCGCGCTCGTCAGTACGGGCGGCGTGCTCGTCAGCCGCCCGAGCGACCAGTACCTGCCGCCGATACTGCCCGGCTTCAGGGACGCCGAGGTGTACCCGCTCGAGCGCTCCGACCTCCAGCGAGCGAGAGCGCTCGCGAGCGGGCAGCTGCGGGGCGGGAAGGCGGTTCTCTACGTCAACAGCAGCCCCATCCCGTACGCGATCGGGCAGCTCGTCCGCCAGCAGCTCGCCGAGATCGGCCTCGACGTCGAGGTGACACCCATCCCGATCCACAGCGCCAGCGCCGCCTACTTCAACAAGCTGGCGACCCCCGGCGAGCCCTGGGACATCGCCTTCGGGCTCTGGAGCCCGAGCTACATCGACCCGTTCGCCTACATCAACCTGCTCTTCGAACGGCGTTTCCTGGGAGCGACGAACTTCGCGCGCTTCAACTCGCCGGCACTCAGCCAACAGATGCGGCACGCGGCGCGGCTCCCCCAGGGAAGCGCTCGCGACGACGCGTACGCGGCCCTCGATGTCAGGCTCGCGGCGGAGGCGGCGCCCCTGGCCGCGGTCGACTTCCTCAACGAGCCCACGCTCGTGTCGAAGCGCGTCGGCTGCATCGTGCTGCGGCCGGTCCTCGACCTCACGGCCGTCTGCCTGAAGTCGTAGCTAGGGCGCCTGCACCGCGACCCAGAGCACGCCCTCGGCTGCGACGATCCCGGCCGGCGCGTTGCCCACGCCGATCGTCGCTACGACCTCGTTCGTGCTCGGGTCGATGCGCGAGATGCTCCGACCGGCGGTGTTCGCCACCCAGACCGCTCCGGACGTGGTCGCAACCGCGGTGGGCCCGTCCCCGACGGGGATCTGAGTCGTCGCGCCCGAGCTCGGGTCGATCCGCGTGACCACGTCCTCGCCCGTGTTCGCCACCCAGATCACGCCGTCCCCGAACGCGATTCCGGTCGGCTGCGTCGCCACGTTAAACGTGCGCACCGGTCCCTGGACGAACGATGCCTCGTTGAACCGCTGGACCGTGGAGTCGCCCGAGTTCGCGACCCACACCGAGCCCGCCGCGCTGACGAGCCCGCCCGGCTGCGTCCCGGCGAGCGTCTGCTCGAGCAGATCCCCAGAGGCATCCAGGCGGGCGAGCGTCGAGTCCCCGAACACCGCCCAGACGCTCTCCTCGTCGAGCGCGACGCTACCGCTCGGCGAGCCGAAGGCGGTTCCGCCGACAGGTGTCGTCCGCGTCACCTCGCCGAACTGCGGATCCACCCGCGACAGGTCGCCGCGCAGGCCGTGAGCGACCCAGACCGCTCCGAGGCCGGCGGCGACACCCGTCGGCGTCCGCCGCTCGAGCGGGATCGACGCGGTCGCCGTCCGCTGCGCAGGGTCGATCCTCGTCAGCGTTCGATCGTCGAGGTTGCCCACCCAGATCGCGCCCTCCCCGAAGGCGATCGGGCCGGGGCTGATCCCAACCGGCACCTCGGCGACGATGTCGTTCGTCTGCGGGTCGATGACACCGACGTAGTTCGGCTGGACCTCGCTCAGGCCGCCGCGGCGAGCCCCGTAGGGTGAGGACGGCCGCCGCGACGACGGCAGCAACGACGAACCCCGCCACGGCGAGCACGATAGGACGACGCCACAACGGCACCGGCCGGGCCGCGGGCTCCGCCGCCGCGGGGACGTCCGCGTGGCCGCGCACCGGCGGGAACGATGCCGGGAGCCCGTCGGCCTCGGCCTGGTACAGCCGGACCGGCCGATCGAGGTCCTTGAGACGTTGCTCGCCCAGGTCGCGGAGGTGCACGCGGAGGTCTTCCTCCTCGTCCTCGAGGAGCGTCTGCGTCGCCTGCGAGACGAGGATCTGTCCTCCGTGCCCCGCGGCCCCGATGCGCGCGGCCCTGTGCACCGCGAGCCCCGTATAGCGCCCGTCGTGCGCCACCGCCTGCCCGGTGTGCAGCCCCATCCGCACCTTGATCTCGACTCCGTCGGGCCAGATGTGAGACGCGAGTGCGAGCTGCCCCTCGACCGCGGCGAGCAGGGCCTCGCGCGCGCTCGCGAAAGCGACGAAGAACGAGTCCCCCTGCGTATCGACCTCATAGCCTTCGTGCGCCTCGAATGCGGCGCGCAGCAGCCGCTGGTGATCCCGGAGGACATCGCCATACCGGCCACGCAGCTGCTTGACGAGCGCCGTCGAGCCCTGGATGTCCGTGAACAGGAAGGTGACAGCGCCGGTCGGCGGGTCGGCCATGGGCAAGAGCCTGATCCGTCGACCCCCGTGGCGCAAGACTGCGAGCGTGCGCCGGGCTTCGCGCTATCGTCGGACGACGTGACCGATCGCCCCGTCCGCACCCAGTACGAGGACTTCATGCTCCACGTCTTCGAGAACGGCATGCCGAAGACCGACCGCACCGGGACCGGGACCGTCAGCGTGTTCGGGTACCAGATGCGCTTCGACCTGTCCGAGGGCTTCCCGCTCGTCACCACGAAGAAGGTGCACTTCCGCTCCGTCGCCTACGAGCTCCTCTGGTTCCTGCGCGGCGAGGGGAATGTGCGCTGGCTCCAGGAGCACGGCGTGACGATCTGGGACGAGTGGGCCGGCGACGACGGCGACCTCGGCCCCGTGTACGGCGTGCAGTGGCGGAGCTGGCCAACGCCCGACGGCGGCCACGTCGACCAGATCGCCGAGGCGGTGCGGTTACTGCGTGAGGAGCCCGACTCGCGTCGGATCGTCGTCTCCGCGTGGAACGTCGCAGACCTCCCGAGGATGGCGCTCGCTCCCTGCCACGCCTTCTTCCAGTTCCACGTCGCGGACGGCCGCCTCTCGTGCCAGCTCTACCAGCGGAGCGCGGACGTCTTCCTCGGCGTGCCGTTCAACATCGCGAGCTACGCGCTGCTCACGCACATGCTCGCTCAGCAGGCCGACCTCGAGGTCGGTGACTTCGTCTGGACGGGCGGCGACTGCCACGTGTACGACAACCACCGCGAGCAGGTCGCGGAGCAGCTCTCCCGCTCCCCCTACCCGTTCCCGACGCTGCGGCTCCTCCGCCGGCCGGGCTCGATCTTCGAATACGAGTACGAGGACTTCGAGGTCGTCGGCTACGAGCACCACCCGGCGATCCGCGCGCCGGTCGCCGTGTGACGCTCGTCGTCGTCGCGGCGGTCGCGCGGAACGGCGTGATCGGACGCGAGGGAGGCATCCCCTGGCACATCCCCGAGGACATGGCGCGCTTCCGCGCGCTCACGACCGGGCATCCGGTGATCATGGGCCGCAAGACCTGGGACTCGCTCCCCGACCGGTTCCGCCCGCTTCCCGGCCGCCGCAACGTCGTCGTCACGCGCAATCCGGCGTGGACCGCCGGCGGCGTCGAGCGGGCTGCGTCACTCGAGGACGCGCTCGACCTCCTCGACGACCAGGAGAACGTCTTCGTGATCGGCGGCGCCTCCCTCTACGCGGAGGCACTCCCGCTCGCGGACGGGCTCGAGCTGACGGAGGTCGACCTCGAGGTCGAGGGCGACGCGTTCTTCCCTGAGTGGGATCGCGAGACCTTCGAGGAGCTGTCCAGAGAGGCGCACATCTCCCGGAACCGCACGCCGTTCGCGTTCGTCACGTACCGGCGCGGTTCCCCCGCCCCGCCGGAGGACCTGTCCTCGCGACAGCTTGCCGCCCTCGCGAGCGTCGACGCGCTCTTCGACCAGGTGGGGATCGAGTACTGGCTGTTCGGCGGATGGGCGGTCGACTTCCATGCGGGCAGGGTCACGCGCCCGCACGACGACGTCGACGTCGCCGTCTGGCACGAGGACCTGCCGCGAATCTCCGACCTGCTCGACGCCGCCGGCTGGAGCCATGCGCCCGAGCCGGACGAGAACGGAGGCACGAGCTTCGAGCGCGATGCCGTGCGGCTCGAGCTCACGTTTCTCGCTCGCGACGACGCCGGCCGCATCGTCACACCGCTGCGCGAGGGGGTCGCGCCGTGGCCCGAAGACGCGTTCCGCGACGACGCACACGTGCTGCAGGGCGTGCGTGCGCGGGTCCTCGGCCTGAGCGCGCTCACGCGCGGGAAGTCTTCGCCCCGTGACGATCCGGGCGACGCGGCCAAGGACAGGGCGGACCTCGACATCCTCTCCGGGCCCTAGTCGACGCGCGCAAGCTCGAGCACGGCCTCGCAGAACACCTCGGTGTGCCGGTCGACGTCGGCCTCGGTCGTCGCGGGCGACATGAGCGCCATGTTGTGGAACGGCGTCAGGAGGATGCCGCGGTTGAGCGCGTACAGATGCAAGTAGCGCTCGAGCTCGACGTTCCCGGCCGCGTGCCCTTCCGCACCGTTCCGCGGGCGATCGGGGCCGAACAGGTACTCCGCGCGGCAGCCGAGCTGCGTCACGTGCCAGGGCAGCCCAACTCCGAGATCCACGTACTCGATGCCGTCCACGTCCGTGAAGCGCGCGCCTCTCGCCTCGGCGACGAAGACGGGGAAACCGCCCGGCCACTTGCGCATCCAGTGCATGGGCGCGACAGGCTCTCGCGCGCGCGGGTGGCGAGCGCGCGAGAGCGCGGGTGGGTGTCGACGAAGCGCGCCTCCTCGCGCGCCCGGAGCTCAGCGAGGCGCGACTGCACGCGCCGTACGGCCCTCCAGGAGGGCGCGGCCCGCCGCCGTGACGCGGACGAGCGCGTCCTCCTGCCTCCCTCCCCGCGCGACCTCGACCAGGCCGTCGCCGATCGCGTCGTCCCAGACCGAGAGCCGCGGACAGCTCGTCCGCCACGCCTCGATCGTCTCGCGGTAGGTGCGCGGTCGAGCGGAGATCCAGCTCAGGAGCTCCATGGTCGGCGCGGGCACGGGGTGGGCCGTCGTCATTCGGCGCGGCGGATCGCCAGCACGCGCGCCTTCCACGAGCCGCTCGGCGCCTCGACGTCCACGACGTCGCCGATCGCGGCCCCCATGAGCGCGCTCCCGAGCGGCGAGCCCGGCGCGACGCCGCCGACGGCGGAGATCTCGACCTCCATCGTCTCGCCCTCCTCGTCCGCGAGCTCGACGATCGAGCCGACGCCGACGTGCTCGTCGGTGTCGTGCTCGACTACGACCGCATGGTGGAGACGATCGCGAAGCTTCGCGATCCGAGCCTCGAGCAGACCCTGGTCGTTCTTGGCGGCGTGGTACTCGAAGTTCTCGGCGAGATCGCCGAACGAGCGCGCCGTCTTGATCGCCTCGATCGCCGCGGCCCGCTTCGGGCCTTCGAGCTCCGCGAGCTCGGCCTCGAGAGCGGCCCGCTGCTCGGGAGTCATGTGCTCGGCTGTCGACTCGCTCATGTGTCACAGGCTATCCGGCCCGTCCCGCCGGGGTGGGCGCCGCGACTCAGAAGAGCCCGACGATCTCGCCGGTCTCGTCGATGTCGATCGCGAACGCCGCGGGGCTCTTCCCGAGCCCGGGCATCGTCATCATGTCCCCGCAGAGCGCGACGATCCATCCCGCCCCGGTGTAGGGGCGGAGGTCCCGGATCGGCACCGTGAACCCGGTCGGCGCGTTCTTCAGAGCGGGGTCGTGCGAGAGCGAGAGGTGGGTCTTCGCCATGCAGATGGGCAGCTCGCCGAGGCCCGACTGCTCGAACACCTCGGCCCGCTGCTTCGCGAGCGGGAGGAGCTCCGCGCCGTCCGCGCCGTAGACCTTGGTCGCGATGGCGCGGATCTTCTCGGCGATCGGAGCGTCGAGCGGATATGCGAACTCGAAGCTCGACGGCTGGTCGGCGGCATCGACGACGGCCTCGGCGAGCGCGGTCGCCCCGTCGCCTCCGCGCTCGAACCCCTCGTTCAGCTCCGCGGCGTATGCGCCGTGCTCGAGGGCGAGCTTCCTGACCGCCTCCAGCTCCTCCTGCGTGTCGTCCGGGAACTTGTTCACCGCCACGACCGCCTGCAGCCCGTAGCCGTTGACGATCCCGATGTGGCGCGCGAGGTTCTGCGCGCCGACCTCGATCGCCTCCAGCCCGCCGTCGGGCTTGCCCGCGTGGTGCTTGAGCGCACGCACCGTCGCCACGAGGACGACCGCGTCCGGGCGCAGGTCGCCGATGCGGCAGGTGATGTCGAAGAACTTCT
The DNA here is from genome assembly GCA_963705535.1 of uncultured Actinomycetes bacterium. GTDB lineage: Bacteria > Actinomycetota > Thermoleophilia > Gaiellales > Gaiellaceae > GMQP-bins7. The sequence continues at coordinate 81,643 of CAVPJY010000010.1, forward strand.
CCATCCCCATGTCCGACGCGAACCCGGACTCGGTGATCACGTACTCGCCGAGCTTGAGCCCGACGCGGTCGGCGACGAGCGAGTTGTTGCCGTGGGCGATGTTCGCGAACGGCCCGCAGTGGACGAACGCGGGCTGCCCCTCGAGCGTCTGCACGAGGTTGGGCTTGATCGCGTCCTTCAGGATCACGGCCATCGCGCCCGCGGCGCGGATCTGCTCCGCCGTCACCGGCTCTCCCTCGCGCGTTTGACCGACGGTGATCGCGCCCAGGCGCTGCCTCAGGTCGTCCAGGTCACGCGCGACGGCGACGAGCGCCATGACCTCGCTCGCCGCGGTGATGTCGAAGCCCGTCTCGCGCGGCGCACCGTGCGCACGCCCGCCGAGGCCCGTGATCACGTTCCGCAGGTTGCGGTCGTTCATGTCCATGCACCGCCTCCAGGAGACGGCGAGCGGGTCGATGCCGAGCTCGTTCCCGTGCGTCAGGTGCGCGTCGATCATCGCCGCGAGGAGGTTGTTCGCCGCCGTGATCGCGTGCAGGTCACCCGTGAAGTGGAGGTTCAGGTCCTCCATCGGCACGACCTGCGTATACCGCCGCCGGCCGCGCCGCCCTTCACGCCGAAGACCGGCCCGAGCGAGGCCTCGCGCAGGCAGAGGATCGGCTTGCGCCCGAGCTTCCCGAGGCCCTGCGTCAGCGAGACCGAGGTGGTCGTCTTGCCCTCGCCGGCGGGCGTGGGCGTGATCGCGGTGACGTTGACGAGCTTCGCGTCGGGCCGGTCGGCGAGCCGCTCGACGACCGAGAGGTCGACCTTCGCCTTGTACCGCCCGTAGGGCTCGACCTCCTCCGGGAGGAGGCCGGCCTCGACGGCCACGTCGAGAATCGGGCGAAGCGTCGCGGCCTGCGCGATCTCGAGGCTCGAGGGCATCGTCGTGGCCATGCGCGCCCGATCGTAACGGCGCACGGCCGCTCCGAGCCCCTCCAACACGAACCGCCTTGGGGGCTCGTCGCGCGGAACGCGGCGAATGGATGGACGAGCATCGATCAGCGCCTGCGAAGCAGGCGCGCTTCAGGGGTTTACGCGCGCTCGGAACCCGCGGGAGCGGATTCCGAGCTGCGCACAGTCAGTGGAGCGCCACGGCGCCGAGGTGGCGCTCGTACGCGCCCGTCTCGAGGATGTCGGCGATCTGCTCGACGACGAAGCGGATCTCGTCGTCCGTCGTGAAGAAGTGCGGGCCGATGCGGATCCCCGCGCCGGGCCGGACGTCGCAGAGGATCGCCCGCTCCTCGAGCTCGGCGTAGACGGCCGCCGCCTCGGGGACGTCGACGATGACCGCGCCGCCTCGGCGAGAGGGGTCGCGCGGGCTCGCGATCCCGAAGCCCGCGTCGTCCGCGAGGTCGAGGAGCAGTTGCGTCTGGCGCAGTGAGCTCTCGCGGATGCGCTCGACGCCGATCTCCTCGACGAGGTCGTAGCCGGCGGTGCCAGCCATGTGGGCCGCGGGATTCGGCGTCCCCGTGAGGAACCGCGCGATGCCTGGGGCATGCTGCAGCTCCTCCTCGAAGGCGAAGGGTCGCGCATGCGCCTGCCAGCCGGTGTAGGTCGGTCGGAGCCTCTCGACGAGGTCGGGCCGCACGTACAGCCACCCGTTCCCCGGCCCTCCGCAGAGCCACTTCACCGAGCCGCCGACCGCGAAGTCGACTCCGAGTGCCGTCACGTCGAGCGGGACGATCCCGGCGGACTGGTAGCAATCGAGGATCACGTACGCGCCCACCTCGTGCGCGCGCCGGACGATCGGCTCGACGTCCTGGATCTCGCTCGCCTTGAAGAGGACGTGGCTGATCGGGACGAGAAGCGTGCGCTCGTCGATGCGCGAGACGATCTCCGCGTCGTCCTCGCAGACGACGACCTCGAGATCGGGCTGTGACTGGTACAGGTAGCGCACGGACGGGAAGTTCCCCCGTTCGTAGACGACGCGGTTCCTCGCCGGATCGACCGGACGGAAGCAGGAGAGCGCCACCGCTTCTGCGATCGCGACGTTCTGGTGCATGACGGTGGAGCCTGGTGGGGCGCCGATGATCCTCCCGACGCGGTCGCCGACGGTCCACGGCGTCGCCCACCACCCTTCGGCCCACGCGCGGATCCCACGCTCGGCCCACATGCGGGCGAACTCGGCGAGGAGCTCCGGAGCCCTCCTCGGCATCGGCCCGAGCGTGTGGCTGGCGAGGTAGGTCGTATGCTCGAGGATCGGGAACTCCGCCCGGTACTCGAGGAGGTCGCGCATGAGCATGAGTCTGCCGGACATGGAGAGTTGGGACGACGTCTTCGACGAGACGTACCTCCGCACGTACCTCCCGTTCGTCGACGAGGAGCGAACCCGGGCGGAGGCGCTGGGCGCCGTCGCCCTCGCCGGGCTCGAGCAGGAAGCCGAGATCCTCGACTGCCCGACGGGCTTCGGCAGGCACGCGCTCGTCCTCGCCGAGGAGGGGTACCGGGTGACGGGGCTCGACCGCTCCACGGTGCTCCTCGCCGAGGCGGAGCGACGGCGCGCAGACGCGGAGTGGCCGCGACTCGTCCACGGCGACTACCGGCAGCTGCCCTTCGAGGACGCCAGCTTCGACGCGGTCTTCGACCTCTTCTCCTCGCTCGGGTACCTCCAGCGCGACGAGGACGTCGGGGTCCTCAGGGGGTTCCGCCGCGTGCTCCGTCCCGGCGGGACGCTCGTCCTCGAGACCGCGCACCGCGACGCCTTCGCGCGGTTCGTCCAGCGCAGCGGGCTGCGGACGTGGGACCGGCTGCCGGACGGCTCCCTGTTCCTCCAGGAGCGCGAGCCGGACTGGATGGCGGGGACGATACCGTCGCTCCATCTCGTCGTCACTCCCGAGGGCGAGCGGATCGAGCGCCGCTTCGTCCACCGGGTGTACTCGGTCAAGGAGTGGGCCGAGATGCTTCGAGAGGCGGGTTTCCAGGACGTCGACGCCTTCGGCGCCTGGGACGGCGAGACGCCGGTCGCGCCGGATGCCTGGCGCCTGATGCTCCGCGCCCGCTGAGCGGGATCCACTAGGCTCGCGCGCGGTGCGCGTCCGGTTCGACCGCTTCTACACGTACGCAGACGTCCGGGAGACGCTCGACGCGTGGGCGGCCGAGTTCCCGTCGCTCCTGGCGGTCGAGTCGATCGGAACGTCGTACGAGGGTCGGGACATCCCGCTCGCGACGGTGACGAACCTCGACACGGGCCCGGCCGAGGAGAAGCCGGCAGTGTTCATCCATGCCCAGATCCACGCGATGGAGTTCACGGGGACGACGGCCGCGCTCGCCCTCCTCGACCGTCTCTTGCACGACCACGGCAACGACGCGCGGGTGACGCACGCGCTCGACACGCGCACCTTCTACGTCGTCCCACGCGTGAACCCGGACGGCGCCGAGGCAGGCCTCGCCGACGGCCGCTGGCGTCGGTCGAGCGTGCGGCCCTACCCGCGCGACGAGCCCGAGGACGGCCTCCACCGCGACGACGTCGACGGCGACGGGCGCGTGCTCTACATGCGCCTCCCGGACTCGAACGGCTCCTGGAAGCCGCACCCGGAGGACCCGCGGCTCCTCGTCGCGCGGCGGCCCGACGACATCGAGGGCGACTTCTTCCGCGTGCTCCCCGAGGGCACGATCCGGAACTGGGACGGGGTCACGATCCCCGTGGCGCCGCCACTCGAGGGGCTCGACCTGAACCGGAACTGGCCTGCGGAGTGGGCACCGGAGAGCGAGCAGCCGGGGGCCGGGCCGTTCCCCACCTCGGAGCCGGAGGTGCGCGCGCTCGTGCAGGCGATCGTCGAGCGGAAGAACATCACCTCGTACGTCGGCTACCACACGTTCAGCGGAGTGCACCTGCGCCCGTGGTCCGGGCATCCGGACGACGACTTCCCAGTCCCCGACCTGCGGGCGTTCACGCTCATGGGAGAGGAAGCGACGCGCCTCACGGGCTACCCGGCCATCTCGATCTTTCACGACTTCAAGTACCACCCGAAGCTCGTGATCAAGGGCGGCGACGTCGACTGGATCTACGACCATCTCGGGGCGTTCGCCTGGGTGACCGAGTTCTGGAGCCCGCAGCGTGCCGCCGGGCTCGAGGGCTACCACTTCATCGACTGGATCCGCGAGCACTCACCGGACGACGACCTCGCCCTCATCAAGCTCGCCGACGAGCTGGGCGAGGGATACGTCGACTGGTACGCGTTCGAGCACCCGCAGCTCGGCCCGGTCGAGCTCGGGGGCTGGGACATCGTCCGCTTCTGGTTCAACCCGCCGCTCTCACGACTCGAAGAGGAGCTCCGCCCCCACGCCGACTTCGCGCTCTTCCTCGCGCTCGTCTCGCCCCGTCTGGAGGTCCGCTCCTTCGAGTCGACACCGGTCGGCGACGCCGCGTTCCGGCTCCGGCTCGTCCTCGAGAACACGGGCTGGCTGCCGACGAACGTGTCGGAGAAGGCGCTGGAACGAAAGGCGGTTCGGCCGATCGAGATCTCGCTGGAGCTCCCCGAGGGCGCCCGAGTCGTCACCGGGAAGGAGCGCGAGGAGGCGGGTCAGCTCGGCGGGCGCGTCGAGCGGAGGTCGGTCACGTGGTGGAACACCGACCACTCGACGAAGGAGCGCACGAAGATCGAGTGGGTCGTCGAGGCCAACGCCGGCGAGCGCGTCGGCCTCGTCGCGCGCCACGAGCGCGCCGGGACCGTGCGCGCCGACGTCTTCCTCTAGCGCAGCGTCGAGATCCGCTCACGCGGATCCCGACGCGCGAAAACCCCTAAAGGCGGCCGCTTCGCGGCCGCTGCGCCGAGATGATCCGCCCGCGAGCGCTTGCCGGTCATAGCGGCTTCAGCAGGTGCACGTCCTCGGGCTCGAGCGCGTAGAGCTCCGGAAGCGGCTCGGCCATCGGCTCGAAGCCGCGCCGCTGGTAGAAGCGGACGGTGTGCAGCGAGGGCGTGGCGGACACGACCATGTCCCTGTCACCCGCCTCGCGAGCGAGCTGCTCGAGCTCGTCGGAGAGCCGGCCGCCGATCCGGCGATCGCGGTAGCCGTCACTGACGTGGAGGTAGGCGAGCTGTGCGATCCCGGGCCGGAGGTGAGGCAACACGACTGCGATGCCGACGAGGCGGTCGCCGTCGAACGCGCCCAGCGTGATCGCGCCCTGCTCGACGTAGTGCTCCAGGCTCGCGCGCTGGCCGGCGACCGAGTGCTCGCCCTCCCCGTCCGGGCTCCATGGAGGAGAGCTCCAGTCACCCGACCGCAGCTCGAGCCGGGCGCCACGCTGGACGTACAGCGCGTCGATCCGCTCGGTCCGGTCGATCTCGCTCACCCGCCCGAGCTCGGCCGGAGTCAGGCGGCGGTACGTGATCTCGTGCTCGTCCATCGTCCGACTATGCCTCTCCTGGAAGACTTGCCGGTACATGCGCGCGATGGTGCTCGACGCCGCCGGGACACCGCTCCGTCCCGCCGACCTGCCTGAGCCCGAGCCCGGCCCTGGGCAGGTGCTGCTCGGCGTGCGCGCGTGCGGCGTCTGCCGGACGGACCTCCACATCGTCGACGGCGAGCTGACGGAACCGAAGCTCCCCCTGGTGCCCGGGCACCAGGTCGTCGGGGAGGCGGTCGCCGGCGGGACGCGGTTCGAGCCGGGAGCGAGGGTCGGCGTCCCGTGGCTCGGCTGGACCTGCGGCGAGTGTCGCTACTGCCTCTCCGGCCGGGAGAACCTCTGCGACCGCGCGCGCTTCACCGGCTACGACGTGGACGGCGGGTACGCGGAGCTCGCGGTCGCCGACGAGCGCTTCTGCTTCCCGATCCCCGAGGAGTACGCGGACGACCAGGCGGCCCCGCTCCTCTGCGCGGGCATGATCGGGTACCGCGCGCTGCGCCTCGCCGGTGATGCCGAGGCGATCGGCCTGTACGGCTTCGGCGCGTCCGCGCACATCGTCTGCCAGGTTGCCGTCGACCAGGGCCGGCGCGTCTTCGCGGGCACCCGGCCGGGGGACGACGAGACCCAGGCGTTCGCGCGCTCGCTCGGCGCCGCGTGGGCCGGGGACGCCGCGGCCGGGCCGCCGGAGGAGCTCGATGCCGTGATCGTGTTCGCGCCCGCCGGCGAGCTCGTCCCGGCCGCGCTGCGACACGTCGGAAAGGGAGGCGCCGTCGTCTGCGCGGGGATCCACATGAGCGACATCCCCTCGTTCCCGTACGAGCTCCTCTGGGGCGAGCGTGTCGTCCGCTCGGTCGCGAACCTCACACGCAAGGACGGCGAGGAGTTCCTCGCGATCGCGCCGACCGTGCCCGTTCGAACGGAGGTCGAGACCTTCGAGCTGGAGGACGCGAACGAGGCGCTCGCCCGCCTGCGCTCGGGAGCGCTCCGCGCTGCCGCGGTGCTCGTCCTCTAGCGCCGACTCAGCAGCAGTCGGCGCAGCTCTTGCCCCGCCAGCTCTCGACGCCCTCCCGGACCGCCACCCCGGCCACGACGAGCGCCGCGACGGGATCGAGCCACCACAGGCCGAAGAGCGCGTTGCCGAGGAGCCCGATGAGCACGGCACCGGCGAGGTACGCGCACAGCAGGTTCTGCGTTCCCTCGCCGCGCGTCGCGACGGAGCCGAGCGTATCCGCGAGGCGATGCTTCGCGACGCCGAGCAGCGGCATCCCGACGAGGCTCGTCGTCACGAGCGCAATGCCCAGCCAGCTCGTCTCAGCCTGCTCCCCCGTGACGAGCTTGTGCACCGCCTCGGCGGTCACGTACGGGGCGAGCAGGAAGAACTGGATCGCGACGAGCTTCTGCGCACGCTGCTCCGCGGCCTGCGAGTGGAGGCGGCTCCCGGTGAAGCGCCAGACGATGACGAGACTGGCGAAGCCCTCGATCGCGGAGTCGATACCGAACGCGACGAGCGCGATCGAGCCGGCGAGCACGCCCGCAGTGACCGCGATCGCGCCCTCGGCGCCCATCCACGCCAGTGAGATCCAGGACAGGAGCCGCGCGCGTCGCGCCGCCCGCAGCCACTCCTCGCTCGGCTGGGAAGCCGGCGCGACCACGGCGTGAACGTCGACCAGGCTCACCGGCCCTCACCGTACCGCGTGATCTCCACGAGGCCGTCGGGGGCGCTCGCATGGTCGACCTGGAGCGTCGTGTGCTCGATCCTGAACTCGCTCCGGAGCAGCGCCTCGAGCTCCCGCCGTCGTCCGTGGCAGTCCTCCCCGCGGCCGACGAGCACGTGCGCGGACAGCGCGGGGAAGCCGGACGTGATCGTCCAGATGTGAAGGTCGTGCACCTCGACGACGCCCGGTGCGCGCGCGAGCCTCTCCCCCACGGCGCGGGTGTCGATCCCCTTCGGCGATGCCTCGAGCAGGATCGACGTCGAGTCGCGGAGGATCGACCACGAGCTCGCGAGCACGAGCAGGGCGATGAGGATGCTCACAACCGGGTCCGCCTCGAGCCAGCCGGTGGCGAGGATGACGAGGGCCGCGACGACGACCCCGAGCGACCCGAGGAGATCGGCGAGCACGTGACGGAACGCTGCGTCGACGTTGAGGCTCTCGGCGCGCGCCCGGAAGAGGATCGCGCCGGCCGCGAGGTTCACTCCGATCCCAAGGAGCCCGACGACGAGCATCCACCCGCCGAGGACGTCGGGGGGGTCGCCAAGGCGCTGGAAGGCCGCGTACAGGATCCAGATTGCGAGCGCGACGAGCGCGAGCCCGTTCACGAGCGCGGCGAGGACCTCGGCGCGCTTGAAGCCGTACGTCCGCTCCGGGGTCGCCGGCCGCCGGGCGAGCCTGACGGCGACGAGCGCGAGCGCGAGCGCGACGTTGTCGGAGAGCATGTGCACGGCGTCGGCGAGAAGCGCGAGGCTGTCGGTGAGGAAGCCGGCGACGACCTCGACGACCGTGTAGCCCGCGGTCAGCGCGAGCGCCAGGCCGAGAGCACGGCCGCTCCCAGCCCGGACGTCGTGGTCGTGGTCGTGGTCGTGGGCCATGGGCGGGTTGTACCGCCTCGCGCCGTTCCAGGCCCGATCGACCCGGGCTCGTTCTGCCAGAGCTGCCACGCGCAGGCGCGTGCGAACGACTACGTCTTCACGAAGCCGTAGCCGCTCGCCCGAGCCCTAGGTCGTGGCGCGGCGTTTGCGCTGCCAGGTCAGGAAGAGGGCGCCGACTCCACCGATGAGGCAGATCGTTCCGATGATCCAGAGGACGACCCCACCCATGATCATGAAGATGACGCCCGCGACGATGAGACCCAGCCCGATGATGTTGGGTGCCATGCGAGCTCCGTTCGACGCCCCGTCGCCGTTTCCTCGCGGCCGACGAGGTAGCGCTACGCCGTTCCGTACTTCTTGCGCCGGTACGTCATCCACAGCGCCATGATCCCGCCGATGATCATGATCAGGCCGATGATTATCCCGACGAAGTTCAGGAAGTAGGCGAAGAGGATCCCGGCGAGGATGAGGCCGAGACCGACGATGTTGAGCGGCAGGTTGTCCATGGGCCGCATCATCCCCGTCCGATCGAGAGCCTTCCTCCCCCTTTTCGGAGCTACTTGCCGAGCGGCAACACGAAGACGGTAAGCGTCTCGACGAGCAAGACGACGAACGAGGCGACGCAGCCCAGCCGAGGCCGCGCGAGCGTCAGCACTCCGGCACCGACGGCCGCCAGCGCCACACCGATGATCCAGGTGCCACGGACGCCGCCGTCCGCAAGCGCAGGAGCGAGGGGAGGTAGTACGGGTCGAAGCTGTACCAGCGGACGATCAGGTAAGCCGCCCCTGCCGGCGCGAGGAGTGCGAAGACGGCGACGCCTCCGCGCTCGTCGAACGAGCGTACGAGCGCTGCGCCTGCGGCCACGAGGAGCGCAATCATCCCCGCAACGGCGACAACGGCGCCCCCACGCGGCTCTTCGCCGGGCACGTCGCCCATCGGCACGACCTCCAGCGCGACGAGCGCTTCGAAAGGGCCGCGGCAGCGAGGACGGTCACCGAAGCCCAGGCGGCGCCCTCGCGCCGTGGGCTCACGCCGGGCGTACGCGCCGAAACGCCTCGATCGCCCGCTCGAGGTGCTCGGGCTCGAGGGCCGCGGACATCTGCACGCGGACGCGGGCGGTGCCCTCCGGCACCACGGGGAAGCCGAACCCCGTGACGAAGACGCCGTCGTCGAGGAGCCGCGCGGAGAGCGCGATCGCCTCGGCGGTCTCGCCGACGATGATCGGGATGATCGCGGCCTCGCCCTCGAGCGGCCGATAGCCGGCCTCGGCGAGCATCCCGCGGAACGCCTGCGAGCGCTCGCGCAGGCGGGCGAGCAGCTCGGGCTGCTCGAGCATGAGCTCGATCGCGCGGAGCGCGCTGCAGGCGACCGTCGGCGGGAGCGCGTTCGAGAAGAGCTGCGGCCGCGAGCGCTGGGCGAGGAGGTCGCAGACCTCCTCGGACGACGCCACGTAGCCGCCGGCCGCGCCGCCGAGCGCCTTCCCGAGCGTCCCCGTGATCACGTCCACCTCGCCCAGCAGGCCGTAGTGCTCGACCGTCCCACGTCCCGTCTCGCCGAGCACGCCGACGCCGTGCGAGTCGTCCACGACCACGACGGCGTCGTACTCGCGGGCGAGCTCGACGATGTCGGGGAGCTTCGCGAGGTCGCCCTCCATCGAGAACACGCCGTCCGTGACGACGAGCTTGCGGGCGGAGCGCGGAGCCGCGGCGAGAGCGTCGCGGAGCGCGCTCATGTCCGAGTGCGGGTAGATGACCTTCTGCGCGGGCTTCGAGAGCCTGATCGCATCGATGATGCTCGCGTGGTTGAGCTCGTCGGTCAGCGTGACCGTCGTCTCGTCCGTCAGCGTCGGGATCGCGGCCTCGTTCGCGTTCCAGCAGGACACGTACGTGAGCGCCGCCTCCGTCCCGGAGAGCTCGGCGAGCTTCCGCTCGAGCTCGTGGTGGGGGGCGAAGGTGCCGCAGATGAACCGCACGGACGCCGTGCCCGCGCCGTACCGCTCGAGGCCCTCGACTCCCGCACGGACCACCTCCGGGTGCCCCGCCAGCCCCAGGTAGTTGTTCGAGGAGAGGACGATGACGTCACCGCGACCCTCCATGCGGACGACGGGGCCCTGCGGCGACTCGAGCGTCAGGAAGCGCTTGTACGTCCGCGCCTCACGCAACCCGTCGAGCTCGGCGCCGATCTGCTCGGTGAGGACGCTGTTCACGGCCCGGCTCCATTCGGTCGCAGGACGATCTTGCAGGCCTCGCCGGTCTCGAGCAGTGCGAAGGCCTCGTCGAAGCGCTCGAGCGGCATCTCGGCGGTGATCAGCGGCCGGAGGTCGACCACGCCGTGCTCGAGCAGCCAGCGCGTCGTGTACCACGTCTCCCAGATCTCCCGGCCGTTCACCGCGGAGACCGTGAGGTTCTTGAAGATCAGGGACTCCGCGATGTCGATCGTCGCTGGCCGAGCGGGGATGCCGAACAGCACGACGTTCCCGCCGTGGCGCACGATCCTGAACGCGTCCTCGATCGCCCGCAGCGCCCCGGACATCTCGAAGACGACGCCCATGCCGATGCCCTCGTTCTGCTCCGTGAACCAGGCCGGCACGTCCTCGACCTCGTTCACGTTCACGACTGCATCGGCCCCGAGCTTCGTCGCCAGCTCGAGCCGGAACGGGACGGTGTCCGAGGCGAGCAGCCGGCCGGCTCCGAAGGCGCGGGCGATGGCGATCGCAAAGAGCCCGACGGGCCCGCACCCGAGGACGGCGACGGCCCGTCCCGCGAGGTCCTGCGTCGACGTCGCGAAGACCGCGTTCCCGAACGGCTCCTGGAGGCAGGCGATCTCCGGCGGGAGCTTCGAGCGGTCGTTTCGCCAGACGACCGACGCCGGTACGGCGACATAGTCCGCGAACCCCCCGTCCCGGTCGACGCCGAGGATGCGCGTGCGCTCGCACATGTGCGCCCGACCCGTCCGGCAGTGGAAGCAGACCCCGCAGGTCACGTGGCTCTCGGCGGAGACGTAAGCGCCCTCTTCGACGTCAGAGACGGCGCTCCCCACGGCGACCACGGTGCCGCAGAGCTCGTGCCCGAGCGTCAACGGCGGCTTCACGCGCTCGGACGACCACTCGTCCCAGCGCTGGATGTGCAGGTCGGTCCCGCAGATCGACGCCGCCTCGATCCGGACGAGCACCTCGTCCGGCTCCGGTGTGGGAACGGGGACCTCGTCCAGCACGAGGCCCGGCCCGGGCCCGTGCTTCCGCACGGCGCGCATCGTCTCCACGGCCGCACGATACTGCCACGGTCTCTCCGGGCCACGCGGCCCGACCGCAGCGGCGTAGGGGCTTTCCACCGATGACGCGAGCATCCCGGGTGGCGACGATCGAGCCATGGCGCGCCTGTCTCCGCCTCCGTGGAAGGTGAAGGTCGTCGAGCCGATCGAGCTCCGCTCGCCCGCGGAGCGACGCGTCGCGATGGGCGAGGCGGGCTACAACACGTTTCTCCTCCGCTCGGAGGACGTGTTCGTCGACCTGCTCACGGACAGCGGGACGTCTGCGCTCTCGCAGGAGCAGCGCGCGGCGATGGAGCTCGGCGACGAGGCCTACGCCGGCTCGCGCAGCTTCTTCCGTCTCGAGGAAGTCGTGCGCGAGACCTACGGCTACCGGTACCTGATCCCGGCGCACCAGGGCCGGGGCGCGGAGCACCTGCTCGCGCTGGTGCTCGTCCGGCCCGGGACGAAGGTGCCCTCGAACCTCTACTTCACGACCTCGCGCGCACACGTCGAGCTCGCCGGGGGGACCTGGGTGGACGTCGCGATCGGCGAGGCCGAGGTACCCGAGTCGGTGTTTCCGTTCAAGGGCAACATCGACCTCGCCAAGCTCGAGCGGGTCGTGAGGTCGGCCGCACCGGGCGAGATCGCGTACGTCCGCCAGGAGGCATGCCTGAACATGGCGGGCGGGCAGCCCTTCTCGATCGACAACCTCGCCGCCGTGCGCGAGCTGACGCGGCGCTATCGCGTGCCCTTCATCCTCGATGCGACACGGATCTCCGAGAACGCGCTCTTCGTGAAGGAGCGGGAGCCGGGATACGCCGACCGCTCGCTCGCCGAGCTCGTGCGCCTCATCGCGGACCACGCCGACGGTGCGATCTTCTCCTCGAAGAAGGACCACTTCGTGCCCATCGGCGGGCTCGTCGCGGTGAACGACGTCGAGCTCGCGAAGCGCCTGCGGGAGCAGGTCGTCGTATACGAGGGCTTCCCCCACTACGGAGGCATGGCCGGCCACGACATGGAGGCGCTCGCGCAGGGAATCCGCGAGTCCACCGACGAGCGCATCGTGTGCGCCTACGTGTCACAGGCGCGCCACCTCGGCGGGCTTCTCGAGGACGCCGGCGTGCCGATCGTGCTGCCGGTCGGCGCGCATGCCGTGTTCGTCGACGCGAAGCGCTTCCTCCCGCATCTGGAGCAGACGGAGCTCCCGGCCCAGACCCTCGCGGCGGCTCTCTACCTCACGGGAGGCGTGCGCTCGATGGAGCGGGGGATCGTGTCCGGTCAGCACGGTACGGACCCCTACGACGGGCTCGAGCTCGTACGGCTCACGCTTCCCCGCCGCGTCTACACTCAGGAGCACCTCACCTGGGTCGCGGACGTCGTCGCGCAGACCCTCGAGCGGGCGCCCGAGATCCCGGGCCTCCGGTTCACGTACGAGCCCGAGCACCTGCGGTTCTTCCAGGCGCGGTTCGCCCCACTCTCTCCGTTCCCCGACCTCGCGATCGAGCAGGCCGGCGAGACCCCCGCGCTCGTCCCCGCCTAGGGCCGGCACCCGAGCCGTCCTTCGCGCGGGCCGTCGCCGTCCCGCCGGAGACAGCGGAGCCCTTTCGCGACGGCGAGCAACCGCTCACGGGTGTCGGCGAAGACGACGATCGTGGACTCCTCCGTGTACAGCTCGAGCTGCGTGCCGTCGCCGACGAAGGCCGCCGGCCGGCCGCGGATCCGCGTGGGCTCGAGGCCGGGCGCTCCCGGCGAAGCGTCGTACGACCCGGCGCTCCTCACCGCGGCGGGCCACACCTGCACCTCGGCGGGCGGCGCGCATCCGCTGTCCGGGCTCGGCGTGCACGCGCCGTAGACGAACGAGACGTAGTCGGCGCTCTCGTCACGCCGCAGCACCGCGGCGAGCGGCAGGCTGTCGACCTCCTCTCCCGCGTAGTAGAGCGGGAACTCGTCGAACGACCGCGCCTCGTGGAGGGAGAGGTCGCCGCCCAGCCCGGTCGGGTCACCCACGAGGAGAACGAAGGCGGAGGTGACGAGCCCGAGGAGGCCGACGACTCGCATCCCGCCGCCTCAGTGGTTCACCTGATGCAGCCGGACGAGGAGCGTCCAGCCGTCGGAGGCGGCGTAATCCCCGTCGCACTGCCGGAAGGACTGGGTGTTGCCCCACCACGCCAGCGAGGTCTCGTGCCCGGCGGCCCGGAAGCGCGCTTCGAGCTCGTCGCGTCCCTGGTCGAAACCGCTGCCCTCGGCGCCGTTCGCGTCGACGGCATGGCCACAGGGGAACGGGAAGAGGACGAGATCCTCGTGGTGCGCCGCTGCCGCCGCCGCCCAGCCGAGGCTCGTGTCCCAGTGCTGGCCGCGGATGCGCACGTGGAAGCGCGATCCCTCCCCGCTCGCCCGTTGCACGTGCTGGGGGAGGCACCCGCCGTGGTCGAGGAAGTGCTGCGTCGTCCCAGACGAGGCCGTCCAGCCGGTGTGCGCGACCAGCTGACTCTCCGCCCGTCCCCACGTGCCCCAGCCGTGGAAGACGACGTTGACGGGGTCCGAGCGGGTCGCCGGCGATTCCGGGCAGGCGACGTGCGTGAACCGCCCGGCAGTGTCGAAGTGCGCCGGCGCGGGAGCGACGAGCAGGAGCGAGCCCCAGGCGATGACGGCTGCTGCACCGAGGAGACGGGACACGCCTCGAGGGTACGAGCGCACCCCAAACGCCTGTGTGCCGTCTGAGTGCCGAGATCGTCGCGCCCGGGAAGGCGCAGCCTCGGCGTCTAGAAGACGCGGACGGGAGTGCCGACCTCGACGAACTCGTACACGCGATGGGCCTCGCCCGCGGGCAGCCGCACGCAACCGTGGGAGGCGGGGTAGGACGGGACGTCGGGGTACTCGTGCGTCGCGATGCCGCCGACGAAGTAGGCCGCGTACGGCATCCACACGTGGAACGGAACCGACCAGGAGTACAGCTCCTTGCGATACACGTGGAAGCCGCCCGACGGCGTCGCGCCGCCGGCGCCGGTGGAGGTGTGGACCGCGCGCTCGACCCTGTTGCCGTCGAGCATGAGGAGCACGCCGAGGTCGCGGTGGATCTCCAGGCGGCGTCCCTCGCGGTGCGTCATCGGCCTGGGGCGCCCGGCGCGGAAGAGCCGCACCTGGGTGCCCCCCGTGACGGTGCCCGTCCGGCCCAGCCCTTCCCAGCCCTGGAAGGCGAGGAGCGCCTGCGACGTGACGTAGTCGGGCTCTCCGTTGACATCCGAGCGGTCGAGGTACCCCAGGGTCCACAGGCGGAGCTGGACACCGCGGACGCTGTACGGGTATCCCTGCTCGCCGCGCTCGGGCCGCCACGACTCGAGCGGCGCGCCGAGACCGAGGGTCGTGACGAGGCGCCCCTCGACCGCAACCGCCGCGAGGCGGGGGAGGCCTCCCAGTCGAGTGAGCGTCGCGCGGATCTGCGCGAAACGTTGCCGCATCCTCGCCCCGCTCGCCCCGCGCACGAGCTCCCGCGAGAACCTGACGAAGTACAGGTCACCCCGCGCGTAGACGAACCGCAGGCGCACGGCGCCGCCACGCCCGAGCGCGCTGCGAAGCCCCCGAGCCCGCTCCTCCGGGCTCGGGCCACGCAGGAGCTCACGGAGCGCGAAGCGCGCGGGTCGAACGCCTCGCGGGACGACGCGCTCGACCGCGATGAGCCGGTCCCCCCGCAGGAAGACGACCTCGACCGTCTTCGCCGGGGTGACGGTCTTCACCGCGCCGACTGCCACGGGTCGCGCGGCCCGCGGCGCCGAGCCAGGCTCCAGATCCACGACGAGCGTGCCCGCGAGCGCGAGCACGAGAGTGACCGTCAGGGCACGCATCGGGGAGCGCCCACTTCGCTACTCGACCGAAAACGCCTGCACGCCATGCTATTCGAGGTCGTCGACGATCTCGATCGTCACCCAGGCGTCGGGCTCCGCGCGGCGGTTCAGCAGGTCGACCGCCCACTTCAGCAGCCCGTACTTCCGCCGCATGAGGCCACCGACGCCCGGATCGGGGACGATGCGCGCCCGCCCGGCAACCCGCTCGCCGCGTTCGATGCCCCTGAAGCTCGACGGGGCGACGAGCACACGGGGGTCGCGCCGGAGACGGCGCACCTTCCATGTCTTCGCGCCACTCCAGACGAGCAGCCGTTTGCCGTCGTCGCTCGTCACCCAGACGGGCGTCGCCACCGGGGTGCCGTCCCGCTTGAAGGTCGTCAGGCTGACGTAGCGCTCACCTGCAAGGGAAGCAACCATCCGTCGCACCTCCATGTATACAGCGTATACTTACGAGTCTACACCGTATACTTCGTGCGTGGCAAGGCTCGACCGGGACACCGTCGTCGCATCCGCGGTCGAGTTGGCCGACGAGGTGGGGCTCGAGGCGGTGAGCCTGCGGCGCGTCTCGGAACGTCTCGATGTCACGCCGATGGCCCTCTACCGGCACGTCGACGGGAAGGATGACCTCCTCGACGCGATGGCGGACGCCATGTACGCGGAGCTCGAGCATGCGGATCCCGGCGCGGAATGGTGGGACCGCCTCGCCGCGATCGCCCGCTCGGCGCGCGAGGTCCTCCTCGCACGACCCTGGGCGGTACCCCTGTTCGGGAGGCCGCTCGCCGGACCTCATGGCCACGCCCTCGACGACGAGCTTCGCAGCGCCCTTCGCAGCGGGGGCTTCTCCGCAGTCGAGTCGAGCGAGCTGCACGAGCAGCTCGCCGGCATGGTCTTCGCGCTGATCACGCCCGAGCTAGTGGGCAAGCCGAACCTGGCCGCATTCGAGCGGGGGCTCGAGATCGTCCACGACGGCCTCGAGGCACGCCTGCAGCGGCGCTAGCAGCCGCTCACGCTGCGCGGGCGACGGTCTGCGGAGTCGAGGCGATCTCCCAGACGTCGGCGATCGTCTGCCGGGCGACGAGGAGCGGGTGATCCTCCTCCACGCCCCGAGGCACGACGTCGCTCGACTCCCAGACGGTGAAGGTCACGACCTCTACGCCCCCGTTCAGGGGCCGGACGAGCACCGACGTGGATACGTGGCCGTGCACCGGCTCGTAGCGCGCCGCCGCGATGCTCCGCAGGTGCGAGGCGATCTCGTCCGCGTCGTCGGTTCCCGCCCATCCCCGCCACATGCGAGCGACCATGTCCACCTCCAGTCGGTTGCAAATCGAAACGCACTATGGCACAGTGGGTTTCGTTCTGCAACTATCTGTCCGGATGGAGGCCGACGTCAGGAACTTCCCGCGAGATGCGTGCTCGATGGCGTCGACGCTCGAGGTGATCGGGGAGCGCTGGACGATGCACGTGCTCCGCGAGTCGTTCCTCGGAGTCCGACGATTCGAGGACTTCCGGCGCAACATCGGGGTCGCCCGGAACATCCTGAGCGACCGGCTCAACACGCTCGTCGCCGAGGGCATCCTCCGCCGCGAGCTGTACAGCGAGCGGCCTCCCCGCTACGAGTACCGGCTCACGCGCAAGGGGATCGACCTCTACGGGATCCTCATCGAGCTCATGAAGTGGGGCAACCGCTGGTCTCCGAACCCGGACGGACCGGCGGTCGTGCTGCGCCACCGCGACTGCGAGGCGACGATCGAGCCCGTGCTCGCGTGCCCCGACTGTGGAAAGCCCGTGCATGCCTGGGATCTCGAAGCGCTGCCCGGCCCGGCGACGACGAAGCGTTACGAAGCCGGCGCTGCGGGGTGACGGCTCGGCCGTCGAGCCGCGCGCACTCCGAGAGGTCCGAAGTACCCTTCCGGTAGAGGAACGACGTGACGGGGTGGAAGACGATCGTGGTCGGGTACGACCGGACGCATGCGTCGAACAAGGCCCTCTTCCGCGCCGCGGACCTCGCCGAGGCGGGAGATGCGACGCTCATCGTGACCAGCTCCGCGCGGCTTCTCGCGGGGGGCGCGGCGGCGCACGGCCTCGGGCCGTACGACCCGGCGGACACGCCCGACGAGCACAAGGCACAGCTCGACCACGCCCGCGAGCTGCTCGCCGATCGGAAGCTCCGCGTCGAGTACGACGTCGAGCTGGGAGAGCCCGCAGAGGCCATCGTCGGGCTCGCGGACCGACACGCCGCGGATCTGATCGTCGTGGGCACGCACGAGCGGAGCTTCCTCGACCGGCTGCTGCACGGCAGCGTCAGCGAGGGCGTCTCCAGGCACGCGCATTGCGACGTGCTCGTCGTGCGCTGAGACCGGCCACCATCCAGTACCGCCGGCGGACGACCGCGCTCTACCGACCGCGCTCGGGTCGCCCGTCGTGCTACCCGCGGCTACTCGACGACGAGGTTCTCGATGCCCACCTCCGGTGCCGGCAGCTGTGGGTCCATCCGCTCCAAGCCCTCGACCAGGAGCTGCGCGACGGCGACCACCTTGACCCAGTTCCGGTCGGCCGGTACGACGTACCACGGCGCCCACTCGGTCGAGGTTTCCGTCAACGCCTCCTCGTAGGCCGTGATGTACTCGCCGAAGCGCCTCCGCACCTCGAGGTCGTCGCGACGGAACTTCCAACGCTTCTCCGGATCGTCGATCCGTTCCTGCAGCCGCTCTCGCTGCTCGTCCTTCGAGACGTTGAGGAAGACCTTCACGATCGTCGTGCCCTCGTCGGTCAGCATCCGCTCGAACTCGCGGATGTGCCCGGCGCGGCGCCGCCACACGTCGTCGGGAGCGAGCCGCAGCATCCGGACGGCGACGATGTCCTCGTAATGCGAGCGGTTGAAGATGCCGAGCTCCCCACGTGCCGGAAGCTCGGCGTGCACCCGCTGGAGATAGTCGTGAGCGAGCTCGCTCGCCGTCGGCGCCCGGAACGAGACGACACGGCATCCTTGCGGGCTCACCCCCCCGAAGACGGAGCGGATCACGCCGTCCTTGCCCGATGCGTCCAGCCCCTGCAGCACGAGGAGCAGGCTTCGCTTCCCTTCGGCGTACAGACGGCGCTGCAGGACGTCGAGGCGCTCGTTGAGCTCGCGGTGCTGCTCCTTCCCGCGAGCCTTGTCGAGTCCGAGCGTGTAGCGGGGGTCGCGCTGGGCTATCCGCGCGGGAGTGCCGGGCTCCACTCGGAGCGGTGTGACCACCAGCCCACCCTAACGGCGGTAGTGGCATACCCTCCGGGTCCTGAGCCGCCCTGACTGGCTTTCCGCGTCGGAGCTCCGCGTCGGGCTCGGCTGTATGCGCCTGTCGACCGACGGGAGCACCGACGAGGAGGCGGCGCTGGAGACGATCGCGGCCGCCGCGGCGGCGGGGATCACCGTCTTCGACACGGCCCGGGCCTACGGCGACAACGAGGCGCTGCTCGCCCGTGCGCTTCGCCGCTGCGGCGCCGACGGAACCGCGCGCGTCGTCACCAAGGGCGGGATGTCGAGAGCGGGCGGCGGATGGAGGCCGGACGGCCGCGCGAAGGCCGTGCGTACCGACTGCGAAGCGAGCCTCGCCGCCCTCGACGGCCTGCCGATCGACCTCTACCTCCTTCATGCCCCCGACCCGCGGACGCCGTGGAGCACCTCGGTGCGAGCGCTCGCCAGACTCGTCGACGACGGCCTCGTGGCACGCGTCGGGGTCTCGAACGTGACCCGCGGACAGCTCGACGAGGCCCTCGCGCTCGCTCCCGTCTCCGCCGCCCAGGTCGCGCTGAGCCTGTTCGACGACCGCGCGATTCGCGGCGGTGTGGTCGATCGCTGCGCCGAAACGGGTGTGGTCCTGATCGCACACTCGCCGCTCGGCGGCCCGCGGCGCGCAGGGCGCCTCGACCGCAATCCGGCGCTGTCGGAGATCGCGAGGACGTGCGAGGCGACGCCGGCCGAGGTCGCGCTTGCCTGGCTCCTCGGTCTCTCTCCGGTCGTCGTCGCGATCCCCGGGGCGCGGCGGCCCGAGACCGCTCGCTCCGCGGCGCGCGCGTCGAGCCTCGTCCTCGACGAGCGCACGGCGACGACCGCGGCCGGTGCCTTCCGCGAGCCCGCGCGAGATCGGCCGTCCCAGCGGCGAAAGAGAGCCGCCGACATCGTCGTCGTCATGGGCATCCCCGGCGCCGGGAAGAGCGGCGTCGCCGAGGGCTACGCGGCGCGCGGCTATCTCCGGCTGAACCGCGACGAGCGCGGCGGATCCCTCCGAGACCTTGCGAAGGCACTCGACGACGCGCTGGCCTCGGGCGCCGGCCGCATCGTCCTCGACAACACGTACCTGACGCGCGCGTCGCGGAGCTACGTCCTGGAGGCCGCGCAGCGCCACGGAGCGCGGACCCGCTGCGTGTGGCTCGACACGCCCCTCGCCCAGGCCCAGGTCAACCTGGTCGAGCGGCTCCTGGCACGGTTCGGCTCGCTTCCGACGCCCGCCGAGCTGCGGGAGGCCGCGAAACACGAGCCGGGGCTGCTGGCGCCCACCTCGCAGATGCGGGCGCTCCGCGAGCTCGAGCCGCCCTCCACCGACGAGGGCTGGGAGTCGGTGGACGAGGTGCCGTTCGAGCGAGCGCCTCCCGGGCGGCGGGGCACGCCTGGAGTCCTCGCGGTCGCGGCGGCGGTCGAACGGCCCGGCTGGGCGGACGCCGTCGGGGAGGGCGACGGAGTCACACCACACCTCGTCTTCGACTGGAGCCCGGTCGGCGACGACACCGCGCTCCGAGCCGCCGCGGCGCGCCTGACTGCCGCAGTCGCGGGCCCGGTCGAGACGGCCCTCTGCCCGCATCCCGCAGGGCCGCCGACCTGCTGGTGCCGCCCACCGCTTCCCGGCCTGGCCCTCGCATTCGCGCGCGCGCGCCAGGTCGATCTATCGCGGTCGCTCGTCGTCGGGACAGGGCCTGCTCATCGCACGCTCGCGGCCGCGCTCGGAGCTCGATACGTGTCGGTGTGAGCGGCCCGGCTCGGAGGTCGGGAAGGGGGAGCGAGTCCCCCTTCCCGGACACGACACTTACGAACAGCTGACCTCTGGATTCCAGTCCGCGAACATCCCGGCCGGGTTGGGTTTCCAGACCCAGGCATGCATGAGGTAGAAGGCCGGCCCGGGAGGTGGGACCAGGATGTGCATCGGCATCCCCAGCACGCTCGGCGGCGAGGCGGCGCCTGGCGGGTTGGAGTTGATGCTCCGAACGACCCACTCGACCGCTGCCAGCTTGAGCTTCCCGTTCTCGCCGGGTGCGTACACGAGCACCTCCGGCTCGAGCGGGTCGACCGTGAGGTCGGCCATCAGCTCGGCGTTGAAGTAGTGGAAGCCCATCGCCCCCGCGGTCGGGTGGGAGACGCAGCCGGCGACGATCCTGACGCCGGAGCCGTTGACCCAGCCGAGCTCGTAGCCGGCGGCGAGCGCGGCGTCCAGGTCGTGGAAGCGGGCGGTCGCCCGCCTGACCTGGGCGAGGTCGTCTTGGAGCGCCTCCTCGTGCACAACCATGTCGTGCCCTGCCATCGAGTGCACGGATGGCTGCGGGCTCGCCTTCTCACCTCGGGCGAGGGCCACAGTCGGGATCACCACCGCCGCCGCCAACAGCAGCGCCAGCCCGACTGGGAGCTTCCACGTGGTGCTTCGAATCCTCTTCACTGCCTACTCCTTTCCTGACGAGACGGCCTCGACGACTCGGAGAGGCCCGAGCTCCGCGACCTCCGCCGCCAGAGCTGCATCCAGGCTCGACTGAGCGTCGAAGACGAAGAAGCAGATCTCGTCCTCGGGAACGTGAATCGTGCGGTCGAAGCGGACGCGAGTCCCCTTCCGCGTCAGCTCCGCGGCCACCGAGCGCGCCCGCCGCTCTCGCGCGTCGCGCCCCCCTGCATCGCCCCGCGGGAGGAACGTCTCGACGAGGTAGCTCGGCATGCCTCGACGCTACGGCCGCGCCGACGCGATGAAAACGTCAGAACGTCTGAACTTTGCTCCGCGGCCGCCGGTGGTCACGTCGGCGTCGAGCGAGCTCCGACCGCGAGCGGATACCGAACGTCTGCAAGACGCTCGGCGTGACTAAGACCGGCTGGCCGGAGGGTGAGCGGTGGCCCACCCTCCCCCTGGCGCTCCTAGAACGGGCAGTTACCCGGGTCCGCTTCGTCGATACGCCTCGTTGCGCCCCTCGGGACGAACGTGACGACGACCGTCACGAGGTTCACCCTGCCCTCGTTTCGTACCACGTGGGTCTGAAGGCCCTTGTCCACGAATCCCGACCCGGCCGGGATCCGGTGAGGGTGGCACGTGGGATCGGCGCCCATGTAGACCGTCGCCGTCCCCGACTTGACGATCACGAAGCTCGGCCCGGGATGGCTGTGCCATCCGAACGACCCGCCCGGGGCGATCGTGTTCGAAAGGACGTGGAGGTCGGAGGTTCCCTTGACGCTCATCTTTGCGCGCCAGGCGCCGATCCTGCCGCTCGTGTCGAACGAGCTGAGCTTTCCGACGCCGAAGACGGTCGGCGTGACGGCAGCGGGCGGCGTCGCCAGGACGGTTCCGGCGTACACGGCGATGCCCGCGACGACGACAAGCGACGCCAAGACCACTCTCGATCTCATCTTTCCTCCTCTTGCGGGCGAGCCTGCCTCGGCCTGCACTCCGACTCTACGCCGCGGTCCGTGAATTGGGAAACGTCACAACCGCTGAACTTTGGCGACGATGCTCAGCGCAGCTGGCGGGCGAGCTCGGTCCGCGAGCGCACGCCGAGCTTGGCGTAGACGTGGGAGAGGTGGCTGGCCACCGTCCGCTCCGTGACGAAGAGCGCTGCGGCGACCTCGCGGTTCGTGCGGCCCTCGGCAACCAGGGCGGCCACACGGCGCTCGGCGGGCGTCAGCCCTTCCTCGCGCCTACGCCCGCCGATGCGCCCGAGCTCGCTCCGAGTCTTCTCGACCCACGTCGCAGCCCCGAGCTCCTGGAAGCCGTCGAGCGCAGCCTGGATCATCTCGAGGGCTTCCCGCTTCTTCCGCGCCCGCCTCCGGACGATGCCGAGGCCGAGCAGTGCCCGGGCCCTGCCGAAGGGGTCTCCGACCGCCTCGTGCTGGACGACCGCCCGGTCGAGAAGGCCATCGGCGCGATCGACGTCTCCTTCGACCGCGGCGACGAGCCCACGGCATCGGGTCACGTGCGCCAACACCCATTCGCGAGCGACCCGCGCGGCGTCGGCCTCCCACACATCGACGATTCGAACGGCGTCGTCGATCCGACCGTCCTCGAGAAGCAGCTCGGCGTAGTCGGCCGTCCACCAGCGGACACTGGGCTCGCCCCACCGGAACGCGACGGCCTGCAGCTCGGCCTTGTCGAGCCAGCCCATGGCCTCGGACCGACTTCCACTCCAGCGCTCGACGAGCCCGAGCACCGCCATGTGCTGTGGGGGACGCAGGCCGAACTGCTCCTGAGACAGCTCGAGGGCGCGTTCGGAGTGCTCACGGGCAAGCTCGAGCCCACCGCGATGGAGGGCGATGACCGCGATCGGGAGGTGGTCCTGCGGCACCTCGAGCCCGTACTGGACCGAGATGTCGCGGGCACGAGCGGCGTGCTCGGCAGCGAGTGCCCAGCGTCCGGACCAGAACTCGATCCAGGCGAGGCCCCAGAGCGCGCGGGAGCTCCTCGGCTCGTCGCGCTCACGCCACTCTCGATAGTCGCGCTCGAACAGCGCGCGCGCCTCGTCCCGCTTCGGGACGGATGCGAAGGTGTTCACGAGAGCCAGCGTCGCCTCCCGCACGAGCTGCTCTCCACCGACAGCGGTCGGGAAGTCGCGGGCACTGGCAGGAAGATCCTCGGTTGCCTCCGCTTCGCCGGCGAACCACGCGAGGACGGCGTGCACCGCGCGTGCGTGCCGGCGCAGTACGTCGTCGTCGAGCTGCTCGGCGAGCTCGAGAGCTGCACGTGCATGGTCGAACGACGGCTTGAAGCGTGTCGCCCATGCGAGTCGGCAGTGGATGGTCGATCGGAGCGCCGGTCGCGAACCGGCCTCGCCCAAGGCTTCCTCGAGCAGCGGGGCGGAACGACCGACGCTCTCGAGCTCGGCGAGGAGGAGAAGAGCCTCGGCGCGCCAGGGACCGCGTCCCGCCTCCGCGAGAAGATCGGCGAGGATGGTGCGGGCGCGCGTCCACTCGCCCGCGGCCCGCTGGGCGTGCGCTGCGGCGAGCGCACGGCGATGACGGTCGTCGCTTGCACCCGACGGCGTCAGGCGGAGCGCGTGCTCGCCGAGCTCCGCGGCCGCGATGGGTGCGCCTCGCGCGACGGCGATCGACGCCGCCTCGTCGAGAACCGCAGCGACCTCGGCGCTCGCGCGCTCCGTCGACAGCGCG
Source organism: uncultured Actinomycetes bacterium (assembly GCA_963705535.1). Classification (GTDB taxonomy): domain Bacteria; phylum Actinomycetota; class Thermoleophilia; order Gaiellales; family Gaiellaceae; genus GMQP-bins7. The sequence continues at coordinate 105,096 of CAVPJY010000010.1, forward strand.
AGGTGCCGGGCACGTTCGACCGGATCTTCGACGACCTTCGCGACGCGCGCATGCGCGCGTTGCCGCTCGCGGGAGGACGCGTCCTGGTAGAGCACCGACCCGAGCAGCGGGTGGGCGAAGCGAATCGTCGCGTCGTCGTGCTCGATCACGTGGGCGGCGAGCGCAGGCCCGACAACGTCTTCGGTGGCGTCGAGGCGGGCGAGCAGCTCTCCGGACGGACGTCCGACGGCCGCGACGAGCAGCAGCGCGTCGCGCGTAGCCCGCGGCAGGCCGTCGAGGCGCGCGCGCACCAGCCCCTCGAGGGTGTCGGGGACACGGAGCGGCTGCGTGGGGTCGACCTCGGGGCCGAGGGCACGGGCGAGCTCGAGCGCGTAGAACGGGTTCCCACCCGAGACCTCGTGCACGCGCAGCAGCGTCGGCCGCGCGAACGTTCGCCCGAGACGAGCCTGCAGGAGCTGGTGCGTGGCGCCGAGGCTGAGCTGCACAATGCGCAGGCGCTCGACGTGATCCTCGTCGATCGCCCGCTCGACCTCCGACGGCTCTGCCCGTTCGTCGAGCCGGCTGGCAAGGAGCACGGCGACGGGCTGCTCGCGCACGCGTCGAAGCGCGAAGGCCAGCGCGTGGGCCGACGACGGATCGAGCCACTGGACGTCGTCGATCGCGACCACGAGCGGCCCCTCAGAGGCGAGAGCTTCCAGCGCACTACGGACGGCCACGCCGAGCGTGCGGGGATCCGTGTCGACGGCGCCCTCCTCGAGAAGAAGCGCGACCTCGAGCGCGCGGCGCCTCGGCGGCGACAACGTCGGCAGCACGCTCTCGAGCACGTCCTCGAACAGATCGCCGAGCCCGGCGTGGGCGAGGCCTCGCTCCGCCTCCGCCGGCCGGGACGACAGGACGCGCCACCCCCTCGCCCGCGCGTCCTCGACGCCGGCCAGCCAGATCGTCGACTTGCCGATCCCGGCCTCGCCGACCAGGACGAGTGCCTTCGGCTCGCCGGACACGCCGTCGAAGAACGCACCGAGGGATCGGAGCTCCTCGTCGCGGCCAACGACGTCGCCGGACATGTTCTGCAACGATCGCGCCCTCGACGCGGGACTGCAAGCCCGGCGGCTCGGGGTGGCGAAACCGGGAAGTGCGTTCCTCGCCGCTACGCCGTCATCTCTGCCAGCGCGGTCACGGTGCGCCAGTTGCGCACGGTCAGCGTCGCCGGGAGCCGCTTCGTCGTCAACTTCTCCATGAGCTTCGAGCGGGCCTGGCCGTTCGGGACGCTGACGTAGATCTCGCGGCCGGCGAGCGCGAGCTCGTCCGGCAGGTAGACCGCGAGATCGCCGAGTCCGAGCGCGTCGAGCTCCACGGGCTCGCCCAGGAACGCGACGACCAGCCGCGTCGGATCGTCGACCGCGTACGGGCTCCCGGAGACGACACCCCGCAGGTCCGCGCCCGTCCGGATCACGACCTGGACCTCGTGCCCCGTCGCATCCGAGATCGCGGTCGCGAGCGAGCCCGCGAGGTCCTTCGGCGCCTTCGCGGCGGGCGTGAACACGACGTTTCCGCTCTGGAGGTAGGTCTCGACGTCCGCGTGCCCGAGGCCCTCGACGATCGCGCGCAGCTCGGGCATGGCGATCCGCCTCTTTCCGAGGTTCACACCGCGGAGAAGTGCGACGACGCGCACGGTCTCAGTGTGCCGTCACGAGCTCGGCCGGGTCGCACAGGCCCGCCGGTGGGCGGGGTGGGCCTGCGTGCGACTCGAACGGGCCGCTACCTGTGCGGAGGCAGGAACGTGTCGGTCTCGTAGCTGTGCAGGACGGCCGACGTGTGCATTCCCGCGTGCGCGATCGGAGCCCCGATCGGGTTCAGCGTGACGAGCGTCGGCACGCTCCAGAGCACGTCTCCGGTGAGCGGCTTCCGGATCTTCTCCGAGCGGAACTCGCCGTATCCGGCGTGGTAGACGGCGGTCATCGCGAGCGACGCCGCGAGCGCGACGACGCCGATGACGAGCTTCCCGGACAGGCGCCTGTCGAGCCGCGTCCCGGCGAAGGCCGCGAACACGACGAGGATCGGGAACACCGACAGGAGCAGCCCGTCGGTCACCCCGTAGACGATCCCGCGCCAGGCGACGGCGGCGGCGAGCTCCAGGCCGTCCGGCCGCGGCGTCGCGTCCTCCGTCCGCACGACCATGACGGTGAGCACGGCTGCGACCGCGAGCCCGAGCAGGAGTGCGGCCAGCCACCGGCGCTTGATCGCCGCAACGAGGTCGTACCCGGTCGAGCGCGACCAGAGAGCGAAGAGGGCGATCACCGCGGCTGCATAGAGTCCGTAGAAGAGATCGCGGTTGATCTCGAGCACGTCCGCGAGCACGTACGGCACCGCGAAGGCGACGACGAGCCCGGCTCCGAGCCACGCCCAGTGCTCGGAGGGCGCGTGCCGCACGCGCACAACACTGTCCGCGCGACCAACGGCATGTGTGGTCATCTGTTCCTCCTTCCCGGCACAGCCTGCTGCGGCCCTGGTCCGCCGGACATCGGTAGAGAGTCCCGAACCGGCTGCGGCATTCCCCGTCGAGTCCGAAGCGTGGCGCGGCGTGACCAGCGTGGTATGTGTCCTCCGGACGACGGACACGAAGGCACGGCGCAACCCCGAGGAGGCGGAGATGGCGAAGTGGGTGACCCGAGAGCGACCGAAGACCGATCGGATCGCATGTCCCTGGCTGATCCGCGCGTTCATCGACCCGGACGCGGAGTTCCTCTATGTCCCGGCCGACGAGGTCCTGGCGGTGGCCGAGCGGGAAGGAGCGCGTTCGTACGACGCCCCCGGCGCCGACTACACGCACCGCGACGGGCTGTGCTCGTTCGAGGTGCTCGTCGAGGAGTACGAGATCGACGACCCGGCCGTGAAGCTGCTGGCGAGGATCGTGCACGGAGCGGACGTCGCCGACGACCGCGACGCGACGCCCGAGTCACGCGGGCTGCTCGCCGTGGCCGAGGGCTTCCACCTGCTCGACCTGGGCGATCACCGCCAGCTCGAGCTTTCCCTCCCGGTCTACGACGCCCTCTATGCCTGGTGCCGGAGCGAGGTGCGCTCGGGACGAACGGCCGCATAGCCGTTGAAGACCCCTCCCGACGCCCGGCGCATCCTCCTCGTACAGGCTTTGCGGGCGTTCGCGTACGGGCTCGGGAGCGTCCTCATCGGCGTGACGCTCGCCGACCTCGGGCTCTCGGGCGTGCAGGTCGGGCTCGTTCTCGGAGCGCTCGTCGCAGGGACCGCGCTCGTCTCCATCGTGCTGGCGCGCTCGGGCGACCGGATCGGGCGCCGCCGCTGGTACCTGGCGCTCCTGGTGACGATGGGACTGGCGGGCACGGTCTTCGCGCTCACGGGCTCGGTGTGGCTCATGGTCCTCGCGGCGCTGACCGGAACGGTCTCGACCGAGGTGGTCGAGTCCGGCCCGTTCACCTCGCTCGAGCAGGCGATGCTCCCGAGCGCGGCCGCGGGCCGCGACCCGACGCCCCTCTTCGGCACGTACAACACGATCGCGACCCTCGCGGGCTCGCTGGGAGCGCTCGCTGCGATCTGCACCCGCTTCGTGGACGTGGAGCCGCAGCGATTCCTGCTCGTGTACCCGGCAGCCGCCGCCGTCGCGGTCGCCGTCGCCCTCGGACTCGGCGCGACGGTCGAGCCGCGAACGGCCGCGGCTTCCGAGCCTCGCCGGCCGCTCGAGAAGTCGCGCGGGATCGTCACCCGCCTGAGCGGCCTCTTCGCGCTCGACTCGTTCGGCGGCGGGTTCGTCACCCAGGCCTTCCTCGCGTACTGGTTCACGGAGCGGTGGGGCACGTCGACGGCCACGCTCGGCCTGATCTTCTTCGCGATCGGCTTCCTCCAGGCCGGCTCGTTCCAGCTCGCCGTGCGGCTGGCGGGTCGCATAGGCCTCCTGAACACCATGGTGTTCACCCACCTGCCGTCGAACCTGCTGCTCGCGCTCATCCCGTTCGCGCCGAGCCAGGGGATCGCGATCGCGCTCGTCTTCGGACGCTTCGCGCTCTCGCAGATGGACGTCCCGACGCGGCAGGCCTACGTCGTCGCCGTCGTCGAGCCCGACGAGCGAACGGCGGCCGCCGCCTACACGAACACGGCGAGGTACGTCGTCCGCCCTCTCGGCCCCCTGCTCTCCGGGCCGATCATCGCCGTCTCGCTCGGAGCGCCCTTCGTCATCGCCGGGGCGATCAAGTCCGTCTACGACCTCGGCCTCTACGCCCTCTTCCGAGACGTGCGACTGAACCGAACGGACTGACGCTCCGCGGCGAGGTCAGTGTGCGTGCGCCTCGTCGACCATCTCGCCGGGATCGGTCGTCGAGACGAGGCGCCACGAGTCCCACGTGATCTTGAAGATCACGAGCGTGATGACGAGGCCCACGATCGGGTCGCCGAGTGGGAACCCGAGGGCGACGAGGATCGCGCTCGCCACGACTCCGAGTGACACGAACCCGTCGGTGCGAGCATGGTTTCCGTCCGCGACCAGCGCGGGGCTCGAGAGCCGGCGGCCAGCTCGAAGCCGTACCTGGGCCGCCAGCGCGTTGCCCGCGAACCCGATCGCTCCGGCCGCCGCGAGTACCCAAAGATGGGTCAGGTCCTGCGGGTCGACGAAGCGCTGTATCGTCTCGTACAGCGCGACGCAGGCGGAGACGAAGATCGCGAGCACGACCGCGAGGCCTGCGATCTTCTCCGCGCGGAAGCTGCGCAGGAAGAAGGCGATCCCGAGCGGCACGGCGGTGAGCGCGTCGCCGAAGTTGTGGACGAGGTCGGCGAAGAGCGCGACGGAGCTCGTGAGCACGAAGATCAGGAGCTGTGCGAGCGCCGTCAGCCCGAGGATCGCCAGGCTGATCGCGACGGCCCTGACGCCCTCGCGCGAGCGGACGATCGAGCGGTCTACGAGACCATGCGAGTGGCCGTGACCGTGCGCGTGGTCGCGGTCCTGACCGGGCGCGTGGAGCCCGTGGTGCCCGGGCGAGACGGCGTCGGGCGAGGATCTGCGGAGCCCCAGCCGGAGATGACGGTGAACCCCCGCGTACGAATGGGAGTGACGCCACCGTCCGTGCCGATGCCAGGTCGCCGCCTCGGTCATCCGCGGCCTACTCTCGCAGCTCGCCTCGACACGGGCTCGACACGGCTGACCGGAAAGGCAGCTCGAGCAGGCGAGCCCGGATCAGGGGTTGTCGAGGGCCATCCGCGAACGGAATCGGAGCGTGCGAAGCGCGACGAGGATCGCCGCGAAGCCGACGACGAGGTCGACGACGGTGAGCGTGATCTTCATGCCGACGCTGAACGCGAGCAGTGCGGTACGTGTGGCCTGGCCACGCAGCGTGTAGACGAGCAGCGCCTGCCCGGTGCCGATGCCGCCCGGGCTCACGGGGAGGAGCGTCGCCAGGCTCGCTGTTGCCTGCACGACGAGCACGTTGTGGAGGTTCTGCCGGATGCCGAACGCATCGAGGAAGAACCAGATCGTGGCGAGGCGGAGGCACCAGTCTGCGATCTGCCAGGTGGCCACCGTGCGGAGGTACCGGGCAGGGTGGCGGAGGACGGCGAACGCTCGCGCCACACGGGCGCGCAGGTCGGTGATGTTCATGCGAAGCCAGACGACGAACGCGATCACGCCGGCGACGAGCGCGAGAGCGATCGCCTGCGTGGCGGCTTCGTGCTCGAGGAACCAGCGGAAGTCGAAGCTGGGCAGGGAGCGCAGCACGTCGAGCCCCGGGAGGACGCCCTGGGAGAACGCCCACGCAAAGAGGCTGAGACCGACGGCGACGTCGACGATCATGAGCACGAGCGTCGAGCTGACGAGCGTCGTATACGTCGAGCCCGGGATCGCCCGGCGTGCTAGGTAGAGGCGCACGACGTCGCCGGCGCGAGCCGGGAAGATCGCGTTGACGCCTGCACCTGCGAGGTACGCCGCATAGATCGCGCGCCAGCGGACGGTCACGGCGGGATAGGCAGCGACGAGCACGTTGCGCCAGGCGCGGCTTGCGCATGCGACCTTCAGCAGATGGCACGCGATCGCGAGAGCAAGTGGCAGAAGGTGAACGGCGGCGAGGTAGTCCCAGAACGCTTCGATCGCATCGAGCACGCGCCCCACGCGCCCACCGTATCCCTACTGCGACGGGCTGGAAACCGGCGACGAAGGATCTTTGCGCCTGCCGTGGGTCGCCGATGTCGCGTGCCAGTGAACGTCTGTTCACCCGGCATTGACGGGTCCGCTGCGAACCCATACCGTCGCAGGCAGTAGCCGGGGGCCATGTCGCAGAAGCGACACCCCAACCGAGAAGGAGAGAGATGTTTCTGGGAACGACGAAGGTCGAGGACTTCGACCGCTGGTGGAGTGTCTTCTCGACCACGAGCCTCGAGAAGCGAAAGCAGCACGGGTCCAAGGGCTCGCACGCCTTTCGCGACCCCAACGAGGAGGGCCGGGTCTGGGTGCTCTTCGACTGGGATGCCGAGGGCTGGCAGAGCTTCCTCTCCGACCCCCAGGTCCCGGCGATCCTTCAAGAGGCCGGACACGCAACGAGGCCACAGATCGCGGAGCTCGCGGGCCAGCTCGACGGCTGACCCCCGGCCCCGAATCAGCCCCCCTCGACGAAGGCCCGCTCCGGCGGGCCTGTCATCGAGCACACACACATCGGCCGCGTCCGGACAAGTCGTCGACGGCACACCCTAAGTCCGCCGCGTAGGCGGTTCAGCTGCCGTCGGGCCAGCCGCCGCGGTGCAGCACCATCGGGCAGTGCGGCAGACGCCCTCGCGGATCGGCGAGCACTGCCTGTGTCTGGTGTGCGTACGGCTTGCTCGCCCGCCAGCCATCCGGGAACGGCGTCAACCCTGCACGGAGCTCCGGATGATCCAGGATGCGCTCGAGCGCGGCCCGTAGCGACTCGACGACGTTCGTGCCGACCCTCAGTTCCCACCGTTTCCCGATCCGGGCATGGAGGCGACGGTGGTCGTTGCGGAGCGACTCGCCCGCCGGCGTCAGGCGGATCGTCCGCTTGGACGCCGGCGCGCCCTCCACGATCACGTAGTCCGTCTTCGCGAGGGATGTCAGCGACACCGCGACCGCCTCCTTCGAGATCCCGGTAAGAGAGGGAAGCTCTCGTATCGGCACGCCGTCGCCGTCGAGCACGCGGAATACGTTCGCGCTCAGCGGCAAGGACAGCGCAGAGCCCTCCTCGAAGTCGAGCGTGTAGGCCATGAGGGCGTGCGCCAGGAGAACGACGAACGGCAGGTCGTCGCCTTGCTGCGGCTTCTGGTGTCCGAGCTCGAGCCCCATCCCGTATGTGCTGCTGACGATCGGCAGGTACTCGGGAAGATCCGCGTCGATCCTGTCGTCCACCGCGCGTAGAGCTTCGACGAGCTCGTCGATCTCCGCGGCACCGAAGCGCTCCCGCCAACGCACCTCGATCTCGCCGGGAAGCGCCGGCCAGAGTCCCGCAGCCCTGCGACCAGCGGGCGTGAGCTGCACGACCCATTCATCCTTTACTCCCCTCGCGCTCCCGAACCCGTCACGCTCTCCGGTCGACGACCCGACGGACACGTAAGCCCAGCGCTCGATGCCGCCGACCCTCGAGAGCACGCTGGCCTTGGGCAGACCGACCGCGGCGACGAGTTCGCGCACCGTGATCCCGTCCCCGACGAAGCGCAGAAGGTTCGACCACATCGCCAGCGACGTGACGCGTGCTCCGCAGCCCGCCTCTCGGAAACGACGCTCGAACTCGTTGTCGAGCTCGATCGTGAACGCGATCAGGACCTGTGAGAGAGCAGTCGAGAGCGGAGCCTGCGCCACGCTGCGACGCTACCCGAAGGGGTGAAACCCGGAGACGCAGGGCCTGTTCGAGGGATTGCGCTCCCCCAACGGAGGGATACGGTGAGCGCAGAGCCTTGGCAGCGTCGAGCCGATGAACACGACCGACCTGATACGCGAGTGGAGCATGGAAGGGGCCGAGCGCGACATCGCCGGCCGCTTCCGCTCGGCAGGCGAGTTTCGCGCGCTCTTCCAGGCCAACCAGCCGAGGCCCGCGCACGCCCCGTTGCTCGTGAAGCCGGCCGACGAGGAGGACTGGCGCCCGCTCCTCGTCGCCGTGCACGAGCCCGGCGAGCGGGCGGCGTAGCTTCGGGCTTCTTCGAAGAAGCCGACGTGCGGACTCGAACCGCGGACCCCTTCATTACGAGGGAGATTCGAGGATGAGTTGCCCGTAGTGCGCAGTTGCACTCCGTTGTCCCCATCGGGCTTTCGGGATAGCCAAGACCTCCTGAGGCAACGGACTACAACCTGCCTCAACGGGCGGCGTCGACATCTTGGTCACATGCCTGCCGCCAACTCCGACGACGCGGGATCAAACCAGAGATCGCACGACGCATCACGGAGCACGGCGCCGGGGTCGGCCGCTAGCGCTGGGTAGTCGAACGGACCTTCGCCTGACTGTCTGCGCCCCGAACAACCCAAACTCTGAAGTGGTGCGCCCGAGCGCACACTCCTCATTCGATCATAGAGCCGTCGTGCGAGCCTCCCTCATCGTGGAGGAGTGCTCACTTGATCCCGACCTCCCTCTTGATCTGCGCGATCGAGAGTGATCCGTACATCGTTACTGCAACCTGAGCGCCGGCCAACGTGTAGCAGTTCACGCCGCGGCTCTCCCGCACGCTTCCCGGGCCAATGTCGCCGACCTTGGTGCACTTCCAGCCTCCGGAAGCTTTGAGCGGCGCGTCCGGCTTCGCCTTCTTCCACTGTGGCAGCACGGCGCGCGCGAGCTTCATTGCTTTCGAGCACGGTGTGAGCAGCGCAGTCACCGTCCACGTCGTCCCCTGCAGCCGCTTGTTGCCTCCGCGCAAGGTCGCAGTCCACGCATCGTGCGGTCCGTTCTTGATTTGTCCACAGAGGAGTAGTCCCGACGACGAGCGAGCTATCCCGACGTTGGCAGAGATCCCGAGGAGCACGCAACTCACTGCGACGAGCAGGACCATTGGGCGCATCTCAACCTCCTGGTCTTGTCCGTTGGCTGCCCGAGCCCAATCGGCCTCGGGAGTGAAACACCCTTACGCGTGAGCGTCAAGGCCGAACGAGTTGGCGCGTCAACCAGCGACGTCCCCGTGGACTGTGCGGGCGTCCTCTCGTTTGAGGGTGACGTCTGAGACTACCCCGTCATTTAAAGGAAATCTCCGAAGCCAACGCGCGGACTCGAACTGCGGACCCCTTCATTACGAGCTAGGCCCGCGGACCGCCGGGTGTCGCCGTGGGTGCCCGATTCGGCTCGGTTGTCTCGATTCAGGTTCGGGGCCGGGATGCTCGTTCGCCGCCTGTAGCCGGGTCTACTGAGCAGCGAACCGAGCACGGCGACGCGTCCGTAGCGGTCACCTTGCGCCCGCCGACGCACGGTCGTACCGTCGCCGCGTGGACGCTTACCGCATATCGCCTCCACGACACAACCTGCCGGGCTCGACGACGCGAACGAGGCTCTCGAGCGGCTTCGTAGCGGTGCGCTCCGGGGCGGTGCCGTCCTCCGAGTAGCATGAGCTCCGTGACCTCGGCGCCCCGCGGAGCGAGTGGCCCGCTCATCCTCGCCGACATCAGCGGCTACACGTCCTTCCTCCAGTCCGTGGCGCATGCGCACCGACACGACGCGTTCGCGGACGGCGCGGTTCCCGACGCGTACTCGGTGATCTCGAGCCTCCTCGACGGGATCGTCGCGCGGCTCGTTCCGCCCTTTACCCTCTCGAAGCTCGAAGGCGACGCCGTGTTCGCCTACTCGGAGGAGCCCGGATCGTTGCGTGGCCAGCTGGTCCTCGACTGCATCGGGCAGTGCTACGCCGACTTTCGCGAGCGTGTGACGAACGCGCAGGCCATCTCGACCTGCTGGTGCAACGTCTGCTTGCGTCTCGACCAGCTCGACCTCAAGTTCATCCTGCACGTGGGCCCGTTCGTGATCCAGGACATCGCCGGCCAGCGCGAGCTCGTCGGGCCTGAAGTGGTCATCGCGCATCGTCTCCTGAAGTCACGGGCGGGCAGCGTAGTCGATCGGAGCGCGTACGCGCTCGTGACGGACACGGCAGCTGCCGAGCTCGGGATCCCGATCGAGAACGCCACTCCCATCGTCGAGACGCACGAGTACTACGAGCCCGTCCCTGCGCACGTGTTCGCGCTCGGTGGAGCGTGATGCGCACACTGCCTCCCTAGCCGATGATCCCGGTTCGCACCGAGGTGGAGACGTTGTGCGACGACCTTGGCGTGGTCGAGCATCCCGCACCGAACGTCGGGCCAGGCGACGTGATGGTGCTCGCAGACGGGCGATCAGGGCTGTCAGTTACTCAATGCCGAGCAGCCGTGCCTTCGCCGCCGCGAACTCTTCGTCCGTAAGAGCGCCACGTTCGTGAAGCTCGGCCAGTTGCTCGATCAGCACGCACACACGCGACGACCGGGCCGGTAGAGGCCGCACTGTGGAGGCGGCGAGGCCGTAGGTCGTGGCTCGGGGAGCCTTCCGCGGGCGCTACTGAGCACGGCACTGAGCACGGGCCTCCGAGCGCCTCGACGGGTGCCCAGATTCGGCTTAGAACCTAAAGCCGACGCGCGGACTCGAACCGCGGACCCCTTCATTACGAGTGAAGTGCTCTACCAGCTGAGCTACGTCGGCGAGGCCGTCTGAGTGTAGCGCCGGCCGCGCCGCGCTCAGGCGCGGGCGAGGAGCCGTTCGTACGTCGTGCCGTAGATCAGCTCGCGCACGTCGTCGGACTCGAGGAAGTCGCGCGGGAAGCCGAGCTCGGGGCGGCCCGCGTCGTCGATCGCGGCGAGCTCGTCGTCCTCCAGCTCGATCGAGGCGGCGGCCAGGTTCTCGACGATCTGCTCCTCGCGCGTCGCCGCGACGAGCGGGATCACGGTGGGTGGCGCGGGTCGCTGCCGGGCCCACGCGATCGCCACCTGCGCGGGCGTGCATTCATGCTCGCGAGCGACGAGCGTGAGCGCGTCGAGCACACGCTGGGCGCGCTCGGAGACCGCATCCTCCGGCCAGCGACGGTCCTCCGCCGGCTTGCCGGTGAGGATCCCCGCGCCGAGGACGCCCCACGCGACGACCGCGAGGCCGAACGACGCGGCCATCGGGAAGAGCTCGCGCTCGGGCGAGCGCCCCGCGGCGCTGTACGGGACCTGGAGCGCGACGAACGGGCTCCAGCCGCGCAGCTCCGCGAGCGTGTTCGCCTGCGCCACGACCCACGCTGGCGAGTCCGAGATCCCGACGTGCAGGACCTTGCCGAGCCGTACCTGGTCGTCGAGCGCGCGCACGGCCTCCTCGATCGGCGTCGTGTCGTCTCGCATGTGGAGGTAGAGGAGGTCGACGTAGTCGGTCCCGAGCCGGCGCAGGCTCTGCTCGAGCGCGCGGACGAGGCTCTTGCGGTGGTTCCCGCCAGCGTTCGGGTCGCCGGGGTCGAGCGACAGCGTGTACTTCGTGGCGATCACGAACCGCTCGCGGTCGCCCTTCACGAGCTCGCCGACGAACTCCTCGCTCGACCCGTCCGTGTAGTTGGAGGCGGTGTCGACGAAGTTGCCGCCGACCTCGACGAAGCGGTCGAAGATCCTGCGGCTCTCGTCGAGGTCGGCGCCCCAGCCCCAGTCCGGGCCGAACGTCATCGTCCCGAGGGCGAGCTCGGAGACGCGGAGGCCGCTGCGGCCGAGGAGCTGGTAGCGGAGGGTCGTCATGCGTAGGTACTATATTTATCGAATAATTACTATTCTTGTCAAATGAACGAGACCACCGTTCGCGACGTCCAGCCCTGGCCGCCCCGCCTCGCCGTCGAGCTGGAGGCGCGACCGGCGCTCGAGCTGCTGATCGGGCTTTCCGCCGCGACCTCACCCGGCGACTCGCTCGAGGAGAGCTGGGCGTGGCCGCGCGTGCGCTGGTCGGAAGCTCTCACCCGCGCCGTCGAGGTGGCAGGTGAGCGGAGCGGCGAGGCGTGGCTGCACCTGCTCGGGCTGGCGCTCGAGCTACCCGCTTCCTCGGCGGCCGGGTTCGTCGACGCGCTGGAGGAGGTCGACCCGCTCGAGCTCCGCCGTCACCTGGTCGGCGTCCACGTGCCCGCGTGGGTGACGCTCGTGGGAGCGGACGCGCTCGAACGCGCCGCGGCCGGGGACGAGGCCGCGATCGCGGCGCTGCTCGAGCACCCGCGCTACTACGCGGGACGCGCGCGCGACGCGCTCCCCGACCTGCTACAGGGCTCGGCGGAGGAGACGAAGGCCTGCGTCGTCGATGCGCTGCGTCGCTTCGCGGCCGAGGTCTTCTCCCCTCGGGAGGACGAGATCATGACGCGGCTGGTCGCCAACGCCGAGGCAGCTCGCCACCGAGCGGAAGCTCTCACTCCGCGCGAGCTGATCGCCGACGTGACGCGCGGGTACCTGTACGAGCCCGAGCCGGAGTTCGCGCGCGTCGTCCTCGTGCCGCACGTCGGCTCGCGGCCGCTGCTCCTCCTCTGCCAGCACCGAGACGCTCGCGTGATCTGCTACCCGCTCGCGGAGGAGGCGCGCGACCCGGAGGCCTCGCTGGCCGAGCGGGCGGTCGCCGTCGGTCGGGCGCTCGGCGACGGGCGCCGCGTGCAGATCCTCCGCAGGCTGGCGCTCGCGGAGGCGACGCTCGACGAGCTGGCCGAGGCCAGCGGGCTCGCGAGGTCGACCACGCACCACCACCTGACGCAGCTCCGCGCGGCGGGATTCGTTGCGCTCCGCGGAAACGCGAAGGGCTACTGGTATGCGCTCCGGCCGGAGGGCCTGACGGACGCGCAGCGGGCGATCGGCGAGCTCGCGCTGGCACCGACCTCCTTCGAGAGCGCCCCTCGGCGATCCGGCACGCGCTCGCCGGGACGCCCCCGCAAGCCTCGGGACTGACCGCCCCGACCGCGTCAGCGCGGCTTCGTGAGCCGGTACGGGATGACGTCGTTGTCGAGCGGGAGCCGGTACTTGTCCGGGTCGTCGTGCCGGTACGGCTGCGAGGGGAGGTTGATGAACGCCGCCTCGTCGTGCCCGACGTTCTGAACGGCGTGCCACACGCCGGCAGGGATGCTTACGAGCGCGCGGTCGTGGCCGCCGATGTGCAGCACGTTGAGCCGGCCGAAGCTCTCCGAGTCCGTGCGCGCGTCGTAGAGGACGATCCGTAGCGTCCCCGCGTAGGCGAACAGGCGGTCGTTCTGCTCGCGGTGGAGGACCCAGCCCTTCACCTGCCCCGGCCTGATCGTGACGTGGTAGACGTAGACGAGCGGGTCGTCCGTGAAGCCCCAGCGCAGGTCGCAGACCTCGCAGATGGTCCCGCGCTCGTCGGCATGGGTCGGCGGTCGGCGGATCAGGACGCCCTCGATCGGCTCCTGGAGAGACTCCCCCTCCGCTGTGACCGAGGGAGCGTCCTTCCGTGCGTGCTCGAGGCCTTCGATTGCCGCAGGAACCGTCGCCACGGCGGGGAGCATACTCAGCGGCGCCGGGTCAGCAGCCCGCGGAGGCGCCACAGCCGGCTCGAGCGCATGGCGTCCGCGTTCCGCTGCTCGGCGCGCGCCCACAGGTGGTAGTCCTCCGCCGCCCTCTTGACAGCGCGCCGGAGCAGGAGGTCGACCTCCTCGTCGAATCCCGGCTCGCGGGAGCGTCGGTACCAGTCGGCGAACACCTTCGCGCGCTCCTCCTCGGGAAGCTCCTTCCAGAACGGGTCGGGGAAGTTCAGGTAGGTGAGCCGCTCTGCCATGACCGCCCGCAGCCCGGGCAGCTCGAGCCACTGGCGCCACATATGGTGGTCGGTCGGCATCCCCGTCGGCGTCGTCCGCCAGCCATGCGGGAGCCTGCGGTACGCCTCGAGCGTGTGCGCGACGCCGGTGAGCCCGACCGAGCCGACCCGCGTGAGCCCTGCCTCGCGGAACTCGGGCCGCGCGTAGTTCCAGGGGAAGAACTGGAGCTCGCCGTCCGTCGTGAACCTCGCCGCCGGGGGATGCGCGAAGTCGGCGCCCTCGAGGATCCGGCCCATCTCCGCGGAGTGATCGCGCAGGAGGAGGTCGTCGTCGGACAGGTAGCAGACGATCCGGCCCCGCGCTTCTTGCAGGACCTCGTGGCGGTACGCCTCCCCGTTCCGCGGCCCCTTCGGAAAGTCGAAGAACCTGAGCCGCGGGTCGTCTGCGTGGCGCGCGATCACCTCACGCGTCGCGTCCTCGACCCCGTCACCGACCACGAGTACTTCCACCGAGGCGCCCTCCTGGTCGAGCGCGCTCGCGAGTGCCCACGGGAGGAGCAGGACGTGACGGCGGGTCGGGACGAGGATGCTCGCGTCGGTCATCCGGGAGCTACGAGCGCACGTACGCGGCGTCGAGCGCGCGGTGCAGCCGCACGAAGAGCGACTCGAGCGCGAGCGAGGGGTTGAGGTTGAACTCCTCGAGCGTCCGCCATGTCTCCCGCACCGTCTCCGCCGCCTCGATCGCGCCGTGCCCGAGGTCGCGGGAGACGTCCTCCCGCAACTCCGCGAGCCGGTCGGCGTGCACGGCCGCAGGCTCCGCGCCCGCCTGGATCACGACGAGGTCGCGGAACCACGCCTCGAGCGCCTCGAGCGCGGCGAGCAGCTCCTCCCGCTCGGCGCCGCGCTGCGCCCGTCGCACGCGCTGCTCGGCCTCGCGCGCGGGGAGGTCGACCCCCTCGATCGCCTCCTGCTCGCGCTCCTTCGCCTCGCGTCCGCGCTCGTCCGCGGCGCCGAGGAGGACGGACGCGGCGTCGCTCGGCTCGAAGTCGTCGTCCAGGTAGACGGAGCGCGCGACGTCGATCAACGCGTCGCGCCTTCCGGCGGCCGCCGGATCGAGCAGCCGGCGCGCCCGGTCGAGCCGCCCGGCCGCGGCCCGCGCGAGCGCGAGCACCTCCTCCTCGCTCCGATCCGGAGCACGGGCGGCGACCCACTCCCGCACCGCCCGCTCGGAGAGCCGGCGGAACGGGACGAGCTGGCAGCGGGAGAGGATGGTCGGCGGGAGCGGCCCGAGCTCGCCCGCGACGAGGACGAGCACCGCGTACGGAGGCGGCTCCTCGAGGTCCTTCAACAGCGCGTCGGCAGCATCCTCGTTCATGCGCTCCGCGCCGAGGACGAGGTAGACGCGGCGCGCAGCCTCGAAGGGCCGCATGTGCAGGTCGTGGCGCAGCGCCCGCACGTCGTCGATGCGGATCATCTCTCCGAGCGGCTCGAGGAGGTACAGATCGGGATGCGTGCGTGCCAGCACGCGCCGCTCGTCACCGAGCAGCGCTGCCGCGAACGCGAAGGCTGCGGTTCGCTTGCCGACGCCCGGAGGACCGTGGAGGAGGTACGCGTGCGCAGGCCCGTCGACGAGCGCGGCCGAGAGCAGCCGCTTCGCCTCGGGCTGCTCAGGAACGGACGCGAAGGGCTCCATACACCTCCTCGGCGATCGCGTCGGGCTGGCGGGACCCGTCGAGCGCGAGGATCCGCTCAGGGAAGAGCGCGGCGAGCTCCCGGTATCCGGCGTCCACGCGCGCGCGGAACTCCTCCCCCTCGCGCTCGAGCCGGTCGTGGTCGCCGGTCAGTCGCGTGTGCGTCTCGGCCGGGTCGAGCAGAAGGAGAAACGTGCGGTCGGGGAGGAGGCCGCCGACGGCGTCCAGGTTCAGCTCGAGCACACGCTCGAGCCCGAGGCCGCGCCCGACGCCCTGGTACGCAACCGACGAGTCGACGTAGCGGTCGCAGATCACCGAGGCGCCGCGCTCGAGCGCCGGCCTGATCACCTCCTCCACGTGCTGGGCACGGGAGGCCGCATACATGAGCGCCTCGGCCCACGGCGCCACGTGCCCGCCGTGGAGGACGAGGTCGCGGAGCCGCTCTCCGAGCTCCGTCCCTCCCGGCTCGCGCGTCGCGACCACCTCCTCGCCCGCGGCCTCGAGGCGCGCGCGGAGGAGCTCCGCCTGGGTCGACTTCCCCGAGCCGTCCAGGCCCTCGAAGGTCACGAACATGCATCGGGATCCTACGGCGGCCGGCGACCCCGGAGGCGGCCCTCTTTACAGTGCCTGGCACTGTAAAGGCGACGATTGCGTGCCGATCTCTCCCCAGGTGTCCAGGCAGATCGGGGCACTGTCCGTAGGATGCGGCGCGTGCGAGTCCTGGTCACAGGCGGAGCGGGCTTCATCGGCTCGCACGTGGTGGACGCGCTCGTCGCGCGCGACGACGAGGTCGTGGTCGTGGACTCGCTCGTCAACGGGAAGCGCGAGAACGTCCCGCCGCAGGCGACGCTCCACGTGCACGACATCCGGGAGCCGTTCGACGAGATCGTCGACGACCTCCGGCCCGAGGCCGTGCTCCACCTCGCGGCCCAGGCGGACGTGCGGGTGTCGGTCGAGCAGCCCGTGTACGACGCCGAGGTCAACGTGCTGGGAACGGTCCGCGTGCTCGAGGCCGCGCGCCGGCACGGCGCGCAGGTCGTGTTCAGCTCGACGGGAGGCGCGATCTACGGCGAGTGCGACGAGGGACCTGCCCTCGAGACGTCGGCGCTGACGCCGCTCTCCCCGTACGGCACGGCGAAGCTCGCCGGCGAGGAGTACCTGCGCGCGTACAACCGGCTCCACGGCGCGAGGCACGTCGCCCTCCGCTACGGCAACGTGTACGGGCCGCGGCAGGACCCGCACGGGGAGGCGGGCGTCGTGGCGATCTTTCTCGGCGCGCTCGCGCGGGGCGAGCAGGCGCGCATCTTCGGCGACGGGCTCCAGACGCGCGACTACGTGTACGTGGGAGACGTCGCGAGGGCGACGATCTCCGCGCTCGGGCAGGACGGTGGGGTCTTCAACGTCGGCACCGGCCGCGAGACCTCGGTCGTCGACCTCTACGGCCTCTGCAAGCAGGTGGCCGGGTCGGAGGTCGAGGCCGCGCACGCCCCCGCACGCCTCGGTGAGCTGCAGCGCAGCGTGCTCGACACGAGCCTGGCCGCGAGCGATCTCGGCTTCAGCGCCATGGTCGCGCTGGAGGACGGGCTGCAGGCGACCTGGGAGTGGCTCTCAGGCCACCCAGACGGCGCGGCCGAACGCCACGCCGGCGACCGCGGTCACGGCTCCTAGCGTCACGAGCACGCCCGTCCGGAGCTGGGGCCGACCGGCGATCAGCGTCGCTCCGGCGATGAGCACCGGGAAGTCGACCATGACGAACCGGACCATGCTGTGGAGCGGGAGCGCCCCGCCCGGCGCCGAGGTGGCGATGGCCAGGGAGGCCGCCGAGAAGAGCGCGAACGGGAGCCCGAGCCGCCTGTAGGCGACGACGGTGAGCGCCGCCGCGCCGACTAGCGCGAGCAGGTCGACGAGGTTCCAGAGCCCGAGCTGCGCGTTCTGGACCGCCAGCTTCTCGAAGAACGATGCGGGATCGTCGGGCGTGCCGATCTGAGCGGGAAGCGAGGTCAGCCCGTCGAGGCTGTCGGGCACGGCTGCAAGCGCCTCGTAGATCCCCGAGAGCGGGCCGAGCCACGACGGGTCGCGCGCCCAGTACTCCTGCGCGTGCACGAACGCGAGCGAGTCTCCGAGCTCGACGTCGAACGTGAGCGCTACGGACGCGAGCCCCATGAAGGGGAGCAGGATCACGGGCGCGAGCCGCGGGAGCTGCGTGCGCGTCCTCGGCCAGAGGAGCGCCACGAGAGCCGGGACGAGCGCGAGCCCGGTCAGCCTCGTCGCGACCGCGAGCCCCGCGAGCAGGCCGGCGAGCCAGGGGCGCCCGCGCTGTGCCGCCAGGAACGAGGTCGTCGCGAACGCCAGGAAGAGGCCCTCGGAGTAGACGGACGTGAACACGAACGCCGTCGGGTAGAGCGCGAGCAGGAGCATCGAGTCCCTCGCGGCGGCCTCGCCGACCAGTGGCCGCGCGATCTCGACCAGGGCCCAGGCCCCGACCGCCGCGGCGGCGAGAGAGAGGATTACGCCCGCGACCATGTTCGAGCCGATCACGGCGCCGAGCACATGGACGAGCCCCGGGAAGAGCGGGAAGAAGGCCGCCGACTCACTCCGGTATCCGTCCTCCGCGATGCTCAGATACCAGTTGCTGTCCCACTGTGCGAACCCGCCGAAGAGATAGTCGGAAAGCGCGTCGTACCCGCCGGACGCGGCCGCGGCCCCGCTCGACGGCAGGGCCCAGACGAGCGTGAGCCCGGTGCCGACGAGGAACGCGGCCCGGATGGCGACGAAGGTCGCGGCCGGGTGCCGGAGCACGCGCACCGCGCAAGCCTAATCTCGTGCGCGGCCCTTGCAGGAGTGACGGCGCGGCGAGCGAAACGAGCGCCCTGTGGACCACCCGCTTCCCGGCACCGAGGCCCTCGTCCGCCCCTGGCGCACCGCCGCGTACGTCGCCGTCGCGATCGCTGCGGTCGAGCTGATCCTCCTCCTCGTCATCGGCGGCGGTGCGCTCGTCGACGCGGCGTCCGCCCGGCTCCAGCTCGAGGCGCGGGATCGTGCCCTCGCCCCCGTCTCGTCGCAGAAGCCCGCAGCTCGCAAGGCCGTCCCGACCCCCGCAGCCAAACGCCCGCGCTCCGCGACCGTTGTCCTCGTCCTCAACGGGAACGGACGCACGGGCGCGGCGGCGGCTGCGGCTTCACGTGTGACGGGGCGCGGCTACAAGATCGGGCACGTGGGCAACGCGCCCCGCACCGACTACCCGACGAGCCTCGTCATGTACCGCCCCGGCTTCGCCGGCGAGGGCCGCAGGCTCGCACGCGACCTCCGCGTGAAGCGGTTCGGCCCGCTCGACGGGATGCGCGCCGGCGAGCTCGGCCGCGCCCAGCTCGTGTTCATCCTCGGCGCGTAGCCCGGCGACGTGCCGCCGGTCCGCTTCTGCAGTGCCTGCGGGACCGCGCTCGGCTCCGCGCCGCCGGTCATCTGCGGCGAGTGTGGGACGAGCCACTGGCGCAACCCCAAGCCGTGCGCGAATGCGATCGTCGTCGACCGGACGAGCGTGCTGCTCACCCGGCGGGCGCACGCCCCGTGGAAGGACGCCTGGTGCTCCCCGGGAGGCTTCTGCGAGCTCGGTGAGCACCCGGTCGCAACGGCCGAGCGCGAGGTGCTCGAGGAAACCGGGCTCCGGGTCTCGATAACCGGCTACATCGGGGTCTGGGTCGATCGCTACGCCGACGACCCGACTGACGACTCCGACGTCATCAACGTCGCGTACTACCGCGCCGTCCCGCTCGAGCGCAGCGGGTCGTTCGACACGCGCGAGGTCAGCGAGATCGGGTGGTTCGGATGGGGCGAGCTGCCTGCCGAGCTCGCCCCGCCGGGCACGCTCCAGGCAGTGCTCGCGGCCGTCCGCGCCGGCCTCACCTCGCCGGCGTCGGAACGGCCCTAGCCCGGCTCGCAGGCGCCCGCGTTCACCGCGTCGCGGGCGACGTCCAGCGGGCCGCCCACGACCCACTGGTTCCCCGAGGGGTCGAGCGTGTAGGCCTCGTTCAGGAAGCGGTACGCGGCGCACATCCGCCGGCGCGCCTCGAACTCGAAGATCCCGAGCGCGTACCACGTCGCCGGGTTCTCGGGCTGGAGCTCGACCGCGTCGACGTAGCGGTCCTCCGCGGCGTCGAGGTCTCCGCGGCGCTCCTCGATCCGGGCGAGCGCGGCGATGGGACGGACGGAGAGCGGGTCGAGACGCCGCGCCAGCCTCGCGCGGTCGCGGGCGCGTTCGAAGTCGCCGTCGTCGAGCGCGCGGGTCGAGGCGCGGACCGCCCGTTCCGCGACCTCGGGCGTCGAGAAGGAGAGGAGCACGGCCAGCGCCACGAGCACCGCCGCGACTCCCAGCACCGGGCGGCGCACGGCCCGCCCTCCGGAGCGCCCGGCACCCGCGAGGACGCCGAGCGCGAACATCGTCGGCGCGGTCACCGCGACGAAGTCCCAGGTGTAGTCGACGAGCGCGTGCAGGAGATATGCGGCCGGTGCGGCGACGAGCGCGACCGCCGCCGAGCGCTCCTCGCCCCCGAGCCGCCGGAGCGCGCAGACGCACACGGCTCCGCCGGCTCCGATCACCGCGAGCAGCAGCGCGAGAGCAACGACGCCTCCGTCGGAGAGCTGCTGGAGCGGCACGCTATGTGGCTGGAGCACGTTCCGGGCGTCCACCCGATACCGCTTGCGCGCGACCTCGAACGAGCCCGCGCCCGCTCCCTCCGGCGCGTGGCCGGTGAAGACGTCCCACGCCTCGCCCCACCAGCAGAGCCGCGCGCTCTCGAGCGAGCCGAAGCGGCCGGGGTCGTTCACGACCTCGGCGCAGTCGCGGCCCTGCGAGACCGCCCCCACCGCGCCCGCGACGAGCAGCACGCCGACCGCGATCGCCGCCACGACGGCCGCGACTGCGAGCGTCCGTCCAATCCTCCGTCGGGTGTCCCCCGCGAGCGTCCGTCGCGACCCGAGCACGACCAGCAGCGCGACGACACCGGCCCCGACGAGCGCCAGCACGCCGAAGACGACTCCGTCCGCCTCACGATCGGATCGCAGCGCGATGTCCTCGACGAGCGCCGGCCTCGTGAACGCCCATGCGCCGACGAGCGCGGCCGGGCCCGCCGACGCGGCCAGCAACAGGCCGCTGGCGATGCGCTCGCTGGTGAGCACGAGCCAGAGTCCGACGACGGCCGCCCGCTGCGACCGCGCCCGCCGCGAGAGAGCGTGAGGAGCAGCGTGAGCGTCGCGGCATACGTCAGAGAGCGCGCCCGCGACGCGCACGATCGTCCGCCGCCCGCTCGCGGTCGCCAGCCAGAGCCCGAGCACGAGAGCGACGTCCGCGACCAGCGCGAGCGCGTTCCAGTAGCCGACCGGCTCGCGGAGCCGGGCAACGCGGTCGCCCTCGGGATCGAGCGCCGGGATGGCCTTCGCGAGCAGCGCCCAGGCGACGACGACGCCCGCGACGACGGACAGGAGCAGCGCGCCGATCCGGGCGGCCAGGCTCCCAACGGCTCCGGCCACCACGATCCCGAGCCCGAGGAACGCGGCGAACGCGATCCCGCGGTTCGACACGTCCCAGCTGCGGTCGGGGACGATCGACCACCACACCGTGACCCCCGTCCACGCGACGAGGGCTACGAACGCGAGGACGAGGACGAGACCCGAGCGGCCGACGCGCGGGGCAGCGAGCCTCCCCAGGGCGATGGCGACGGCGGCGCCGAGCAGGAGAAGCACCGCGGCGCCGCCCACGGGCAGCGTCGCGCCGAAGCCGGACCCGTCTCCCGCGACCGCGGCCCAGAGCAGCACCATCCCGACGAGGCCGGCGAAGACGATCGGGCCGACGCCCGGCGCCCGAGCGGCCGGCTCCGGCGCCGCATCCATGGCGGGCCACGCTACCATCGCTCGCGGCGTTTGCCGGCCTCCGCGGGAGGGTAAACGTCGGCTCCGTCTAACAGATCGTTTACTCTGCCCAAACGCCCGGATCACCTCGAGCCGGAAGACTCGCCCTAGAGATCGGCCTCCGGCAGCGCCTCGTGACTTCCCCCTCGCACACCCACCGCCATCCGCTCGCGCTTGCCGCGGTGCTCGCCCTCCTCGCGAGCGCGGTCGTCGCGCTCACCACCTCGGCGCCTGCGACCGCCGCGGCCAAGACGACATGCGGGGACAAGGTGCTCGCAGACTGGTTCGACAACGGGCGGATCGACCGCCTCTATCCGCTCCACTGCTACGAGGACGCAATCGACGCGATCCCGGACGACCTGCGCGACTACGCCGACGCCGAGGAGGTCATCTCGCGCGCGCTCCAGAGCGCGCTGCGCGGCGAGCTCGCTCCGGGCGGCGCCGACCCGACCCCGGGGGACGACCCGACCGGCTCGGACGGCCAACCAGGTTCGGGCGGCACGAACGATCCGGACGATCCCAACGGCTCGAGCGGCGGGTCGGAGGCGACCCCGGACGTGGACACGTCCGGCCCCTCCGCCGTGCCGATCCCCCTCATCGTGCTCGGCGGCATGTCGCTCGCGCTGCTCGCGGCCGGCGGCTTCGGCTATCTCTCGCGACGACGCCAGGCGGCGCACGACGACGTCCCGCACGACGACGACTTCCCGGTCTGAGCCGCTGATCTCCTGACGGCCGGTTTCATGGCCGGCTGACGCGGGTACTCCCTCGACGCGGTGTCCTCCGACACCCCAGCCGCCGTCGTTCTCGCCACGCTCGCCAGCCTCGTGCTCGCACTCGGCCTCGCGCGCCCGGCCGCCGCTGCGCCCTCGTGCGGCGAGCGGGTCCTTCTGGACTGGTCGGACAACGGCCGCGTCGACCGCCTGTACCGCCTGAGCTGCTACGAGGACGCGCTCGACGACCTGCCGCCCGACATCCGCGACTACACGGACGCGGCGGACGTCATCGAGCGTGCGCTGTACACCGCTGTGCGCGAGGGCGCCGGGACGGCTGGGCCGCGGTCCGCGGAGTCGTCCTCGCCCTCGCGGACGGTGCTCCTCGCCGCGTTCGCCGTGGCCACGGTGGCACTCGCCGCAGCGGCCGTGATCGGCGTCCTCGCGCGCGGCGCCGGCCCCGGAGAGACCAACACGCGCAGGTAAAATCCGGGGGTGGAACGGCTCTTTCCAGGGAAATCTCCCGGCCCCCGCACCGTCCGGCCCGCCTCCTACCCTCCCTGGTCCGCTCGCACGCTGCTCGTCGCTCCGCCGGGCGGAGGAACGTAATGTCCGACTCGGCTCGGGAGGAGACGATGGCAACGCAGGAGCAGGCACCCCAGGCGACCGCAGGCGCCGACGAGGTCGTGAACGAGGTCGTCGAGGCGGAGGCGAGCGTCGCCCCGCGCCGTTACTTCACGATCCCCGGCCGCGACCCCTTCGAGGAGGTCGAGTGGGAGCTCCGCCACGCGTACATCCCGGGCAAGGACGGCCCCGCGTTCGAGCAGAAGGACGTCGAGTTCCCGAAGTTCTGGTCGCAGACGGCGACGAACATCGTCGCGCAGAAGTACTTCCGCGGCCGCATGGCCTCGCCCGAGCGCGAGCGCTCCGTGATGCAGATGGTCGGCCGCGTCGTCGACACCATCGGCGGCTGGGGCCGTGAGGGCGGCTACTTCGCGACCGACGAGGAGGCCGACACCTTCGAGGCCGAGCTGAAGGCGATCCTCGTCAACCAGTACGCCTCGTTCAACTCTCCCGTCTGGTTCAACGTCGGCTTCGAGACGAAGCCGCAGTGCTCCGCCTGCTTCATCCTCTCGATCGACGACTCGATGGAGTCGATCCTCGACTGGATCCGGCGCGAGGGAATCATCTTCCGCGGCGGCTCGGGCTCCGGCGTCAACCTCTCACGCCTCCGCTCCTCGAAGGAGCAGCTCTCGAAGGGCGGTCACGCGTCCTGGACCGGTCTCGTTCATGCGTGGCGCCGACGCCTCCGCCGGCACGATCAAGTCGGGCGGCAAGACGCGGCGCGCGGCCAAGATGGTCGTGCTCGACGTCGATCACCCGGACGTCGAGGAGTTCATCTGGTGCAAGGCCAAGGAGGAGCGCAAGGCGCGCGTCCTCGAGGCGGCGGGCTACGACATGTCGCTCGACTCGCCCGACTGGGCCTCGATCCAGTACCAGAACGCGAACAACTCGGTCCGCGTCACGGACACGTTCATGGAGGCGGTCCTCGAGGGCAAGGAGTGGAACCTCACCGCGCGCACCGACGGCTCCGTCGTCGAGACGAGCGACGCGCGCTCGCTCCTCCGGCAGATCGCCGAGGCGGCGTGGGAGTGCGCCGATCCGGGCGTGCAGTACGACACGACGATCAACACCTGGCACACGCTCCCGAACACGAGCCGCATCAACGCGTCGAACCCGTGCTCGGAGTACATGTCGATCGACGACTCCGCGTGCAACCTCGCCTCGCTCAACCTCCTCAAGTTCCGGAAGGAGGACGGCGAGCTCGACATCGAGGCGTTCGAGCACGCCGTCGACGTCATGTTCCTCGCGCAGGAGATTGCCGTCGGCTACTCCTCGTACCCCACGCCCGAGATCGAGAAGAACGCGAAGGCGTACCGCCAGCTCGGGCTCGGCTACGCGAACCTCGGCGCGCTCCTCATGGCGCGCGGCCTCCCCTACGACTCGGACGAGGGCCGGGCGTACGCGGCCGCGATCACCGCGCTCATGACCGGCCGCGCATACCGCAAGTCGGCCGAGGTCGCGAAGCGCATGGGCCCGTTCGCCGGCTACCGGCCCAACGCGGCCGCGATGACGGGGGTCATCGCGAAGCATCGCGCGGCGGTCGGCAACATCGACAACGCGCACTCGGTGCCCGACGACCTCCTGACCGCAGCGCGCCGTGCATGGGACGAGGCGCTCGACTTCGGCGAGGTCGCGGGCTGGCGGAACGCCCAGTCCACCGTCCTCGCCCCGACCGGGACGATCAGCTTCATGATGGACTGCGACACGACCGGGGTCGAGCCCGACTTCTCACTCGTGAAGTCGAAGAAGCTCGTCGGCGGCGGCGAGATCACTATCGTGAACAAGACGGTGCCGATGGCGCTCGGCGAGCTCGGCTACGCGCCGAACGAGACCGAGGAGATCACCGCCTACATCGACGAACGGAACACGATCGTCGGCGCACCGTACGTCAGGACCGAGCACTACCCCGTCTTCGACTGCGCGATCGGCGACCGTGCGATCCACTACATGGGCCACGTGAAGATGATGGGCGCCGTCCAGCCCTTCATCTCCGGCGCCATCTCGAAGACCGTCAACCTCCCCGAGGAGGTCACGGTCGACGAGATCTCGCAGCTCCTGATCGAGTCCTGGCAGCTCGGCGTCAAGGCGATCGCGATCTACCGCGACAACTGCAAGGTCGCCCAGCCGCTCTCGGGGAAGGCCGACGCGGGCGCGACGACGCTCGCGCCGGTCGCCGGCGTCGTCTCGCCGCTGCCGCAACGCCGCCGGCTCCCCGACGACCGCGTCGAGGTCGGCCGCAAGTTCAAGGTCGGCGAGTACGAGGGCTACATCCACGTCGGGCTGTTCGACGACGGGACGCCAGGCGACATCTTCGTGGACATCGCCAAGGAGGGCACGACCCTCGCGGGCCTCATGAACTCGTTCATGATCTCCGTCTCGCTCGGCCTCCAGTACGGCGTGCCGCTCGAGGTCTACGTCTCGAAGTTCAGCCACATGCGCTTCGAGCCCTCGGGCATGACGAACGACCCGGACATCCGCGTCGCGAAGTCGATCGTCGACTACATCTTCCGCTGGATGGGGAAGAAGTTCCTCTCCACCGACCAGCAGGAGGAGGCCGGCATCCTCACGGCCGAGGTGAAGCAGCGCCTCGCCGCCGCCTACACGGAGGCGGGCGACCACGCGTCGGCAGCGGAGACGATGGGCGTCACGGCTGCGGCGCCTGGGCAGACGGCGCTCTTCAACCAGTGGGAGGACGCGGTCGAGTGCGCCAAGTGCGGCGGCCGCATGGTCAGGACGGGCTCCTGCTACACCTGCCGCGACTGCGGCACGAACACCGGCTGCAGCTAGAGCCAGCCCCAGGACATCGGAGAAGGGTCGCGTCGCGAGCGACCCTTCTCGTTGCCCCGCACCTCACGGACGATCGGGTATCTCCTCGACGTGAACGCGCACAGCGGACGCGCTCCCACGGAGATTGCCTGCGACGAGCGCTCCGGCCGGATCTCGGAGCTCGGAGATCGAGACGGCGCGGAAGGTCTCTCGGTCGGGCGCGACCTCGACCGTGGCGTTGACCTTCGTCGTTCCGAGGAACGCACCGGTCTGCGCATTGAACCGGAAGAAGATGCGCGTGACCGCGTAGATGTCGCGTCCCAGTCGCATCCAGACGCCGTGCGACGCGCCGCGCGTCTGGGGCGGAGCCGCCGCACTCTCGATGGTCGTTCCGTCCTCGCCAAACGTCGCAAGCACACGCCCGGGCGGCGCGCCGGGGAGGAAGAGCGTGACATCCCACGTCCCGACGAGGGCCCCCGATCGGCTCTGGGGCGGCTCGTCATCGCCGAGTGCCAATCCTGAAGCGCTGCCCGCCGCGACGGCGCCCGCGACGAGGAAAACGCTCACCGCGAGCACCGCGCGTGCTCGACTCATGGTCGCCCCTCTCCTTGGTTGCTTCGTGGCCATGCGTCTCCTTTCGTCTCGGGATGCCCTCAAGACTCGGACGATGCGGTTGAGGCGGGATGGAGCGTCGGTGGAGACCGGCCAACGACCGACTCGGGCAGGAGTCGGCGGAAACGCGGGCTCCTCTTCTCTGTACAGTCGCCGCGTTGTCCGACACCTGGAGCATGCCCGCCGGGAGCGGCGATCGGTGGCCAGAGGATTACGAGCGCGGCCGGCCCGGCTGGCCACCCGAAGTCGTGGATCACCCTGGCCTCGAGCCGACGGCGACCGTGCTCGACCTCGGCGCCGGGACGGGGAAGCTGACGCGGTTGCTGCTCCCGCGCTTTAGCCGCGTCGTCGCCGTCGAGCCGGCCGAGCCGATGCGCCGGATGCTCGAGACGCTCTGCGCCGGGGCAGAAGCGCTTCCGGGCACCGGCCAGAACATTCCGCTCGCCGATGGGTTGGTCGACGCCGTCTTCGCGGCGCAGGCCTTCCACTGGTTCGACGATCGACGCGCAGTCGCCGAACTCGCCCGCGTTCTGCGTCCGTGCGGCGCGCTCGTGCTGATGTGGAACGTCCCGGCGGGGCCGTGAGCCGTCGACCGCCGCAGCGGAGGAGTTGTCGCTCGGTCGCGCGCCGAGACCAGGCGACGTGAGCTACGACCCGCTCGACCTCGGGAGGGGAGGCCGCCTCGCGTCGGACGACTGGACGCTCGCGGCATCCTCCTTCGAACCGCTTCAGGCGACGCGGCTACCGAATCTGCAAGCACTGGACCGTGAAGGGCTCGTCGCGTACTACGCATCAATGGGCTGGCTCGCGGACCTCCCCGATCCGGAGCGACTGCCATTGCTCGCCGAGGTGCGGACCCTGCTGGACGCAGCGGAGTACCGACGGTTGTGGGAGACGCAGTTCCACTGGACGCGCCTCGCCGCTCCGCGTTGACGTACCCGGCGCTGCCACCAAGAATCCGCGAGGTGCGCTACGACGAAGTCAGGAGCGCCTGTTTCGCGGCCCTCGACGTGCTCCAGGCGAAGTGGGGAGCCGACGTCCCGCACGGCGCGCTCGCGGAGGGATTCAATTTTCGGGGGCGGCGGGTGCCATTCCTGAACCGGGCCTACGGCATCTGCCGCGCCGCAGCCGTCCAGCGTGGACCAGCGGCGCTCTCCGTCAACAGCTCTCCGAAACAGATCCGATACCAGGACGAGCAGACGCCCGACGGCGTGCTCTACCGCTACCAGGGCGACGACCCGGAGAACCACTTCAACCGCTGGCTGCGGAGCGCGCACCGATACCTGACGCGCCGATCGTCTACTTCGTCGGCACGCGGCCGAACTGGTACCGGCCGATCTACCCGACGTACGTCGACCAGGACGAGCCGGCGAGGCTGCGCGTCCTGCTGACCTTCGGGAAGATGCGCGGGCCGTACGACGAGCGCGAGCCCGTCCACATCCCCGACGAGATCGAGCGGCGCTACTGTCCGCGAGGTCAAGCAGCGCATCCACCAGGCGCAGTTCCGGGGTGCCGTCCTCCCCGCGTACAGCGACCGCTGCGCGATCTGCCGCCTGCGCGAGGTGCGACTGCTCGACGCCGCGCACATCGTCGGGGACGCCGAGGAGATGGGCGAGCCGGTCGTCTCGAACGGCCTCAGCCTCCTGCCTCGATCCACCACCGCGCCTTCGACGAGGACCTCGTCGGCGTCGCGCGTGGACCTCCGCGTCCAGGTCGCCGCCTGCTCGACGACGAGGACGGCCCGATGCTCGACGTCCTCAAGGCCTTCCACGGGACGACGATCGAGGCGCCGTCGCGACGGCTGTGGCGTCCGGATCCGGAGCGACTCGGCGTCCGCTTCGAGCGCTTCGTCGGTGCGGCTGGATCGCCGGGCGGGACGCTCTCCGCGAGCCGTAGTCTGCACACGACCGAACACGACACGAAGGAGGACAGATGGCGGAGGTGCTGCTCTTCCACCACGCACAGGGCCAGACCGAGGGCTTTCACGCCTTCGCGGACGAGTGGCCAAGCGCGGACCACACCGTGCACGCACCCGACCTCTTCGACGGCCGCACCTTCGACTCGATCGACGAGGGCCTGGCGTACGTCGGCGAGACCGGCGGCTTCGGCGAGATGATCCAGCGCGGCGTCCGGGTCGCGGACGACCTCCCCGAGGGGGTCGTCTACGCGGGCTTCTCGCTCGGCGTGCTGCCAGCGCAGAAGCTCGCACAGACTCGCCCGGGTGCCCGCGGCGCACTGCTCTTCTACTCCTGCGTGCCCGTCTCCGAGTTCGGGAGGCGTGGCCCGAGGGCGTGCCGGTGCAGATCCACGGGGCGGACGCCGACCCGTACTTCATGGACGAGGGCGACGTCGACGCCGC
>CAVPJY010000011.1:0-156481 GCA_963705535.1 uncultured Actinomycetes bacterium
TGGCACGTCGGCGGTCCTCGCCCTCCTCGCATTGGCGCTCTCTCCCGACCTTCGTCGAGCTGCCCCTGTTCCGCATGCTCCGGCTCTACGGAAGCGCCCGCATGTCCCTCGTCACGTACCTCATGCCGGGCTTCGCCGTCGTCTACGGTGTCCTGCTCCTTGGCGAGCCGCTCACCGCCGCGGCGCTCGGCAGCTCGCCCTCATCCTCGGCGGCGTGGCCCTCGCCTCGGGCCAGCGGCTCTTCGGCACTCGAGCCCAGGAGTCGGCCGCGTGAGCGTCGCGATCAGGCGCGCGGAACCGGAGGACGTCGGCTTCCTGGTCGAGCTCGTGACCCACGACGACGTCGAGCCCTTCCTCGCCGCGATCCGGGCGAAGGGCGCCGACGACATCCTCGCCGAGGTCGAGCGGTCGCAGTCGGAGCCGGACGCGTTCGGCGTCTTCGTCATCGAGGTCGACGGGGAGCGGGCAGGCACCATGCGCTTCGAGCGCGCGAACCGCCGGAGCCGGATCGCGGATCTCGGCGGCCTGGCTGTCCACCCGAGCTTCCGCGGACGGCGGATCGCCGACGAGGCCGCGCGCATGTTCCAGCGGCACCTGATCGACGACCTGGGCTACCACCGCCTCCAGCTCGAGGTGTACGGCTACAACGAGCGGGCGCTGGTACACGCCGAGCGCTCCGGCTTCACGCGCGAGGGACTTCGCCGCAAGGCCTACTGGCGGAACGAGGAGTGGGTCGACGGCGTGCTCTTCGGCCTCGTCGCGGAGGACCTCGACCCGCAGGGCTAGGGCACGGTGCCTGCGGGGTCGCGGACGAACGCCTCGATCAGCGCACGCACCCGGGCCGACCCCGCCACGAGCCCGACGCCGTGGAGCGAGCCGGGCTCGAGCTCGAGCCGCTTCTCCGACGTCCCGGTCGCGTCGTACAGCCGCTGCGCGTCGGCTGCGAAGTCGTACGGCGGGCTCTGGTCCTGCTCTGCCGCGACGTAGAGCGTGGGGACGGACAGCCGTGCGGCCGCGGGCAGCGCGTTCAGGCGTCCCGCGATCTCGGCCGGCGCGGACACGGCCACGACCCCGGTCACCGGCGGTCGGGCGTTCGCGGCGCCGACCACTCCGGCGATGCCTCCGAGGGAGGCGCCGACGACGACCACCCTACGCGCGCCGAGGGACCGGACGGCCCGTACCGCAGCGGCGACGTCGAGCCCGAGACGCCCGTACTCCTGCCGGCCCTTCGAGGAGCCGTGCCCGCGCAGGTCGAACGGGAACGCGAAGAGCCCGCGGGCGGCCAGCCGTCGCGCGAAGGGCGCCCACTCGCAGAGGTCGCCGTTGGACTGGTGCGCGAGGACGACCGCGGTCCGGGCGCCGGGGCGCTTGCCCCCGAAGCGGTGGCCGACGAGCCGCGTGCCGTCCGCCGCCCGGAACCAGAGCTCGTTCACGTTCGCGCACGGGTGACCCGAGACACGGGGCGCCCCGAGGGTGAGCGCGGCCGCGACCGCCAGGAGGGAGGCGGCGGCGAGCACGGGCAGGCGCATCACAGCCCCCGGAGCGCCCGGGCGAGCACCGGGTCGCGCTTCGCGAAGTAGTCGGCCGAGCGCAGATCGATGCGGAGGTCCGGCTCGACCGCCAGGCGGCCGTCTCCCGGCTCCCCGCGCTGCGTGTACGCGGTCGCGATCCTCACGTTCCAGCCGGTCGCGGGAAGCGTGACGGACGTGGCGTCCCCGTACTGGTTCACGCCGCCGCCGGTCGGCTCGCCCACGAGGAGGGCCTTCGTGTAGCGATCGACGTCGGCGGCGAAGTTCCCGGCGGCAGAGAACGTGGCCCTGCCGACGAGCAGGTACAGCCTGCCCCGGCGGTTCACCTGCGGCGACGCGAGGACGTTCAGCAGCGGGTTGTAGCTCGTGTTGTCGCCGCCGCCGTTCGCGCGCACGTCGACGACGACCCGCCTCACCTTCGGGTTGCGCACGAGCCGGGAGATGCGCTCGGAGACCGCCTCCGTCGGCGCGAGCGCGGAGTTGTAGCCGACGTAGACGGCGCGGCCGCCCGCGATCGTGCGCGCCCACAGCGGCTTCCCCAGCTGTGAGAGGAAGAAGGGGCGCGACGCCCGGGGGAGCAGGGCGGGGTAGTGGCCGTGGAGCTCGTCGGCGAAGGCGCCGGCGAACTCGTCGCGCGGGACGGGATCGAGGGTCACGGTCACGTGCTCGCCGTTCGCGCGCTCGAGCGTGAGCTCCCGCGGCCCGACGCCGCCGGGAACACCCAGGCCGTCGAGCACCTCCGCCACGAGTGTGAAGTGCGGCGCCTCGCCGCGGAGGTTCGTCGGGTTGTCGTGCGGGACGAGCGGGCGCACGAGCGCGAGGAGCGGCCCGATCGGCACCCCCGAGATCGCGACGAGCCGCGTCCCCACCAGACCGTCCTCGCCGGCCTCGTCCACGACGAAGAGGCCGTCCGCGAAGTGGTAGAGCCGGAGCGGGTAGAGGTGGACCTGGTGGCGGTGCCCCGGGTCGAGCGGGAAGAGGCCGGTGTGCCCGTTCCGGACGCCGGGGAGCGCCGCGACACGCATGAGGCCGACGAGGAGCTCGGCGTCGCTCAGGCCCGGCGCGCGCCGGGCGAGCCCGTCGACCTCGGCCCGGAAGCGAGCGCGGGAGACGTTCCGGAAGAGCGCGGGGTGCGTCGTCTCGAGCGCCTTGCCGAGAGCCCGAACGTCCCGGTCGGCGCCAGGCGGCGCAGAAGGCCCGGCGTGCGCCACGGTGACGACGACCATGGCGAGGGTCCCGAGGAGCACGCCTGCCTTCCGCATCGGCTGGGATGATGCTATGTCGAGAGTGACATGTCAAATCTGACATATTGAGACCGATGTCGCTGCGCCACGCCCTCCTCGGAGCCCTCGCGGACGACCCGCGCACCGGGTACGCGCTCCTCAAGCACTTCGAGCAGTCGCTCGCGTACGCCTGGCCGGCGAGCCACAGCCAGATCTACCCCGAGCTCGCACGCCTCCAGGACGACGGCCTCATCGAGCAGACGGAGACGGGACCGCGGGGCTCGAAGACGTACGCGATCACCGAGAGCGGGCTCGCCGAGATCCGGCGCTGGCTCCGGGAGACCGAGCCCGACCGCCGCGTGCGGAGCGAGGCGGCCCTCAGAACCTTCTTCCTGTGGGTGCTCGACCCTCCGGAGGCCCGGGCGCAGCTCGAGCACGAGCGCGCCTACTGGCGCGGCGTGCTGGACGAGCTCGAGCGGATCCAGGCCGAGCCGACGGGGGCCGGCCGGAAGGCACGGGCCTTCCGCATCGCGCTCGAGGGCGGCCTCGCCACAACGGGAGCACGCCTCGAGTGGCTCGACTCCGCGATCGCGGAGCTCGGCTCGCCCGAGTGGGCCGCGCTCGAGCCGGACTGATCCGCGGGGGCGGGCGCGACCACGCTAGGCTCAGGACATGGCCGGCTTCCTGCACACGATGGTCCGGATCACCGATCCCGAACGCAGCCGCGCCTTCTACGAGGCGCTCGGCTTCCGCTTCAGCCGCGACATGGACATCGTCCGGAACGGAGAGCTCGAGGCGACGAACTACTTCTTCTCGATCGGCGACCAGGAGAACGTCCTCGAGCTGACCTTCAACCACGACGGGCGCACGTACGACCTCGGCACCGGGTACGGCCACGTCGCGATCGGGGTCGACGACCTCGACGGCACCCTCGCGGCGCTGAAGGACGATCACGGGATCGAGCCGGAGCGGCCTCCGTACCGCGTGAGCGAGGGCGGGTCGAGGATCTGCTTCGTCCGCGACCCGGACGACTACCGCATCGAGCTCATCGAGCGGCGCTAGCCGGCGAGCGGCTCGAGTCGCTGCAGCCTCGCAACCGCGAACGAGAGCGATACGACGCGTCCGTCGGGACCGCGCTCGATGCGCGCGAGCTCGCCTGACTCCCGGAACCCCGGCTCGATCCTGAAGACCTCCGGCTCGTCGGTCGGCGCGACCGGACTCTTACCGTCTAGAGCCTCACGTCCATCGGGAACGTTGCCATCCAGGCGACGGTGCCGAGGAGGATCACCCACCCCATGGCGAGGACCCACGCACGCGGCCCGTCCGTTCGCATCCGCGTGCTGATCCCGGCGAAGAAGAGCGCAGTCGCGAACAGTACGACGCAGAGGGTGTAGCGATCCGCGCGCACGACGTTCGACTGGGAGGCGGCTGCCTCGGTAGCGCCCAGGGCCTCGAGCGCGTCGGCTTCGGCCTGGGCTGCTGACGTGTACTGCGGCATGTCGAACGGGGACAGCGGAGCCTTTGGGCTGGTGAGGGGCTTCGTGGCGATCCAGGCGACGACGGCGGGCCGGAACTCGGGTCGGAAACGGCGGAAGTAGAACGTCGCGAGCTCGGTCTCCCCGGTCGAGTACGCGTCCACCCACTGGGTGAACGTCGTCAGGTCGACCTGGATCTGACGGTTCGCGACCCCCGCGGCGCGGTTCGCCTCGACCCGTGCCGCGGTCGACCGGTTTCCGGCGAGCGCCTGCTCGCTCCGCCAGTGGGCCGACTGGTAGGTCGCCCAGGCTGTCGCCACCGCCGCGAGTGCGAGTAGCACCGTCGAGACGAGGTCGTGGTGGCGGCCGAGCCACGCACGTCCTCCCTCAATCACTCTTCAGCCCCTGTGCGTCGCAGGGCGGCCTGACTCCGCCGACGACGTCCGCCTCGTTCTGGAGCTGGACGAGCGCCTGCTCCATCGCCACGGGTGGGAGCGAGCCGAGGCCGTCGTGGAAGGGGTTGTCGAGGAACCACAGCAGAAGCAACGTCGACGTGACCACGATCGCGACGGCCCCCATCATCGTGGCCTGTACGAGCGCCCGCTCCCCGCTGTCCGCGAAGAACAACATGAAGACGAAGATCAGTACCGCGCTCAGGAAGAGGACGATCCACAGCGGTACGGGGATCACGCCCCGCGCGCCGTGCGATCGGTCGGCGCGGGCGCTCTCCCGGTCGGACCGCTGGTCGAACCACTTGTCATAGGCCGTCTGTTCCGAGGCGAGCTTCGGCTCGATGCCGCGGATCGTGTTGAACATCGCGAGGCCCCAGGGGTTGATCGCCTCTCCGAGCGTCCCGGACGACATCCGAGGCCACTCCTGGTGCACGACCGAGCGTGCGTAGCAGACGAGCTCGCCGGACAGCCGCTGCCGGACCCCCGGCGGCAAGAACTGTGCCGTCTCGAACTGTTGGACGACGGTTCGCGCCTCCGCCTCCGCGCCGCTCCGCGACGTGTCGTAGCTTTGGAAGGCGAGAAACACCACGAACCCGATCAGCACCGCGAACCCGGTTGCGAGCACGCCGAACACACCTGCGGCCCGGTCACCGTCCTGGAAGTAGCTGCCGTCGGGGGCGCCCCGTCGCACGAGGAGCATGACCCCGACCGCGAGTGACGCGACACCGACCACCACCAGCGTCGCCTCGAGGAGCGTCACAAGACCAACCGATCGTCCGCGCGCGTCAGCCGGGGACGGCCGTGAGCAGGAGCACACCGCCGATGTAGGCGAGTAACACGATCAGCGAGTCTGGTCCGAGCCGGAACACCTTGCGCTCGGGTCGCATCAACAGACCGTAGATCATGATCCCGGTCACGAGTGCTCCCAGCGCTCCGAGCCAGAGGGACTCCGCGCTCGCCTGCGGAAGCACGGGGTCGCCGGCGAGGATGTCGGCGAGCAGGAAGAACGTGAGCTGCACGGCGTTTCCGCCGTAGATGTCGCTCATCGCGAGGCCGACCGCGCCGAGCCGCACGGCCTGGATCCCGCTCGACACCTCGGGCAGAGCGGGTGACTGCCGCCAGGATCGTCGCGCCGAAGACGACGCCGTTCATGCCGAGGTCGTCGGCGAGCTCGTTCCCCTCTGCTCGAGCGCCACGCCTGCGCCGAGCGTGACGAGCGAGGCGAGGCCGAACACCCCCAGCACGGTTCGCGTCGAGGCGCTCCTGAAGCGGTTCGGCGCCTCACTCGCCTGCGGCGGAGCCTCTCCGGCGATCTTCCAGCCGGGACGGCGCCTGGCGCGGTTGATCCCGATCACGCCGATGAGGAAGAACGCGACGATCGCGAGCGACATGGGGCTCACGGGGCCGATCGCCGTCGACTCAGGGAGTAGCCCGCCCATGACCGCGAGCGTCACGAGAATGATGACCATCGCCGCCTCGAGGAGCGGGCTGGCGTCGGACGTGAGCGAGGAGAGCGGCTGCCGCCGCCGCGAGGTCGCGTCGAGGAAGACGAGCACGAGCGTCTGCATCGCGATACCGCCGAGGAGGTTCCCGGTCGCGAGCGCGAGATCGCCGCTGAGCGCGGCGGACGCCGTGATCGCGAGCTCGGGCAGCGAGCCGGCCAGCCCGAGCAGCAGCAGACCCCCGACCGCGTCGCCGAGGCCGAAACGGTCATCGAGAACGTCCGTCGCTCGTGAGAGGAAGAGCCCCGCGACCCACGTCGCCCCGGCTGCGACGGCGAAGATCGCGAGAAGAGCGCCGGAGCTCACGCAGCGCCCGCGGCAGCGGCCGGCCCCGGCTCACCGCCGAGGGGTGGAGCCCGCTCGGCCTCCCTCGCGGCCTCCTCGAGCTTGGCCCGCGCCAGGTCGCGGCTGATGTGGACGGCTGCCGACGTGAGCGGGGCGCCGAGGATGAGGCCGATCATCCCGAAGATCGCTCCGAACCCGATCGTCACGATCAGGACGACGAGGGGGTTCAGGTCGAGCGTCGCGCCGAACGCGATGGGCTGGACGATGTTCTGGAGCAAGCCGTTGGCGAGGATCACGATCACGAGCATGATCAGCGCGGTCGTCGTGCCCTGCGAGGAGAGCGCGAGCACCACGGCGAGCGCGCCCGAGACGAACGCGCCGATGAACGGAACGTAGGCCGTGACGAAGGTCACGACGGCGATCGTCCCCCAGAGCGGGATGTCGAGGAGGTATGCCCCGAGCCCTACGACGACCGCGTTGAACGCCGCAACGATCGACACGCCGAAGAAGTAACGGCGCAACGAAAGGATCACGTTCGAGGTGATCGTCGTCGCAACCGCCTTCGGAACCCCGAGGTGCCCGTCCATCCACGTGCGCACGACCGGGCCGTCCTTGAGCAGGAAGAACGTGCTGAACAGCGTGAAGGTCACGAAGAAGATGAGAGACGTCAGCCCCTTGATCCCCTGCGCGAGACCCTGGAGGAGCGTGGTGCCTGCGTCGGAGGTCCCGCTCGTGACGCCGGCGGCCGCATCCGAGGTGCCGCCGGCATCGGCGTCGTCCATCCAGCCCTGGACCTTGTCGACTGCGTCCGAGGCCGCAGCCTTGATCTCCGACGACTGCTCGACGATCCCGCCGAACACGAGCAGCGCGATCACGACGCCGAGCGCGAGCAGTCCGAGCAGGACGAGCGCCGCGCCCGCGGCACGGGGAACCCGGTGGCGATGCATCTTCGTGACGAGGGGGCCGGCGACGGTTGCGAGGATCGCGCCCGTGATGACGGGAACCACGATCGAGGACGTCAGTCCCAGGAGCCAGACGAAGCCGAAGAGGACGAGGCCGACCCCGACGAGGAACCACGCGAGGAGCCCGAGGTCGCGCAGCCACATCGGGGCCGAGAACACGCGCGAGAGCGAGGTCGCGTCGATCTCGACCACCGTCCTCGCCTCCGCGACCGGCTCTGCGTCGTGCGGCTTCCCGCTCAACCGGTCGAGGAACGGAACCTTCATCGCGGGGATTCTGTCGCGTCACACAGTCGTGCGCAAAGGTGGACGCAGCGCACCGATCATCCGGCCGGGTTCGTGCCTCCGAGGGGCGCGCCACGGAAGCGCACGTGCGAGATACTCCACGCGAAGCCAAAAAAGGGGCTATGCCGTGACACTCAAGCATCCGAAAGCGCGAGCGAAGCCCGCAGGAACCCTCTCCGTGCCTCCGCTCTTCACGCTCGAGACGACCAGCATCCCGCGCCACGACCTGCCGGAAGGCGAGCTCCCACCCGACGTCGCCTACCAGATCGTGCACGACGAGCTGATGCTCGACGGCAACGCACGACTGAACGTCGCGACGTTCGTCACCACGTGGATGGAGCCGCAGGCGGAGCGGCTCATGTCCGAGTGCTTCGACAAGAACATGATCGACAAGGACGAGTACCCCCAGACTGCCGAGCTCGAGACGCGCTGCGTGAATATCTTGAGCCGGCTGTGGCACGCGCCCGACGCCGAAGAGGCGACGGGATGCTCGACGACGGGCTCGAGCGAGGCGGCAATGCTCGGGGGGCTCGCGCTCAAGCGGCGCTGGCAGAAGGAGCGAGCGGCAGCGGGAAAGCCGGCCGACAAGCCCAATCTCGTGATGGGCATCAACGTCCAGGTCTGCTGGGAGAAGTTCGCGAACTACTGGGACGTGGAGATGCGCCTCGTCCCGATGGAGGGCAGCCGCTTCAACCTCTCGGCCGAAGAGGCCGTCAAGCTCTGCGACGAGAACACGATCGGCGTCGTCGCGATTCTGGGGTCGACGTTCGACGGCTCGTACGAGCCGGTCAAAGACATCTGCGAGGCACTCGACGCCTTCGAGAAGGAGACCGGCATCGACGTTCCCGTCCACGTGGACGGGGCCTCGGGTGCCTTCGTTGCGCCTTTCGTCGACCCTGAGCTCGAGTGGGACTTCTGTCTCCCGCGGGTTGCCTCGATCAACGCGTCGGGGCACAAGTACGGCCTCGTGTACCCCGGCGTCGGCTGGATCGTGTGGCGGGACGCGGACGCGCTGCCCGAGGACCTCATCTTCTGGGTCAACTACCTGGGCGACAACATGCCCACGTTCGCGCTGAACTTCTCCCGGCCCGGCTCCCAGGTCGTCGCGCAGTACTACAACTTCCTCCGCCTCGGCTTCGAGGGCTACCGCCGAGTCCAGGGGTACGCACGCGACGTCGCGACGCGCCTTTCGGCCCGGATCGCCGAGCTGGGGCCGTTCGAGCTCCTGACGAAAGGGGACGAGCTTCCGGTATTCGCCTTCAAGCTGAAGGACGAGGTCGCGAACTACACCGTCTTCGACGTCTCGAAGGCGATGCGCGAGCGCGGCTGGCAGCTACCCGCGTACACGTTCCCGGAGAACCGGACCGACCTCGCCGCGCTTCGGGTGGTCGTGCGGCGCGGCTTCACGCACGACCTGGCCGACCTGCTCGTCGACGATCTGAAGCGCCAGCTGCCCGGCCTGCAGAAGCAGCCGGCACCGGTGCACGACGCAGCGGCGGCTGCCGGCTTCCATCACTAGCGAAGGAGTCGAGAGCTGTGTCGTTGGCTCGCGTATTCCGGTTCCCCGGTGCGCATCGATGAGCTGCTCTCCAAGCGAGGCATTCGCTTATCGATCAGAGCCTCCTCGAGGCGCCGAGCTCCCCGTGTCCGCTGCGTGGTAGGCGACTAGCAGCCGCTCCTCCTCGTCTTTCCCGGGGAAGAGGAAGAAGACGAGCGCCGCGCCCAGAAGGATCGCGACCAGCCCGGCGGTGTACGCCCACTGATCGCCCTGCAGGAACGACGTCTTCGCCGCGGAGGTGATCTCGCTCGCGTACTGCGGGTGCTGCTCGGCAAGGTTCTCTGCGCTCGAGAACGACTTCGTGAGCTGGCTCTGGGTGCTGTCCGTGATGTTCCTGCCGGAGGCGCCGATCGCGGTGGCCATCGCCGACGCGTAGCCCGCCGTGAGCAGCGCGCCGAAGATCGACTGCATGATCGCCCCGCCCAGGTCGCGCTGCAGGTCTGCGGTGCCGGACGCCATCCCCGCGCGGGTGACCGGAACCGACCCCGTGAGGGAGTGTGAGGCGGGCGTACCCGCAAGCCCCACGCCGATCCCGACGAACATGTAGGCGAGCGCGATCTTCCAGTAGGCGCTGTCCTCCTTCCAGAGGAGCAGCATCGCGAGGAACGCGAGGAAGAGGAAGACGTATCCACAGAGCAGCGTGAAGCGGGCGCCGTAGGCGCCGACGAGCTTGGCCGAGCGCGGCGCGACGAGCACCATGAGGACGGCCGCCGGCAGGATCGCCGCGCCGGCTTCCAGCGTCGAGTAGCCGAGCACGTTCTGCAGGAACTGCTGGCTCACGAACGCCGCGCCCATCAGCGACCCGAACACGATGATCCCGGCACACGCTGCGACCCAGAAGATGCGGCGCGCGGCGATGTCGAGGTCGTAGAGCGGGTTCCTTGCCCGGCGCTGCCTGAGGTAGAACGCGACTCCCGCGGCGACCGCGATGACGGCCAGCCCGAGCACGAGCGCCCCCTCGTTGGGGACGGGCGCGAAGTTGATCGAGAGGATGAGCGCCCCCACGAGGAGGACGGAGAGGATGCCGCCGAGGTTGTCGACGGGGTCCGTGGTCTCGTTGACATGGCTCGGCACGAACAGGAACGCCACCACGAGCGCGACGCCCGCGAGCGGCAGCGTGACGAGGAAGACGGAGCCCCACCAGAACTCCTCGAGAAGAGCGCCGGAAACGAGCGGGCCCAACGCCGCAATGGCGCCGCCGATCGCCGACCAGAGCGCGATCGACTTCGTCCGCCCCGGCCCCGACCAGAGCGCCGTGATCAGGGCGAGCGTCGTCGGGTACGCCATCCCGGCTGCGAGGCCACCGCCCACGCGCGCCACGAAGAGGACCTCGTCCGACGGCGCAAACGCGGCGAGCAGCGACATCGGGATCGCCAGCGACGTGCCGAGGACGAGCATCATCTTCCGTCCGTAGCGGTCGCCGATCGCGCCGAGGTACAGCACCGACGCCGCAAGACCGAGCGAGTAGCCGACGGCGATGAGGTTCAGCGTCACCTGCGACGAGTCGAAGGCCTTCCCGATGTCGGGTAGCGCGACGTTGGCAACCGAGAGGTTGAGGTTCGCGACCCCGGCGACGAGGATCAGCGACGCGAGGACGATGCCCGCGCGCTCGGGCGCGCCAGCGTCGCTACTCGCTGCTGGTGCGGAGCTCATGTGTCCCGATCCTGACATGGGGAGGACGAGGTGGTGGACGGAGCTCGGCAATCACCGGACGAATCGACGCCACTTCCGATCTCCGGCTTGCGGTTTGTGCATAGGCTACGGGCGGCACGAAGCACGACCGGAAACGGAGGCCAGGATGGAAGAGATCGGCCCAGTCGACTTTCTCGTGGTGGGATTCCCCGGGAATAAGTTCAAGGGCGAGATCGCGCCCGCTATCGGCGAGCTCGTCGAGGCGGGAACGATTCGCATCATCGACGTCGCGTTCGTCGGGAAGGACGCGGACGGGAACGCCGTCGCGATGGAGCTCACCGAGCTCGATCCGGAGGTCCAGGCGGGCCTCGACAAGATCGGCGTTGAGGTCGGCGGCCTGCTGAACGAGGACGACCTCATGGACGCCGCCGCAGACCTCGAGCCGAACACCTCGGCGGCCATGCTCGTGTTCGAGAACGTGTGGGCGCGCAAGGTCGCCCAGTCGATGCGCGACGCGGGCGGGGTCATGCTCGCCTTCGAACGGCTCCCGCACGACGTCGTCCAGGCCGCCCGCGAGTGGGTGCTCGAGCAGGCGAAAGCCTAGAGAGGAGATCGAGACGATGATGGGACGCAGAGGCCCGGGCCTCGTTCGGGCAGCCGCCACGACGGCCGTCGTCGCCGGCACGGCCGGCGCCGTCCGCCACCGCCAGGACCAGAAGTACTCGGCGCAGGACCAGGCCGCCTACGACCAGCAGATGGCAGCCCAGCAGGCAGCAGCAGCAGCACCAGCCGCTCCTGCCGAGCCGGCGATGCCGGACTACGCCGCCGAGCTCGAGCAGCTGGCGCAGTTGAAGGCGCAGGGAATCCTCACCGAGGAGGAGTTCGAAGCGAAGAAGAAGCAGATCCTCGGGATCTGATCTGCCAGTAGATCAGCGAAAGGAGAAACGTGCTCGCAGCCGATTACCCGTTCCTCGACGTCCTGTGGACGATGTTCGTGTTCTTCGCGTTCATCATCTGGTTCTGGATCCTGATCACGGTGTTCGCGGACATCTTCCGTCGCCATGACACGTCCGGGTTCACCAAGGTGCTGTGGATCATCTTCGTGATCATTGCGCCTTTCCTCGGCGTGTTCATCTACCTGATCGCGAACCACGACGGCATGACCGAGCGGAACATCGAAAAAGCGCAGGCGCAACAGGCGCAGATGGATCAGTACGTGAAGTCCGTCGCCGGAAGCGGCGGCGCGGCCGCGGAGATCGAGAAGGCGAAGGGCCTGCTCGACTCGGGCGCGATCACGCAGTCCGAGTTCGACGCGATCAAGACGAGGGCCCTCGCGACGTAGCCTGGGAGAGGGGGCCCTGCCAAGGGCCCTATCTCTCGTCAACCGGCCGCGATCAGCTCCGCGGCGCGCTCGGCGATCATCACCGTCGGCCAGTTCGTGTGGCCGCTCGGCAGCCGCGGGATCACCGAGGCGTCGACGACGCGAAGTCCGTCCAGGCCGTGTACCCGGAGGAGCGGGTCGACGACCGCGAGCGGGTCCGTGCCCATGC
The DNA here is from genome assembly GCA_963705535.1 of uncultured Actinomycetes bacterium. Lineage (GTDB taxonomy): Bacteria > Actinomycetota > Thermoleophilia > Gaiellales > Gaiellaceae > GMQP-bins7. The sequence goes on from CAVPJY010000011.1 coordinate 12,451, forward strand.
GACAGGTCGCCGCGGGGTGGTAGAGCGTCTGTGACAGCGCCCGGAGATGCGCCATCAGGTCGTCGTCCGTCTGGGCGTGCGCGCCCGGCAGCATCTCCGACGCGACGAAGCGCGAGAGCGGCTCCTTCGCGGCCACGCGGCGGGCAAGGCGCAGGCCGTGGAGCAGGGTGCGCGCATCCTGCCCCTCCGGGTCCGTGAGGTAGCGCGGATCGATCGCCGGGGGGTCGAGCGGGTCCGCCGACCGGAGGGTGACCGTGCCGGAGCTCCTCGGCTGGAGGAGGACGACGGCGAGGGTGAACCCGTGCTCGGTGGGCTGCTTGAGGCCCTCGTCCTCGAAGAGCGCCGGGACGAAGACGAGCTCGAGGTCGGGCGACGGTAGATCGGAGCGCGTCCGGACGAAGGCGACCGCCTCCCCTAGGTTCGAGGTGAGCGGCCCTCGACCGCGGAGCCACCAGTTGGCGAGGTTGCGCAACGACTCGGCGGACGCGAGCGTCTCGGCGCCACGGGTAAGGACGAGGAGGCCGTTGGCCAGGTGGTCGACGAGATTCCGGCCGACCCCGGCGAGCTCGTGCACGAGCGCCACGCCGACGGGCTCGAGGACCTCGCGAGGGCCGATCCCGGAGAGCTGGAGGAGCTGCGGGCTCCCGATCGCTCCCGCGCAGAGGATGACCTCGCGCGTGGCGATCGCCTCCTCCTCGTCGCCCTTGCCCTCCCCGTGCAGGCGATACGCGACACCCATCGCGCGCCCGCGCTCGACGACCACGCACGTCGCAAGGGCACCCGTGACGACCGTGAGGTTCGGCCGCCGAAGGGCGGGCCTCAAGTAGCCGTCGGCGACGCCGAAGCGCCGGCCGCGGCGCTGCGATACGCGCACGTACCCGACACCGCCGTTGTCGCTGCCGTTCAGATCCTCCGTGAACGGGATGCCGGTCGCCTGCGCGGCGTGGACGAAGGCCTCGCTGAGCACGCTCCTGTCGCGCTGCTCGACGAGCGGGAACGGGCCGTCCCGGCTCTTCGCGAACGCCGGCTCGACGTCCGCCCAGGACCATCCGGGGCAGCCGGCGCGTGCCCACGCGTCGTAGTCGGCTGGATTGCCCCGCAGCACCATCATGGCGTTCATGGCCGCGGAGCCTCCGACCATGCGCCCGCGGGGGAACACGACCTCGCGCCCGTCGAGCCCCTCCTGGGGGACCGTGGAGTCACCCCAGTCGAGCGGGGTCCGGTAGAGCTTCGAGAACGCGGCGGGGATCCTGGTCTCGAGCTTGCGGGCCTGCGGCCCGGCCTCGAGCAGGAGCACCGAGACGCCGGGGTCCTCGGTCAGGCGCGACGCCAGAACGCACCCGGCCGCGCCCGCCCCGACGATGACGACGTCGTGCACGCGCCGAGGATAGGCCGTCACGCTTTCTGCGCGAAGCTGTTCCCCACCCGTGACCACCTACGCCGTACGCTCGCTGCATGGCGACGACGAATCGGGCCCGGACGGCGAGCGCGGCAACCCCGTGGGGAGCTGCCGCGATCCTCGAGGAGGTCTCCATCCCTCAGCGGGCAGGCGAGCGGCGCTTCGCCGTCGTCGTCCAGCTGCTCGAGACCGGAGGCGGCGAGCAGCTGGTCCGCTTCGCGTACACGACCCAGGGATCGGCGAGACGCGGTCCCGTGACGATGCGGGCGCGCGACGTGGAGCGGTTGCGGGCGGCCGTCGCGCGCGCGCCCGTGCTCGGAGCAACACTTGGCTGGTAGTGGCCGGCGCGGCCGTGGGTCGCCGCTGAGCCGGGGGTTGCCGCAGGCCCGGACAGCACCCCGAGGGCGGCCGGCACCGCCGGCGGGCGCTCGAGCCTACGCGGCGATACGCAGGTGGTCGGCGGCGGCGTCCACGAGAGCGGCGAGCAGGAGCCCGCCGTCGGCCGATCCCAGAAGCGGGTCGACCGCGTGCTCGGGATGCGGCATCAGGCCCATGACGTTCCCGACCTCGTTGACGATGCCTGCGACATTGCCGAGCGAGCCGTTCACGTCCTCGGCGTAGCGAAGCACGATCTGGCCGCGAGCGGCGACCTGGACGAATGTCCCCTCGTCCGCGTACCACGCGCCGTCGCCGTGCTTCACGGGGATGATCAGCTCCTGGCCCTCCTCGCACCGTCGCGTGAAGAGGCTCGCCGTGGTCTCGACCTTCACGCGGGCATCGCGACACACGAACTCGAGCTGCCGGTTCGGGCGGAGCGCCCCTGGCAGAAGCCTCGCCTCGCACAGCGTCTGGAACCCGTTGCAGATCCCGAGCACGGGGCCGCCGGATTGCGCGAACGCACGGACGGCGTCCATCACCGACGACAGGCCCGCGATCGCTCCGGGCCGGAGGTAGTCGCCGTAGGAGAAGCCCCCGGGGAGCACGACCGCTCCCGTGTCGGGCGGCAGCTCTCGCTCCGCGTGCCAAACGAGGACGGGCTCGGCTCCCACGGCGCCGAGCGCCCAGGCCGCGTCGTGGTCGTCGTTCGACCCCGGGAAGACGACGACGGCGACCCTGGGGCGCTCCGTCACGCGTCGGGCTCCACGCGAATCTGGACGCTCTCGATGAGCGGGTTCGCCAGAAGCTCGGAGCACATCCGCTCGACCTGAATGCGGGCGTCGTCCGCGTCGCTCGCCGCGAGCTCGACGTCGATGACTCGCCCGACGCGCACGCTCCCGACCTCGAAGCCGAGCTTCCGCAGGGAGCCCTGGACGGCCTCGCCCTGCGGGTCGAGGATCCCGTCCTTGGGCCGGACGAGGACGATCGCCTTCACGCGAGCACGACCTGGGGGTCGACGAGATAGCGGTCGAAGGGCAGGCCCGTGAGCAGCTCGAACGCCTCCACGTAGCGCGCCCGAGTCCCGGCGACGATGTCATCGGGAAGCTCGGGGCCAGGAGGCGTCTTGTCCCAGCCCGTCTGCTCGCACCAGTCGCGGACGAACTGCTTGTCGAACGACGGCTGCGCCTTCCCCGGCTCGTACCCCTCGAGGGGCCAGAACCGCGAGGAGTCCGGGGTCAGCGCCTCGTCGCCGAGGACGAGCGTCCCGTCGGGCACGACGCCGAGCTCGAACTTCGTGTCGGCGACGATGATCCCGCGGTCCTCCGCGTGGCGCGCGGCGAATCGGTAGAGGGCGAGCGACGCCTCCTTCGCGCGACGGTAGCGCTCGGCACCGCACAGCCGGGCCGCGTGCTCCTCGTCGATGTTCTCGTCGTGGCCCTCGCTCGCCTTCGTCGCCGGCGTGACGATCGGCTCCGGAAGCCGCTCCGACTCGCGGAGGCCCGCGGGCAGGACGTGACCGCACACGGCCCCCGTCTCGCGGTAGTCCTTCCAGCCGGAGCCGGCGAGGTACCCGCGCACGACGCACTCGATGGGGAGCATCTCCAGCCGCCGGCAGACCATCGACCGGCCGTCCGGTCGCGAGCTCGAGCAGATGGTTCGGGACGATCTCCCGCGTCCGGGCGAACCAGAACGCGGAGAGGCCGGTGAGCACGCGACCCTTGTCGGGGATCGGCGTCGGCAGGACGACGTCGAAGGTCGAGATGCGGTCGCTCGCGACGAGCAGCAGGCGCTCGTCGTCGAGCGCGTAGATCTCGCGCACCTTGCCGCTCGCGACGTGCACGGCCTCAGGCATGGACTGCCTCCTCGTGTCGTCAGGGACTCGGAGTCGATCGAAGACGACGTCGACGTGGCGCGTGTAGGCGCCGAGGTCGAACACGTCGTCGAGGTCGACGCGGGCCGCGATCTCCGCGTCCGCGCGGACGAGCTCGCGGAAGTCGAGGCCCTCGTCCCAGGCACGCATCGCGTGTCGCTGCACGAGCCGGTACGCCTCGTCGCGCGCGAGTCCCGAGTCGACGAGCGCGAGCAGGAGCCGCTGGCTGAAGAAGAGCCCGCCCGTCGCCTCGAGGTTCGCGCGCATCCGCTCGGCGCGGACGACGAGGCCGCCGACGAGCCACGCGAAGCGATCGAGCATGTAGTCGACCGCAAGGAACGCGTCGGGCAGGACGACGCGCTCGGCCGACGAGTGCGAGATGTCCCGCTCGTGCCAGAGCGCGACGTTCTCGAGGCCGACGACCGCGTAGCCGCGAACGACGCGCGCGAGCCCGCAGATCCGCTCGGCGACGATCGGGTTCCGCTTGTGCGGCATCGCCGACGAGCCCTTCTGCCCGCGGCCGAACGGCTCCTCGACCTCGCGCACCTCCGTGCGCGCGAGGTGGCGGATCTCCGATCGCGAACCGCTCGAGCGAGGACGCGAGCACGGCGAGCGCGGCGAGGAGCTCGGCGTGCCGGTCGCGCTGCAGGATCTGGGTCGACGTCGGGGCCGGCTCGAGCCCGAGCGCCTCGCAGGCGAGTCGCTCGACCTCCGGCGTCGTCGAGGCGTAGGTGCCGACCGCGCCGGAGAGCTTGCCGACGCGCAGTCCGTCGACCGCCCGGGCAAGCACGTCGTCGGTCTCGCTCGAGCTCGAACGCCCACCCGGCGAGCTTGAGGCCGAACGTCGTCGGCTCCGCGTGCACTCCGTGCGTGCGACCGATCGTGAGCGTGTCACGGTGCTCTTCCGCACGCTCCGCGACAGCCATGAGGGCCCGCTCGATCCCCTCGCAGGACCAGCGTCCCCGCGTCCTGGACCGTCAGGGAGAGCGCCGTGTCGAGCACGTCCGACGACGTGAGGCCGTAGTGGAACCAGCGCCCGTCGGGCCCGAGCTCCGCGGCCACCGCGTCGACGAACGCGGCGACGTCGTGGTTCGTGACCCGCTCGATCTCCGCGACGCGCTGCGGTGTCGGGACGGACGCGCGCGTCCGGATGGCCGCGATCGCCGAGGCGGGCACGGCGCCGACCTGCGCCCATGCGTCCAGCGCCGCGATCTCGACCGTCAGCCACCGCTCGAGCTTGGCCTCCTCCGACCAGACACGCGCCATTGCCGGTCGGGAGTAGCGGGGGATCACCGCGTCGATTGTAGTCGGCGGCCCTGGCGGCCCCTTCGACACCGTTTCGGTACGAAGCCGCTTCCCACACGCACGCGTTGCCCGACTAGGCTCGAAGTGGGAGGAGGCAAGGGGTGGCCCCGGGGGCCGGCGAGAGGATGTGGCCGGTCGCTAGCCGACGAGCGTGAACGTGCGCCCCGCCGCTGCCGATGCCGCGATGTCCGTGCGGTAGCGCGCCCCCTCCACGTCGATCTCGGAGATGGCCGCATAGGCAGCGTCCCGAGCCGGCGTCACCGTGTCGCCCAGCCCGGTCACGCCCAGGATCCGCCCCCCGTTCGTGACGAGCCGTATCCCCGTGCAGGGCGGTGCCCGCCTGGAACACGAGCGCGCCTCGCGCCTCCGCGCGCTCGACGCCGGCGATCGGCGTCCCGCGGTCGACCTGCTCCGGATAGCCGGCCTGCAGCGAGAACGACGGTGACCGCCGCGCCGGCGAGCGGATCGAGCACCACCCCGGCCAGCTCGCCCGCGGCGGCCGCCGCCAGCGCCTCGCCGAAGTTCGCCGCCGAGGAGAGGGACGATCGACTGCGTCTCGGGATCACCGAACCGGCAGTTGAACTCGAGGACGCGCGGCCCCCCGGGCGTGAGCATCAGGCCGGCGTAGAGGACCCCGACGAACGGCGCACCGCGTCGCTGGAGCTCGGCGAGGACGGGCCGGTGGATCGTCTCGAGGAGCCCTTCGACCTCCGCCTCTCCGAGCCCCGGGACCGGAGCGTACGACCCCATCCCGCCCGTGTTCGGGCCCTCGTCGCCGTCGAACGCCCGCTTGAAGTCCTGGGCCGGGGGCAGCGCGACCGCGTCGTCGCCGTCGCAGAGCGCGAGCAGGGACAGCTCCGGCCCCTCGAGCAGCTCCTCGACGACGACTCCGGCGCCGAGCTTCCGCGACGGCCGCGTAGGGCGACGTCGACCTCGTCCTGCGTACGGCAGACGACGACGCCCTTGCCGGCGGCGAGCCCGTCGGCCTTGACGACGCAGGGCGGACGGGCGATCGCGAGCTGCGCGGCGGTCGCCACGCCGGCGGACGCCATGACCTCCTTCGCGAAGGACTTCGAGCCTTCGATCGCGGCGGCAGCCGCGCCCGGCCCGAAGACGGCGATCCCCGCACGGCGGAGCACGTCGGACGACGCCCGCTCACGAGCGGCGCCTCGGGGCCGATGACGACGAGGTCGACGTTCAGCGAATGCGCGAGCGCGAGCAAGCCCTCGCCGTCCTCGGCGCGAATCGGATGGCACTCGCCGTGACGCGGCGATGCCCGGGCTGCCCGGGGCGGCGTGCAGCTCGACGTCGCCGTCCCGCGAGAGCCTCCAGGCCAGCGCATGCTCGCGCCCACCGGATCCGACCAGGAGAAGGCGCACCGCGCGAGTCTAGTGCCGACGCCACGCGGCTTCTCGAGGCGCGTCGTACGATCACGGCATGGACGAGGCCGCTTTCCAGCGCTGGCTCGACGCCTACGTCGAAGCGTGGAGGACCTACGATCCTGCAACCATCGGCGAGCTGTTCAGCGAGGACGCCGAGTACCGCTACCACCCTTGGGACGTGGACGAGGAGGTGCTGGTCGGCCGCGATGCGATCGTCGCCGCCTGGCTCGGCGACCGCGACGAGCCGGGTTCCTGGACCGCCACGTACCGTCCGTGGCTCGTCGCGGGCGAGGCTGCTGTCGGGGTCGGCGTCTCGCGCTACTTCAGCGCCGACCGGGATATCCTCGAGCGCGAGTACCACAACGTGTTCCTCTGCCGCTTCGACGCCGAGAGCCGATGCCGCGAGTTCACGGAGCTCTACATGCGGCGCAGCGCCTGACAGAGCCGGACGCAGCTCAGGACAGCGCGAGCACGTCGCTCGCGCGCCGCCCCGGTGCCGACGAGCGCGACCGGCACGCCCAGTGCGTCCTCCACGAACGAGACGTAGTCCTTCGCGGCGGGCGGCAGGGAGTCCCCGATCTCGCACCCCCAGCCGGCGAGCGTCTCGAAGACCGGCTGGCAGTGGTGGAAGTCGCTCTGGTGCGCCGGGAAGTCCTCGGTCTCCGCGCCGTCCTGGAGGCGGTAGCGAACGCACACGGGCAGCGCCGCGAAGTCCGAGAGGACGTCGAGCTTCGTGAGCGCGAGCGACGTGATCCCGTTCACCCGGACCGCGAACCGCAACGCGACGAGGTCGAGCCACCCGCACCGGCGCTCCCGGCCGGTCACCGTGCCGAACTCGTGGCCGAGCTCCTGGACGCGCGCGTGGTCGGGCCCTTCGATCTCGGACGGGAACGGGCCCTCGCCGACCCGCGTCACGTACGCCTTGGCGACGCCGACGACCTCGTCGATCCGGTGCGGGCCGAAGCCGAAGCTGACCGCGGCTCCTGCCGCGATCGGGCTGGAGGACGTGACGAACGGGTAGGTGCCGTGATCGAGGTCGAGGAGCGTCCCCTGCGCGCCCTCGAAGAGCACGCGCTCGCCCGCCCGGAGCGCCCGGTCGACGAGGAGCGACGTGTCCGCGACGTACGGGCCCAGGCGCTCTGCGTGGCGGAGGTGCTCCGCGACGATCTCGTCGACGTCGAAGGGCTCGAGCTCGTACACCCGCTCGAGCCAGACGTTCTTCTCCGCGACCGCGAGCTCGAGCTTCTGGCGCAGGATCTTGGGGTCGAGCAGGTCCTGGACGCGGATCCCTATCCGGGTCGCCTTGTCGGCGTAGGCCGGACCGATCCCGCGGCGCGTCGTGCCGATCTGCAGGCGCCCGAGCCTTCGCTCGCGCGCGCCGTCGAGCGCGACGTGCCAGGGCATCACGAGATGGGCGTTCCCGGACAGGAAGAGCAGCCCTTCCGTGCGATGACCGCGCGAGCTCGAGCTCGTCGAGCTCGTCGATCAGCACGGCGGGATCGACCACACAGCCGGCGCCGATCGCGCTCCGCTTGCCCGCGACGATGCCGCTCGGAATCTGCCTGATCTTGTACGTCTCGCCTTCGACCGACGATCGTGTGGCCGGCGTTCGGGCCGCCCTGATAGCGGCAGACGAGGTCGGAGCCCTGCGCCAGCAGGTCGACGATCTTGCCCTTGCCCTCGTCGCCCCACTGCGCTCCGACGATGACGGTCGCGGGCACGGCCCGGAGTGTTGCACGCGGCGTTCTCAGGCGGCAACAGAGACACGCTCGGGCATGCGGCGTCGCGTACGGACCTCATCGGCGACCCTCGGGGTCTACCGGATCTCTGGGCGCGAGACGCGACGGTGCGCGCCTACGCGTGCCGCTGCGGCGGCTACTCGGCCTGGTGATCTGTGCCTCCTCTGGCCCGTCGCTGCTCCCGACCGTCTGGCGACATGTACGCGGCGACGGCCAGCAAGCCGGCGGCGGACCGCCGCCACTGCCGGTCGGGTTCCGGCGATCCGGTCGGGCGTGACGGCCCGCTGCTACGCCGCAGCCAAGTCGGCAAATTTCGCGTAGCGGCGCAGGAAGGAGAGCTTCACCGTGCCGGTCGGCCCGTTCCGGTGCTTGGACAGGTGGATCTCGGCGATCCCCTGCTGGTCCGACTCCTCCCCGAGGTAGTACTCGTCGCGGTAGACGAACGCGACGAGGTCCGAGTCCTGCTCGAGGCTACCGCTCTCGCGCAGGTCGGAGAGGATCGGCCGCTTGTCGTGTCGCTGCTCGACCGCCCGCGAGAGCTGCGACATCGCGACGATGGGGACGTCGAGGTCGCGAGCGAGCACCTTGAGCGCCCTCGAGATCTGCGAGACCTCCTGGACGCGGTTCTCGACACTCGCGCCCGAGGTCATGAGCTGGAGGTAGTCGACGAGGATGAGGCCGAGCTTCGGCTCCCGCGACTTCAGCCGCCGTGCCTTCGAGCGCAGCTCCATGATCGTCGTCGAGCCGGTGTCGTCCACGTAGATGGGCGCCTTCATGAGCCGGTCGCAGGCCGTCGTGAGGCGCGGCCAGTCGTCCGGCGCGAGGCGGCCGCTCCGCAGGCGCTGGGACTCGACCTTCGCCTCGCTGCACATCATCCGCTGCGTGACCTCGGCCTTCGACATCTCGAGCGTGAAGAGCGCGACCGGGACCTCGTGCCGCACGCCGAGGTTCGCGGCGATGCAGAGGCCGAGCGCCGACTTCCCCATCGACGGCCGCGCTGCGAGGATCACGAGGTTGCCGGGCTGGAAGCCCGACGTCAGGAGGTCCAGCTCGCGGAAGCCGCTCGGGATGCCGGTGATCTCCGAGCCGGCCTCGTACAGCTGCGTGATCCGCTCGAAGCTTTCCTTGAGGAGCGTCTCGATGTGCGCGAAGTCGCTCGTGACCCGCTGCTGGCCGAGCTCGAAGACGATCTGCTCCGCGCGGTCGACGAGGTCCGGCACCTCGCCCGGGCGGTCCTGGCCGAGCCGGGTGATCTCCTGGCCGGCGCGGACGAGGCCGCGGAGCGTCGCCATCTCCTTGACGATGCGCGCGTAGTGCTCGACGTTGGAGGTCGAGGGGACGAGCGCCGCGAGCTCGGCCACCTTCGCCTGCCCGCCCACCACCTCGAGCTCGCTGCGCTCGTCGAGCTCGTTGGCGAGCGTGATCGCGTCCACGGGCTCGCCCTTTCCCCAGAGCCCGAGTGCCGCCCGGAAGATCTTCGCGTGGCTCTCGCGGTAGAAGTCGGAGGCGGCGAGGATCTCGCTGACCGTGCCGACCGCAGCCGGCGAGAGCAGCATCGCGCCGAGGACGGATTCCTCGGCCTCGAGGTTCTGGGGCGGGACGACCGCTCCGAGACGGTCGGGGACGCGGGCCAGCTGGGGGAGCTCATGGGCGTGGGAGTCAAGCCGTCCCGCCGGACGGCGTCCAGCGCGAGGAGCCCGCCGAGCGCGTGCAGGGAGAACGGAACATATGTTCGGATGTTATCCCCGGAGGCGGATGCCCTGTCGACAGCCCGGGGCGAGTTGTCCAGCCGGAAACGTCCGCTGCGAGCGGGAATTGCGGGGACGTCTCAACAGGGCCTGTGGAGATCGCGAGGAAGGAACGCGGTCGCAGCCGTCGCGGGCCCGACCGCGTCCCCCCGCTCGCGGGAACTACTCGTCCGCCGGCGCGGACGACGGCAGGACGCCGTCCTCGTCCGGGATGGCATCGTCCTCGGGCACGTCCACCGGCGCGGCCTCTGCGAGCGCCTCCTGCTCGGGCTCCTCTTCCGCGATCACCTCCGCGATCGCGGTCTCGGCCTCCTCGTGCACGGCCCTCGACTCGGCCTCCGCCGCGGCGGCCGCCTCGGCCTCCGCGGCCTCCAGCGCCGCGAGCTCCTCCTCCGGAGGGAGCTCGCCGCCCTCGGGCACGACGAGGGTCTTCACCTCGGCGTGGACGTCCTGGAAGACCTCGATCGGGATGGTGAAACGGCCGATGCGCTTGATCGGGTCGAAGGCGATCTTCCGCCGGTCGACCCGCACCTTGCGCGCACGCCAGATCTCGTCCGCGACGTCCGAGGGCGTCACGGAGCCGAAGAGCGAGCCCGTGGGGCCTGCTTTCACCTCGAAGCGGAGCACCGTCTTGCCGAGGAGCTCGGCGATCTCGTGCGCCTGCTCCGCGGTCCGGGCCTCGTGCCTCGCGCGTTCGGCCTCGATGCGGCGTAGCTCCGCCACCCGCGCGGGCGTGGCCGTCTCGGCCAGGTGCCGCGGGAGCAGGTAGTTCCGGGCGTAGCCACGGGCGACGTCGACGACGTCGCCACGCAGGCCGAGCTTCTCGACGTCCTGCAGGAGGATGACCTCCATCACTGCGAGACGTAGGGGAGGAGCGCCATCTCGCGGGCGCGCTTCACGGCGGAAGCGACCTGGAGCTGGTGGCGGCGACAGGCGCCCGTGATGCGACGGGAGCGGATCTTGCCCTTCTCCGAGAGGTACCGACGGAGCTGGGCGATGTTCTTGTAGTCGATCTCGTCGACCTTGTCCCGGCAGAAGTGGCAGCTCTTGCGCCTGCCCGGCGCCGTCGTCGGCCCCGTCCGCCTCCTGGTCGTCGGCTTCTTCGTTGCCATGTCTCTCCTAGAACGTCGGTGTGAAGTCTGATCGCCGCGGCCGCGAAGCAGCCGCCTTCAGGGGTTCTCCCGCGACCGGAGCCCGCGGGAGCGGAGTCCGGTCGTTCGGGACCATCAGAACGGAATGTCGTCGTCTGCGGGGGAGGGCGGGAAGTCGTCGGCGGCGCCGGCGGCTCCGGCCGGGACGTACGCGGCGCCCTCTCCCTCCTGGCGCCCGCCGAGGAACTGGACGTTGTCGGCGACGATGTCCACCGCCTGCCGCTTCGACCCGTCCTGCGCCTCCCACTCGCGCCACTCGAGTCGGCCGTCGATCGCGACGGGGCGGCCCTTCGAGAGGTACTGGGCGCAGTTCTCGCCCTGCTGGCCCCACACGGTGACGTCGAAGTAGTTGGGCTTGTCCACCCACTGGCCCGACTCGTCCTTCCGCGTCGTGTTCACCGCGATGCGGAGCGAGCAGACCGCGGTCCCCGAAGGCGTGTGCCTGAGCTCGGGGTCCCTGGTCAGGTTGCCTACGACGATGACGCGGTTGATGTTGCGGGCCATCTCCTACTCCTCCTCTTCCTCGACGTCGGACGCGCTCACCGCATCCTCGCGCGTGGGCGCGCCCACCGCTACGGGCCGGGCGGGACTGCCCTCGATCCGACGTGTCGCCATGTGCCGCATCACGCCGTCGTCGATGCGAAGGACGCGCGAGATCTCGTCGAGCGTCGCCGCGTCGGACGTGAACTGCAGCAGGTGATAGGTGCCCTCACCCTTGTGGCCGATCTCGTAGGCGAGCTTGCGCCGCCCCCAGACCTCGTGCAGGTCCCAGGTGCCGCCGCCCTTCTCCACGAGCTCGCGCGCGCGGGTGACGATGTCGGACTGCCGGGCCTCGTCCAGGTCCGGGTCGAGCAGCAGCAGGATCTCGTACTCGGTCACGTTCCCTTCAACTCCTTCCTTCGGTCTGGTCGGCCTCGCCGCTGTACGGCTCCGCCGGGAACGGGCGGCTACCGGTGCGAGGCAGGAAGCCGCGGGATTGTAGCTGCCACGGCGAGGCGCCCGCCGGACCTGCCCTCTGCGGACCGCGGTACCATCGGCGCATGCGCAGGCTCCTCACGTGGGCGGTCGTGACACTCGGGATCGCGACGCTCGTGCGCCGCCTGAAGCGACGTCGGAGGGCGAGCTCGCCGGCACCGTCACCGACCGCTGCCGCTCCGACCGCCGACCCGGCGGACGAGCTCCGCCGCAAGCTCGCCGCCACCCGCTCGCAGGAACCGTCGGCGTCCGTCGAGGAGCTCCCCGACGGCACGGTCGCCGAGCGGCGCGCCGAGGTGCACGACGACGGCCGGGCGGCGCTCGAGGAGATGCGCTCGCGACGAGCGGGTGACTAGCGCATGGCGGACCCGAGCGAGACGGCCCTGACCTCCCGCGAATCCGCCGAGGTCGAGCCGTCAGAGCTCCTCGGCGCCGTCCGTGCCCTCTCCGATCAGGTCGGCGGGCTCCAGGCGGAGCTCCAGGCTTTGCGGGCCGAGCGTCACGCCCTCCCCCCCGGCGACATCGACGCACCGGGCTGGGACACGAGCGCCCCGACCCGCCAGGACGGAAGCCCGTGGCTGCGGTCGGTCGCGAGCCCGGCCGTGCGGCGACCCGCGGTGCCCCGTCTCTTCCTGGAGATCGTCTTCCTCGTCGCCGTCGCCTGCCTGCTGGCCGTCGCGCGGCTCGAGACGGCGCTCGTCGTCGCGATCATGGCGGCTGCGTGGGTGCTCGTCGCGCTCGCGGAGTGGGCCGCTGACCGAGCTGCGCGGCAGCGCACCGAGGCTGCCTTCGGCCGGTACGGGCGGCCCGAGGGCCCGTGGGCCGGCGCGCCCGCCCGCGAGGCGGGCACCGAGATCGCACGGGGCGGCGGCGAGGCGGCGGCGAAGTTGCCTCCGCCCGCCGTGGACTAGCCCGCGCGCTGCCGACGGCCCGACCGCGGACGCCTACGCCGCCTGCACCGTGATCGGCGCGCGAAGCCTGCGCAGCTGCCCCGACGCCTTCACGGTCGCCTGGAACGTGAGCGCCACGCCGACCGACTGGGCGGGGAAGCGCAGGACGCCCGTCCGCTTCCCCCTGAACGCGATCCACTCTCCCGCGGTCGGGCTGAAGCACTGCACCATCGCGCCCCCCTTCCAGCAGCCGACGACCGTCTGGCCGAGGAGGAGCTGGAGCTTCACCTTCGCCGCCAGCGGCGCGCCCTGCGCGCTCCGCACGGTCACCGTATAGCGCCAGGGCTGGTCGACGGTCGGCCTCGGCCCGCTCGTCGCCAGCTTCGCCCTGATCGGGGCGGCGGCGGTCGCCGGCACGGCGAGGGCGAGAGCGAGCGCGGCGATCCAGAGGACGCGCATCGACCCGATCCTAGGTCGCCGCGTGCGCCGCGCGCTCCAGCCCGCGGCCGGCGCGGGGGAGGAAGGCGAGCGCCGCGAGCGCCGGGATCGTAGGCACCCAGTATCCGAACAGCCGGTACACCGCAACGGCCACGAGCGCCGGAGCGAGCGGGACTCCGACGGCGGTGAGGGCATAGGTCATCGCCGCGTCGACACCGCCCACCCCGCCGAACGGCAGCGGCAGGATCATCGCCGCGTACCCCGTCGCGTACGCAAGGACGAGCTCGGAGAGCGGGAGCGGCTGCCCCACCGAGTGGAGTGCCGCCCACAGGCAGGCCACGTCCCCCGCCCAGTAGACGGTGGCCGCACCGCTCGCCCGCCGCCCCTCCGGGTCACGCAGGATCTCGCGCACCCAGCGTGCTCCGGCGATCGCGTACGCGACCGCCCGGCGCGGGAGCGAACCGTCCGAGCGGGTGAGACGATCGACGCGTCGAGGGTCGGTGACGAACCGCGCGGCGACGAGGCAGAAGGGGACGAGAGCAAGCCAGGGGACCGTGAGCGCGAGCGGCGCCTCGCCGAGGACGCCGAGGGTGGCGAGCAGGGCCGCGACCCACGCGCCGGCGCCGAACACGAGGTAAACGAGCGTGTTCAGACCCAGCACGCGAACGAGGGCCTCCCGGGTGGAGAAGCGCGCCCGCCGGAAGCACCAGTACGCCACGGCGATCCCGCCGGCGCCCGCGGCGGCGACGATCCGCGTCGCGCCCAGGCTGGCGAGCGTGACGTGCGCGGCGAGCCCGAAGCCGGGCTCGGGGCCTCCACGCCAGGCGAGCGCGACGCGCACCACGAGCGCGTAGGCCGCGAACGCGGCCACCTCGGCCGCGAAGCAGACGACGAACCATCTCGAGTCGGCGTCCGCGATCTCGTCCCGAACGTGGCCGAACCCGGCCGCCCTCCCGATGAGCAACGCGACGCCGGCGCCGACGAGAAGCGCCGCGCCGACCGCCAGCGCCGCACGCCGGCGGGTCGGGAGAGGCCTCTCCGGGCCGGCGCTCAGGCGAGGCTCCTCGCCGCGGACCCGAGAGCGGCGCCCGCGACGGCATCGAGCACGTAGTGGTTCCCCGTCGCCGCGACGACGGCGGTCACGAGCCCGGGGTACCCGTACGCGGCCACCTTCCCCGGAAGGCTCTCTGCACGTTCGGCGATCGCCGCTCCGGTGACGATCGCGAACGCGACGTGCAGGCTCGGCATCGCGGCCACCGGGTTGTAGAAGCGGACGAGGAACGGGTGCTCGAGGTCGAGCCCGCTCACCTCGGACAGGGTGTCCACGAAGTCGTCGAGGGCCCGCGGTGGCTCGGCCGGGAAGAGGAGGAACACGGGCTGGGCGCCGAGATGTGCGAGAAGGCACGCCCGGCGGATCCGGTGGTACGCGGGGTCGCGCCGCCGGTAGAGGACGACCAGCCAGCCGACGGTCAGGCTCACGTTGAAGAGCCCGTACCCCAGGTTGAGCCCGTGCACGACGCGGGGAAAACGGAGGACGGCCCGCTGGAGCGCCGGCTCGACGTCGAGCCCGAGCCGCTTCTCCAGGGCGACGATCCCCTCGGCGTTCGCCCGGGCTCGCGCGCGGCCGCCGGCGCGGAGCACGATGCGCCGCACGGCGAGGTACACGCCGTAGACGGCAAGGCCGAGAGCCACCTCGCGCCGCAGGGAGAACCGGCTCGTCACGTGGCGCGCCAGGTCATCGGGTACACGGCCGCCCAGTGCTCGGGCTTCTCGCGCAGCGAGCGCGTCCAGCGATCCGCGAGCTCCTGCAGGAGCGCCTTCTCCGCGGCCGTGCCCCCGTCGCGCGCAGGTGGGTCGAGCGGTGGCTCGATCTCGACCCGCCACCTGCGCAGCGCGAGCGGGAGGACGGTGAACGGCACGACCGGAGCCTCACAGAGCCGCGAGAGCACGGCGATCCCGGCCGGGACCTCCGCCTCGGCGTCGAGCAGGCGGACCGGGTACGTGCGCATCCACTCCTTCGCGTAGTCGCCGAGCACGAGGAGCGCCTCTCCCTCGCGCAAGAGCCGTGCGGCCTTCGACACGGGCTCGGAGTCGTACGCGAGGCCGAGCCCCGCCCGGACACGGAGCCCGGCGACCGCCCACGCGAGCCAGTCGTCCGTCACGATCACGGTGGTCGGAACGGGCACGACTTCCCGCGCGAGCGCGGTCGCGACCTCCCATCCGCCGAGGTGCGTGGACACGAGCAGGACGCCGCGACCGCGAGCCAGTGCGTCCAGGACGTGCTCACGCCCGGCGACCTCCGTCGTCGCGACGAGCTCGTCGGTTCTCCGCAGCGCCCAGAGGAAGTCGGCGGAGCGGCGCGCCTCGTTGACGACCTCGCGCCGCACGAGTCCCTTCACGTGCGGATGCTCCGGCGGCAGGCCGACCGCGTGGCACAGGTTCGACGCGAGCCGGCGACGCTTCCCCGGACGAAGCGCCCACTCCACGGTTCCGCCGAAGGTCGCGACCGGGCCGACGACCCCGACCGGCGCCCGGCTCGCGAGCGCGCTCGCGCCGAGGATCGCGCCGCGGAGGACGCGTGCCGCGATCGGGCCGCGCCCGAACGGAGCCTCCGGCCGCGGCTTCCCGTCCGGGGCGAGGCGGAGAGCGGAGAGCCGGCCGGCGACGCTCATCGTCTCGGGGAGAGCGACCGAAGCCGAAGCGACACGTCCTCCTCGTAGTGCACGTCGCCGACCGCCGAGTCGTTCGTCGTGTCCGTGGTCAGGCCGAGCCGAACGGGGGCCCCGGCCTCCCGCGCGAGCCACACGTCCTGCGTCGAGCGGCCGCGGATCCTCCCCGTCAGGGAGGTCCGTCTCCGCACGTGGACCGTCTCGACCGGCCTGCCGCCGACGTGCAGCGTCTCCCGGGCGACGACGCGCCCCGTGCCGCGCTCCTCCGCCGATCCGGTGGTGCAGGAGACGTCGAACGTCGCCCCCCGTCCGTCCCCGGCCGGCCGGAACGGGGTGTCCGAGCAGGTGTACGTCGTGTGCTCCGTCCGGCCGAAGAACGTGTGCCGCTCGTCCTGGCTCGCGACCGTCCACCGTCCGGAGCCGACGCAGATCGTCCAGGTCGTCGAGCGCCCTCTCAGGACGTCCCAGCGCAGCCGGAAGCCACACGGGTCCGCCGTGACCGTGATCGTCGAGCGCGCCGGGTACCGATGCATGACCCCGGTCAGCGCGTCCGTCCTCTCGAAGCCGTCGGTCGCGTAGACGTACACGCCCTCCGGCACCGGGGACGAAGGGCTGCCTGGACCGGTCTCCGTCTCCTCGCGGAAGGTCGTGACCGCCTCGTCGACGGACGCCGGCTCGGCCGTGTCGCGGAAGACGACGAGCCACGCGCCGACCGCGGCCAGGGCGAGCGTCCCTGCCACGATCGCGACCGCGAGAGCGCCCCGGGACATGCCCGGTGAGCGTATCGCGGTGCCCAGCCCGGGGTGCCGCCGCTAGCCTGCCCGCGGAGCGGCATGGGCCCGGTGGCCCAGCTGGTCTTCAAAACCAGTGCGGTCGTGCAACCCACGGCTCGGTCGGTTCGACTCCGGCGCCGCTCCGTATGTCCAGTTCTCAGGCCCGGGACCGCGAGTACTCCGACGAGGAGGCCGCCGCGCTCTACGAGGACGCGTACCCATGGGGGGCGAGCGACGACTTCTACCTCGGGCTCGTCATGGGCGCGTCGTCCGTCCTCGACGTAGGCTGCGGGACGGGTGCGCTCCTTCGCCGCGCGAGGGAGCGGGGACACGAGGGAAGGCTCTGCGGGCTCGACCCCGATCGCGCCGCTCTCGGCGTCGCGCGAACGCGCACCGACGTCGAGTGGGTCGAGGGCACGGCGGCGTCCATGCGCTGGGCCGCCGAGTTCGACCTGGCCGTCATGACCGGCCACGCGTTCCAGTGCCTCGTCACCGACGACGAGATCCGCGGTTCGCTCGCGGCGATCAGGCGTGCCCTCAGGCCGGCCGGGGTCTTCGCGTTCGAGACCCGGAACCCGCTCGTTCGCGAGTGGGAGACGTGGCCGGAGCGCGTCCTCGAGGTCGTCGACCAGAACGGGCGGCGCGTGCGCGTCTCGTACGAGGTCGAGTCGGCCGCCGAGGATGTCGTCACCTTCGCCGAGATCACGAGTGACGCCGACGGCCGCGTGCTCCGCGTCGACCGCGCGAGCCTGCGCTTCCTCGACGTCGACGCGCTCGACCGATTCCTCGCGGGGGCCGGCTTCGAGCTCGAGCACCGGTACGGCGGGTGGGACGGGACGCCGTTCGCTCCCGGGAGCCGCGAGGTCGTGACGCTCGCGCGCGTCGCAGGCCCGCCCTCACCCCCTGAGCGCTAGCGGCAGACGACGACGTCCTCGGTGCCCGAGAAGGGGCTACCGTGCGTCCCCACCGGCTCCTGCCACGGGAGGCAGCCCTCGTTCTGGGCCATGCCCATCAGCATCATCGCCATGAGCAGCGCCGCGACGATGACCGCCGCGATGACGAACTTCCTCACCCACCGACCTTAGCCCGGGCTCCGGCCGGAATCCACGGTCGACGGCTCAGGCCGCGAGCGGCTGCCCGGGCAGCGCGCCCGGAGGCCCGAGCACGGTGATGCCGTTCTCATGTGCAAGCGCCGTGACGACACGGTCGCTCTCGTGAGGCGCGCGCCCGTCGGCGGGCGCCGGGCTCGCGGCCGCCCGGAGGAAGCTCTCGTACCGATCGACGGACGCCACGAACGAGACCGCCAGGAAGCGGGTGGACGTGGACTCCGCCCGGTACGTGTGCGCAAGGCGCGCGGGAGCGACGACCGAGTGCCCGGCGTCGAGACGCATGGTCACCCCTCCGACGACGACGGCCAGGCTCCCCTCGAGGACGTGGAAGCCCTCGGGCTCCTCGTGCACGTGGAGCGGAGGCATCTCGCCTCGCGCGGATCGTCCGCTCGACGACAGCCAGGCTCGCGGGGCCGGCGAGCTTCCCGCGCGCGGCTGCGAGACGCTCGAGGAGCTCGTGCAGCTTCGTGTCCGAGGCGACATCGGTCATGGTCCACCAAGCCTGGCGCACCCCTGGCGCGAGCGGAATGCGGTCTTCCCGCCTCCGGGGGTGCGGTTATCCGAACGCTCGATCCGGCTCGAGCTCGAGCCGGATCACGAGCTCGCCCTCGTCGGCGTCCCCGGTCTCCGCGAACCCGTAGCGGCGGTAGAACTCGCCCGGGCCGGCCTCGCCGGGCACGTAGCTCGAGAGGAGCTCCTTCGCGCCCGGCTGCTCGCGGACGTGAGCGACGACGAGGTCGAGGGCCTGTCGTCCGTACCCGTTGCCCTGGTGCTCCGCGGCGATCATGAACCGCCAGAGGAAGTACGCCTCCTTCTCCGGGTCCTCGTGGAGCATCGCGAAGCCCACCGGCGTCTCGTCCGCGTACACGGCACGAAACCACGCCTTCGGCTCGAAGTGGGCCTGCGCGATCGAGACCGCGTTCGGAGCGACGTAGCCGCGCTGCTCCGGGCTGACCTCGAGGGCGCAGACGGCCCGCACGGTCTCTGCGGTGATCTCGCGGAGCGTGACCTCCGGCCCGGCCATGCGGTGACGGTAGCTCACCGCCGCGGCGACCCCGTTACGCTGCGTTCCCGTGGTGACCTCGATCGCGATCACGCCCGAGGAGCACCGGGCCCGCTGTGACGCGCTTCTCGAGCGCGTGTCTGCGGACGGGCTCTCCGGCGTCGCGCTCTTCGACCCGTACTACGTCCTCTACTACGCGGGCTTCGCCTTCGTCCCGACCGAGCGCCCGATCGCATTCGTGCTCGGCGCCGACGGGACGCGCGCGCTCGTCGTCCCCCGCCTGGAGCTCGAGCACGCGCAGGCGCGCTCGACCACGGACCGGGTCGAGCACTACGACGAGTACCCGGGAGAGCCGCGCGCGGAGGGCGTGCTCGAGCAGGTCCTCGCCGACCTGGGCGTCGCCGGACGCATCGGCGCCGACCAGGACGGCTACCCGTGGATCCTCGGCTACCGGGGCCCCACGCTCTCCGAGCTGTCCGGCGCCACCGTCGTCAGGCTCGTGGCCGAGATCGAGGAGCAGATGGCGGTCAAGTCCCCCGCAGAGATCGCGCTCATCCGGGAGAGCGTGCGCTGGGGGAATCTCGCGCACCGCCTCCTCCAGCGCTACACGCGGCCGGGCGTGACGGAGACCGAGGTCGCGCAGCGCGCAAGCGACGAGGCGACGTTCGCCATGCTCGACGCGATCGGCGAGATCTACCGCGCCCAGAGCTTCTTCGGCAGCGGCGCGCACGCCGGGTACCGGGGTCAGATCGGCCGCAACTCCGCAATTCCACACGCGCTGGCCGGCAACATCACCTTCCGCGCAGGCGACGTCCTCGTGACCGGCGCCAGCGCGCCCGTCTGGGGCTACCTGTCGGAGCTCGAGCGGACGATG
Organism: uncultured Actinomycetes bacterium; assembly: GCA_963705535.1. Classification (GTDB taxonomy): domain Bacteria; phylum Actinomycetota; class Thermoleophilia; order Gaiellales; family Gaiellaceae; genus GMQP-bins7. The sequence goes on from CAVPJY010000011.1 coordinate 32,154, forward strand.
GTGGTCGGCGCTCCCTCGCCCGAGCAGGAGCGGCTGTTCGGGCACATGAAGGCGGCACAGGACGTCGCCTTCGACGCGATTCGCCCGGGCGCCCGCTGCTCGGACGTCGACAGGGCGGTTCGCGCCTACTTCGCGCAGCAGGATCTCTTCGCCCACTGGCGCCACCACACGGGTCACGCCATCGGCCTCCGGTACCACGAAGGCCCGTTCCTCGACACCGGCGACCAGACGGAGATCAGGCCGGGGATGGTGTTCACGGTCGAGCCGGGGCTGTACGCGCCCGACCTCGGCGGCTTCCGGCACTCGGACACGGTGCTCGTGACCGAGGACGGGATCGAGATCCTCACGTACTACCCGCGCGACCTCGGGAGCCTGGTCATCCCCGTCTGAGCGGCGGGCACCGGCGCCGTTCGGCGCGGCCGAGACGACCCACGGCTTCCCGCGGTTCCCCGCAGCGAGATCGGGGTCGTCGCGGATACGGCGTGACGACCGCTGCGCGAGGGTGGGGTCGTGATCGTCGCCCTGCTCGGTGCTCCGACGCGGACCAACGTCCAGCTCGCGTACGCCTGGCGCGGCCTCGGGGTCGACGCGCGCGTCCTCTGGCCGGAGGAGGCGAGCTCCATCCTCGACCAGGGGGACGTGGCCGTGACCCGCCTCGACGTGCTGCCCACGCTGGACGGCATCGAGCCGGGGCTGGAGCTCGTCCCGGAGCTCGTCGAGCGCGGGGTCCGCGTGCTGAACACGCCCGACGCGCTCCTCGCCGCACACGACAAGCTGCTGACGGCCGAGCGGCTCTCCCGCGCCGGGCTTCCCGGCCCCCGGACGGAGCACCTCGTGGCGGGCGCGCCACTCCCGGCCATCCCACTCCCCTGCGTCGTCAAGCCGCGCTTCGGGAGCTGGGGCCAGGACGTCCTCCAGTGCCAGACCCCGGAGGACCTCGACCGCGCGCTCGCCTGGGTCACCGGGCGCACCTGGTGGGCACGGCACGGCGCACTCATCCAGGAGCTCGTCGGGCCGACCCGGCGCGACGCTCGCGTCGTCGTCGCGGGAACGCGAGTGGTCGCGGGCGCGCAGCGGACAGCGGCTCCCGGCGAGTGGAGGACGAACGTCACGCTCGGCGGCTCGGTGGTCGAGGCCGGAGTCCCGCCGGGCGCCGGGCCGCTGGCCGTGGCCGCCGTGGCCGCGATCGGGATCGACTTCGCGGGCGTGGACCTGCTCCCGTCGGAGGGAGGCTGGGTCGTGCTCGAGCTCAACGGCGCGGTCGACTTCGACACGCGGTACGCGGTGCCGGGCGCCGACCCGTACGCCGCGATCCTCGACGCGCTCGGGATCGAGCGGACAGGCGTGCAGGACGAGACGAGAAGCGGCACACTCGGAACGACAGAAGCGAAGGAGGCGGCGATGGCCAAGAGCGTTCGAGGCACGCCCGCCACGGCAGGGGACGAGATCTCCATCACCGGGCACTCGGTGGGGGACGCACCGAAGACCGCGGTGATCCTGGAGGTGCTCGGCGACGAGGGTCACGAGCGGTTCCGCGTCCGCTGGGAGGACGGTCACGAGTCGATCTTCTTCCCGTCCGACGACGCGGTCATCCACCACCCGAAGCCGAAGCCCCGCAAGGCGAAGGCGTAGCCCGAGAACGTCGTCGGCGGCCCTCCTCGGCCGCCGACGGCTTCCTCGTGACACGTCGTCACTCGGCTCGTCTCGGGTCGACTCTGGGGGATCGGCGGCAGCGCTAGGCTACGTCCAAAGCAGGCGGCCGCAGGAGGCGGAGATGAACGCAGCGGTGACGACGGAGCTGAAGCTCATCCAGCACTGGATCGGCGGCGAGACGGTGTCGGGCACGTCCGAGCGACGAGGCGCGGTCTACAACCCGGCGACCGGCGAGCAGACCGCCGAGGTCGACTTCGCGACCGTGGAGGACGATTGGCCGCGCGGTCGCCGCGGCGAAGGAGGCGTTCCCCGCCTGGCGGCAGTGGTCGCTGTCGAAGCGCGCCGACCTGATGTTCCGCATCTACCAGCTCGTCGACGAGCACCGCGAGGACCTCGCCCGCCTGCTCACCGCCGAGCACGGGAAGGTCCTGTCCGACGCGCTCGGGGAGGTGCAGCGCGGCATCGAGGTGATCGAGTACGTCTGCGGGATCCCGACGCTGCTCAAGGGCGACTACTCGGAGCAGGCCTCGACCGGCATCGACGTGTACTCGATCCGGCAGCCGCTCGGCGTCGTCGCCGGGATCACGCCGTTCAACTTCCCGGCCATGGTCCCGATGTGGATGTGGGCCCCGGCGCTCGCCTGCGGGAACACGTTCGTCCTCAAGCCCTCCGAGAAGGACCCCTCCGCGTCCGTCCTCACGGCCGAGCTGCTGAAGGAGGCCGGCGTCCCCGACGGCGTCTTCAACGTCGTCCACGGCGACAAGGTCGCGGTGGACGCGCTCCTCGAGCACCCGGACGTCGCGGCGATCAGCTTCGTCGGCTCGACGCCGATCGCGCGCTACGTCTACGAGAACGGGACGAAGGCCGGCAAGCGCGTGCAGGCGCTCGGCGGCGCCAAGAACCACATGGTCGTGCTCCCCGACGCGGACATCGACATGGCCGCCGACGCCGCGGTGAGCGCGGGCTACGGCTCGGCCGGCGAGCGCTGCATGGCCGTGTCGGTGCTCGTGGCGGTCGGCGACGCCGCCGACCCGCTCGTCGACGCGATCAAGGAGCGGCTGCCGAAGGTCAAGGTCGGCGACGGCTTCGACCCGACGTCCGAGATGGGCCCGCTCGTCACGCGCGAGCACCGCGACAAGGTGGCGTCCTACCTCGACAGCGGGCGCGAGCAGGGAGCGACGGTCCTCGCCGACGGCCGCGAGACCGCGCCGGACGGAGACGGCTTCTTCCTCGGCGTGTCGCTCCTCGACGACGTCACGCCGGAGATGGACGCGTACCGGGACGAGATCTTCGGCCCGGTCCTCTCCGTCGTCCGCGTGCCGACGTACGACGAGGCCCTTCGGCTGGTCAACGAGAACCCCTACGGGAACGGCGTCGCGCTCTTCACGCGGGACGGCGGCGTCGCGCGGCAGTTCCAGTTCGACGTGAACGTCGGGATGGTGGGGATCAACGTCCCGATCCCGGTGCCGGTGGCGTACTACTCGTTCGGCGGGTGGAAGTCGAGCCTCTTCGGCGACCGGCACATCTACGGCCCCGAGGGCATCGACTTCTACACGCGGACGAAGGCGGTCACGAGCCGCTGGCCGGACCCCGCGACGAGCAAGGTCGACCTCGGCTTCCCGCAGACCCGGTAGCGCGACGAGGAGCTAGCCGAACGCAGCGGCGATCCGCCGCTGCTGCGTGCGCGCCAGCGACAGGGTGCGCTGGCGGGCCACACCCGCTCCGACGACCGCGGAGAAGACCCGACCCGTCCGCCAGACCACGAAGGTGATGACGTCGCCCTTACGGTCTCCGTACAGCCAGCCCTCGTCGCCGATCGTCAGTCGCGACCGATGGAGGCCCCGGATGCCCGACTTCCGCATCTCGTCATCGAAGTAGTCGAGGAGCAGGCGCGAACCGGCAGCACCGCGAAAGAGGTCCACCCGGCTCGCGATCGAGTCGATCCCTCGCTCGAACCGGGACTCGTATCCCGTCACGCGTCCCGCCTTCCGTAGGATCCGGCGGGCCTGCGGCTCGTCGCGCCACTCTTGCCGGTTCGAACGCAGGCCCGTCTCGTCGGGGACGACCACGAAGCCGGCGGGGACGTCGCTCGCCCGGAGCACGAGCCTCCCCAGGTCGGGGGTCGCTCCGAGCGCGGGTCGCGGCGACGAGGAGCAGGCCGACGGCGACGAGTGCGAGCCGCATCACCTCAGCTTGGACGACCGGCCGGACTTCGGCCACCCCCCGGCTGGGACGCGCCGCGCCGGAGCACGCGCCGATCTCCGACCCGCCTCGTCAGGCCGTCGGCGTCGAACCGCTCGAGCAGGAGCTGCGCGTCGCGCCGGCCGACGCCCAGGAGGTCGCGGAAGCGCGCTAGCGTGATCTCGCCGCTCGCGCGTGCCTCCGTCAGGAGCACGTCACGCGCGACCTCGTACCCGTCGGCGCCGATCGCGTAGCCGTCCCCGAGCCGGACGAGCTTCCCGCGTGCCTCGAGGAAGCGCGCGAGCTCGTCCTTCCCGGCACCGACCTTCCTCGCGTGCACGCCGGCCGCCGTGAGCTCACGCTCGAGCGCCTCCGCCTCGGCGCTCCGGCCCTCGAGGGTCGGCTCGGCGCCCGGGAGGTAGAGCTTCGTCCCGCGCCGCTCGAGCGGCAGCAGGGGGAGCACGTCGGCCGCCCACGGCTCGGACGGGGCCGGGAATCCCCGGGTCGATCGGATCCGCGACCGCGATGCGCTCGCGCAGCTCGCGCTCGAGGCCGTCGAGCCAGGAGCGCGAGAACGCCCACGGCCCGACCCGCTCCACTCCGACCGGCTCGCCGTCGACGACGTGCCGGAGCGACTCGACGCGGACGGGCTCGTGGACGAGAGCCGCGACCTCCCCTCGCTCGACGCGTCTCCATCCGCTCGGCGTCGCGATGCCGGGGCGGCGCCGGATCGAGCACGACACCACCGCCGAGCGTCGTCTCCCCTCTCAGGATCACGCGGTCGCCGCGCGCGGCGACGAGGGGCGCGCGGAGCCGGAGCTGCGCGTAGGCGCCTCCCAGCCGGACGACGCGCGCAGCGGTGTGTGTCGTTCCGTGGTGCGCGAGCAGCACCGCGCCGTCGGCGATCGGCTCGATCTCTTCGAGGCGAACGTCCAGACGATACGAGGCGGGGTACGCGCCCGGAGCGACGAGCGCGTCGCCGCGCGCGACCTCGTGCCGCTCGACGCCGGGGAGGCCGAGCGCGACCCGCTGGCCCGGCTCCGCTCGCTCGACCTCGCGGTCGTGCACCTGCACGCTCCGCACGCGCACCGTCCGGTCGGACGGCTCGAGCCGCAGCTCGTCCCCGGCTCCGATCGAGCCCGACCAGAGCGTGCCCGTGACGACGGTGCCGATCCCGCGCAGCGTGAACGAGCGGTCCACGTACAGCCGCGTCGGCCGATCGGAGCGTTCGCGGTCGACGCCGTCGGCCGCGCGGCCGAGCGCGGCGCGGAGCTCGTCGAGCCCGGTGCCCTGCTTCGCGCTCACGGCCACGACCTCCGCCCCCGGGACGAGCTCCCGCGCCTCCTCGAGCGCGAGCTCCAGCGTGTCGGAGTCGACCGCATCCGCCTTCGTGACCGCGACGACCCGCGCTCGACCCCGAGGAGACGGAGGATCGCCAGGTGCTCGTGGGTCTGCGCGCGAGCCCCCTCGCGCGCGTCCACCACGAGGAGGAAGAGGTCGATCCCGGTCGCACCGGCGACCATCGTGCGCACGAAGCGCTCGTGACCGGGGACGTCGACGACCGAGCACCGACGTCCGTCGGGGAGCTCGAGCGGCGCATAGCCGAGATCGATCGAGATCCCGCGCCGGCGCTCCTCGGGCAGGCGGTCAGTGTCCTTCCCGGTCAAGGCCCGCACGAGCCACGTCTTGCCGTGGTCGATGTGTCCCGCGGTGCCGATCGTCAGCGGCATCGATCGGTCGAAGCCTTGTGACACTGCGTCACCTGGGGTGTGTGTGGAGCTTTTCACGCGCTTCCGCGACGACTCCCGCGAGCTCGTCCACCTCCGCGTCGGTCAGCGTCCGGCAGTCGAGCAGCGTACGGCCGTCGCGGACGAGCGCGATCACGGGTGGATCGGCGCGCCGCAGCGGCTCCGCGAGCTCCTCCTCGACGGCGCAGGCCGCGCTCGCGAGCTCCGCGAGCGGGAGGGCGCCTCCCCCGACGCGGGCGACGGTCTCCTCCACCTCGCCGCCGACGAGGCCGGCGAGACGCTCGGCGCGGGCACGCACCGCCTCGAGCGGCTCCTCGAGCATGCGGAGCACGGGGATCCGGCCGCGGGTCTCCGGGACGAGCGCGAGCGCGAGCGTCCCCTCGAGCGCCGCGAGCGTGAGCTTGTCCGCGCGGAGCGCGCGCTGCAGCGGGTGGCGGCGGAGCTGCTCGACGAGCGCGGCGCGCCCGACGACGACTCCCGCCTGCGGCCCGCCGAGAAGCTTGTCGCCGGAGAAGCAGACGAGATCCGCGCCGTCGCGCAGGCTCTCCGTGGGAGTCGGCTCGTCGCCGATCCGGGCGAGCGCGCCCGAGCCGAGGTCGTCGACGACGGGAGTCCCGTGCCGCGCCGCGACCTCGGCGAGCTCGGAGAGCCCGGGCCGCTCGGAGAACCCCACGACGCGGAAGTTCGACTGGTGCACGCGCAGGAGGAGCGCCGTGTCCGGGCCGATCGCGCGCTCGTAGTCCGCGGCCCGTGTGCGATTCGTCGTCCCCACCTCGACGAGGCGAGCGCCCGAGCGCGCGAGGACGTCCGGGATGCGGAAGCCGTCGCCGATCTCGATCAGCTCTCCGCGCGAGACGACGACCTCCCGACCCTCCGCCAGGGCCGCGAGCGCGAGCAGCACCGCCGCGGCGTTGTTGTTGACGACGAGCGCAGCCTGGGCGCCCGTGAGCGCGCGAAGGAGTGGCGCGAGGTGGTCCTGCCGCGAGCCACGCTCTCCGGCGTCGAGGTCGTACTCGAGCGTCGAGTACCCGCGGCCGACCTCGACCACACGGGCGAGCGCCTCGTCGGCGAGCGGAGCCCGCCCGAGGTTCGTGTGGACGAGGACGCCGGTCGCGTTCAGCACGCGCCGCAGTCGCGGTCTCCTGACGCGGACGAGCTCCTCGAGCACGCCGTCGACGAGTGAGCCGGGGTCGCGCCCGGCGCGAATCTCCTCGCGTGCCCGGTCGAGGACGATCCGCGCGGCGGCCACCGCGAGGGCGTGTGGCTCTCCCGCCAGCCGCTCGTCACCGACGAGCCGATCGACGGAGGGCAGGTCGCGAAGCGTGGGCTTGCCGGGCACGCGGGCAGTGTCGCCGGGTCGCGGTCACCCCGCAAGCGCGGGGAGGAGCGAGCGCAGGAGCGCGGTGAGCCGCGGCTGCGCCTCGGCGCCGATCGCGAGCACCGTCTCGTGGTCGAGCGGACCATCCACGACGCCTGCCGCCATGTTCGTGACGACCGAGATCCCGAGGCAGCGGATGCCCATGTGGCGCGCCGCGACGACCTCCGGCACCGTCGACATCCCCGCCAGGTCGCAGCCGATCGCGCCCATGAACCGGATCTCGGCCGGCGTCTCGAACTGGGGGCCGAGCCAGGCGCCGTACACGCCCTCGCCGAGCTCGAGCCCGAGCTCGGTCGCCGCCTCGTGCGCCCTCGCCCGCAGCGCCGCGTCGTACGCGTCGCTCATGTCCGGGAACCGCGGCCCGAGCGACTCGTCGTTCGGGCCGACGAGGGGCGAGGTCCCGAGGAGGTTCACGTGATCGGAGACGACCACGAGCATCCCCGGCCGGTAGCCGGTGTTGATCGCGCCCGCCGCGTTCGTAACCACGAGCGCGCGTATCCCCAGCCGGCCGAGCACGCGTACGCCGAACACCGCGCGGTCCGCGGGGACGCCCTCGTAGAGATGCGCGCGGCCCTTGAGCGCCGCGACCGCCACGCCGTCCACGATCCCGAGAACCAGGACGCCCGCGTGCCCGGCCGCCGTGGAGGCCGGCCATCCCGGGATCTCGCCATACGGGATCTCGACCCGCCCCTCGAGCTCGTCGGCGAGCGCCCCGAGGCCGCTTCCGAGGACGACGCCGACCCGCGGCTCGAGGTCGGTCTCCCGGCGGATGCGACGGACCGCGTCGTCGAGCACGTCAGGCGGATTCCCCGGCGAGCCGTCCGTTGAAGCGGGAGACCACCAGGTCGACCGCCTCCTTCGGGTCGTCGGTCGCGAAGAGGAGGTCGACGTCACCGGGAGAGATGAGCCCGTCGTCGAGCATCTCGTCCCGCAGCCACTGGAGGAGCTCGCCCCAGTAGTCGGTATCGACGAGGACGACCGGGAAGTTGCCGATCTTCCCGGTCTGGATGAGCGTGAGCGCCTCCCAGAGCTCGTCCTGCGTGCCGAACCCGCCGGGGAAGATCACGAACCCCTCCGCCGCCTTCACGAACATCACCTTGCGCGCGTAGAAGTGGTGGAACGTCAACGCGATGTCGCAGTACGGGTTGACTCCCTGCTCGTGCGGGAGCTCGATGTTGAAGCCGATCGAGAGGCCGTCGGCCTCCCTGCATCCGCGGTTCGCCGCCTCCATCACGCCGGGCCCGCCTCCCGTGACGACCGCGAAGCCCACGTCGGCGAACGCGCGGCCCGTCGCCCGTGCCAGCTCGTACGTCGGCGACCCCTCGAGCACCCGTGCCGAGCCGAAGATCGACACCGCGGGGCGGTCGATCCGGCCGACGGCCTGGAACCCGGCCAGGAACTCGGACGCGATGAGCGACACGTCGGCGGCGAGTGTCTCCTCCGTGCGTTCGAGGACCCTGCGGTCGAGCTGCCCGTTGTTGCCCGTCACAGCTCCCGCTCGACGTACGTCCCGGACATGGCGAGCGCAAGCACGGCGACGAGCCCGAGATAGACGACGCCGACCGTGACGCGCTGCCAGGCCGGAAGCCGGTAGTAGTCGCCCACGTCGCCGCGCTCGCGCCAGCGCCGCCAGAGGTCGAGCGCGCCGACGACGACGATCAGGACGAGGATCGGGTTCGGGCTCACGACGACGATCCCGACCATCATCAGCAGCCCCACGAACCAGAACGCGGGATGAAGCGCCGCGGCCGCGCGGCCGCCGTCGAGCGGGGTGATCGGGATCAGGTTGAAGAGATTCAGGAAGAAGCCGACGAAGGCGAGCGCCAGCAGGAGCCCGGACCCGGTCGCCTCGCCCGCGACCCAGAACGCCGCCGCCCCGACGGACCCGAGGATCGGCCCCGCGAGCGCGACCTGCGCCTCCTTCCAGGCGTCGTCCGGGAGTTGCTTCATCCCGACCACTGCACCGAGGAAGGGGATGAAGAGCGGAGCGGTGGCCGGCACGCCCTGGCGGCGCAGCTCGAGCACGTGGCCGAGCTCGTGGACGAAGATGAGGAGGACGAACCCGACCGCGAACGGCCAGCCCCAGATCCAGGCGTACGCCGCGATCGAGACGAGCATCGAGCCCGCCGTCGTGATGACCTTCAGCTTGAGGAGCAGGCCTCCGAACTTGACCAGCAGGAGGCCGAGCGCGACGAAGGGCGCGAGGAGCTTCCGGAGCAGCCCGCGGAGGCCCGAGCCAGGCTGCACCGGCTCGTACCCGCGCTCGCCGTCGGCGGAGTGCAGCGGGTCGGGCAGGGTCTCGGGCTCCGGGGCGGTCCGCCCGTAGAGCTCCCCTTCGTCCTCGCGATTCACGACCCCCGGCCGATCCATTCCTCACCCCCCTCGTACACCTCTTTCTTCCAGAGCGGGACGGTGACCTTCAGCTCGTCGATCGCCTCGCGGCAGGCGGCGAGCGCGGCCGCCCGGTGCGGCGCGGAGACGGCGATGACGACGCTGGTCTCGCCGATCTCGACGCGCCCCACGCGGTGGTGGATCGCGACCTCGCACAGCGCGTGCCGGGAGGTCAGCGCCTCGGCCAGATCGGCCATGACCTTCTCGGCCATTCCCTCGTACGCCTCGTACTCGAGGTGGCGCACGTCGCGGCCGCGCGACCGGCTGCGGGTCGTGCCGACGAACGTCGCGATCGCCCCCGCCTCGTCGCTCCGCACCTCGGTCGACGGCGTCCTCGAGCGAGAGCGGCCGCTCCGAGAGCCTGAAGTCCCCGCCCGACACGGGCGGGATGACCGCGACCTCGTCGCCGGGCGCGAGGCGGGCCGAGGGGCCGGCGTAGGAGCGGTTCACCGCGTACAGCAGCCCCTCGGGCTCGTCGCCGAGGCCGAGCAGCGGCCAGACGTCGCCGAGCACTGCGCCGTCCGGGAGCTCGATCTCGACGCTTCCCGAGCCTGCGCGCTCACGGAGCGCCGCGAACAGCCTCACTCGCACGTGCACGAAAGGAGCGTATCCGCCGGTTGCCAGGCGGCCCCTGACATGTTAGGTCCCGCACATGGCGACGACGGCGGGCGCGGCGAGCCTGCACGGCCAGGTCTACGAGGAGCTTCGCTGGCGGCTGCTCACGCGGCAGCACGTCCCCGGCGCGAAGCTCAGCCTGCACGAGCTCGCAGCCGAGCTCGGCGTGTCCCGGAGCCCCGTCCACCACGCGCTGACGCGGCTCGTCTCGGAGGGACTGCTGACCGTCGAGGCGCGACGCGGCTACTTCGTCACCCCGGTCACCGCGGAGGCGCTCGCGGAGGGCTACGAGGTTCGGCTCGCGCTCGAGCTGCACGCCGCCGAGTCCGCGGTCGGCCACGTCCAGCCGGAGGACCTCCGGACCTTCCGCGTCCTCCTCGCCGGCACGGCGAAGGCGATCTCCCACGAGCAGTGGGACGGGGCGAACGCCGCCTTCCACGAGCACCAGATCGACCTGGCGAGGAACGCGCTCCTCTCGCGCTTCTACCGCGAGCTCTCCGTCAACCTGATGATGCAGGTCATCCGCGGCGGGCACCTCGAGGACCACGCGAGCCTCGTCACCGAGCACCGCCGGATCGTCGAGGCCTTCGAGACCGGCGACCTCGGCGCCGCACGTCGGACGATCCGCGAGCACGTCGAGACGGGGAAGCGCATCGCGCTCGAGGCGATCGAGCGCGCCGGCGGCGTTCTGTAGCCCTTTACAGTGCCTGGCACTGTAAAGGTGGAAAGACAGCGCCAATCGCTCCACAGGGTGGTGGTGTCTCCGCACCGTACGATGCGCACGTGGCGACCGCCGAGGACCGCCGGCTGACCGACTCCGGGATCGAGATCGCGCCGGTCTACACGGCGGACGACCTGCCGCCGGGGGAGCTCGAGCTCCCCGGCGAGCACCCGTTCACGCGCGGCCCGTACGCGACGATGTACCGCGGCCGCCCGTGGACGATCCGCCAGTACGCGGGCTACGGCTCGGCGGAGGAGACGAACGCGCGCTTCCACTACCTGCTCGAGCGAGGGCAGACCGGCCTCTCGGTCGCCTTCGACCTCCCCACGCAGCTCGGCTACGACTCGGACGACCCGCTCGCCGAGGGCGAGGTCGGGAGGACCGGCGTCGCGATCGACTCGCTGGCGGACATGGAAGTCCTGCTCGAGGGCATCCCGCTCGGCGAGGTGTCGACCTCGATGACGATCAACGCGCCGGCCGCGCTGCTTCTCCTCATGTACGAGCTCGTCGGAGAGAGCCAGGGCGTGCCGGGCGGAGAAGCTCCGCGGAACCGCGCAGAACGACGTGCTGAAGGAGTACGTCGCCCGCGGCAACTACATCTTCCCGCCGCGCCCGTCCATGCGGCTCGCGACCGACCTCTTCGGCTACTGCGCGGAGCGGCTCCCGCATTGGAACACGATCTCGATCTCCGGCTACCACATCCGGGAAGCGGGAGCCAGCGCAGCGCAGGAGCTCGCGTTCACGCTCGCAAACGGCATCGCCTACTGCGAGGCGGCGGTCGCCGCGGGTCTCTCCCCCGACGACTTCGGCGAGCGGCTCTCCTTCTTCTTCAACGCACACAACCACTTCTTCCAGGAGGTCGCGAAGTTCCGGGCGGCGCGGCGGCTGTGGGCGCGGATCATGCGCGAGCGGTTCGGCGCGACGAACCCGCGCGCGACCGCCCTCCGCTTCCACGCGCAGACGGGCGGCTCGACGCTCACGGCCCAGCAGCCGGAGAACAACGTCGTCCGGGTCGCGATCCAGGCGCTCTCGGCGGTGTGCGGCGGCGCGCAGTCGCTGCACACGAACTCCTTCGACGAGGCGCTCGCGCTCCCGTCCGAGCACGCAGCGCACATCGCGCTCCGCACGCAGCAGATCCTCGCGCACGAGGCCGGCGCGACCGACACGGCCGATCCGCTCGGCGGCGCGTACTTCATCGAGGCGATGACCGCCGAGCTCGAGCGCCGGGCGACCGAGCTGATCGAGCGCGTGGACGAGCTCGGCGGAGCCGTGGCGGCGATCGAGCGGGGCTTCGTCCAGGCCGAGATCGAGGCCTCGGCTTTCCGCTACCAGTCGGAGGTCGAGAGCGGCGACCTCGTCGTCGTCGGCGTGAACCGCTTCACCGAGCAGGAAGAGGAGCGCGTGGAGCTCCTCCACGTCGACCCCGAGAGCGAGCGTCGGCAGCGGGAGCGCACCGCTCGGGTCCGCGCCGAGCGAGATGCGGGGGTCGCGCAGGCCGCCCTCGCCGAGGTGAGACGAACGGCCGAGGGCGACGTCAACCTCCTGCCGCCGATCCGGGAGGCCTTGCGTGCCCGGTGCACGGTCGGCGAGATCTGCGGCACGCTCCGCGAGCTGTGGGGTACATATGACGCCCAGCATGCGTAGGCCCGTCCGCACCGTCCTCGCCATGGCCGTGCTCCTCGGGACTCGGGATCCCGCTCGCGGCACTCGCCTCGGCGCGAGGGGGTGCCGATGTTGCAGCAGCGCCGAGCTTCACGCGGGACGTGGCGCCGGTGATCGCCGGGAAGTGCGCCGGCTGCCACCAGGCCGGGGGCATCGCGCCGTTCGCCCTCGAGACGCCCCGCCAGATCTCCGCCCGCGCGAGCATGATCGCGGCGGCCGTGCAGGCACGTCTCATGCCGCCGTGGCCGCCGGGCGCGCGCTCGCCGGCCTACGCCGGCGAGCAGGAGCGGATCCTGACCGCGCGCGAGCGGGCCGCGATCGTCGCGTGGGCGAAGGCCGGCGGAAAGATCGACGGCCCGGCCGGGAAGCCGCGGCCGCAGCAGCCCGTCCAGGTCCGCCCGGGCGAGTCGCTCCTCGAGCTGCGACTGCCCACCGCGTACCGGCCCTCCGCAGCGGAGGGTGTCACCGACGACTACCGCTGCTTCCTGCTCGATCCGAAGCTGTCCGCGGACGGCTCCGTCACCTCCGCCCGGATCCAGCCCGGGCAGCGGAAGGTCGTGCACCACGTGATCCTCTTCCGCGTCGCGAAGGCCAACGTCGCCGAGGCCAAGCGACTCGACCAGGCATCGTCGGGCCCGGGCTGGTCGTGCTTCGGCGGCACCGGGCTCCCCGCCGCCGACAACGCGGGCTCGTTCGCCGACGCGCTGAACAACGCGAACTGGATCTCCGCCTGGGCCCCCGGCTGGGGCGGCAACCGCCTGCCGGAGGGCGTCGGCGTCCCCATGCCGGCCGGGAGCCAGATCGTGATGCAGGTCCACTACAACCTTCTGAACGGCCGAGCCCCGGACCGCTCGCGTGCGGTGCTCACCGTCGCGCCGGCCTCGGCCGGGCTCACGCCCTTGCAGACCGTGCTCATGCCGGGCCCCGTCGAGCTCGCCTGCGCGAAGGGAGAGAGTGGCCGCCTGTGCGACCGGAACGAGGCGCTGCTCGAGCTCGCGCGCAAGTACGGCTCCGATTCGGCGTTCATGCCCGCCGGACTCCTCATCCTCTGCCGCGGGAGCGCCGCCACGCCGAAGCCGAGCGCGGTCTCTACGTGTGACCGGCGCATCACCGCACCCACGACGATCCGCATCGTCGCCGGGCACATGCACCTCCTCGGCGCTTCCATCAGGCTCGAGCTCAACCCCGGCACGCCACGCGCCCGCGTGCTCCTCGACATCCCGCGCTGGGACTTCCACTGGCAGAACGCCTACACGCTCGCGAAGCCGGTCTCGGCCGGGCCCGGCGACGTCCTGCGGGTCACGTGCCGCCACGACGTTCACAAGCGCATGCACGGCGCGCACGGTGTCCCGAAGACGCCGCGCTACGTGCTCTGGGGCGAGGGGACGACCGACGAGATGTGCCTCGGCATCCTCCAGGTGACGCGCGGGTAGGCCTCGCGCTGCGAATCCTCCTCGTCTCGCAGATGTACCCCGGGCCGGACGACCCGGATCTCGGGGTCTTCGTCGCCAACCTCGAGCGGGAGCTGGTGGCGCGCGGGCACGAGCTCGAGCGAGCCGTCGTCGACGAGCGCGCCGGAGGACGACTGCGTCACGTCGGGCTCGCGCTCGATGCCGTACGGGCGGCGCGGCGCTTCCGCCCCGACGTCGTATACGCGCACTTCCTCGTCCCCGCCGGCCTCGTGGCGGCGCTCGCCTCGCGGGCGCCGCTCGTCGTGACCGCGCACGGCCAGGATGTCCGGAACATCGGCGCGATCCCGGGCGTCCGTGCAGCCACCCGGTACGTCGTCGGCCGGGCGGCGGCCGTCGTCGCGGTGTCCGAGTGGCTGCGGGCCGAGCTCGAGCAGGCGTGCCCGGCCGCGGCCGGCAAGACGCTCGTCGTCGACTGCGGGGTCGACCTCGAGCGCTTCGCGCCGCGCGACGCGGAGGCGGCGCGCGAGGAGGTGGGGCTCGACGCGCCCGGGACGGCGTTTCTCTGCCTCGGCTCGCTCGCGGAGCGGAAGAACATCCTCCGGCTGGCTCGTGCGTTCGAGCGCCGCGGGGAGGGGACGCTGACGTTCGTCGGAGACGGCCCGCTTCGCGGCGCGCTCGAGGGACGCGAGCGGATCCGCCTCGTCGGGCGCGTCCGGCACGAGGCGGTCCCGGCCTGGCTGGCCGCGTGCGACGTGCTCTGCCAGCCGAGCCTCGTCGAGCCGTTCGGGCTCGCCACGCTCGAGGCGATGGCCTCGGCGCGGTCGGTCGTCGCGACCCGCGTGGGCGGCCCTCCTGAGTTCGTCACGCCGGAGGCCGGAGCCCTGGTCGACCCCGAGGACGAGAGCGCGCTCGTGGAGGCGCTCGATGTCGCGGCCCACCTGCCGCGACCGAACCTCGCCGCCCGCCTGGCGGCCGAGCCGCACGACGTCAGGGTGCAGGCGTCCCGGGTGGAGGCAATCCTCCTGCGAGCCGCTGCAGGTCGGCCAGCCTGACCTCGACGAGCGGGCGCACCGTGGCCTCAAGCCCCGCCTCGCGGGCGAGCGCGAGGGCCTCCTCGTACGTCTCTCGCACCTTCGCGTGATCGACGCCCTGCTTAAGGCGGTTGTCCCCGGTCACGAGGAGCTTCTGGATCCGCGCCCGCGCGTCGTCCTCCTGGACCACGTGAGGAGCGTACCCTCGCTGCTACCCTGCGCGGGCCATGCCGTGGCTCCAGATCTCGGCCGTGATCCAGGTGCTCCTGAGCGCCTTCCTCGTCACGCTCGTCCTCATGCACTCGGGCCGCGAGGCCGGCATGGGCGGCCTCGGCTTCACGCCGCACTCGCAGGGCGGCACGCACATCGTCGAGCGGAACTTGACCCGCCTCACCGTCGTCGTTGCCTCGGTGTTCGGGGCGAACACGCTGATCCTGTTCCATCTGCTCGCCTGAGCTGTGCGCCAGACCGGAATCCGCTCACGCGGATCGGGTCGCGCGAAGACCCCTGAAGGCGTCCGCTTCGCGGCCGCGGCGTAGGTGTTCGGCTGATCCTCGCGCAGGACGGGAATCCGCTCCCGCGGATACCGGTCGCGCGAAGACCCCTGAAGGCGTCCGCTTCGCGGCCGGAGCGCGGTGGTCAGGCGATCGGGGACCGTTTCCGGTCCGCCGTGGGTCCACGGCTAGAATGGCCGCTCACGCGCTGGTGGCGGAATTGGTAGACGCGCTAGGTTGAGGGCCTAGTGGCCGCTTGAGGCCGTGGAGGTTCAAGTCCTCTCCAGCGCATGGAAGGCGGCCCCCGGGCCGCCTTCGTGCATGCTCGGGCAATGCACATGTACTCCGACCTCGCGCCCTGGTTCCACCTCCTGACCCACCCCTCCGACTACGGCGAGGAGGCCGAGTTCGCCGTCCGCGTCGTCGAGGGGACGATCCTGGGCGAGGCACGCACGCTGCTCGAGCTCGGCTCGGGAGGCGGGAACAGCGCGTCGCACCTGAAGCGTCGCTTCGAGTGCACGCTGACCGACCTCTCGCCCGACATGCTCGAGGTCTCCCGCACGATCAACCCCGAGTGCGAGCATCTCGTCGGCGACATGCGGACGCTGCGCCTCGGGCGGACGTTCGACGTCGTATTCGCCCACGACGCCCTCTCCTACCTCACGACGGAGAGCGATCTCGGCGCGGCGATCGAGACCGCGTCCGCACACGTCCGCCCGGGCGGTGTCGTCCTCCTCGTGCCCGACGCGACGAGCGAGATGTTCGTGCCCGGCACCGACACCGGAGGGCACGACGGCGAGGACGGGCGAAGCCTCCGCTTCCTGGAGTGGACGCACGCGCCGGAGCCAGGCGCCACGTCGTATGTCGTCGACTACGCGATCGTCGTCCGGATGCCCGACGGTGCCGCGCGCGTCGTACACGACGTGCACGAGCTCGGCCTCTTCCCGAAAGCGACCTGGCTCCGGCTGCTGAGAGAAGCCGGTCTCGAGCCGCTCGATCTTCCGGTCGAGAACCCGTTCGCGGCGGAGCAGGCGACGTTCGTCGCACGCCGGCCGGCTTGACGCCGTCCGGGAGGATCTCTACCCTCCCTGGCGAACATACGTTCGTCACCCGAGACTGGAGAGCCCCATGTCGACACGAGACTCGCTCAGGTCCGCACATCCCACGTTGACCGCCCGACAGCAGGAGATCTGGCAGTTCCTCGCCGAGTACGTCGACGAGCACGGCTACCCACCGACCGTCCGCGAGATCGGCGACGCGGTCGGGCTCGCATCTCCCTCGACCGTGCACGCGCATCTCGCGAACCTCGAGCGCGCCGGTCTCCTGCGTCGCGACCCCACGAAGCCGCGGGCGATCGAGCTCGTCGGGCGGCGGCGCGAGGGGGCGGGCCGCGATCGTGCCCGCCGCGCCCGTGCTGCCGCTCGTTGGCCGGATCGCGGCCGGCGGACCGCTGCTCGCCGAGGAGGCGATCGAGGACGAGATCGCGGTGCCCGAGCCGCTCGGCCGGAACGCCGACTTCCTCCTCCGGGTCACGGGAGACTCGATGATCGAGGCCGGCATCCTGGACGGCGACGTGGTCGTCGTGCGCCGGCAGGACGACGCGCGTGACGGAGACGTCGTCGTCGCACTCGTCGGCGACGACGAGGCGGCGGACGAGGCGACCGTGAAGACCTTCCACCGCGACCAGGGCGGGCGCATCCGCCTCCAGCCGGAGAACAGCGCGCTCAAGCCGCTCTTCCCCGAGCACGTGCAGATCCTGGGCAAGGTGACCGGCGTGTTCAGGAGCCTCGGATGACCATGCGCGCGACGAACCTGGCCCCGCTCGCGCGGTCGCTCGACCAGGAGCTCGCGGCCCTCGTGCGGGGAGCGAGCCTCGAGTGCCCGGTCTGCGGCGAGTTCGTCCTCCACGTTCGCGGGGTGATCGCCTGCCCCGAGTGCCGCTCGCTGCTGGCCGAGGACGTCGAGGCCGCGACGCGCCTGCCGGAGCTCGCTGCGATCGCCGCCTGCTGAGCCCGCCCCCGTGACAAGACTGCTCGCGCGGGCGGGAAGCCGTTCGCGCGAGCAGGCCAGTCGGTGCAACCCGGACTACACTTCGACGAGCAGGCCGGGTGACCGCGGGCCGCTCCGTTCCACGAGCGGAGACGGCTCGAGGAAAGTCCGGACACCGCAGGGCAAGGACGCTGGGGAGACCCAGGCGGCGAAAGCCGACGGAAAGTGGAACAGAAAGGAGACCGCCTGCCTCGGGCGACCGGGGCCGGTAAGGGTGAAACGGTGGGGTAAGAGCCCACCAGCGGCCGTGGCGACACGGCCGGCTCGCCAAACCCCGTCCGGTGCAAGGCGAAGCAGGTCCCGCTGACGTGGCCCGCCGAGGGACCGGGTGCGCCGCACAGATGGATGGTCACCCTCGACAGAATCCGGCTTACAGGCCTGCTACGGAAAATCCCTGCATCTGCAGGGATTTTCTATTTTTTTGGCGAAGAGACCGCGTGCGTCACCGGTGCATCATCACGACTTTCGCTCGCGAGCATGCGGGATTGCCCGACACGGAGGAATGCGTCGGGCAAAGTGCTTGGTTGAGCCAGATCCCGGCCTATGTCTTCCAATGTCCGCACCCGATCGGTCGATCGACGCGACCACGAGTGACGGCCTTCGGGGTCAGGGCTCGATGTTCTGGTTGAGCCTGAAGAAGTTGGTCGGGTCGTAGGCGCGCTTGAGCTCGACCAGCCGCTCGTAGTTTCGCGCGCCATAGGCCTGGCGCACCCGGCTGCCGCCCTCTTCGCCGAGGAAGTTCAGGTACACGCGCCCCCCTGCGTGCGGTTGCAACGCGTCGAAGAAGTCCCGGGCCCAGGCGATGTGGCGTTCGCCGTCCGGATCCTCCTCGGTCCAGACTGCGTTGACGTTGACGTTGTGGGCGGCATCGCGCTGGCTGAAGGCCGTCTCGTCCTCACCCACGCGGGCGAGCGCCCCGCCGAGTTGGAAGACGATGCAGTAGGACTTGGGCGAGGTGACCGCTGATGCGTGCTCGACGAGGGTGTCGATCGCATCATCGGTGAGCGGCGGCAGCTCGACCGACTTCCAGTACCGGGACCAGCCGTGCGGCACCATGGGGTCGAACATCGACTGCAAGGCCGTGTAGGGCTTCGGCTCGAGCAGGTCGACGATCGGGTGGCCGAACTGCTTGAGGGGGCGCACGACCTCGGCGCCCTCGTCCGGAGATCCCGCGTAACAGGCGCCCACAATCACGATCGGCTTGCCATGCACCTCCTCCGGCAGGAAGGGGGCCGCCGGCGCCACCGACAGCTCGAAGATCGTGGTGAGCTCGTCTGGGGCCGCGGCGATGAACTCGCGGTAGAAGCGCAGGAGCTCTGGCGCGTCCTCAAGGGCGTGGAAGACTTGCCCAGCGAGGACGATCGGGCCGACAGGGTGTAGTCGGTACTCGAACGACGTGACGATGCCGAAGTTGCCGCCGCCACCGCGGATCGCCCAGAAGAGGCCCGGGTTCTCGTCCTCGCTGGCGGTGAGAACCTCGCCGTCGGCAGTCACCAAGTCGACCGAGACCAGGTTGTCTACCGTCGCCCCGTACTTTCGCGTGAGCCAGCCGATACCGCCACCCAAGGTGAGCCCCGCGATGCCGGTGTGCGTGACGATCCCGCCCACCGTTGCCAATCCGTGTAGCTGCGTCTCGCGGTCGAGCTCCCCCCATAGCACGCCGGCCTCCGCCGTGGCCGTCCGCGCCACGGGATCGACCCTGATCCCCTTCATCGGCGAGAGGTCGATCACGAGGCCGCCTTCGCAGAGCGCGTGACCGCCGACGCCGTGGCCGCCGGAGCGCACCGCCACCTGCAGGTCTCGCTCGCGGGCGAAGCCAACCGTGGCGACGACATCCGCGACTCCCGTGCAGCGGGCGATGCAGGCGGGGCGGCGGTCGATCGCTCCGTTCCAGATCGCGCGCGCGGCGTCGTAGCCCGGGTCGGCTGGCAGGAGCACAGGGCCGCGAACGGCGGCGCGCAGGCGCTCGACTTCGATCGTCGGTGCCTCCGATGTCGGCGTCCGGGTAGCCATGCCGGCACCGTAGGCTGGTCGGGCCAAGGCCGACTAGTTCTACTTTCGAACCAACCGGTCCGAGTAACAGACCTGTGCCCGATCGGCGCCTAGCATGGTGGCGCGATGCGCAGCTACGCCCAGTACTGCCCGGTCGCCAAGGCCACCGAGGTCCTCGGCGACCGCTGGATGCTTCTGATCGTGCGCGAGATGCTGGGCGGCGCGAGCGGCTTCAACGAGCTGCAACGCGGCCTCCCAGGGATCTCGCGCTCGGTCCTCACCAACCGCATGCGCGCGCTCGAACGGGCCAAGGTCATCGAGCGCCGAACGGGCCCCAAAGGGCGCACGCTCGACTATCGCCTCACGTCCGCCGGCCGTGACCTCCAGCCGGTCGTGCAGGCGATCGGCGAGTGGGGGGCGACCTGGTCGTTCACCGAGCCACGCTCCGAGGAACTCGATCCCGACCTGTTGATCGTCTGGATGGCACGCCACGTCGATCGCCGGCGGCTCCCACCCAACCGGACCGTGGTCAAGTTCGACTTTCGCGACCCCAAGCGGCGTTACTGGATGGTCCTCGAGCCCTCCGAGGTCTCAGTCTGTCTCCAGCATCCCGGCTTCGACGTCGACCTCGAGGTCAGCGTCGACACCGCAACGCTCTACCGCGTCTACCTGGGGCGGGCTGAACTGGGCGGCGCGATTCGAGCCGGCCAGGTGACGATGAGCGGCCCGCGGGCGCTGCAACGCGGGCTCCGGCACTGGTTCACCTGGAGCGCGTTCGCCCCAGCTAGCCGCTCGGCAGAGGAGCGGCGCACCGCCGCCTCACGCCTCGCCGGCCCTCATCGCGTACGAATCGCTGAATAGCGCCGATCCAGGCGCTGCATCACGCCGAGTCTGGCCCAAGTGGCGGCGTGCGCATGGCGTACGCTCATGACCGCGATGGATCGGTCGATCGAGCCCCGGGATCGCCTGCGCGTCCTCGTCGAGGCCGGCATCTCCCTGACCTCCGAGCTGTCGCTCGACGCGCTCCTGCAACGGATTGTCGACACATCCGCGGAGCTCACGGGTGCCCGCTATGCCGCGCTCGGGGTTATCCACCCCACCGGGCGAGGTCTCGAGCGGTTTCTGACGACCGGAATCGATGCGGACACACGTGCCGCGATCGGGGACATCCCTCGCGGCCACGGGATCCTCGGGGTCGTGATCCGCGAGGCGAAGCCGGTTCGTCTGCACGAAATCGCAGACGACCCGCGCTCGGTGGGCTTCCCTCCGCACCACCCACCCATGCACACCTTCCTCGGCGTTCCGATCCTCCTGCGCGGCGTCATCTACGGCGACCTCTACCTTTCGGAGAAGCACACGGGCGGGGACTTCACCGAGGAGGACGAGGATCTCGTCCAGCTGCTCGCGGCCCAGGCTGCGGTCGCGATCGAGAACGCCCGCCTCTACGAGTCGTCGGTCCGCTGGCTCCGCCAGCTCGAATCGATCAACGAGATCGGGAACGCGCTCGCCTCCCAGCTCGAGCTCGAGCCCCTCCTCGCCATCGTCGCCGCCCGGCTACGAGAGCTGGTGAACGCCCGGATCGTGCTCATCGCCCTCCCCGACTCGGCCGACGCGCTACGCGTCGCCGCCGCCGAGGGCGAGGGCGCCGAAGC
Organism: uncultured Actinomycetes bacterium; assembly: GCA_963705535.1. Lineage (GTDB taxonomy): Bacteria > Actinomycetota > Thermoleophilia > Gaiellales > Gaiellaceae > GMQP-bins7. The sequence goes on from CAVPJY010000011.1 coordinate 53,133, forward strand.
GTGGGTGGGGACACGGCTCCTCGAGCTGCATGGATCGAAAGTGGGACGCGTCCTGGAGCGCGCACGAAGCGAGCGCGTGGACTCGATCCTCGACGACCCGGAGGTCGACCAGAAGGCCGCGCGGGAGCTCGGGATCACGACGGCGCTGTACGTGCCTCTCATCGTCCACGGCCACGCGATCGGAGTCGTCGCGGCACACGACAAGAAGGGGGACGACCCGCGCTTCGACGACGACGACATCCGCCTCGCGGAGTCGCTCGGGGCGCGGGCGGCGATCGCGGTCGACCTCTCGGAGCGCGTGACCCGCGATGCGATGCGACGCGCCGTCGAGACCCAGGAGCTGGAGCGCAAACGGCTCGCGCGCGAGCTCCACGACGAGACGGGGCAGGCGCTCACCTCCATCCTGCTCGGGTTGAAGTCGCTCGAGCAGACGATCGACTCGGACGAGGGGCGGGCGGGAGTCGCCTCCCTGCGGGAGCTCGTCGTGTCCACGCTTCAGAATGTGCGCCGACTGGCGGTCGAGCTCCGGCCGTCCGCGCTCGACGACTTCGGCCTGACACCCGCACTCGAACGTCTCGTGGACACCTACCGCCAGCACGCATCGGTCCCGGTACATCTCGAGATCCAGCTCGGAGACGAACGGTTGCCCAGCGAGGTGGAGACGACGCTCTATCGCATGGTCCAGGAAGCGCTGACGAACGTCGCGAAGCACGCGGATGCGAGCGGCGTCAGCATCCTGCTCACCCGCAGGCCGTCGTCGGTTGTCCTCGTCGTCGAGGACGACGGCGGGGGTTTCGATCTCGGTGGCATCAGGGACGGGGGTCTCGGCCTCTCGGGCATGCAGGAGCGGGTCGCGCTGATCGGCGGCCGGCTTCGGGTCGAGTCCGCCCCCGGGAAGGGGACGACGCTGGCGGCGGAGGTGCCTCTCCGGTGAAGGCTCCTGCGAAGATCCGCATCCTCGTCGTGGACGACCACGCCGTCGTGAGGAGCGGACTCCGCCGCGTCCTCGACGCGGAGAAAGACATGACCACGGTGGGCGAGGCAGCAAGTGCGGAGAGAGCGGTCTTCGAGGCCCTCGAGCACAAGCCGGACGTCGTTCTCCTCGATGTCGTCATGCCGGGCAAGAGCGGGATCGAGGGACTCCCTGCGCTGCTCCAGGCCTCGCCCGACACGAAGGTGCTGATCCTGTCGATGCAGGACGACCCGCAGTACGTGCGAGAGGCGTTCGAGGCCGGGGCGAGCGGCTACGTGCTCAAGGAGGCCGCCGACACCGAGGTGGTCGGAGCCGTGCGCGCGGTGGCGTCCGGGGAGCGCTACGTGCACCCGACACTTGGAGCGCGCCTCGTCGCGGCCGAGGCGGAGGAGCGCAAGCGCGCCGAGTCGGACCCGCTGTCGGAGCGCGAGCGCGAGGTGCTCGCGCTGCTGGCGCTCGGCCACACGAACCAGGAGATCGCGGCGTTGCTCTACATCTCGGTGCGGACCGCCGAGACACACCGGGCGCACATCATGCAGAAGCTCGGGCTCGCGAGCCGTGCCGAGCTCGTGCGCTACGCGCTCGACCACGGCCTCATCGAGCGCTGAGGGCCCTCGAGCAGGCCCCATCCCGCCTCAGCGGATCACGAGCACGTCGCAGAGAGCCTCGCGCACGACCTCGGCGCTGACGGAGCCAGGCAGAGGAGCGCCGTCGGAGGTCTCCCCACGGCGCCCGACCACGACGAGGTCCGCATGGAGATCGTGCGCGACGGATACGAGCTCCTCGGCGGCCTGGCCCACCTTGTCGACGTAGCTCGCCGTCACCTGCTGCTGAAGCAGGTGCTCGTGCGCCGCGGCGAGCAGGTCTCGCGCCCCCCCGTTCCCCTCGCGGGCGACGCTGACGACGGCGAGCGTCGAGCCGTACCCGGTGAGCTGCGCCGCGACGTCGAGAGCGCGCCAGGCGGCGTCCGAGCCGTCGAACCCCACTACGATCCTTCGTGCCTGCGCAGCCATGCACGAGACGATGCGCGCCGCCGGCTCCGTGAGCGTCCGAAGCCGGCCCGATTCGTGCGCGGGAAACTACGCAAACCGAAGGGGGCGGCGGGGCCGCCCCCTGTCGGTACTCCGGGAGGTCGGAGCTCTGTCGATCCGGGCCTCCCGCGCTTCCCGGATCAGCTTGTCGCGGTCGCGCCCGGGACCCTTGCCGTCGTGGCCTCCTCGACCTGCTCACGCTGGCCGAAGACCGCGAAGGCGAGGATCACCAGCCCGACGCCGGTCAAGAGCAGCGCCACCCCGACGACCATGCCGAAGAGTGCGAGCTGCTCGGCCATGTAGCTCATGTTCAGTGCGTTCGAGAGCGCGGTCGCCGTCACCCAGGTCTCTCGCGCGCCGTTCACAACCGGGTTGCCGTCAGCGTCCTTCTGCGCTGCGGCGAGGTCGCTCGTTCCGGCCGGATCCTCCGGGTTCTCTGCCGACACGTAGCGGCCCATCTGCGAATAGGTGAGCCCGCCCGAGCCCTCAAGTGCGTGCTCGTGCATGATCTTCGCGAAGGAGCGAGCCTGCTCTCCGGTCACGACCTGCTCTCCGGCCCACTGCTCGGCGTACTTGGCGACCGCCGGGTCGTCGGCCGTGCCGAACGTGATCTGCTCTGCCTTGAGGCTGTCGCGGACCGTGGTGCGTCCGTCGACCCCCATGTAGATGGCGACGACGCCGAAGGCGATCAAGACCGCCCCGGCGACGAACCCGCCGATCTCCCAAACCCTTCTTCCTCTCACTTGCTCCACCTCCCGGTTGGAACCTTCGAGTCATGGGCAGTGTCGTGACGCGGCGCGCGACGGTCATCCCGGAAAAGGCGCCGGATCCGTGGGGCGAAGTCCGCCGCCTCGTGCGGAGAAGTACGTAGGAGCGGCTACCAGGACTTCGCGCGCGCGGCGATCTCGGGCCGCCGTACGCGAACGCGCGCGTCGACGGCGACACACCGGTCGGGCAGCGCCAGCACCGGGTTGAGGTCGAGCTCTGCGACGGCGGGAAGATCCTCGCCCAGCCGGGCGAGCCGGTGCACGAGGTCGGTGAGCGCCGGGGCGTCCGCGGGTGGAGCGCCCCGGAAGCCCGCGACCAGACGTCCTGCCTTGCCGCCCGTGACGAGCTCCTCGGCGTCGACGTCCGTCAGGGGGGCGATCCGGAACTGCGCCTCCCCGATCAGCTCCGCGAAGACGCCGCCGGGGCCGAAGGCCACGAGCGGCCCGAAGATCGGATCCTGCACGATGCCTGCGAGGAGCTCCGCGCCGTGGGGGACCATCGGCTGGACGACCACCGGTGCCCCGATGCGCTGCACCGCCTCGCGCACGGCGGCCTCGTCCGCGAGATCGAGCGCGATGCCGCCGGTCTCCGTCTTGTGCGCGCCCGGTGCGGCTGTCTTGACCACCGCCGGGAAGCCGAGCTCGCGTGCCGCTGCCGCCGCGTCTTCCGGCGAGCGAGCGACGCGCTCCCCCACGAGCGGGATGCCGTAGGCCAACAGCAGCTCGCGCGTCGCCGCAGGGTCGAGCCAGGCGTCCTCGGCGGACTCGAGCGCGCGCTCGACGACCCCCTGGCCAGCGTCGCGATCGATGTGGTCGAGCGCGGGAAGCGTGCCCAGTGGACGCCGCAGCCACTCGGCCCGCTCGGCAGCGTGCCCGAGTGCCTGTGCCGCGGACTCCGGATACGCGAACGCGGCGACGTGCCGCGAGCCGCGCAGCGCCGCTGGGACGCCCTCGGAGGACATGATGACGCCGAGGACGGGCTTGCCCGCCGCCGACTCGCGCGCTGCCTGCTCCACGGCCTCGGCGATGTCGTCCGCCGTGGCGCTGACCGCCGGCACGAAGAGGACGATCACGGCGTCCACGACCGGGTCGGCGAGGAGGCGCGGCAGCACGGCGGCGTACGAAGCGGCAGTCGCGCCGCCCAGCATGTCCACCGGGTTCGCGACGCTCGCCTCCGCGGCGAGCTCCGCGCGGAGCGCGGTCACGGTCTCCTCGCCGAGCGAGGGCAGCTCGAGACCCGCCGCCTCGCACGCGTCGGCGGCGAGGATCCCGAGGCCGCCGGCGTTCGTGAGGAGCGCGACCGAGCGCCCGGAGAGCCGCGGCTGGCTCGAGAGCAGCGCCGTGGCGTCGATCAGCTCCTCGAGGGACGTAGCCCGGATGACACCTGCCTGACGGAAGAGCGCGTTGGCAGCCGCCTCCGACCCCGCGAGGGCCGCGGTGTGCGAGCTCGCCGCACGCTGGCCGCTGGCCGAGGTCCCCGCCTTCAACGCGAGGATCGGCTTGCGGCGCGCGACGCGCCGGGCCAGCCGCCCGAAGCGGCGCGGGTTCCCGAAGGACTCCACGTAGAGCAGCACCGCCTCGGTCGTGCTGTCGTCCTCCCACCACTCGAGGAGGTCGTTGGTCGAGACGTCCGCCTTGTTGCCGATGGACACGAAGGCGGAGAGGCCCAGGCCACGTGTGACGGCCGCCTCGAGCAGGGCGAGGCCGAGGGCACCGCTCTGCGACGAAAACCCGATGTTCCCCGGCGGTGCGGCACGGCTGGCGAACGTCGCGTTCAGGCTCGGCCCCGCGAGCGAGATCCCGAGGCAGTTCGGGCCGATGAGGCGCGCGCCGTGAGCCCGGACGAGCGCGAGCAGCTCCTCCTGCCGCTCCCGCGCCCTCGGTGCCGATCTCGGCGAACCCGGCGGAGATGACGACCAGCGCGCGGATGCCCTTGTGCAGGCGGTCCTCGGCGGCCTCCAGCACGCCGTTCGCCGGTACGCAGATCACGGCCAGGTCCACGTCGTCGGGGATCTCCGCGATCGCGCGATACCCGCGCACCCCCGCGACCGGGCTCCCGTCCCGGTTCGCGGGGTATGCCGTCCCCGCGAAGTCTGCGCCGAGGATATTGCGGAAGAGCTCGCCGCCGATCGACCCGCGCCTGCGCGACGCCCCGACCACGGCGACGCTCCGCGGCTCGAAGAACGGGCGAAGCGAGGCGGTCACGGCCACGTGATCGCGCTCGTCGACGCGCTCCTCGTAGCGCTCGGTGGGCGCGATCGGGAACTGGATCTCGATCTCCCCGCCGGCGAGCTCTCGGGTCAGCTCGAAGCCGAGCCCCTCGAAGACGCCGAGCATGTTGCGGTTGTCTGCGAGCACCTCCGCGACGAAGCGGTGAATGCCCTCTCGTCCCGCCCTCTCGGCGAGCTGCTCGACGAGCCTCGTCCCGATACCGCGCCGCTGGTAGGGATCGGCGACCGCGAACGCGGCCTCGGCGACGGTCGGATCGCGCAGCCGCTCGTAGTTCCCGACCGCGACGAACACCTCCTTGCCGTCCTCGGCGAAGGTCCCGAGAAGGGCCCCGCGCGCGACCCAGTCCGGGTCGACGAGCTGCTCGACGAGCTCCGGGCCGAGGCTCGGGAAGCCGTGGAAGCGGAGATAGAGGCTTCGCTGCGAGAGCGCTCCGAAGAACGCGACGAGCTCGTCGACGTCCGCCGGACGCGGCGCGCGCAGCCGCAGCGTCGTACCATCCCGGAGGATCACGTCGGAGACATCGGGGCTCACGACGGCCATTCTGGCGGCTTCGGAGGCCGCAGGGTTGCTCATCACCCGAACTCTCGCGCCGCCCCCCGAGCCCCGGCATCGGTGACACCGCCCGTCCGGGCTTCGGAGAATTGCGGATCGACGTGCGAAGCGAGGCGGGCTACCATCGGTCGCCATGACGACGATGGCGGTCTTCCGTGGCCGTTCGGCGCAGACCCGCGCCGGGCGCGCCCGGCCAGCACTTCCTTCGTAGCAGCGGCCTCGCGGCCGGTCTCGTTCGCGATGCCGGGATCGCCCCGGACGACGTCGTGGTCGACATCGGCGCCGGTGCCGGTGCGCTGACACGAGCCCTGGTCGACGCCGGGGCTCGGGTGATCGCGCTCGAGCCGGACCCCGTGCTCGCGGCCGCCCTCAGGCACCGGTTCGGCGCGCACGACGTACGCGTCCTCGAGGTCGACGCGCGCACCTGGCGCTGGCCGCGCGAGCCGTTCCGCGTCGTCGCCAACCTGCCGTTCGCAGGATCCGGGGCCATCCTCGCCCATCTCCTCCGGGACCCGACGATCGAGCTCCGTCGCGCCGACCTGATCGTCCAGTGGGAGCTGGCGCGGAAGCACACGGCCGTGTGGCCAGCCACGCTCAGGAGCGTCTACTGGGCCGCGTGGTACGAGCTGGCGCTGGCCGGCAGGCTCTCCGCGAGCGCATTCACCCCTCCTCCGGCCGTGACTGCGGCGACGGTGCGGGTCACGCCGCGACGGGAGCCACGCGTCGACCCGGCCGACCACGACGCGTTCTGGAGCTTCGTCGCGAGCTCGTTCCGGGAGCGCCGCCGGCTCGCGGACTCCCCGCCGGGAGGCCTCTCGCGACGCGAGGTCCGTCGACTCGCACCCACCCTCGGGTTCGACACGCGTGCGAGCCCACGGGACCTCGACGCCCGCCAGTGGGCCACGCTCTTCGCCTTTGACCGCTCGACCGGGCGCGGGGCGCGACGGCGCGTCGCTACGCCGCGCTGAAGCCCTCGAGCGCCGCGTCGACCAGGATCGGGAGCGTCTCCAGGTTGTAGCCCCCTTCGAGGATCGCGGCGACGCGGGGTGCGAGCGCCGCGCACCGCTGGGCAAGCTCGCGATAGCCGTCGACGGTCACCTCCATGCCCGCGAGGGGATCGTCCTCGTGCGCGTCGAAGCCGGCGGAGACGAGCAGGAGCTCGGGGGAGAACGCGCTCACGGCCGGCTCGACGAGCTCCGAGAACGCGCGCTCGTAGTCGCGGTCTCCGGAGCCGGCCGCCAGCGGGACGTTGATGATGTGCTCGTCGCTCGTGCCCGGCCCTCCGCTGCCTGGCCAGAACGGCCACTGGTGCAGCGAGACGAAGAGCACGGAGGGGTCGGCTCGGAACAGCGCCTCGGTGCCGTTGCCGTGGTGGACGTCGAAGTCGACGATCGCCACGCGCTCGAGGCCGAGCGTCGCCTGGGCGTGTCGCGCGGCGATCGCGACGTTGTTGAAGATGCAGAAGCCCATCGCGCAGGCGTAGAGGGCGTGGTGCCCGGGCGGGCGCACCAGCGCAAACCCCTCGAGGTCCACGGCTCGGATCGCGCAGCCCGCGGCCAGTCGAGCCGCTTCCCACGTCGTCGGGCCGGCGAAGGTGTCGCCGTCGAGCCACACTTCGTCGTGGATCGCGTCGACCGCCTCGACGTAGGCGCCGGAGTGGACACGCTCGACCTGCTCGCGGGTAGCCGCGGGCCCTTCCTCGTACTCGGGGAAGCGCTCGTGCAGGCGGCGAATACGCTCCGGGTTCTCGGGATGCACATGGTGTCCCGTCGGATGGAGGTGAGCGAGAGCCGGATGGCTGACGAGCTTCACGCCGCGGCTGCCTCGAGTCGCGTCGCCAGGCCTTCGAGTCCGAGGTCGCGCACGTGCGCCGCCGTCGCCGTCCAGTCCGGCACGACGTCCGGGAGGGGCGTGAAGCGGAGCGTCGCGGTCGAGCGTCGCCATGTGCTTGAAGAGGCGGAGCGCGTCCGCCTCGGCCTCGAAGCGACCGGCATCCAGGATGTCTTCGAGCGTGCCGTACTGCGCGAGCAGGTCGGCGGCGCGCTTCTCGCCGACGCCGCGCGCGCCGGGAATCCGGTCGGACGGGTCGCCGCGAAGCGCGATGAAGTCCGGCACCTGCGACGGCTCGACGCCGTAGCGTTCGCGCACGCCCGCCGGGTCGATGCGCGCAGGCGGCCCACCGCCTCGCACCGGCTGCAGGATCGTCGTCCGCTCGGTCACGAGCTGGTACGCATCCCGGTCGGACGTGGCGACGAGGCTCACGCCGCCGGCCGCCTCCTCCCCGGCCGCGGCCGCGGCGAGAAAGTCGTCGGCCTCGTACCCGGGATGCTTCGCAACCGCGAGCCCCGACGAGGCGACGAGCTCCGGGAGGAGGTCGAGCTGCTCGACGAGCTCGTCGTCGAAGACGCGTCCACTCTGGTACCCCGCGAACGCCGTGTGGCGGTACGTCGGCACGTCCAGCCGGTCCCACGCCACGAGCACGGTGCGCGGCTGCTCGTCCTGCCACAGGCGTAGGAGCATGTTCGTGAACCCGGTCAGCGCGTTCCCCGGGCGCCCGTGAGTCGTCCGGAACGCCTTCACCGGCATCGCGTGGTAGGCACGATGCGCGAACGAGTCGCCGTCCACGACGAGGAGCGGCTTCACGCCAGGGACCTCTCGAGCTCGTCGATCGCGTCCCTCAGGCGGCCGGTGGCAGCGCGTGCACGCTCACCGATCGGCAGGTCGTCGAGGTCCTCGACCTCCACCGGCGGCCCGTAGGCGACGCGCAGCGGGCCGAGCCTGGCCAGCCGGTCGGTGCCCACGATCCCGGCGGGCACGAGCGGAACACCGGCTTCGAGGGCGATCCGCGCGGCGCCCGTGTGCCAGCGAGCCTCGTGGCGCTTGCGAAGGCCCTTCCGGCGGCGGGTCCCCTCCGGGGAACATCACGACCGCGTGACCCTGGCGGCAGAGTTCGACGGCGGTCGCGATCGCCTCGTCGTCCCGCTCCCCACGCCGCACGCGGAAACCTCCGCCGGCGCGGACGATCGACCCGAGCGGGAACCAGAAGAGCTCCGACTTCGCCATGAACCGGAGGAAGCGACGCGGGAAGAGCGGGATCCCGAGGGGCCAGGGGTCGAGGTTCGACCAGTGGTTCGCGGCGAGGACGAAGCCGCCATCGCGCGGAACGTTCTCGCTACCCGAGGCGCGCAGCCGGAACACGGTCTTCAGCACGGGCCAGGTGACCGCGCCGATGACGAAGTAGACCCAGCTCGGGCGGGGCGGTCGCGACATCGGCGCCAGTATCGCCGGATCACCCCGCGGCCGGCGCAGCGTGGGCCACGAACCCGGGCCGCGTTGTCCTGGCCGGAAAGGCGCTCGCTATGGTGTCGCGCCGATGGGCAAGAGCAGCCTCGTCATCGTCGAGAGCCCCGCCAAGGCGCGGACGATCGCCGGGTACCTCGGGGACGGATTCGTCGTCGAGTCGTCAGCATCGGGCACATCCGCGACCTCCCGCAGCGGGCAGCCGAGATCCCGGCGGCGCATGAAGAAGGCGCCTGGGCGCGCCTCGGGGTCAACGTCGAGCAGGACTTCGAGCCGCTCTACGTCGTCGACCCCGACAAGAAGAAGGACGATCACGCGAGCTCAAGAAGCAGCTGAGGAGCGCCGACGAGCTCCTCCTCGCGACGGACGAGGACCGCGAGGGCGAGGCGATCGCGTGGCACCTCGTCGAGGTGCTGAAGCCGAAGGTGCCCGTGCGGCGCATGGTCTTCCACGAGATCACGCCGCGAGGCGATCCAGCGTGCGCTCCGGACGACGCGCGAGCGATCGACCAGCACCTCGTCGACGCGCAGGAGACGCGGCGGATCCTCGACCGCCTCTACGGCTACGAGGTCTCGCCCGTCCTCTGGAAGAAGGTCACGCCACGGCCTCTCGGCGGGCACGCGTGCAGTCCGTGGCGACGCGTCTCGTCGTGGAGCGCGAGCGCGAGCGGATGCGCGTTCGTCTCGGCCTCCTACTGGGATCTGCTGGGGACGTTCGACCCCGGCTGCCTTCGAGGCCCGGCTCGTCGCAGCTCGACGGCGCGCGCGTCGCCCAGGGCCGCGACTTCCGCGACGACGGGACCGCTCGCGCGGACGAGCCACGTCGTGCGGCTCGACGAGGACCGACGCCCGCTCGCTTGCGGCCGGGCTCGGCGGCCGCCCGTTCGCGCGTCGAGCTCGGTCGAGGAGAAGCCGTACCGTGCGCCGCCCGGCCGCACCGTTCAGCACCTCGACGCTCCAGCAGGAGGCAAGCCGCAAGCTCCGGTTCTCGTCGCAGACGACGATGCGGGTCGCGCAGCGCCTGTACGAGAACGGCTACATCACCTACATGCGCACCGACTCGGCCAATCTCTCCGAGACCGCGCTGGCAGCCGCGCGCGCGCAGGCGACGCAGGCTCTACGGCGCACGACTTCGTGCCCGGCGAGCCGCGGCGGTACGAGCGGGCGGTCGCGAACGCGCAGGAGGCCCATGAGGCGATCCGGCCGGCCGGCGACACCTTCCGCACCCCGCAGGAGTTGCAGGGCGAGCTCGCCCGCGACGAGCGCGCGCTCTACGACCTCATCTGGAAGCGCACGATCTGCCTCGCAGATGACGGACGCCGTCGGCCAGACGGTCGTCATCGATCTCGGTGCGACGACGGAGCGCGGGACGCGGGCCGTGTTTCGTGCGTCCGGAACGGTGATCACGTCCCCCGGTTTCCTGCTCGCGTACGAGTCGGGTCGAGACGAGCCAGTCGACGACGAGGAGGAGCGTCGCCTGCCCGCCCTGGCCGTTGGCCAATCGTTGTCAGCAAGATCGCTCGAGCCGCAGGGCCACGAGACGACCCCGCCGGCCCGGTACACCGAGGCGAGCCTGGTCAGGGCGCTCGAGGAGCGCGGCATCGGTCGACCGTCGACGTACGCGTCGATCTGGGGACGATCCTCGACCGGGGGTACGTGTTCAAGAAGGGAACCGCGCTCGTACCGACGTTCGTCGCCTTCTCGGTGACCCGCCTGCTCGAGGAGCACTTCGAGCAGCTCGTCGACTTCGACTTCACTGCCCGCATGGAGCACGACCTCGATCGCATCGCGGCCGGAGACGAGGCCAGGGTCGACTGGCTGCGCGCCTTCTACTTCGGTGACGGGGCGACCCGGCCTGCACGCGCTCGTGACCGACCATCTGGACGAGATCGACGCGCGACTCGTCAACTCCATCCCATCCCCGGAACCGACATCGTCGTCCGGGTCGGCAGTTCGGCCCGTACTTCGAGCGAGGCACGGACCGCACGAGCATCCCCGACGACATCGCGCCCGACGAGCTCACTCCGGAGAGGGCCGAGGAGCTCCTCGCGCAGCCCTCGGGCAGCGCATCCTCGGCCGCCACCCGGAGACCGGGCGCGAGATCGCGGCGAAGGACGGGCGATACGGCCCGTACGTCACGGAGGTGCTCGCGGAAGGTGAGGAGGGCAAGCCGCGCACTGCCTCACTATTCTCGTCGATGGCACTCGACACGGTCGCGCTCGACGACGCCGTGCGGCTGCTCACGCTGCCCCGCACGCTGACCGGGTCCGGAGGCGAGGAGATTCTCGTCGCGAACGGACGGTACGGCCCATTCGTGAAGAAGGGGACGGAGACGCGATCGCTCGCCTCCGAGGAGCAGCTGCTGACCGTCGGCGTCGAGGAGGCAGAGGCGCTGCTCGCCGAGCCGAAGGCCCGTCGCGGCCGACGGGCTGCCCGGCCGCCGCTCAGGAGCTCGGAGCAGACCCCGGAACCGGCAGGCAGATCGTGGCCAAAGACGGCAGATTCGGCCCGTACGTCACGGACGGCGAGACGAATGCGAGTCTCCGCAAGGGAGACTCGGTCGAGACCCTCACGCTGGAGCGAGCCGTCGAGCTCCTTGCGGAAAGACGCGCTAAGAGCGCGTAAAGCCGCTTCGGGGGGTTTTCGACGTCCGTCGAACCGGTCATCATCTAACTGCCTGGGGCGCCGCCCGTCTCAGGTGATGTGGGCCTGCGGGCTCTCGACGGTCGCGCCGCAAACCGCAATCGCCGCACGAGCGGAATACCAGAGGGCAGCGCGAGCGTTTACGAGCTTGTAACGCCCCCAGAGGGCGGATCACCCTGGAATCAAGAGAAATGGCTCCCTACACTCCGTAAGTTTGTTGCTCCCCCCGAACGACCTGATCGAAAGGACTGAAACAGCACTTTGACGCAGAACCAGCTCATCGAACTGCTCGAGTCCGAGCATCTCAAGGCCCTCGTCGAGCGCGCCGAGGAGCACGGCGGCCACCTCGAGCCCGCCGAGCTCGAGGCGTTCGTGCTCGAGCACGACCTGGGCGAGGACGAGGCCGAGCTCCTGCAGCGCGAGCTCGAGGCGCACGGCATCGAGATCCCGCACGCGGACGCGGACGCGGAGAAGGAGGAGGCCGCGCCCCAGAAGCCGCAGTACGAGGCCGGTGCCGTCTCCGGCGCAGCCGACAGCCTCCAGCTCTTCCTCGCCGACGTGGGGCGCCACAAGCTGCTGACGGCGGCGGAGGAGGTCGCGCTCGCCAAGCGCATCGAGCGCGGCGACCCCGTGGCCAAGCGCACGATGATCGAGTCGAACCTCCGTCTCGTCGTCTCGATCGCGAAGGGCTACCGCGGACTCGGCGTGCCGTTCCTCGATCTCATCCAGGAGGGGACGCTCGGGCTCAACCGCGCCGTCGAGAAGTTCGACTGGCGCCGTGGGTTCAAGTTCTCGACCTACGCCACCTGGTGGATCCGGCAGTCGGTGCAGCGGGCGGTCGCCAACCACGCGCGCACGATCCGCGTCCCGGTGCACGTGGTCGAGCGCCAGCAGAAGCTCTCCCGGGCCGCGCGGCGGCTCGAGGTCGAGCTCGGGCGAGACGCGACCAAGCAGGAGCTCGCCGAGGCGACCGGCCTGCCGATCCAGCACGTCGACGAGGCGCTCGGAGCCGCCCACGCGTCCGTCTCGCTCAACCAGACGGTCGGGGCCGACGACGAGGGTGAGCTCGGCGATCTCTTCGCGGACCGCGAAGCAGCCGACCCGTTCGACGAGGCCGAGGAGTCGCTGCGCCGCCAGAGCATCCGGCGTGCGCTGGACGCCCTCCCGGAGCGGGAGCGGCGGATCCTGGAGCTCCGCTTCGGGTTCGAAGGCGAGCCGTGGACCCTCGAGGCGATCGGGCACGAGCTCGACCTGACACGCGAGCGCGTGCGCCAGCTCGAGGGACAGGCGCTCAAGCGTCTCGAGGCGCTCCGCGATCTCGCGGGCCTCGCTGCCTGACGCGATCGACAGACACGAGCAACGGACCGAGCGAGGGCGGGCCGAGTCCCGGGCCCTCGGTTCACGAATCGGCTCTGCCGGGCACTTCCTCCGCTTGCGATACTGCCTGGCTGAAGCCGAGTCCAGTGAAGGGAGATCTGATGGGAAGGTTGAAAGTGCTCGCACTCGCCGGCGTTGCGGCCCTGGTGCTCGTCGCGACCGGCTGCGGTGGCGGTGGAGACGGAGGCGGGGACACGCTCGTCTTCGGCACGGCCGCGGATCCGACCGCGCTCGACGGCGCGCTGATCTCCGACGGCGAGTCGATCCGCGCCCTCTACCAGATGACGGAGGGCCTCACGAGGCTCGAGCCCGGCGGCTCCAAGGTGATCCCGTCGCTCGCGGTCGACTGGACGACGAGTGACGACGGCCTCGCCTGGACGTTCAACCTGCGGGAGGACGTGACGTTCCACGACGGCGAGCCCTTCAACGCCGACGCGGTCTGCTTCAACTTCGACCGGTGGTTCAACTTCCCGGCCGCACTGCAGGGCGACGGGACGACGTACTACTGGCAGTACGGCTTCGGGGGCGGCTTCAAGAACCCCGCCGAGGGTAGCCCCGGCCCAGAGGCCAGCCTCTACAAGAGCTGCGAGGCGGTCGACGACCAGACGGTCACGATCAATCTGACGAAGCCGTCGGCGACGATCCTCTCGACGCTCTCGCTGCCGAGCCTGGCCATCGTGAGCCCGAAGGCGCTCACGGAGTACGACGCGGACGCCGGCTCCCAGAACGCGGACGGGATCTTCCAGCCGAGCGGCACCTACGCGACGGAGCACCCGACGGGAACGGGGCCCTACAAGTTCGAGTCCTGGACCCTCGGTGAGCAGCTCGTCCTCGTTCGCAACGACGACTACTGGGGCGACAAGGCGAAGACCGAGAAGATCATCTTCCGGCCGATCGCCGACAACACCGCGCGGCTGCAGGCTTTGCAGACGGGCGAGATCCAGGGCTACGACCTCGTGGAGCCGCAGGACGTCGAGACGATCCAGGGCGACGACAATCTCCAGCTCCTCGAGCGCCCGCCGTTCAACGTCGGCTACGTCGGAATCAACCAGGCCAAGCCCCCGATGGACAACCTGCTCGTGAGGCAGGCCGTCGCGCACGCGCTGAACCGGCAGGAGGTCGTCGACTCCTTCTACGCCGGTCGCGGCGTGCTGGCGACGCAGTTCATGCCGCAGGAGATCCAGGGCTATGCGGACGACGTGACGACGTACGACTACGACCCCGCCAAGTCGAAGCAGCTCCTCCAGCAGGCTGGCCTGACGCTGCCCGTGGAGATCGAGTTCTGGTACCCGACGGACGTCAGTCGCGACTACATGCCGGATCCGAAGCGCAACTTCGAGGCCTTCGCGGCGGATCTGAACGGCGCCGGCTTCAAGGTCGTGCCGAAGACCGCTCCGTGGCGACCGGACTTCGTCTCGAAGGTCAACGACGGGCACCGCGGGCCAGCTGTTCCTCATCGGCTGGATCGCGGACTTCGCGGACGCGGACAACTTCATCGGGACGTTCTTCCAGGCGCCTTCCGCGCAGTTCGGCTTCACGAACCAGGAGATCCACGACCTCCTGAACCAGGCCGAGGAGGAGTCCGATCCGGACGCTCGGGTGCAGCTGTACCAGGAGGCGAACCGGAAGATCATGGACTTCCTCCCGGGGGTCCCGTACGTGAACGCGAAGGCGGCCCTCGCGTTCGACAGCAACGTCCAGGGCTTCGTCCCGAGCCCCGTCGGCGTCGGCGGCGAGTCGTTCGCCACGGTGTCGACGAGCGACGAGGGTTCGAACGAGAGCGAGACGACGGAGACCGGGTAGTCCCGCACTGAGGACAGTCGGCGGATGACGACGGCCTGATGCTGCAATTCGTCGTCCGCCGACTGCTCCTTCTCGTCCCCATCCTCCTCGGGCTCTCGATCCTGCTCTTCCTCTGGATCAGGGCCCTCCCGGGAGGCCCCGCCGAGTCGCTGCTCGGCGAGCGCGCGACGCCGGAGGCGGTCGAGCAGATCGAGCGCCAGTACGGGCTCGACCGGCCGATCTGGGAGCAGTACCTGAGATACCTGCGGAGGCTCGCGCACGGCGACCTCGGCACGAGCATCGCGTCGCGAAGACCGATCACCGAGGAGATCCAGCGGCGGTTCCCGGCGACGATCGAGCTGGCGATGTTCGCGATGCTCTTCGCGGTCTCGTTCGGCGTCCCCCTCGGCTTCTTCGCCGCGAAGCGATACGGGAGCCCCATGGACCACGGCAGCCTCGTCGCGTCGTTGATCGGGATCTCGATCCCCGTGTTCTTCCTGGCCATCCTGCTCAAGTACGTCTTCTCCGTGAAGCTCGGGCTCTTACCCACGATCGGCCGGCAGGACGTGCTCATCGACGCCGAGCACCCGACCGGCTTCTACGTCCTCGACGGAATCATCACGCTGAACCCGGAAGCGGCCTGGGACGCGGCGATGCATCTCATCCTGCCCGCGATTGCGCTCGGCTCGATCCCGCTCGCGATCATCGCGCGGATCACCCGCGCCTCCGTCCTCGACGTCCAGAACGAGGACTACGTGCGCACGGCGCGGGCGAAGGGCGTCAGCTCGAACATCGTCGACCGCCGGCATGTCTTCCGCAACGCGTTGCTGCCCGTGGTCACGATCATCGGCCTCCAGATCGGCCTGCTCCTCTCGGGAGCGATCCTCACGGAGACGGTCTTCGCGATCCCCGGGATGGGAACGTGGCTCGCCGGCGCGATCGAGAACCGCGACTACCCGGTCCTCCAGGGCGGGATCCTCTTCGTGGCGCTCGTCTTCGTCCTCGTGAACCTCGTCGTCGACGTCTCGTACGCCTACCTCGACCCGCGCATCCGGGTGAGCTGACGTGTCCGTCGCCGAGCTCGAGACCCGGGAGATCCCGCTCGAGAGCGGTCCGAGCGGACTCTGGGGGGAAGCCTGGTACCGCCTCGTCCGGAACCCGGGCGCGGTGGTCGGGTTCGCGCTCGTGGCCCTGTTCGTCCTCACCGCAGTGTTCGCACCGCTCATCGCCCCCTACGACCCGCGCGAGCAGGATCTGAGCCTGCTGTCGGAGGGGTGTTGTCCCGGGCCGTCGGCCGACCACTGGTTCGGCGTCGACCAGCTCGGGCGGGACGAGTTCTCCCGCGTCGTCTACGGAGCCCGCTACTCCCTGCTGATCGGAGTCGTCGCGGTCACCGTCGGCGTCAGCGTCGGAATCGTCCTCGGAGCGTTCGCCGGCTACATGGGCGGCACCGGAGACACCGTGGTGATGCGCCTGATGGACATCATGCTCTCCATCCCCGGCCTGCTGATGGCGATCGGGATCGCGGCGATGCTCGGCCCCGGGCTCTTCTCGGTCATGATCGCGATCGGGGTCGTGAACATCCCGATCTTCGCCCGGCTTCTCCGCGGGTCGGTGCTGGGGCAGAAGGGGAACGACTTCGTGCTCGCCGCCCGTGCGATCGGCGTGCCGCGCCGAAAGATCCTCGTGTCGCACATCCTCCCGAACGCGATGTCGCCCGTGATCGTCGCAGGAACGCTCGCGCTGGCGGTTGCCATCATCGACGCGGCCGGGCTCGGCTTCCTCGGCCTCGGCCCACAAGATCCGTCGACGCCCGAGTGGGGGACGATGCTGACCGACACGGTCCGGTACCTCCAGACAGCCCCGCACCTCGCGATCATCCCGGGCCTCGCGATCGTCATCGCGGTGCTCGGCTTCAACCTCATCGGTGACGGCCTCCGCGAGGCTCTCGACCCGAAGCTCCGAGGTCGCGCATGACGCGCGAGCCGCTGCTGCAGGTCGAGAACCTGCACGTCGAGTTCTGGACGAACCGCGGCACCGTGTACGCGGTCAACGGGATCTCCTTCGCCATCGCCCCGGGCGAGACGCTCGGCATCGTCGGGGAGTCCGGCTGCGGCAAGAGCGTCACGTCGCTCGCGCTGCTCGGCATCCTCGCCCGGGCCGGGCGGGTCACCGCGGGACGCGCCCACTTCGGCGGTCGAGACCTCCTCACGCTCGACGACGCCACGCTCCGGACGATCCGCGGACGGGAGATCGCCATGATCTTCCAGGACCCGATGAGCTCGCTCAACCCCGTCCTCACGGTCGGGCGGCAGATTCGCGAGGCGCTCGAGACGCACTTCGGGATGGATCGTGACCCCGCCAACCGGCGAGCCGTGGAGCTCCTCGAGCAGGTGGGGATCCCGAGCGCGCGCCAGCGGCTCGAGGACTACCCACACCAGTTCTCGGGAGGGATGAGACAGCGCGCGATGATCGCGATGGCGCTCGCCTGCGAGCCCAAGCTGTTGATCGCGGACGAGCCGACGACCGCGCTCGACGTCACGATCCAGGCTCAGATCCTCGACCTCCTGCGCGAGCTCGTCTCCGGCCGCGACAGGTCGCTCATCCTCATCACGCACGACCTCGGTGTCGTCGCCGGGCTCTGCGACCGGGTTCACGTCATGTACGCCGGGACGTTCGTCGAGACCGGGACCGCCGATCAGGTCTTCGCCGCCCCCCAGCACCCGTACACGTTCGGCCTGCTCCAGAGCGTGCCTAGGCTCGACACGAGCCGACGTCGCGCCTTGCAACCCATCGCGGGCTCGCCGCGGAACATGCTGAGCCCGCCCGACTCGTGCCCCTTCGCCCCGAGGTGCCCGAACGTCATCGAGACCTGCACGCAGGTGCTCCCGCCTCTCCAGCCGGTGGAGACGGGCCATCACATCGCCTGCTTCAACCCGGTGGCCCCGGATCTCTGGAGGCGGCAGCTCGAGGGAGCGGCATGACCACCTCGATGGCCGGCGACGGCACGCGACCCGCTCCTCGAGGTCGACTCGCTCAAGGTGTACTTCCCGATCAGGAGCGGGCTCATCCTCGAGCGTCACGTCGGAGACATCAAGGCGGTGGACGACGTGTCGTTCACCATCGACCGCGGAGAGACGCTCGGGCTCGTCGGCGAGTCCGGATGCGGGAAGTCGACGCTCGGTCGCGCGATCCTCCGCCTGTACGAGCCGACCGCGGGTCGCGTGATCTTCGACGGCCAGGACATCACGAGCCTCAAGGAGCGCCAGCTACAGCCCTTGCGGCGCCGGATGCAGATGGTGTTCCAGGATCCGTTCGCCTCGTTGAACCCCCGTCACTCGGTCGGGCGGATCGTCGGCGAGCCGCTGCGCACCCACGGCATCTCCGGGCGCACGGAGTCCGCGGCACGCGTTCGCGACCTCCTGTCGCTGGTCGGCCTTCCGCCGGATGCCGTGAGTCGCTATCCGCACGAGTTCTCGGGAGGGCAGCGCCAGCGAATCGGCGTCGCGCGGGCCCTCGCGCTGAACCCGGAGCTCATCGTGTGCGACGAGCCCGTGTCCGCGCTCGACGTGTCGATCCAGGCGCAGATCATCAACCTCATGGAGAAGCTCCAGGACGAGTTCGGGCTGACGTACCTCTTCATCGCCCACGACCTGGCAGTGGTCCGTCACATCTCCGACCGGATCGCGGTCATGTACCTCGGCAAGATCGTCGAGGTCGCCCCCGCGGACGATCTCTACGACAACCCGCTCCATCCGTACACGATCACGTTGCTCTCCTCCATCCCGATCCCGGACCCGCAGGTCGAGCGACGACGAACCGCGATTCGCGTGGAAGGCGACCTGCCGAGCCCGGCGAACCCGCCGCCGGCCTGTCGGTTCCACACGCGCTGCCCGTTCGTGCAACCGACGCGGTGCGCAACCGACGAGCCGGCGCTGCGCAAGCTCGACGGGCACCTCGTCTCCTGCCACTACGCCGAGGAGATCAAGGCCGGACGGATCCTCCCGGCAACGTCGAGCGCAGCGGCCTAGATGGTCGACCGGTGATTGCCGCCGATGCGGGGATGGCCGAGACCGAGCCGGGGACGCCGCCCGAGCGAGCGCGTATCGGGAATACGGGCGAGGGAGGGCGGCGCCAGCCGGCGATGCGTCTCGGCCACCATCCGCGCGGCGAGCAAGTGCCGGTCGACCATCTCGGCCGTTCGGGTGACGACTCCCCCGTTCGAGGGAATGCGGCGCTTCCGAACTTCAGCGGTGCGCTGGTCTCGCCGATACGGGAGACGTGGACGCCGCCGAGCGAAAGCAGATTCTCGACCGCTACCGTGACCATAGCCGTCGCTTCGAGGCGGCTGCGGCGCGACGCAGCACGCGCCGGCACGGTTCGGTCATCCCGTTCACGCCGCCGACGACGCGCGAGCTCGGACAAGACCCGACCGCCCGCGAGATCGAGGTCCTTCAGCTCGTCGCCGACGGTCTGGTCAATCGGGAGATCGGCGAACGGCTCTACCTGTCGGAGGAGACGGTCAAGTCCCACGTCCGTCACCTGCTCGCGAAGCTTCAGGCGCGCAGCAGAGCCCACGCCGTAGCCGTTGGCTTCCGGCGTGGACTCATTGCGTAGCTGACGCTACAGCCAGCTAACCCGTCAGCATCCCGACGATCCATCGGGCCGTTCCCCCGGAGAACTCATATCCCCGAAAGAGGGATGCCCACCCCCGATGGAGAACCGAGGATGAGACGGCTTTACCAGACTTTGATGCCTCTGGCCATAGGCGGTGACTCCTCGATTGGGAACTGACGGCAACAGAATCGTATACCCCATTCGAGGGATAGTTCAAGGCATCCGGCTCATGGACCGGCAGACGCGCACGATCGTTTACGTCGTTGCACTGGTCGTGGCGGCCATCGCTACTGCTGCGTCCCTCATGATGGCGGGCTACCTGATCGAGGAACCGGTGGCTGTCCTTGCTCTTGCGGCTGTAGCGGCCATCGCAGAGAGAAGCAGCGTACGGCTCACGAGAAACACAGAGCTATCGATCTCAGTTGTACCCACCCTCCTAGCCGCCGTTCTCTTCGGACCGCTCGCTGCTGCGACCGTCGGCGGCGCATCAATGCTCGGCGATCCGGAGTTGACGTCGCGCCGACGCGATCGAGCCCCTCGGCTCAAGTGGGCGACGTACACCAGTACGCGATTCATCTCCGGTGCCATCACGGGGCTCGCTGCTCAGGCAGTCATAACGATCGTGCCCTCCACTCTCGGGGGGTTCATCGCAGCAACACTCGTCGGTGCCCTGATAAGCGAGATGCTCGAGGTGGTGTTTGGCGTGATCACCGCGGCTGTCCGTGGCGGATCAGCTGCCGACACCGCGCGTACGGTGACTCCGCTCCTCGTGCTCGTACCACCGTTGTACGCGCCGTTCGTTGCACTTCTTGCGTTCATGTACGTGGAGGTATCTCCGTGGACACTCGCTCTGTTCCTCGTGCCTGCTACGGCAGCTCAGAGGCTCTACGGCCTCTATCAGGAGGAGAGACGTCTCGCGAGCGATCTCTCTACGGCGAACGCAGACGCTCGAGCGCGCCAATCTCCAGTTCGCTGCCGCGCTCATCGCGACCCTCGACGCTCGAGATCAGTACACGGCCGGCCACTCCGCTGCAGTCGCCATTTACTCCCGCGACGTCGCTGCGCGCATGGGGCTCTCGGCTGAGGTGCAGGAGCACGCGTACCTGTGCGGGCTCGTGCACGACATCGGCAAGATCGGGCTCGCGCCCGGTCTCCTCGAGAAGCCCGGTGCGCTCACGCTCGACGAGCGTCGGCAGATGCAGGAGCACTCTGCGATCGGCGAGCGGATCCTCGGCCACGTCGACGAGTACGCGGAGATCGCGACCGTCGTTCGCCACCATCACGAGCGGATCGACGGCCAGGGTTATCCCGACGGGCGAACTGGCGACAGCATCCCCCTCGTCTCACGCATCATCGCCGTCGCCGATGCCTACAACGCCATGACCTCCGATCGTCCCGTATCGCGACGCGATGCCGAGCAGGGTCGCTCGTCTCCGGCTGGCCCAGGCGGTGGACAGCCAGTTCGATACGGCTGTCGTCGCCGCGTTCGAGGCAATCCTCGCCGGCGCCGACGAGGACTACCGGCTCGCACGCCGCGCCGACTTCCTCGAGTTCGGTCACGGAAGCTACGAGTCTTCGGCCGAGTCGGCAGTCCCCATCGCCGAAGTCGCCTGATCGGCACGCTCGAGCGCTGCCTGAACCGCGAGCGCCGTTCGCGATCGCGTGCCCAGCTTGTCGTAGATGTGGTGCGTGTGCACCTTCACCGTCGACTCCTCGATGAAGAGGAGCTTGGCGATCTGTCGGTTGGAAAACCGCTGACAGAGCAACTCGAAGACGTCACGCTCGCGCGGTGTGAGCTTGGAGCGAGGGTCGTCGCTCGCACGCACCGATAAGCCGAGTGCTTGTGCGAGGTCTTCATCTTGCACGCTCCTTAAGACCTCGATCACGCGGTCTTGGCACGGGTGACGCAGCAGTACAGCTAAGAGCTCGGGTGTTGATCGATACGCCACTACGAGCAGGTCGAGTGCGCCTCTCGAGCACGCAGACTCCACGAATTCGAACACTCGGTCGATCGCTGACTCGTCTCGACGCCTCAAGCTGACGATCGCATCCACAGCTGAGATGAGCACGGTGGGTTCAATCGCCGACGAGACGCCGCGGGCGCGATCAACCAATGACTCGGCCTCGTCGAGCCTCTCCTTGGATGCAAGCACAAGTGCGCGTGAACTGAGCACCTCAGCTCGGGCAGCGGGAAGCGACTCACGGAACTGTGGGACTGGGAGCAGCAAGGCCGCTTCATGTCGCGCCTTCTTGCGCGAGAGTTCGCAGTCGAATCGCGAAGCAGAATGTGCTCGGCGTATGCATTGCGACTTGTCCTAGCGGCGGAAAGCGCCTCGTCGAGAAGTGCGGACGCCTCTCGCCACTCTCGCCTTCCGGCGTGAGCGACCGACAAGACGCTCAGGGCATAGGGCACCGCAAACTCAAGCCGGTAGCGCTTTACGACATCGAGAAGATCTGAAGCGGCGGCCAAGCGCCTCGTCGTAGCGCGCGGATAGCGCCAGAGCAGCCGAGTACACATTCCGAAATGCCGACTCGATCAACGGATCACGTACCGCGGTCAGAAGCTCAAGCGCGAGGTCAGCCTCGGCAAGGTCCAGCGAGCCGAGTTTGAGCTGCGCACTCAACGTGTAGGCCGGCCGCTCGAACCACCTCCCTCGGGTTGGAAAGACTCATCCCCGAGGTGAGCGTTGCCAACGTCGCGGTAGCCTCCGGTTGCTCGAGCTCGATGGAGCACATGACCTGGCCCCAGAGGGCATCGCGGCGTTCCGTCTCGCTCGTCGCGGCGGCCTGCGCACGTCGGTACAGCTCGAGCGCCTCTTCCTCACGCGACGCGAGATGCGCTGCCCGGCCGGCGACGGAGTACGCACGGAACGTGAGCCCGGGCATCGTGGAGCGTCGCGGCGGCTTCGGCTTGCGCCTGTGCGACGGCGTGTCGTCCCCGACGGAGTGCGACCTCCGCGCGAGCGAGCGCGAACGCCGGAGTCTCGAGCTCCGAGCTCGGATCGCGAGCGCGCACCACGTCTCGATCGTCGAGAGCCGGGCGGTGTCGAGGAGCTCGTCGAGCGCGGCGAGCAGCAATCCCTCGAGCTCCGCCGCAACTCGGTGACGAGCGATGAGCTCGAAGCCCGCGTCCCAGTCGCGGCCCGCCCGGTAGTGCTCGAGGCATCTCGACACAGACGTCCCGTCGATCGGCCCGAGCTCCGCACTTCGCTCGGCCAGGAACGAGCGTGCGAGCGGGTGGAGCTCGAGGATCGGCCCGCGCTCGACGAGAATCCCGACGTCGAGAGCCGCCTGGCAGATCGCCTCGGCGTCGTCCCCGAGCAACGACCCGGCGAGCTCGCGATCGAGCACGGGTGCCCGGGACAGAACGGTCAGCCCGTCCTGCGCCGCGTCGCCCAGCGAGCCGAACACCTCCTCGGCGAAGAACCGGTACAGCGTCTCCGGAACGGGAGCCTCGTCTCCCGACAGCTCGACGGTCGAGACGCTCGCGAGCCCGATGACCGCGGGCCAGCCGTTCGCGAGCGCGACGAGTCCCGACGCGGACTGCGCCCCGTGGCTGCCGAGCACCTCCGCCGCCTCGGTGCTGTTCATTGCGAGCGAGGCCTGGTTGAGCTCGAAGACGTCCCCGTACAGGAGCTCGCGCGTCGTCACCCACGAAGGTCGCTGCCGTGTCGCCACGAGCACCTGCACGGCCGAGGCGGCCAGGAGCCCCGCTACGAATCGCTCGCACTCCCGCACACCGCTGACCTCCTGGTACTCGTCGACGACGAGCCAGGCCTCGCGTGGCCACGGATCGAGATCCTCGCCGAGGATCTCGGCGAGGACGTCGACGTTCTCGGCCGGAGTGGGGACGGCGCGGAGATGCTCACGGAGGCGAACGTCGCACTCGGGCACGATGGCGCATGCGGAGCGCGCGATGCCTATGGCGAGCGCGGCGACGTCACGCGACGAGCGCCGCGCCGTGAACCACGCACCGCGACGTCCGTCGCGGTCGACCCACTGCTCGGCGAGTGTCGTCTTCCCGTATCCGGCCGGCGCGACGAGCATGCGCACGCGCGCCTTGGACTCGTCGAGCAGCGTGAGAAGCCTGCGCCGCTCGACGATCCGGCGGCGTAGGAGCGGGCGTGATTTCCCGACTGTCGCCGTCCTCCCCATGTTCCGACGAGCGCTCCCTGTCCGGGGCCTCGACCCTACCACCGGAGCCTGCGACCGCACGCGGCCGCAGGCTCCGCGTCAGCGGGGTCGCTCCATGCCGAGCGCCCAGCGATGCCCCGCGCTCAGCGGATCCTCGCCGGTGAGGAGGCGGAACGCGACCGGGATCTGGCGCCTACGCCGCACGCCCAGCTTCTGCCGCAGGACGTCGCAGTGCGCCTTCGCCGTTCGGGGAGAGATCCCGAGTCGCGCGCCGACCTCGTCGTTCGAGCACCCGGCTGCGATGAGCGCGACGACCTCACGCTGACGTTCCGTGATGGGGGCCGTCTTCCGCTCCGTGGCCAGCTCGATCATGGCCGGGAAAGTACTCCCTCGTTCGAGGGAGGGCTATTCGTCAGCGGGTGTAACACGCGGTGTATCCGAACGCGTGCTCCGCGTACTCCCCGATGCCCCGGGCGCAGGCCGCGCCGACGATCGGGGAAACGAAAGGAGACGTCGATGAAAGTCAGGGACCTGATGTCGGTCGAGGTGCTGACGACCACACCGGAGACCCCGCTCAAGGAAGCTGCGGCTCTGCTCGCCGAGCGGAGGATCTCGGGAGTCCCCGTCGTGGACGAGAGCGGCGCCGTGGTCGGCGTCCTCTCCGAGGCGGACATCCTCGTGAAGACAGGTGGCGCACTTCCGCGCAGCGGCCTCCTCGGCTGGCTGCTCGAGCCCGACTTCGACCTCCACGACAAGATTGGAGCGAGAACGGTGGGCGAGGCGATGAGCGCTCCGGCCGTGACGATCACTCCCGGCCGCACTGTTCACGAGGCCGCCGCGCTGATGATCACGGAGTCGGTGAACCGGCTTCCCGTCGTGGAGGACGGCGCCCTCGTGGGGATCCTCACCCGGGCCGACGTCGTCCGCGCGTTCACGCGGACGGACGCCGAGATCGCCGACGAGATCCGCGAGGAGATCCTCAGGCGCACGCTGTGGCTCGAGCCGGGAGCCATCTCCATGGACGTCGTCGAGGGGGCCGTGCACCTCGAGGGCGAGGTGGAGACCGAGGCCGACGCGGAGCTCCTTCCCGTCTTCGTCGCACGCGTGCCGGGCGTCGTGTCCGTGCGCACCAACATCCGGGCGCGAGCAACCACGAACGGCCGTTGACCGGCACGATCACCGCCGATGGCGCCGAGCGGGACGGTGGAGTAGCGTTGTCCTCGTTCAGCCGAGAAGGGCTCGATGCGCGCCAGGCGAGAGCGGATACCGCACGTCGACGATCCCGTCGCGGTGGGGAGGCGCCTCCGCGAGGCGCGCGTCGCCTCGGGCCTGAGCCAGCGCGAGCTCGCGTTCCCCGGTTGCAGCCCGGCGTACATCTCGCGGATCGAGCAGGGCGAGCGGACCCCGTCGCTGCAGGTGCTGCGGGAGCTCGCGGAGCGCTGCGACGCGACCGAGTCTTTCCTCGCCTGGGGACGGGAGGAGCTCGACGACGAGGTCTCGCGCCAGATCCGGGCGCTGCGGGAGGCGCAGGCCTCGGGCTCGAAGGCCGAGCGCCGGGCGGCGTACGCGGCACTCGGGCGCGCAGCTCATCGCGCCGCGCGAGCGCTCGGCGCCTAGCCGGCGAACCACGACAGGCAGACTTCCGCTGATGGCCACCCGGTCGGGCACACGGCAGCCCGCGTCTCGCAACTCGATCGTCATCGCGATCGGTGTCGCCGCGATCGTCGCGATCGCCCTGGTCGCCGGAGCGCTGCTGCTGCGTGACGACGGCGGGAGCGGCTCGTCGGCCCCCGCGGTCGACGTGTCCGGAGTCCCGCAGGAGGGATCGCTGCTCGGCGATCCGGATGCGAGCGTGACGCTCATCGAGTACGCGGACATGCAGTGCCCGTTCTGCGCCGAGTACACGGAGCAGATGCTCCCCACGCTGGTGAACGACTACGTCCGCCCCGGGAAGGTGAACGCCGACTTCAGGGTCGTGTCCATCCTCGGCGCGACTCGGAGAAGGCCGCTCGCTACGTCCTCGCCGCGGGCAAGCAGAACCTCATGTGGGAGTACCAGCAGGAGCTGTTCCGGAACCAGGGACAGGAGAACTCGGGCTGGGTCACGGACGAGGTCCTGCGTAGAGTCCGCAGCGGCGGTCCCGGGCCTCGACGTGGACCGGCTCTTCACGGACGCGGAGAGCGCCGAGGTGACCGCGCAGGCGCTCCGGAACATGCAGGGCTTCCAGGAGTCGGGCGCGACGGGCACTCCGACCCTCCTCGTCCAGATCGGCGACGACGACCCGTACCTGATCCAGGTCGGGCTCGACCCGGCGGCCCTCTCGGCGGCGCTGGACGACGCGCTCAGCGGTTGAGCGACCGCACGCTTCGCATCGCCGCGATCCTGGTCACGCTCGCCGGGATCGGAGTCGCGGGCTATCTGACCTGGGCTCACTTCGCCGACCAGAGCGTGATCTGCGTGCAGGGCGGGGGATGCGAGAAGGTGCAGGAGTCGTCCTACTCCGAGATCGCCGGGATCCCGGTGGCGATGCTCGGGCTCGCGTCATACCTGACCGTGCTCGCGTTGCTCCTGTGGGACGCGCCGATCGCGCGGCTGTCGGCGGCCACGCTCGCCGTCGTCGGCGTCTTCTTCGGGGCCTACCTCGTGGTCGTGCAGCTCTTCGTCATCGACGCCGTCTGCGTCTGGTGCATGGCGAACGACGTCGTCATCGGCCCGGCGCTCGCCGTGCTGACGCTCCTCAGGCTGCGGACGTAGGTCGCAGCAGCGCGAGGCACAGGTCATCGGGACCTGGCGGAGCACCTTCGGCGCCACCCGGTCGAGGATCTCCGAGAGGCTCTCGCCCGTGGCAGGTGATGCCGTGGTTGCGCAGGCCGATGACCGCGTGCGCCGGGATCCGGCTCGGCGGCGACGAGATCGGCGACCGCGACCGCGAGCTCCTGCGTGCCGCACGGGTAGTTGACGTCCGTCGCCGGAATCCCCTCCATCCACGCGTGGACGTGGAGGATCGCGCCGACGTCCGGGTGCGCCTGGTAGATCATCCAGTGCTCGATCGCGTCCACCGACACGCGACGCGGCTCGATGCCGGGCGGCACGCTGAGGACGATGACACCGCGGTCGTCGTCGAAGTCCTTGACCATGAGGAAGTCGCGGCCGACGTCCTCGAGCTTCGACTTGTCGACGCCGCTCGCGCTCATCCAGAACCGGGTCTCGTCCTTGCGCGCCGAGAGGTTCCCGTACGAGAGCCCGCCCACGCTGTACAGGCGCATGACGTGGCGGAGGTCGCGTCCGGACAGGTACTCCTCGACGGGGAAGGGCGAGGGCAGGAGGTCGAGCTCGTCCAGCCGGCGGCCGGCGGCGCCGATGTCCGCCGTCACCTCGTCGCCGTCCCAGAGCTCGGGCTCGAGGTCGGGGATCCACTCGTTGTCGATGACCAGCCGTGAGGTCGCGAGCGGCTCGAGGCGCTCGTAGATCTCCCGCGAGTCGTCCGCGACGTGGTACGTGCCTCGCTCCATCGTCGTGAACCAGACACCCTGGCCCGGCACCCGCAGGAGCACGACGTTGGAGAGGGTGCGCACGAGCATCGGGTAGCTCTCCTTCAGCGCGTCCTCGGGCGCCTCGGGGAGCTCGTAGAACGCCGCCGAGTACGTGCCCCGTGACGCGCGCCTGAACGCCTTCGGGTCCGCCGGGTCGAACATGTTGAGGACGAAGTCGGCCTCGGCGACGTCGTCGACGAGCGTGAACTCGTCCTGCTCGAAGCGCTTGCCGACCTCCTTGACCCACTCCTCGTGCTCGGGGGAGGTCGCGGTTCCCCAGATCGCGTAGGTGCGCACGGACCTCGGAGTCTATCGGCGGTCCTACCGGAAGAGGTCGCGCTCGCGCGGCATGACGAGGTCGGCGGCGCTGCCCTCCCCTGCGACCTCGAGCCCGCGCACGACCGCCGCCGGGATCCCCGACGTCTTTCCCATGACGAGCTGGGCCGCCCCCGCGATCTCGTCGGCGACCGCGATCTGCGTCGAGTGGAGCTCGTACCCGACCGCGTCCCTCGTTCCCCGGAGGTCGACGAGCGCCACGAGGCCGGCGACGCCGAGCGCGACGTCGGTCGTCCCGTTCCGCCAGGCGCGGCCGAAGGAGTCGGAGACGACCACGCCGACCTCGCGCCCCGTGAGGTCGCGGATCCGCTCACGCAACCTCCGCGCGGAGGCGTCGGGTCGACGGGCAGCAGGACGAGCGTTCCGGGGCCCTTCGCGTTGGACGCGTCGACCCCGGCGGAGGCGCAGACGAAGCCGTGGCGCGTCTCGGCGATGACGAGCGGCGGGCGTGCGCGGACGACCTCCCGGGACTCCCGCAGGACGACCTCGATGCGGCGAGGGTCGGCGTCGCCGGCGAGCTCGCGAGCACGCGGCGACGGCTCCACGTCGTCCAGGTGGACGATCCGCCCCTCCACCTTCGAGACCGCCTTCTGCGCCACCACCACGACGTCCCCGTCCTCGAGGCCGCCGACGCGTCGTGCAGCCTCGACGAGCAGCGCGACCAGGTCGTCGTCCTCCTCGAGCTCGGGGATCCCGAGGAGCGGGAGGACGCGAAGCTCCCGGCTCATCCGAGACCGGTGACCTTGAGCCCCGCGTGCGCCTTGTAGCGCTTGTTCACGCTCACGAGGACCGCCGTGAGACCCTCGAGAGCGCGAGCGCCCGCCAGCGGCCCGGCGTCCACGGCTCGGCCCGCCGTGACCCGCTCCGCGAGCTCGAGCGCGAGCGCCTTCGCCCGGTCGTCGTCACCGCACACGAAGGCGTCCTCGTCGGGCGGGGCGGTCCCTCCCAGGCTCGAGGCCGCGAGCGAGTGCAGCCCCGCGACGACCGGGCCGTCGAGCACGCCCTGGACGCGCTCGGCGAGCGAGGTCGCCTCTTCGCACGGGAGCACGCCCGCCGGTGTGAAGCGCAGCTCCGACGCGACCGACAGCACCGGCGTCGAGCCGATCGCTTCCCTCAGCGCTCGCGCCGTCTCGAGCGTCGCGCCGGCCTTCGTCGCGAGAACGACGAGGTCGGCGGACCGGACCGCGTCCTCGTTCGTCGCTCCCGCCACTCCCGAGCTCCGCGGCGATCGCCTGGGCGCGCGCCGCGTCACGGGACCCGATCACGACGTCGTAGTCCGGGATCTCCCGAAGCCGCCGGGCGAGTGCCGAGCCGAACGGCCCCGTGCCCCCGACGATCGCTACCCGCACGCCGCCTCCAGCACCGTCGCCGC
Organism: uncultured Actinomycetes bacterium; assembly: GCA_963705535.1. Lineage (GTDB taxonomy): Bacteria > Actinomycetota > Thermoleophilia > Gaiellales > Gaiellaceae > GMQP-bins7. Next base: position 81,781 of record CAVPJY010000011.1, read on the forward strand.
GAGACGGCGGGCAGCCTCGCGGTCGCGCATCAGCGTCTGCGTGACGACCAGCTCGACGGGAGCATCGGCGGGTGCGTCCGCCTCGTCGATCACGAGCACGTCGATCAGCCCCTCGTAGCGCGCCGCGACGTGGGCGGGAGTCGTGCCGCCGGCCATGCGGGAGAGCATACGGTCGAGCGGGCCGGTGACGGCCCTGCCCCCGACGACGGGGCTCACGGCCACGCAGCGCGCTCGCCGGCCCTCGATCGCCCGGCGGATCTCGCCCACCGCCAGGATCGGCCCGATCGAGAGGTACGGGTTGCTCGGGGCGACGACGATCGCGGCCGCGCTGTCGAGCGCCTCGAGCACGCCGGGGGCGGCTCGCGCCTCGTCCGCACCGTCGTACGCGACGTCCTCGACGTCGTCACGGTGCCCGCGCGCGACGAACCACTCCTGGAACGCGAACGTCCCCGCCGGGGTGCGGACGTGGGTGCGAAGGCGGTCGTCGGTCGCGGGGAGGATCCGCGTCGGGAGCTCGACGCGTGCAGCGAGCTCGGCCGTGACGTCCGACAGCGGACTTCCCCTCGCGCAGCGCGCGCGTGCGGACGAGGTGGAGACCGAGATCGCGGTCGCCGAGCCGGAACCAGTCCTCCCCGCCCCACTCCGCGGCGGACGAGAGCGCGTTCCAGGTCTCCCCGGCGCGCCCCCAGCCGCGGGTCTCGTCGATCAGCCCGGCGAGCGTGTACAGGAGGCTGTCGACGTCGGGCGAGACCTGCAGCTCCGAGCACCTCCACGTCGTCGCCGACGTTCGCCACGACCGTCAGCTCGTCCGGCTCGAGGGCGTCCTGGAGGCCTCGGGCGAGCCGCGCTCCGCCTCCGCCTCCGGCCAGGAGAAGAACGTTCACGCCGTCACTGCGAGGAGCGCACGCGTGCGCGGGCCGAGCCAGGGAGCGAGGCGCTGGAGGTCGGCGTCGCTGTCGACGTCGGCCTCGAGCTCCGGGATCGACGGCGACGCGAACGGCGCGTGCGCACGGAAGCGCGACGCGCTGCCGGCTCCGTAGAGCGGGGCGAACACGCTCGGATCGGGGAGCGAGAGCGCGTTCGTCGTGCCGTCCGCCGCCGCCACGAGCGCGAGGCCCGTGGCCGCGAGCCGCTCGATCGCGCCCGGCGTCGCGCACGGGAGGTCCGCGTTGAGGACGAGCGCGTGCTCGTGTACGCCGTCGAGCCCCGCGGCCACGGCGGCTCCGAGCCCGCCTCCCGGGTCGGAGACGTGCTCTGCGCCCGGCGGCACCGCGGCTGCGTCGTCCGTGACCACGCGGACGTGGCCGACCTCGAGCGCCGACCGCGACGACGTCGCCGAGCATCGCGAGCGCGGCTGCGGCGCGGATCGCCGCAGGCAGCCGTCGCTTCGCGTCGCCGCGGTAGGGAACGACGATCGTCGGCACGCGCGAAGCGTACGCGCGAGGCGCTACGCGGCGTCCGAGACGTTCTCGTCCGAGACGTTCTCGTCCGAGACGGACTCGTCGCCGAGCGGGACGTCGATGTCGACCTGGCCGACCTCTGTGCCCGGCCCCGAGGTCGACCACTCGTCGACCTCGAACCAGTGCGACTCCCGGAGGGCGGCACAGACCTCGGCATCGGTGTGCTTCGGGTTGACCACGTGACGTTCGAGGTCGCAGCAGATCTCCACGTCGCCGAGCGACACGTGCGAGATGCCGGCGAGCACCTCGGCGGGCAGCTGCGCCTCGGCGACGGTGTAGTGCTTGAACTGGAGGTCGGGCGCGAGCTCCATGAGCTCGGGCCAGTCGGGGCAGGTGCGTGCAGTCATGGGGTCGCTGTCTTCTCCTCCAGCATCCACCTCCCTTCAAAGCGCACGACGCCCCGCTCGTCACCCCCCGGATAGACCACGAACACCAGTGCGTCGTCGAGCCAGTGGTAGAGCCGCTCGCCACTCTCGTCGGTCAGGCCGAGACGGAGGTGGAAGCGCCCCTCGGCGAGCGGCAGCGAGCCGATGTCGAAGCGGACGAGGCGCTCGCCGTTCCCCGGCCCCCAGCCGAGCTGCCGGAGGTCGACCGCCTCGCCGGCGACGAGCGTGCCCGCGTCGTCGCGCACCTCGAGCTGGAGGCGGGGCGCGGGGATGCCGTCCGGGGAGGAGACGCCCACGCGAAGCGAGAACGGCTCCCCGGAGAGGAACTGGAGACGCTCCGCGCCCTCGTCTCCCGACGAGCGCCGCGGACGCGATCGCCGCCTCGCCGGAGCCCCACTCGCGCAGGCCGGCGCCGCGCTCGGCAGGGTCCGCCTCGTCGGCGAGCGCCCGCCGGTAGCGCGCGACCGCCTCACGCGTCGGCCCGTCGAACGCGACACGCCCGTGGTCGAGGAGCACCGAGCGCTCGCAGAGGCGCTCGACCGCCGAGGCGTCGTGGGAGACGAAGACGATCGTGCCGCCCTCCTGCTTGAACCGGAAGATCCGCCCGAAGCACTTCCGCTGGAACGCCTCGTCACCGACGGCGAAGACCTCGTCGAGCAGGAGGATGTCGGCGTCGAGGAACGCCGCGATCGCGAAGCCGAGCCGCATGGTCATCCCGGACGAGTACGTCCGCACCGGACGGTCGATCGCGTGCTCGAGCTCGGCGAAGGCGACGATCTCGTCGAACCGCTGCCGGATGTCGGCCCGGCGCAGCCCCTGGATCGCGCCGTTCAGGAAGACGTTCTCGCGCCCGGTGAAGTCGAGGTGGAACCCCGCGCCGAGCTCGAGGAGCGAGCCGATCCGCCCTTCCGCACGCACCGTGCCGGCCGTCGGCTTGATGATCCCGGCGACGAGCCGGAGCAACGTCGTCTTCCCGGAGCCGTTCCGCCCGATGAGACCGACCGCCTCGCCGCGAGCGACGGCGAGGGACACGTCGTGGAGCGCCCACACGTCGGTCGCAGCGGTCCGTCCTCTCTGGACGAAGAGGTCCTTGAGCGTGTGCGCCTCGCGCGCATGGATGCGGAAACGCCGCGAGACGGCCTGAACGCTGATCTCGCCCGGTTCCACGAATCTAGAGTAGAGGCCCATGACGAACAGCGACGCGGCCGCGGAGCGGCCGCCTTCAGGGATCTTCGCGCGACCAGGATTCGCGCGGTAGCGAATCCTGGTCTTGCGCACGATGCAGCGAGTCGGCGAGCACGCCGTCCCCGCGGGGCCGCTCGCCGTGCGCTGGCTCGCGTACGAGGTCGGGGAGCCACGCGCCGGCGTCACGGGCAGCGCGCGACTCCGGCTCGAGAACGCCGGGTCCGCGCCGTGGCGCTCGCGCGCTACGGAGGGCGTCCGGCTCGCCTACCACTGGCTCGACCCGCTCGGGAACCCGATCGTCTGGGACGGCATCCGGACGCCGTTCCGGCACGTAGTCGAGCCCGGCCAGGCGGTCGAGATCGACGCCCCGGTGCTCGCGCCGCGGCCGCCGGGCAGCTACCGCCTCGCGTTCGACCTCGTCGAGGAGCTCCGCTTCTGGTTCGAGGAGGTCGGCTCGACGCCGCTCGAGATACCGGTGGAGGTCCGCCCGCGCATCGCCGAGCGACGCCTACGGGCGGTGCTCCACGGTGGCCCTGACCCGGAGACCGACGCGGCGCTCGCGGCGCAGGACGAGCCTCTCGTCGCCGACGGAGCCGTGGCGGTCGCGCACCTCGTCCCGGGCGCGGCCCCGGCTCCCGACTGGTCGCGGCTCGTGCTCGACGCGCACGCCGAGGGCTGGGCCGCGGTCGGCGCCGCCGTCGAGGCGCCGGGCGGCGCGAGCGGCGCATCTACGCGCCGTGGGCGCCCGGAGGCGGGCGCAACCCGCGCTTCGCGCACCCGTTGCTCCTCCCGTCGCTCCTCGACGGCCTCGAGCCAGCGTCGCATCTCGGGCTTCCCGCGTTCTCGGGCGCGGACGGGCTCTTCGAGGGCAGGGCCGTCGTCAGACTTCGACCGCGATCCGGTCGTCCGAGCGGATGAAGACGAACGCGCCGAATGCGAGCGCGACTCCCGCCGCGACGACGGTGTAGATCGTGTCCGCCGCCGACGGCGCGTCCCCGAAGAAGAGCACCGCGCGCATCGCCTCGATCGGCGGCGTCAGGAAGTTCACCCAGTGGAGCAGGAACTCGAGGGCCGGGTAGTCGTCGACCCCGGGGAGCTGGTCGAGGCTGTAGAGCACGGGCGTCAGGAAGAACCAGGGCAGGAGGAGCGCCTGCAGCACGTGCTCGACGTCGCGATAGAGGGCGTTCAGCGACGCGACGGCGAGGGCGAAGCCGGCGACGATGCACGCGAACAGCGCACCCAGCGGGAACGCGAGCCAGACGGTCGCGCGCGTGTCCGAGAGCGTGACGAGGCTGAGGACGACGACCACGCCGAGCATCACGGCGAAGCTGACGAGGTTCGTGCCGACGATCGAGAGCGGGACGAGCTGCCGCGGGAAGCGCACCTTCCGGATCAGGTTGGCGTTCTCGAGCAGGCTCCGGGAAGCCGCCTGCGCGGCCGTTGCGAAGAACACCCAGGCGGGAAGCCCGCAGAGCAGGAAGAGCCAGTAGTCCTCGCTCCCCACCTCGGCGACCTTCCAGAGCACGGAGAAGACGAGGAGGTAGACGCCCATGAGGACGAGCGGGTGGAGGAGCGACCACGCGAGCCCGAGGACGGAGCCCCGGTACTTCGCACGGAGGTCCCGCCGGAAGAGGCTCCCGAAGAGCTCCCGATAGCGGATTACGTCGGCGTAAACGGAGATGGGGAGGAGTCTAGGGCGGCAGGGGGCTCGACTACCCTTTCCGGGCTGTGGACGCTTTCGTGGCGCTTGCCGCGTTCCCGGTGACCGTCGCGGTTCTCTGGGGCCTTCTCCGGTCGCCTGCCGGCGCGCGGCTCGTGGCCGTCCCCACCGGGGAACGCTGGCATGCCGAGACCACGCCGACCTTCGGCGGCGTCGGGATCTTCGCCGGCTTCGTCGCGGGTGTTCTCGCGGCGCTCGCCGTCGGCGCGGTCGAGTGGAGCGGCGAGCTCGCGGGGATCCTGGCCGGGACGGCGCTCCTCTTCGTCGCGGGCCTCGTCGACGACCTCCGCCGCCTGAGCCCGCTGGCCAAGCTCGCCGCCCAGGTCACGGCCGCGGTGATCGTGCTCGCGGCCGGCCTCAGCGTCGAGCTCGTCGGCAACGACGTGCTCGCGTGGGGGATCGGGCTCCTCTGGCTCGTCGGCATCACGAACGCCTTCAACCTCCTCGACAACATGGACGGGCTCGCCGCGACGCTCGCGGCGATCGCCTGCGGGTACTTCGCGATCGACGCGGTCACGGAGCACGAGAACGAGACCGTGCTCGTCCTCGCGCTCGCGCTCGGCGTCGCCTGCGCCGGCTTCCTGCCGTTCAACCTGCGGCCGGGGCGCGCCGCGCACGTGTTCATGGGCGACTCGGGGAGCCAGGTGCTCGGGTTCGGGCTCGCGTCGCTCGCCCTGGCCTCGAGCTGGACGGTGGCCGGGACGACCACCGCCACGATCCTCCTCCCGCTCCTGATCCTGGCCATCCCGATCCTCGACACGACGCTCGTGACCCTCAAGCGCCTGGCCGAGCGACGGCCGGTGACCCAGGGCGGGCGCGACCACAGCTCCCACCGGCTCGTGTACTACGGGCTCTCCGAGGCGAAGGCCGTCCTCCTGCTCGCGCTCGTCGCGGCGGCGATCGGCGCGACGGCGCTTGCCTACAACGTCCTCGACAACGGACGTCTCACCGCGGTCGGAGTGCTGCTGACCTTCGTCCTGCTCGTCCAGTTCGGAAGCTTCCTCAGCGACCTCGAGGAGCGCTCGCGCAGCGGCGCCGCCGAAGGGCCCGAGCCCTCGCTCTGGCGCGCGCTCGTCTTCGAGCCGCGGCGCCTCGTCGAGGTCGTCGTCGACTTCGTCGTCATCTGCGGCTCGTTCCTCGCCGCCTACCTGCTCGTCGTAGGCGGGACGGGGACGGAGTACGAGCGGTCGGTCTTCCTGTCCGCGCTGCCGATCCTGCTCGCCACCCGGTACGTGTTCTTCGTCGCGCTCGGCGTCTATCGACGGGTGTGGCGCTTCGCGACCGCGCGCGACGTCGTCGCGATCGCCGTCGGCTGCGTCGGGTCCGCGATCGTCGCCTACGCCGTGCTCGTCGCTCTGCGTCCGATCGGCTCGTTCCCGGCGGTCGAGATCTTCGTCGTGGACGCCGTGCTCGCGACGCTCCTCGTCGGTGCATCCCGCCTGACGCTGCGACTCCTCCCGGAGCTCCGGGGGCATCGGCTCCACCGGCGACGCGTGCTCGTCGTCGGCGCCGGCGCCGCGGGGCGCGGCCTCGCGCGGGAGCTGCGCGAGAGCCACGAGGCGCGCGTGGTCGGCTTCCTCGACGACAACCCGCGCGTGCGCCGTCGGCGGATCCTCGGGATCTCCGTCGTCGGGAGCCTGGACGAGGCGGAGCGCGCGATCGCGAGCACGCGCGCCGACGAGGTCCTCGTGACGATCCCGGCGGCGGCGCAGGAGCGGCTCGACGGCGTGGTCCGCGCGTCGGAGTCGGCGGGAGTGCCGTGCCGTATCGTCCGTCGCCGCACCGAGTTCTCCGCACCCGCACCGGTCGAGGCGCCGCTCTCGTGAGCTCGACGCACACCGCCGCGAGGCCGCCGCGCCTCGATCTCTTCGCTCGCTTCCAGACGGCGACGCCGCTCCTGATCGTGTACTTCGCGCTCGCGGCGCTCTACGCGTGGCAGGCGTCGCGCCATCCCGTCCCGACGATCTTCACGGACGAGCTCGAGCTGACCCAGCTCTCCCGGGCGATCGCCGATACGGGGGAGCCGGCTCGACGAGGCGAGCCGTACGGGCTGGCGACGCTCGTCGCGTACTTCCTCGCGCCCGCCTGGTGGCTCGCGTCCACCTCCACCGCCTACGCAGCGGTGAAGCTGCTGCTCGTCCTCGCGATGACGGCGTCGGTCTTCCCGGCGTACGGGCTCGCGCGGCTCGTCGTCTCACGCTGGTACGCGCTGGCCGCGGCCGGGGGCGCGACCGCCGTTCCCGCGCTCGCGTACTCGACCATCATCGTCGAGGAGCCGCTCGCGTACCCGATGTCGACCTTGACGCTCTGGCTCATCGCGCGGGCGCTCGCGGCGCCGAGCCGGATGCGGGTGGCGGTCGCCGCCTTGGCCGCGGCCGCGGCGGCGCTCACGCGCACGCAGCTCGCGATCCTCTTCGGCGTGCTCGTCCTCGGGCTGCTCTGGCTCGGATGGCAGTCGGAGCCGGTCCGCCGGTGGCGGGCCGGGTGGTCGCGCTGGGACTGGGCGGGCGCCGTGACGCTGACGGTGGGAGTCGCGCTCGGGTTCGCAGCGTTCGTCGGCCACTACTCCACGAGCTGGCGAAACACGACCGGCTTCTACAAGGACCGGATCTTCGAGCACGGCGTGTGGGCGATGGGCGCGCTCGCCATCGGGCTCGGAGTGGTCCCGATGCTCGTGGGGATCGCGGCCCTCGCGCGCCCGAAGAGCGAGCCGCGCGACCCCAAGACGCGTGCGTTCGTCGTCACGAGCGTCTCGGCCCTCGGCGTCTTCCTGGCGTACGCCGGGATCAAGGGCGCGTACATCTCGACGGTCTTCGCCACGCTCGTCGTCGAGCGCAACGTCATCTACCTCGGCCCGATCCTGTACGCCGCGACCGCGATGGCGGTCGAACGCGGAGTCGGCCGTGCGTGGGCGATTGCCGCGGCCTCCGTCTTCACGCTGTACGTCGTCACGTCCACGCCTCTCCGACTCGACAACTACCCGTACTACGAGGCTCACGGCCTCTCCATCGCGGCCTTCGCCAACCGGGAGCTCGAGTGGCCGGAGGGTCGGATCGAGAACGCGCTCCTCGTCGTCTGCCTGCTCGCCCTCGGCGTCGTCGTCGCCCTGAGGGTGCTCAGGCGCGGATCGGCCGCGTACCGCGTGCTCGCCGGCACGGCAGCGGTGTTCGTGCTCGCCTGGACGCTCACCGCGCAGGTCTACGCGGCGGCGGGAGAACGCGACCTCTCGACGCGAATCGCGACGAACCTGCCCGCCCCCTACGACTGGGTGGAGCGGGAGACGAACGGGAAGTCCGTGGTCGTCGTCGGCCAGCAGGTCGCGGACCCCACGAACGTGTGGCTGACCGAGTTCTTCAACCCGTCGATCCGCAAGATGTGGAGCCTCGACGGCACGGCGCCGGGCCCGGGCCCGATCCTCACGCCCGACCTCGAGGCGGCCGACGGGACGCTGACGCCGCCGCCGGGAACCGACTACGCGCTCGGGATCAACGGGGTGGAGCTGCAGGCGCCGGTCGTCGAGCGACGCGGCACCGCGACGCTGTACCGGCTCGACGGCCAGCAGCTCAAGCTCGCCTCGGCGGTCACCGGCCTCTACTCGGACGGCTGGATCGGCGACCCGGACGGGAACGGGATCGCGGAGGCCTCGTACACGCGCTACGACGTCTCGCGCGACGGCCCCGGGTTCGCCCTCGTCAAGTTGTCACGCGTCGCGTGGTGCGGTGGAGACGTGCCCGGGAAGGCCACGGTCCGGATCGGGCCGGTGGCGATCGGCGAGGATCGGCAGCCCACCCTCACCGAGGTCACGGAGACGCAGGTGAAGACGGTCCACCAGTGCGTGACGACCCCCTTCCTGTTGCCCGCACCGAGCGTCCCGTGGCGCGTCGAGGTGACGATCGAGCCAACGTTCTCGCCGCACGACCTCGATCCGTCGAACTCGGACCGCCGGCAGCTCGGGGCGACGATGGAGGCGAGCTTCCGCCCGCTGTTCGGCGACGGCTCCTAGTCGCGGGACGCGGCGACGAGGTACGTGAAGCGGAACCGGAGCGCGAGCCGCGCGAGCGGGCCCGAGCGCTCGAGTGCGATCGCGAGGCGGTTGACCGGCCCCGGCAGCGCGACGGTCTGCGGGACGAAGAACGGGCGCAGAGTGACGCGATCGAGCCCCGACGGCGCGCAGGTCGGCGAGCACGTCCTCGACCCGGTACTGACGCGGGTTGAGGTCGAAGACGAGCTTCTTTTCGGTGAACGCTGCCACGTGCCCGAAGAACACCCGGCGGTCGCGCGCGTAGTAGATGGCGCGGAAGACGCGTCGTCGCGGCGACCGGAACGGGCGGCAGGTAGTCGTTCAGGTCGCCGACCTCGACCGGCGCCCGGTCACCGAGTCGGCGCCGGGCGACCGCCGCCATCTCGGGGGTCGAGTCCACTCCCCGGTAGCGCAGGCCACGCTCGAGGAGGGCCTCTCCGAGCCCGGCGTCACCGCAGGCGAGGTCGAGCACCTCGTCGCCCGTCTCGAGGCGGTGTCCGTGCGTGACGATCAGCTCGGCGCGATGAGCGAGGTAGGCCCGAGCGTCCGCGTAGGAGCGCTCGGTCCACGCCTCCGCCTGGCGCGCGTACTGCTCCCGCTCGCTCATGGGCCAACCTCTGGCCCATGAGCGGGGAGGGGTGTGGGGAACCGGGAGGTTCCCCACGCTCTCGAGAAGAAGGGGGCACGCGGGGGAAACATGGTTTCCCCCGCGACCGCGAGCCGGAGGTGAGCGGTGCTCACAGCGCGAGCAGGCGCTCGGGATGCTTGCGGACGAAACGCGCCATCCCGCGGGCGTGCCAGAGCGTGTGCCGGGAGAGGAACCGCTTGTCGATGACCGCCGCGTAGTCGTGGGTGACGATCGCCGCCGGGACGTACCAGCGCTCCCAGCCCGCCCGCATCGCCCGGTAGCAGAGGTCGATGTCCTCGACGTAGTGCCGGTAGCCGGCGTCCCAGCCGCCGATCTCGTCGAGCATCGTCCTCCGCATGAGGAGGAACGCGCCGAGCAGCCAGTCCGCCTGCACGGGCGCATCCGGCCGCTCGTCGAGCTCGTAGTGGTCGCGCTGCGCGTACGTGCCCGTCAAGCGCCGGAGAGGCGTCCGCCGCACGATCGTCCCGCCGACCGTGGGGAAGCGACGTCGCGACGGCTGCCAGCTTCCGTCGGGCCAGCGCATCTGCGGGCCCGCGATACCGCAGCGCGGGTGCGCATCGGCGAACGAGACGAGCGCGTGCACCGCAGCGGGCTCCGGGATCGCGTCCGGGTTCACGTCCAGGACGTAGTCGCCGGACGTCGCCGCGATCCCGAGGTTCATGTTCGCCGCGAGCCTCAGCGGTCGCGGGTTCTCGACGACCCGCACGCCGTCCGGCACCTCCTCGACCGAGCCTGCGACGTTGGCGACGACGAGCACCTCGTCGACCTGGGGGGCGAGCACGGGGAGCAGGACGCGGAGCTCGTCCGCGTGCCCGTGCGAGACGACGACGGCCGAGACCTTCACGTCCCGAGTATCTCCCGGTACACGGCGAGCGTCCGTTCCGCCGAGGCACGCCACGTGAAGCCCCGTGCGCGCACGAGACCCGCCGCGACGAGCCGGTCGCGCTCGGCCACGGCCTGGCGGATGCCCTCGGCGAGCCGCTCCTCGGGAACGAAGACCGCCGCGTCGCCCGCGACCTCCCGGAGCGCGGGCTCGGGGACGGCGACGACCGGCGTGCCGCAGGCCATCGCCTCGAGCACCGGGAGGCCGAACCCCTCGAAGCGGGAAGCCTGGACGAGACAGGCGGCGCCGCGGTAGAGCTCGACCAGGCGCTCGCTCTCGACGTACCCCTCCAGCCGCGCCCCGCGCCGGCGGAGCTCCGCCGCGAGCGCGGCGTCCTTCTCCGGGCCTGCGACGACGAGCGGAAGGCCTGCCGCCGCAGCTCCCTCGAGCGCCGCCAGCTGGTTCTTGCGCGCCTGGATCGCCCCCACGGAGAGCACGTACGAACCTTGTGACACCGTGTCACGAGGCTCCGCGGCGTCGCCCGGGGTGAAGGCGGGATCGACCCCGTTCGGCGTGACGACGACCTTCTCCGCGGGGACGTCGTAGAGCTCGATCAGGTCGCGTTTCGTCCGCTCGGAGACCGTGAGGACACGAGCGGCACTCCGCACGGCGCGCGGGACGACACGCCGAAAGACGAGCCGGTCCTTCCGTCCCATGAGCGCCGAGTCTCGCGCGAACGAGACGTCGTGCACCGTCACGACGCACGGGCACGGAGCGCGAAGGGGGAGCGCGTACTGCGTGTGGCAGAGCTCGGCGCCGAGGCGGCGGAGCTCACGCGGGAGCGTCACGGCCATGCGGAGCTCCTGCCGGCGGGCCCGGAGCTCGAAGGGCTCGACGCCGTCGGGGACGAGGTCCGGACGGCGCGTGACTGCGACGAGGTGGATTCCGGCGGCCGGCGCCAGCGGCGCGAGCTCGCGCAGGAGGTTTCGCACGTACGTCTCGTCGCCGGTCCGCTCGCGCCCCAGAACGTCGGCGTCCACGACCACGCGCCTCACGCGAGCTCCCTCCAGAGCGCCTCGACCGCGTCCGCAGAGCGGTCCCAGGAGAACTCCGACGCCCGCGCGAGCCCGGCCGGGACGAGCTCGTCGCGTCGGGTGACGGCTTCGGCGATTCCGGCCGCGATGGAGGCTGCGTCGAGGGGATCGACGAGCACGGCCGCTCCGCCTGCCACCTCCTCCATGGCCGTCCCGCGGGACGTCACGACGGGTGCGCGGCAGGCCATCGCTTCCAGCACAGGGAGACCGAAGCCCTCGTACAGCGACGCGTAGACGACGCAGCGCGCGCCGCGATAGAGCGCGGCGAGCTCGGAGTCGGGGAGCTCGCCCACCCAGCCGGCGGCCTCGACGCCGCCCCACCCGCGCGCGCCCACCACCCGGAGCTCAACGCCCGCCAGGCGTGCCGCCTCGACCGTTCGCGCGAGGTTCTTCCGCGGCTCGAGCGTCGCCACGGCGAGCACGTAGTCGCCCTCGGCGACCTCGCCCTCGGTGGTGAAGACAGGATCCACGCCGTTCGGCACGACCCGGACCCGCTCGGGAGCGACGTCCACGAGCACGACCACCTCGTCCCGCGTGAACTGCGACACCGCGATCACCGCATCGGCAGCTCGCAGCACCCTCCGCAGGCCGGCCGTCCCGTAGAGACGGTGCCAGCGGGGGAACGCCTCCGGGCTGCGGAGGATGGCCAGGTCGTGCACGGTGAGCACGGTCGGGACCCCCGCTCGCGAAGGCCCGCGGAACGTCGTGCAATGGAGGAGATCGAGGTCGAGTGCACGCACGCGTCGCCGCACGCCGACGGGGTACCAGGCCGCGTCACGCGCGACGCTGGAGGGACGTCCCGGGCCGCCGAACGAGAGAAGCTCGAGATCGAGCCCCGGCCTCCCGCGCAGGGCGCCGACGAGCCCCCGCACGTGGCGCGCGGTGCCCGCACGCGTCTGCACCAGGGGCGACACGTCGATCCCGATCCTCATGCGGCCGCCCCGAGCAACCGAGCCGCGGCGTGCAGCGCCTCCCTGGGCTCCGGGTACGCGAAGAGCCGGGCCGCCTCCGGCTCGGAGCACCAGCGGTGATCGACGTGCTCGCCCTCCAGCTCCGGCTCCCAGCCCGGTGGCGCCTGCGCCGCAAATGCGTCGACGTGGACGCGAGCGCCGTCGGGCCGCACGTAGGCCAGCTCGAGGCCCAGGTCGGCGACCGCCGCGTGGAGCCCGGTCTCCTCCGCGAGCTCCCGCGCTGCGGCTTGCGAGGCGCTCTCGCCCGGCTCCACACCGCCGGCCGGCGGGTTCCAGTACCCCCCTTTCGCGGGCGACCGGAGGAGCGCCAGGAACTCGCCACTTCCTCGCCGCACGACGACGACCACCTCCCGGCGGATCACCGGCGAGCCTCCTCGTAGCCGCGGAGGAAGATCTCCCCCACGGCGCGCCACGTGAAGCCGCGGGCGTGCTCGAGCCCCGCGGCGGACAATCGCTCGCGGTCTGCGAGCGCCCGCTCGATCGCTGCGGCGATCGCCTCGGGGCTTTCCGGGTCGGCGCGAATCGCGGCCTCGCCGCTCGCCTCGTCGAGCGACGCGTGCGCGGACGAGACGACCGGGCACCCGCACGCCATCGCCTCGATGACGGGGATCCCGAACCCCTCGAAGCGGGACGGGTACACAGCTGCTGCGGCGCCCCGGTACAACCGTGCGAGCTCGTCGTCGGAGACGAACCCCAGCCGGCGGATCCGCGGGTCGTCGAGGAAGGGTTGCTCGCCCCAGCCCTCCGCGCCCACGACCGCGAGCAGGACGTCGCCGCCGAGCAGACGGTGTGCCTCCACGAGCGACCGGAGGTTCTTGCGCGGCTCGAGGGTCGCCACCGTGAGCACGTACGGGGCACCGAGGTCGGCGGCAGGGCCGTCGGCCGTGAAGACCTCCTTCGTCGCCGGCCGGGCGACTTGCACGCGGCCCGGATCGACCTCGAGCGTCTCGATCACGTCCCGTCCCGTGTACTCGGAGTTGACGAAGACGACGTGGCAGGTCCGGGCCGCGTTCTGGTACTTGCGCGTGTGCATCGCCCGCGTCCTCGCGGTCGTCCACTCGGGATGGTGGAGCGGCACGAGGTCGTGGATGGTCGTCGCGCGCACCCCGGCGCGCTGCGGCGGGAACATCCAGTCGCTGAAGTGGAGGACGTCGAAGTCTCCGAGAAGCCGCTCGCCGGCGGGCCGTCCGAGGCGGCTCCACGCCGTTCGCACGGCGTGCGAGAACGGGAGCCGCCACGTGCGGAGCTCGACGTCGATCCCGGCGAGGGCCGCGCGGATCCGTTCGGGCCCACGGATGCTGGTCGGCGCGAACGCGACCACCTCGTGGTCGTCGCCGGCCACCTCGACGAGGCCGGAGAGCGACCCGCGGATGTAGTTCCCGATCCCCAGGAGCTTGTGGGACAGCGGCGACACGTCGAAGGCGATCCTCACCTTCCCGGACGGCTCCGTCTCTCGATCGGGGAGGTCATCTCGCGGCCGGCGTGTAGCGGAACCGGTCGAAGTGGGCGCCGAGGACGCGGTCGTCGTCACTCTCGCCCCCCGTGACCTCGGCGGGGATCGCCGTCGGCGTCACCGTGAACGTGATCCGGCACTCGTCCTCGCCGGGGGCGCGCGCGACCGGGATCGCGACGGCCGCCTGCCCGCCCGCGGGCAGCCTCACGCGGCCGACGACCTCGCCGCCGGACCGCGCCACGACCGTCTGCGGCTCGAGGAACAGGCTCCCGTCGCTCGAGAGCTCGACGACGAGGCGCCCCGGCGCGCAGCGCCTGCGCACGTACGTCACCGTCTCCCCCGACCACGTGTCGTTCGGATAGAGGCCGGTAACACGCGTCGCGGAGGTGAGCGGTGGGTCCACCTTCCAGAGGTTGATGCCCCAGCTGCGGTCGAGCGCCACCCGCGTGCCCACCGGCTCGAACGTCCCGTCCGCGAGCAGGAACTCGTCGGTCACGCGGCTTCCGTCGGGGAGCGTGGCCGCCCCCGTCCGCGGGTCGATCCTGACACGGGTCTCCGGCAGTCCGCCCGGCGTCGGCTGTTCCAGGTAGTAGACGGGGCCGACGCCCTTGCTGAAGAACTCGTTCTGGTTCACGGTCATCCGGTCCGTGCGCCCCGTCCAGAGAAACGCGGCGGACGCACCGTCGGGAAGCGCGCGGTCGACCCAGTCCCGCTCCGGCGCGCGTATCCCCTGGAAGAGCACGCCGCGGGAGAAGCGCTCGAACCCGTGCTTCCCCCACCAGATGGGCTTGAACGACACCGCCCAGAGCCCGAGCACGAGCAGCGGGAGGACGATGGCGAAGCGGCGCGGCACGAACAGGAACGCGGCGGCGAGGCCCAGGCTCAGCACGAGCGCCGCAGGGGTGATCCACTCGTCGCCGATCCGGTCCTGCAGCGACCAGAACGGGAGCAGCATCAGCGTGTCGCTGATCGCCGACGTGGTGAGGAAGCGGTCGAAGGGGACGAGGAGCACGACGAGCCCGCTGGCGGCCGCCGCGCATGCCGCCAGGACGCGGGGCCGCGGAGCTCCCCGCTCGACCCAGGCGAGGAGCGCGATCAGGAGGAGCGGCGCGACGTAGAACATGTTCCGCTCCTCGATCCGCTGCGAGAAGACGGAGGCGAAGGCCGCGACGACGGGCACGAAGGCGGCGGTGATCGAGACCGTCGCCGCCAGGAACGCCTGCAGCGGTCGGTCGAGCGAGCGGCCGCGTGCGACGAGGACGATCGTCGCCGCCACGGGCACGACGAGGACGTAGAGCGTGAGCTCGGCGACGTGCCACACGAGGTAGCGGAGAACCTCGGCGAGCTCGTACTCGGCCTCGCCGACCGGCTCGTACGCGCCCAGGAGCTCCTGGGGGGAGCGTCCGGTGCCAAGCCGCACCGCGAGCGCGAGCGCACCCAGGGCGGCAAGCGCCCCGTAGAGGAGGCGGAAGCGGCCGAGCGTCCCGCGGACGTCCGCTTCGAAGACGGCGAGCACGAGCGGCGCGAGGAGGATCGCGGGCACGAGCGCGGCCGACTGCACACGCGTGGCGAAGGCGAGCGCGACGAGCGCGAGGAGCAGCCCGACGCGGAGGCCGGACGGCCGCTCGAGCACGAGCACGAGCACGAGCGTCACGGTGAGGAACAGCGGGTAGTAGACGTTCTCGGTCATGACGGTGCCGGTGTAGGCGAGCGACGGCACGGCGACCGCGAGCACGGCTCCGAGCAGCGCGAGCCAGGTCCCGACGACCCGGCGTGCGAGGAAGTAGGCCGGGATCGCCGCCAGCGACATCACGACGGCGTTGATCGCCTTCACCCCGGCGTAGGCGTCGACGAGGCCGTCGAACAGGATGTACGCGGGCGCGATCAGGAGCGGGTAGACGACGCCGAGACCGGGATCGGGCGTGTCGCGTACGAGCGGCTCGCCGGAATCGGCGATCCCGCGCGCGACCTCGGACCAGAGGATCTCGTCCACGATGATGAACGGCGCGACGATCCCGCGGACGATCACACCGCGGAAGAGCGCCGAGACGACGACGATCGCGCCGAGCCAGACCCAGACGGGGATCCGGCCGAGGCTACGGCGCAAGGTCGGCCTCGACGAGACGCGCGGCGAGCTCGGAGGCCTGGGGTGTCGAGGGCTCGATCCCGACCTCGGCGGCGGCCTCGCTGACCTCGCGCAGCACGGCGTCGACCACCGCGGGGCCGCCGACCGCCTCCTCGAGCGCGGCCGCGTAGAGGTCGGCGACCCGCTCCAGGTCGTGCTCGCGCCGCGCGAGCTCGAGGGCCGTGCGTCCCATCTCGGCGCGGACGTCCTCGCGCGCGACGAGCAGCTCGAGCCCGGCTGCGAGCGCGTCCGTCTCGGTTTCGTCGGCGGGGATCTTCAGCGCGACCCCGGCGGGGAGCTCCGCGAACCAGCCGACGTCGCTGACGACAAGGGGCTTGCCGAGCGACAGTGCGCGGATCACGCTGCCCGACGTCTCCCCCATCGTCGGATGCCGGAGATTGACGCACACGTCGGCACCGGCCATGAGCGCCCACAGGCGCCGCTCGTCCACCCATCCCTCGCGCACGAGTCCCTCCCCGGCGAGCCCCATCCGCTGGAGCCGGCGCTCGAGGTCGAAGCCGGGCGACGTCGGCCCCACGAGCAGGAGCGTCCGGTCGCTGCGGCGTAGACGAAGGCGTGCAAACGCCTCGAGCAGTTCGGGGACCCGCTTGCTCGAGTTGACGACACCGAAGCAGCCGATCACGACCCCGGTGCCCCGCCGCTCCGGAGCGACCTCGGGGACCGGCCACGCGGGATGCGGGATCACCCAGATGCGGCCGTCGTACCCTGCGGCACGCGCGGCAGCCGCCACGGTGCGCGAGTGCACGATCAGCCCGGTCGCGTGCTCGAGGACGAAGGAGGCGAGCGGGAACTCCTCCGGCCGAGACTCCCAGAGGGGCGGAATCCGCTTGTCGAGCACGCCGTGGGCGAGCAGCCTCCCGACGACGCCGTGCTCGCGCTCCATCAGGTCGAGGTAGCCGTGGCCGTCGCGGCGGCCGACGGTCATGCCCGCCACGAGGTGGTGGAGCACGAAGTCGTGGAGGACGACGACACCCGGGTGACGACGGAGTGCGTCGACGATCCACGCGTGCGCGTCCGGGTTGTTGCCGACGTGGTAGAGGCAGACGTCGGCGCCGCGGGGAGCGCGCTTGCGTCCCCGGCGCGGGATCGTGACGTCGAGCCGCCGCGCGAGCGCGGGAGCGAGGAGCGCGGAGTAGTCCGCGACTCCCGTGCGCTCCGGTGGGAACGGGGAGAAGTAGGCGACCCTCATGCGAGCAGCCTGTCGACGGCGCGGCTCCAGGTGACACCCTCGGCGATCGTCTTCCCCGCGCGACCGAGCTCGGCGGCCTCGGCGCGGTGCTCCCGCAGCCAGCCCGCGGCGCGCGCGAGCTCGCCCGCGTCCGGGGACACGACGAGACCCGTGCCCCGGTCGCTCACGATCTCGAGCGGGCCCCCGGCGTCCGTCGTCGTCAGGACCGGCTTCTCCGAGAGGAAGGCCTCGAAGGGCACCATCCCGAAGTCCTCGTCGACGGGCGCGTAGTAGACGGCGAGGCACCGGCCGTAGAGATCGGCCAGCTCCTCCCCGGAGACGCGGCCCACGAAGCGCGCGCGGCCGTCGAGGGAACGAGCGCGCGCGAGCTCCTCCAGGCGATCCCTGTCGGGGCCGTCACCGACGATCACGACCTCGAGCCCGGGGTCGAGCGCGGCAGCCTCGAGCAGGAGGTCGATGCGCTTCGCCCGGTCGAGCCGGTTCACCGACAGCACGAAGTCGCCGTAGCCCTCGCAGCGGTACGCGAGCTCCTGGGGCGGGTGGGGAAGGACCTCGGCCTCGAGCCCCGTCCCACGCCGGAGCCTGTCCGCGACGTTGCGCGACGTCGCGAAGAGCCGGGTCGCCTCGCCAAGGGCCATGCGGTCGAGCGCCTGCACCTTGCGGCGAAGCGCCCTGTCCTCCGGCGAGTCGCCGAACTGTCCGAGATCCGTGCCGTCGAGCTCGTAGGCCTGGCGGAACTGGTGCAGGAGCCAGACACGCTTGTCGTGGTGACGGACGAGATAGGACGGGAACTTCGTCGCGATCACGAGGTCGATCGGGCGCCCGTCCGCCTCGTCGAGGTCGAGCAGCCGCCACAGAAAGGCCTGCGTCAGAACCCGCGTGCCCGGGTACCACTTGAAGGGGACGGTCACGAGGTCGGCCTCGTGGCCCCGCTCGCGCAGCTCCTCGACGAGCCGGTCGGCCATGATCTCCGCCCCTCCGCGCGCGAACGGCACCTGTGGCCTGGCGACGGCGATGCGCATCAGCGCCCGGAGCGCACGCGAAGGGCGAAAACGCCTGCAGACCCCGCACTTTTGGCTCCGCCAAGCGGCATCGCAGCATTCTATCGGCGGTACCCGCCGACTCAGCCGGCGGCGAGGCGGCGGCGGATCTCCTCCGCGTCGGGCTCCGCCTCGGTCCGCATCCAGGGCTGGAGGCCCTCCTTCAGCACCGCGAACGCGAAGAGGTTGGCCTGGCCGGGAAACACCGCCACGAGCCCGCGGAGCGGCCAGCGCGCCAGCCGCCAGGCGCGCTTCCCGGTGGCCTCGAGGATCGAGAGCGGGAGCTCGAGCTCGCGAAACCACACGAAGCGATGCCGCCGCTCGGGCGCGGCCGACCTGATCGTCTTCTCGACCTCGCGCTCGGTCCAGCGGTACACGTAGTTGGGGACCGCGCTGTTCGCGACCCCTCCCGTCCGGAAGCCCTCCGCGGCGACGACCGTGAGCTCGTACTCCTCGGCCACGCCGAGGCGGTTCGCCAGCCGCATCAGCGTCGAGTCGCGCGCCTCGAGCGCGAGGACGCCGACACGCGAGACGCGGTAGAGCTCGAGCAGCGCCCGATGCGGCGAGCGGCAGTGGTGGAGCGCCGCCGAGACGATCCCGAAGTCGAAGGTCCCGTCGTCGTAGGAGAGCGCCTCCGCGTCCTCGACGCGTCCCTGCGCGGGGTCGAGGTTGGTGAGGGTCACGTCCGTGAAGCCGTGGGTCGCGAGCACCGACCGGTCGAGCGCCCCACCGCCGACGACGACGACCGCCATGTCCGGGCGCAGCTCCCCTCGCTCGAGGAGCTCGCCGACGACGCGGCGGTAGAAGCCCTCCCGCTCCATCGGCTCCGCGGCGGGAGTGCTCACGCAGGCTAGGAGCGCCCGGCGCGCAGCTGCTCGAGCTCCGCCTCGAGCCGCTCCACCTGGCCCTGGAGGTCGTCGATCAGGCGGAGCGCGGCGGCGTTGAACGAGCGCTGGTCGTACGCGAGGGGTTCCACGTACCAGCGCATGAGCTTGCGCAGGACGGCCTTGACGGGCGTCGCCAGGCCGCCGCGCACTCCGGGTCGCAGGCGAAGCGAGCGGTCCGCGGAGACGGGCCAGAGCCGCTCGGCCTCCGCGCGTGCCGCTCTGCGCTCGTCCGGATCGCCCGACGCCGCGCCGGGATCCGAGCCCGAGCGGCGCACCTCCTCCCTGAGCTGCCGGAAGAGCTCGTCGACGTCGACGGAAGTGCCTGCAGATCCAGCACTTTCCGCTCCGCCGGGTGGCATCGCGGCATTCTAGCGGCGGGCCTCGCCGGAGCCACGTCGGGCCGGCACGAGCCGCCTGGTACCGGATCGGTCGGGTTCACGCTCGCTTAGGATCCGAGCGTGCGCGTCGGAATCTCCCTTCTCACCCTGGCCCCGAGCGACCTCGGCGGCTCGGAGACCTACGCGCGCCAGCTCACCCGCGCGCTCGCCTCCGTCGGCACGCTCGAGTACAGCACGTTCGTCCCCGCCCACGCGGCCGACGCTGCGGGCGGGCTGCCGGCGGTCGAGGTGCGCGAGTCGCGCGTGGCGACACGAGGGCCTGCTCGGATACCCGCGATGGCGGTCTCGGCGCTCCGCTCCCGCGACGTGAAGTCGACCCTCGAGCACCTGGACGTCGTCCACTACGCGCTGACCGTGCCGCTCCCCCGCACCGAGCTGCCGACGGTCGTGACGCTCCACGACGTGCAGCATCGCGACCTCCCCGACTTCTTCGGGCCCGCGCGCCGATCCTTCCGGCGGATCGCGTACGACCGCGCGGCGCAGACCGCGACCGCGGTGATCGTGACGAGCGAGTTCGTACGCCGGCGAGCGGTCGAGCTCCTGGAGCTGGACCCCACGCGCATCCACGTCGTGCCGCACGGCATCGACCACACGCTCTTCCATCCCGGCGACGACGAGCGGGAGCCCTTCATCCTGTACCCGGCGCGCCCTTGGCCGCACAAGAACCACGCCCGGCTCCTCGAGGCGTTCACCGAGCTCCGCCAGACGCGGCCTCGTCTCCGGCTCGTCCTGACCGGGGGCGACCTCGAGCGGCTCGACCCGCTTCCGGAGGGTGTCACGCGACTCGGCTCGGTGTCCTCCGAGCGCGTCGCCGCTCTCTACCGGCGTGCGGCCTGCCTCGTCTTCCCGAGCCTCTACGAGGGCTTCGGGCTTCCTCCGCTCGAGGCGATGGCGTGCGGCTGCCCGGTCGCGGCCGCCGACGCCGGCGCGCTCCCCGAGGTCTGCGGCGACGCGGCGGTGCTCTTCGACCCGACCGACGTCGGCTCGATCGCGGCGGCGATCCTCGAGGCCGACGAGCGCTCGGAGGAGCTCCGGAAGAAGGGGCTCGCGCGGGCCGCGCAGTTCAGCTGGGAGGAGACGGCACGCCTCCACGAGGCGGTCTACGTCGCCGCCGCTAGCGAAGCGCCCGTAGGTATCCCCACGACGCTCTGAGCCCCCGGGGCCGCACGACGGCGACGAGAACGGCGTAGACGCCGAGCCCTGCAAGAGCGGCGGCTGTCGCGCTGAGAACGAGGGCGGCCGGAAGGAACCCGAGCAGCGAGAGGGAGGCGACGACCGCGGCCGCCACCGCGAGGCCGCGCGTCGCGGCGGCGAACGCGCCGAGCTCGGTCAGGAGCGCCGCGAGCACCACGGAGGTCGAGACCGCGAGGGCGAGGGCGAGGCCGTCGAGGCCAGCGACCTCCACCCCGAGCCATGCGGCCAGGACGTGCACGGCCAGCGCGGCGAGAGCGATGAGCGGGAGCGCCCGCAGGCGCTCGACCACGAACGCCAGCGGGAAGGCCACGTTGACGCCGACCGAGATCGCCATCCAGGGAGCGAGCATCACGACCAGCCTGCCGACCTCCTCCCCGACGTCCCCGCCGTAGGCGTCGCCCAGGAACGCCTCGACGACGTCGCCTCCGGCGAGGGCGAAGACCCCGACCGCGGCGCCGATGAACGCATACGCGATCCACGACGACGACACGACGTGTCGTCCGGCGAGCTCCGGCGAGACCCCGCTGCGCGCCAGCGGGACCGACGTCACGAGCCCCAGGGACACGGCCGTCACCGACACGAGGCTCGCGGCCGCCAGGTACGCGTAGCCGAAGCTCGTCACCGATCCGGACCCGAGCCGCCCGGCGAAGGGGAGGCAGATCACGTACAGGAGCTGAAGCGCGATCGGAAGTGACGCGGCAGTCGCGAAGACCCCCAGCCGCGAGCGGAGCGGCGAGCCGGTCGGCCGCACCGCGCCGCGTGGCATTCGCGTCGCTCGCGCCTTCCACGCGAGGCCGGCAAGCGGGACGAGGAGTGAGATGCCGCCGTTCAGCATCATCCCCCAGCCCACGGCGACGATGCCGTCCGGCTCGACGCGGAGCAGCATCAGCGCCAGGCCGGCGGCGCTTCCGAGCGCGTACCCGACCGCGGCGGTGGCGTAGTCGTCGAGCGCGGCGAGCCCGCTGGCGGCGAGGCCCGCGAAGAGATGCGCCACCGCTGCGGGCACCATCCACTTCAGGACGTCCGACCGCAGTCGCCTGGGCGACGTCCGAGTCCCCGCCGGTGAGGAGGTCGGCGATCGGATCGGTCGCGAGCTCGGCGAGCAGGAGGAACGGGACTCCGACGACCGCGATCGCAAGCGCGAAGCCGGCGATCTCGCTCGCCAGTCGGCGCTCCTCCCTGCTCCGGGCCAGCGTCGGCAGCACGGCGATACGAATCGCCTGGGCCGCGAGGACGATCACGAAGAAGACTCCGTAGGCCGCGAAGAAGCCGTCGGTCTCGTCCGTCCTGCCGAAGTCCCGCGCGATGAGGACACCGACGATCGCCGCGAACGCGGCGACGAGGAGCGTCGATCCCGCCGTGAGGGCCGCCCTCGCCAGGGAGCCCAGGCCGGGCGACTCTGTACGCTTGCTCACCGACGCGGAAGCGTACGCACCATGCCGAACGACACCCTCTGGACAGACGGCGCGCTCGACGACCTCCGCAGCGAGCTCGGCGAGGCGTACGAGGGCCGCACCGTGCTCGTGACCGGCGCCGACGGCTTCATGGGCTCGCACCTCACGGACGCGCTCGTCGGTCTCGGGGCGAACGTGCACGCGTTCGTCCGGGCGAACTCGAGCGGCGCGCTCAACAACATCGGGCACCTCCGCGAGCAGCTGAAAGTGCACTTCGCGGACCTCACCGACCGCACGTCGGTCGACTACCTCGTCCGCGAGCTCAAGCGCGCGCCCGACCGCCCGTACGTGTTCCACCTCGGGGCCCAGGCGCACGTGGGCGAGTCGTGGCACCGCCCGTACGAGACGGTCGCCGCGAACATCCTCGGGCACGCTGAACCTCCTCCAGGCGATCGTCGACTGGGAGCTCGAGGTGGAGAAGTTCGACACGGCCGGCACGTCCGAGGAGTACGGGAACGTGCGGGAGGCGGTCACCGACCACCACGACTTCGACGACGCGGGCGGGCTCATCCTGCACGAGCGCTCCCCGATCAACCCGAAGTCGATCTACGCGACGTCGAAGGTCGCGGCGGACTTCCTGACCATGAACTACTTCGACGCGTTCGCGGTTCCCGGTGTCGTCACACGGATGTTCAACAACTACGGCCCGCGCCAGAACCCGCGCTACGTGACCGGCACGATCGTCACGCAGGCGCTCGCCCGGGAGGAGATCGAGCTCGGGAACCTGGAGCCGCTCCGCGACTTCTGCTTCTGCACGGACGGCGTGCGGGGGCACCTCACCGTCGCCGCCAGGGGGACCCCCGGCGACGTGTACGTCTACGGGCAGGGCGAGAACGTCTCCATGCAGCAGTGGGCGGAGATGATCCTGCGGATCGGCGAGGAGAACGGGTACTGGCCCGGCGACCGCAGGCTCGTCTCGAGCCAGTCCCGCTTCCGCCCCGGCGCGAGCGACGTGCTCGCGCTGCGCGTGGGCCACGAGAAGCTCACGGCCGAGACCGGCTGGCAGCCACGCGTCTCGTGGGAGGAGGGGATCCTGCAGACGATCCGCTGGTACGCGGAGAACCGGGAGCGCTGGATCGGGCGCGTCGACTGGCTCACGACCGGCGCTCCGCTCGGCACCCCGCGTTGAGCTAGCTGCGAGGCCCGACGACGCGGGCGATCCAGTAGTCGCCCGACTCCTCGAGCCGCGTGCAGACGTAGTCGCACTCCTGCGTGCGCCCGAACGCGATCGCGCCCGTCGGAGGAATGCCTCCGTCCGCGAGCCTCACGACGCGCGACTGGTCGACGCCCTCCGCGAGCGCGTGCCAGCGCGCGAGGCCCAGCGGCTCGAGGTCGTCGTAGTCGACGTAGACGGTCCCACCGTCCACCCAGGCCCGATCCAGGAGCGCAGGGATCGCGGCCTCGAACCTGCCCGTGCGGAGGGGGCCCTCGGTCGCGTAGTTCTCGACGAAGAACGCGAACTGCGTGGCCGCAAGCGCGACGAGGGCGGCTGCGAGGACGCGCCCCCCTCGACCACGCACGGCCGCGTCGCGCAGCCCTTCGACGGCCGGGATCGCGACGACGACCAGCATCACGGCGAACGGTGCGAGGCGAACGGAGTGGAAGCGGTCGATCGTCAGCGCGGCCGGGATCGGCGACACGACGAGCGCTGCGAGGACGTACCGCCAGAAGGGACCCGACCGGCGACGACGGAGGACGAGGAACAGCCCGGCGACGGAGAGCGCGAGCGACGCGGCCAGGAGGGCTCCCGACCCCGGGGTGTGCGCGTAGGGCTTCACATCGCCGGAGACCACGTAGTGCCAGACCTGGAGGTCTTGGAGATAGTTGATCGACGCCCGCCAGGCAACCTCCCACGGCGGCATGTCGTCCGTGACGAACGAGGTCGCGTCGAAGCGACGCGTGAGCGCGCCCGGGTGCGCCTGCGTGTAGACGAGCAGCGGGATCTGGGTCACCGCGAAGCCCAGCCAGGCGGCGAGCACCCAGCGCCACCGACCCACGAGGCCCACGACGACGAGCGAAGCGGCGAGCAGCGGTGCGAGCAGGCGACCACCTGCGTACACGTACGTGATCCCCCCGAGCGCCGCGGACACGGGGAACGCGGTGCGCCAGGTCCAGCGGTCGAGCCGGCAGGCCCGTTCGACCCCGAGGAGTGCGAGACAGAGGAACAGCGGCTCCATCGCCACCTCGAACGCCACGCGGCCCAGCTCGAAGAGCCAGGGCGACGTCCCGGCGAGGACGACCGTCGCGACGCCCACGGAGGCCTTCCCCGTCGTCCTGAACCCGAGCCAGCCGAGCAGCAGGATCGCGGCCAGCATGCACGCTGCCGAGAAGCCTCGGGCGATCTCGCGATCCGCGCCCGTCACGAGGAAGACGCCGGCGAGACCGTAGACGTAGAGCGGGCTCTTGTAGTCGAGGAACGAGGAGAAGTAGAGCGGGAACCGCGCTCCGTACTCGTCGCGACCCTCATCCGCGATCGTGTGCGCGTTGTACGCGAGCGCCGCCTCGTCGCGGAAGAACCCGGGTGGGTTGTCCCGCGAGATCCAGAGCTGGAAGGCCGCGACCGCGAGCACGAGCGCGAGCCCGACGAGGACGGCCGAGCGCGCTGCCTGCCGAGCCGGCATCACGGGCCCGTCGCGCGTGCGAGCCGGTACTCCTCCCAGCGAGCGACCTCCTCGCAGGCGTAGTCGCAGTCCTGGAAGCGGAGGAAGAGCAGCGAGCCACGCGGTGGGACGCCACCGTCCGGGAGGATCACGACCCGGTCGTCGGGGAGCCCCGCCTCCGCCACGCGCCACCGAGCCTGGGCCTGCGCACCGCGGTCGTCGAAGTCGACGTAGATCGTCTCGCCGGCGGCCAGCGGCGCCTCCAGCAGCGGCTCGACCCCGGCGTCGAAGAGCACGAGGCGCGCAGGGCCGCGCGTGCGGTAGCTGTCGAGGAACTGGGCGAACTGGATGCCGACCGACAGGACGAGGAGAGCGGCGACGACCTGGGCCCACCGCGATCGCCTGCACGCGTCGACGAGCACCTCGATCGCGGGGATCGCGAGCACGAGCAGGAAGACGGGCAGAGCCGCGAGGCGAATGGCGTTGTGCCTGTCGACCGTGAGGGCCGCGGGGATCGGGACCAGGAGCGTCGCCACCAGGACATAGCGCCACCAGAGATCGGCCCGGCGTCGGCGCAGCACGATCGCCGTGCCCCGCGATCGCGAGGACGACGACCGCGCCGAACATCGCCCCGTACCCGCCGTTGTGGATGTAGGGCGCGGGATCCCCCGCCGTCGCCCAGTGCCAGGGGTCGATGTCGCGGAACCAGTTCCCGATCGCCTGGACGGCGACCTCGACGCCGGAGCGCCCCTCCCGGGCGATGGTCGTCGCCTCGTAGCGCGCCGTGAGGTTGCCCGGATGGCGAAGCGCGTAGATCCCCATGGGTACCAGCGCGCAGGCGAAGGCGGCCCACGCCGGGACGACGAAGCGCCAGCGATCGCGGCCGGCGAAGACGACGAGCGCCGCGGCGAGGAGCGGGCCGAGCAGCCGGCTGCCGGTGTACGAGTACGTGATCAACCCGACGAGCACGCCGGCCACGACACCCTGAGGCACGCCGTAGCGCCCGAGCCGCGCCACGCGCTCGAGCCAGAGGAGGAGCAGCACGACGAGGACCGGCTCGGTGGTCGCCTCGATGGCCATCCGCCCGAGCTCGAACAGCCACGGCGTCAGCCCGGCAAGGACGACCGTGATCGTCGCGACGAGCCAGCTCCCGGTGACGCGACGCGCCAGAAGCCCGAGGAGAAGCACCGCTGCCAGCACGAGCAGCGCCGAGAGCCCACGCGCGACCTGCGCGTGTGGGCCGGTGACCTTGAAGACCCCGGCCAGGAGATACGGGTACAGCGGGCTCTTGTAGTCGTCGAACGATCGGAGGAAGAGCGGGAGGACGGGCTCCGTCCTCGTCGCGCAGACCGGTCGAGAGCGTGTACGCGTTCAGCGAGAGCGCCGCCTCGTCGCGGTGGTACCCGGGAGGATTCGACGGCGTGACCCACAGATGGAACGCCGCGACCGCGAGGAGGGCGGCGATACCGACCAGCGCAGCAGGCCGATCGACGATCGACCTCACGCGGGCATCGTAGAGAGCCGTTCGGAAGCCGGGCGCCCCGGTACCCTCTCCGCGTGCGAATCCTGGTGACCGGCGGCGGAGGCTTCCTCGGCTCGCACCTGGTCGAGCGGCTGGAGCGGGACGGGCACGACGTCGTCGTCGCCAGGCGCGCCGACTCCGACCTGACGACGATGGACGACACGGCACGGCTGTTCGACGAGGCGAGAGCGGACCTCGTCTTCCACCTGGCGGCGGAGGTCGGCGGCATCGGCGCCAACCGCGCGAACCCGGGCCGCTACTGGTACGCGAACCTGGCGATGGGGGCGAACGTCCTCGAGCAGGCGCGGATCCACGCGACGCCGAAGCTCGTCATCGTCGGCACCGTCTGCGCGTACCCGAAGTTCGCCGCCGTGCCGTTCTCCGAGGACGACCTGTGGAACGGCTACCCGGAGGAGACGAACGCTCCCTACGGCGTCGCGAAGAAGGCGGTCCTCGTGGGCGCGCAGGCGTACCGGGAGCAGTACGGACTCGAACGCGATCTTCCTCCTCCCCACGAATCTGTACGGGCCGCGCGACAACTTCGACCTCGAGACGTCGCACGTGATCCCGGCGCTCATCCGCAAGATGGTCGAGTCGGAGGACGAGGTCGTGCTCTGGGGCGACGGCTCGCCGACGCGCGAGTTCCTCTACGTCGAGGACTGCGTCGAGGGCCTCGTGCTCGCAGCGGAGCGCTACGACGGCCCCGATCCCGTGAACCTCGGCTCGGCGAAGGAGATCTCGATCCGCGAGCTCGCGGAGCCTCGTCGCGGAGGTCACCGGCTACCGGGGGACGATCGTCTGGGACCGCGACCGGCCGAACGGCCAGCCGCGGCGCAGCGTCGACGCGACGCGCGCGCGCGAGCTCTTCGGCTTCGAGGCGCGGACGCCCCTGCGCGAGGGGATCGAGCGCACCGTCGCCTGGTACCGCTCCGCCGTGACGAGTGTCCGTCACTAGCGTCTCGCTGGGCGCGGCCCGCGAAGCGGGCCGTTCGGTCGACTACCTCCTGGAGCGCCCGCGCGCGGTGCTCGGCACCCTCGCAGCGGCGCAGATCGCGGCCACCATCGTCCTCGCCTTCTCGATCCCGCACAACGGCTGGGTCTGGTTCCAGGGCGGAGACCAGATCTGGTTCGCGACGCAGGGCTGGCTCCTCGGTCATCTCGAGCTGCCGCCGACGGAGGTCGGGTACCTGTGGTCGCTGATGCTCACGCCGATCATGTGGGTCACGGGGCCGACGTATGTGCAAGCCCTGCCACCTGCGGTCGTCCTCCAGGTGCTCGTCCTCGGCCCCGTCGCTCTCCTCTGCGTGTACGGGATCGCCTCCCGGATCGGAGGGAGGCTCCTCGGCTACTGGGCGGCATTCCTCTGGGTCGTCGCCCCGTACGCGGCGATACCGCTCTTCGTCGACCGCTACCACGAGAAGTGGGTCGAGAACTTCCTGCCGCAGGCGCAGGGGCTCACGGCGATGTCCGACTTCCCCTCGACGGTGCTCGTGCTCGGCGTCCGCGCTCTTCCTAGTCCGCTCGCTCGACCCGGGACGCCTCGCCGACGCCGCCCTGGCGGGGCTCCTCCTCGGCGCGGCGGGCGGCATGAAGCCTCCGAACCTCCTGATGGGCGCGGGCGCCGTCCTCGCCTACCCGCTCGCCCGGCGCTGGCGCGAGGGCCTGGTGTTCGGCGCCGCGGTCGTCCCATCCCTGCTCGTCCTCCTCCTGTGGAAGGAGCGGGGGCTGGGCCAGCTGCCGGTGCTCTCGCTGGAGGAGGTTCGCGTGGCGGCCGGGGCTACGGGCGTCGTGGCCCTCGACATCAATCGCTACATCGAGCTCGACCTCGACCACTGGCGGCAGCAGATGAACTACCTGCGCGAGTTCTTCTGGAGCGCCAGGCTCGCTCAGTGGGCGCCGTTCGCGGGGCTGCTCGCGGTCGTCCGCGTGCGTCGCGGGCCGATCGCGGGCCTGCTCGCCGGCTGGCTGGCGGCATTCATCCTCGTGAAGGGCTTCTCACCCCGCGCAGACATCCAGGCGAACACGTTCTGGCGTCTCCTCATGCCCGCGTGGCCGGCATACCTCCTGCTCTTCGCCTCGATCCCGCTCCTCGTCCCCACGCTGGCGCGACGGCTGGGCGAGCGTCTGCGGCCGCCCGACTCGTCGCCCGTGACCCGCCGCTGGCTCGCCGTCGCCGCGGTCCTGACGCTCGCCGTCCCGGCCGCAGCGATCGCCGCCTCCTCGCCCAGCTCCGGGCCCGAGCGCGCGGTGATGCAGGACGACGCGGGCAACTTCATCCTCACGTCGATCGAGGACCGAGTCCGGCTCGCGATCACGCCGACGGAGGAGGGGCAGCGCCTGGCGTGGACCGACGGCGGCCCCTGGCGCGCGAACGTCTTCTACCGCGTCTACCGGTCCGAAGGCCCCGACACCGAGTGCGAGCACACGGAGGGCTCGCGGGCGATGTACTGCTTCATCCGCTCCGCGCCGATCGCGACGACCCGTGGGACGGAGTTCGTCGACCCCGCTCCGCCCCCCGGTGCGACGTACCGCATCGGCGTCGCGACCAACTGGGTGGACGACCCGGAGCAGGGGGACGTCTTCGCGTTCAGTCCGCCGGTGACCGCGGCGCCGTAGGCGCGCCCCGCTCGACGCGCTCCTCGAGCAGCGCGATGCGCTGGGCGAGCTCGACGTTCTCGTCGGTGAGCTTCGAGATCACCGTCGAGTAGTGCAGGAGCACGAGGAGGATGAAGAGCGTCGCCACCGCGAACAGCACCGCCGGCGGGTAGCTCGTCACGCCGAGCCAGCCGGCGATCGTGTTGAGCCCGCCTCGCCACGCGGAGAGGACGAGCAGCACGACTCCCGTCGCGAGCCAGAGCAGCGCGTAGCGCTCCTTGAGCCGGCGGCCGCGCACGAGCTCGAGCACGACGAGGATGAGCAGGATCGACGCGAGCGACGCCGACCAGGGAGACGCGGACGGGGGTCAGCGCCCGGCTCCTTCGAGCCGCGGGTACCGGCGGAGGCTCGCCACGAGCAGCGCGAGGAGCACCTTGACGATGTAGTAGAGCGACCGGACGAACGTGATCGAGGAGGTGCCCGTCTCGCGCTCGCGCATCTCCACCTGGACCTGCGAGAGCCGCAGCCCGCTGCGGAGCGCCACGAGCGTCGCCTCCACCTCCGGATAGTCGTGCGGGTACTCCCGCGCGAAGAGCTCGATGCCCGCCCGGTCGAGCGCGATGAAGCCGGACGTCGTGTCGGTCACGCGCTGCCCTCCGAGCAGCGAGACGAGCCGCGCGAACACCCTGATCCCGAGCCGGCGGGCGAACGGTGGACGGTACGAGCCTCCGTCGTCCACGAAGCGCGACCCGATCACGAGGTTCGCCTCGCGGCGCTCGAGGGGCGCGAACAGCTTGGGGATCTCGGAGGCGTCGTGCTGCCCGTCGCCGTCCAGGCGCACCGCCCGCTCGAAACCCTGCTCGAGCGCGTACCGGAACCCGGTCTGCACGGCGCCGCCGATCCCGACGTTGAACGGCAGCCGGAGGACGGTCGCGCCCCGCGCCTCGGCGACGGCCGCCGTCTCGTCGGTCGAGGCGTCGTCCACCACGACGACCTGTACATCCCTGCTCACCGCGCGGATCTCGTCGACGACCCGGCCCACGGCGCCGGCCTCGTTGTACGCGGGGACGACCGCGACGATCCTCACGGCGGTCACGCCGCGACCCCCGCTTCGAGCCCGACGAGCTCGAGGAGCCGCCTCGCGCGGTGCGCGTACGTGTGCTCGTCCAGCACCCGCTCCCGAGCGCGGCGCCCCAGCTCCTCCGCCTGCGCCGGGTCCGCGACGAGCTCGCGGTACGCGGTGACTGCGTCCTCGGCCGTCTCGACGACCAGGAGCTCGCTGCCGGGCTCGAACCAGCGCTCGATCCCCTCGTGGGGGTTCGACACGATCGCGGCGCCCGAGGCGGCGAGCTCGAAGGGGCGTGCGGTCGACGAGCGCGGCACGGTCGCGTGCGGGCGTCGCGTGACGTTGAGGTTGACGCGAGCCGCCGAGATCGCCCGCGCGAAGACGTTGAACGGGACGTCCCCGAGGAAACGGGCGGCTCCCGTGTCGCCCTGGAAGTCGAGCCCGCCCAGCGCGAAGTCGAGCTCGGAAGCGACTCGCGAAGGCTCGCCGATCATCGTCTTCATCCACTCGCGCCGGAACTTGTCGCCGTACCCGTAGAAGAAGACGTCGACCTCCTTCTCGACCGGCTGCGGGGCGAAGAACTCGGGGTCCGCGCCCCAGAAGAGCGCCTCGGCACGCCGGGCGCCGAGCTCGAGCAGCCGGGGAGCGCCGCCCTCGGAGTTGGACAGGACGAGGTCGTACTCCCACGGGTCCGCGCCGTGGTAGGGATTGAAGCCCGTGTCCATCCCGCCGTACTCGGGCAAGCTCATCGGCACGTCGCCGTCGTAGAAGACGATCGGGATCGAGTACCGCGCGCGGAGCGCCTCCGGGATCCCCGCCAGGTGCGCCATGGGCACGGTGAAGACCACCACCGCATCGGGCCGCTCGCGCTCGACGAGGCGCTCGAGGTGCCGCTTCCAGCGCGGCGTCACCCACCGCCGGATCGTCTCGCGCGTCAACCGGTCGAAGCCGGTGTCCTCGGGGCTCGACTCGACCCGGCGCAGGTAGCGATCTCCCTTGAAGCGGGCAAGCACGTCGCGCACGGCCTGGTACGACTCGCCCTCGCGATACGTCGGGTTCGCCGCGACGCGCCACCAGGGCGACTCCACGGGCCGCCCGCGGTAGGGCGTCACGACGAGATCCACGCCCGCCTCGTACATGCCCTTCCACAGCTGCCACCAGGCGGGCGTGCACCCGTACCGGAAGTCGAGGTCGACCGCGGAGGCGACCGCCAGGATCCTCGGCGTCTTCACGACCTAGTACGCCCCGCGCCCGCTGAGCACGGCCGGGATCGTCCTCGCGATGATCGTGACGTCGAGCCAGACCGACCAGTTCTCGAGGTACGTGAAGTCGAGCCGGACGAGGTCGTCGAAGGACAGCCCGGAGCGCCCCGAGATCTGCCAGAGGCCGGTCATCCCGGGCAGGACGGCGTAGCGGGCGCGGTGCCAGTCCTCGAGCAGCCGGTAGTCCCGAAGCGGGAGCGGGCGCGGGCCGACGAGGCTCATCTCGCCCTTCAGGACGTTGAGGATCTGCGGGATCTCGTCGAGCGAGAGCCGGCGCAGCAGCCGGCCGACACGGGTCACCCGTGGGTCCTCGCGGATCTTGAAGAGGGCGCCCTCGGCCTCGTTGGCCTCCTCGAGCTCCCCCTGCAGCGCGGGCGCCTCGGCGACCATCGTGCGGAACTTGATCATCCCGAACTCGCGCTCGCCGACGCCCACGCGCCGGTCGACGAAGAGGATGGGGCCTCGCGAGTCGAGCTTCACCGCGAGCGCGATGAGAAGCCAGACCGGGAGCCCGACGAGCAGCACGAGGGAGCCGACCACGAGGTCGAACGCGCGCTTGACGACCCAGTCCCAGCCCGTCAGCACCGGCGGACGGAGCTCGAAGAGCGGCGCTCCGTGCCCGGGGACGTACTCCCCGCGCTGCACGAGGAGCTCCGTCGTGTCCGGGGCGAGACGGACCTTGACCCCCTGGCGGTGGGCCTGGTCGACGATCACGAGCACGTCGCCCTCGTCGAAGGCTGCCTCGGCGAGGATCACCTCGTCGGGCCGGATCCGGTCGAGGATCGCCGGGAGCTCGCTCCGCCGCCCGAGCCGCAGGACGCCGGGGATGCCCTCGTCCGACACCGCCCCCACGAACTCGTAGGCGATGCCACCGCGCGCCGCGGCCAGCGTGCTCCGGAGGTGGGCGAGGCTCTCTCCCTCGCCGACGAGCACGACCCGGCGACGGATGCCCGCGGCGCGCATGACCTCCAGCGAGACCGACTCGTACGCCGCCCGCAGCAGGCCGATCGTCAGGGCCGAGAAGACCACGGAGGTGGGAATGAGCCCCGAGGTCGTGAAGTCGTAGCCCGTCCCGATCCCGAACGCGAGCACGACGAGCGCGACCACGATGAGCGAGGAGAGGATCCGGCCGGCGCCAGGGCGTCGCTCGCGCACGCGATAGAGGCCGGCCTGCGCGAAGACGAGGACCGTGATGGGCGCGGCGAACTTGAGCCACTCCGCCGGGCCCTCGCGCCAGAGGAGCCCCCACAGGACGTCGCCCTCTCCGGCCACGAGCTCGCGGAAGACGAGGGCGAGATACATCCCGAGGGCGAGCCCGGCGACGTCCAGGACGACGAGCGAGGCGACCGAGACCGTCCGTCGTACGAGCGTGACGATCGGCCCGCGCGAGAAGAGGTAGACGCGAGAGGCGCGGACGTCACGCCCGTCCGGAGGCTCCGGGGGCAGGCTGCGCGGCGTCTGCGCCGGCGGCGCGACCTTGGACACCCTGGAATCTTAGAAGCGGGCCACGTCGGCCCACGCGATCTCGGGCGACGCGGGCGCGACCCGCACACGCAGCGCATCGAGGTCGGTCGGCTCGGCGGCCCGCGCGAGGACGCGCAGCACGGCTCCGAGCAGTGCTCTCCTGCGCCGGTCCACGAGGTCGGTGTCGTGGAAGTAGACGTGAACGATGCCGGGCAGCGTCCTCCGCCGAACGAGGGCGCGAGCGAGGTCGCCGAGGGAGTGCGTCGTCGGGATCGCCAGCAGGCGCGCGCCGGAGGACAGCCTCACGTGGGCCGGTGCGGGCAGGAACGCCCACGGCTCGCCGGGCGGAAGGTACGACGGCCGGGTCGCCCGCGGCGTGCAGTCCGTGTAGCCGAGCTCCGCGCACGCGTCGGCGACGTCGGCGTCCGCGTACCAGCCTCCGCCGCAGAACAGGCCCGGCGCGAGCCCGCGTTCGCGCAGCCACGTGCCCTCCCGGCGCACGCGGTCTCCCGTCTCGCCGCCGGTCGGCCGGGCGTGGTCGGGCGCCGTCCAGTGCGTGTGGTGCCCGAGGGGCCCGCGCTCCGACGCCGCCCGGGCGCGCTCGAGCCAGGCCGTCTCGTCCTCGCCCGCGGCCGCGTCGGGCGGCCGCAGGAGCGCGGCGACCGCGAAGCCACCCGGGGGCCGCTCCTGGAGCGCCGAGAACCGCGCCCAGACCGCGTCGTCGAGCGGCCGCTCCACGTGGCACGAGACGACCGCGTAGCGCTCGGCAGGGGTGCTCGTCATGCGCGGGGAAGTATCGTCGGCACGCCCGATGCGCCGGTCCACCGCCATCCTCGTCGTCGCGCTCGCGGCCGCGTTGCCGCGGCTCGTCGTCCTCGCACGGGAGCGGGAGACCATCCTCGAGGAGTTCGTCGACAAGAGCGACCGCTTCGCGACGACGCTCGTCGAACACGGCACGTTCGGGTTCCTCCCGGGCGTGCCGTCGGCGTACACGCAGCCGCTCTACGGCTGGTTCCTCGCTGCCCTGTACTGGCCGTTCGGGCGTTCGTGGCTCGCCGTGGGGCTCGCCCAGATCGCAGTCGCGGTCGCGACCGCGCTCGTCGTCCTCGCGATCGGCTCGTTCCTCCGCTCGACGGGGACCGGTGTCGTCGCCGCCCTGCTCGCGACCCTCCACCCGTACGTCGTCTGGCACGACGTGCACGCGAACCGGGAGGTGCTCGACGGCCTTCTGCTCGCGCTCGTCGTCCTCTGCGCGCTGCTCGCGTACGAGGACCGTTCGGTGGGGATGGCCGCGATCACGGGCGCCGTCGCGGGGGTGGCGATCCTCGGGAACGCCCGTCTCGCGCTGCTGCCACTCGTGCTCGCCGTCTACGTCGCCTGGCGCGTGCGTCCCGCGCCGCGCGCGCTCCTGGCCGGCGCCGCGCTCGTCGCCGCCTCGTTCGTCGTCGTGGCTCCCTGGGTCGCACGCAACGAGGCCAGGGTCGGCTGCTTCGCGCTCACCACCGACGCGCGCGCCCTCTGGAAGGCCAACAACCCGAACACGTACGACACGCT
Organism: uncultured Actinomycetes bacterium; assembly: GCA_963705535.1. GTDB lineage: Bacteria > Actinomycetota > Thermoleophilia > Gaiellales > Gaiellaceae > GMQP-bins7. The sequence goes on from CAVPJY010000011.1 coordinate 115,914, forward strand.
CGACCGGGGCCTCTGGATCGACGACGTCCCCGAGCTCCCCGGCGCGCCACCCTGGCCGGAGCTCGCCGCCGACCTCACGCTCGCGGGGAAACCGACGTCCGTGGACGAGTGCGCGCAGATGCGCCTCTATCGCGAGGAGGTCTTCGAGTTCTGGCGCGAGCACCCGGGCGAGAAGGCCCGGCTCGCGCTGCAGGCGACGCGCATGCTCTGGAGCCCCGTCCCCTCGGAGTCCGACGAGAGCGGGAGCGGGCTTGCCCGTGCCGCGAGGAAGACGGTCGAGCCCGCGTACGTGCTCGCCCTCTACGCGCTCGCGCTCGTCGGCCTCTTCCTCGCCCCCGTGCGCTTCGTCGCGCTCGCGCTCTCGCTGCTCGCCTACAACACGCTCGCGGCGATGGTCTTCGCCGGCACGGCCCGGTACCGCGTCCCGTGGGACTTCCTGCTCGCGCTCCTCGCCGCCTTCGCGCTCGTCGCGGCCTGGGAGCGGTACCGCGGCCGGCAGCCCTACGGGCGGCGCGCTCTGCCGCCGAGCGCACCCTCGTAGAGCTCCTCGATCCGTCGCGCGCTCCGCTCCGGCGTGAACTCCGCCAGGGCGCGTTCCCGGCCGGCTTCGCCCATCGCCGCCGCGCGCTCGAGGTCTCCCGCCAGGGCGACGATCGCCTCCGCGAGCGCCTCCGCGTCGCCGGAGGGAACGACGAGGCCCGTCTCCCCGTCGACCACGATCTCGGGCAGCCCACCGACGGCGCTCGCGATCACGGGGCGCCGCCGCTCCATCGCCTCCAGCGCCACCATGCCGAAGCCCTCGCCGAGCGAAGGGACGACGACGATGGCCGCGTCCTCGACGGCCCGCTGGACGGGAGAGACGAAGCCGAGGAACCGCACGGCGTCCTCGAGCCCGAGCTCGCGTGCGTACGTCTTGAGCGCCGGCTCGAGCGGCCCGCGGCCCGCGAGATCGAGCGTGGCTCCCGGAACCCGGTTCCGGGCCTGTGCGAGGGCGCGCAGGAGCACGAGATGGCCCTTGATGGGGATGAGACGGCCGATGCACAGGAGGCGGGGCTCGCTGCCCGTGTACGGAGACGTTCCGTCCCGTGCCGAGATGCCGTAGTGGACGATCTCGAAGTCCTCCTCGTCGAACCCCTCCGTCTCGGCGAGGTACTGCGCGAGGCCCTGGGAGATCGCGATGTGGACGTGCGCCAGCAGGCCGACCGAGCGGTCGGCGAGACCGAACCACCGGCCCTCGCGGAACTCGTTGAAGCCGTGCTTCGTCGAGAGGCGCAGGGGCACGCGCGCGATCGTCCCGGCGAGCTGCCCGTACACGTCCGCGTGCACGAGGTGCGTGTGGAGGACGCGTGGCCGCACCCGCGCGAGGTGCGCCACGACCTCCCCGAACGCGATCGGGTCCACGTCGGCGCGCAGCCGGATGTCGTCGAGCGGGACGCCGCGCTCCGTGAGCGCCTGCGCGAACTCCCAGGCGCCGGGCTCGTCCTCGTGGAGCATCAGGAAGCGGACGTCCCAGCCGCGCTCCCGGAGGTCGGGCAGGAGCTGCAGCAGGTAGGCCTCCGACCCGGAGATCCCGGCCACCTTCTGCGTGTGCAGCACCAGCCCGTCCCTCATGCCGAGATCTCCGCCGCCTCCAGGATCCCACGCGCCCACGACTGCACGGAGTGCGCCTCCTCGACGCGCTCGCGAAGCCGGCGGCCGAGCGCCGCGCGATCGGTCGCGCTCGTCCCCGCGAGCGCTCGGATCCGATCGGCGAGCGCGCTCGGGTCCCAGCGCGGGAAGCGCTGCTCGGAGTCGAGGAGCGTGTCGAAGATCGGGTTGGAGGCGAGGACGGGCAGGCAAGCTGCCGCGGCCTCGTAGACCACCTTGTCGGGAGCGCCCGCCCGCATGTTGTTCACGAGCGCGTCGTGGCGCGCGAAGAGCTCCGGCACGTCGGAGCGCGGGACGGCGTCGCCGAGCTCGACCCGCCCCTCGATCCCGAGCTGCGCGACGAGGTGCTCGAGCTCCCTGCGATGCAGGCGCTCCTCCTCGGACAGGGAGGGACCGTGCACGCGGAGCTCGACGTCATCCCCGGCGAGGGCGACGGCGCCGAGCACGACGTCGAGCCCTTTCGCGGTCGAGTACCGGCCGAGGGCGAGGAGGCTCGTCCCGGGGCCGTCACGCGGCGGAGCGCACGGGAACTCGGCGAGGTCGATGCCGTGGCCGATCGCGCGCAGCTTTCTCGAGGGCAGGGGGAAGGAGCGCTCGTCGACCGACGCGACGGCCGTGGAGGCGCGTTCCGCGGCGCGGAGCAGGCGGCTCGCCCGCCAGTGCGTGAACCAGAGGACGAGCGGGACGCGCAGCGGCCGCACGAGCGGAGCGGCGAGGACGGCGTAGATCGGGCACATGTGGGCCACTACTGCACCGCCGCGGAGGCCGCGGAGCTCCCTGGCCAGGGCCGTCTCGAAGCGGAGGCCCCGACCGGCCTTCCGGGACGAGCGGAACGTGCGCACCCGTGCGTTCGGCGGGAGAGCCTCGGGCACTGCGCCGTCCGCGAGGACCACGACCTCGTCCACGAGCGCGGAGAGAGCGGCGACCATCGGAACGGTCGCGGCGAGGGCGGGGTGCGCTGGATCGACCTGCTGCGTGATGAAGACGACGCGTCTCGTCATCAGAAGAAGTCGAAGTCGCCGAGGGTGAAGTGCCACGCGCCCTTCGCCCCGTCGAGCCGGGCTCCCTCGCGCAGAGGCTTCCCGATGAAGCGGAGCTTCTTGTTCGTAGGCGCGAAGCCGGAGGCCGCGAGCGCGCGGCGCGCGGCGCGCGAGGGCGGCGGGAGGAGCACGAGCGCGTCCGCGCCACCCTTAACCTCCGCCACGGCCCGGCCGACGAGCGCGCGAAGCTCCGAGCCGGCGTCGGGCGCCGTCACGAGATCGGCGAGGAAGCCGGCCGAGACGCCGTGCTTGAACGTGTGGCCGACCACGGCAACGCCGACCAGCTCGTCCCCCCTGTACGAAGCGAAGCAGCGGTAGTCGCGCGGGGAGTCGAGGTAGCGCCAGTTGAAGTACTCCGCGTCGCGCACGAAGTGGTTCCCGTAGCCCTTCGCCGCGCGTCGCCCGAGCGCGTCGAAGTCCTCGCCGAAGCGGTCGACCGGTCGCACGTCGAGCCCGTTGACCGTGCGCGGCGAAGGATCCGGCGCGCGCAGCCCACCCGCGCCGCCCGGCCTCCCGAGCGCGTAGCGGACGACGGCGCCCGCCCGGAGCGGTCGCGCCCACAGCCGCAGCCGAGGAAGGTCGACCCAGCCGAGGCGCTGCACGAAGATCGGGTACGACGCGCCGTTCGGGAAGGTGACGGTGAGCGGGGCGCCCGTCGCCGCGGCGGCATCCTCGTTCTCCCACTCGAGCGTCGAGAAGACGCCCTGGCCGCGGTAGCGAGGGTCGGTGGCGACGTTCACCGGGATCGCGAGCCGAGTCGTGGCCCCGTCGAGCGCCGTGCGGAAGAAGCTCATCGCGGCCACGCCCACGACCTCGCCGTCGTCGACGGCGAGCGAGACGATCCCCTCGCCCGCCGGGTTCCGCTCGAACCACCACGCGAACTCCTCGTCGGAGAGCTGCGTCGTTCCGACGCGTGCGAGGAGGGCGACGAGCGCGGCGCGCTGGTCCGGCGTGTAACGAGCCGTCTCGAAGCTCACGAGCCAACTCCGGTTGGCTCGTGAGCGTGTGGAGGGGGTGTGGGGGAACCGGGAGATTCCCCCACGCTCTCGGGAAAGAAGGGGGCACGCGGGGGAAACATGGTTTCCCCCGCGAACGCGAGCCTCGGGCGAGCGTTGAAGCTCACCGCGACGCCGTCCCGAGCGCCCGGTTGAAGGCGCGACGGGCGTGCGAGCCGAGAACCGTGTCCTTGACCGCGATCAGGTCGCACGCGCCCGCGAGGACGAGCTCGAACGTCCGCGCCGGGTACGGCTCGACGTTGTACCGACGGAGCCGGAAGCGGTCCGTCGTCGGGCCATTCGCGCCCGAGACGGACGTGAACGCCAGCTTGTAGCCCGCCTGCTGGACGAGGCTCGCATGCTCCGGCCGGTAGTCGGCGAGCGAGCCCTTCACGAACGCGTACGCCTCGACCTCGCGCCCCAGCCGCTCCTCGAGCCGGAGCTTCGAGATCACGATCTCGCGCATCGCCTCGGCCGGGTCGAGGTCCGACAGCGGCTGGTGGCCGATGCCGTGCGACTCGATGCGGATTCCGCCCGCCTCGAGCGCGGCGAGGTCGTCCCAGTCCACGGTCTCGTTCCGCACACCGAGCAGCCGCAGCGGCTCCTCGTGTGGGAGCGGGCGGTTGTCCCCCAGGAAGGCGATGGGCACGAAGACGACTGCCGGATAGCCGTGCCGCTCCAGGATCGGCAGCGCGTTCTCGAGGTTGTCGCGGTAGCCGTCGTCGAACGTGATGAGGACGGCGCCTTCCGGGAGCGGGGCGCCGTCGAGGTAGTGGTCGCGTACCGCTTCGATCGAGACGGGCACGTAGCCGAGCTCGCCGAGGAGGGCCATCTGCTCGGCGAAGACGGCCGTCGGGACCGTCGTCGGGTTCGGCCAGAGGTCGTTGACCTTGTGGTACATGAGCACGCGCAGCGTGCGCTCGGCCTCGCCGTCGACCACACCGACCCCGCTCGCGGTCTCCCCGATCGCCCGGTAGACGCCGTTCTTCAGAAGCTGCTTCGCCCGGTCCGCCCGCATCCGCGTGAGTGTAGGGGCCGGACGCGGCTCTCCCCTACGGGGAGCCGACCACCCGCTCGACGAGGTCGCGCACCTCGCGGGCGTACTCCTCGGGCGTCGCGAGCCACGGCTCGACGGCGACGCGGGCGGCGACGCCGAGGCTCTCCGCGAGCGGACGGTCCGTCAGGACGCGCTCGAGCGCGTCCGCGAGGGCTACGGGGTCACCGGGCGCCACGAGCAGCCCGGTCTCGCCGTCCGTGGCGAGGTCCGGGATGCCCCCGACACGGCTCCCGACCACACCGCGGCCACGGCAGAACGCCTCGACGACGACGCGCCCGAGCCCTTCGGAGCGCGAGGGAAGGACGAGGATCGTCGCCTCGTCGAGGGCGCGCGCGACCTCGGGCGTCGCGAGGGACTCGTCCCAGCGCACCTGCTCGGGCAGCTCGGCCGCGAGGCGCTCGGCGAGGTCGCGGAGGGTCCCGCGACCGACGAGATGGAGAAGCGCACCGGGGACCCGGGCCGCGACCAGGCGCCAGGCCTCGGCGAGGACGTCCACCGCCTTGTAGCGCTCGAGCACGCCGACGAAGAGCGCCGTGGGACGCTCGGGGAGCGGTGCGGGGGGCGTCACGAGGAACGGCTCGAGGTCCATGAAGGCCGCGAAGGTGGCCGTCGGCTCGCGCCCCGCCTTCCGGACGACGCCGGAGGTGTACGCGGAGATCGTCCGGACGCCGTCGGCGCGCCGCAGCCCGATCCGCGCGAGGAGATCGGCGAGCGGCGCGAGAGCCCTGCGCGCGGGCGAGCCGTAGAGGCGAGCCGGAGCGGCGGGGTCTCCGTGCACGTCGGCGATCACGTGCGTCGGCACGCGCGCAAGGAAGCGTCCGAGGAGCACGAGCGCGGACTCCTGCCCTCCCTGTGCGAGGACGGCGTCGGGCCGCCGCTCGCGCAGCTCGCGCGCCACGCGAAACGGCAGCAGCGCGTAGAACACGAGCCCGTCCAGGCGCCTGGGCCGCACGGGCGGATAGAGCCGGAATCGCGGGTCGGCCCCGCCTCTGCCCGCATCGGTGCCGAGCACGCGGACGTCGAGCTCCTCGGACAGGGCGTCGAACTTCCGTGCGAGGGACGGCGAGAGGGGGAGCGAGTACCGCGTCCGCCCGGCCATGAGCAGCGTCCTCCTCATCCTCCGGCCGCCCGCACGAGCTCCTCCTCGATCCTCGTGAAGACGACCTCCTCCGTATGCCCGGCCACCGAGGGCGCCGCCGCTCCGGCGAGCCGATCGCGGAGCCCGTCGTCGGCGAAGAAGCGCTCGATCGCGGCCGCGAGCGCAGCCACGTCGCCGGCGGGGACGAGGAGGCCGTTCTCCCCGTCACGGACGACCTCGGGCACGCCACCGACGTCCGTGGAGATGACCGGCGTGCCCACCGCGAGGGCCTCGACCACCGTGTGCGGGAAGTTCTCCCACGACGAGGTGAGAAGCGATGCGTCGGCGGCGCGGAAGAGACGCAGGACGCCCTCGCGGGAGACGCTCCCGAGGAAGCGCGCCCGGCCGTCGAGGCCGAGCTCGCGCGCGCGGCGCTCGAGCGCCTTCCGGTCCGGCCCGTCCCCAGCGATCGCGAGGGTCACCCCGGGAACGCCGGCGAGCGCCTCGAGCGCGATCTCGAGCGACTTCTGCGGGCCGAGACGTCCCGCGAAGCCCAGCACGTCGCCCTCGAGCCCGAGCTCCTCCCGGAGTTGCTCGCGCGCCGGGAGCGACGGCACCTCCGGCGCAGGGTTCGGCAGCACCGACACGCGCTCCTCGTCGAGGCCCCAGCCGAGCGCCAGGCGCCGCAGATAGGCGCTCGGGCAGAAGACGTGGCGCGCGCGCCGCAGCGCGGCGTCGCGCGTCGAGCGGAGGAACCGGTTCCGTGCCCCGGCCGCCGCCTGGAAGTCGTCGAGCGTCCCCTCGAACCGACCGCTGCGCCGCGCGCGCTCGAACGCCTCGTCCGAGACGAGCTTCACGACCAGGGGCCGACGCGCGAGCGACGCGCCCGACCGCAGCACGGCGGATCATGCTCGTCGCGTAGACGACGTCCGCGCGGGCGGCCCGGCTCCGCACGAGCGCGGCAGCACGCACGTGACGGAGGGACGACCTCCGGCCGACCCAGTGCACGGCGTAGTCGCGCGGCCCGAGGGCCGCGTCGGCAGTGGTCACGACCTCGACGCCGTGCCCCCGGTCGTGGAGGAACTGTGCGAGCGCGGGGGCATGGCTTGCCGGCCCGCCAGGGTCGGGCGGCCAGATCCCGCTCACGACGAGCGCTCTCACCGGGCGCCCCCCGGAGCGAGCCGCGTCGGGTCGTCCCCGACCGCGGACCAGAGACGCGCGAGGGCGACGGCCCACGCCGCCGCGAAGGCCACCGTCGAGACGAGGACGGCCACGGCGGCTCCCGTCGCGCCCCACTCGCCGCCCAGCACCGCCACGAGCGGGACGGCGACGAGCGTCTCCACGCCGTGCGTCACGATCCGCAGCTGCGGACGGCCGATCGTCACCGGCAGCGACTTCGTCCAGCCGATCGCGAACTGGATCGCCGCGGCGAAGAGCACGATGCGCGCAGCGTCGACGGCGCCCGTGTACTCCTCGCCGAAGACGACCTCGACGAGCCAGGGCATCGCGAGGAAGAAGACCGGCACGGCGACCACCATCAGGGCAGCGGCGCCGAGCGTGTACTTGCGGACACCGTCGAGAACGCTCACGTGGTGGCCCCCCTCCCAGTCGCGCGTCTGCTCGGTGAGCAGCACGAGACGGGCCGGCGAGCTCGCCGCGGCGAGACCGGTCTGCGGTGTCTGCGCGATCCGGAAGAGGCCCACCTGCGTCGGCCCGGCCACGACACCGAGAATCACCGGGACGAGCGTCGTGCGCAGCGAGATGACTCCGGTGGCGAGGGTCGACTGGAGGACGAACGAGCGAATGCCGGGGACGTCCTCGGCCAGGGGCCGCGCCGGTGCCCGCGGGAAGCGACGCAGGGCCGAGACGCCCACGACGGAGATCCCGGCCGTCGCGACGAGCTGCGCGACGACCATCGCCGCGAGCGCCTCCGTCACGCCGTACTGCGCGCCGATCGCGATCGCGACCAGGCGCAGTCCCGCAGACCCGGCCTGGTACGCGCCGCGAAGGTCGTAGCGGCTGTGCAGGAGCAGCGTCGTGGCGCCGACGTTCTCGGTCGACTGGGCGAGCGGTAGGAGCGCCGCCGCGAGCAGCGCGCTGCCGACGCCCGACTCGTCGAAGATCTCGTCCGCGAGCGGGGCGAGCGCGACGAGGATCCCCGTCGCGAGCAGGCCCCCCACGATCTTGAGCTTCAGCATCTGCCGGAAGAGGCGCCGGAGCCTCCCCCAGTCCTCCGCCGCGACGTAGCGGAACCCGTACTTCGTGAGCGACTCCTCGACCGTCAGGTCGAGCAGAGCCTGGAAGAAGCCGACGGCCGCGAGAGCCGTCGCGAAGACGCCGAACTGCTCCAGCCCCAGCGAGCGGGCGGCGACGATCGTGCCCAGGATCCCGAACGCGACCGCCGCGTAGATCCAGGCTGCCGCCGCGGACCGGCGGCGGAGGACGCGGGAGGCCATCGGCGGTTCAGTGTAGGGAGAGCATCCGCGGCCGCGGCCGCCGCGAGGTTGGGACGACACAACCGTGGAGGCCGATGCGGGCATCAGCGCCCGCGAAGCGGGCGCGCTTCAGGGATCTTGCGCGAGCGGGAACCCGCTCAGCGGGTTCCCGCTCTGCGGGTCCTGGCTCTGCGCGGCAATAGAGTCCCCTCGGTGGCGATGAAGGGGACGTCTCGGCTCTCGTCGCGGGTCGGCAGGCTCGCCGACCGCGAGGCGATCGGCGCGATCGTGCTCACGGCGGCGATCCCGCTCCTGTTCCTGCACGAGAAGTTCCAGCCCGAGTACGGCCTCGAGCTCGGCGGCACGACGATCGACCTCCGGACGTCCGACGCGGCCATCGCGCTCGTCCTCGTCGCCGCCGCCGCGTCCGCGGCCCGGTACGGGATCGGCCGCCTTCGCCCGGGGCGAGCGGTGTGGATACCGGGGCTCCTCCTCCTGGCGTGGCTCACGTTCCAGGTGCTGCGCCCGGTCTCGCTCGACGACGACCTCTTCGACGACCACCTCGTCTCCTTCGCCAAGCTCTGCGAGTACGCCCTGCTCGCGCCGGCGGTGCCGTTGCTCGTGCGCCGTGCCGGAGACCTCACGATCCTCCTCGGCGGCCTCGTCCTCTGGAGCGCCGTCGCCACCGCGGTCGCCCTCGTCCAGTTCGGCGGCCTCGACGTGTTCGACGCGGCGAACGCGGGGTGGCGGCAACCGTCGTTCACGGGCTTCCACGACCTCGCCGCGCTCTCGGCGCTCGCGATCGGCGTCGCCGTGGCGTGGATCGTCGCCGGACGCAGAAGGCTGCCCGCGGCTGCTCTGCGCTGGGTGGCGCTCCTCGCGGGAGTCGTCGGGCTGATCCTCGCCGGCTCCGTGACGGCCGCCGCCGGCTTGGCCGTCGGAGCCCTGGCTGCGTGGATCGCGGCTCGCGGGCGTTACGCGCCCTCGCGGCGCCAGGTGCTCGCGCTCGTCGCCGTCGTCGCCGTCGTCGGCGCCGGTGTCACCGCCATCCGCAGCGACACCCTCGACGACTTCCTCCAGTTCGTGGGGCTCCGGGACGAGGAACAGGCGCTCGGCGTGGAGAGCTACTCCCAGCGGACGGTGCTCGCGTACATCGGGCTCCGTATCTTCGAGGACCAGCCCGTCCTCGGCGTCGGCTGGCAACGCTCCTCGCGGCCCGAGGTGTTCGAGCCGTACCTGGAGGACGCGCGCAGCCGCTTTCCCGACGTCGACCCACTCGCGTTCCCGGCCCCGGGACGGGAGTGGGGCGTGCAGAACCTCTACGTCCAGATGCTCGCCGACGCCGGCGTCGTCGGCCTCGTGCTCCTCCTCGCCCTCGGCCTCGGAGGCCTCATCCTCGCCTGGAGAGCCGCGGGGTACGCGCCGAGTCCCTGGGCCGCGGGAGCCGGGATCGCGATGCTCTGCGCCGTCCTCACGATCGGAGGCGTCTGGGCGTCGCTCGGGATCGTCGCGGGGATACCGCTCCAGGCCGCCACGAGCCTCGTCCTGGGCGTGGCCGCCGCCGGCGCGGCGGCCGCCGAGGAGCAGACCGCTGTCTGACGCACGTCTCAAGCCGCCGCGCTCGATGCCGACGTACGCCGTCCGTGCGCCGCTCGTGCGCTGGCTCCGCGAGGAGGCCACGCGTGCACACGACGATCTCGGCTCGTTCCGGCTCCTCGACGTCGGCTGCGGAGCGAAGCCGTACGGCCCGCTCTTCGCGCCGTATGCCGCCGAGTACGTCGGCGTCGACCCGGTCGCGAACCCGCACGCCGACCTCGTCGGCTCGGTGGAGGACCTCCCCGTCGCGGACGAGAGCTTCGACGTCGTCCTCTGCAACCAGGTGCTCGAGCACTGCGACAGCCCGATGCGCGCGGTCGCCGAGCTCCGGCGAGTGACGGCCCCGGGAGGGCGCGTGCTCGTCTCGACCCACGGCGTGATGGCCTACCACCCGTCGCCCACCGACTACTGGCGCTGGACGCATGCGGGGCTCGAGAAGCTCTTCCGGGAGAACGGCGACTGGGGGTCGGTTAAGGTGACGCCCGCCTCCGGCACCACGGCCTGCCTCGGGATGATCGCCGCCATCTACCTCGACCTCGCTTTCCGTCGCGTCCGGCTCGGCGGCGTCTCCCGGCCCGTGATCGCAGCCATCAACACCGTCGCAGGAGCGATCGACCGGCACTCGTCGAGCCTCCGCGAGCCCGGGCCCGGGACGCTCTTCGCGAACTTCCACCTCGTCGCCGAGGCGCCGAGGTGAGAGTCCTCGTGACCGGCGGCGCCGGGTTCATCGGCTCGAACCTCGCGCGCGCGCTCCTCGCGCGCGGGGACGAGGTCCGGGTGCTCGACAACTTCTCGACCGGCAATCGCGACAACCTGGCCGGGCTCGAGCACGACGTGGAGCTCGTCGAGGGCGACCTGCGCTCGTACGAGCGCGTGCACGCGGCCGTGCGCGGTGTCGAGGTCGTCTACCACCAGGGCGCGCTGCCCTCCGTCCCGCGCTCGGTGCAGGACCCGCTGACGACGACCGCGGTCAACGTCGAGGGGACGTTGAACGTGCTGCTCGCCGCCCGCGACGAGGCGGTGCGCCGCGTCGTCAACGCCTCGTCCTCGTCCGTCTACGGCAACGGCGGCGAGCTGCCCCGCTCCGAGACGCAGCTTCCCGACCCGATCTCGCCGTACGCCGTCGCGAAGCTGGCGGCCGAGCGGTTCTGCACGAGCTTCAGCCGGGTGTACGCCATGGAGATCGTGTCGCTCCGGTACTTCAACGTCTTCGGGCCGCGGCAGGACCCGCTGTCGCAGTACGCCGCCGTCGTGCCCCGCTTCATCCGGGCTGTCCACGAGCGGCGGCCCGTCACCGTCTACGGGGACGGCGAGCAGTCCCGAGACTTCACGTACGTCGACAACGTCGTCGCCGCCAACCTCCTCGCGGCCGACACGTCGAGCGTGCAGGGCGAGATCGTGAACGTTGCCACGGGGAGCTCGGTGACCGTGAACGAGCTCGCCGACACGATCGGTCGCCTGCTGTCGGCCCCGGTGGAAAAGGCGTACGAGCGCGAGCGCGAGGCGGATGTGCGCGCCTCGTGGGCCGATCTGTCCGAGGCGCGGCGCCTGCTCGCGTACGAGCCCCACGTCGACCTCGAGGAGGGGCTCCGGCGAACGATCGACTTCCTACAGGACGGAAAGGAGACGGGATGAGCACGCACGCGTTCAGCTCGCTCGACGAGCTCGGCGAGAGCTACGGCTTCCGGAAGATTCGCGGGGCACTGGGCGTCACCGCCTTCGGCGTGAACGCGATCGTGTACCCGCCGTCGTACGAGGGCTTCCACCACTACCACGACACCCAGGACGAGCTGTACTTCGTCCACGCCGGGACCGCGCGGGTCGAGGTCGAGGGCGAGGAGCGCGTCCTCGGACCGGGCGGGCTCCTCCACGTCGAGTCGACGACCCCGCGGAAGGTGTCGAATGCGAGCGACGAGGACGACCTCGTGCTCCTCGTGATCGGCGGCAAGGACGGGTACGTCGCCCGCGACGGCCACATGGTGGACGAGGCCGACGTCTCGAGGCGCGCCGCGTTCGGCAGCGGCGACGTGTCTACCTCCTGAGGCCGCTGAACACGAGGTCGCGCGCGAGCAGCCGCGGCTGCAGCGCGCGATAGCGGCCGCCGACGTAGCGCAACGAGACCTCGTCGAAATCGCGCAGCAGGCTGAGGACCGCGCCGGGCGAGTACAGGTGGAGGTGCGTGGGGTCGTCCTCCGGCGGCTTCCCGCGCAGGAAGCGGAGCCGGCTCTGGAGCCGGAACGCGTTCGGGACCGAGCCGACCAGGACGCCTCGGGGACGCAGGACGCGCCTCGCCTCGGCCACGAGCGCATCGGGGAAACGGAGGTGCTCCAGGAGCTCGCCGGCCACGACCGCGTCGAAGCTCTCGTCCGGGAAGGGGAGCGGCTCCTCGACGTCCGCCTCGACGGGCTCGATGCCGAGCGCCCTGGCCTTCTCGAGGGCCGCGCGGTCGACGTCCAGGCCGACGACCTCGTTCCCCTCGAGGAAGTGCCGCGTCAGCGCGCCGGAGCGGCAGCCGAGGTCGAGGACGCGCCTCCCCGTACCGATCGCCTCGACGAAGAGCGGGATCCGCTCCGGCACGAACACGAAGTCGCCCTCGTCGCGTCGCTCCCGGTGGTGCTGCTCGTAACGACTACCGAGGTCGTCGGTCACGCGCCGACGGCGGCCTCGTGCCCGAGCGAGGCGATCGTCTTCAGGAGGCCCTGCTCGAGCGGCACGGTCGGCTCCCACCCGAGGATCTGCTTCGCCCGTGTGATGTCCGGCTGGCGAACCTGCGGGTCGTCCACCGGAAGGGCCTCGAACACGATCTCGCTCGCCGACCCCGTGAGCCGGATGATCGCCTCGGCGAGCTCGAGCAGCGTCTTCTCGTCCGGGTTGCCGAGGTTCACGGGCAGGTGCTCGTCCGACTCGGCGAGGAGCACGAGCCCACGGATCAGGTCGTCCACGAAGCAGAAGCTGCGCGTCTGCGAGCCGTCGCCGAACACCGTGACCGGCTTCCCGGCGATCGCCTGCCGGAGGAACGTCGGGATCGCGCGGCCGTCGTTCGCCCGCATCCGCGGCCCGTAGGTGTTGAAAATGCGCGCGATGCCGGTGTTCACCCCCTGCTGGGTGTGGTACGCCATCGCCAGCGCCTCGGCGTAGCGCTTGGCCTCGTCGTAGACGCCGCGGGGGCCGATGGGGTTGACATGCCCCCAGTACGTCTCCGGCTGGGGGTGCACCTGCGGGTCGCCGTAGACCTCGCTCGTCGAGGCGAGGACGAAGCGCGCCCGCTTCCACTTCGCGAGCCCGAGGGTGTGGTGTGTGCCGTACGACCCGGTCTTGAGCGAGTGCAGCGGCATGCGCAGGTAGTCGATCGGGCTCGCGAGCGCTGCCAGGTGGTAGACGACGTCGACGGGCCCCTCCACCGAGATCGGCTCGATCACGTCGTGGTTGACGAACGTGAAGGCGTCGTCGCGGAGGTGCTCGATGTTCTCGAGCGTGGAGACCACCAGGTTGTCGAGGCACAGCACGCGGTGGCCGCGCTCGAGCAGCGCCTCGCAGAGATGGGAGCCGAGGAAGCCGGCGCCGCCGGTGACGAGTGAGGTCGGCATGCGGCGATGCTAGCGAGGAGCGCGGGCGGACCCGCTGCGGCTCACTTCGTGGCGGTCGTCACGGCCTTGTGCAGCCGCGTCCACGTCGCGTCCGTCTTCTTCACCGGCTTCGAGCCGACCCAGGTGAGGACGACGTTGGACTGGTAGCGGCGCTTGGCCATCCAGAACACGTCCCCGCGGAGCGTCGCGCCCTGCTCCCAGTAGATCCCGCCGCTCGGTGTGCCGAGCTCGCCCGTGCGCGTGTCCGCGAGCAGCCGGGTCACGTCGGCCTCGGGATCGGGGGCGGTCACGACGTAGACCGTGAACGTCCCCCACCGGGCCTTCGAGGCGAAGGTCTGCGTGCGGAGCTCGTAGCCCACGTAGTGCCCGGCTGACGAGCGCAGCCTGTTGACGACGAGCTGCTCGCCCGTCGCGGCCCGGAACTTCTTCTGGAGCTTGGCGCCGGAGACACGGGTCGCGGACGGCTGGGCCACCGCGACCGCGGAGGCGGCGAGCGTGAGGACGGCCGCGAGTGCCAGAAGGCGCTTCACCCGATCTTCGTCGTCACCCGGCCGGGAGGCGCCAATCGCCCGAACGAGGGTGCCCGCTCAGCGCAGGTCCTTGTTCGCCTCCATGTCGAACCACATGGCGAACAGCGTGAGCTGGAGCCCCGAGATGAAGAGGACGGCGACGAGGACGATGGTCGGGGTCGTGATCTGGTTCCCGGCAATGCGCAGGACGACCTCGATCACGCCGAGGACGAGCCCGACGAGCGCCATGAGCACGCCGAACGCGTAGAAGAAGACGAGCGGGTGGAAGTCCCGGATGACGTACTTGTGACCCATCCTCCACCAGAAGCCCTTGAACAGGAGCCACGAGATGCGGGGCACGACGGAGCGCAGCCGGATCCCGGACTGCTCGCCGACGTCGTAGATCGGCCGCGAGCGGACGTCGCGGACGCGCGCGTTCTGCACGTTCAGATGCACGAGGACGTCGTTCGGAAAGCCGTAGCGCGGGTAGAGCCGGTCGAGGTCGAGGTCGAGGAGCGCCTGGCGCGAGATCGCCGTGTACCCGGCCTGCGAGTCCGCGACGTGCCAGTAGCCGGACGCGATCTTCGTCAGGAGGGAGAGGATCGCGTTCCCCAGGTAGCGCGTGCGCGGGATCACGTTCCACGCCTCGCCGGAGAGGAGACGGTTCGCCTTCGCGTACTCGACCTCCCCTCGCGCGACGGGCTCGGCGAGGGAGCGGAGCTCGGACGGGTCCATCTGGTTGTCGGCCGCCATCACGCAGGTGACGTCGATCTCCTCCTCGAGCGCCCGCCGGTACCCGGTGACGATGGCCGCGCCGACTCCGCGGTTCGCGTCGTGGCGGAGCACCTCGACGCGGGGGTCGGCGACGCTTTCCGCGCGCTCGCCGGTCGCGTCGCGCGAGGCGTCGTCCACGACGAAGACGCGGTCGACGAAGTCGGGGATCCCACCGAGCGTGTCCACGACGAGGCGCTCCTCGTCGTACGCGGGAACGACGACGGCGACCCGTTTCCCGTCGAGCATCAGCCCTCGGAGGGCTCGGCGCCCCGACGACGCCGGGCGGCGAGCGGCTCGGCCACGAGCGCGGCGACCGCCCCGAGGAGGAGCCCGATGAGCGCGCCCACGATCAGCGACGTGCGGCTCGAGCGCGCGGTCGTCTTGACCGCGTTCGCCGGCTCGACGACGCGGCTCCTCTCGACGTTCTGGGCGAGGTTGAGGAGCTGCCGCGCCTCGTACAGGTCGTCCTGCAGCGCGGTGCGCCGCGCGTCCGCCGTCGTGATCACCGAGTTCAGGTTCGAGCTCAGGAGCAGACGCTGGTCGAGCGGGATGGACTGGTCCTCGATCAGCGTGTCCTGCTGGCGCTGGGCCGCCTGGATCCGCGCCTCGACCGCGGCGAGCTGTGCGCGGCTCACCGCCACCTGGTTCTCGAGGATCCCGACCTTGTCGATGACGTAGGCCGAGACCGAGTCGACGACGCGGTCGGCGAGGGCTGCCGCCGCGAGCTCGGCCTTCCGGCGTCCCGACGCCTTGACGTCGATCTCCATGAGCGGGTTGATGCCGCGCAGCTGCCCGATCGCCGAGATCTCCTTCGTCGAGATCGACGAGCGGAGCTTCGAGACGGGGACGCCGCTCGCCTCCGAGGCCGCGTCGAGAGCGGCCTCGGACCGGATGATCTCGGTGACGGTGCTCGGGTTGGTGGCGAGGCTCTGGATCTGACCGCCGCCGAGCGGCGCGAACGGCTGCCCCAGGTACACGATCGTCTCGGCGCGCCACACCGAGCCGCCCGAGAGCGCGAGCATGAGCCCGACGACCGCCCCGACGACGAGGCCGCCGAGGGGAAGCCACGAGCGCGCCTGGAGGCGTCCCCAGGCGGAGGCGAGGTCGACCTCCTGCTCGCCCTCCAGCTCGGGAGCGTTGTCCCGGTCGCTCATGCGCGGTCCCGCGCAGGAGCGGGGAGGGGTGTGGGGAACCGGGAGGTTCCCCACGCTCTCGAGAAGAAGGGGGCACGTGGGGGAAACCCGGTTTCCCCACGAACGCGAGCCGCAGGCGAGCGGTGCTCATCGGGCCGCGACCCTATCAGCGGCCCAGCGCCACTGAGCTGCGATCCCCTCCGCGAACGAGGTGCGCGGCGACCAGCCGAGATCGGCGCGGATGCGCGACGTGTCGGCCGCGGTCCGCGCCGGTCTCCCTGCCGGCGGGCGAGCCGCGACGAGCTCGAGGCGGCGTCCGGCGATCCGTCCGAGCGTCTCGATCGCCTCGAGCATCGAGACCTCCTCGCCGCCGCCGACGTTGAGCACGCCGCTCGCGTTCGCGCTCCTCCATCGCGAGGATCGTCGCGTCGACGGCGTCGTCGACGTAGGTGAAGCTCCTCGACTGGGCGCCGTCGCCGTGGAGCTCGAACGGCCGACCCTCCGCGAGACAGTCGACGATGCGCGCGAGCGCCATGTCCGGGCGCTGGCGAGGGCCGTAGATCGTGAAGTAGCGAACGGTCGACGACGTCGAGCCCGAACTCGACGCCGTACGCGCGGGCGAGATGCTCGCAGGCCAGCTTCGTGATCCCGTACGGCGCTATCGGTCGTGGCGCGGTGTCCTCCGGTGTCGGATACGCGGCGGCGTCCCCGTAGACGGACGAGGAGGACGCAAACGTGACCCGCACGCCGACATCTGCAGCCGCCTCGAACAGGCGCTGGCTCGCGAGCACGTTCTGCCGCACGTAGATCGGGAACACGCTGCCGAAGCTCGCGACCCCGGGCTGACCGGCGAGATGGAAGACGCCGTCGACGCCGTCGAGGTCGAGGGCGTCCTCGACGAGGTCCAGACGCTCGACGGGGAGCCCGCGGGCGTTCTCCTCCTTCAGCGCCGGGTCGTAGTAGTCCGTGAAGGCGTCCCAGCCCGTCGCGTCGTGCCCGCGCTCGAGGAGCGCGCGGAGGAGGTGCGAGCCGATGAAGCCGGCGGCTCCGGTGACGACGTAGCGCATGGCCGCTGAATGCTAGATCCGCAGTGGCCGCAAGGTGCCGTCGCCGTCCCGCGTCAGGCAGACCTCGGAGAAGAAGCGCGTCATGAAGACGCCCTCCTCGAAGTCGCCGAGCCTGGGCTCCAGGTGCTCCCCGCGGGCGATGGCGAGCGCGAGCTCCGGGTAGCGGCCGCCCGCGGCGAGCGGCACCGGGAACCCGCCGCCGAAGCGCGTGTTCACGTCCGTGACCGGGAGCGTGCCGTCGGGCTCGCGGAAGCACTGGATGTTGGCCGGCCCCTTGATCCCGACCGTCTCGGCCACCCGGGCGCCGTGCTCGACGAGCTCCCGGTCGCTGATCGAGGCGCCCCTGATCGACTCGCCGCCCTTCGACAGGATCATCGTGCGCGGGATGGCGTTCAGGCAGCGACCGTCCATGTCGCAGAGGACGTCGATCGAGAACTCCTCGCCCAGGCACCGCTCCTGGACGAACGACTCCTCCGTCGTGTACCGGAGGAAGAACGCGAGCTGCTCGGGGTCGTCGGCGCGATAGATGTGACGCGAGCCGAACCCGGCGCGCGCCTTGACGAGGAGGGGGTAGCGCGCGTCCGGCGGCACGTCCTCGGCCGCCCAGCTCCGGGGCGAGGCGATGCCGTTCTCGACGAAGAAGCGATGTGCTGCGAGCTTGTCCGACATCCGCTCGCACACGTCCGCCTCGGGGAGGAGGACGACCGCGGGCCGAAGCGCGTCGCGGGAGCGGGCGAGGAGCGCGTGGTCGAGGTCGGCCAACGGCACCACCAGGCGGACGTCGTGCTCGCGGACGAGGGCCGCGAGCGTGTCGACGTACCCCGGGTCGGCGATGAGGGGCACGATCGCCTGCCTGTCTGCGTGGTAGAGCGCCGGCGCCAGCGGGTCGGCGTCCGCGGCGATCACGAGGCCACCGGCGGCGCGGAACGCCCGCACGATGTCGACGCGCTG
This sequence comes from uncultured Actinomycetes bacterium, assembly GCA_963705535.1. GTDB lineage: Bacteria > Actinomycetota > Thermoleophilia > Gaiellales > Gaiellaceae > GMQP-bins7. The sequence continues at coordinate 133,783 of CAVPJY010000011.1, forward strand.
ACCCGCACACGTGAGGAGAACGCCGGTCACGGGCGGAGAGGGTACTCGTCCACCGCGGAGGTCCGGAGGAGTTCCCACGCCGCCCGGCTAACGTGAGACGCCGTGCCCGAGAAGACCCGCGTCCTCCGCGTCATCGCCCGCCTCAACATGGGCGGCCCCGCGATCCACGTCGCCAGCCTGGCCGCGGGGCTCGAGACCCGCGGCTACCACACGACGCTCGTCGCCGGGAGCCTCGCTCGGGGAGAGGACTCGATGGCCTTCGTCGCGCGCCGCCTCGGCGTCAGCGTCGTCAGCGTTCCCGAGATGGAGCGAGAGGTCTCCCTCCGCCACGACGCGCGCTCGATCCGGAGGCTCGCGGAGATCATCCGGGAGGAGCGGCCGCACATCCTCCACACGCACACGGCGAAGGCCGGCGCGATCGGGCGAGCAGCCGCGCTCCTCGCGGGCGACGCCCGTCCGCCGGTCGTCCTGCACACGTTCCACGGCCACGTCCTGAAGGGGTACTTCGGCCCCCGCCGCACGGCGTTCTTCCGGCAGGTGGAGCGAACGCTCGCGAGGTCCTCGGACGTCCTGGTCGCGGTGAGCCCGGAGGTCCGGGACGAGCTCGTCGGGCTCGGCGTGGCACGGCCCGAGAAGTTCGCGGTGATCCGGCTCGGGATCCCGCTCGAGGAGCGCCTCGGCGACCCGACGGCCGATCTCGACTACCGCCACCTGTACGGGATCCCCCGCGACGCGTTCGTGGTCGGCTGGGTCGGGCGCATGACAGGCGTCAAGGACACGGCGTCGACGCTCGAGATCCTGCGGGCCACGCGCGAACGGGGCATCGAGGCGGTGCTGTGCCTCGTCGGGGACGGGCCCGAGCGGGGCGAGCTCGAGCAGGCGGCACGCGACCTCGGGATCGCGCGCTCCTGCTTCTTCGTCGGCTACCAGGAGGACGTCGCGGGCTACTACCGCCTCTTCGACGCGTTCCTCCTCCCGTCCGTGACCGAGGGGACGCCGGTCAGCGCGATCGAGGCGCTCGCGTCCGGCACGCCCGTCGTGGCGAACCGGGTCGGAGGAGTCCCGGACGTCGTGCGCGACGGGGTCGACGGCTACCTGGTCGAGCCCGGTGACGTCGACGCGGCGGCCGGTCGGCTCGCGGAGCTCGCAGGAGACGCGACGTTGCGCGCGCGCCTCGGCGGGGCGGGACGCGCCCGCGTGCTCGACCGCTACTCGGTCGGGCGGCTCGTCGACGACGTCGACCGCCTCTACCGGTCGCTGCTCGCGGCCAAGGGCATCGGCGTCGCCTAGGCCTTGTCTCGGCCGCGCCAGCCTCCGGTCGCGCCGCGGTAGCTCCCTCGGAAGAGCGCGAGCGGCGTGCGCAGGAGGATCTTCGAGGTCGACGAGCGGCGAGCGGTGCTCGACGTACCAGAGGTCGAGCTCGATCCGCTCGGCCCACGGCAGCGCGGCGCGACCGTGGACCTGCGCCCAGCCCGTGAGCCCGGGCCTGACGTCGAGGCGCTGGCGCTGGCGCTCGTCGTACTGCTCGACCTGGTAGCGGAGCGTGGGACGCGGGCCGATGACGCTCATGTCACCGCGGAGGACGTTCCAGAGCTGCGGCAGCTCGTCGATCGACGACCTACGCAGGAAGCGCCCGAGCCTCGTGATCCGCGGATCCCCCTGGTCGACCGCGTACCCGGCGCCCATCGTCTCCGCTCCCACGACCATCGTCCGGAGCTTCAGCAGCTCGAAGTCCTCGCCTTCCCGGCCGACGCGCACCTGGCGGTAGAGGACCGGCCCGCCGTCCTCGAGCTTGACCGCGAGCGCGGCGAGACCGAGCAGCGGGCTCGTGAGCACGAGCCCCGTGCCGGCGACCGCGACGTCGAGCGCGCGGTTCACCGCGTGCCCCGCGCCTTGTCCCAGGTCTGCGGCGTGCCGGTGCGGAGGTAGCGGACGAGGCCGGCGACGGTCGCCTTCGTGACGACGTAGTAGTAGTGGGCGAGCCGCGCGCCCGGTATCGGCAGCCGCGCCTTCCCCGCCGCGGCCAGCCCGAGGCCCGCGAGCTGGAGCGCGAGGAACCGTCGGTAGACGCCGCCGCGCCCGAGCAGGGCGACGTTCGAGAGCAGCAGACCGAGGTGCGCCAGCCCGCTCGTGTAGCGGAGCACGCGGTGCGAGACGAGCTGGACGAGGTAGAGCGGACGCGTGGGCCGGAACGCGCGGCCCGTGAGGAGGTGACCCCACGAGCGCGCGATCGTCCGCACCTTGCGGCCGTACTCGTCCTCCTGCTCCGTCGCCGGCTTCTCCACCGCGACCGCCTCGGGGTCGTACACGGCACGCAGCCCGGCCTGCTCCATCGAGTACGGAAAGCCGAAGTCGTGGCCGAACTTCGGGTCGTCCTCGACGTACGCCTCGCGCCGGACGGCGTAGATCGCGCCGTTGCCCGCCGTGATCGAGCTGGCCGTGGACTCCTGCTCCCGGACCCAGGTCTCGTAGCGCCAGTAGAGCCCTTCGAGGTTCGCCCCTTCCGGGGACTCGAGGCGGAGCCGCCCGCACACGTACCCGACCTCCGGGTCGGCGAGCGAGCGCACGAGCCTGCGCAGCGCGTCGGGTTTCCACTCCGTGTTCGCGTCGGTGAACGCGACGACGTCGCTCGCCGTCTCGCGGACCGCGCGGTGCTGCGCGGCGACCTTCCCCTCGCGCGGGCAGCGGAGGAGGCGCACGCGCTGCTCCCGCGCCGCGATCTCCTCGACGATCTCGTCGGTCCGGTCGGTCGACCCGTCCGACGCGACGACGACCTGGAGGAGCTCGGCCGGGTAGTCGAGCGCGAGCAGGTTCTCGACCCGTCTCCCGATCACGTCCTCCTCGTCGTGCGCGGACACGACGACGGCCACGGACGGGGTCACGTCCTCGCGCGCGACGGCGCGCGGGCGCAGGCGCGCGAGCACGCCGATCGCTGCCGGGTAGCCGGCGTGCGTCCAGGCGAGGGCGCCGAGCGCGCCCCAGAAGAGAGCCCTCACGATCACGCGGGCGATTGTAGGGCGACCGTCGCGCCGGCCTACCGGCGGACCATTTCCCTGACGAGGGCGCGGTAGCGCTCCATCGCGACCACGCGGTCGGCCTCCCGCTCGACGTAGGCGCGGCCGCGACGGCCCATCTCCTCGAGGTCGTACACGCCTTCCGAGGCTTCCCGGATCGTCCGCGCGAGAAGCTCTGGGCGCCCGGGCGGGATGACGACCCCGCATCCCACCTCGCGGACGAGGCGCGCGGTCTCGCTCTCGTCCTCCGTGGCCGCGATCACCGGCCGCCCGGCGGAGAGGATCCCGTACAGACGGCTCGGGACGACGTAGCCCGCGAGGCCCTTGGCGAGCCCGACGACGTGCAGATCCGCGCTCGAGAGCGAGAACGGCAGCCGGTCTCGCTCCTGGTAGGGGAGGAAGCGGACCATGTCCTCGACCTCGAGCCGCGACGCGAGCTCGACCATCTCCGCATGGCGGGCGCCGAAGCCCGCGATGACGATCCGGACGTCGTCGCGGTCCCGGAGGAAGGTCGCCGCGCGGACGAGGCTGTCCAGGTCCTGCGCGTGCCCGACGTTTCCCGAGTGCATCACCACGAACCGCGTCGTCAGCCCGTGTCGCTCGGCCCACGGGTTGTCGCGCGGCTGCGGCGTGATCGCGCGCGTGTCGACCCAGTTCGGGATCACGCGGAGGCGCTCCGCCGGAGCGCCCTTCGCCTCGAGCCGCTCGCGCATCCTCTCGCCGATCGCGACGATCCGGTCTGCGCGGCGCAGGTACGCGCCGACGAGCCCGCCGAGCACCCCGACGACCGCCGGGTTGCGGAGCCGGTCGAGCTCGGTCGCGATCTCGGGGAAGACGTCCTGGCTGATGACGAGCACGGGGGCGCCGAAGCGGCGGCCGACGGCGACGCCGAGGTCGCCGACGATCGGCGGGTCGGTCATGCAGAGGACGAGATCGGGCGCCGGGCGCGAGAGCGCGTACCTGAGCGCGTACCCGAGGTAGGAGAAGTAGTTCGCGGCGCGCCGGGCCAGCTCGGAGCGCTCGTACGAGGTCGACGACACGCGGACGATGCGGACGCCGTTGTGCTCGGCTTCCCTCGGCTCGTCCTCGTGCCCGTGGAGGACTCCCGTGACGACCTCGACCTCGTAGTCCTCGGCGAGCGCCTCGCAGAGCTCGGTGAGGAGGTGCGCGGTCGCCTCGACGCCGGGCCAGTAGTACTGGTTGAGGACGAGGATGCGCGGGCGGGCGCCGTTCCGGGACACGCGGTCAGGCTACGCGACCGCCTCGCGAACCGCCGTCAGGAACCCGTCGACGCTCGGGCCGTATCCCCAGTCCTGCGCGAGCTCGCGCGAGCGGGCTCCGTACGCAGGCACGGAGGCCCGGGTCGTCGGCGAGACGGCGAAGCGCGCCAGCCGCAGCGTCGACGTCGCCGGCCGGGACGAGGAAGCCGTTCTCCCCGTCGCGCAGGAGGTCGTGCGCCGCGCCGACGCGGTCGGAGAGGACGAGCGGGAGGCCGCACGCCGCCGCCTCGTTCACGACCACCGCCCACGGCTCCCGCGAGGAGAGGAGCGCGAACACGTCCGCGGCGACGTACGCCTCCACGACCCGCTCCCACTCGAGGTCTCCCGCGAGCGTCAGGCGAGCCCCGCGCACGGCAGCCAGGTCCGCGAGCGTCGCGCGCTCGGGGCCGTCCCCGGCGACGACGAGCACGAGCCGCCCGTCGTCCGCCTCCGCGACGGCATGGAGCAGCACGTCGAGCCCCTTCTCCGGCGCGAGCCGCGCGACCGACAGGACGAGGACGTCGTCCGGGCCGGCGCCGAGCGCGTCGCGCAGCGCAGCCCGGCGGGGCGCCAGGGCGTCGACGCGCTTGCCGAACTCGTCGCACGTCGACGGTGTTGGCGAAGACATGGACGCGCTCGGGCGGCGCCCCGCGGGCGACCATCGAGCGGCGCGCGAGCGTTCCCGTGACGAGGACGCCCGAGGCGCCCTTCACGACGCGCGGGACGACGGTCCCCTTCACCGCTCTGCGCCAGCCGGCCCGCGGACCCTCGTCGTGGCTCTCGACGACGAGGACGTAGGGGACGCGCCGAGCCCTGCACCACGCGATCGCCGCCTGAGCGGCGAAGGTGCTCCAGCCCGAGACGACGACGACGTCCGGCCGGGCGGCGGAGAGCGCGCCGACGACGCCCGGCGTCAGCGGGTAGTCGTGGTGGAGGACACGGCCCGCGCCCGGGACGCCCACGCCGCGGAGGAAGACGACCCGGTGCCGCGGCTCGACGCGCCACGAGCGGCCGGCCACGGTCTCGGCCGCGTAGATCACCGTGAGGTCGACCTCGTCGAGCGCGGCGACGCGGTCGAGGAGCGGCGCGCGATACGGCGTGGGCTCGGGGAAGACGGCCGCGACGCGGATCGTGTCGCCGGTGCCGACTGTGCTCGCGGAGCCTGGCACAGCGAGCTCGGCCAGCCACGTCGCGGCCTCGCGGTGCGACCTCCGCGTCTGCGCAGCACGCCGCGCGCGCCGACCGGCGACGTGCGCCGGGAGCGCGCGGTCGAGACGACCCGCCTCGCGCAGCACGGTCGCCCTGGCACGCCCTCGGCGCGGGTTGCGGCACGTGCGACGGCGCGGGCCGCCGCTTCCACGACCACACGCAGCTCGTGGTCGCGGTACCTACGCGTCGCCACGAAGAGGCCGAGGATCTCGAGGTACGCGTCGACCGCCTCTGCCACCGACGCTGCGGGAAGGTCGTGGCCGAGAGCTACGCGCCGTGTCTGCTCGGCGAGCTCGGCAGGGAGCGACGGTGCGAGCACCCCGATCTGGCGAAGCGAGACCTCGAGCGCGAGCGACCGCTGGAGCCCGCCGCGGAGCCGCGATGCCTGCGCAGCGTGCAGCCGGTGGAGGACGAGCGGCTCCTCGACCGTGTCCCCCTCGGCTACCTCGAGGAGGCGTGTCCACAGGTCGTAGTCCTCGCTCTCACCGAACGACGCGTCGTAGCGCAGGCCGTGCTTCTCGAGGAGCTCGCGCTCGAGGACGACCGTGTCGTGGAAGACGGGCGCGCTCCAGAGCGAGCGCCAGCGCATCGCCGCACGACCACCCTCGTGGACGTGGACTCGTTCCGGACGCCCCTCCGCGTCGATGTCCAGGACGCCCGAGCCCACGAATCCGAGCCGTCCGTTCGCGGTCAGGAGCTCCAGGCTCCGCTCGAGCCACGACGGGAGGGCGACGTCGTCCGCGTCCATCCGCGCGACGTAGCGACCGCGAGCCTCGGCGAGCCCGACGTTGAGCGAGGCCGCGAGGCCGCGCCGCTCCTCGTGCCGGAGGACTCGCAGCCGCGGGTCCTCGCAGGCGGCGAGGATGTCCGGCGTGCCGTCGGTCGAGCCGTCGTCGACCGACGATCAGCTCGAGGTCGCTGACGCGTCTGCCGCAGGACGCTCGCGAGTGCCTGCGGCAGGTAGCGCTCGCCGTTCGCGACGGCGACGAGCACGGAGACGAGCGGGGCTGCGGCCACGGCGTCCCGTAGCCTACGGCGCGTGTCGCGAGCGCTTCCGTCGTTCGACCTCGTCGTCGCGACGGTCGGTCGCGTCGACGAGCTGGGGGCGCTGCTGGCGTCGCTCGACCGCCAGACGCACCGCGCCTTCACGGTGCGTCGTCGTCGACCAGAACGAGGACGACCGGCTTCGACCCGTGCTGGCCGCGTACCCGGGCCTCGACCTCGTGCACCTCCGCTCGCCGCCGGGCCTGTCCCGCGCCAGGAACGTCGCCCTCGCCGGGCTGACCGCCGACCTCGTCGCCTTCCCCGACGACGACTGCGTCTACGCCGACGACCTGCTCGAGCGGGTCGCGCGAGCGATTCGACGGCCGGCGCCGATCTCGACGGGCTCACCGGCCGGGCGGAATCGAGCGACGGGAGCTCCTCGGCGTCGTGGAAGGCGGATCCCGCCGTCCTCACGCGACGACAACCTCTGGAACCGGGCGATCTCGTTCACGATCTTCCTGCGCCGCGACGTCGTGTCGCGCGTCGGCCGCTTCGACGAGCGCGCTCGGCCTCGGGTCGGGAAGCCGTGGCACTCGGGCGAGGAGATCGACTACCTCGTCCGCGCGCTCGCGACGGGGCGCGCATCGAGTACGACCCCTCGCTCGTCGTGACCCACGACGCCGCGGGTCGACGACGCCGCGATCGGCCTCCGCGACGGCGCGAGCATCGGCTACCTGCTGCGCAAGCACGGCTACCCGCCGCGAGCCGTCGCGCGCATGCTCGTCCGGCCGGTCGGAGGCGATCGCCGTGTCGCTCGCGCGCCGCGACCGGGCCCGGGCCCGGTACCACGCCGCGACGTTCCGCGGACGGGTCGCGGGCTACCGCGGAGCGAGACGCTCGAAGAGCGCGCGGTGACGCTCGAGCCACGGCTCGAGCGAGAACCGCTCGACGGCCCGCGCACGCGCTGCGGCCGCGTACGCCGGGAGATCCGCGAGCACGCGGTCGACGGCGTCCGCCAGCGCCTCGGGTGACGGCGGGTCGTCCCGGTCCCAGGTGTCGGGGTGCGGGACGCCGATCCCGCCGACGTCGCCGACCAGCTCGACCGTGCCGCCGCTCGCCGGGTGGACGACCGGAAGCCCGCAGGCCATCGCCTCGAGGACGAGCGTCGGGCACGGGTCCTTCACCTTCGTGTGCAGCAGCAGGTGAGCGCGGCGGAACACGCGAGGGCGCGTCGCGCTGCGCGTACTCGCCGAGCAGGTGCACCTTCCCGTCGAGCCCGAGCTCGTCGAGCAGGGGCTCGGACGGGGCTGACGAGGCGCCCGGTCACGAGGAGCTGCGCGCCGGCGTGGCGGGGAAGCAGCGCGGCCAGCGTCCGGAGCGCGAGCTCGAGACGGTACGCCTGGGTCTGGTCGCCGCCGAGGAGCAGCGCGGGGCCGTCCCGCGGAGGCGCGGCGGCCAGGCGTGAAGTGGCTCACGTCGACCGCGTTCGGCAGCACCTCCCAGGAGCCGCGCGGCTCGCCGAGGAAGAGATCGGCGGAGACGCTTCGAGAACTCGCTCTGGTAGAGGACGTGGTCGGCCTCGAGGACGGCGCGCCGCAGCGGGCGGTTGAGCTCGTCCACGCGGTCGCCCGCCCAGCCCGGATAGGCGACACCGTCCTGGTTGACGACGATCGCGGCGCCGCGCCGACGCGCGATGCGGAGCAAGCGGGTCGAGGTCGCGCGGCAGCCACGTCGTCCCGAGGTAGAGGACGGAGAAGTCGGTCGGGCTGTTCGGGAAGCGCTCGGCGAGCTTCTGCGCCTTCGCGGTCCCGCCGGCGGCCCGCTCCCCGGGACACGGAACGCGGTCGTGCCCGTAGAAGACGCGGACCCCGGGCCGGGCCCGGCCCGAGACGAGAAGCCTCGCCCAGCGGGCGGCGGCGCGTCCGTACCGGCCCGCCCGGGCGAGGCTCAGATCCATCGGGACCCCGACCGGGTGGCGGCCGCCCTGACAAGCCGGTGACAGTCACCTGCGGTGACAGTCACCCTTGCGGGTACGGTCACGCCGCGTCCTCCGGCAGGGCCACGAAGCCGCGCAGCAGCTCGACCACGCCGGCCGGAGTGCCTCGTAGGAGCTCGCCTCCGCCGTCGCGCGGCCCGCCCGGAGCACGCGCTCGAGCTCGTTCGGCCGGCGCATCCGCGACGTGGACGACCCAGCAGAACGAGTGCCGTCCACGTCCTCGACCTCGACCATCCAGCCGTTCTCGCCGTGCCGCACGAGGTCGGCGCCCTGGCCGACGCGCGTGGTCACGAGGGGGACGCCGGTCGCCATCGCCTCGAGGACGGCGCGCGGCCCGCCCTCGTCGCGGGACGTGACGAGACAGACGTCGATCGCGCGGTAGACGCCCGCGACGGCGTCCACGTCGGGAAGGAGCACATGGCGGTAGGGGACCCCCAGCCGCTCGAGCCCGGCCCTCACGTACCCCCGCGAGGGCCCGGTCACGACGACGAAGAGCTCGGGGATGCGCGTCGCGCAGCCGCTCGCACGGTCGCGAGCGAGCACGTCGGGGCCCTTGATCAGCTTCGGCTCGAGCCCCTCCCCCCAGCCGACGCCGTCCTTCTGGAACGAGCCGACGACGAACGCCGACTCGGGCAGACCGAGCTCTCGGCGGGCGGCCGAGCGGTCGGCATCGCTGCGAAACGGAAACGTCTCGACGTCGATCCCGATCGGGATCCGGTGCACCTTCTCGGCGGCGATGCCGGTCTCGAGCACGAGCTCCTCCATCGCCCGGTTCGTGACCTGCACGCGGTCGATCTCGGCGTGGCGTCGCCGCATCGCGTCGAAGCAGGCGTCGAACTCCGGCATGTCCGGCGTGCCCGGCCGGCCGTGGAACCACGCGAACGCCGAGGTTGTTCCCGCGCCGCTCGAAGTCGTGCAGCAGCAGCGTGAACTGGCTCAGGTGGAAGATCGACTGGCCGGACACACCCCTCGCCCAGCCGGGCGGCCCGAGCTCCACGCCGAGCGCGCGCGCGGTCCGCTCGAGCTGCCGCGCCTCGTACGAGAGCACCCACGCGGCCGCCTCCTGCTCGACGAAGAGGCGCGAGTGCGGGGCCCAGTCCCGCGTTCGGAAGCCGACGAGCGCGCGCCGCAGGGGCCGTCCGACCGGTGCCGCGAGGCGGCGGGCGCGCGCTGCGAGCGACACCTCAGCCGTCGACGAGCGACTCGGCCGGCTCGAGCCGCGCGCGGAGGCGCTCGAGGTCCGCGTCGACGAGGAGGTGCACGAGGCTGCTCGAAGTCGATCGTCGGCGACCAGCCGAGCCGTTCGCGCGCCTTCGAGGAGTCGCCGACGAGGTCGTGCAGCTCGGCCTTGCCGCGGAGGAGCGACGTCGTCGACGCGCACGTGCTCCTCCCAGTCGAGGCCGACGTGCGCGAACGCGCACGCGGCCGAGCTCACGGACGGAGTGGCTCTCGCCGGTCGCGATCACGTAGTCCCCCGGCTCCGCCTGCTGCAGCATGAGCCACATGGCGCGCACGTAGTCGCCCGCGTACCCCCAGTCGCGGCGCGCGTCGAGGTCGCCGAGCGACGACCTCGGTCTCGAGGCCGAGGCTGATCGCGGCTGCGGCGTCGCGCGACCTTGCGCGTCACGAAGTCGGGCGGGCGTCGCGGCGACTCGTGGTTGTAGAGGATCCCCGACGACGCGTGGAGCCCGTACCGCCGGCGGTAGCTCAGCGTGATGAAGTGCGCGTACGCCTTCGCCACGCCGTACGGCGTGACCGGGTAGAGCGGCGTGTCCTCGGTCTGGGGCACCTCGCGAGGCTCTCCGAAGATCTCGCTCGACGACGCCTGGTAGAAGCGGATGCCCTCGTCGACCCGGCGGATCGCCTCGAGCAGCGCCGTGCAGCCCACGGCGGCGAACTCGGCCGTGAGCACCGGCTGGCGCCACGACATCGGCACGAACGACGGCGAGGCGAGGTTGTAGACCTCAGTGCGGGCGACACGACGAGAGCACGTCCACGAGGGACAGCTCGTCGAGCACCTCCGCCTGCATGAGCTCGATGTCGTCACGTACCGCGACGAGGTTCTCGAACCGCGCCGAGGCAGGCTGGCGTACGACGCCGAAGACCTCGTAGCCCTCGTCGAGGAGGAGCTCGGCCAGGTACGAGCCGTCCTGGCCCGCGATGCCGATGATGAGCGCGCGCTTCTCGGACATGGATCGCGCCGGGGACCTTAGCGACGGCGCCGCCCCGGAGCCGTCGAGCCTGGTCGTTACGATCGGAGCTTGGCAGCATCGAGCCCCGCCGACCGGCGACCCCGGCTCGCATTGGCCGCCGTCGTCCTCACCGCGTTCGTGCTCCTGGCGAGCCTGGCGCAGCTCGTCACCACGCCGCGGAGCCTCGCGGACGAGGTTCGCTACATGATCGCCGCGGGCTCCCTGGCGGAGGGAAACGGCCTGCACCTGCGAGGAGAGGAGTACGGCTTCGGCCCCGTGTATCCCGACGATCGTCGCGGCGATCCTCGCAGTCACGCCGGACCGCGAGACGGCGTACCCGCTGCTGAAGGTGGCGAACGCGCTGCTCTTCGCGCTCGCGGCGATACCCGTCTACCTCGTCGCTCGGCGGCTCCTGCCGACCCGGTGGAGCCTCGGGGTCGCCGCGCTCTCCCTCGTGATCCCCTCGTCCGTCTCGGTCTCGCTCGTGATGACCGAGAGCGCGGCCTACCCGGCCGCCTCCCTTGCGATCCTGGCCATCGTGCTCGCCGTCGAGCGGCCGTCCGTTCGCCGGCAGCTCGCCGTGCTCGGCGCCGTCGCCCTCGCATTCCTGACCCGGGCGCAGTTCGCCGCGCTCTTCCCTGCGTACGTGGCGGCGCTGGCCCTGCTCTGGATCGTCGTCCCCGCACAGCGCCCGCGAGACCGGCGAGCGGTGCGCGCGCTCTGGCCGACGCTCACCGTCGTCGCGGTCGGGAGTCGTCCTCGTCGCCGCCATACCGCTCGTCAGCGGGCACGCACCGGTGGGCCTGCCGTCCGCGTACGGCGAGCTCTGGGACGACTACGACCCGGTCGAGGTCGGGAAGCTGGTCGCCTACCACCTCGCCGGCCTCGAGATCTATCTCGCCGTGATCCCGGTCGCGGTCTCCCCGATCGTCCTCTGGCGGCTCCTGCAGGGGCGCGCGAGCGGGATCGGTGGAAGTCGGGCGCGTTCGCCTCGACGTTCCTGGCTGTCAACACGTGCCTCGTCCTCGTCGCCGCCGCGTTCGCGAGCACCGCCGCGGGCTTCGGCCACCTCCACGACCGGTACCTGTTCTACGTCGTCCCGCTCTGGCTCGTCGTCCTGGCCGTGTGGTTGCGGGACGGCCTGCCGCGACCGGTCGTCGCCACGTCGCTCGGAGCGGCGCTCGCGCTCGTGCTACCGGCCTTGACGCCGTTCGAGCTGATCGCGGCCGAGGACGGCGCAGGAGGCCGGCGCCGCCGTGACGTACCTCTGGTCGGCGATCAACTCGACGCGTTCGAGACGTTCCCCGACGAGATCTCCGGCGACGCGTTCTCGCGCTCTTCGTCGTCGTTCTCGTGCGGCCGACACTCCGTCGCACCGAAGCGGCTCCGCGTCGGTCTCGCGCGCGGCCGTCGCGACCGTGCTCGTCGTCGCGACCGCGGTCGCCTGGCGCGACTCGGCGCGGACGGCCGAGGACTTCGAGGCCGTGCTTCCGGACCACCGAACGTGGGTGGACGAGGCCGTCGAGGACGGGCGGCTGCCGTCACCTCGCTGTACGTGTCGGCGGAGTGCGACCGGGCGCCGTGGACGGCCAACGCGCTCCTCCTGACCGAGTTCTTCAACCGCGCGGTCAGCGCGTACAGCGCACGTCGACGAGCGCGACCCGAGCCTCCTCCCGTCGACGGACGTCCGGGTCTCGGCCGACGGCACGATCGTCGAGGAAGTCCGGCGCGCCCCTGGAGGCCGACGCCGTCCTCGCTGCGGCCGGCGTCGAGCTCCGCGGCCGACAGGCTGGCCACCGGCACGACCGCTGCCGCTCGTGCTGTGGCAGGTCGACGGGCCTGTCCGGCTCGCCCGGGCCCGCTCGGCCGCGGAGCTGCAGCAGTCCGTCTGCGCGGCAGGCTGAGGCGTACGCCGCGTCTCGGCGCGCCTCTACCATCGCGCGGGTGACAGCGAAGCCCTCCACCCCACCCGCGCCCGTCCGCAGCGCCGGCCCGACGGAGCCGGTGAGCGAGAGCTCCGCACCAGCCGGGCGGCCGAGCCGCTTGCCGATCGTCGCGCTGGGAGGAGTCGTCATCGCGTCGTTCGCCCTGTACACGTGGCTGGCGACGCTCGTCGACGTCCCGCGCGTGCACCCGGACGAGGTCCGCTACCTGATCGCGGCGTCCTCGCTCGTCGAGGGCGAGGGGCTGTCCCTGCGCGGCGACGAGTACGGCTTCGGGCCCCTGTACGCCCTCGTGCTGGCCGGCATCCTCGCGCTGAGCTCAGGGGCGGATTCCGCGTACGACCTCTTCAAGGCGGCGAACGCGCTCTTCTTCGCCCTCACGGCGATGCCGGTGTACCTGCTCGCGCAGGCGGCTCGTCTCGCCCTGGTGGGCCGTGTGCGCCGCCGGGCTCTCCGTCGCGATCCCCTCGTCGATCTCCGTGTCGACGGTCATGACCGAGAGCCTCGCGTACCTCACCGCGGCGTGGGCCCTGTACGCGACCGCGCTCGCGCTCGAGCGCCCGACGCTCGCCCGCCAGCTTGCCGTCCTCGGCACGATCGCGCTCGCGTTCCTCACGCGCGCGCAGCTCGGCGCGCTCTACCTCTCCTGGCTCGTCGGCCTCGGCCGTCCTCTGGCTGATCGCTCCACGGCTGCGACCGCGGACGCGAGCCGACCTCCTCCGCCTGTGGCCGAGCGCGCGTACCGCTCGTCCTCGCCGTCGGCGGTGCTGGGAGCCAGGCTGCTCTCGGGGTCGTCGCCGTCGGAGTCGCTCGGGCGCGTACTGGGAGCTCTGGCGCGGCTACGACCCGCTTCGAGGTCGCGAAGTGGGTCGTCTACCACCTCGCCGACGTCGAGGTGTACCTCGCGGTGATCCCGCTCGCCGTCGCGCCGATCGTCCTCTGGGGCCTCGTGCGCACGCGGACGCGGCGGGTCGGACGCGAGACGCGTCGTTCGCCTCGCTCTTCCTCTCCGCGAACGCGGTCGGGCTCCTCGTCGTCGCGGCCTTCACGAGCACGCCGTGGGGCTACGACCGTCTGCACGACCGATACGCCTTCTACCTCCTGCCGCTCTGGCTGATCGTCTTCGTCGCCTGGCTCGCGGACGGGCTACCGCGCCCGCTCGTCGCAACCGCGATCGGCGTGGGCCTCGCCCTGCTCCTGCCGGCGATCCTCCCGTTCCGCCAGCTCGCGAACGAGGCCGGGATCGACACCGTCCCGGGTGCGCTGTGGGTCTGGGTCGAGGCGCAGGTCGCCGGGCCGGGACCGCTCTCGGGCGAGCAGGCTGCTCGCGGTCTTCGTCGTCGGGCTCGTCGTGGCCGCCGTGCTCCTGCCGCGCCGATTCGCGCTCGGTACTGCCCGCGACGGTCCTCGTGCTGTTCGCGGTCACGTCCGTGCTCGCGTGGGACCGGATGATCGGCGCGCCGGAGGACGCGGTGTTCGCCGGCGGACTCGAGCGCGCGTGGATCGACGACCGTCTGCCCGCGGACGCGAGCGTCACGAAGCTGTACCTCGAGTCCGAGGCCTGCCCGACGTCGGCCCGAACCCGGCACGCGCTGTTCCTGACCGAGTTCTTCAACTCGACCGTCGATCGAGCGGCGTACATCGGGGACTCCATCCCCGACGGGCTGCCCATCGACCGCGTCGAGGTCGAGGACGGGCTGCTCACGCTCCCCGGCGGGGAGCCGCTCGTCGCCGACTACGTCTTCACGCAGCCCGGCATCGAGCTCGACGGCGCGGCAGCTCGCGGACCGGGACGGCCGCGGGTCTCGTCCTCTGGGAGACGGGCGGCGAGGTCCGGCTCACGAACGCACAGACCACCGCGGAGGTGCGGACGGCCGACTGCCCGGCCTAGGCCGCCTCGAGGCCCGCCTGGCGGACGAGGCTCGCGGGGCCGGATGGCCGCTAGGACGACGCCGGCGCCACGCGGCGGAGGTAGCCGCTCGGGTTGAAGGTGATCAGGAACTTCTCCCGCGCGCGGTCGATCTCGAACTCACGGTTGCCGCCAGGAACGTCTCGATCGCCTGCAGCGGCCCGGGCATCAGGTCCTTCCGGATCTGCCCGATGTTCGAGTCCTCGACGATGACGTAGCACCCCACGGGAACCATCGGCGCATATGCCCGGAGCTCGGCCTCGACGTGCCCCTGGGAGTGGTCGGAGTCGAGGACGACGAGGAGCGGGCGGCCGGCGGCCCTGCCCGCGGACCTCGTCGAGGACACCGGGGTCGGTCGACGAGCGGCCGCCCAGGTACGTGATCCGGGGATGCTCCGGGTAGTCGGCGCGCAGCGGCTCGATGTCGATCGAGACGACCTCGCCCGCGCCGAGCAGGTCGCACATGGAGGCGAGGAAGAGCGCGCTCCCCCCGCGATACGTACCCGTCTCGACGATGAGCTCCGGCCGCGTCTCGAAGAGGATCTCCTGGTACACCCAGAGATCGAGAGGGTTCTTGAGCGCCTGCGCTCCGAGCCACGTCGCCTTCGTCCAGGCGTCGGAGGCGTAGAAGACGTCGTGGGCCCTCGAGATCGCCTGGCGGTCGAGGCTGCGAGAGATCCGGAACGCGGCACCGTCCTTCGCGCGTCGCAGGTAGTTCTCCACGGCCGGCGCGATTCTAGGCGTCGCCCGGAGAGCCCAGGCCGAGAACCTCCAGGTACCGGTCGGCGACCGAGGAGATCGACGGGACGGAGATCGCCGCCCGGAACCCGTCGAGCCCGGCGACGAGCCGGTCGAGCGCCTCCGGCAGCTCGTCGTCGGCGCGGAACGGCACCCCGGCCGCGCCGACGAGCTCCGGGTGCCCGCCGCTCGCGAGGTAGGCCGACCGGCAAGCCGCACGCGAGCGCCTCGAGCAACGCGTTCGAGCACGGGTCGTCCCGGCTCGCGGCGACGTAGACGTCGCTCCGGCGGAGCTCCTCCGCGACCGCGTTCGAGCCCACCGGCCCGACCGCGCGGATCCAGCTGAACTCGACGGGCGGCTGCCCCAGGTACGTCAGCTCGTAGCGGTCGCGGTCGAGGTTGCCGGTCGAGCCAGGCGAGACGTGTCCGCCCCCTTGCGGGGGTTGACCGACCAGCTCGACGCCACGACCCGCACCTTCCTCCCTTCGAGCGGGTCGCGATCGGCCGGCGGATGGAAGATCGCGGGATCGACGGCGTTCGGGATCACGACGGGGTCCCGGAGCTCGTACCCGAGCTCGCGATGCTTCTCGAGGCTGTAGCGCGACTGGAGGATCGTCGCCTGCGCGAGCGCGTGGTTCAGGTCCGCGATCCGCCGGTCGCTGCCGTCGTCGAAGCCGCGGTACGCGCCGATCGGCCCGTCGACCCGGTGCACCAGGCGGCAGTCGGCGCGGGCGAAGCGGCGCAGGCGCGCGAAGTCGAAGTTGAAGGAGTTGAAGAGACACGCGTCCGTCCCGCCCGAGAGGCGGTTGAGCTCGACCTCGAGCCCGCGCCGCTCGAGCTCGCGCAGGAGCGCTCGCAGGAACTGGTGGCCGCCGCCCGCGGGAGGCGGAGCGAGCTCGTGGAAGAGCGCGAGATCCGCCCGGCCTCTGCGGGAGACGAGGCGGTCGACCTCGGTTCGCGTCCTTCGCGCGACCTCGCGCCCGGCCCGGCGCGCCGCCCGCGGAACCGTGCGGAGATCCACGTGCGACAAAGTAACCTCGCCCGCGCGCCCATGCCTTCCCCGCGCCGCCTCGCGCGCCTGCTCGCCGACCGGCGCCTTCCCCCGCGCGCCCGGCTCGGGCTGCTCTCCGCGGAGGCACGGCGGAGGATGCGCCGCCCGCGGCACTCCTACCGGGTGCGCTACGGACGCGGGCGACGTCTTCCTCTCGGACGGCGACTTCGCGATCGACCGGCGCTCCCTCGAGTTCGTGCTCGAGGGCTCGTACGCCACGGACTACCGGGATGCCGTCGTGCTCGACGTCGGCGCGCACAAGGGGTACTTCGGCGCCTGGGCGCTGGCGCGCGGCGCCCGTACGGTGATCTCGTTCGAGCCGGAGCGCACGAATCTCGAGCTCCTCGAGCGAGCCGCGGCCTCGTTCCGGGCGAAGGGAGCGGACTGGCGCGTGCGACCCGTCGCAGTCGGGGCCGCGGAGGGGGAGGCCGAGCTCCACGTGATGAGCGCGTCCTGGGGCCACGCGCTCCAGCCCCCCGAGGCGTTCGCAGAGCACGAGGTCGCCATGCAGCGCGTGCCGGTCGTCGCCCTCGCGGCGATCCTCGTGGAGGCGCGCGCGCTCGCCGGGGCGACCGGACGGCTGGTCGTGAAGATGAACGTCGAGGGCGAGGAGTGCAGGGCGGTGCTGGAGACTCCCGCGACCGGCGTGGGAGGACGTGGACGAGCTGTTCGTCGAGACGCACCCGTGGGCGCCGTGCGGCGCCGAGGAGCTCGCCGCGCATCTCTCGTCCGCAGGGCTCACGCGGTCGGAGAGCCCGGCACGGGCGGTGCTCCGGCTGCGGCGAGCAGCACGTCCTGGAGCCGATCGACGTACCGCTCCCAGCTGAGGTCGCGCTCGACCGTCGTCCGCGCCCGCACTCCGAGCGCCCGGGCCCGCTCCTCGTCCCGCAGGACCTCGGTGAGCGCGCGCTCGAAGGCCTCGTCGTCGCCGGGAGCGACGAGCCGGCAGTTGTCCCCGTCGACGAGGCCGTAGCCGGTCGCGATCGCCCACGTGCGCGTGACGACGACCGGCTTGGCGAGGGCCATCGCCTGCAGGAGCACGGTCGTCGCGCCCGAGTAGCTGTTCTCGCGCACCGGGAGCGCGACGACTCGGGCGCCCGCGAGCCGCGCGCGCATCTCCTCGAACGGGAGATCCACGTCGACGGAGAGGTTGGCGGTGGCGGGCGACAGAGCCCGTGCGTGGTCGGCCGTCGTGACGACCTGGAAGGACGTTCCGGGCATGCGCGCCGCGACGCGCGTGAGGAGGTCGAAGTCCCGATGAGGATCGGCGCCGACGGACACGACGTCCACGACGGCCGGCTCCGGAGACGGGACGAGACGCTCGGTGTCGACGCCGAACGGGACGAAGCGGACGGGCGCGGACCGGCCGTGCCGACTCGAGCCAGTCGCGCAGCACGTCGGCCTCGTGCTCGCTGTACGCGAGGATCGCGGCGCACGAGGAGAGCGCGGACGCGTACAGCCGCCGCATGCGCGCGGTTCGGAGCCGCTCGAGGCGCTCGGGGAGGCCGATCGCGACGTACACGAGCGGCGGGCGCACACGCCCGAAGCGCCGGAGCAGCACGAGCGGGATCCCGACGGTGTCGACGGTCGAGAGGACGACGTCGGCGCGGTTCGCCCGGC
This sequence comes from uncultured Actinomycetes bacterium, assembly GCA_963705535.1. Taxonomy (GTDB): domain Bacteria; phylum Actinomycetota; class Thermoleophilia; order Gaiellales; family Gaiellaceae; genus GMQP-bins7. The sequence continues at coordinate 151,697 of CAVPJY010000011.1, forward strand.
GCCGCGACGCGAGCACGGTGGCGAAGTCGCCCCCGTACCCTCCAGCCCGTTCGAGCGCCCACTTCAGCGCCGCTCCCGTCGCGCGCGCCCACCGCGGCGGCCGCCCCTCCCGCTCCAGGTTGTGGCGCACCTCGAAGCCACGGGCGCGCAGCTCGTCCAGCCCGAAGAGCCCGTAGCGCTCCGCCGCCGACGGCGGCGCTCGCAGCGCGTGGCGCCGCTGCGGGGAGTCGCGGAACGTGTAGAAGACACTGGTCACGAGGTCACCGGACGGGCTTGTAAGGTATGCCTTACACCCACCGGGGGAGAAACGAGGGGCAGACGATGCACAGGCGCAAGACGAAGTTCGCACACCGCGTCAACCGTGTCGGCACGGCACTCGAGCGCCGGGGCATCAGGGCCACCTACGAGCTCCACGACCGCATCCTCTCGAACCGCCGGAGCCGCCGCCTGTGGGCGGCGGACCACGTCGAGCTCGACGACGTCCAGCAGCGGATCCTCGGCGAGGTCGACGCGCAGGGCTACTCGCTCCTGACGTTCGACGAGCTGTTCGCCGACCCCGGGCACTGGCAGGAGCTCGAGGCGATGCGGGACCGCTTCGTCGCCGAGACGGAGGCGGACCTCGCGGCGGGCGGCGAGCACGTGCGCGTCCGCGCGGGCAAGGAGTTCGTCGTACGCCTGTTGAGCTACGGCGTGGACATCGGGCTCGACGACCCGTGGTTCCGCGCGTGCGCGTCGCGCCGCATGCTCGACGTCGCGAACGCGTACCTGCGCATGTGGTCGAAGCTCGAGTACGTGGACGTCTGGTACTCCGTCCCACAGCAGGCCGGCGCCGATCGCATCTCCTCGCAGCTCTGGCACCGCGACTACAACGACAAGCACCTGCTGAAGGCGTTCCTCCACCTCGTGGACGTCGAGGACGACATGGGCCCGTTCCAGTACGTCCCGGGGAGCCAGCCCGGCGGCCCCTACGCCGACGCCTGGCCGTGGAGCCCGCTCGGGCAGAACTACCCCTCCGAGCAGGAGCTCGAGGAGCGGATCCCGGCCTCGGACGTGCGGACGTTCACCGGGCCGAAGGCCACGCTCCTCTTCTGCAACACCGCCGGCTTCCACCGCGGCGGCTTCTCGACCGGAGGCCCCCGCGTGCTCGCGACCGTGACGTACTCGTCACCGGCGTCGCTCGCGTCGCTCACCGAGCGGAGCTACCGCTACACGGGGCCGCTGGACGAGCTCGACGCTCCGACGCGGTTCGCGCTCAGCTAGGCGCTCGTCCCCGTGCCGGCCAGCACCGAGATCGCCGAGCGCTTCGCCGCGCTCGAGCCGTGGCGGACGCGGTTCGAGATCGAGGGCGAGGCGTACGGCGGTGATCTCGACTACACGGGCGACCGGCGCGTCGCCGCGTTCTTCGACTGGTTCGCATCTCCGCGCACGATCCTCGAGCTGTCCTCGTTCGAGGGCGCGCACACGCTCCAGCTCGCGGCTCCGCCGGCCACCGAGCGGGTCCTCGGCATCGAGGGGCGCAAGGAGAACGTCGAGCGGGCGCGGCTCGTCGAGGAGCTCCTCGGACGCGGGAACGCCGAGTTCGTCGTCGACGACCTGGAGACGATCGACCTCTCCACGTACGGGCGCTTCGACGCGACGTTCTGCGCGGGCCTCCTCTACCACCTCGTCTCGCCCTGGCACCTCCTCGGGGAGATCGGACGGGTCAGCGATCGTCTGTTCCTCGACACCCACTACTGGACCGGTGCCGACACGGTCGAGGTGGACGGGTACGTCGGTGGCTGGTTCGAGGAGGGCGGCTACGAGGACCCGTTGAGCGGGCTCGACCGGCGCTCGTTCTGGCTCACGCGGCCGTCGCTGCTGAAGGCGCTGACGGAGGCCGGCTGGGCCGTCCAGGAGCTCGTCGACCACCACGACTGGGCGGGTGCGGGAGCGCGCGCATGGCTCGGCTGCGTGCGTCCCGGGGCTCAGTCGGCCGCTCGCAGCGACGCGAGCACCGGGTAGCGCGCGCGGAGGAGCGACTCCGCCTCGGACACGTCCAGGTTCGTCACCGAGGCGAGCATGGAGTGCCCGGCGCGCCGGTAGCGCGCGAGGATCTGCGGGACGAGCACGCCGCGCAGCCCACGGTCGAGGCAGCGGCACCAGAGGTCGTAGTCCTCCCACCCGTGCAGGCGAAGATCCTCCGTGTAGCCGCCGATCGCGACGAGCTCGTCTCGGCGCAGGAGCGACATGGCGTCGATGTAGTTCTGCTCCGCGAGCCGCTCGGGATCCCACGGGAAGGCACGAGCGCAGGGTGTCGGGCACCCCGTCCTCGTGCTCTTCCAGCATCGAGTAGGCGAAGAACGCTCCCGGGTCCTCGTCGAGCGACAGCGACGAGGCGGGAGAGCGCCGTCGGGTAGACCTCGTTGTCCGCGTCGAGCATGAACACGAGCTCGCCCCGCGCCGAGGCGACGAGATCGTTCCGCGTGCGGCCGAGACCACGGTTCACGGGGTGACGGAGAAGCAGGGCCGGCAGGAACGGGTACGCCAGCAGGAAGTCGATGACGGACTCGCGCGAGCCGTCGGTCGAGGCGTCGTCCAGCACGACGACCTCGAGGTCCTGGAGCTCCGAGGCGAGCACGCTCGCGAGCGCGGCGCTCACCTCCTCGGCGTGGTTGTACAGCGGGACGAGCACGGACACCCGCGGGCTCGCCCGCTCGTAGGCGGGCGTGCGGGCCACGACCTCGAGCTCCGTGCCCGCGTCGCGCTCCGCCGAGAGCTGCTGCGCGGCGACCGTCCGGACGAGAGCCATCTGGCCGAGCACGAGCTTCTTGAGCACCGCGTCCGACCGTCTCGTCCACTCGAGGAGCTGGGCCTGTCGCGCGGCGAGGTCGTCGATCCGCGGGTCGCGTGCCCAGCGGAGGCCCCGGCTTCGCGGCCGGTCGGGGGGCATCGGCGCCGGCCCGCGGCTCCGCCGCGGAGACCGCACGAGCCGTTCTGCGAGAGCAGCCAGCCGCTCGGCAGCCGGCCGCATCGGCAGCTCGGCGCGGACGAGCTCGTAGGCCGCCGTCCGCATCGAGGCGAGCCGCTCCTCGTCCCGCAGCAGACCGTCGGCGAGGAGCGCGAGGTTCTCGAGCGTCCCGCTGACGAAGTGCTCGCCGGCGACGAGCGGATCCGTATCGGCGGAGTGCTCGGAGACGAGGACGCAGCCGTTCGCGACCGCCTCGAGCACGCGCACCCACTCGAAGTACGCGCTCTCCTGCCGGTGGAGGTTGAGAAGGGTCTTCGCCGAGGCCAGGAGTTGCCACTTCGCCTCCCCCATGAGGAAGTCGGCACGCTCTTCGGTCTTCGGGCTCTCCGGCGGGACGAGCAGCTTGACCTCGCGCGGCCAGAGCGTGCCCGCGTACCCGGCGAGCGCGCGGAGCCGGCGCGGGTTCACCGCGCCGAGGTGCACGACGTCGACCGGCCGCTCGGCCCCCTCGTCCCCGTGCCACGCGTCCCAGAACGCCGAGTACCCGAGCCGGAAGTGCTCGGCGTGCAGACCTCGGCGACGAAGCTCGCGTACGGCGCGCGGATAGATGTCGACTGCGGCCCCGACGCGCCGGGCGTGCGAGGCGCCGAGCTCGAACCAGTACGTGCCCGGCTGCTCGGTGCAGAACGCGATCGTGCGTCCGAGCTGCTCCTTCGACGGGTGCAGGCTCTCGTCCACGCAGGCGAAGTACTCGTGCGGGATCACGACATAGGACGAGCCGTCCTCCGGGAACGCGTCGAGCGCGACCTCGGTACGCATGCCCAGCTCGGCCACCTCGTGCGCGACCGCCGCGAGGAGCTCGTTCATGAACGCGTTGCCGCGCTCGGCGCCGACGAAGCAGAGCGTCGTCTCGGCCACGTCGCCTAGAAGGGGAGCAGGCGACGGACGAAGCGGAACGGGGCCGTCCAGCGCCAGCTGCGCGTGTGCTGGATCTCGTCCACGAGGTCCGTGAGGCGGGCGATCTCCTTCTCGCGCTCGGCGCCCGAGAGATCCGTCTCGAGTAGGCGTTCCTCGAGCTTCTCGACCTGCTGCTCGAGGTGCCGCTCGCGGCCTTTCGCGACCTCGGCTGCCCTGCGCGCGGCGTCGAGCTCGGCCCGCGACGTGTCCGCCTGGTCACTTCCAGGCGACGTGACCTCGTGGTCGCACGAGGCTCTCCCGGTGCTCGCTCAGTGCCATGTCCGGCGTGAAGCAGTGTATTTCGAGGCCGGCGAAGGAGGCGTGCCGCGGGAGGACATCCGATCCCGTCTGTTGAATCCTGGCGGCAATCGCATATGATCCGCGCGTCCGACGGGTCAGAGGCATCGGGATCGAGGGAGAGGGGTCTCTACCCCGTGCCGTCTGACGCGCCGGCCCGACGAGGGCGGGCGCGCGGGGGATGGGCGCATCGTGTTTCCCCACCAGGAGGGAGAAGTTCATGAGTAAGAGAAGGCTCACCGGGAAGCGGGCCGTTTGGTTCGGCCTGCTCGGAACCCCGGTGCTCCTCGTCGCGGCGATCACCCTGATCGGCGTGACGGCCGGCTCGGCAGGGCCGTCGAAGGGTGCTGCCGCCTCGGCGACAGGCCAGTCGTCGGAGGCTGACCATCGGCCACGTCACGGCACTCGGCTCCGGTCAGCAGACGCTCGAGCAGCTTCGCGCGTACTGGACACCGGAGCGCATGGCCAACGCCCAGCCGTACCCGATGGCTCACGACATCGCGCAGTCGAAGGCCGACCATGCGGTGGAGAGCATCGGGGAGACGAGCGCGCTCAAGGGCGTGCGAATGACGGCCGGTGGAGGC
>CAVPJY010000012.1:0-194586 GCA_963705535.1 uncultured Actinomycetes bacterium
GGGAGACGACCCGTCGACCCCTGTGCGTGCGCTCCGACTGGCTCGCCCACGCGCTCGACGAGGTGCGGCCGGACGAGCACGCCGCCGTTGCCGATCGCGGCATACGCGCGGGCCATCTGGACGGGCGTGACCGCGATCCCGTGCCCGATCGGCACCGTGCCGATCGTCGAGCCCGACCACTGGTCGAGCGGGAGCGCAAAGCCCGGCGACTCGCCCGGGAAGTCGATCCCGGTGGGCTTCCCGAACCCGAAGCGGTCGATCCAGGAGGCGAGGCCGCCTTCGCCCAGACGCTCGGCGATGGTGATCGTCCCGATGTTCGAGGAGTACTCGACGATCTGGCGCACGCTCATCACCTCGGTACCGCGAGAGTGCGACTCGCGGATCACGCGATCCGCGACCTCGATCGTCGGCGCGAGCCGGAACGCCGTGCGCGGCGACACGATCCCTTCCTCGAGCGCCGCCGCGATGGTGACGAGCTTGAACGTCGATCCGGGCTCGTACGTGTCGGTGACCGCCCGGTTACGTCGCCGATCGGGCCTCGTCGTCGCGAACCGGTTCGCGTCGAAGCCCGGCGCCGTCGCCATGGCGAGCACCTCCCCGGTCCGCGGGCTCATGACGACGGCCGATGCGGCCCTGGCGCCGTACCGGCGGACGACGTCGCGCAGGACCATCTCGGCGTTGGCCTGGATCTGGTGGTCGATCGTGAGCCTGACCCCCTTGCCCGGGGTTTCGGGCTTCGTCGAGACGACGTCGAGCGCGCGGCCGAGCGGGTCCTTGACGATCGTCCTGCTCCCGGGCCGCCCCGCGAGCTGGCTCTCGAGCGAGCGCTCGAGACCCTCGAGGCCCACGTTGTCGAGGCCCGCGAAGCCGATCACCTGCGCGCCGACGGACCCCTGCGGGTACGTGCGGAGCTCCTCCGGGTAGAAGCCGAGGCCGGCGAAGCCGAGCTTCTCCAGCTTCTCGGCGCGCGTGGAGATCGGCCTTGCGCGCGAGGTAGACGAACCCGCGCGACCGGTCCGTGAGAGCCGCATACGTCGCGCCCTGGTCGACGCCGAGGATCCTCGACGCGGCAAGCGTGACGTCGCGCGGGCGGTCGACCTGGCGTGGGTTCGCGTACACCGTTGTCGCCGGCTTCCCGATCGCGAGAGGCTCGCCGTTCCGGTCCGTGATCGTCCCTCGCCCAGCGGGGACGACGATCGTCTCGCGATGCTGGTTGACGGCCATCGCCGCGTACGCGTCGCCGTTGACGGCCTGAAGCCAGAACGCGCGCGCGAGCGCCACGCCCGAGGAGAACGACGAACGCCCCGGCGAGAGCGACGATCCGCCGGTTCGCCGCCCTGGTCCTCAACGCGGGAGGCGGACGTAGATGGTCGTCTCGGGATCCGCCAGGCGGAGGCCGAGCTCCTTCTCCGCCAGTCGCTCGGTCCGCGCCGTCGCCGACGCACTGGAGAGGCCGGAGCGGAGCCCGGCGATGTCGGCCTTGAGCGCGTCGCGGTCGCGACCGACCTTGTCGAGCTCGACGTTCAGCCGGAGGACGTTGACGTTCACGGCGACGACGCCGGCGAGCAGCACGGCGAAGAGCACGATCCAGAGCACACCGCCCGTGAGGAGACCCGGGCCTCGTACGGGAGCGGGCACGCGCCTTCCCGGCTCTGGCTGTCTGCGCGACGGACGACACGGTCAGACCTTCACCGCAGCGCGCAGGCGTGCCGAGGCGGCCCTGGGGTTGCCTGCCGTCTCGGCCGCGGACGGCCGCACCGGCTTCGACGTGAGGATGCGGAGCTCGGGCTCGTGCCCGCAGACGCACACCGGAAGCTCGGGCGGGCAGGTGCAGCCGCGCGCCCTGTCCCGCAGGAAGCGCTTGGCGATCCGGTCCTCGAGGGAGTGGAAGCTGATGACCGCGAGCCGGCCGCCCGGCCGGAGCATGTCGAACGCCGCGGGAAGCCCGGCCTCGAGCGACTCCAGCTCGTGGTTGACCTCGATCCGGAGCGCCTGGAAGACGCGCTTGGCGGGGTGCCCCTCGCCGAAGCGGGCGGGCGCGGGGATCGAGGCCCGGACGACGTCGACGAGCTGTCCCGTTCGCTCGATCGGCGCGTCCCGCCGCCGCCGCACGATCCCACGGGCGATCTGGCGTGCGTAGCGCTCCTCGCCGTAGCGGCGGAAGATCGTCTCGAGGTCGCGCTCGTCCCACGTGTTCACGATCTCCGCCGCGCCGAGCTCGTCGGACGAGTCCATCCGCATGTCGAGCGGCGCGTCGGTCGCGTACGAGAAGCCGCGCTCGGGCCGGTCGACCTGCATCGACGAGAGGCCGAGGTCGAGGAGGACGACGTCGGCCTGGACGCCGTTGCCCGCGAGCTGCGAGAGGACGACGGCGTAGTCGCCCCGCAGGAACCGGGCCTGCACGCCGCGCAGCGTCGCCTTGACGCGGTCGAAGTACGGCCGGACGGTCGGGTCGCGGTCGATCGCGACGAGCTTCCCGCTCCCCTGGAGGTCGGCGGCCAGGAGGCGGGAGTGCCCTCCCGCTCCGAAGGTGGCGTCGACCACGGTCTCCCCCGGCTGCACGTCGAGCAGCCCGCGGACCTCGTCCGCGAGCACCGGCACGTGGTCAGCTGCGTCTGTCCGCAAGACGTTCGGCAACATCTCCCGCGCTCCCTTCGATCGCGCTCAGCTGGGCCGCCCACGCGGCGCGGTCCCAGATCTCGATGTGGTCGTGCACTCCAGCGACGATCACGTCCTTGCCGATGCCCGCGTGCTCCGCGAGCGTGAGCGGGACGATCACCCTCCCCTGCTTGTCGAGCTCGGCGACGGCCGCCCCGGCGAAGACGTACCGCTTCATCTCCCGGGCCTCGCGCGTGAGCGAGTCCAGCTCGGCGATCCGGGAGACGTTCGCGTCCCAGCTCTCGCGCGGGAAGACGTCGATGTTCCGCTCGATGCCCCGGGCCAGGACCACGCCGCCGGCGAAGGCGTTGCGGAAGCGGGCCGGAAGCGTGAGCCGGCTCTTCTCGTCGATCGTGTGCTCGTACTCGCCGTAGAACATGGGCTCGGTCGGGTGCCTCCTCCTCCCACGGAGCCCCACCTTACCCCACTTTTCCCCACCTTGCAACCCCTCTCCCCCATCCGAGGGAGCCCTTCTCTAGGGCAGGGGGATCGCCTCCGCGTGGACGCCGGGGCCGGCCATCGCGCCGGCGCCGCAGCGCGCGGCGAATGCGAGGGCTTCCGGGCTCTCGAGCCCGGCGCCGAGGGCGAAGGCGAGACCGGCCGCGAAGCAGTCTCCCGCGCCGTAGGAGTCGCCGAGCGTTTCGGGGAGCGGCGCAGCCGAGAACGGGCCGCCCGGTCGTGCCCAGCCGCCGAGCGCCCCCGACGTCGTGACCGCGAGACGGGGCTCGGGGTCCAGGTCGCCGAGGCCGTACCGCTCACCCTCGTCCTTCCCGCTCGCGACGAGCGCGTCCAGTTCGACGGCGCCCCGCTCGAGCGTCGCCAGCTCGCGTGCGGTCGCGACGAGGACGCGCGCACGCCTCGCGTTCACGAGCGCGTCGACGTCGCCGGCGCAGAAGTACACGGCGTCGCAGCGAGCGAGCTCGCGCCACGGCATCGAGTCGTCGTGGCCGCGCGGGTGGAGCTTGTCGCCGATCGTCGTGATCGTCCGCTCGCCGGTGTCGTCCACGTACGTGATGCCCCGGCGCTGCGGCGCCTCCACGAAGGCCGCGTGGACGTCGATCCCCAGCTTCTCGAGCTCGGACTTCGCGCGTCGACCCAGGTCGTCGGACCCGAGAAGCGGTGAAGAAGTGAACGCGTCGGCGAGAAGCGACAGCTGGAGCGCCGCGACCGATCCGCCGCCGGCGGCCTGCTCCCACGTCTCGGTCGCGCCCACGATCTCCCCCGGGCGCGGGACGCTCGGCACGGCGACGAACTCGATCCACTCCACGTGCCCTACGACCGCGGCTCTCACGGCGCATGCTCACAGATCGGCGAGTGGGCGCGTTAGGAGGGGATGATGCAGGGCGTGGCGATCCCCCCGTTCGAGCTCTTCTACGACGAGCATCAGGCCGCCGTGCTCGGCCTGCTCCGGCGGACGCTCGGTCGCGAGCGAGCGGAGGACGCGTTCCAGGAGACGTTCCTGCGGGCGCTGCAGGCGTATCGCCGCCTGGAGCACGGCGACCACCTGCGCGGCTGGGTGCTCACGATCGCCCGCAACGTCGCCATCGACGCCCTCCGGCGCACGAAGACGGAGGAGCGAGCTCGTGGAGGTCGGCCGCCGACGACGATCGCCCCGCGTACGAGGAGCTGGCCTCGCTGACCGACGGGCTGCCGCCGACGGAGCGGGCAGCCGTCGTGCTCCGCTACGGGTACGACCTGTCGTACGAGCAGATCGCGGCCGCGCTCGACTCGAGCGAGGACGCCGCTCGGCAGGCCGCGTCGACCGGAGTCCGCAGGATTCGAAGGAGGGTCTCGAAGTGACGGTCCCGACCGATCTCGACCGCCGTTTTCGCGATGCCGCGGCAGTGCTCGACCTCGTCGACGTCGCGTTCGACGTCGTCGACTCCCCCGTCGGCGACCTCTTCGTCGCCGTCTCCGACCGCGGGCTGGCGGAGATCTCCTACGACACGGAGGTCGACGAGCAGCTGAAGCTGCTCGCCCGCATCGCCGGCCCGCGCGTCCTCCGCTCGTCCCGCGGCGTCGACGGCGCCCGCCGCGAGCTCGACGAGTACTTCGCGGGCACGCGCCGCGTCTTCGATCTCTCGCTCGACCTCCGCGCCCTGCCGCCGTTCACCGTCTCCGTCCTCCGCGAGCTCGCGCGCGTGCCCTACGGCGAGACGACGACCTACGGGCAGCTCGCCGCCAGGGTGGGACGGCCCCGCGCGGCGAGGGCGGTGGGCACGGTCATGAACCGCAACCGCATCCCGATCGTCCTCCCCTGCCATCGCGTCGTCGGCTCCACGGGAGACCTCGTCGGGTACGCGGGCGGGCTCGACCGCAAGGTCTCGCTTCTCGAGCTCGAGGGCGCGCGCTGAAGGACGCCGAGACCGTCCACCACGGCGCCTAGACTCGATCGGTGCCGCGCACGCTCGCAACGATCGTGGTCACGGTGATCGAGTCCGCCTCCGTCCTCGGCGGCTTCCTCCTGGCGCTCGCGGCGATGTCCACCTTCCTGGGGTCGCGCTGGGACTCCGAGGAGTGCGCCGGGCTCTGCTTCGGCGACGCCGTCCTCGTCTTCCTCGTCTCGCTCCTTCCCGGTCTCCTCGGCGCCCTGCTCGCGCTGACGCTCGTCCGGCGGTTCGTCACGCGGCCGCTCGCCGCACGGCTCGCAAAGCCTTCCTGAGCCGCTCAGTCGAGCAGCCGGTACCCGACTCCCCAGACGTTCACGACGAACCGGTCGTCGGGGTCGACGCAAAGCTTCTTCCGGAGGCGCGACGCATGCGACTCGAGCGTCCGGGTCCGGCCGAGCGCGCGGAACCCCCACACCTCGCGGAGGAGCTCCTCCTTCGTGAAGACGCGGTGCGGCTCCCTCGCGAGCCAGGCGACGAGCTCGAACTCCTTGGCCGAGAGCGCCACGAACCGGTCCCGCACCGACACCCGCCGCGTCCGCCGGTCGACGACGAGGTCTCCCGCGGCGAGCACCTCCGGCTGCGCCGTCGAGCTCCGGCGCAGTAGGGCACGGATACGCGCGAGCAGCTCGACGTAGGCGAACGGCCGCCCGATGACGTCGTCCGCGCCCCGGTCGAGCGCCCGCACGCGGTCGACCGGGTCGGATGACGGAGCGAGCAGGATGACGGGGACGTTCCGATCCCACGTCCTTCCCGGCTCGCCCCGCCGGAGCCTGAGGCACAGCTCGAGCTCGCCGAGGAGCACGAGGTCCGGCCGCGCGCGCTCGGCAAGCTCGAGCGCCTCGCTCCAGCGCGACGCCTCGAGCACGTCGAATCCGTCGTCCCGCAGCTGGCGGTCGAGGTACTCGCGAGTCTCGGGCTCAGGCTCGGCGACGAGGACTGCGCTCGGCATGGCGCCGACGCTAGCCCCGCCCCCTCCCTCGCGCCAGATGTCCTTTGCGACGTATCCGTGACAAGCGCTTCCTCAGCCGTCCGCCCCGAGCATGGCCGTCCCAACGAGGCGCCGCCGGTGTGCGAACTGCCGCCCGCGCGCCGGCGCGCCGGCGTCAGAGGCGGTTGTGGCGAAGAACGCCCCAGACGAGCCAGACGCCGAACACGCCGGAGATCACGAAGCCGAGCACGGACAGCAGGTGGATGCCGAGCACATGCGGCCCCTCCTCCGCGAACACGCCGAGGATCGACGAGCCCGACGAGCCCACCGAGCGACCACGAGTGCGACCGCGAGGCGGTTCGACGCCTGGTCGACGTGCTCGTCGAGCTGGTCGATACCGGGGTTCTCGACGCGGACCTGGAAGGAGCCGTCGCGGAGCCGCTCGAGCACGTCGCTCACCTGGTAGGGGAGTTCGCGCGCCACCGAGCCGAGCGCCATCGCCTCCATCCGCGCGCGGTGCGCCAGTACGCGCGGGTGGAACCGCTCGATGAGCAGGCCGCGCGCGTACGGCTTCGCCGCCTCGAACACGTTGAAGTCGGGATCGACCTCTGTACCGACCGATGCGAGGGTCGCGATCGCCTTGTCGAGCATCACGAAGCGGGAAGGGAGCCGCAGGTTCAGGGAGTAGATGAGCTGGAACCCGTCCCGGATCACCTGGAGCGGATCGATGTCCGAGAGCCGCGTGCCGTAGTAGCGGTCGAAGAGCACGCGCAGCTCCCTGCGGAACTCCTCCTCGCGCTCGGGCGCGTAGCGCACCCCCAGCTCGCGAAGGCGGCGCGGGATAGCGTCGACGTTCTCCGTGGCCGCGTCGACGAAGAGTCGCGTGAGCCGCGCCATGTCCTCGTCCGTGAGCTTCCCCGCCTGGCCGAAGTCGACGAGCCCGAGCCGACCGCCATCCAGGACGAAGATGTTCGCCGGGTGTGGATCCGCGTGGAAGAAGCCGTGGCGGAACACCATGGTCATCCACGTGTCGGCCATCCGGATCACGACCTCGCGCCGCTCCTCGGGCAGCATCGAGGCGAGTTCGAGGTCGGCGACCTTGGTCCCGCGGAGGTACTCGATCGTGAGTACCCGGCCGCTCGAGTACTGCGTGATCACGCGGGGCACGACGACCTCGTCCGAGCGCTCGAAGTTCCGGTGGAACATCTCCGCGTTCCTCGCCTCGTGGCTGTAGTCGAGCTCGAGGCGGATCGAGCGCGCGAACTCGTCGACGATCTCCTCCGGGTCCATGAACTCGAGCGCCCGCACGCGCTCGCGGAGGAGGCGCGCGGCCTGGTACAGGAGGCCGAGGTCGGCCTCGATCTGCGAGGGAGCGGCCGGGCGCTGAACCTTGACCGCGACCTCCATCCCGTCGGGCAGCACCGCGCGATGCACCTGCCCGATCGAGGCCGAGGCGAGGGGCGCGAGATCGAACTCCAGGAACGCCTGGTCGATGGTGAGGTCGAGCTCCTCCTCGACGACCTCTCGGATCTGCACGAAGGGGACCGGGCTGGCGTCGTCCTGGAGCCGGCGGAGCTCCGCGACGATGTCGGGAGGGACGACGTCGGGCCGGGTCGAGAGGAGCTGGCCGAACTTGACGAAGGTCGGGCCGAGCTCGTCGAGCATCTCCCGGAGTCGCCGTCCGCGGTCGGACGGGGCCCCGTCGAGATCGGACCGGTCGGCACCGGGGGCGAGATCGCCGAGGCGGTTTCGCCGCAGGAAGTAGCCGAAGCCGTGGCGCGCAGCCACCTGGGCGATCTCCGACAGGCGCCCGAGGCTCCGCGGCTGCCGTTGCCGGGTGGCCATCGCCCCGGATTGTAGGGCCGCCTCGTCCGGCGACGGGTGGCTCGAGGCGCGCAGGCGAGTCGTGGGACATCCGGCATCGGGACCGGAGCTCACATCAGCGGCGGCGGAGCTGCCGCGCTTCCGGGGTCTTCGCGCGATCGGGGCCCGCGCGAGCGGGTCCCGACCTTGCGCTACGAGCGTTCCAGCAGCTTCAGCCGGTGCTCGAGCTGGGCCACGCGGAGCTCGAGCTCCTGGAGCCGCTCGCGCGACGCGACGCCGAGCTCGGTCGCGACCCGCGAGGCGGCGTCACTGCTCGACTCGCCGACTCGAAGAGCCTCCCTCCGCCAGCTCTCGAGGACGTCCGTGAGCGCGCCGCGTATCTCCGTGCGCTCGACACCGAGACGGCGGCTGAGTTCCTCGGTGAGCTCGTCCGCGCGCTCGAGCAGGAGGGCAACGGCGCCGATGCCGGCGAGCCCGAGGCTCTCGAGCGATCCTCGCGGGCTATCTGGCTCGGCCATGCGGCCTCGACGCGCGCCGCTGCCGCCGGCGCTCTCTCTTCGAGGAGACCGCGGGCGCCCCAGCTCCTGCCGCCGCCGGCACACGCGGAGCGGGCGCCTCGTCCGCCTCCTCGGTCTCTGCGGCGACCTCGGCCGCCTCCTCGGCGAGCGTTCCGCCCACCGACGCGAGGCCCGCGAGCGCGCCGAGGTCGTCGCGCCGGCGCGCGAACTCGGGCTCGCGCTCCTTCAGCATCCCCACGAGCGGAGCGGCCAGGAAGATCGAGGAGTAGGCGCCGAACCCGATGCCGACGATCAGGGCGAACGCGAAGTCCTGGAGCGTGTCGCCGCCGAAGAAGTACAGGGAGAGGATCGGGAGCATCGTGATGAACGTCGTGGCCAGGGAGCGCGGCAGCACCTCCCACAGCGAGACGTTGCCGATGACCCGGAACGACGCGCGCCGCATGAGCGGGACGTTCTCCCGCATGCGGTCGAAGACGATGATCGTGTCGTACATCGAGTAGCCGAGCACGGTGAGGACGGCGGCCACGGTCGCCGTGGAGACCTCGCGCCCGGTGAGTGCGTAGACGCCGACGGTGATGACGATGTCGTGGGCCAGGGCGACGAGGACGCCCACCGAGTACTTCCACTGGAACCTGAACGCGAGGTAGAGCACGATCAGGAGCAGGCTGACGATGATCGCGAAGATCGCCGCGTTCGCGATCTGCCGGCCGAAGCTCTCCGAGACCGTCTGCGCGCCGAACGACGTCGCGTCGAGCGTGCGCGCGAGGTCCTGCTGGAGCGTGTTCTGCTCCGCGATGGGGAGCGACTCCGTACGGATCTGGAAGCTCGTGTAGTCGCCGTCGACGGACGGGCCGCGGCCCTGGATCACCGCTCCGCCCTGGCCGATCTTCGCGGCCTCGGTACGCACCTGCTCGAGCGCCGTCGGCTGGGGCGTCCTGAACGTGATCTCGGTGCCGCCCTTGAAGTCGATCCCGAGGTTCAGCCCCTTGAACGCGAGAGCGCCGAGGGCGATCGCGATGACGGTGCCGGAGAACGCGAACCAGACACGACGCTTGCCCATGTAGTCGAGCCGCAGCCAGCGCGGGATCCCCTGGCCGGTCGCTCCCATCAGCCTCGGGTTGTCGAACCAGCCGAAGCCTGCGACGAGCGCGAGGATCGCTCGCGTCACGAGAACGGCGGTGAACATCGAGAGCGCGGTACCGATCAGCAGCATGAGCGCGAACCCGCGCACGCTCGCGGTCGCCACCACGAAGAGCACCATCGCCGTGATGGCCGTGACGACGTTCGCGTCGACGATCGTCGCGAACCCCTTGCGATATCCCTGACCGATTGCGGCCCGCATCGAGCGGCCGGCGCGCACCTCTTCCTTGATGCGTTCGAAGATGACGATGTTGGCGTCCGCCGCGACCCCGAACGTCAGGACGAGGCCCGCGAAGCCGGGGAGCGTCAGCGTCACGTTGAAGACGAGGATCGTCGCGTACAGGAATGCGGCGTAGATGGCCAGGCCCGCCACCGCGACGAGGCCGAGGAACCGGTAGAAGAGGAGCAGGAAGATCACGACGAGGAGGAGGCCGGCGATGGCCGCGTGCCACGCCTCCTGCAGCGAGTCCTTCCCGAGCGTGGCCGAGATGTCCGTGCGGTCGAGCGTCACGAACTTCACGGGCAGCGCGCCCGTCTGGAGCACGATCGCGATGTCCTTCGCCTCCTGGATCGAGTCCAGGCCCTCGATCTGCGCCCGGCCTCCGCCGATTCCGCCGGAGAGGCTCGAGTCCGTGTAGTCGATCTGCGGGAACGTCCTGATCTCACGGTCGAGCACGATCGCGAAGTGCTGCGGAGCCTGCTTGAGGCGCCCGCGGATCCACAGGTTGCGGGTGATCTCCTCGAACTTGTCGGAGCCCCCGCCCGTGAACTCCATCGTCACGATCGGGCGCCCGGCGCCGCCGGGGCTCGTGTCGAAGTCCGCGCGCGTGCCCGAGAGCTTGAAGTCCTCGCCCGTCATCTGCGGGATGTCCGGGGGCTGCCACTTGAAGAGGTAGTAGTAGGTGCGGTCGGGCGCGACCCCGCTGCCGTCCTGGCCGCCCGGGCAGACGACGGCGGCGTTCGCCTCCGGATCGGCGCTTCCGCAGGTGATCACGACCATGTCCTTCGGGACGGCGAAGAGGCGGAGACCGGCGGGGAGCTTTCCCTTCGACTTCCGGAGCGCGTCCTCTTCCGATGCGAACGGACCCCTCACGACCTTCTTCGTCTTCGGGTTCACGACGTAGTACGCGTCGGACTCGCCGCTCACCTGGCTCTGGACCCGGGCGAGCAGGTCGTACAGGGACGGGTTCTCGACCGGGAAGCCGCGGACGGAGACGGAAGGCCCGGCGAGCGACGCCTCGAGGTCGTACAGCTCGAGCTGCGCGGTCGTCCCGATGATCTCGGCCGCGGCCTCGGGGTCGCTCACCCCGGGGAGCTGGATGACGATCTGGTCGTCGCCCTGCGTGCGGATCTCCGGCTCGGTGACGCCGAGCTTGTCGACGCGGTTCCGCATGATGTCGACCGAGCGGTTGAGGTCCTCCTCGGTGAGGTCGCGATCCGGCGGCGGAACCGCCTGCAGCGTGACCTCGAGCCCGCCCTGGAGGTCGAGGCCGAGCGTCGGCTTCTGATGCACGGGCGACCCGGGGATCGCCATCAGCGCCACGCCGACGAGCGCTGCGGCCAGCAGGCCGACGACGATGAAGGAGGTGCGTCGGTTCACGGTTCGCGCACGAGGTTAGCGGCGGTCGGCGGCAGCCGTCTCCGCGTCGGACTGGCTCGTAACGGGTTCTTCGCCCCCCGTAACCGAGCCTTCATCGAGGTCGTCGTCCTCGATCTCGGCGTCGACGACCTCGGGCTCCTCGGCCTCGGCCTCGTCCTCTTCGGGAGGCAGGACCGCGGCGATGCCTCGGCGTGTCATGTGCACGGACGTGCCCTCGGCGATCTCGACGACGACGTCGTCGCCCTCGATGCGCGTGATCGTCCCGTAGATCCCGCCGCTCGTCAGGATGTCGTCGCCGACACCCGCGCCGTCGATCATGCCCTGCTGCTCGCGCTGCCGCTGGCGCTGCGGCCGGATCATCATCACGTACATCACGACGAGCAACAGCACCATCACGATCAAGAAGCTCACGTTTCCTCCTCGGGTGCGTGGGCGAGCCGCGCGAGCGCGTCCCGCCGGAAGGCGGAGAACGCGCCCCGCTCGATCGCCGCCCGCGCGCATGCGGTCAGGTCCAGTACGAACCAGAGATTATGCAGGCTCAGCAGGCGCGGCCCGAGGATCTCGTCCTGCGTCACGAGGTGCCTCACGTACGCGCGCGAGAAGCGCGCGCACGCCGGGCAGCCGCAGCCCTCGTCGAGCGGGCGCGGGTCGCGCGCGAATCGCGCGTTCCGGAGATTGAGCCGCCCGTCCCACGTGAGCGCCGAGCCCGTTCTCGCGGTGCGGGTCGGAAGCACGCAGTCGAAGAGGTCGATCCCGCGCGCCACGACCTCGAGGATCCCTACCGGGTCGCCGATGCCCATGAAGTAGCGCGGGAGCGGCTCGGGGATGAGCGGCGCCGCCCACTCCACGCAGTCGAGCATCTCCTCGCGGGACTCGCCGACCGCGAGGCCGCCGAGCGCATGGCCGTCGAACGGGAGCGCAGAGATCTCCTCGAGGGAGCGTCGGCGCAGCTCGTCGTCGGTCCCGCCCTGCGAGATCCCGAACCGGAGCTGACCGGGCGCGCGCGGTGCGGCGACCTGCCTGCCCGCCCAGCTCGTCGTGATCGCGACGGCGCGCTCGAGCTCGGAGCGGTCAGTCGCCGACGGCAGGCAGACGTCGAGGCACATCGCGATGTCCGAGCCGAGCCGGCGCTGGATCTCCGCGACGCTCTCGGGCGTGAAGCGCGCCTCCGAGCCGTCGTAGACCGACCTGA
The DNA here is from genome assembly GCA_963705535.1 of uncultured Actinomycetes bacterium. Taxonomy (GTDB): domain Bacteria; phylum Actinomycetota; class Thermoleophilia; order Gaiellales; family Gaiellaceae; genus GMQP-bins7. The sequence continues at coordinate 12,251 of CAVPJY010000012.1, forward strand.
ACGTCACGCCGTCGCCGTCGAGCGAGAGGATCGTGTCACGGAGTGAGAACACCTGGAACCCGCCGGAGTCGGTGAGGATCGGCCCCTCCCAGCCGGAGAACGCGTGGAGCCCGCCGAGGCCCTCGACGACGTCCTCCCCGGGCCGGAAATGGAGGTGGTACGTGTTCCCGAGGATCACGCTCGCGCCGAGTGCGCGTACCTCGTCCGGGTGGAGCGACTTCACGGTCGCCTTCGTCCCGACGGGCATGAAGGCCGGCGTCGGGATGCTCCCGTGCGCCGTGTCGAGGACTCCGGCGCGTGCGGCGCCGTCGGTCGCGGTGACACGGAATGTGCTCATGGGGCCACGCCCTCGACGTGTCGGCGCGACGGCCTCGCCCCCCGCCCGGGTCCCCGGGGCCACCCCGCGCCTCCTCCCACTTCGAGCCTATCCGGGAAGGGGTCGCGCATGGGACACGAGATGGTGCCGAAAGCGTGTCGTCGCGCGGCGGCGATCACAGCACGAGCATCGCGTCGCCGAACGAGTAGAAGCGGTACCGCTCCGCCACCGCGAGCCGGTAGAGCTCCCGCGTCCGCTCGACCCCGGCGAACGCCATCACGAGCGCCAGGAGCGTCGAGCGCGGGAGGTGGAAGTTCGTGAGCAGCGCGTCGACCCGCCGGAAGTCGAAGCCGGGCGTGACGAAGAGCGTCGTGCGACCGCCGAGCTCCCCGGTCCGCACCACGGTCTCCAGGACCCGCACGGTCGTGGTCCCGACCGCGAGCACGCGGTCGGCCGCGGCGATCCGGTCCCAGGCGCTTCGCTCGACCGCGTAGCGCTCGCCGTGGATCTCGTGGTCCTCGACCCGCGCGCTCGTCACGGGCCGAAACGTGTCGACGCCGACGTGGAGCGTGACGGACACGGGTTGGAGCCTGGCGAGCAGGCGCGGGGTCAGGTGGAGGCCGGCGGTCGGGGCCGCCGCCGAACCCGGCTCGCGCGCGAACACGGTCTGATACCGCTCGGGGTCGTCCAGAGGCTCGTGGATGTACGGCGGAAGCGGGGCCTCGCCGTCCGGTGGACCTTCCAGCCGCACGAGCCAGCGGCCGTCGGCGACGGGACGAACGAGCTCGACCGGGCCCAGGCGCTCGCCTTCCGCCTAGCCGCCGGCCCGGGCGGAGGAGCGCCTCCCAGGTGCCCTCGCCCACCTCCTCGAGCAGGAGCACCTCGACCGCACCGCCCGTCGCGCGGCGAAGACGGAGCCTGGCGGGGACGACCCGCGTGTCGTTCACGACCACGAGCTCGCCTGCGAGCAGGTCGGGCAGCTCGGAGAAGACGTGGTGCGTCGTCTCGCCGGTGCGACGACGATGGACGAGGAGCCGGGACGAGTCGCGGGGGTCCACCGGACGCTGCGCGATCAACTCCGGGGGGAGCTCGTACTCGAGGGACGCGGTGTCCACCGGACGTTGTACAGTAGTCGGGCGTTCATGGACGAAGCCGCTCTCGACCGGGCCAAGCAGCGAATCGCGGACGCGGCCTCCGGCCGCCCGGAGTCGGCTCTCCTCGAGGCCGCGCTCGAGCGCTCTCGCGAGCAGATCGCGTCGCTCGCCGCGACGGCCGCCGAGCTCGAGGTGTCGATACCCGGGCAGGTCGGGTCGGCGGTGCGCGAAGGGCTGCGCTCGGAGGTCCTCCCCGTCGCGCGACAGGTCGCGGAGATACGCGGCCTGATGAACCAGGCGATTCGCCGGCTCGAGCGCCTCGAGGGTGAGCTCCTCGCCGAGCGGCACGCTCGCGTCGACGATCTCGCCCTCCTCGTCGACCTCGTGAGCTCGGGCTGGCGAGGCCTCGACGAGCGGCTGGAGCGGCTCGAGCGAAGCCAGGCGGAGGACACCGCGCGCATGATCGCCGCGGTCGAGGACCTGCCCACGGCGCAAGCCGAGGGCAAGCCCGTCGGCCACTACGCCGCCGCCTGACCTCCGCCGTCGCGCTCGGGGTCGAGCTCAGGACGGAACGGGCGAGCGAGCCGGGAGCACGAGCCGGAAGCGGCTTCCACGGCCCGGCTCCGACCCGAGCTCGACCCGGCCGCCGAGGGCGACCGCGAGCTCCCGTGCGATCGGGAGGCCGAGGCCGGTGCCGTCCACGTCCTGCGAGACGAACGGCTCGAAGATCCGCTCGCGATCGGCGACGCTGACGCCCGGTCCGGAGTCGACGACGTCGACGCTCACGACACCGTTGACGGCCGCGAGGCGGAGGTCGATCCTCCCGCCGTCCGGCGTCCAGCGGAACGCGTTCGAGAGGAGGTTCGAGATGACCTGCAGGACGCGGTCGCCGTCCGAGACGATCACGGGGGGCTCGCCTGTCGCGTCGACCCGGTAGTCGATGTCGCGCCGCCGCGCCTCTTCCGCGAACGCGCCGTACGCGTGGTCGACGACCCGTCCGAGATCGACCTCCTCGTGGCGGACGGTGAACCGGTGTGCCTGGAGCTTCGCGAGGTCGAGGACGTCCCCGACGAGGCGCTCGAGCCGGTCGGTCTCGGCCGCGATCACGTCGAGCGAGCTCCGGACCTGGTCCGGCTCGCTCACGATCCCCTCGCGCAGCGCCTCAACGTGGCCCCGGATCGCGGTCAGCGGCGTACGCAGCTCGTGCGAGACAGACATGAGGAAGGAGCGCTTCAGCTTCTCGGCCTCCGCGAGCTGCTCGACCATCCTGCGGAAGCGGTCGCTGAGGAGCGACACCTCGTCGCTGCCCTTCGCCTCCGGGATCTCGACGTCGTACCGACCTGCGGCGACGTCCTGGGTCGCGCGCGTGAGCGCGAGCACCGGCTCCGTCAGACGCCGAGAGAGCCACCAGAAGAGAAGCGCGCCGAGTCCGATGCCCGCCGCGAGAGCGAGCACGAGACGCCCGAGGAGCGTCAGCCACTGCTCCCGGAGCTCGGTCGTCGGCTTGGCGACGACCAGCCAGCCGAACGGCTCCGTGCCGCGGACGAGCTGCACGGGCTGCGCCGCGGCCAGGAGCACGCGGTCGTCCCCGGGAGGCGTGAACTCGAACGTCACGACCTCGTCGCGCTGCAGCGCGACCTCGCCGAGGGCGCTCCTGGGCAGGCGGGTCAACCCGTACCGCTGGCCCGGAAAGAGCGATGCCCCCACGTAGAAGAGCTCGTCGCCGGTCGCCAGCTCGAGCTTCTCGGCGGCGAACTCCGGCGCCTTCGTGCCCTCGTCGCTCGAGCGCAGCGCGGACTCCGCGTACAGGTCCGCGAGCCCGGAAGCCTCCCGCTCGAGCTCACGCACCGACTGCGAGCGGGTCACGTCCTGGAAGAGCCGCAACGCGAGCGCGATCGACACGAGCCCGAAGACGAGCACGGCCGAGAGGAAGAGGGCGGTGAGGCGGAACCGGAGAGTCCCGAACATCGGGCTCCGTCAGGGTACCGGCCTAGGCGGCCGGGGCGGGAGCGCGCTCGGACGTGACCTTGTAGCCGACACCCCAGACCGTCACGATCGGGGACGCGTCGCCGAGCTTGCGCCGAATCTGCCGCACGTGCACGTCGACCGTCCGCGTGTCACCGGCGAAGGTGTACCCCCAGACGCGCTCGAGGAGCTGGTCGCGCGTGAGCACGATACCGCGGTGGTCGAGGAGCTCCCAGAGCAGGTCGAACTCCTTGGGGGCGAGATGCACCTCCTCGTCTCCCACGTGGACCTCGCGCTTGCCGGAGTTGACGACGAGGTCGCCGTGCCGGAGCTCCTCGGTCTCGCTGCGGCGTCGCTCGGGCGACGCGCGACGCAGCACGCTCTTCACACGCGCGACGAGCTCGCGGGGGTTGAACGGCTTCGTCATGTAGTCGTCGGCACCGACCTCGAGGCCGATGATCTTGTCCACGTCCTCGTCCCGCGCGGTCAGCATGAGGATCGGGATGTCCGAGCTCTTCCTGATCCGCCGGCAGAGCTCGACGCCGTCCCCGTCCGGAAGGTTGAGGTCGAGGATGATCAGGGACGGGAGCTCGTTCGCGAGGTCGACGACCGCGGCCTTCGCCGACGCGGCGGTGCGCACGCCGTACCCGGCGTTCCGCAGGTACGCGGCGACGAAGGACGAGATCGACGTCTCGTCCTCGATGACGAGGATCGTGTGCTGCTGCGTCACTTGGTCGTCCCCTGTCCACCGTCGTCCGTGCCGAGGGGGAACCGCTGCGGCTCCGTCGGCATGGGCTGGCAGGTCTCCGGCGTCGTGCCGCAGTCGACCCCGTCGTCGAGCGAGAAGACGCCCACGTCCTCGCCCGGGACGCGAGGATCCCCGTCGAGGACGACGGCGCCTCGCCCCACAGCGGAGAGGGAAGCCCCCGATCCGCGGACGACGATGCGGTAACCGCCGCCCAGCATCCGGAAGCGGAGCGCCTGCCCCCGGTAGAGCACGGTCCGCGGCCCGAGGCGGGTGAGGGTCAGCTTCCTCCCCATGACGGACGGCGTGAACCGATCCCGCGGCGTGACGTCGGTCACGCGGAGCGTCCCCGTCGCGAGCCGGCCGAGCACGGAGCCGCGGATGTCGATCGCGATCGTCCCTCTGCCGCGCTCGACGGAGAGCACGCCCGTCTCCGGCTCGGCGGCGGCTGCCGAGACGGTGAGGGCGGCGGCCGACACGGCCGCGCAGGCAAGGAGGACGAGCGCACGCATTGCTCCCCCGGAGTATCGAGATTCGGCGTGGGTGCGGGGTGAGAAGGCTGTAAGAAGACTGTAAGCCCGTGCTCTCGCGCTAACCCACGCGGCGGACACCGTAGATTCACGGGGTGAGCGAGATCGGTGAGTTCGGGGCCGCGATCCTGGTCGTCTCCGGGACCGTCTTCGTCGCCCTGCTCGGGATGCGGCTCGCCGATCGGATCTCGTTGCCGTACGCCGCGCTGTTCCTCGCCGGCGCCGTTCTCGTCGGCGAGCTCGTCCCGGGGGCTGACGAGCTCCTCTCCGTCGAAGAGGTCGAGCGCATCGCCGTCGTCGCGTTGATCGTGATCCTCTTCCACGGCGGACTTCACATCGGCCCGCGCCGGTTCCGCCGCTCCGCCGGTCCGATCCTCGCCCTCGGCGTCGTCGGGACCTTCCTCACCGCCGGGGTCCTCGCGCTCGCCGCTCGCTACGTCCTCGGATTCGATTGGATCGAGGCCGGGCTCGTCGGCGCTGCGCTCGCCCCGACAGACCCGGCCGTCACCTTCTCCGTCTTCGGCGCGCGCGAGGTGCGGGGGCGCTCCGGGACGATCCTCGAGGGCGAGGCCGGGATGAACGACCCCGTCGGGATCGCGCTGATGATCGGGATGATCGAGCTCGCCACGGCCGACGACGGACACCTGTCGGACGTCGCCGGGGAGTTCGCCCGCGAGATGGCCCTGGGGCTGGCGGCCGGTGTCGTCGGCGCGCTCGCGCTCCTACCCGTGATCCGACGCGTCCGCCTCACGAGCCCGGCCCTCTACCCGATCAGGGTGCTCGCGGGAGCGGGGATCATCTACGGGCTCGCGGCCGTCGTGGGCGGGTCGGGGTTTCTCGCGGTCTTCGTCGCCGGCGTGCTCCTCGGAGACGCCGTCGCGCCCAGGAAGGGTGAGATCGAGGACTTCCACGCCTCGCTCGCGGGGCTCGCCGAGATCGCCGCCTTCATCGCCCTCGGGCTGTCGATCGCGATCAGCGACCTCGAGGAGCTCGCGACGTGGGGCGACGGCCTCGTCCTCGCGCTCGTCCTCGTGCTCGTGGCGCGGCCACTGGCCGCGCTCCCCCTCCTCCTCCCGGCCCAGCTGTCGAGGGGCGAGCGGCTCTTCGTCGTCTGGGGCGGCCTCAAGGGCGCCGTTCCCATCCTCCTCGGAGCGCTCGCCGTCCTCGAGGGCGTGGACGGCGCTGAGCACCTGTACGGCATCGTCTTCGTCGTGGTCCTCTTCTCGGTGGTAGTCCAGGGCTCATCGGTCCCGTACGCTGCGCGGAGGCTCGGGATCCACTTCCGGCGCGTCGACCACGACCTCGCGGAGGTGCACGAGCTCGTCGTCCGCGAGGACGCCTTCGCGCGCGGCCGTCGGCTCGGCGAGCTCCCGCTCGGCGAGCGGGCCTGGGTCGGTGTCCTCGTCCGCGACGAGACCCCGCACGCGGTGGACGACGACGTCACGCTCCAGCTCGGGGACCGCGTGCACGTGTACTGCCAGCCGGACGATGCGCCGGCGCTCCACCGCCTGTTCGAAGGCGAGGACTGACGCTCCGGCGGTCGCTCCCCGTCGTCGGCGGAGAGCGGGGCTCAGTCGTAGGCGTAGAAGCCGCGGCCGCTCTTCCGACCGAGCAGCCCCGCATTCCTCATCGCGACGATGCGCGGGGGCGGAGCCATGCGCGGCTCCCGCAGCTTCTCGTAGAGGGCCTCGGAGGCGTGCACGTGCACGTCGATCCCGACGAGGTCGACGAGGGTGCACGGGCCCATCGGCCACCCCGCGCCGGCGGTCATCGCGGTGTCGAGGTCCTCCGGCGACACGCGCGCCTCGTCGAGGACGCGGAGGCAGTCGTTGAGGAGTGGGATGAGCACCCGGTTCACGACGAAGCCGGGCGTGTCATGGCAGCGGATCGGCCGCTTGCCCATCCGCTCCCCCACGCCGAACGCCGCGTCGACCGCGTCGTCGGAGGACAGCTCCGCCTGCACGATCTCGACGAGCGGCATCAGCGGCGCAGGGTTGAAGAAGTGCATGCCGACGACGCACTCGGGCGTCGACGTGGCGGCCGCGATCTCCGTCACGGAGAGCGCCGACGTGTTGGTCGCGAGCACGGTGTCGCCCCTGACGATGCTCTCGAGCTCGGAGAAGAGCGCGAGCTTCGAGCCTAGCTCCTCGACGATGGCCTCGATCACGAGGTCGCAGTCGGCGAACGCGGCGAGGTCGGTCGTCAGCGCGAGGCGACCGAGCGCGTCCTCGCGTGCCTCGGCGGACAGCTCGCCCTTGTCGACCTTGCGCTGGAGGAAGTGCGCGATCCGCTCGCGCGCCCTCTCCCCGAGCTCGGCCGACACCTCCCGGCCGACGACGTCGTACCCCGCCTCGATCGCGAGCTGCGCGATCCCCGCACCCATCGCGCCGAGCCCGACGACGCCGATCCTCCGGATCTCCACCGTGGCCATGACGCGCGATCCTAACGACGGACGAGCCGGTCGGGATTCCCGCGGGGGATCCCGGCTTCGCCGGAGGATCTAGCTGTGCCCGATTCGCCGCCGGCGGCCGACCTCGTCCAGGCGGGAGTCGGTGCCGAGGACGGGTGCGAGCACGGCGACGAGCAGGAAGAACGCGATGAAGAGCAGGGCGGTCACACGCACATCGTGCCCGCTACGATGGATCAGCACCAATCGGGGTCGCGACCCAGTCGATCAGCCCGGCTGATCGAGCGACAGCGCTACAGGCGCTCGACGACCCCCGCGATCGCCTGCCCCTGACCGATGCACATCGTCGCGATGCCGAAGCGCGCGTCGCGCCTGTGGAGCTCGTTCACGAGCGTCGCCGTGATGCGGGCGCCCGTCGCGCCGAGCGGGTGGCCGAGTGATATCCCCCCGCCGTTCGGGTTCACGTCGCCTTTCTCCCAGCGCTCGTGGAGGCCGCAGTCGGCGAGGAACTGGAGGACGACGGAGGCGAAGGCCTCGTTGACCTCGATCACCGAGACGTCGTCCCAGGTGAGCCCCGCCTTCGCCAGCGCGCGCGCACACGCCTCCGGGTTCCCGTGGAGCATGCGGTACGGATCGACGCCCGACAGCCCGAACGAGACGAAGCGCGCCCGGGGCTCGAGCCCGAGGCGCTCGACGGCCTCCCCGCTCGCGAGCAGCATGGCGGCGGCACCGTCGACGATCGAGCTCGAGTTGCCGGCCGTGACCACGCCGTCGGACTTGAACGCGGGCTGGAGCGACGCGAGCTTCTCGAGCGAGGTGTCGCGTCGCGGCGTCTCGTCGACGGCGAAGAGGACGGCCGCGCCCGCCGCGTCCACCTCGACGGGGACGATCTCGTTCTCGAACCTGCCCTCGTCGATCGCGGCGACTGCGCGAACGTGGGACTCGAGCGAGTACGCGTCGAGGTCGTCGCGCGAGAGGTTCCACTCCTCCGCCAGCACCTCCGCGGAGATGCCCTGCGGGACGATCGGCCAGCGCTCGCCGATCCTGGGGTTCACCGCCCCCCAGCCCGCGTCGCCGAGGTTCGAGCCCATGGGCACGCGGGTCATGTGCTCGACGCCGGCGGCCACGACGACCTCGAGGTGCCCGGCCTGGATCGCCGAGGCGGCGTTGAACGCCGCCTGCAGCGAGGAGCCGCACTGCCGGTCGACGGTCGACGCGCACACGGTCTCGGGCCAGCCCGACACGAGCACCGCCTGCCGGCCCACGTTGAGCGCCTGCTCGCCCACCTGGGTGACGCAGCCCATCTGGACGTCCTCGATCTCGCCCGGCTCGACGTCGAGGCGGTCGACGAGGCCGTTCATGACCTGCGCGGCGAGCTCCTCCGCGCGGATCTCCGAGAGGGACCCGTTCCGTCGCCCGATCGGCGAGCGGACGGCATCCACGATGTAGGCCTCGCGCATGGTCACAGCATAGAGGCGGGCGTGCGGTCGACCCGCCGCCCGCAGCTCGGGCGCACACTCTCTGCAGGAGGGCCTCCCACTACACTCACGGCATGGCCACGACCGCCACCGAGCGGCAGCTGCTGATCGGCAGCGAGTGGGTCGAGACCGGTGAGTGGATCGACGTTCGCTCGCCGTTCGACGGGGCGCTCGTCGGGCGCGTGCCGAGCGCCGGGGCCGAGGAGACGCGACGCGCGCTCGACGCCGCCGAGGCCGCCATGCGCGACCCGATCCCGGCCCACGAGCGCGCGGCGATCCTGGATCGCGTCGCGGGGCTCCTCGCGGAGCGCCACGACGAGGCCGCGCGCACCATCTGCGCGGAGGCCGGGAAACCCCTGAAGGCCGCCCGCGTGGAGGCGTCGCGTGCCGTGTCCACGTTCACGATGGCGGCGGTCGAGGCGCGGAAGCTCGCGGGAGACGCGCTGCCGATGGACGCGTCGCCGGCCGGCGAGGGGAAGCTGGCGCTCACGCTGCGCGTGCCGATCGGCATCGTCGGCGCGATCTCGCCGTTCAACTTCCCGCTCAACCTCGTCGCGCACAAGGTTGCGCCCGCGCTCGCGGCCGGCTGCGCGGTCGTGCTCAAGCCCGCTGCCCAGACGCCGCTCTCCGCGCTCTTCCTCGCGGAGCTCGAGCTCGAGGCCGGGCTTCCCCCGGGCTGGCTGAACGTCGTCTGCGGGCCGGCGAGCGAGATCGGCGACGTCCTCGTCGAGGACGAGCGCGTGAAGCTCATCACGTTCACGGGGTCGGTCCCGATCGGCTGGGGGATCCGGGAGCGCGCCGCGCGCAAGCGGGTCAACCTCGAGCTCGGGAACGCGACGCCGGTCATCGTGGCCGCGGACGCCGACCTCGACGACGCGGCCGCTCGCCTCGCCGCGAACGCGTTCTCCTTCGCGGGACAGAGCTGCATCTCGGTCCAGCGGATCTACGTCGAGCGGGCGGCCTACGACGCGTTCCTGGAGCGCTTCCTCCCCCGCGTCGAGGCGTTGGAGGTCGGCGACCCTGCCCTCGAGACGACGGATGTCGGCCCGCTCATCGCGCAGTCCGAGCAGGACCGGATCCTGACGTGGATCGAGGAGGCGAGGGCCTCCGGGGCGGACGTCCTCACCGGAGGGTCGCTCGACGGCGCGCTGCTCCGCCCGACCGTGATCGCGAACGCGCCGTCGGACTCGAAGGTCGCGTGCGAGGAGGTCTTCGGGCCGGTGTGCGTCGTCGCCCCGTACGACACGCTGGACGAGGCGATCGCGCGGGCGAACGGGACGCGGTTCGGCCTCCAGGCGGGGGTCTTCACGGCCGACGTGAAGGCCGCTCTCCGCGCGGCCCGGGAGCTCGAGTTCGGAGGGGTGACCGTGAACGAAGCCCCGACGTTCCGGGCCGACCAGATGCCGTACGGAGGCGTGAAGGACTCGGGGAACACGCGGGAGGGCCCTGCCTACGCGATCCGGGAGATGACGGAGGAGCGCGCCGTCGTCTTCCAGCTCTAGATTCCGGCGATGGCCGCGCGTCGACAGGAGGGGCAATCCACGGAGCCCGCCTACGCAGAGCCGGCTCCGCGGGAGCTGAAGCGCGAGCGCAAGGCGCTGGTCCAGTTCCGCGAGGACCGGCTTCGCGACCTCGGCGGGCTCGCGCTCGAGATGTACAAGCGCGACCGCTTCGACGCCGGGCTCGTCGTGGAGCGCTGCGCGGAGCTCGTCGCCGTCGAGGCTCGCGTGCAGGAGATCGACGCCGTGCTCGACGGTAGCGCCCACGTCCGGGGCGGCGTGGCCGCCGTGTGCGCGTGCGGCGCTCCGCTCCTGCTCGGCGCGCGCTTCTGCGCCACGTGCGGTAGGCCCGCCGGGCGGGGCAGCCGGCCGGCGCCTCGACCGGAGCCGTCGGAGTGACGACCTGTCCGCGGTGCGGTGCGACCGCGGAGCCGGGCCAGGAGTACTGCCTCGCCTGCGGTGACCGGCTTCCCGGCCCCGGCTTCGGACGGACGAGGGAACGGCTGCGCGGGTGGCAGCGACGCGCTGCGATCTCCCTCGTCGTCGCGCTGGCCGGAGCGGCCGCCGCGGTGGCGGCCAGCGATCCCGGTCCCGACCGCGCCGCAATCTCGACCGCGACGGGTGACTTCGCAACCGTGCCGACCACGAGCACGCTCCCGTCGCCGGCGGACGAGCCGAATGCAAGCCCTGGCGACTGGCCGGCGGGGGAGGACGGATGGACGATCGTGCTCGCCTCCGTCCCGCAGACGAAGGGCAGGCAGGTCGCCGTCGCGCGAGCGCGCAAGGCTCGGAGGTCCGGGCTCGCACCCGTCGGGATCCTCGACTCGTCGCTCTACGCCAGCCTCCACCCTGGGTACTTCGTCGTGTTCACGGGCGTGTACGACTCCGAGGCCGAGGCGACGAGCGCGCTCGAGCCCGCACGGGAGGTCGCGCGGACTGCCACCGTGCGCCGCGTCGTGCCCTGACGGTGTTGTCGATCTCGACGACACCACGCGCGACTTTGTAACACGAGCGAAAAGCCGCTACACTCTCCCCAGCGAAGTCACCTTCGCTCTTTTTTCGCACAGGACGAGGGATCCAGGAGAGTCGAAGACATCCGATGGACGGTCACGCCGCTCAACTGCGCTCCTGTATGTATCAATACTCTCGAGCGATCTACCGATCGATCAAGGATCTGATCGATCCCTACGCCGACAGGTCGGTCCAGCTCGAGTACCGTCGCGCAGTCCTCTGCGAGTGCGAGCAGACGATGGAGAGGCTCGCGGAGGACCCCCACTACTTCGCCCGTCCCGACCGCGCGCTCTTCGCAGACATCCGACGCTACTTCCCGATCACGGCCCAGGCCCAGGTGGCGTGGTCCGTGCGCGAAGGCGTCGGCGCCGCGACGGGCTTCATCGAGCAGCAGATCGAGGCCGGCCTGCTCGACGGAGGCGTCGCCCGCTGCCACGCGACGACGCGCAAGGGCAAGGCGTGCCAGCGAACCCCGCTGCCCGGCCGCGACTACTGCCCGTCGCACCAGCACCTCGAGCGCACCACCGTCGCCGCCTGAGGCCGCAGGCCGCGTGAGTCTGCCGGCGGGCAGAGCCCGCCTTCGGGGTCAACGCTGCCCACCGCTGACCCGTCAGGGGCAGCTGCGCCCGACCTACGCCGCGTACGCGACCGGACGGTGAGGGCGGGCGGCCGATAAGCTCGGGTATCTCGATGTCGCACGATGCCGACAAGCTCATCCGGCAGCTCTCGCTCGTCGCCTTCCTGATGGCCGAGCGGCGGCCGCTGACCGCGCGGGACGTGAAGTCGAACGTCGAGGGGTACAGCGAGATGTCCGACGAGGCGTTCGCGCGCCGGTTCTACTCGGATCGCGCAGAGCTGACGGCGCTGGGTGTCCCGCTCTCGTCGCAACGCGACGAGTTCACCGGCGAGGAGCTGTACACGCTGCGGTCGGAGCACTACTTCCTCGAGCGGCTCGAGCTCGACGACGACGAGCTCGCCGCTCTCCAGACGGCGCTGTACTACCTCGAGGGGAAGTTCGCCTACGCGGAGCCGCTTCGACTCGCCCTCCAGAACCTCGCACTCGGGCGGTCCGGGTTCTCGGAGCCGCCGACCGAGACGGCCGAGCGCGTCCGCGTCAGCGCGCCGGACTACTCGCCGGAGCTCGCCGGGCGGCTGTCGAAGCTCGAGTCGGCGATCTCGAAGCAGCGGACGGTGAAGTTCGGGTACTGGAGCCCCAGACGAGCGCGACCGGGGGAGCGCACGGTCAACCCGTACGCGCTTCGGCTCGACGACGGCAACTGGTACGTCATCGGCCACGACCTCGAGCGAGACACGGTCCGCACGTTCAAGGTCTCGCGCATCCGCGGGGACATCCGCTTCGCGACCCGCCGGGAGCGCGACTTCCGCGTGCCCGACGACTTCGACGTGGAGCAGCACCGCGTCCCCAAGCCGTGGCAGATCGGCGAGACCGTGGGCACGGCCCGCGTCGCCGTGTCCGGCGACACCGCCTGGTGGGTCGAGCGGACGCTGTCCGACGCGGGCACGGTCGAGGACGGTGTCTTCGAGACCGACTTCGCGTCGGTCGAGCTCCTGGCCGGCTGGGTCCTCCGGCAGAACGGAAGGGCCGTCCCGCTGGAGCCGGAGGAGCTCCGCGACGCGGTCACGGAAGGTCTCGCGCGGCTCGACGAGGCCCACGCTGGCGGAGCGCCCACACCCGCGGCGCCCAAGCGGAGCGACCCACGTCGCCCGCTTCCCGAGCGGCCCGCAGGCCCGGTCGCCCCGGAGCGATTCGGCGTCCTCCAGGCCCTCCTCGCGCACCTTCTCGCGGCGTGCGGGGAGGAGCGCTCGGCCGTGCTCGACGCGGAGGATCTCACGACCCGCTTCTCGATCCCGCTCGAGGAGCTCCAGGACCACCTGTCGCTCCTCAACCTCGTGAACTTCGGCGGCGGCTGCTACGCGGTGTACGCCGTGCACGACGGTGACGTCGTCCGCGTCGACAAGGAGCTGTACGGAGACGTCTTCCGCCGGCCACCGAAGCTCACGCCGCTCGAGGCCCGCGCCATCCGCCTCGCGATCGACTACGTGGGCCCCACGATCGCGGCCGAGGCGCACACGCCGCTCGCGCGCGTCCGGCGCAAGCTCGAGGAGACCTTCGGTCGCTTCGACCTCGCCGCCACGCCCGAGCCTCGGGACGCCACGGACGAGGAGACGCTCGTCAAGGTGCTGAGCGAGGCCGCGGAGAAGCGCAGGGTGGTCGAGCTCGAGTACCTCAAGGAGGGCGAGGAGATGCCCTCCGTGCGCCGCGTGGAGCCGTACACGATCGAGCGCGAGCTTCCCGTCTGGCGCGTCCACACCTGGGACCTCACGGTCGACGCGGCGAGGACGTTCCGCCTCGACCGGATGCGATCCGCGCGTCTGACGACCGATCGCTTCGACGCACGTGAGGGGTTCGACCCCTCGTATCTCACGAACCCGCGCGTCGCACGCATGCTGCACTCGCCCGCGGTCGCCCGCTGGAAGCTCGAGCGCGGCGCCCGGCCCCTGACGGACGGCTCCGCGATCGCCGAGGTGCCGTACAAGACCGAGGAGTGGCTCCTCTCGGAGGTGCTCGCCGACCGCGGCGAGACGGTCGTCCTCGAGCCCCAGCGCCTGCGCGACGTCGTCGCCAAGCGGGCCCGGCGCCTCCAGCGCGAGCTCGGACGCGTCCCGACCGGACGCTGAGTCCTCACAGATCCGTGCCTTCTCCGTGCCGACTCGGCGCGGGCCGCCAGATGCGCGCGAGCGGCAGGCTACCGTTGCCTCTCGAGCGAACGAGGAGGCGACATGGAGACACGACAGACGATCCCGAGAAAGACGCCCGCGCTCCTTGCCGGTGCCCTCACCGGGGTGGCCGCGGCCATCCTGGCGACGGCGGCGGTGGCGCACGTGCTGGCGCCGGACGCCTCGGAGCCGCTGCTCGAGGCGACGCATCTGCCCGCGCTGATCACGGATCCGGCCCAGCCGGTCGAGCTCGCCTACGACGTGTACTGCGCGACGGGCGAGTCGGAAGCGAGCACGCCCTGCGATGCGGAGGGCACGGTCTTCGTTCGAGCGGGCGAGGCAGGCGCGTTCGAGGCACTCGCGCTCCGAAGAGATCCCGATGCGGTCGGCCTGCGTCTGACGGCCCACGTTCCGGAGGAGATCGCCGCGTCCGCGGGCCGGTTTCTCGTACTACGCGGCGCATCTCGAGCGACGCGAGCGGGCGATCCGTGACCCTGCCCGCCGGCGGCCCGGCCGCGCCACAGCGGAGCGTGCCGCTCGCGGAGAGCGCCCCGATCGCAGCTCGGTCGCCATGCGTTCGGGGTCGGGCGCGCAGCGGACGCCCGCGTCGCCGAAGCCCCGTGGGGCTCCGGCCCGGGCGACGTCGGGCTCGAGCAGGGTCGTAATCTCGCGCCGATCGGCGGCTCGTCCTTCGACGTGGGCGGGAGCGGCGTGGTCAGCGTGCTCGACGAGGCGAACCGACGCCTGCTCAGGTGGCGGCCTGGCGTCACGTCGCCCCAGGACGTCCCTCTCGCCATCCGCGGAACCCTCGCCGATCTCTCGGTGGGAGCGCGACGGAACGCTCTACGTGCTGGAGACCGCGGCCGATGCCGGTCATGCGCTGCAGCTTCGGGCCTTCGCCGCCGACGGCGCGGCACACGAGGTGGTCGAGCTCGCCGAGCGGGGCTCGGCCGTCCGGGTCGGGCCGGATGGGCCCGTCGTCCTGCGACAGCCCTCCGGGCAGTGGATGCCCGCGATCAACGGACGGACGTCCCGTCGCCGCGAGCGAGCAGTCTCGCGCTGGCCACGCCGGACGGCCGGTGCCGGGAGGGCGGGAGGTCGTCGTGCTCCGCGAGGGAGCGAACGAGGTGCGGGCGGCGCTGCTCGGAGCCAACGGCACCCGGCGCACCTGGCGGGTCACGAGCGACACCGCGCTGGCCGAGGTCCAGCTGGCGGAGCCGTACCGCGAGGGGCTCGTGCTCGTCGTCCGCGCCTACACGGACGACGAGGCGGAGTTCCTCGTCCTCGTGCTCGGCCGCAAGGGGCTGGTCGAGCGCTTCTCGCTCGACGCGCACGACTGGGCCGAGACGGCGCCGGTGTCGCGCTTCCGTCTCGCCGGCTCGTCGCTGTACCAGCTCGGCTCGACGCCGGCCGGGATCTTCGTCGACCGCTTCGACCTGGAGGTGGAGTGATGCGCGCAGCCATGAGATTCGCGATCGGGTTCGTGGTCGCGGTCGCCCTGACGTCCGCGGGCACCGCCGCCGGCTACCACACCCAGTTCGTCGCGAACAACTGCAACTGGGCCGCACCCACGCCGATCGCGCACCTTCACGCGCGACGCGCTCGATCGCGGTCGCGCTCTACGCACGACACGAGGGCTACCAGTGGGGAGGCGGCTGCTGGGACGACGACGACCGCGACGACTCCCCCGGCGACCCACCCGGCGTCGGGGGCACCGGCGGCGAGGGCGGCGACTGCTCGGGGTTCACGTTCAAGGTCTGGCGCGAGGCGGACGACGCGAACAGCACGGCATTCCACCAGTGGTGGCGGCTTCGATTCATCCACGGGCCGTACACGGCGCAGAGGTTCAGGATGGCGATCGGTGCCCCGAACTACCCCCTGTCCAAATCGGCCGCGATCAAAATGGACGCCTTTGCAAGCACGGATCACATCGGGATGATCTATGCGCCGAATGCCGACGGCACCGATCAGATCATCGAGGCCAAGGGCGAGGCCTACGGGACGAACATCTGGACGCGAAGCTATCGGGGGAGCTCGAGCTACGGCGGGGTTCGCCGCCTTGGTTGGAGCAAGCCCTGAGGCCTGGAGGCGGCGCGAAACAACCTCGCGCCGCTCTCCGCTCATCTGCTCGATCGTGCTCCTCGTGATCGTGTCGCTTGCCGGGTGCTCGAGGGACGAGACGGTGCCGGATCACCTGATGGACGGGTCCGACGCAGTCGCGCCACCCGTCGAGCTCGAGGGAACGGGCTCCATCCCGATCCTGACCAAGTCCCGGGTGGTGCCTCCTGAGAAGCGGGTGGGGTCGCTATCCGCCTCGTGCCTCGCACAAGCATGGGACTTGACGCCCTCCGGTCCATCCGTGGAGCGAATCGCTGTCGCATCGGAGAGCGTCACGTTCGAGGAGATCCGGAATCGGAGCATCTTCGGCTGCTCCCACAGCAGCGGCTCTCAAGACAGCCCGCGCCGGTGGTGCGGCACGGCGTACGGCAGGCTCTACGGCGGTCGACTGCGCGATCCTCGCCTCGACCTGCTTTGCGGAACGGCCGACGAGCGCGTGGGCTTCGTCTGGATACAGCCCACGCCGCGTGCGAAGTACGTGTCCGTCGAGCAGCCCGGGTACACCGAGGTTTACGAAGTCGCCGCGAGGCTTCCCGTTCGTGTCGCAACACTGGACGGTGTCGTGTACAGCGACTTCTCTGCGAGCTTCGACGTGCTCGAGCACGACGCGGACGGCAGGCTGCTCCGCCGGTATCGGCTCGAGGCCGCCGTGGCCGGTTAGTCGACGAGCGGCAGCGCGATCGTGAAGGTCGAACCGTGCCCGGGCGCGGACTCGACCGTGAGCGTCCCGCCGTGACCCTCGGCGATCGCGCGCGCGATCATGAGCCCGAGACCCGCTCCCGGTGCGCTGCCGTCGAGCCGCACACCGCCCTCGAAGATGCGCGTCTGGTCCGCGGGCGGTATGCCCTCCCCCGCGTCGGCGACGGCGAGGAGGACGCGCGTACCGTCGGTGGCCGCCGATACGACGACCTCCTCGTCCCGCTGCACGCCGTGCGCGAGCGCGTTCGAGACGAGGTTGTCGAGTGCCTGGCGAAGGCGGAGCGGGTCCGCGGACACTGGCGGGAGCCCCGGTGCGACCTCGGCTCGCACGCGTGCACCCGAGAGGGACGCCGCTGCGGCCACGGCGCGCACGAGCGACCCCGGATCGACCTCCTCCAGCCGAACCGAGGCGACGGTGACGTCCGTGACGACGCGCTCGATGCCGCGACATGCCGCGAGCGCGAGGGTCACGACGTCGCGCATAGCGGACGGATCGAGATCCTCGCGTCGGGCGGCTTCGACGATGACCTGGAGCGCTGCGACCGGGCTCCGCACCTCGTGGACGAGGATCGCCAGCCGGTCGTGCTCCCCTGCTCCGGCGCTCATGCGACGCGGCCCGCGATCCGGTCGAGCGCCCACACTGGCCGTGTCCCGCAGCATCGCGTCGTCGCTCGTCCGCGCTCCGCTCGACGAGCGGGACGAGCTCGGAGCTCCCCACGTTCCCGGCCGCGACGAGGGCGTTGCGCCGGAGCCATCGACCTTCGTTTCGAGGGACGTACAGACGATCGAGCTCGGACGCGAGCGACTCGCCGTCCCGCTCGAGCCAGTCCCGCAGCGAGACGGTGGGCGTCGCATCGGCCGCCGGAGAGCGACCGGCACGGCGCTTCTCGACGCCGCGGTTCCAGGGGCACACGTCCTGGCAGATGTCGCAGCCGTACACCGAGTCGGCGAGCTCCGCCCGGAACTCCTCCGGGATCTGATCCGGCGCCTGCGTCCAGTACGAGAGGCAGCGAGTCGAGTCCAGGACTCCGGGCTCGTCGAGCGCGCCCGTCGGGCACGCGTCGATGCACAGCCGACACGAGCCGCAGTCGAGCTCGAGCGCGGGCGTGGGCTCGATCTCGACGTCGGTCACGAGCGTCCCCAGGACGACCCACGATCCGAACCGGCGCGTGATCGCCAACGTGTTCTTGCCGTAGAAGGCGACACCCGAGCGCACCGCCCCCTCGCGGTCGACGTGGTCGTTCGAGTCGACGAGCACGCGGTACGACCCTCCGAGACGCTCTCCGAGCTCCGTCAGCCTCCGCCGGAGGTCCGCGTAGTGGTCGCGCCAGGCGTAGCGCGGAAGCCGTCCCTCGTCGAGGCCCGGCTCGGGGCCTGGGACGTAGTAGCAGAGCGCCGCCGAGACGACCGTCTTCGCCCCCTCGAGCAGCCGCTCCGGGTGACAGGAGACCTCCGGCCGCGCCATCGTGAAGCGCATGTCCGCGAAGAGACCACGTTCCCGCCGTTCGACGATGTGCCGCTCGGTCTCCTCGTACGCAGCCGCCGGAGCCGCCCCGACGACGTCGATGCCCACCTCCGCGGCCAGTCTGCTCAGCTCCGCGGCCGTCATGCGAGGATTCTGCCCGTGAAGGCCGTGCGCATCCACGAGGACGGCGGGCCGGAGGTCCTCCGCGTCGAGGACGTCCCCGATCCGGAGGCCGGCCCGGGCGAGGTGCTCGTCGGTCTCCGCGCGGCAGGCCTCAACCACCTGGACGTCTGGGTTCGCAAGGGTCTGCCCTCGGTTCCGAAGCCGCGCATCCTCGGCGCCGACGGCGCGGGCGTCGTCGTCGCGCTCGGCGAGGGCGTCGAGGGCTTCGAGGTCGGGCAGCGCGTCGTCGTCAACCCAGGGATCCCCCACGACGGCCGGATCACCGTCATCGGCGAGCACACCGACGGCACGCACTGCGAGCTGAAGGCGATCCCCGCCGGCCAGCTGTACCCGCTGGCCGAGCCCCTCAGCTTCGAGGAGGGCGCCGCGTTCCCGCTCGTCTTCGAGACGGCCCACCGGATGCTCGTGACGAAGGCTTCGGTCCGGGAGGGCGAGTGGACACTGATCTGGGGCATCGGAGGCGGAGTCGCGCTCGCCGCGTTCGAGCTCTGCCGCGCGCTCGGCGTGCGGACGATCGTCACGTCCTCGAGCCCCGAGAAGCTCCAGCGCGCGCGCGAGCTCGGCGCCGACGTCGCCGTCAGCCACTCCGAGGACGACGTCGTGGCGGCCGTGCGCGAGGCCACGGGCGGCCGCGGAGCCGACGTCGTCGTCGAGACGGTCGGCGAGGCGACCTGGGAGCGCTCGCTCGGCGCCGCGGCGGTGGAGGGTCGTATCGTCGTGTGCGGCGCCACGAGTGGGCACAGCCCGCCGGCGCGCCTGTATCGGCTGTGGTGGAAGCAGCTCGCCGTCTACGGCTCGACGATGGGGATGCCCTCCGACTTCGAGGCGGCCTACGACCTCATCCGCCAGGGGCGCGCGCGCGTCCACGTGGACAGCATCTTCCCGCTCGCCGACGTGGCGAAGGCGCACGAGCGCCTCGAGTCCGGCGCCCAGTTCGGCAAGGTCGTTCTCCGGATCCCGGGCTGAGTCGCCGGAGGGCGCGCCTGCCGAGCACCCGTGTGTCCTTCTCGCCGGCGCGGGGGCAGAGTAGAAGGCACCGGACGCGAGAACGGCGCTTCTCTCTCTACCCTGCGCAGGCCGTGGCAAGAGTCGCAGCCCTCATCGCCATCGCCGCGGCGTGTGGCGATCGTCGGACTCAACCCGAACCGCTGGGACGAGGTGATCCACGTCCTGCCTCGAGGGCATGGAATCCATGCGCACGACGTGGTCGGGGACATCCTCGTCACGATCGGGGTCATGGCGCTGTGGCGCGGCCTCGCGCACGGCCGCGTCGTGACTCGTGCACCGCGCCCGCCGACGGGCGCTCCCGGTAGCGGCTAGCCGAAGCCGAGGATGAACTTCGCGTCGTCCGACATGCGATCGGGCGTCCACGGTGGGTCGAACGTGAGCTCCGCCTCCGCCTGCTCGACGCCGGGCACCGAGCTCGCCGCGTCGATGATGCCCTCCGCGATCATTGCGCCTGCCGGGCAGCCCATGGACGTGAGGCTGTAGAGGATCTTCACGTTGGGGCCGTCCACCTCCACGTCGTACATGAGGCCGAGCTCGACGATGTCCATGCCGAGCTCGGGGTCCTCCACCCCATGCAGCGCCTCGACGACGTCCTCGCGCGCGACCACGCGGCAAGTGTAGAGGCGAGCGGCGTGCCTCAGGCGGTGCCGACGAGCTGGTCGGCGCGACGGAGCACGAGGTCGACCACGTCCCCGATCGCGCGGTCGAGCGAGTCGTTGACGATGACGGGCACGTCGTAGCGTCGAGCCCGCTCGACGAGGTACTCCTGGATCTGGCGGATCTGCGGCAGCGAGTCGAGGTACTTCTCGAGCGGGCGGAGGCCCTCGGTCGCGTAGTCCCGCACCCAGAAGTGGCTCCGGTGGAGGTTCTCGTCCTCGATTGCCACCACGCACTGCACGACGAACGCGCCGGGATAGTCCGTCGCGAGCATCCCGGGGACGAGGTGGACGCCCTCGAGCACGGTCGACCAGCGCTCGGTCGCGGCCCGCTCGAGCGCCGCTTCGACGCCGACGAGCACGTTGCGGGTCTGGTCGAGGAAGCCGAGGATGGCCGCGTCGCCGGACTCCTCCTCCTCCGCACGCGTCAGGGCCAGACGCGCCTCGAAGCTCGAGTAGTGCACCGACGGCATGAACTCCTCCGAGAAGAACGCGCGCATCGTCTGGCGGATGAAGTCGGTCGACGTCACGCGCGTGATCCCGAGACGGTGCGCGGCCTCGGTCGCGATCGTGGACTTCCCGGTGCCGGTGGCACCGCCGACGAGCAGGAGCAACGGCTCCTCCAGCCGCTGCAGGGCGTCGAGCTGGCGGAGGCGGCGGAGCGTCTTCGCGGCCTCTTCCTCGCCGATCACGTCGGCGGCGAGCTCGCCGAGCCGGTCGAAGTCGAGGGACACGGCGCCGCGCTCCGCGAGGTCACGGTCGGCGCGACGCGCGATGAGATAGGAGCGCTCGGTGTCGACGCCGGTCAGGACGAGGGCACGCGCCATCAGCCCCTTCGAGAACGGCACTTCCTCGCCGAGCGGCAGCGGCGTGACGTGGCGACGCTCCTTCACACCCCTATTCCTGCCATTTCCAGCAGCATCTCGTCAAGGTCCGGACCCGTCGACAGGTATGACGTCGTTCGCGGCGAGCACCACGTCGACGCCGCGCTCGATCGCCGATTCCGCGACGACGTCGACCGCCGCGGCCTTGAGCTCGACGAGGTAGACGTCGGCCCGGAGGTCGTCGAGCTCGGTGCGAAGAGCGCTTCGGTCGGCCAGGTTTCCGGAGACGTGCACGACCTCCGCGCCGTGCGCTTCCCCCAGATGGGCCGCGAGCACCGCGTGGGCAGACGGAGGCGCCGTGCAGAAGTACGCGACCGCACGGCCGCGCACGTCCTCGAGGGGACGCGGGCGGAGCACCGTCGCGAGCACCTCGACGCCGCCCGGCACGACCGCTGCGACCGCGTCCCGAACGCGCGCCCAGCCGGATCCCGTCTCTGCCATCGTGACGACGACGAGATCCGCACGCAGCAGCCGGAACGCGTTGAGGTAGCCGGCGGCCACCGCCGGGTCCTGGTGCCCCCCGACGGCTACGATCGTCCGGTCCGTCGCGATCGGCGGGAGGGCCGCCCCGCTCCCGTCGAACACGACGAGGTCCGGCCCGAGAGCAGCCGCTCGCACGGCGCCCTCCGCCACGTTCGACGCGAACACGGCACCGGCGAGCCCGCCGCCGCACCGACGGCAACCGATCGTCTCGACGCCGACGAGCGCCGCCGTCTCCAGATGATCTGACGCCGCGTGCCGGCCGGCGCGGGAGAGCGCGACGAGCGCCTCGACGGTCGGCTGCACGGTCACGGTCTCCGGATCAGCGGGGCCACCCCTGCCCATGGCGACCACGACGACGCGACGACGCTCCGACACGAGGCGCGCCAGGTGACCGGTCAGCGCAGTCTTCCCCACGCGCTTCCCCGTGCCGACGACGGCGAGCGAGGGCAGAGCGAAGGGTTCGAAGCGTGGCGGGTCGAGGTGGAAGTCGGCTCCCGCGTACGGGATCCCGTGGCTCAGGACGCGGCTGGCGAGAGCAAACCGCTCGACGGGCCCGAGGACGGGCTCGTCCGAGAGGTCGACCACGATCTCCGGCCGGTACCGGTCGATCGCGGCCTCCACGTTCGGAGCAAGCGGGACGCCGTAGTCCGCGTCGCCGCGCAGCTTCTCCGTGCCGCCGACGAGGACCGCGGCCACGACGTCGTGCGGCAGGTCGGCGAGCGCGTCCCGGACGACGGGCGGGTAGTGCTCACCGTCGATGATCGCGAGCGCGCGGGAGGTCACGTCCGGGAGGTGACCTCGTCCTCGATCGCGCCCGTGAACTTCGTGTATTCGAGCGAGTCCAGCGAGAACGAGACGAGCTTCACCTCGCCGTGGAACGGATGCCGGCGCCAGATGTCCACCTTGCGGCCGGCGATCTCGACGAGGTTGTAACAGGGCCGCGTGTTGCCGCGAAGGCGGAGCGACGAGACCGTCCCGGCGTTCACGACGAACAGGTCCTCGAGGCGCCAGACGTACGGGACGTGCTTGTGGCCGGAGAGCACGAGCCGGACCCCCGAGCGCTGCAGGCACTCGATCGCGTCGCCCGCGTCGTACACGACGTTGCGCTCGCGACCGGTCCCGGGGACCGGGAGCAGGTGGTGGTGGAGGACGAAGATCTTGAGGTCCGCGTCCTCCTCGGCGAACTGCTCCTCGATCCAGCGGTAGCGCCCACGCCCGATCTGCCCGTGGTCGAGGTCCGGCTCGCTCGAGTCGACCGCGACGATCGCGAACCCGCGCTTGCGCAGAACCGAGTTCCGGTCGCCGAACATCTCCTCGAAGTGGACGTAGCCCACGTTGCGGGAGTCGTGGTTTCCCGGGACGACGATGATCGAGTCGCAGTCGATGCGATCGAGGTACTCGCGGGCGGTCAGGTACTCGTGGCGGAAGCCGAACGTCGTCAGGTCGCCGGAGCAGACGACCGCGTCGGGGGCGATCTCGTTGATCTCGCTGATCGCCCGCTCGAGCAGGCTTGCCTCGAAATACGGCCCCCCGCAGTGCATGTCCGAGATCTGTGCGATCCGCAAGACGCCGTCGGAACCCGCCATGGGGACAGTCTACGGCTCCTCCGGGGCCATCCGGGCTCATTGCTACCCTGGTGCAGGTGCGGGTCGAAAGTCCCGTTTTCCAGGCATATCGTGGCTCTGAGCCGCCGCGCTTCGCGCACCGCATCGAACTCGAGTGCGCGAAGATCCTCGACTACTACGGGGTCCCGTGGGAGTACGAGCCCCACTCGTTCGTCCTCGAGCGGGACGACGAGGGTCGCGTCGTGAGCGCGTTCACCCCCGACTTCTTCCTCCCGGAGCAGAATCTCTTCATCGAGGTGACCGTCATGAAGCAGTCGCTCGTGACGCGCAAGAACCGCAAGCTCCGCGAGCTCCAACGTCTCTACCCGGACGTCCGGGTCAAGCTCTTCTACCGGCGCGACATCGAGCGCCTGGCGCAGCGGTACCGGCTGCGGCTGGCCTCGTAGGCGGTGCCGGACCCCGTCGCATCCGAGAACGGAGAGGTCGGACAGGTCTATCTCACCCGCGCCGAGATCGCCGCTCGGGTGGAGGAGCTCGGAGCCGAGCTCGCCCGTGACTTCGACGGGCTCGACCCGTTGCTGATCGCGCCGCTCAAGTCGAGCGTCGTATTCCTCGCCGATCTCACCCGGGTCATGCCCATACCGCACACGCTCGACGTCGTCGAGCTCGCGCCGTACGCCGGCGGTCGCGAAGGCGGAGTCCGCCTGCTCAAGGACGTCGACGTCCCGCTCACGGGCCGCCACGTCGTGATCGTGGAGGACGTCGTCGACACGGGGCTCACGCTCCACTTCCTCTGCCGTACGCTCGCGCTGAGGGAGCCCGCCAGCCTGACCGCCGTGACCCTCCTCGACCGTCCGTACCGCCGCCTCGTCGAGGAGATCCCCCTCCGCTACGTCGGGTTCACCGTCCCCGACGAGCTCTTCGCGGGCTACGGCCTCGGCCTGGACGAGCGCTGGCGCGCCTTCCCCGACCTCCACGTGGTCGTGCCGGAGGAGCTCCCGCGGGCCGCGACCGAAGCGGCCTAGTCCCGGCGGCTACAGGTAGAGCAGCGGGTCGACAGCCACGCCGTTGACACGCACCTCGAAATGCAGGTGCGGCCCGGTGGAGTGCCCCGTCGAGCCCACGAGCGAGACCGTCTCGCCCTGCGACACACTCTGCCCGACGACGACGAGGAGAGCGGACGCGTGCGCGTAGGCCGTTGCGAGCCCGTCACCGTGATCGAGCACGACGAGGTTCCCGTACCCGCCGAGCCAGCCCGCGTGGATGACGGTGCCAGCAGCGGCCGCGTGAACCGGCGTCCCCATGCCGGCCGCGATGTCGATGCCCTCGTGCATGCGGCCCCAACGCATGCCGAAACCGCTCACCACCTGCCCGCTCACGGGCCAGATGAACCCCGCCGCCGACGGCTTCCCGGAGCCGGTCGAGCCGTTCTGCGCATCGCGGATGGCGGCGGCGAGGGCAGCGCTCTGCGCGGCGAGCGCTTCGACCTCGGCGAGGTACTCAGCGCGGTCCTCCCGGGTGGTCGCGAGCGCGCTCGCCTTCAGCCTGCGGGCGGCGAGGAGGGTGTCGCGGCTCGCAGCGAGCTCGTCGCGCACGCCCTGCGCTTCTGCGGTTCGCGCGGCGATCACGGACACGGTGGCCGCAGCGAGCCTCCTCGTGGAAGCCGTCGCGCGCCGTTCCGCTGCGGCCTTCGTCTTCGCCCGCTCGACCTGACGGGCGACGCGCTTGTCCTGCGCGCCGATCCGCTCCATGAACTCGTAGTTGTCGATCAGGTCGTCGAAGCTCGACGCCGAGACGAGGAAGGAGAGGACGTCCGGCGCTCCCTCGATGTAGATCGCGCGGACCCGCGCCTCGAGGACGCCGACCGCTTCGCGATACTCCGCTTGGAGCTGCCTCAGGCGGCGCGTCTGCACGCGGAGTCGCTTCGTCAGGCGATCGAGCCGCGCCTGCTCGGTCGCGAGCTCCGCCTCGAGCGCATCGAGCGCGCCCTGTGCCCGGTCGACCGCAGACTGTGCCGCCTCGAGCTCGGAGACCACGGACGAGAGCTGCGACGTGAGCACGCCCTCCTGCGTCTTCGCCTCGGCGATCTCGGCCTGGAGAGCCGCGATGCGGGCGTCCACGGCTGCCTTCTCGCCACCGATGTCGTCGCCCGCGGCCGGAGCGGCGAACACGAGGGCCAGCGCGAGCACGAGCAGGATGAGAGACCTCCGTCCCATCGCGTTCCTAGGTTCGCCCACCCACCGGACGTCCCTGCTCGCTTTCCGGCGCCGGAGCGACTTCTGTCCGCTCGAGCTCCCGAAGCGCGCTCGCCGCGTCCCGTCGAAGCGACCCCACCTGCGCACGATAGTCGTCGTCGGAGATCGTTCCCGTCCGGTGGTCGAACTCGAGCTCCTTGAGCGCGGCGAGGGCGCGGTCGCGCGCCTCGAGCAGCTCCAGCCGCCGTCGCTCGGCCTCGTCGAGCTCGTCGAGGCTGTCGGACTCCGGCTCGGGCTCCCGCAGGAACGGCCACGCGACCACGAGCACGCAGGCGACGGCCAAGAGCCCCGCGAGGACGAGCGCGGCGGTCAACTCGTTGCCGGGACGCCGATCTCGCCCGCACGCGCGACGAGCCGTCGCTGCTCCCGGGCGTCCGGCCACAACGCGATCACCGAGCCGAGGAGGAAGACGAGGCCCGCGATCCAGATGAGGTTCACGAGCGGCTTCACAAAGACCCGGAAGTAGACCGTCCCGTCCGGGTCGATCTGCTCCGCGATCACGAACAGGTCCTCCCCCGTGAGCCGGTCGCTTCGGATCCCCACCTCGTTCGAGACCTGCTGCTCGATCGTGTACGCGTTCTTCCCCGCCTCGAGGGTCCCGAGGTCGCGGTCGCCGCGTGTCACGCCGAGCGTGGCGCGGATCTCGGTCGCGTTCGACACCTGGCGCTCGTCCAGCGAGCGGTAGACGAGCGTGTAGTCGCCGATCTCCATGGATTGCCCACGCTCGAGCCTCGCCTCCGCCACCGAGTCGAACGCGCTCGAGCCGGCGATGCCGACCGCGAGCAGGACGATGGACGCGTGCACGACGTAGCCGCCGTACCGCCGGCGGTTGCGTGCGATCAGCGACGTGAACGCGCCCGGCCACGAGGTCGCCCCGAGGGCCTTGCGCGCCCGCGTGCCACGAGCGAACTCGAGGACGATGGTCGCCGCGACGAACGCCGAGAACGTGTACGCGACGAGTCCGGGCACGGAGCTCCCCGCACCGAGCACGAGCAGGACCGCACCGGTGGCGAGGGCGACAGCGGTCGGCCAGCGGAAGGTCGTCGCCAGGCTGCGCAGCGACGCGCGCCGCCACGCGATGAGCGGGCCGATCCCCATGAGCAGCAGGAGCGGGAGGCCGAAGACGCGCAGGAAGAAGTCGTAGTACGAGCGCCCGAGGACGACCGACTCCCCGCGCACGGCCTCGGAGAGCATCGGGTAGACGACGCCCCACAGGATGGTCAGGCAGAGGGCGAGCAGGAGCAGGTTGTTGTAGAGGAACGCCGCCTCTCGCGAGATGGGCGACTCGAGCTTCGTCGGCGAGCGGAGCAGCGGCAACCGCCAGAAGACGAGCGCGAGCGAGACCGCGACGCTGATCGCGATGAACGCCAGGAACCATGCGCCGATGGAGCTCTGCGTGAAGGAGTGGATCGAGTTGACGACGCCCGAACGCGTGAGGAACGTCCCGAAGAGCGCGAGCGAGAACGCGAGGACCACGAGCAGGACGTTCCAGATCCGCAGCATCCCCCTGCGTTCCTGGATCATCACGGAGTGGAGGAACGCCGTGGCGGCGAGCCACGGCATGAGCGCGGCGTTCTCCACCGGATCCCACGCGTAGTACCCGCCCCACCCCACCTCGACGTATGCCCAGTGCGAGCCGAGCAGCTGTCCGACGCCGAGAGCGGTCCAGGCGAACAGCGTGAAGCGCCGGGTGGCGACGAGCCAGCGCTCGTCGAGCTGCCCCGAGAGGAGCGCACCCATCGCGAACGCGAAGGGCACGGTCAGGCCCACGTACCCGAGATAGAGCAGGGGAGGATGGGCGAGCATGTAGGGGTTCTGGAGGCTGGGGGTCATCCCGGCGCCGTCCGCCGGGGCGACCTGCGTCGCGAACGGGCTCGCCACGGCGACGAGGAGGAACGAGAAGAACACGATCACGGCCGCGAACACGGGGACGACCCAGACGACGAGGCTCTTCGCCCATCCCCTGTTGAGCCGCACCGCCGCCGCGCCGAAGGCCGTCAGCACGAGCAGCCAGAGGAGGAGTGACCCCTCCTGGCCGCCCCAGAACGCCGAGACCGTGTACGCCGTGGGGAGCGCCTCGCTCGTCGTCCGCGCGACGTACGTGAACGAGAAGTCGTGGCGCACGAGCGCCGTGAGCAGGACCCCCGCGGCGACGAGCGTCGAGACGAACGCAGCGATCAGCGCGTTCTGCGCCGAGAGCGCAAGGCGCCGGCGCCCGAGCCGGGCCGCGGCCGCTCCGGCGACGAGCGCGTACACGCCGAGACCGAGCGTGACGACGAGGGCGGCGCGACCCAGCTCGGGCATGGCGGCCGGGTCAGGCCGAGTCGTCGCTCGTCTTGGGAGCGTACTTCGACGGGCACTTCGTGATCATCGAGCCCGGCTCGGCGACGAAGACGCCGTTCCGGAGCCGTCCGTCGACCACGATATGGCGGCCCTTCCTGAAGAGATCGGGAACGGAGCCCCGGTACAGCACCTTCACGCTCGCCCTCGACTCTCCGTCGATGTCCCTGAGCCCGAAGCGCAGGCCCGTGGCATGCGCGTCGCCGCGGACGGGCCCCGTGACGAGCCCGGCGAGCTGCACCTTCTCCGCGCGCGAGCCGAGCTCGCTGGGCGAGATCGACGGGTTCCCGCCTCCGGCGATCGACGTGTAGAGGAGGAAGATCGCGAGGACCGCGGCCACGGAGAGCGCGATCACGAGGCGGGCAGGGCTCGACTTCCGTGCCACGGCAGAAGTGTAGTGGCGCGCGCTCGGGCGGTGGGCCCTAGGCCGCGTCGCGCTCGGCGACGCGCGCGGGCAAGCGGTACCCGTGCTCCGCGCAGAGCCTCCCCGGCTCGTCCTCGGTGAGGGCGTCGCAGTACCCCTTGCCGTACGCGGCGCGGATGAACGCCGCGACGACCTCGAGGCTCCATTCCGAGACGTCCACCGCCTCGCGCCAGAGGTCGGACAGCCGGAGGTCGATGTCCAGCTCGAGAAGATCGATACGCGTCGGGCTCGGGGACATGCGCCGAGCGTACGGGCGCCGTCGGACGGAAGCGGACTACTCCTCCTCGCTGCGCACCGTGAAGGGCAGCGTCCAGTCCGCCCGCGCCTCGTCGTCGATCGTCAGGCGCCACTCGTACCTCCCCGGCTCGAGGGGAAGCGGCGTCGCGTTCACCGCGACCGGGAAGTCGAGAGGCGTGCCCGGCTTGAGACCCGGCGGGCGCCCGACCTCGAAGTCGCCCCCGAAGGCGACGGGCGCCTCGCCCTCCTCGAAGACGACGGCTGCTCCGTCTGCATCGAGCAGCTCGACCGAGAACTTGTGCAGCGAATTGGCCTGATCCCAGGGCACCTGGATGAGGAGTCCGATGCCGAACGACCCCGGCTCCGGACCGGTCTGCGACCAGCCACCACCCACGATCGTCAGCTTGCCGTCGGAGACGACCGCGTAGTCGGCGAGGATGAGGGTCGCCTTCACGCCCGGAAGGGAATCACATCGAGCGGCACTAGGATTGCACGGTGTCGACCCGCGTCCGTGTCGGCCCCGCCCGGTGCCCCTCTCGGGAGTCGCCCGAGCACGCGGTCGAGCTTCTCCTCGAGCGCGGGTACACCGCGTGCGAGATCGACTTCGAGAGCGGGTTCTGGATGGACTACCCGTTCGCCGAGCGGCTCGGCGAGCTCGCGCGGGAGGCGGACGTCGCGCTCTCGGTGCACGCGCCGCTCTTCGGCTTCATGGGGCACCTGGAGGCGGGCGGACGCAAGTTCACCTCCGCGGTCGGCGCGCTCGACCGGAGCGCCGGCATCGTGGCCGCGAGCGGCGCCGAGCTCGTCGTGTTCCATCCCGGCTTCCTGCTCGGACGAGCGCGCGAGGATGCCATCTCGGCCGTCGTCGAGCAGCTCGGGACGCTCAGGGAGCGGCTCGAGTCGAAGGGTCGCGCAGTGCCGTTCGGGGTCGAGGTCATGGGTCGCGTGCGCGACCTCGGGTCGCTCGAGGACGTGGTCGAGATCTCGCGTCGCGTCGGCTGGGTGCGCCCCGTCCTCGACTTCGCGCACATGCACGCGACGAGCGACGGCGCCTATCTCGACGCGGAGCCGTTCGAGGCCGCGCTCCGGACGGTCGACGAGGTGCTCGCCGAGGGAGCCCCGTTCCACATCCACTTCTCGGACATCGCGTTCGCGAACCGCAACGAGACCAAGCACCTGCCCTACGGAGAGGGCACGCTTCGCGCCGAGCCACTTCGGGACGCGCTCTCGCGATTCGAGCGACCGGCGACGGTGATCTCCGAGTCCCCCGACGAGGGCTCGAGTCAGGCGATCCGCTCGGTGCTCGCCGTGGGCACGAGCTCGGCCAGCCGCTCCTCGTAGGCCGCGGCCTCCTCGTCGCGCCCGCGCTCGCGCAGGAACGGGACGACGCGTCTCAGCGGGTCGAGCTCGAGCGTCTTGAACTGGCTCTTGCGTGCCAGCGAGAGGGCTTCCTCGAACAGCTCCTCGGCCTCGTCGTCGGCCTTCTGTCCGGCGCGGACGACCGCGAGCGCGGTGGTCACCGAGACCACGGCGCTCGGATCCTCGCGGCTCACGTTCTCCTGCGCTGCGAGCACGTGGCGCTCTGCCTCGTCGAGCTTGCCCCGCGTCGGCCAATGCGCAGGCCAGCAAGGCCTGGATCTCGGGGAGCATCCCGCGGTCGCCGCGGCTCGCCGTGATGCGCACCGCTTCGCGGGCGTGCTTCTCCGCGCGCTTGACGTCGCCGCGACGCAGTGCGGCCCACGAAAGGTACGCGTGCGCGTGCGCCACGACCGGCTCGAGGCCGAGCTCGACCGCCGTCGTCCGCACCTCCTCGAAGATCGTCTCCGCGGCATCGATCTCGTCCTTCGCGAGGAGGAACTTGCCGTACGAGAGCGTCGTGCTGACCCGCGCGCGGACGCTGCCGCTCTCGCCTGCCAGCTCGAGCGCCCGCGTGATCAGCAGCTCCGCCTCGTCGAGCTCGAGGCGCCCGATGTGGAGCTGGACGAGAGCCTGCGCCGCGATCGTCTGGAGGTCCTTCCGCCGGGAGTCGATGGCGATGCCGTACCCGCGCTCGAGATGGCGCACGGCGGCGTCGACCTCTCCGCGCCAGGCGCCGATCGTCGCGCCGACCATCAAGGCGTCGAAGTGCGCGGCGGGGTCGTCGGCGCCCTTCAGGAGCTCGAGCGCCTCGTCCACGAGCGCCTTCGCCCGACCCGGATCGCCGCTCCGCCGGAGCATCGCCTCGCCGAGCCCGGTGAGCGCGAGCGCCTCGATCACCGTCTCGCCCTGTTCCTGCGCCTCGGACCGCACCTTCGCCATCTCGGACTCGACCGTCGCGAAGTCGGAGAGCCGCCACGCGGCCCTCGCGGCGACGTAGCGCGCGCCGAGCGACGGCCGGAGCTCGAGCGCCCGGAGCGCGAGCTTGCGCGCGTTCGCGTACGCCTCCCGCGCCGTCGCGCGCTTGGCCGCCTTGACGAGGGCGCTCGCGGCGTCCTCGGCGAGGCGCTCGGGCGGAGCGCCCTCGAGCTCGGTGAGCAGCTCGACCGCCTGGTCGAGGTGGTAGGCGCGAATCTCGAGCAGCTCGTCGCTCTGGCGCTCGCTCAGCCAGTCCGCGAAGCGCGCGTGGTGCTGAGCGCGCGCGAGCTTGGCGAGCCCCGTGTAGGCGACCTCGCGGATGAGGAAGTGCTTGAACCGGTACGCCGCCTCCCCGGAGATCGACGAGCGCGGCTCGCGCAGGAGTAGATCGCGGAGGAGCAGGTCGCCGAGGAGCGCGTCGAGATCGTCGAGGTCGGGCGCGAGGTGGTCGAGCGCGCCCCTGTAGAAGACCCGTCCGATCACGGACGCACGCTGGAGCAGCGTCTTCGCCGGCGGCGAGAGGTGGTCGATGCGTGCCGCGATGAGCGCCTGCAACGTGTCCGGGATCCGGTCCGGATCACCGTCGGACCCGCTCTCGAGGAACATCCGGATCGTCTCCTCCACGAAGAGCGGGTTGCCCTCCGCCCGCTCGAGGATCTCCCTGGGAAGGGACGAGGGCGCCTCGCCTGCCTGCCCGGCGAGCTGGCCGAGGAGCTTCTCGACGAGCGCCTCGCTCTCCTCCTCCGAGAGCGGCTCGAGCTCGATCGCGGTCGATCGCACGCGCCCGCCACCCCAGCCCGGCCGCGTGTCCAGGAGCTCCGGGCGCGCAAGGCAGACGATCAGGAGCGGCGCACGTACCCAGTCGGCCAGGTGCTCGATGAGGTCGAGCAGCGGCTCCTCGGCCCAGTGGATGTCCTCGAAGAGAAGGATCAGGGGCTGGACGTCGGCGATCGACTCCATCACCTCGCGTGACGCCCAGGCGATCTCCTGGGGGCTGCGCTCGCCCTCGAGCGCCTCCATCATCCCGGCGGCGAGCCCGAGCACGTCGGCGATCGCCTCCTCGGCGCAGCACTCCCGGAGCTTCTCGAAGGCCTCGTCGAGCGGGTCGTCGTCGGTGATCCCGGCCGCGGCCTTGACCATCTCCGCGAGCGGCCAGTAGGTGACGCCCTCCCCGTACGGCAGCGCTCGCCCGACGAGGCAGCTCGCTCGCTCGACGCCGTCGATGAACTCGCGGGCGAGCCGGCTCTTCCCGACGCCGGGCTCGCCGAAGATGGTGAAGATGTGCGCTCGGCGGTCCCGCAGGGCTCGCTCGAACGTGTTCTCGAGCAGCTCGAGCTCCTCCGTGCGACCGACGAGCGGCGCGCGCGGCCCCAGCGGCCGCGCCAGGGCCGTCGAGGGCCGACACGAGCCGCCAGGCACGGAGCGGGACCCCCATCCCCTTGAGCTCGAGCGGCCCCGCGTCCTCCGCGACGAGGCTCCCGGCAGCGAGCCGGTAGGCGGTCGGGCCGACGAGGATCTCTCCCGGGCTCGCGACCTGCTGCAGGCGCGCGGCGAGGTTGACCGCCTCGCCCGTGGCGAAGGTCGAGTCCGCGTCCTCCACGACCAGCTCGCCGGCCTCGATCCCGATCCGGGCCTGGAGACCGAGACCGTTCACCGACTCGCGCATGGAGAGCGCCGCCCGGACTGCGCGGAGCGCGTCGTCCTCGTGCGCCTGCGGCACGC
This sequence comes from uncultured Actinomycetes bacterium, assembly GCA_963705535.1. Lineage (GTDB taxonomy): Bacteria > Actinomycetota > Thermoleophilia > Gaiellales > Gaiellaceae > GMQP-bins7. Next base: position 44,408 of record CAVPJY010000012.1, read on the forward strand.
CGAAGGCCGCGAGCACCGCGTCGCCGGCGAACTTCTCGACGATGCCGCCGTGCTGCGCGACGCAGCCCGAGACGAGGTCGAAGAACTCGTTCACGCGCCGCCGTACGACCTCCGGATCCATCCCCGTGACGAGGCTCGAGGAGTCCACGAGGTCGACGAACAGCACAGTTGCGAGCTTGCGCTCCATCCCTGAAGTGTAGGAACGACGACGGGGGCTCCGGGCATCCCGACGCAACCGTCTCGATGGGTGGCGAGCAAAGGCCGTCGATGTGGGGGTAGCCGAGACCGAGCCGGGGGCGCCCATCTAGGATCCAGCCGTGCTCGACCCGGCCGTCTTCAAGGCGTACGACGTGCGCGGGATCTACCCGTCGCAGCTCGACGAGGACGGCGCCTATCGCATCGGCCGGGCGTACGTCGAGCACTTCGAGCCGCGGGTGATCGCCGTGGGCCGCGACATGCGGCTCTCCGCCCCGGCGATGGCGGCCGCGGTCGTCGAGGGCGCCGCGGACGGCGGATCGGACGTGATCGACATCGGCCTCGTGGGAACCGAGATGGTCTACCACGCCGTCGACGAGCTCGGCCTCGAGGGCGGCATCTGCGTGACCGCCTCGCACAACCCGAAGGACTACACCGGGATGAAGATCGTGCGCCGCGGCGCCCTTCCCGTGGGCGGCGACTCCGGCCTCGCGCAGGTACGCGACGGCGCGGCGGCCGGGTTCGGCCCCGTGGCGAGTCGCGGCGAGGTGCGGCAGGAGGACGTCTGGCCGAGCTTCGTCGAGAAGGTCCTCTCCTTCGTGGACGAGTCGTCGATCCGGCCGTTGCGGGTCGTCGTGGACGCGGCCAACGGGATGGCCGGAGTAATGCTGCCTCCCGTCCTCGAGCGCCTGCCCCAGCTCGACGTCGTCCGCTGCTACTTCGAGCCCGACGGCTCGTTCCCGAACCACGAGCCGAACCCGCTCCTCCCCGAGAACCGCGAGTTCATCGTGTCGAAGACGCGCGACGAGGGCGCCGACCTGGGCGTCGCGTACGACGGAGATGCGGACCGGTGCTTCTTCGTCGACGACACGGGCGAGTTCGTCCCCGGCGACTTCGTGACCACGCTGCTGGCCGAGGCCGTCCTGGAGAAGGAGCCTGAAGCCGGAGCGCGCGTGATCTACGACGTCAGGGCGAGCCGGGCGGTGCCCGAGACCATCGAGCGCGCGGGAGGCGTCCCGCTCGTGAACCGCGTCGGTCACGCGTTCATCAAGCACCGCATGCGCAAGGAGGACGCCCTCTTCGCCGGCGAGGTGTCGGCGCACTACTACTTCCGCGACTTCTCTCAGGCCGACACCGGCGTCGTCCCCTTCCTGCTCATGCTCGAGCTGCTCTCGCGACGCGGACGCAAGCTGTCCGAGCTGCTCGCCCCCTTCCGCGAGCGCTTCTTCCTCACGGGCGAGATCAACACGCCCGTCGCGGACGTCGCCCTGAAGCTGCAGGAGCTCAAGGAGCGCTACTCGGCGGAGGGCGGTCGCATCTCGCACCTGGACGGGATCTCGGTCGACTTCGACGACTGGCACTTCAACGTGCGGCCATCGAACACCGAGCCCCTCGTGCGTCTCAACCTCGAGGCGCTGTCCCCCGAGCTGATGGAGCAGAAGCGCGACGAGGTGCTCGAGCTCCTTCGCGACTGAGAGCGCCGTGATCGACCCGCTCGAGCTCGGCCGCGTCACCGACCGCCGGCCCCCGTTCAAGTACTCGGCGCTCTCCCGCGTCTGGTTCTCCGACACCGACGCCCAGGGCGTCGTCTACTACGGCCGCTACCTCCCGTACTTCGACCACGCGCGCACCGAGTACCACCGCCACCTCGGCACCGGCAGCATGCAGACCGCCGGCGCCGAGTTCGTGATGCGCGCATCGTCGGTCGAGTACCACGCGCCCGCGCGCTTCGACGACCTCATCGAGTCGTTCGTGCGGGTGAGCCGGATCGGGACGACGAGCATCACCTACGAGTGCGCCGCGTACCGGCTCCCCGACGACTCGTTGATGGTCACCGCCACGCAGACCCTCGTCCTCGTCGACCTGCCGACGCGCCGCCCCACGCCCGTTCCCGCAGACCTGCGCGCCGCGGTTCGCGCGTTCGAAGGGAGCGACCTCGAGGAGTGAGCGAGGGCGTTCTCGGCGCGGTCGACCTCGTCCTCGAAGCAGGGCGGCGAGCCCGACGACGTCCTTCGCTCCGCCGTCTCCGTCCTCGCGAGCCGCTCCCGGACTGGTCTGGGCGGGCATCGCGTTCCACGAGGATGACGAGCTCGTCCTCGGCCCGCAGTCGGGCCAGCCCGACGAGACGAGACGGGCACGCGTGCCCGTCCGCTTCCAGGAACGCGAGGTCGGCGAGCTCTGGGTGGACGGCGAGGCGGACGTGGGGGCCCTCCACGAGGTTGCCGCCCGCATCGGCCCGTACGTCCTCATCGGCTGGGACACCGGCGGCGAGCGCTGGGACCCGTAGGGTCGACGCTGCGCCGGACCACGCAGACCGACAAGCTCACCACGGCACCGCGTCCGCGAAGCGGACCTCGGGCCAATCGCCCCGCAACACCCGACGCCGGCGGATCAACCACGGCACCGCGTCCGCGAAGCGGACGCGCTTCAGGGATCTTCCGCAGACCGAGATCCGCGCGAGCGGATCTCGGTCTTGCGCAAGAGAAGGTCGCGGGGAGGGGGGCGGCCGCCCCGACCGGTGGGGGTCGGAAACTACCGCGCGCCCGCCCGCGAGGGGCGAGCGCGCGGCTCCCTTCCCCTCTCCCCACTCCTCGTTGTAATCACGCGTTCGGGGGGTGCAATCCCTCGAACGAGGTACCCCACTCACACGGGATATCCCTCGTTCGAGGGAGTTATGCGCGCCGACCGGGCCGGAGAGAGCCGACCCGGTCGTCGACCACGGTGCGAGCTAGGCGTGCGAGCCGCGGGGAGCGCGATCCGGACCGAACCGTCCGAACGGGGCGAACGGGCGCTCGAAGCCGCCGAAATGATGGCCGAACCCCCGCTCGGGAAGCTCACCGTTGACGAGGTCCGTCATGCGCTGCTCGAGATCCTCTGCGAGCTCGTCCGCCTGCGCCCGCGTCAGCCGTCCGTCCTCGACCGCCTGGTCGAGCTTCGTCTTGGCGTCCTTCACGAGTGCCTGGACGAGGCCGTCCACGGACTTGCCCTCGGCCTTGGCGATCTCGGCCAGCGTCTTGCCGTCCCGGAGCTGCTCGCGGAGCTCCGCCTCGCTCAGCCCGAGGTACGACGCGGCGGTCTCGAGCTTGTCGAAGTGCCCCAAGTGCCCGAAGGCGTGACCCGGACCGAAGCGGCCGAGCCCGCCGAACAGGAGCGGCGTCTCGCCCTCGTCGATCCGCTCCTTGAGCGCCTTGCCCTGCGCCTCGGTGAGTCGACCGGCGTCGACGGCGGCGTCGACGCGGCTCTTCAGCGCTTCCTTCAGTGCGTTGCTGAGCTCGCTCGGCTCGACGCCGAGCCGCTGCGGCGGCGTCGTCGATGACGGCCTGGCTCTCCTCCTTCGGGGACAGCACGCCCGAGGCGGCGATCGCGCCGGCGGCGCCGAGCGCGACGCCGAGCGCCGCGGCTCCGGCGGCGACGACGATGATCGTGATCTTCCTGCTCCTGGTCATGGGCACATCACACCAGTGCGACCTAAGACCGAGCTAAGAGGCGCCTAAGAAGCGGCGGATGCTGCAGCGACGGTGGGCGCGGCACCCTCGAGGCGGCCGTCCCGCATGCGGATCACGCGTTGGGCACGGCCTGCGATGTCCGCGTCGTGCGTGACCACGATCACCGTGCGGAGGCGTCGAGTCCGAGAGCGAGAGCAGCAGGTCGATGATCTCCGCCCCGGTGGCCGAGTCGAGGTTTCCCGTCGGCTCGTCGGCAAGGAGGACGTGCGGCTCGTTGGCGAGGGCTCGGGCGATGGCGACCCGCTGCTGCTCGCCTCCGGAGAGCCGGCCCGGTAGGTGGTCGGCCCGCGAGCCGAGCCCCACCGAGTCGAGGAGGTCTGCCACCCTCTCACGCCGTTCGTGCGTCGCGACGCCCCCCGGAGCGAGCGCGAGCTCGACGTTCTGCGCGGCGGTCAGCGTCGGGATGAGGTTGAACTGCTGGAAGACGAAGCCGAACGTGTGGAGGCGGAGCTTCCCGAGGTCCCCGTCTCCGAGCTGCGCGATGTCGCGGCCTTCGAACACGATCTCGCCCGTGGTCGGGCGGTCGAGCGCCCCGAGGAGCTGCAGGAGCGTCGTCTTGCCCGATCCGCTCGGGCCGACGATCGCGACGGACTCCCCCGGCTCGAGCGCGAGATCGACGTCACGCACCGCGTGGACGGCATTCCTGCCGAGCGAGTAGGTCTTCGAGACGGAACGCAGGTCGTAGACGGGAGCGGGCATCAGTCGATGTGCCGAAGTGCGTCGGCGGGACGAAGCCGTGCGGCTCGCATGCTTCCGACCGCTCCCGCGACGAGCCCGCCGAGAAGCGCGAGACCGACGGCTGCGACGACGAGGGTGGCGCTCACGGGAGCGCCGAGCGAGACCTCCGTGGACGCGGTCTCGACCGCGCCCTGCCCGAACGGGCCGAGCAGCCGGGGGCCCTCGGAGGCCGCGGAGCCGACCGTCGCCTCGAGCGTGGGCCCGAACGCGTCGATGAGCAGGGCACCGCCGATGCCGAGGACGACCCCCACTGCACCGCCGAGGAGCCCCTGGGCGACCGACTCGCCGGTCACCTGTCGAACGACGAGCCACTGCGACCAACCGAGCGCTTTGAGCGTGCCGAGCTCGCGAATTCGCTTCGTCACGGAGGACAGGGTGAGCAGGGTGGCGATGAGGAACGCGGCGAGGAGCCCGACGATCGACAGCGCAGTGCCCAGGGAACCGGCGAGGTTCTTTGCATCGGACGAGCGTCCCGGACACGCGGTCTGCGAGGTCCTCGGCGGTCGTCACCGAGGCGCCGTCGACGCGTCTTCTCGATCTGCGTGGCGACTGCCGCGACGTCGTCGGCACCCTCGGCGCGGACGTACACGGTGTTCACGCGACCCTCGCGGTCGGAGAGCGCTTGGAGCTGCGAGAGCTTGACGTAGACGTCGGAGGACTGGCCTCCGAGCGGCGTCTCGGCGAGCCCGACGACCTCGAACGCCTTCCCGCCCAGCGTCACCTCGTCACCGACACCGAGGTCCTCTCGGCTCGCGTAGCTCTCGTTCAGGATTGCCTCGCGCGCACCCGTCGACCCGAAGTAGCGACCGGTCGTCACCTGGCCTGGCGTGATCGCGCCGAGCTCCCGGTACCGCTCGTCGACCCCGGCCACGCTGATGTTCGAGGCGTTGATGTTCTCCGGCGGCCCGCCGGTTCCAGGCCCCGAGAACGTCCCGGGCTGCGGAGCCTCGGTCTGCTCGGGGACGACGCCCTCGATGTGGATCGAGTTCAGCGTGAGACCGCCCGCCGCGGAGTCGACCCCGTCGATCTTGCGGATCTTCCCGACCGCGCCCGCGGAGAACGAGAGCTGCGCGGCGGAGACGAACGTGTCTCGCGAGAACTTCGTCCCGGGCTCGCCGAGGTCGCGCAGGCCGAAGCGGCCTCCGCCGTTCTCTTCCTGGAGCCGACGCCGCTCCTCCTCCGACAGGTTCGGGAAGCCACCTCCCTGCTCCGGCGGCGTGAAATCGATGGGCCGCGTGACCGACATGTCGGTTCCGACTCCCGTCAGCGGCTCGAGCACCTGGGCCTGCGCCTGGTCCAGCCCCGCCGAGAGCGCGTTCACGGTTACCACCAGGCTCACACCGATGCCCAGGCCGAGCGCCGTCAGGATCGTCCTTCCGCTCCTGCGTCGGAGCTCCGCGAGCATGTACCCGAGATAGAACACCGGGACGAGCAAACCAGCGTCTGTTGAAGCTGCCCTGAGAACGGGGTAAGAAGTCCCTAAGACGGCGCGCCGGCTCGCACGGGAGCACGACCGAACCGCAGCACTATGCGAGTGCCGCCGCCGTTCGCCCGCTCGGCGACCACGTCGCCGCCGTGTGCTTCGGCGACCTGTCGCACGATCGCGAGGCCGAGACCGGAGCCCGGCATGCCTCGCGCGGAGCGCGCGCGATAGAAGCGGTCGAAGACGTACGGGAAGGTCCTCGTCGGAGATTCCAGGCCCGTGATCGCGCACGGCGACCTGGCCGTCGCGCACCTCGACTCGGACCTCGGCGCCCGGCGGGCTCCACTTGGCCGCGTTGTCGAGCAGGTTCGAGATCGCGCGCTCGATCGTCCCCTCGACGCCGAGCACGACCGTCTCGTCGAAGTCCTCGGTGTAGGTGACGCCCGGCCGGTTCCGGCGCGCACGCTCGACGGCGTCCGCCGCCACGAGGTCGAGCCGTACGTCCTCCGGCTCGGTGGTGTGCTGCTCGGCGCGCGCGAGCTCGATCAGCTCCGCGATGAGGGTCGTCATCTCCCCGAGCTGCTCGACGACGTCGGAGAGCAGCTTTCCGCGCTCCTCCGCCGGGAGCGCCCGGTCGCTCGCGAGCACCTCGATGTTCGTCCTCAGGCTCGTCAGCGGCGTGCGCAGCTCGTGCGACGCGTCCGCCACGAGCTGGCGCTGGGCGCGGGTGGAGTCCTCGAGGTTGGCGAGCATCGCGTTGAAGCTCCCGGCGAGCCGACTGAGCTCGTCCTTCCCGTCGAGCTCGATCCGCTCGGACAGGTCCCCGGTCACCGACACGCGCTCCGCGGTCTCGGTCAGCCGACGCACGGGCGCCAGCGCGGCGCGGGAGACGACGAGGCCGAACGCGGCTGCGAGCCCGATCCCGCCGAGCGCGACGAGCAGCAGGTACAGCCGCAGCTGCCCGAGCGCGTCGTCGACCTCGGTGAGGGGCCGCGCGACCTGAAGGGCGTACCCCGGCCCGTAGGCGAACGTGAGCACGCGCACGTGGATCCCGGAGACGGTCGTGTCGGCGAAGAAGTGGTCGCCCGCCTCGCCCTCCGCCGCGAGCGTGATCGCGCTCTCGTCCGCGGGGAGCGTGATCTTCTCGTACCGCGCCCCGAGAGTGCTGCCGTTCTCCTTCACGAGCTGGACGAGCGTGTTCGCCTCGCCGAACCCCGGGCGGATCGCCAGGAAGGACTTGCCGTCGGGCGACTGGACCTCGCTCAGCGGCTCGCGCGCGATCTGGGCCGCACGCTGCTCGAGCGTGTCGTCGATCTGCCCCCGGAGCTCGCCCCGGACGGCGAAGTAGACGAGGACGGACGCGAGCACGACCGCCAGCGCGACCGCGGCGGAAGCGGCGACGGCGATCCGCGCTCGGAACGTCATGGCTCGCGAAGCGCGTACCCGACGCCGCGGACCGTGTGGATCAGCCGTTGCCTGCCGCCCGCCTCCGTCTTGCGGCGGAGATACCCGATGTACACGTCGAGGGAGTTCGAGGTCGGGCCGAAGTCGTACCCCCAGACACGCTCGAAGATGATCGAGCGGGTCAGGACCTGGCGCGGATTGCGGAGAAAGAGCTCGAGAAGAGAGAACTCCGTCCTCGTCAGCTCGATCACGTCGCCGCCCCGCTTCACCTCACGCGTCCCGGGATCGAGCTGGAGATCGGCGAAGCGGAGCGCCGCGGAGGGAGCCTCGGCCGTCGCAGGCCCGTCACCCGATCGCCGAAGCAGCGCGCGGAGCCGTGCGAGCAGCTCCGCGAGCGCGAAGGGCTTGGGGAGGTAGTCGTCGGCGCCCGCGTCCAGCCCGGCCACGCGGCTGTCGACCTCCGCGCGGGCGGTCAGCATGAGGATCGGCACGTGGTTCCCGTCGACACGGAGACGCCGGCACACCTCGAGGCCGTCGACGCCCGGCATGAGGATGTCCAGGATCACGGCGTCCGGGGAGGGGCGAACCGCGAGACGCTGCAGCGCCTCCTCCCCGTCGGAGGCGAGCTCGACCGAGTATCCCTCGAGATCGAGAGCACGGCGAAGGGACTCCCGAACCGCACGCTCGTCGTCCACCACCAGGATGTCCATCGTCTGCATTGTGGCGCGCGACATGGGCTCCGGCTGGAGTCTTAGCGAGTTATTAGGAGCGTCTCACGCCCACCTCAGACCCCGCGGGTGCAATGGCCGGAGACCTACACTCGGAAAGGACGCTCGATGAATCGCACGACCCGCACCCCGCTCGTCATCGCAACCCTCGTGGCCGCTCTCGGTCTCGGGGTCGGAGTCGGCGCGACAGCCTTCTCCGTCCTGAGCGACGACACGACGACGGTCGTCCGTGAGGTCACCGTGTCCACGTCGGAGCCGGCCGCGGCCGCGAGCGTCCTCCCCATCGGCCGGATCTACCGCGCCGCCCAGCCCGGGGTCGTGGAGATCAGCGCCGGAAGCGGGACGTCGCAGGCGCAGGGCTCGGGGTGGGTGTACGACAGCTCCGGGCACGTCGTCACGAACCAGCACGTGGTCGAGGGCGCGAGCGACATCACCGTCCGCTTCGCGAACGGCTCGATCGCACCCGGCGACGCTCGTCGGCACCGATCCCTCGACGGACCTCGCGGTGCTGACGGTGGATGCACCGGCCTCGCTTCTCCGGCCTCTCGAGCTCGGGGACTCCAGCGGGGTCGCCGTCGGCGACGCCGTCGTGGCGATGGGCAGCCCGTTCGGGCTCGAGGGCACGATCACGAGCGGCATCGTCAGCGCTCTCCATCGCGAGATGACGGCCCCGAACAACTTCACGATCAACGACTCGATCCAGACCGACGCCGCGATCAACCACGGCAACTCCGGCGGACCGCTCCTGAACATGCGCGGGCAGGTCGTCGGGGTCAACGCGCAGATCGAGAGCGAGTCCGGGGGCAACGACGGCGTCGGGTTCGCGATCCCGTCGAACACCGTGCGCTCCATCGTCTCGCAGCTCATCGAGACGGGCGAGGTCGAGCACGCCTACCTCGGGATCACGATGGTGACGACGCAGGACGGGGTCGCCGTGACGGAGGTGAAGCCCGGGACGCCGGCGGACGACGCCGACATCCAGCCCGCGACCGACATGACGACGGTCGACGGAGAGCAGGTCCCGACCGGCGGTGACGTGATCGTCGCCTTCGACGGGAAGCCCGTCAGCAGCTCGGCCGACCTCCAGAGCGCCGTGGACGGCAAGAAGCCCGGCGACCAGGTCTCGCTTACCGTCGTACGCGACGGGCAGCGGAAGACCATCGACGTCACGCTCGGGACCCGTCCCTCCTGACCTTTCCTCGACCCGCCCGGCGGGGGGCCGCGCAAGCGGTCCCCCGCGTCTGCGCGGGTAGAGTCGAACCGTGGCGGACCGCTGGCGGAGCGTGAGGCTCGACGAGATCGACCCCATCCCCGTGGTCGACGGCACGCTCCTCTGGCGGCCGGTGCGGAGGACGCTCGACGTCGGCGCGTTCGGGATCAACTCCTACGTCGCGCCGAACGCGGGCGACGACGTCGTCGAGGAGCACACGGAGCAGGCCCTCGGCCACGAGGAGCTGTACCTCGTGGTCTCGGGCCGCGCGACCTTCGAGCTCGAGGACGACACGCTGGACGCCCCGGCGGGAACGATCGTCTTCGTCCGCGACCCGGCCGTGAAGCGCCACGCCCGCGCGGAAGAGCCGGGCACCTCCGTGCTCGCGATCGGCGGGCCCCGGGACAAGGCCTACGAGCCCTCCCCCTGGGAGTACTGGTTCGCCGCCGAGCGGCATCGAGCCTCCGGGGACTTCGAGGCGATGGCCGACGAGATCGCGACGGGCCTCGAGCAGTACCCCGACCACCCCGCCGTTCTCTACTACCTGGCCCGCGCGGAGGCGCTTGCCGGACGGACGGACGACGCGCTCGCACACGTCGGCCGCGCGCTCGAGCTCAGGCCCGAGTGGTCGGACCACATCCGGCAGGACGAGGAGCTCGCGTCGCTCCACGACCTTCCCGGCTGGCCGCTCTCGTAGCTCGACGGCGTCAGCGCGTGAAGCGCACGCCTCGGCCGTCGGTGTCCACGCTCGCTCCGGCCGGGGACGTCGCGGGGACGCCGGACGGGGACGAGCCGAGCAGGGGCGGAAACCGCACGAGGAACACCTGGTCCGCCGTCGTCCGGAACGCGAGGTCCCCGTCGCCGACGTCGATCAGGCTGGCGGGGGTCCCCGCCAGCCCGGGAAGCGGGATCGACGGAAGCGGCGTGAACTCGTCCAGGTCGAAGACCTGGATCTCTCCCCCGGAGACGAACGAGACGCGCCCATGGCTGGAGTCGGGCTCGACGGGGCCGTTCACACCGGAGTACGTGCCGGCGAGCGTCGACGCCTCGGCATCGACGACCCGGCCGCTCGTCGCGTAGACCCTGCCGTCGTCGAACTCGATGTCGACCCCGAAGCCGGTCACGAGGTTCTGGGTGGTCGTGAGCGTCGCGACGCCCGCAGGGTCGACCTCCATCCGGCGGAAGCCGAACTCGGTCGTCTCGTTGTTGTAGCCGTACAGCCTCGTCTCGGGCTGCCCGAGCGCCTTCGGGGACGACCCGAACGCGATCCGGTTGCTGCCCGTGTGTCCGGGCGTCTCGTTCGGCCGCTTCACGCCGTCGTCGTAGATAGCGACGCCCTCGTGCCGAGGGCTGAACCCTACGTTCCTGCGCGACACGGCCACGGTCCCGGAATCGCCCGGGACGACCTCCATGTCCTCGGCGAAGTACGGCCCGGTGAACTGGTCCGATCCGAGCGAGAACTGCAGCCCCGCCGTGAACGAGGGCACGTGCACCCGGCGTACCGCGGCCGCACCCTGCAGCGCGACGTAGAGGAACTCGCCGTCGTCCGACATGGCCAAGGCAGACGGCTCGCTGCCGACGAAGACCGAGGGGCCGACGTCCCCGGTGGCCGGGTCGATCGCGGCGACGCGATTGCCGAGGGCGCCGGCGCGGCTCGGCACGGACGCGTAGATCGTGTCGGAGAACCGGTCGTACGCGAGGTCGTTCACCGGCAGATCGAGCACCGTCACGACCGGCGGCTCCGTTGCCTCCTGCGCAGCGCCGGCGAGGGTCGGGAGGCCACCCAGCACCGTGACGAGCGCGACGAGCAGACCGAGCGAGGGGAGAGCGCCGAGCGCCGGAGCGAGGCGGCGCCTCGTCACGACGAGGGCGTCACCCGGTACGCGTCGAAGACGGCGTCGAGGTTGCGAAGGGCGGTGAGGAGCGAGCGGAGCTCCTTCACGTCCCCGACCTCGGCCGTGTACCAGTTGCGTGCCATGCCGTCCTCGACCATGCCGCCGTAGGAGACGATGTTCGCGCCGTGCTCGGCGAACGTGCGCGCGACGTCCTCGAGCAGGCGCGCGCGATCCCAGGCGTCGACGGAGATCTGGACGAGGAAGCCCGCCGAGGCTCCGCCCTCCCACTCCACGGGTGTGAAGCGCTCGGGGTTCCGCTGCAGCGCCTTCACGTTCGGGCAGTCCTCGCGGTGCACGGTGATCCCGCGCCCGAGAGAGACGTAGCCGACGACCGGGTCTCCGGGCACTGGCGTGCAGCACTTGGCAAGACGGACGAGGACGTCCTCGACCCCGGGAACGCTGATGCCGAGGCGGTCGCTCGAGACGGCCGTCTTCGCGCGCGGCGGCTTCGTGGTGATCGCCGGCTCGGCCGCGACCTCGTCGGTCTTCAGGCGCTGGATGACCTTGTTGACGATCTGCCCCGGCGGCAGCTTCCCCGCGCCGAGGGCGACGTAGAAGTCCTCCGCCTTCTTGAAGCCGGTCTCGCGGATCACCTGGGCCAGCACGCTCGAGCCCTGGAGCTTGCGGTACGGGAGCTTCTGCGCCTTGAGCGCCTGGTCGAGGAGCTCGCGCCCCTTGGCCTCGGTCTCGCCCCGGGTCTCCCGCTGGTACCACTGGCGGATCTTGTTGCGCGCGCGGGACGACGTGACGAGCGCGAGCCAGTCGCGGGACGGCCCTCGGCCCGACTTCGACGTGAGGATCTCGACGAAGTCGCCGCTCTTCAGCCGGTAGTGCAGCGGCACGATGCGCCCGTTGACCTTCGCTCCGACCGTGCGGTGACCGACGTCCGTGTGCACCGCGTACGCGAAGTCGATCGGGGTCGCGCCGGAGGGGAGGGTCTTCACCTCGCCCTTGGGCGTGAAGACGTACACCTCGTCCGAGAAGAGGTCGGTGCGCAGGTTGCGCATGTACTCGCCCGGGATCCTGCTCCTCCTGCTGCCAGTCCATGAGCGACTTGACCCAGGTCAGCCACTCGTCGTCCTCCTTCGACGCGCGGCCGCGCTTGTACAGCCAGTGCGCGGCGACGCCGTACTCGGCCTCCTCGTGCATCTTCCTCGTACGCACCTGGATCTCGAGCGGCTTGCCCTGCGGCCCGATCACGGTCGTGTGCAGCGAGCGGTAGCGGTTGAGCTTCGGCATCGCCATGAAGTCCTTGAACCGCCCGGGCATCGGCTTCCAGAGCGAGTGGATGAGGCCGAGCGCCGCGTAGCAGTCACGCGTCCCCTCCTCGCCTTCGCGCTCGCAGACGACCCGCATCGCAGTCAGGTCGTAGATCTCGTTGAACTCCCGGCCGCGCTTCGCCATCTTGTCGTAGATCGAGTAGAGGTGCTTCGCCCGCGCGGTGATCTCGGCCGGCACGTCCGCCTTCGCGAGCTCCTCGCCGAGGATCTCCGCCGCCTTGTCGGCCTGCGCCTCCCGGTCGGCGCGCTGGTCGGCGACCATCGCGCGGATCTCGGCGTACTTGCGCGGGTGCAGCGTCTGGAACGCGAGGTCCTCGAGCTCCCACTTGAGCGCGTGGATCCCGAGGCGATGCGCGAGCGGCGCGTACACCTCGAGCGTCTCCCGCGCCTTCTGCGCCTGCTTCGGCTTGCTCTGGTACTCGATCGTCCGCATGTTGTGCAGGCGGTCTGCGAGCTTGATGAGGATGACGCGGACGTCCTGCGCCATCGCGACGATCATCTTCCGGTAGTTCTCGGCCTCCGCCTGCTCGCGGCTCTGGAACGTGATCCGCGTCAGCTTCGTCACGCCCTCGACGAGCTGGGCGATCTCGGGGCCGAACTCCGACCGGACCTCCTCGAGGTCGGCACCCGTGTCCTCGACGACGTCGTGCAGGAGCGCCGCGGCGATCGTCTGCTCGTCGAGGTGCAGCTCCGCACAGATTCGCGCGACACCGAGCGGGTGGTGGATGAACTCCTCGCCGGAGCGCCGGACCTGTCCCTCGTGGGCAGCGCTCGGCGACGGCGAACGCGTGGCGCAGGAGCTCCTTGTCGACGTCGGGGTTGTAGCCCTCGACCTCGGCGATCAGCTCGTCGACGAGGTGCTCGTGGTGCCGTTTCGCGTCGAGGACGCTCATTCGCTCAGTGTACTGGCGCCCTCTCGCAGGCCCTTCGGCGCGGCAGGAGGCGCGCGCGGGGCGACGAAGACCGGTGTCCCATGCAGAGCTTCCGGCGTTGGCTCAGGCAACGGCACGCGCGGCGACTCGCCCTCGTCATGCGCGACGCCCTCGTTCCCTCCCGTCCGCACCTCGGCTGACGCAGCCCGCGACGGCGGGTGAAGGCGGTCATGCGGCCTCGAGGAGAGCGGGCTCGTCGCGCGCGAGCAGGGAGCGGAAGGTCTCCGACTCGAGTAGCTGGCGGCGCCTGACTCGCTCGCCCGAGGTCGTGCCGTCGAGCCCCAGCTCCGCGAACACGCGGCGAGCGTCCGCCGTCCACTCGTCCGCGCCCGCGCGCCAGAGCGACCCGAGGTACTCGCGAAGCTCCTCGTAGCCGTCGGGGGTGTCGAAGACGCGGCGCACGACGAGCTGTGGGGCGACGGTGCCGTTCCAGTGGTTCTCCTTGAGCCGGCAGGCGACGTCGAAGAGGCCCTCGGCCCGGAGCCGATCGAGCTCGTACCCCTGGCCGAACGCGATGGCGCTGCCCGCATCCCGCCCTTGCTGGCGCACGCGGAAGCGGAGATGCTTCCCGTCGCCGACGAGCGAGGGGGTCAGCGGCCGGGCGCCGGGCACGAGCAGCGTCACGTCGGGGTTGCCGAGGCCGAACGGGTGCGAGCCGGTCGAGCTCCTGCGCGAGCGCGAGCGTGAGATCCTCGGCCGAGACGACGGCGTCGACGACGGTCGGCGTGTGCAGGTCGTCCTCCGTGATGGTCTCATCGGCGTGCGCCGCGAACGCCGCGGCGAACGCCTCGAGGCGCTCGGCGTCGATGGAGAGGCCTGCGGCGGCCCGATGTCCGCCGAAGCGCTCGAGGTGCTCGGAGCACGCGTCGAGGGCTCCGTGCAGGTCGAACTGCGGCACCGAGCGGCCCGACCCCTTCCACGTCCCGTCGGCGGTGCCCGTGACGAGCACGACGGGCCGGTGGAACCGCTCGACGAGACGCGAGGCGACGATCCCGATCACGCCCTCGTGCCAGTCCTCGTTCCAGAGCACGTATCCCCGTCGGCGGCGCTCCCGCTCGGGGAGGCTCTCGACGAGCGCTGAGGCCTCTCGCAGGATCCGGTCCTCGACCTGCTGCCGATCGCGGTTCAGCTCCTCGAGCTCCAGCGCGAGCGCGCGAGCAGCCTCGGCGTCGTCGGTGAGGATGAGCTCGAGGGCGATGTCGGGCCGGCAGAGGCGTCCGGCAGCGTTGATCCGGGGTGCGAGCCTGAAGGCGACCGCGCCGGCGTCGACTGCAGCTGGATCGACGCGGGCGTTCCGCATCAAGGCCTGGAGCCCCGGACGGCGGGTGCAGGCGAGAGCGCGCAGGCCTGCCGAGGCGAGCGCGCGGTTCTCGTCCACGAGCGGGACGACGTCCGCGATGGTCGCGAGCGCCACGAGGTCGAGGTTCCGACCGAGGGCGGGATGCTCGGAGCCGAGGAGGGCCTCCCCCAGCTTCAGCACGACCCCGGTGCCGCAGAGCTCGGGGAACGGGTACGAGGACGGGCGCGTCGCGACGACCGGGCAGTCGGGCAGCACGTCGCTCGGGCGGTGGTGATCCGTGACGACGACCTCGAGGCCGAGCGCTCGCGCCTCCGCGATCTCCGTGACCGCGGTGATCCCGCAGTCGACCGTCACGAGGAGGCCCACGCCCTCGTCGATCAGCCTGGCGAGCGTGTCGCTGGACACGCCGTAGCCCTCCTCGAACCGGCTCGGCAGATGCCACACGACGTCGGCATCGAGCTCGCGGAGGATCAGGACCGCGAGTGCGGTCGCGCAGATCCCGTCGACGTCGTAGTCGCCGTACACGCAGATGCGCCTGCCGTCCTCGACCGCCGCCCGGATCCGCTCCACGGCGGTGGCCATGTCGCCGAGGAGCCGGGGATCGTGGCCCGGCAGCGCCGCGTCGAGAAAGCGACGCGCGTCGTCGGGATCGCCGTACCCGCGGCGGACGAGGACCGAGGCGGCCACGTCGCTGACGCCGAGCTCACGCGCGAGCGACGCGACGCGGTCGGGCTCGAGGGGGGCGATCGTCCATGCACCCGTCACCCGAAGGACGGTACGGACGGCCTCGGACGGCGTTTCCTGCGCCGCTGCAGGCCTACGACTCGCGGCGCCTGCGGACGGAGTCGAGGACGATCTTGACCCACAGGAGCACGATGCCGATCGACGCGCCGACGACGACCATCGCGATGGGCGTGACGAAGGCCATCTGCTCCAGCGTGAACTTCGTGACCGCGGCGCCGACGAGCCAGACCCCGACCACCACGACGATCATCACCGCCCAGATCCGCCTGTCCTTCACGTCGGTAAGCGTAGATACGCTGGTCGCGATGCTCGCTGCCAACTATCGCTCCGGGGACGACTTCGTCGTCGAGTTCCTCGGCCACCGGTTCGAGTTCAGCGTGGAGGACTTCGAGGAGCGCGTCACCGCCGCGGCGGTGCGGCTCGGCCTCATCGCATCCAACGACCTCGACGAGGACGAGGCCGCGGACCTCGTCGAGCTCGCGGCCGACGGTCGCATCGTCGATCCGCGCAGCGGCCTGGGGCTGTACCTCGTGCGCCACTGGGAGCTCGTGTCGCTCGTGAACGGGGAGTCCCTCGTCTACTGGCTCCGCAAGCTCGTGTTCCGCGGAGCCTGGCTCGACCACCGCGTCAAGGAGGGTCTGCTCGACGTCGCGTTCGAGGACGGCACGGGCGACTTCGGGTACGCCGAGCCGCAGGGCGGCCGGACCTTGCTCGAGCTGGCGCCCGTGCCCTCCTGGCACGACCACCAGTACCGCGCCTGAGGCCGCAGGCCGCCGGCCGGTCCCGGGCGGCGGAGCCGCCCTCCGCGTCCGGCTGACGACGCTCCTGCGACCTCAGGACGTGCTGCGGGCCGCCCGTCCTGCCGGCCGTAGACTGGAGCCAGCGCCCGTGCTGGAGCCCGATCCCACGTCCCGCGTCCCCACGGCGCACGCCGGAGCGCCACCCTCGGCGCTCGGCCCGCACGCGCTGCAGATCCTGACAACGGAGCACTGGAGCCTGCTCGCGGCCCGCAGCCTCGTCTACACCGAGGCGATGAGCCGGACGGCGATCTTCGTCGCCGCCCTCACTGGCTCGGTGGTCGCGCTGGCGCTCGTCGGACAGGCGACCGAGTTCGAGACCGGATTCGTGGTGTTCGCGCTCGTGCTCCTCCCGGTCGTGTACTTCCTCGGCGTCGTGACGATCGCCCGCCTCTCCCAGGTGAACCGCGAGGACGCTCGCTGGGTGCAGGGGATGAACCGGATCCGCCACGCATATCTCGAGCTCGCACCGGAGCTCGAGCCGTACTTCGTCACGAGCCACTACGACGACAGAGCCGGCGTCCTCCAATCCGCTATGGCCATACGCCGACCGCCGGGGCGAGCGCAGGCGTTCATCGCGGCCCCCGGCGCGGTGGCTGTCGTCAACTCCGTCGTGGCCGGCGCGACGGCTGGCATCGCAGGGGTCGGTCTGGACCTCGGGCTCGCCGGATGCCTCGCCGTCGGAGGCGGCTTCTTCCTTCTCTCGATCGCCTCGTTCTTCGCCTGGGCGAGGCACGCGATCCCGAAGTCCGCCGAGCAGCTCGACGCCCGGTTCCCGTCGCCGCCATCCAGCGGCGGGGCGTAGCGCCGCCGAGCGCTAGTCCGCCGCGGCGAACCCGAACGGCGAGGCCGGATCGGGCGCAGAGATCTCGATCGTCTTCACCGCGCCGATCGGGATGATGATCCGCCGCGGGTCGTCCGCGTCCTCCGTGTGCGGCGTGAAGGAGAAGAACCCGAACCCCGGCTCGGCCAGTCGCGGCTGCCAGGACATGGCGCGAGCCGTCCGCGAGCTCGATCCGCACCTCCGCCTGCTCGAGCTCGTGCTCCTCGGCGAAGGCCCCGACCATGCGCGCGAGCCGAGCGACGAACTCGTCGAGCGGGCCGGCCATTCCGGGAGTCCAGATCTGGGACGACATCAGAACAGGCCGTCGGCCGGGGCAGCCACACCGATGTGGTCGCGACCGAGCGCGGTGATCACGCGGCCCCGCGGCGTCCGCTGCAGGAACCCGAGCTGGAGCAGATACGGCTCGTACACGTCCTCGATCGTGTCCGGCTCCTCGCCGAGCGTCACCGACAGGGTCGACAACCCGACCGGCCCACCTCCGAACTTGTCCGCGATCGCCGACAGCAGCTCGCGGTCGATGCGCTCGAGCCCTGCCTCGTCCACCTCGAGCAGCTCGAGCGCCTCGCGGGCGACGTCGAGCGTGACGGCACCCGTGTGGCGCACCTCCGCGACGTCGCGGACGCGCCGGAGGATGCGGTTCGCGACCCGGGGGGTGCCACGGGCTCTCCCCGCGATCTCGTCGGAGGCCGAGTCCTCGACCTCCACCCCGAGGATCCCCGCCGACCTGCGGACGATGGACGCGAGCTCGGCAGGCTCGTAGTAGCCGAGACGGAAGGTCATGCCGAAGCGGTCGCGGAGCGGCGTCGTGAGCAAACCCGTCCGGGTCGTGGCACCGACGAGGGTGAACGGCGGAAGGTCGAGCGTGAGCGTGCGGGCCGCGGCGCCCTGGCCCACGATGATGTCCAGCCGGAAGTCCTCGAGCGCCGGGTAGAGGATCTCCTCGATCGCGCGGTTCACGCGGTGGATCTCGTCGATGAAGAGGACGTCGCGCGCGTCGAGGCCGGTGAGGATCGCGGCCATGTCGCCCTTTCGCTCGAGCGCGGGGCCCGCAACCGTCCGGATGCCGACCCCGAGCTCCTCGCGGATGATCGTCGCGAGCGTCGTCTTCCCGAGCCCCGGAGGCCCGACGAGGAGCACGTGGTCCAGCGCTTCTCCCCGTCCGCCCGCCGCGTCGAGCGCGATCTGGAGCTGCTCCTTGGTGCGGTGCTGCCCGACGAAGTCGTCGAGTCGGCGCGGACGGAGGGAGCGCTCGACCTCCTCGTCGCCCTCGCTGAGCGCGGGAGCGAGGAACTGGGAGCTCACGTCAGGCCGCCCTCTTCAGGGCCTCGCGCACCCGCTCCTCCGCCGAGAGGCCCGGATCCACGCCGGCGAGCACGCGTTCGGCCTCCACGATCGAGTAGCCGAGCTCGACGAGGGCGTCACGGGCGGTGAGCTCGGCCGAGGCCGGAGCATCACGGCGGTGCTCGGACGTGTCGGCCAGCGATCCCTTCAGCTCGAGCACGATCCGCTCCGCCGTCTTCTTGCCGATTCCCGGGATGGCCTGGAAGCGAGCGGCGTCGCCGAGAGCGATGGCTCGCCGCAGCTCGGACGCGGCCGAGCTCGACACCACGGCGAGCGCGACCTTCGGGCCGATCCCGCTGACGCCGAGCAGGCTGACGAAGAGCTCCCGCTCCTCCGCGTCGGCGAACCCGTAGAGCTGGAGCGCGTCCTCGCGGACGTGGAGGTACGTCTCGAGCGTCACCTCGCGCGGGCCGTCGGCTCGCGCGAGCGCGCTCGGCGTGGCAGCGACGAGATACCCGACACCGCCGACGTCCAGGACGAGGCCGTCCACCGATCGCCCGGCCGGTACTCCCCGGAGCCGCGAGATCATCGCGCGACCTCGAGCAGAGGAGGCGCCAGGGCGTGGCAGATGGCGACCGCGAGCGCGTCGGCCTCGTGCGACGACGACGGCTCGACCTGGAGCCCGAGGACGAGCTTCACCATGCGCTGTACCTGGTCCTTCTCGGCGCGCCCGTACCCGCACACGGTCTGCTTGACCCGCGCCGGCGCGTACTCGGCACACTCGAGCCCGGCGGACGCGGCCGCGACGAGCACGGCGCCGCGCGCCTGCCCGACGGAGAGCGCGATGCGGGCGTCGGCACCCACGAAGGACTCCTCGAGAGCGACGGCGTCCGGCTCGTGCTCCGCAATGAGCTCCCGCACGCCCTCGAAGATCACGAGCAGTCGTGCGTCGAGCCGCTCGCGTGCCGACGTCCGCCAGCACCCGAAGCCTCCCGCCCGGAGGCGCCCGTCGCTTTCGTGGACGATCCCGTACCCGCACGCAGCCGTCCCTGGGTCGATGCCGAGGACCTTCACGTAAAGAAGTTATGCGGGGCCTCGGACGTTCCTCTGCGCCGGAGGTACCGTCGGCCGGACGGAGAACGAGACGAGAGGAGTCGTCATGCGAACGCTCTGGAAGCTTCCGTCACCGGGAACCGTGCTCGCCTCCGGCGCACTCGTCGTCGCGCTGGGGGGAACGAGCATCGCCGCCGTCTCCGCTGTTCCCAGGGCCAGCGTCGGGACGGCAGAGCTCAAGAACGGCGCGGTCACGTCGGTCAAGATCCGGAACGGGCAGGTCATGTCCCCGGACATCGCCGACGGCGCCGTGACCTCCGCCGACGTCAGGAACGGCGCCCTGCGGAGGGTGGACTTCATGCCCGGGCAGCTGCCGCACGGTCCGACGGGGCCTCAGGGCCCGGCCGGCCCGCCCGGTTTGAGCGGGCGGGAGCAGCTCGCCAGCGAGACGCCGCTGACCGCCGTCGGGCCCAAGAACCTCACGGTGACCTGTTCCGCGGGGAAGAAGGTCATCGGGGGCGGAGTCGAGATCAGCGGGACCGGAAGGAACCGCGTCACCGTCGTCGAGAACAAGCCGAGCGGCGACAACGCCTGGGAGGGCGAGGCGTTCGAGGCCGTCGCCACGAGCTTGCCCTGGAAGCTCGTGGTGCACGCGATCTGCGCGACCGTCGCGCCCTGACGTCCACCGGAACGGCGAAGGCGGCCGCATAGCGGCCGCCTTCGAGGTCTCTACCGGCGCCTCGCGCTCAGCCCGTGCAGTTCTTCTGCGTCCAGGCCTCGATCCGGTTCGACGCCGCAGTGAGCTCCTGCTGGTCGAACGACGCGATCGCTGCCTGGAGCTGCTGCAACTGCTCGGGAGTCGGCGTCGCGCCGGCCTCCACGCCGATGTCCTTCAGCTTCTCGGCATACGCGGAGAGCGCCTGGGCGAGGGTCTGTACGTCGTCCTTGATCTCGTCGGGCACCTTGCTGGCGAGGTCGTCCAGCGCCGCCTTGCTCTCCTCGCTGTCCCCGGTGCCGGAGAAGGCCTGGGCGAACGCGGCGCCGGCGCTGGCGAGCGCCAGGCAGTCCTCGTCGTCCAGGATGCCGGAGAGATCCGCGCCGTCGGTGCTCGTGTCGTCCGTCGTCTCGAGCGCGTCCGTGTCCGTCGTCTCGGTGACGATCGTGGTCTCGTCCCCGGCTGCTTCGTCGTCGCCACCTCCACAGCCGGCGCCTACGAGCGCCAGCCCGAGAACCGCGACGACGATCGCCAACCAACGCATGAGCCTCTCCTCTCGCTTCGACGGCACGGGGTATCCGGCCGCGCGCGAGCGTAACAGGGTGCTAGGCCAGATGCTCGGCGAAGAACCCGACGATCCGCTCGTAGCAGCGGACGCGGTTCGGAAGCTTGAGCACGTCGTGCCCCTCGTCCTCGAAGACGAGGTAGTCCACGGTCTTGCCGAGCCCGCGAAGGTGCTCCACGAGGTCGTGCGACTCCCGCTCCACGACGCGCGGGTCGTTCTGCCCCTGGATGACGAGCAGCGGGTTCGACACGCCCTCGATGTGCGTCTTCGGAGAGCGCTCGACGAGGAAGTCCCGGTCGCGCTCGGGATGGCCCACGGCGAGCTCGAAGTACGGCTTCCACGTCTCGGGGAGCCGCTCCATGAACGTCAGCAGGTCGTACGGGCCGAACATGTCCACCGCCGCGCCCCACAGCTCGGGGTGCATCGCGGCGAGCGTCAGCGTCATGTAGCCGCCGTAGGAACGACCCACGACGCCCGCCCGGGACACGTCGACACGGTCGTCACGCGGGAGCACCTCGGTCATCGCGTGGACGTGGTCGAGCCGGTCCAGCCCGCCCCAGTCGTGGTCGACGCGCTTCATGTACTCGAGCCCGTAGCCCGACGATCCGCGGACGTTCGGCACGAACACGGCAAAGCCCTCGAGGGTGAGGACCTGGATGAGCGGCATCGAGAACCAGGCGAAGTTGGGCCGCTCCTGGCTCTGCGGACCGCCGTGGACGTAGTACACGAGCGGCCGCGGGCCCTCGTGCCCGAGTCTCGGCCGACGGCAGGTAGAGACGCGCCGAGACCCGCAGCCCGTCATGCGACTCGAACGACGCGTCCTCGCCCACCGAGAGGAGCCCCGGCGCCACTCCGAGCACGCGTTCACGCGTCTTCCGGGCGGGCTCCTGCGCGTCGTCTGCCTCCAGCACCCAGATCTGCGTGGGGTCCGTGGCCGTGCAGTACGAGAGGACGTAGCGGCCGCTCTCCTCGTCGAAGTGCAATCCGTGCAGGATCCCGCCTTCGAGCGCGCCGTTGCCGACGAGCACGCGCTCGACGCGGAGCCGGCGCTTCGGCTCGTCGAGCCGGGTCTCGTAGGCCCAGGAGCAGCCGTCGATGTTGTAGATCAGCGCGAACCGGTCGCCCTCGAGATGTCGGATGCTCTCCAGCTCACCGGCGCCCTCGTGCGCAAGCCCCTCGACCGTGACCGGCTCCAGGTCTCCCGGCCGCTCGAAGTCGAGGTACGCCGGCGCGCCCCCGTCGTCGAAGAGCGCCGTTCCGACGAGCATCCCCGCCCCACTGGACGCTACGTGGCTCTCCCTGAAGCCGCTGAGCGGGTACTCCTCGTCGGGCTCGCGCTCCTCGATCGGCGTGCCGTGCAGCATGCGGCGCTCGCCTCCCTCGTCGAGCTCGTAGAGGACCGTGTCCCCGGCCGTGTATCCGTCGGCGAGCACGACGCGCGAGCCGTCGGGCGCCCAGGCCATCGGGAACGCGCCGTACCTGCTCGAGTGCAGCTCTTCCACGACGCCGTTCGCGAGATCCAGCCGGACCCCCGACCGGATCGACTCCTCGCGCGACTCGACGGAGAAGTACGCGGTCGAGGTCGGCAGGACGACGTCGAGGAGGTGCGACCGCCTGCCCGCGAAGGCCTCGGGGACGAGCGGCTCCGGAAAGCCGCCTTCGATCGGGATGACGCACGGCTCGTAGTTCTCGTCGCCGTCGCGGTCGACCATGACGACGATCCGGTCGAGCGCGGGCAGCACGAAGAACAGGTGCCCGCCGGCGAGCTCCGGGTTCTGGAGGGCGATGCCCGGGGGCAGCAACGGCTCGGGAACGCCTCCTGAGACATCCATGCGGTACAGGCTCAGGTGCCCGGACAGGTTCGAGATGAAGTAGAGGCGATCGGCCGCCAGCTGCGGCTCGACGAACAGGCGCGCCGAGAGCAGCGCTTCGATGCGATTCGCCCGCAGGCCCGCAGACTCGGTCACCGTCGCCACAGCCGTCAGGAGGCTACCGTCTCGAGCACCGCCTCGGGGATGTCGAAGTTCGCGTAGACGTCCTGGACGTCGTCCGCCTCCTCGAGCCCTTCCACCAGGCGCAGCACCTTGCGGGCGGTCGGCTCGTCGGCGATCTCGACCGTCGTCTTGGGCACCATCGCAAGCTCGGCCGCCTCGGCAGGAAAGCCCGCCTCCTCGAGCGCCGCTCGAACCGCTGCGAGGCTTTCCGGAGCGCTCGAGACCTCGTATGTGGACCCGTCGAGCGACACGTCGTCGGCGCCCGCATCGGCTGCCGCGAGCAGCAGGGCCTCCTCGTCCGTGCCCTCCGCGCTGACGAGCACGAGTCCTCGGCGCTCGAACTGCCAGGCGACCGCTCCTGTCGCCCCGAGATTGCCGCCGTGCTTCGCGAACAGGTGGCGCACATCGGATGCCGTGCGGTTGCGGTTGTCGGTCAGCGCCTCGACGAGGACGGCGACGCCCTCCGGCCCGTAGCCCTCGTACACCACCGTCTCGAAGCTCGAGCCCTCCGCGTCCGCTCCCGCGCCCTTCGCGATCGCGCGCTCGATGTTGTCCTTGGGCATCGAGTACGAGCGCGCCTTCTCGATCGCGTTCTGGAGCGCGAGGTTCGCGCCAGGGTCGGCTCCGCCTTCCTTCGCCGCGACGATGATCGCGCGCGACAGCTTCGAGAAGAGCTTCCCGCGCTTCGCGTCCGCGGCGCCCTTCTTGTGCTTGATGCTCGACCACTTGCTATGCCCGGACACGCCGATCCTCCTCGACGAGCTCCAGGAACAGCTCGTGCACGCGCGGGTCGTCCGTCAGCTCCGGGTGGAACGCCGCGAGCAAGAGCCGCCCGTCGCGGACGAGCACGGGCTCGCCGTCGAGCTCGCCCAGCACCTCGACGCCCGCGCCCGCCTCGCGGAGGCGGGGCGCGCGGATGAACACCCCGCGCAAGGGCGTCGGGTCGCCCGCGAGGCTCACGTCCGCCTCGAAGCTCCTGACCTGACGGCCGTACGCGTTCCGGTCGACGACGATGTCCGCGAGCCCGAGGTGGTTCTGATCGAGGAGGATCATCCCCGCGCACGTGCCGAGGATCGGACCGTCGAACTCCGTGATCGCCTCGTCCAGCCCGTAGATCCGCGCGAGGCGCAGGATCGTGGTGGACTCTCCCCCCGGGATCACGAGCCCATCCAGCCCGTCCAGCTCGTCCGGGAGCCGGACCTCGCTGACCTCGGCGCCGCGGCTCCGGAGCGCCTGGGCGTGCTCTCGGAACGCGCCCTGCAAGGCGAGCACCCCGATCCTCGGCGGCCTCTCCATCGAGAGGTGTGCTACCAGCCGCGTACCTCGAGCCGCTCGTCCTCCGGGAGCGAGCTCGCGGAGATCCCGACCATGGGCTGGCCGAGCCCCGTGGACACGTCGGCGAGCACCTTCGGGTCGTCGAAGTGCGTCGTCGCCTCGACGATCGCCTTCGCGCGCGTCTCCGGGTCGCCGGACTTGAAGATGCCCGAGCCGACGAACACGCCGTCGGCGCCGAGCTGCATGCAGAGCGACGCGTCGGCCGGTGTTGCGATGCCACCGGCGGTGAAGGTCACGACCGGCAGCCGTCCGTTCTCCGCGACCCAGTGCACGAGCTCGTACGGGGCGCGGTGCTCCTTCGCGGCCGCGTGCAGCTCGTCCTCACGCAGCGCACCCAGCTGCCGGATGGCGCCGAAGACGGCCCGCATGTGCGTGACCGCGTTCACGATGTCGCCCGTACCCGCCTCGCCCTTCGTGCGGATCATCGCGGCGCCCTCGGAGATCCGCCGGAGCGCCTCGCCGAGGTTCGTCGCGCCGCACACGAACGGGACGGTGAACTGCCACTTGTCCACGTGGTGCTCGACGTCGGCGGGCGTCAGCACCTCGGACTCGTCGATGTAGTCGACCTCGAGCGCCTCCAGGATCTGGGCCTCGGCGAAGTGCCCGATCCGGCACTTGGCCATGACCGGGATGGAGACCGCCTCCTGGATCTCACGGATCTTCTGCGGGTCGCTCATGCGGGCGACGCCGCCGTCGCGCCGGATGTCCGCGGGGACACGCTCGAGCGCCATGACGGCGCAGGCCCCGGCGTCCTCCGCGATGCGCGCCTGCTCGGCGTCGACGACGTCCATGATGACGCCGCCCTTGAGCATCTCCGCGAGGCCGGTCTTGACCCGAAGCGTCCCGTACTCCGCCACGGGCTGAGTGTAGCCGCGCGCGACAGCTCGCCGGCCTGTGGATAGCCCGGACGTAGTTGTCCGAAATTGCGGCATTCCGCCTGTGGAAATCCGCTGGAAAAGCTCGGCCGCGCTGGCGCGTGTGGCAGAGATACCGACTTACCGGCGCGACTCCTCTCCCCGCAGGCGATTCGCCTGGCCCGAAGTTGCGCCAACCTCGACAAGGGGCCCGCCCACCCGGGCCTCTTGTCATCTCAGGGCCCGGGATCTACGTCTCGAGACGTGAGAGCTACCCGCATCCGGCGCATGCGGCTGTCGTCGGCGTCACTCCTCCGGAGGCTCGTCGCGCCGGTCCGGCGGAAGACGGCGAGGAGGCCCGCCGCCGCCGCGCGCGTCCTCGGCTCGCTCTGCCTGCTTCTGCTCGCGCTTCTCCCGCCGCTGCTCGCTCATCTCGTCCTTCTTCACCTTCGCTTCGCCGTACGACTCCTTCACGAGCTGCGTGCCCCCGCTCCAGCCGAACACCAGGCAGACCAGCAGGATCGCGAAGCCCGTGTTGAAGGCGGTCGTGATGAGCTGCTGTCCCGTCGAGTAGGCGGTCGCCGTCGCCGGGTCGGTGTAGCTGTCGAGCGCGAAGGTGTTGAAGGCCTGGTTGACCCCGACGCCCCCGGGCGTGAACGAGAGCAGGTTGGCCAGCTGGTTCGAGCCGAGCACGCTCATCACCGAGCCGAACGTGACCGGAATCCCGTACGCCGCCAGGAAGACCATGATCACGCCGACCTTCGCCGCGTACCCGCCCATCTGCGGAAGGAGGACCCACTTCACGTACGCGCCGAGGTCGCCGAGGATCGCCGCCCCCTGCTTCGCCTTCGCCCACATGACCTTGAACCAGCGCCAGAAGACACGCACGAGCAGCACGACGAGGAAGATGCCGCCGGCGACGATCCCGAGCGTGAGCAGCGGATGGTTCTGGAGCGCGTCGCGCTCGTTCCCGAACTGGAACTCGAACGAGCCCGCCACCTGCGAGAAGAGGTAGACGTAGATGAGCGTTCCGATGATGAGGTAGAAGATCTTCTGGACCACGTAGCCGGCGAGGACACCCGGGAACGTCGATCCCTGCACGACGGCCACGAACATGAGGAGCGTGACGAAGGTGCCCATGTTCGCCGGCACGTAGTTGTTCAGCGCGACGCCGGCGGCATAGGACGCCAGCACGGGCATGAAGGTGACCCCGCCCGGGTAGGCGTAGCGGAGGATCCCGTACCAGCCGAGCGCGGTGAGCACCGTCTGGGCTCCCTGGAGCAGGCAGCCGAGCACGACGTAGCGAAGCGAGATGTCGGTGACCGCGCTCCAGAGCTCCTCGAGCCAGCCCCAGACGTCGACCCCGGCGAGCCGCAGGGCGACGAGGAGCGCGAGGATCCCGACGATCCACGCGGCGATGCGAACGAATCGCCTCTTCGGGCTCTCCGGCGTCGCTGCAGGTTCGAGGGCTACCTCACCCATCGGAGGGGAGCGTAACCACGACGGCGCCCGAAGGACAGCTGGTCACCCGGCCCGGGCGCGCGACCGCGCCTAGTACGAGCGAGAGCCGGAGTAGCGCGACTTCGCCGAGCGCGCGCTGTACGTCATGATGTCCAGCGCCACACCGATCGCGACGATCAGCCAGTCGGCGCCCTCGACACCCTCCGGGAAGGACCACGCGATCACGTAGAAGAGCGTCGTCCAGGGGAGGAGCAGCAGCCCGAGGAGCGGCCACACCCAGGTGTCGAACGCGGCGTCGACCTTGTCCCCGAAGATCCACCACGCGAGGAGCGCGATCCGCGGGCCGAGGCCGAGGGTCAGGAGCGCGAGACAGCACATGCCTCGCGCACCCTCTCCTATCTAGCGCCGTGCGTCAAGCGAGGCACGGTCAGACGTTCACGAGGTCCGGCTGCCGCACGATCCGGATGTACGGCTTCGGCTCCTCCCAGCCCTCGGGCCAGATCTCCCGGGCCTCGTCGTTCGAGACGGACCCGGCGATGATGACGTCGTCGCCCTGCTTCCAGTTCACCGGGGTCGAGACCCGGTGCTCCGCCGTGAGCTGGAGCGAGTCGATCACACGTAGCACCTCGTCGAAGTTGCGCCCGGTCGTCATCGGGTACACGAGGATGAGCTTCACCTTCTTGTCGGGACCCACGACGAAGACGTTCCGCACGGTCTGGTTGTCGGCAGCCGTGCGGTCCTTGGCCTCGCCGCCGACCTCGGCGGGGAGCATCCCGTACATCTTCGAGACCTCGAAGCCCGCGTCGCCGATGATCGGGTAGTTGGGCGCGTAGCCCTGCGTCTCCTCGATGTCCTTGACCCAACCCTGGTGGTCGCCCGTCGAGTCGACGGACAGGCCCATGATCTTCACGTTCCGGCAATCGAACTCGGGCTTGATCTTCGCCATGTACCCGAGCTCCGTGGTGCACACCGGCGTGAAGTCCTTCGGGTGCGAGAACAGCACCGCCCACGAGTCGCCGATCCACTCGTGGAACCTGATCGTGCCTTCCGTGGTCTCGGCCGTGAAGTCCGGTGCGGTGTCGCCGATTCTCAGGCTCATGTCGTCCTCCTCCGGGGCTGCAGGCCCCACGTCATGGGCGCGCGGGACCGCCCCGCACTCGAGTCACCCCTGTTCTCTAGACGGCTCAACGCGCGACGGTCTTCCGCTGTTCCCGGACGCGCACGGGGCACAGGTTTTCACATCGTCCGACGGGGTACCGAGACACCGGGGAGGGGCGCGACCGGCGGACTGGCACGTCGGGAGCCCCTTCTCCACCCGCACTCGCGTCTCATGCGGACGAGCCTGCCAGGAACGCCTCCAGACGACTCTTCTCCTGCTCGAGCTCGCGGCCCGCCGAGCGTGCCAAGGGCGCGAACGACTCGACGGCGACGCGCCCGTCCTCCGCGCTCCAGGTGCCGGCGACGAGCCCGTCGACCAGGAACGTCCGGGCGACGTCGCCGTTCATGCGGATCACATTCTTCCTGTGCTCCTCCGGGAGCAGGCGCGTCCGGTCCGTCCACGCGAGCAGCACGTTGTCCCACTTCGGGAGGAAGCGAACGGGCGCCGGCGTGTCGGCGCCCGGCAGCGGCCCGCGCAGGACGTCGAGGAGCTCGCGGCCCTGCTCGTCGCGGAAGTGGCGGAGCGGTTCGAGGCGCGCGAGCGCCCGGTCGATCTCGGGGACGTGCATCATGCTCCACGCGCCGATGTCACGGCGCGTCGCAGGCCCGAACGCGGCGAGGTAGCGGCTGAGGAGCTCAGCGCGTGCCTCGGTCGGGTCCTGCTCCTCGGGCTCGTCGAGTGCGACGAATCTGCTCTCCGGGGGCGCGCGCCAGAGCGCCGACTGGTGGTGGTGCACCAGGTGCCCGCTCACGCGTGCGGCGCGCCAGGCGCGGCGCGCCGCGACCCCGGTGAGCCCGTGCTCGCGCTCGAGATGTGCCAGCGCATCCGCTGTCCTCACCGGGCCCGAGTCAGCGAGCGCGCGCATCTCCGGCGCGAGGCGCTTCGCCTGGGCCGACTCCCACGGGAAGTTGGTCTCGCTCATGGCTGCCCGGAAGAGCGCGTAGTCGCGCCGCGTGACGAGGTGGAGCGTCTGCCGGATCACCGTCGCCCGGACCACGTCTCCTCGGCCGAGCTCGCGCTCGAGCGACGCCCGCCGGAAGCTCGTCGTCCGCGTCCAGATCCCGACGTACGGCGCCGACGGCGACTGCGCCTGCATCCCGACCAGGCGCTCGATCACGGTCTTCGGCGAGAGCCGCTTCCGTTCGAGCAGGAGCTGTCGCGCCAGCGTCGCGCGGTTCAGCTCACGCAACGTGAGGACGCGCTCGGCCACGTCGCCACGCTACCCGGGTCGTCAGTGCGGAGTCCGTCTCGACAGCCCGACGGCCATCTCGGCGAAGCGCTCGAGGCTCGGCTCTCCCTCGGCGAGGTACCGCTCGAGCCAGCGGAGCGCGGCCTTCTCGTACTTCGGAGATGCGCGCTCGGCATAGAGCTGCACGAGCTGGAGTGCGTCCCCGAGCGGCAGGTTCGGAAGCTCGCGAGCCGCGTCTTCCGCCATCCACAGCGCGCGGCGCTCGATCGCGCGACGGAACCGGGCATTCGCGCTGGGCTGGACGGTCACGAACGTATGTTCTCATGCCCGTAGTGGGCGCTGCTGCGCGGAGCTCGCGACCGGGAGCGCCCGTCCGAATCAGGCGAGCGCTCCCGATCGCAGCGAGCCCTAGTAGTTGTACGTCTCCGTCACGAACTCGTCGTCGCCCGTGCTGAGCGAGTCCTCGTCGACGGCGATGAGGGCGTGCGAGCTGACGCTCGGCTCCGACACGTGGACGGTCGCGTTGCCCTTCCCGTTGGTCGTCATCTCGGCGTCCACCGTGAAGCAGTCCGCGCCGCCCTGGACGAGCCGGACCACGTACGTCGTGTTCGGCGTCTGCTTCTTCAGCGACACGGTCGCCGACACGCTGCCATCGGCTGAGGCGTTGATGACGGCGAATCCGAAGCCACCGGGAGCGCCGCTGATTACGCCGGAGCCGTCGCAGAGCGCGTTCCCGTCCGGGCCCAGAAGCTCGAACTTGTCCGCTCCTGCCGCCGCAGTTCCTGCCGCGATCGCTGCGACTACGACCGCTGCGAAGAACAGCCTTGCTGCCTTCATGGAGCCTCCTGCCTGTCAGGCCCGAGATGGCGGCAAGTCCGCGGGCGATTCCCCTCGGTCGTCACGATCCTTATCCAGCGAGCGGGTGACTGGCTGTACCCCGCCTGGTTGATTTCGAGCTCGCGCGTCCCCCGCGCCTCGGGGTCGTCACACGCCTGTCTCCCAGGCCGTCGTACTTCGAGGCAGCGTCTATCGGGGTCGTCGCGGATGCCTCGACCGAGGCCGCCTGCGACTGTTGCATCTCGAAGGAGGTGTAGAAGTGTCGACCATTTCGCATCCGACCGAGGCTGCCTCGGAGAGACAGCATTGGTCAGCGCGACTCCTCGTCACGGAGATGTGGGCGTCCGTGGCGATCGCTGTCATGTGGATCGCTGTTGCCGTCAGCGCAGTGTGGGGCTCCGACTTCGTCTCCAGCAACGGCGGAGGGACGAACAGCACGGTCATCCCGACAGCAATCGCCATCTCGCTCTTCGCCGCGATCGGCACGTGGGCAGTCGCGAAGTACGGGTTCCCTCACCGCGATCACGACTGAGCACCCGCTGCTGCTCGACCTTGCGCCAAGCTCGCGGTGATCTCCGCGAAAGCTGGAGCTAGCCTGGCCGCGACGGCCGTCGCGGCTCTCGATCACATCGGCACACGGTTCCTCGCGGAGGATGAACCTCGTACCCGAGGTTGACGTGGCTACTGTGATCGAGTCGCCTACGCCACCGATCGTCCCACCGGTGAGCGAGCACAGGAGGCGTCCGCCGCGTGCCGAAGCCAAGGGCGCGGCCGGGTCGGTCTTTGGCGTCCTCGTTCTTCTCCCCTCCCCTGGGGCGAGGATGGGTTCCGGCCTGGTCGTTCCCGCTCTCGCTCACGGACACGAAACGACTGTCGCCATGGGCCAGGCGGCTAACCGGGCGAAGCGGCCGCTGCCGCACCGCGATAGCGCCGCCGCTCCGCCCGGCCCACCTCCCCCCTCTGAGAACGACGCGCGTCGTCCCGAAAACTTGCGCGGGATCTACCCCGAACGCGGCGAGAGCTGGAAGCCGGCGATGCGGTGATCCTGCAAGAGCGAGACGTCGATGTACGCGATGTGCGGGTAAGGCAGAAAGATGAGGCGATCGTCGCGTGTGGCCAGCCTCGCCCCGTTTTCGACTGCTGTGAGCCGCAACGTGTCGAGTCGCTCCCCGTTGAGCGTCACGACCTCGAGCCGCACGTTCATGTCCTCGTGCTC
This sequence comes from uncultured Actinomycetes bacterium, assembly GCA_963705535.1. Lineage (GTDB taxonomy): Bacteria > Actinomycetota > Thermoleophilia > Gaiellales > Gaiellaceae > GMQP-bins7. The sequence continues at coordinate 75,063 of CAVPJY010000012.1, forward strand.
CCGGCTGAACGCCCGGACGGTCTCGACGAAGTCCGCGCTGAAGAAGAAATCCGCGTCGAACATGCTGCTCACGCAGTCGGAATTGCGAGTGAGCTCGGCGCGCCCAGACACTCGAGCAGCGTGGCAGTCGGCGCCACGCTCGTCTCCCCCGGTGCGGTCACGAGCGCCTCGCCGGGCTCGACGTTCGGCGCAGGGTGCTCGAGGAGGCCGAGATCGTGGCCGGCCGCCGACTGCACGCGGTAGGTCGGCACGGGCCGAGTCTGCCAAAAACGCGACGCGTTCGGTCGTCGCTAGACAGCGGAGACTCCGAAACCGCCGAGTCCGAGCTCGAGAGGTTGGCGGAGGTTTCTGTCCAGGACCTCGGCTCCATGGGAAGCAAGAACGGGACGTGCACGACTAGCTCCGAAGTGCCGGCACTCCGTCTCGGCGGCGTTGCGCCGGCCAGCCGTATGTCGCTCCGATAAAGGGGGAGCGCGGGCTCTTCGCCCCGGCGCTCCTAGTTGCGCGGCCCGCGCTAACGGGATTCATCCCCCTTTTGTCTGAGTGTCGGCACTACCTCGTGCGAGTCAACCCGATGGGGGTAGGGACAGCACAGCTCATCCCCGGCTGCGTATAGGCCCTGGACTCGAACGCCCCTGCAAATGGGCACACCTTCCGCTGCCGTGTATCACGGTGTATGGGCAGACCTGACGCCGTCCACCCTCCTCAGAGACCCGCGAGACGAAGCTGCCCCCTCTCGGGGACAGCCTCGCTCTCAGGGGGAGGGGTTGCTGCTGAGAAATGGATCAGACGAGCGCCTTGAAGAAGACGTCCACCTTCTCTGCCGGGAAGGTCTCGGTCTTCACTACCTCCAGCATCCCGATCTTGGCGAGCACGCGGAACGCGGTCTCGTTGTCGGGGTACTTGACGATGGCGAAGAAGTCATACGGTCCCATGACCGCCCAGACGTCCTCGAGGACGCCGCCCTCCTCGGTGATGATCGTCCTGATCTTCTCGAGGTACTTGGGGGCCTCGTGCAGTTTCTCCTGGCCCTCCTCGGTGAGACGAATCAATCCGACATATGTGAACAACACACACCTCCTTTCGGTGGTTGTTCGCTTCTCACCAGCCTCGCGCATCGCGGGCAGGAAGGCATCGGGGGACTCACTGACGAGCCCGCTGAAACCCGTGGACTAGCGGCCTGCGAGACGGAGATCGAGGTGCGCTGAGGATGCCGGCTAGGCGCGGGGGGCGTTCGAGACCGAGTACTGTCGAGGGCCGAAGCCTCGGCGACCCTTGGGTGAGGCACCACTCGAGGCGCCGCATTGCCGCGGCGCTCGAATTGCTCGGGTAGCCCGTCAGGAAGTCTTGCGAGCGCTCCAAGTGCCGCCGCGGTTTGCGCTCTTCCAGCGGCCAGACATCGACCTGCCCGAGACCGTACCCGTATAGGTCGCGCCGACACCGACGGCCCCAAATGAAGTCTCGCTGCCGTGCACGCTGCCCGAAATGGGGTACTTACCGCGTGGGGTTCGAGAGCTTGATCGTTCCGCGCAAGGTCGAGCCCGATTGCGTCCAGCGAAGCGTGAAGGTGCCCGATACAGCGCCGCTGTACCGCCCTGACCAGGTGCCGGCAAGCTTCGGCTCCGACTGATTCGAGGAGAAGGGCGTCGGAGCGGCGATCGAGGTGCTGCTGGAACAGACGACCAGAAGTGCTGCTGCGATCGAGACAACAGGGATCACCCGGGCGATTCTGGGCTGACGAGAACGAGGTCGCATACGTGTTCCCTCGATTTTGGCTGCTGGTCGTGCATACGCAACGTCGCAGCCGAAGCGAGACAATTCGGCTCAGTGAGCCACAGCACCTTACGCTTCGCGCCTCGAGCTCCCGCCCGTGTCGGCCGCCGGGTTGCGCCCGTCTAGCAGCAATGGGCCCGCCTGGACTCGAACCAGGGACCAACCGATTATGAGTCGGCTGCTCTGACCAGCTGAGCTACGGGCCCGCCGCCTCGAGCGTAACCGACGGTTCCGGCGAGCCGGGCACCACCGCTGCTGACAGAATAGTGGGCGCGTGAAGACGTACCAGTACGAGGCGCACCTGCGAACGGCGGGCGGGCTGACCGTCACGGACATCACCGACGAGGTGCAGGAGGCGGTGAGCCAGAGCGGGATCCGCGACGGCATCTGCTGCATCTACTCGCCGCACACGACCTGCCAGGTCCGCGTGAACGAGTGGGAGCGCGGGTTCCTCGAGGACTTCGCGGTGCTCCTCAAGCGCCTCGTCCCGTCCGAGCATTACTACGCGCACGACGACTGGGACCGCCGGACGGAGAACGTCTGCGAGGAGGACATGGATGTGGGCAACGGCCACGCGCACTGCATGTCGATGCTCCTCGGCCCCGCCGGCGAGTCCATCCCGGTCCGCGACGGTGAGCTCCAGCTCGGCCAGTGGCAGCGCATCCTCTTCATGGAGCTCGACCGCGAGCGCGATCGACGCTGGACCGTTCAGGTCGTGGGGGTGTAGGTCAGCGGAGAAGCAGGTGACAGTCACCGCGGTGACAGTCACCGCCCGCCCTCTGTAGTACCCCGGTCGACCGCTACTCCGGTGTGACGTAGGCGGCCGTCAGGCCGCCGTCCACGACGAAGGTCGCGCCGTTCACGAACGACGACTCGTCGCTGGCGAGGAAGAGCGCCGCGTCCACGATCTCGCGCGGCTTCCCCAGCCGTCCCGTGGGCCAGTGCACCTGGCGCCGCGCGAACGCAGCCGGGTCGTCCCCGTAGATCGCGAGCAGGAGCGGCGTCTCCACCGGCCCCGGGCAGAGCGCGTTCACGCGCACGCCCTGCCGCGCGAACTGGACGCCGAGCTCCCTGCTCATCGCGAGAACGGCGCCCTTCGACGCCGTATACGAGATCTGCGACGTCGCCGCGCCGAGGATGGCGACGAACGACGCAACGTTGATGACGGACCCCCCGCCACGCCTCAGCAGGTAGGGGATGCCGTGCTTGCAGCAGAGGAAGACGCCCTTCGCGTTGACGTCCTGGACGCGCTGCCAAGCCTCCTCCGAGGTGTCGAGCACAGAGGCGTCGTCGGCCGGTGAGATCCCCGCGTTGTTGTAGAGCACATCGACGCCGCCGAAGCGCTCGGCCGTCGCCGCGTACATCCGCTCGACGTCGCGCTCGTCGGCCACGTTCACGGTCTGCGCGAACGCCTCGCCGGAGCACAGCCCGACGGTCTCCTGCGCGAGCTCGGCGTCGACGTCGGCGACACAGACGCTCGCTCCCTCGGCCGTGAAGACGATCGCCGCCTCGCGCCCCATCCCGCCGCCGGCGCCCGTGATGACGCACACCTTCCCGTCGAGCCTGCCCATACCTAGACCTCCGTCGAGACGAAGACGCTCTTGACCTCGGAGTAGCCGTCGAGCGCCTGCATCCCGAGCTCGCGGCCGAACCCCGACTGCTTGAAGCCCCCGAACGGCGTCTGCACCCGCACGGACGAGTTCGAGTTCACGGACAGCACGCCGGTCTCGAGGGCACGCGCGACCCGCAGGGCGCGCGCACCCTCACGCGTCCAGATGGAGCCGGAGAGACCATAGGGCGTGTCATTCGCGATCCGGATCGCGTCGGCCTCGTCGTCGAACGGGATGACGGCGGCCACCGGCCCGAAGACCTCGTCGCGCGCGATTCGGTCCTCGTTCGTCGCCTCGACGAGGGTGCAGGGGTACCAGAACCCGGGGCCGTCGGGCACCGGGCCACGGAACAGCGGCTCGCCGTCGACGAAGGACGCGACGAGCTCGCGGTGCGCCGCCGAGACGAGCGGGCCCATCTCCGTCGCATCGTCCGCCGGGTCGCCGACGACGACCTTCCCGGTGGACTCCACGAGGAGCTCCAGGAACCGGTCGTACACCGAGCGCTCCACGAGGATGCGCGAGCGCGCGCAGCAGTCCTGGCCGGCGTTGTCGAACACGGCATAGGGCGCCGCGGTTGCCGCGCGCTCGAGGTCGGCGTCCGCGAAGACGATGTTCGCGGACTTCCCGCCGAGCTCGAGCGTGACGCGCTTGATCGTGCCGGCCGCCCCCTGCATCACGAGGCGGCCGACCTCCGTCGAGCCGGTGAAACCGACCTTGGCCACGTCCGGGTGCTCGATGAGCCGCTGCCCGACCACGGAGCCCTTCCCCGCGAGGACGTTCAGGACGCCGTCCGGGATGCCCGCCTCGAGCGCGAGCTCCGCGAGGCGCAGCGCGGAGAGCGGCGTCAGCTCCGCGGGCTTGAGGACGACCGTGTTCCCGCAGGCGAGGGCGGGGCCGACCTTCCAGCTCGCGATGTTGAGCGGGAAGTTCCACGGGACGATGAGACCGACGACACCGAGCGGCTCGCGGAACGTGGCCGCCACTCCGCCGGCCACCGGGATCGTGTCCCCGTAGTGCTTGTCCACAGCGCCCGCGTAGAAGTGGAAGACCTGGGCGACCATACCGACCTCGCCGCGCGCGCCCGAGATCGGCTTGCCCACGTTGTGGGACTCGATGCGCGCGAGTTCCTCCGCGTTCTCCTCCACCAGCGCGGCGAGCCGGCGGAGCAGACGCGAGCGGTCGGCCGGGGCGACAGAGCGCCAGGCGGGAAGCGCTTCCTTCGCACGGGCGACCGCCTCGTCCGCCTCCTCGACGCCAGCTTGCTCCAGCTCGGCGATCGGCTCCTCGGTCGCCGGGTTGAGGACCGTGAAGGTCACGCGCCGTACAGCCCCCGGTTCTGCCGCATCCGGAAGATCGCGTAGACGACCCACGCGAAGACGGGCACGACGAGCAGCGCGACGATCCACAGCGCCTTCCCGCCTCCGGACAGCGCCCGGTTGCGCAGCACGTCCGCGATGAAGACGATCGACAGAGCCACGTAGATGATCCCGAGCCCCCAGTACATGCGTCTCCTTTCCACCCACCGGCTCGCGCCGATGCGGTCAGCCGTCCTCTCTCGCGGCGCGGTACGCCCGCGCTTCGCGTACCAGCCCCTCGAAGAGCGCCTGGTCCTCGCCCGCCTCGGGATGCCACTGGACGCCGACCGCGAAGCGGCGCGACGGGTCCTCGACCGCCTCCAGGGTGCCGTCCTGCGCCCAGGCAGTCTCCGTCAGCCCCTCGCCAATACGGCCGAGCGCCTGATGGTGGTGGGACGCGACGTCCGAGCGCGCCCCGATCAGCGACGCCAGATGCGTGCCCTCCTTCACATCGACCGGGTGCTCGGAGAACGTGCCCGGGATCTCCTTGTGCGCGTCGTGACCGACCGCCTCCGGCAGGTGCTGGACGAGGTCGCCGCCCCGCGCGATGTTCAGGAGCTGGAAGCCGCGGCAGACAGCGAGCACCGGAAGATCGCGCTCGAGCGCGGAGCGCAGCAGCGCGAGCTCGCCCGCGTCGCGGCGCGCTTGCGGCGAGTCGGTCTCGGGGTGCGCGGCCGCGCCGTAGCGAGCGGGGTCGATGTCCGCGCCGCCGGAGAACACGATCCCGTCGAGCGCGTCGATCGTCTCCTCCACGCCCTCCTCACTCGGCGGGATGAGGACGGGACGACCGCCCGCCCGCTCCACCGCCTCGACGTAGGAGAGCGGGATGAGCGCGGCCGGCAGCCGCCAGACGCCCCAGCTCGCCTCCTGGGCGTACGTCGTGATCCCGATCACGGGCCTCATGCCGGCTCAGTCTCCACGATCCAGAGTGTGCCGTCAGCGCACTCGAGCGCGGGACCGTCCAGAGGCTCGCGACTGACGCGCAGGACGCGCACGCGCTCGCCGTCGAGGTCGGTCAGGGCGCCACGGTCGCCGGGGGTCTGGGAGTGGAACCGCCAGGCGCGCACCTGGCGCTCGACCTCGTCCACCGTCTTCGAGCGATCGATCCAGATGTACTCGGGCTCGAAGAACGAGAAGTACGTCCCCTCTCCCTGCTGCTCGTCGCCGGGGTCCCCGAGCTCCGCCCGCTCGAGCGCCGCAGGGAGCGTTCCGCCGACGGCCGTGACGAGCTTCGGCTCCAGCTCCTCCCAGGAGTGCTCGTCGCCGAGCGGGATCGTCGTCTGGGCGAGGATCGCGCCCGTGTCGAGCTCCGCGTCCATGTAGTGGAAGGTGAAGCCGATCTCGGTCTCCCCGTTCCGAATCGCCCAGGAGACGGGGCTGGGGCCTCGGTAGCGCGGCAGCAGCGAGGGGTGCCCGTTCACGATCCCGCGCCTGGGGACCGCGATCGCGTCGGGCGGGATCTTCCACGGGAACGCGGCGCAGAGAGCGAGGTCCGGCTCGTAGAGCTCGAGCAGCGGGGCGATCCTCGCCCGGGTCGCGGGCATCACGACGTCGAGCTCGCCGGGCGCGCTTGCCACCACCTCGGCCACGCGTCCGTAGCGATCGGCCCCCTCGCGCGTGCAGAGGAGCGCGACCGGCTCGTGCCCGAGGCTCCTGAGGAAGCTCGTGTACCCGTGCACCGCCGGCGTGACCTGCGAGATCAAGACGACCCTCACAGGCGGCCTAGCCTCTCTCGAAGTAGCGCTTGCGCTCCCAGTCGGTGACGGTCTTGTCGTAGAGCGCCTGCTCGGTGCGCGCGTAGTTCAGGTAGTGGTCGACGACCTGGTCGCCGAATGCGGCCCGGGCCATCGCGCTTCCCTCGAGCGTGGTGATCGCGTCGCGCATCGAGGACGGGAAGCGGTCGGCGCCGGACTCGTAGGCGTTCCCCTCGAGCGGCTGCGGGAGACGGAGCTCGTTCTCGATGCCGTACAGGCCCGAGGCGATGATCGCGGCGAACGCCAGGTACGGGTTCACGTCGCCGCCCGGGATCCGGGTCTCCACCCGGAGCGACTGTCCGTGTCCGACGATGCGGAACCCGCACGTCCGGTTGTCGTGCCCCCACGCGAGAGTCGTCGGAGCCCAGCTTCCCGCCGCATAGCGCTTGTACGAGTTGATGGTCGGGGCGAAGAGGATCGCGAGCTCCTTCGCGCAGGCGATCTGCCCTGCGAGGAAGCGCCGGAAGAGCGGCGTCTCCCGCTCCCCTCGCGCGAAGGCGTTCCGGCCGCCTCGCCAGAGGCTCGCGTGGATGTGACACGAGCTCCCGATCCAGCTCTCGAACGGCTTGGCCATGAACGTGATCGCGCACCCGTTCAGATGCGCGATCTCCTTCGCGCCGTTCTTGTAGATCACGTGGTCGTCCGCCATGCGCACGGCGTCCGTGAAGCGGAAGTTGATCTCGTGCTGTCCGGGCCACGCCTCGCCCTTCGAGGTCTCGACCCGCATGCCGGCGGCCTGCATCCCGTTGCGGATCTGACGGAGCAGCGGCTCGTCGTAGGTCGAGGCGAGGATGTGGTAGTCGAGGATGTACGGGACGGAGGGCGTGAGCTCCTCGTAGCCCTGCGCCCAGGCCTCCTCGTACGTCTCGCGCAGCAGGAAGAACTCGAGCTCGGAGCCGACCATCGGCGTGAGGCCGAGCGCCTCCGCGCGCGCGACCTGCGCCCGCAGGACCTGCCGGGGTGACGGCGCGACCGGCGAGCCGTCGTGCCACTGCACGTCGCCGAGCACGAGCGCGGTCGCCTCGAGCCAGGGGATGCGCCGCAGCGTCGAGAGGTCGGGCTGGATCCCGAAGTCGCCGTAGCCCTGATCCCAGCTCGCGATCTCGTAGCCGGGCACCGGGTCCATCTCCATCTCGAGGGCGAGCAGGTAGTTGCAGCCCTCGACCTCGTGACCCGCCTCGACCTCCTCGAGGAAGAAATCCGCCTGGAGGCGCTTCCCGAGGAGCCGGCCCTGCATGTCGGCGAACGCGACGATCACGGTGTCGACCTCGCCGCGGCCTATCAGCGCCTTCAGCTCGTCGAAGCTCGGCATGCGCGCGATCCTAATGCGCCGCGCGACTTGACATGACACCTTCCGGCGTTGCTGAATACCCCGTCAGCGACAAGGAGGATGGGATGAGCACGGGTCCTGAGGGGGGCAGCTACCACACCTCGGAGGACGAGAAGATCCTCCACAAGCTCGGCTACGCGCAGGAGCTCTTCCGCGCGATGGGCGGGTTCCGCAACTTCGCGATCAGCTTCACGATCATCTCGATCCTCGCGGGGTGCCTGACCTCGTACAACGTCGGATTCGAGCACGGCGGCCCGATGTGGATCACGTACGGCTGGCTGCTCGTCGGGCTCATGTCCACGATCATCGCTCTGGGAATGGCCGAGATCGCCTCGGCCTACCCGACCGCGGGAGGTCTCTACTACTGGGCCTCGAAGCTCGGAAGCCCGGGCTGGGGCTGGGCGACCGGCTGGTTCAACCTCATCGGCCAGATCGCGGTCACGGCCGCGATCGGCTACGGTCTCGCGCTCTTCGGGCAGGCCCTCTTCGACTTCTGGTTCTCGTACTCGGAGCACATGAACGACTGGTTCGGCGCGTCGTTCGACTGCTCGACGTACATCCTGTATGCGCTGTTCCTGACCGCGGCGGCGCTCATCAACGTCTTCGACATCCGCATCACGTCGGGGTTGAACGCGATCTCGGCCTGGTGGCACATGGTCGGCGTCGTGGTCATCGTCGGGATCCTCATCATCGTCCCCGACCGCCACCAATCGCTCTCGTACGTCTTCACCGAGACCGTGAACAACTCGGGCTTCGGCGACGGCACGACCAAGTTCGGCCTGGCGTTCCTGCTCGTGCTCGGACTCGGCATGCTGCTGCCCCAGTACACGATCACGGGCTTCGATGCGTCGGCGCATACGGCCGAGGAGACCCAGCAAGCGTCTCGGATGGCGGCGACAGGAATGTGGACGTCGGTCGTCGTGTCCGTCATCTTCGGGTGGATCCTGCTCGTCGCGGTGACGTTCGCGATCCCGAGCACCGAGGGCGCGCTCGAGACCGTCAACGCCCTCGGGCTGCTCGTGCCGTGGATCTGGGCGAACTCGATGAGTCAGAACTGGGCGGAGGCGCTCCTCTTCATCTGCGTCGTCGCCCAGTTCTTCTGCGTGACCGCGTCGGTGACGTCGGCGTCGCGGATGATGTTCGCCTTCTCGCGCGACCGTGCCGTCCCAGGGCACCAGCTCTGGCGCCGCGTGTCCCGCCACCGCGTGCCCGTGTACTCGGTGTTCGGCATCTGGTTCTTCGCGGCGGTCCTCATGATCCCCGCCGTCTGGAACTACTTCGTCGGCTATGCCGTCGGGACCGCGATCGCGGTGATCGGGCTCTACATCGCCTTCGCCATCCCGGTCTACCTCCGCTGGCGGCTCGGGGACAGCTGGGACGAGCCGAGGGCGTGGAGCCTGGGCAAGCACTACAAGTGGATCGACCCGCTCTCGGTCCTCTGGGTCGCGTTGATCACTATCGTCTTCGTGATCCCGCTGTACAAGGTGGGCCTCCCGTGGGACGAGAACTTCACGTGGGAGTTCACCAACTACACGATCCTCTGGTTCGCCGGCATCGGCCTTATCTTTGGCGGCTGGTGGTTCATCTCGGCGAAGAACTGGTTCAAGGGACCAGTGCGCATGGGCACCGACGAGGAGCTCGAGCGCCTCGAGGAGGAGCAGCTCGGACAGTTCGAGCTTCCGACCGAGGCCGGCGCGTAGCGCCTCGTTCCCAGACCGGGGATCCGCGAAAGCGGATCCCCGGTCTCGCAATCGCTGAAGCGCGACCACTCGCGCGGTCGCGGTGCTGCTTCTCTGTCAGCCGCGCAGCGCGCTCGTGAACGTCGGCTCGGACGCAGTCCTGCGCAGGCGCTCGAAGTGCTCGGAGGCGTAGCCGACGAAGTCGAAGTCGAGCGCGGAGACGGCGCACTGCACCACGCCCCACATCGCCTCGCGGAAGTCGGACATGAAGCGCATGAGCTCGAGCGCGGCCTCGTCCTCGGCTCGCGTCGCCCCGAAGTAGGAGTCGAGGAGCCGTCGCCGACCGTCCGCGTCCAGCTCGTGGTTGATCGCGAAGTTCGCGAGGTCGAAGAAGCGATCCCCCATCCCGGCGTACTCCCAGTCGACGACGAAGAGCCGCTCGCCGTCGTCGAGGAAGTTCGCGTTCAGGAGGTCGTTGTGGCAGGGCACCGGGGTATCGGCCGCGCGCAGCCGCTCGATCCGCCCCGCGCGCTCGTGTGCCCACTCGTAGTCGGCCGGGATCGTCCCCCCGCGAGAGAGCGCGGTGTCCCGGTACTCCTCCACGACGCGGAACGCGTCGAAGCGGCCGGGGATGGGGGCGCCCTCGTGGAAGAGCCTGAGCGCGCGGGCGACGCGCTCGAGCGTCTTTGGCTCGCGCATCCGCGCGAGCGACGGGATCTCGCCGGCCACGAACCGGGTCACGAGCCAGCCTTCCGGCTCGACGAACTGCACGACGTCCGGTCCGATGCCCAGCACAGCGGCCGCGCGCGTGGCTGCGAGCTCCACGCCCCGGTCGATCCCCAGGAGCTCCGTGTCCTTGCCCGCGACGCGGAGGACGTACGTGTCGCCGTCGAGCTCGACCTTGACATTGTGGTTCGTGATCCCGCCCCCGAGAACCTCGAAGCGCGCGCCTCGACCGGGCCAGACGCGCTCCACGGCAGCTGCGAGGTGGTCGGTCATGGGCGCTGACACTCCGGGTGACTGTCACCTTCGGTGACGGTCACCGGTTTGGACGCTCCTCGCGTCACGCGCGAATCCGCTCGCGGCGCGGGTCGAAGAGCGGCTCCGCCGCGACCTCGCCCCCCACCCACTCTCCGAATATCTCCACCGCGACCTCCGTCCCGACGTCGTGCTCGGTGGGCAGGTACGCGTACGCGATCGAGCGCTCGACCGTGTAGCCGTAGCCTCCGCTCGTCACCCGCCCCACGAGCTCCCCGCCCGCGCGAACGGGCTCCGACCCGAGAGCAACGGCCCGTGGGTCGTCGAGCACGAGGCAGCGGAGCAGGCGCTCGGGCTCCCCGGCGGCCGCCAGCGCCTCGCGTCCCGTGAACGCGCCCTTGTCCAGCTTGACGGCGAAGCCGAGACCCGCCTCGAGCGGTGTGTCCTCGGGCGTGATGTCCGCGCCCCAGACCCGGTAGCCCTTCTCCAGGCGCAGCGAGTCGATCGCCTTGTAGCCGCCGGCCACGAGGTCGTGAGCACGCCCGGCCTCCCACAACGTGTCCCAGAGCGCGAGGCCGTACTCCGCCGGGCAGTAGAGCTCCCAGCCGAGCTCGCCGACGTACGTCACGCGCAGCGCGAGGCACGGCACGTGCCCGACTGCGAGCTCGCGCGCGCGCATGTACGGGATCGACTCGTTGGACAGGTCCTCGGTCGTCAGCGGTTGGAGGATCTCGCGCGCCTTCGGGCCCCAGAGCCCCAGGCAGGCGTAGTGGGACGTGACGTCCATCACGCGCGCCGACCCGTCCTCGGGCTCGTGCTGCCGGATCCAGGCGAGGTCGTGCTGGCCGAACGCCGTTCCCGTGACGATGCGGAACCGGTCCTCCGCGAGCCGCGTGACCGTGAAGTCGCACTCGATCCCGCCCCGGGCGTTGAGCATCTGCGTGTAGGTGACCTGCCCGACGTCGCGACCGACGCGGTTCGCGCAGAGGCGCTCGAGCAGGTCCGCGGCGCCCTCGCCCGTCACCTCGATCTTGGCGAACGAGGACTCGTCGAAGAGCGCAGCGGCCTCGCGGCACGCGACGTGCTCGGCGCCGATCGCGGCCGACCAGAGCTTGCCCGCCCACCCGCGTGGGCGAAGCGTCTCGTCGCCGCCGGCAGCGTTGGGCTCGAACCAGTTGGCGCGCTCCCAGCCCGCCTTCTCGCCGAAGGCGGCTCCGAGCTCGACGAGCCGGGGATAGGCGGGCGAGAGCCGGAGCGGGCGACCGGCCGCGCGCTCGTGGCCGGGGTACTTGACGTCGTAGTAGGTCTCGTACACCTCCCTCGTGCGCGCGAGCGTGTACTCCGGGCTCCGGTACGCCGCCCCGAAGCGGCGGGAGTCCATGTGCCACACGTCGAGCGACGGCGTGCCCTCGACGATCCACTCCGCGACCAGCTTCCCGAGGCCCCCGGCGCCGGCCAGGCCATGGGCGCAGAAGCCGGCCGCGACCCAGAAGCCGCGCACGTCCGACGGCCCGAGGATGAACTCGCCGTCGGGCGTGAAGGCCTCGGGGCCGTTGATCAGCCGGACGACCTCCATCTCACCCAGCGAGGGCACGCGGACGAGGGCGTTCTCCATGAGCTCCTCGAAGCGCGGCCAGTCCTCCTCGAGGAGCTTCGAGTTGAAGTCGGCCGGGATGCCGTCGAGACCCCAGGGCGCGCAGTGCCGCTCGTAGCCGCCCATGACGAGACCCCCGGACTCGGGGCGGAAGTAGACGAGGAGCGACGGGTCGCGCATCGTGGGCATCTCGAGTGGGAGCCCGGCGGGCTTCGTCACGAGGTATTCGTGCGCCATAGGGACGATGGGCACGTTCACCCCTGCCAGCTCGCCGATCTCGCGCGCGTACATGCCCCCCGCGTCGATGACGATCTCCGTCTCGATCTCGCCGCGATCGGTCTCGACCGCCTCGACGCGACCGCGTTGCACGCGGACGCCGGTCACTCGAGTGCGCTGCTCGATCTCGGCTCCGCGGCGCCGCGCTCCCTCGGCCAGGGCGAACGTGAGCTGGCTCGGGTCGACGTAGCCGTCCGTCGGGAGGTACGCAGCCCCGAGCACGCCGGCGGTCGACATGGGCGGGAAGAGCTCCTGTGCGTCCGTCGGGGAGATCAGCTCGAGCGGCAGGCCGAACGTCTTCGCCCAGCCTGCCTGCCGCGCGATCTCCTCCATCCGCTCCTGCGAGGACGCGAGCCGGAGCGACCCCACCTCGCGCCATCCGGTCTCGAGCTCGACCTCTGCCTCGAGCGAGCGGTAGAGGTCGACGCTCGCCATCATCATCTTCGTCAGGGAGAGCGAGCCGCGCAGCTGGCCCACGAGACCCGCGGAGTGGAACGTGGAGCCGCTCGTGAGCTCGGCGCGCTCGAGAAGCACGACGTCCCCCCAGCCGAGTCGCGCCAGCCAGTAGAGCACCGAGCAGCCGCCGACGCCGCCGCCGATCACCACCGCCCGCGCCCGGTCCCGCATGCGGGGACAGTAATCCGACCGAGCGCGGGCGGCAGTGTGACGCGGCGAGCGGGGCCTGCCGCCGCAAATTGCGCCGAATTCCTTCGGACCCGCCCTTGAAGGACGTGGCCCTATGTGCATAGAGTGCCGCTGCGCCGAGCACGGGGCGCCGGTAGGACGAAGCCCCCCGAGGAGCACTACGCGGAAGCGGAACGTTCGTCGGGAAGGTGGACAAAAGCGTTCCCGGCTCGGCGAATACTTTGCGGCCGGGCCTTCGGGCCCGGCCGTTCTCTCTCGAAGCACTAGAGCACGCGCTAGAGCGCGCAGTTCGACTCTGTGCGAAAAGAAAACTTCGCAATTTGCGACATGTTCACTTTCGGATGCCTTGACGCCCCCCACGGGTGTCCCTAGTGTCCGGCTTGCACCGAGTACGGAGCACCGGAGGTTGAAGGTTTCTCCGAGCGGCAGTCGCTTCGGCGGCGGTCAGTCGGAAAACCGGACGAAGGTGTCACCGGCTCGGTGCATTTCTTTGCTCTTCCTTCCCGCAGCTCGGTGCTCCGCGAACGCGGAGCACCGAGCGCGAAGATCCCTGAAGGCGGCCGCTTCGCGGCCGCTGTCGCGCGTCAGGACCGCCTCGAGACGACAGGAGGGGAGATCGCCCCGTCTCCTTCCCGCAGCTCGGTGCTCCGCGAACGCGGAGCACCGAGCGCGAAGATCCCCGAAGGCGGCCGCTTCGCGGCCGCTGTCGCGCGTCAGGACCGCCTCGATACGACAGGAGGAGCTCGCCCCGTCGCCTTTTGTCAACCTTCGCAATTTGCGCGAAGTTCGTTCTGAGGCGCGCTTGACCCAGGGGCCCTCGCCTGCATAGAGTGGGGATGCACCGAGTACGGAGCGTCCGAGGTTGATGGTTCTCCGAGCGGCAGCCGTTTCGGCGGCGGTCAGTCGGAAAGCCGGACGAAGGCGCCACCGGCTCGGTGCATTTCTTTGTCCGCAGCTCGGTGCTCCCCGGGGGAACACCGAGTGCGAATCCCTGAAGGCGGCCGCTTCGCGGCCGCTGTCGCGCGTCGAGACCAGCGGCTCCACGAAGCGCCGGCGCCACCTCTGAAGACGCGCGCCGGGGCCGAGCGGCTCGGTGCGTATGCTCGAACGCGTGCGACGGCTCCTCGTTCTCGTCTCCGCGGTGATCTTCGTGGACGCGATGCTCTTCACCGCCCTGACACCGCTCGTGCCGGACTACGCGGACGAGTTCGACCTGTCGAAGACCGGCGCGGGCCTCCTCCTCGGGGCGTTCGGCGCGGGTGCGCTCCTCGGCGGCGTCCCAGGAGGAATCGCCGCGGCGAGGCTCGGGCCGAGGACGGCCGTCGTGGGCGGCCTCGTCCTGCTCGGCGTCGCGAGCTTCGCGTTCGCGGCCGCCGACACCGCGGCGACGCTCGGAATCGCACGGTTCGTCCAGGGCTTCTCGAGCACCACCACCTGGGCAGGCGCTCTCGCCTGGATCGCCGTGGCGGCGCCGGCTTCGAGACGCGGTGAGGTGATCGGGACGGCCTTCGGCGCCGCGGTGTTCGGCGCGATCATCGGGCCGATGTTCGGCGGCGTGGCCGAGGCGGTGGGGATCCGCCTCGCGTTCGGGACACTCGGGGTCGTCGCCCTCGGCTTCGCCGGGCTCGCGCTCCTCCCCCGCTCGTCGGACTGCGAGCCGCTCACCCGCAGCGGCCTCGCGCGTGCGTTCTCGGACACCCGCTTCATCGGAGGGCTCTGGCTCAACACCCTCCCCGCGCTGCTCTTCGGAACGCTCGCGGTGCTGGCGCCGCTCGCCCTCGACGACGCCGGCTGGACGACGCTCGCGATCGGATCCGTCTTCTTCGCCGCAGGCCTGCTCGAGGTGGTGATCAGCCCGATTCTCGGGCGTACCAGCGACCGGCGCGGCCGGCTCCTCCCCATCCGTGCTGCACTCGCGGCGTCGATCGTCGTCGCGAGCCTGCTCGCGCTCGCGTCGCAACCCGCGGCAATCGCAATCCTCATCGGCGCGGCAGCGTTGAGCTTCGGCGGCTTCTACGCTCCGGGCATGGCCCTGACCTCGCACCGCGCCGAGACGGCCGGCCTCGCGCAGGGTCTCGCGTTCGGGATCATGAACAGCGCGTGGGCGCTCGGGAACATGACGGGACCGGTCGCGGGAGGCGCGCTCGCGTCTGCCTTCGGCGACGCGGCTCCCTACCTGCTCGGCGCCGGGCTCTGCGCGCTGACCCTCCTCGCGAGCCAGCGAGTCGTCGGGCGGGGGGTGAGACCGCGTGAAGCGTGAGGACTGGAACCGTCGCTACACGGAGGTCGATTCGCTCTGGAGCCTCACGCCCAACCGGTTCCTCGTCGCCGAGGTTGCGGGCCTCCGTCCCGGACGTGCGCTCGACCTCGCCTGCGGCGAGGGCCGGAACGCGATCTGGCTCGCGGAGCGAGGCTGGCACGTGACAGCCGTCGACTTCTCCGACGTGGCGATTGCCAAGGCCCAACGCCGCGCAGCGGACGAGGACGTCGACGTCGACTTCCAGGTGGAGGACCTGCTCGCCTTCGAACCCGAGGCTCGCGCGTTCGACCTCGTCCTCGTGCTCTACCTGCAGCTCCCGGCCGCGGAGCGCCGCAGCGTCCTCGTCACGGCCGCGGAGGCGGTCGCCCCCGGAGGGACGCTGCTCCTCGTCGGCCACGACTTGCTCAACGCGACCGAAGGGGTCGGGGGCCCGAGCGACCCGGGCGTCCTGTACACACCCGACGACATCGTCGCGGAGCTGCACGGGCTCGAGATCGAGAAGGCCGAGCGCGTCCACCGCGACGTGGACGACGCGGAGCGGCCCGCGATCGACGCCCTTGTGCGGGCGACGCGGCCACACCGGTGACCGCGTCCCGGGACGAGCGCCACCTCCGGCGCACGCTCGAGCTCGCGCGACTCGCACGCGAGCGCGGGAACCACCCCTTCGGCGCGCTCCTCGCCGATCCTCGGGGCTCGGTGATCGAGGCCGAGAACACGCTCGTGACGGACCCGGACTGGACGGGGCACGCGGAGCTGAACGCCGTGCGTGCCGCGGGCGCCGCGCTCGGGCTCGTGGACCTAGGCGCGTACACCCTGTACGCGAGCACCGAGCCGTGCGCGATGTGCACGTCGGCCGCGTACTGGGCAGGAGTCGGGCGGATCGTGTTCGCCCTCGGCGCCGAGAGGTTCCGCGAGCTCGCCGGCATCGGCGAGGACGGGGAGAAGCTCGCGCTCTCGTGCCGAGACGTCCTCTCCCGCGGCGGGCGCAGCGTCACGGTCAGCGGGCCGCACCTCGAGGAGGAGGCCTGGGCCGTCCACGACGGCTTCTGGTGAGCTCACAAGACAGGCGGTCTCCAGGGGCGCTCGGTCACCACGCGAGCGAGCCCACGCAGACATAGCGGCCGCGAAGCGGCCGCCTTCAGGGATTCGGTCGCACTCCCGGCTCGCGCGAGCGAGCCGGGAGTGCTGGCCAGGGAATCAGGGATTTCGCGCGGCCCTGGATCCGCTTCTGCGGATCCAGGGCCTGCGCTAAGAGTCGTACGGGCCCTCGGCGAGGAGCTTCCGGAACTGGGCGAACTGGCCCGCTTTGCCGACCGCGACCAGGGTGTCGCCCTGCTGGATCACGTCGCCTGGCTGAGCGCCGCTGATCGGCTCCGGCTCGCGGAGGATCGCGATGACGGTCACGCCCGTCCTCGCGCGCAACCCGCACTCGGCGAGCGTGCGGCTGATCGCCGGGCTCGAGTCGGGGACCGGGATCCACTCGATCTGGAGCTCGCCGAGCGCCATCTCGAGCTCCTCGACGATCTTCGGGCGCTCGTACGCGCCGCCGAGAATCGCGCCCAGCTGACGAGCCTCGTCGTCCTGCAGCTCGATGACGCTCGTCGCGTCGTCGTCCGCCGCGCGCCGGTAGTAGTAGATGTCCCGCTGGCCGTCCATGTGGAGGATCACGGACACCCGACCGCCGTGAGCGAGGTGGAAGGCGTACTTGAAACCCACGCCAGGCAGGCGCGTCTCTCGGACGTCGAGGGGCATCAGGTCTCTCCAGTCAGTCTAGGGATCGAGAACAGGGCGCGTCCCAGCCGCTTCGACTCCTTCATCAGGACGATGCCGATCGTGGCCGTGACGAGGACGTAGAGACCGGCGAATGCCACGAGGTCCGCGCTGTCCGCGGGATCGATCGCGGGGTTGTCGGAGGCGAGCTGGGCGAGGATGACGGTGAACTCCCCGTGCGCGACGAGCGCGACGCCGGCGTTCAGGCTCTGCCGGCTCGTGAAACCGCCGATGCGGCCGGCGGCGAGGCCGCCGCCGATCTTGCCGACGAGCGTGACGAGCACAGCGAGCGCCACGATCCAGCCGACGTCGCCGAGCGCCGAGAGGTCGATGGACAGGCCGAAGACGAAGAAGAACAGGGCCGCGAAGATGTCGCGGAAGCTGAAGAAGCGCTCCTCGATCTGCTCCCGGACGGACGTCTCCGAGAGCACGATCCCGGCCATGAGGGCGCCGATCGCCTCGGAGAGCCCGAGCTCGTCCGCGATCGCGGCACTGCCCACGAGGAAGCCGAAGACGACGAGCAGGAAGAACTCCAGCGGCAGGCGGTCGAGCAGGCGGTCGAGCGGTCTCGCGAGCCAGCGGGAAGCCGCCAGTCCGGCAGTGACGAAGGCGAGCGCCTTGGCGACGAGGACGAGCGTGTCCGAGGGCTCGCCCCCACCCGCGGCCGCGAAGCCGAGCATGAACGCGATGACGAGGTCCTCGAAGATGAGGATCGCGAGGATGAGGTCGGTCTCGTCGTCGGCCAGCCGGCGGAAGTCGATCAGACCCTTGACCGCGATCGCGCTCGACGAGACGTAGATGCACGCGGCCAGGACGACCGCCGCGGAAGACAGGCCGAAGGCGGCGATCCCCACGACGAGGCCGAGCGCCGCGTTCACGACCAGGTCGATCGTGCCCCCGAGCCCGACGTGACGCCCCGTTCGCATGAGCCGCGCGAGGCTGAACTCGAGCCCGAGGAAGAAGAGGAGGAAGACGATCCCGAGCTCCGCCACGAACTCGGTGACCTCGGAGGGGCTGATGAGGTAGAGCTCGCTCGGCTCGTTGGGGCCGAGGAGGAGCCCCGCCAGCAGGTACGCGGGAATCGCCGAGAGACCGAAGCGCCGCGCCACGAGCCCGAGGACGGCCAGCACTCCGACCGTCAGCGCGAGCTCGGCGAGCGTCATGCGCCCATTCTTCCCTGCCTCGTCGTCCCGCGCGTGCGTGTTGCCTATGCGGCAGCGGCCGGCTTCAGGCTCGCGCCGTCCGCGGGACCGGCAGCGCGACGTCGAGCTCCGGCGGGAAGCGCGCGAGGACCCACGACTCGTCGAGCGGCTCGAGACGGTAGTCGCGACCGTTCACGAGCGCGAACTCGCCAGTGCGAGGATCCATCGGCAGCTGGGACTCGATCGGATACCAGCGGTTGTGACGTTCGATCAGGTCGTTCACGTCCCTGAAGTCGACCGCCCGGGCCGCGGCGAGCCAGCGCCGACGAAAGCCGCGCGCGTCGGCGAGGCAGTCGGCCGCGAGCGCCTGCCACGCCTCGCGGAGCGCCTCCTGCTGCTCCTCGAGCCTACGCTCGATGTCGTGGAGACGGAGCATGTAGTGGAGCGGCCCACGTGCTGCCGCGAGATACGAGTCCGCCCGCGGGCGGAAGTTGCGAAGACGAAGCGGGAGCGGCCTGCCACGCGCGGGGTTGGACCGAAGGTCCTCCTCGAGGCCCGCACGCTCGCGGCGGTCCCGCGGCGTCTCGGGAAGGACGACTCCCTGGCGCATGATGGCCTCGCGCTCGGCCTTCTCCACGCCCCCATTAGAGCGCACGCGACCGGCGTCGGCGCCACCGAGACGTCCTCGGCTAGCGGCCCAGCAGCCGATCGAGCCACGCGCGGCGCACAGGCGGCGCCTCGGGCTCCTCTGCGAGCTCCGCCGCTTCCTCCTCGGCCTCGACCGGCTCGGGCTCGGCGTCGTCCACGGCGACCGGCTCGTCGTCGGCCGGAGGCGGAGCTTCGCGGTCCGCGGACGGCTGGTCCGGCTCGGCCGTGGGCTCGCTCGCCGACTCGGCGCCCTCCGGCTCCGCAGGATCCGGGACCGTCTCCCCGGACGCCTCGGGCTGCGCCGACTCAGGCGCGTCGTCGGGCTGCGCCGTGTCGGGAGCGAGGCTCATCAGCTCCTGGCTCCCCCGGCGCTCGGCGAGCCGCTCGAAATCCCCGCGGATGGCGGATCGCATGTCGTCGAGGTGGCTCTCCTCCCTCATCAGGCGCTCGTTCCAGGCTCGCGCGGCGAGTCCTGCCCGTCGATCTCAGCGAGGCGTCGCGAACTCGGTGACCCAGAGTGCGCCGTCGCCGTCACGGCGCATCCCGCGCGCCCGGACGAGCGCCGCCCCGAGGTGCCGGTAGCCCCGACGCAGCATGTTCTCGCGGTGAGGCGGCGACCCGAGCCAGGCCGCGACCGCGTCCCGCGCGCTCACCTTGCCCCATGTCCCGATGAAGAGGTTCTCGCCGAGGTGCCGGTACCGGTAGCCGACCGCCCGCACCGACGCCCGCGGATCGCTTCCGCACGGTGTGTGCGAAAAGTCGCCGCACGAGGCCACCCTGCCCCCCTTCAGTTCCGCGGCCCGTCCGAGCGCAGCGGGGCGACGGAGGCGGGAGACACGAGCGTGAGCCCGCGCCCAGTTGACGAGGCACGCGGCGGCCCGTTCCTGCACTGCAGCCGAGGCGTTCCGGTCCGTCGACCCCGGGCAGGCGGACGCAGGGGCCAGGTACGAGGCCCACGAGCCGGCGCCGTCCGCGCGGCCGGCGACGAGGACCGCCAGGAACGACGTCGTGAGGAGCACAGCCAGCCCGACGCGGATCGTCGCTGACGCCTGCACGGAGGTCACGGCTCTCACCGTTGGACACTCCGGCGGCTGTTCGCTCTGGCTGCTCGAGGACGCACATTCCTCGAGGCAGTGATCCCGCCCCTCGTCAGGGTCACGCGCCGGAGTCTAGAGGCTCCCCCGGATGGTGCGTGCGCCAAGTGGCGGCGGCAAGCAGCCCGAGGGCCAGTGTCGGGAGCACGGAGAGCGCGCGATACAGGAGCGTCGCCGCGACGGCATCCGCGTTGGACGCGCCGAACGCGACGAGGGCGCCGCTCAGACCGAGCTCCACGATGCCGAGGCCGCCGGGAGTGAGCGGCAGGATGCCGAGCACGCGGATGAGCGCCCACGCTGCGAAGGCCTCGATCGCCGAGACCTCCGTGCCGTCGACACCGACGACACGCAGGCAGGTCAGCAGCACGAGGAAGACCGTGAGGTGCCCGACCAGGGTCGCCACCGTGATCACGTGCCAGCGCCGCCGCAGGAGGTCGAGCGCCCGCGACCGGAAGTCCGACAGGTCATCGCCTCCCCACGCGACCGGCCCTCGCCGGAAGACGCCACGCACCCGGCTGACGATGCGAGCCGCCAGGTCGCCGATCCGCCGGGCGCGACGCGGAGCGGAGAGGGCGAGCGCGAACGCCACGAGGACTACGACGAGCACGACGACGCCCACGAGCGCAGCCGTTCGCAGCGCCGGGTGATCCTCGTCGATGCTCGTGAGCAGCGCCAGCGCGACGATCGGGAATGCCAGGTTGAGGAGCTGGTTCCAGATCCCGGCCACCCCGACGGCGAGCCCCACCTCGGTCCTGCCGAACCCCCACGACCGGAGCATCGAGTACGAGCCCGCGACACCCACGGCGGCGCCGGCCGGCGAGACGATCGAGAGCGCGGTCGAGGCCTGGGTCAGCACCATCGCCTGGCGGAAGCGCAGTCCCGGCAGGGCTGCCATCCACGGGGGCGCGAACGTGACGAGGTTGAGGACGGTTACGGCGGCGAGGAGCAGGCCCTCCTGCCAGGTGAGCTCGCGGATGACGTCCCAGACATCGCGGTAGTCGGCGATCCGCGGGAGGAAGAACACGAAGACCGCGACGGTGACGGCCACCGTGACGCCTCCTCCGAGGAGACGGCGCCTCGAGCCCAGGAACCGCCGTCTCGGCTCGGCGATATCGTCCGGCATCGGCGGGAACCTATCGCGGCCCCGGACGTGGACGGGGAGCGACCGAAAGGAGATCCAGATGAAAGCCGGCAGACGCGTCACGTTCAGCCCTGGGACGGCGATCGCGCTCATCGCCCTCTTCTTCGCGCTCGGCGGCTCGGCCTTCGCCGTCGGCGAGCGGATACAGGCCCCATCCGCGGTGCAGCAGCGCTGCGCGAACGGGGCCGTCCGCGGCGTCGCGACCGTGACGGGGGATCCGAGCAAGGGCATGGCGAACCTCCCGGACCAGTTCTCGGCCGCGCCGAACCTGTTCTCCCGGCGGTTCAACTGCTCGGGGAAGGCGATCCAGGTCCGGCGAACGGGAATCGGCGTGTACGAGCTCCGCTTCGTCGGCAACGCGGCGACGAGCGTCGTCGCGAACGGGATCGGCCTGTTCTCGGCGTCGGTCGAGACGATCGGCCCCGGGACGTTCCGGATCCGCGTGCAGAACGTCGGACGAGCGGACGAGGACGACGGCGCCTTCGTGGCGGTTGCCGTCTAGCCGAGATGCGCGTCCGCGGCCGCAAGGCCGCGGGCCGCGGGCGCCCTGTCCTCCGCAAGACGGCCACTCGCTCACGCGAGCGGCCGTCGCGGGCAAACCCTGAAGCGCGGACGCTGCGCGTCCGCGGTCGTCGCGACGGCTCGTCTGGCCCCGTCAGGGGAGCCGGGGCGAGACGAAGGCCGAGAAGACACCCGCGGCGACGAGCAGCAGAGCGGCCGCGGCGACGAGCAAGAACGTCACCTCGCTCTCCCCCGGCTCCCGCCCGAGCTTCGAGCCCAGGTTCTGGTACGCGCCCTCGAGCGCGTTCGCGGTTCGCGCTTCCGTGAACTCGCCTCCCGTCGTCTCGGCGATGGCGCGCAGCGTCTCCGGGTCGGGCGGCACGGGAATCCGCTGCTCCGTGCTGCCGAACCCGAACGGCCCGCGCTCGATCGTCCCGCTCGGAGTCCCGAGCGCGACGGTGTAGACGGGGAAGCCGGCCTCCTTGGCGAGCGCGGCGCCCTCCGCGGGCTGGAGGATCCCCCGCGTCTGCGCCCCGTCGGACAGGAAGAGGATCGAGACCGGGCTCTCCGACTCGTCCCCCTCCGTGCCACCGGCCTGGGCGAACGTGCGCGTGCCGCTCACAGGAGCCGGAGCCCGGAAGACGATCTCCTCGCCGTCCGGAGCTTGCTCGTCCTCCACGCGCTTCCCCATCTCCACCGCGGTCTGGAGGGCGTCGCCGATCGCGGTGCCGCCGTAGATGAGGTACGAGTCGATCTCGTCGATCGCGGTGCGCACGAGATCGTGGTCCTGCGTGGGCGGGGTCGCGACCTGCGCCTCCCCGGCGAACACCACGAGCCCGACGCGCAGCTTGTCCGGCACCTGGTCCAGGAAAGAGCGGACCGCCGCCTGCGCAGCCGCGAGCCGCGTCGGCGGCACGTCCTCCGCCTGCATGGAGCGCGAGGTGTCGATCACGAGGATGACCGTGGCGCGCTCCTTCAGGAACGTTCGCGAGACCTGCGGGCGGGCCAGGGCGACGAGGAGGCAGGCGAGCGCGAGTCCGAAGAGCGCCGGGGGGACGAGCCTGAGCCACGAACGGCCCGAGACGACGGTCGCGAGGACGTCGACGTTCGGGAACTGCACCGCGTAGCGCACTCGGCGGCGCTCGGCGAGCAGCCAGATCGCTGCAGCGACCCCCAGCAAGGGAAGCGCGAGGAGAAGCCAGGGGCTCTGGAAGCTCATCACGACACCCTCGAGCACACTGCCTGGACCTGGACGACCGCGCGCACGTTGCCGATCTCCGCGTCGCCGCGCACCGTGACGCTGACCCGACCGCCTCGGATCGTGCGGGTGCCCGTGACGCTCGAGACGAGGCTCGCGTCGGGCGGGCGCGGCGTGTGGAAGCCGATCGCGTGCGCCGCACCTACCAGGCGCTCGCGCGCGGCACAGCCCTGGACGATCGTCGCGGTCCCGGGCCGCACGCGCACGGTCCGAACGCGCCGCACCGTCGGGCGCCCCGGCTCGAAGGCGGAGGCCGAGGTCGGGACGCGACCGCCGCCGCCCGTTGCGGGAACGCAGCCGACGAAGGGGCGGAAGGTCGCGTTGGCGGCGCCGCTACCGACGTACGCGGCGACGAACACGACCGAGCGCGAGGTCGAGATCCCCGGGTTCACCGGGCTTCCGAGCGTCCCGAGGAACGAGACGTCGATCGCGCGCCGGCTGAGCCGTGCGTCGAGGCCGCCGGCGACATGGCCGCGCGGGCACGTGACCTGGTACTCCACCTGCTTCCGCGGGACGACGCCGCTCGTCGGCACGACCACCCAGGGCCCCGCGACCGGCACGCA
Source organism: uncultured Actinomycetes bacterium (assembly GCA_963705535.1). GTDB lineage: Bacteria > Actinomycetota > Thermoleophilia > Gaiellales > Gaiellaceae > GMQP-bins7. The sequence goes on from CAVPJY010000012.1 coordinate 98,434, forward strand.
GACCATCAGCCCGTCGCACTCGTCCGCCGCGCCGGCGGGGGCGGCCGCGACCAGGGCGGCCGCGAGCGTCACGACGAGCGCCAGAGCACGCACGACCGCCGTCACGGCACCCTCCGGAACAGGAACGCCGAGAGCGCTCCTCCCACGAGCAGGAACGCGACCGCGCCCGCGGAGAACACGTCGGTGATCTCACGGCTCTCGTCGCGGGTGCCGAGCCGCGAGCCGAGGTTCTCGTAGACGGTGTGGAGCTGGTCGGCGTCCAGCGCGGCGAAGAACTCGCCGCCGGTCCCGGCGGCGATCTGCTGGAGGGTCTGCGGGTTCGGCGGCACGCGGATGATCCGCTTGTACCCACCCGTGAGCTCCTCCTCGACGACGCCGTCCGGGGTGCCGACGAGCACGGTGTACACCGGCACTCCCTGCTTCTTCGCCGCCTCGATCGCCTGCGCCGGCTCGATCCTTCCTCCGTCCTGCGCGCCGTCGGAGATGAGGAGGATGGATCGCGGAATGCGTTCGGTGACCTCGCGCTCCGTCCGTCCGAGCTGTACCCCCAGGGCCACGGCGTCACCGATGGCGGTTCCCTCGCCGGGCGCGAGCGAGTCGAGCGCTGCCTGCACGAGCTCGCGGTCTTCCGTCGGCGGCACGCCGACGGCTGCCCGCGTGGCGAAGGAGACCACTCCGACGCGGTACTTCTCGGGCACCTCGGCGAGGAACGCCTTCGCCGCCGCCCGCGCCGCGTCGAGCCGCGTCGGCTCCACGTCGTTCGCCTTCATCGAGCGCGACACGTCCAGGGCGAGAACGACCGTGGCCTCCTCGCGCGGCACGCTCACCATCGCGTGCGGACGAGCGACCCCGAGGATCATCATCCCGAGGCCGACGAGGAGCAGGACGAGCGGGACGTAGCGGATCCGCCCGGGCTCGCGGTCGACGACGTTCGGGAGGAGGTCGGGGTTCCCGAACGCCGCCTGCGACGCCTTGCGCCGCCCGTCGTTCCAGACCCAGAGCGCGACGAGCAGCGGGATCGCGACGAGCCCCACGAGCGCGATCGGCCAGCCGAAGCTCATCCGCGGCTCCGGCGGAGGAAGACGACGAGCGCGCGCAGCCAGTCGCCGGACGTCGTGAGCACCACGTGACGGACGCCGGCCGAAGCGAACACCTGGGCCACCTGAGCGCGCTCGGCCGCGGCGGCGACCGCGAACCGCTCCCGGAGCTTCCGGCTGCGCGTGTTGACGTGCAGCTGACGGCCCGTCTCCGGGTCGACGAGCCAGAGCTGGCCGACGTTGGGGAGCTCCTGCTCGCGCGGGTCGCGGATCTCGACCGCGACGACGTCGTGTCGCCCCGCGAGCTCGAGCAGCGGTGGGCGCCAGTCCTGCGGCCCGCGGAAGTCGGACACCACCACTGCGAGCGACCGCTGGTGGGAGAGGCTTCCCGCGCGGGCGAGCGCGGTGCCGAGCGTCGGGGCGCCCGTGCCCGGCCCCGGGCGGGCCTCCCGCAGCGCCCTGAGCAGGCCGAGCAGCGCGACACGACCCTGGCGGGGCGGAAGCGCGTAGGTGCTCTCGTCGCCGAACGTGACGACTCCCAGGCGGTTGCCACGACGTGTCGCGAGGTGGCCGACCCCGATCGCGACCCCTTCGGCCACGTCGGCCTTCCGCCGGTCGGCGGTCCCGAACTGCATCGAGGGCGACGAGTCGAGCACGAGCCACGACACGAGGACGCGCTCGGCGAGGTCCACGCGCACGTGCGTCTCGTTCGTCCGGGCGGTCACGGCCCAGTCGATGCGCCGGACGTCGTCTCCGGGCTCGTACGGTCGCACCATGGCGAGCTCGGACCCCGCCCCGAGGTGGTTCGAGCGGAAGTCTCCCGCGAGCAGCCCCTCCATGCGCCTCCCGATCGCCACGTCGAGCGCGCGCAGCAGCCCCTCGGCCATCGGCCCGGGGCCGGGCCTCGCCGGAGTCGGCTGTGCCAGAAGCGCGCTCGCGGAGGTCACGCCGCGGTCACGTGCTGGAGGTCGAGCTGCGGGGCTGGCACGGCAGCGACGACGCGGTCGAGGATGGCGTCCGGGCTCACCTCCTCGGCCAGCGCCTGGTACGAGAGGACGAGCCGGTGCCGCATGGCGTCCCGGACCAGGGCCTGGAGATCGTCCACGATCGCGTACTCGCGGCCACGGATGAGCGCGAGCGCGCGCGTCGCCTGCACGAGGCTGATCGGCCCTCGCGGGCTCGCGCCGTACGAGATGTACGGCGCCAGGTCGGCGAGGCCGTGCTCGGCGGGCTCGCGCGTCGCCGTCGCGAGCGCGACCGCGTAGCTCACGAGCGAGGGGTCGACGTAGATGTCGTAGACCGCGCGCTGCAACGCCCGCAGGTCGTCGAGCGAGAGCACCTGCCGCAGCTCGGGCGGATCGACGAGCTGGCGCTGGACGACGGTGAGCTCCTCGTCGTGCTGCGGGTAGCCGATCACGACCTTGAGCATGAAGCGGTCGACCTGCGCCTCGGGCAGCGGGTACGTCCCCTCGGACTCGATGGGGTTCTGCGTCGCCATCACGAGGAACGGATCGGGAACCAGGTGCGTGTCGTGCCCGATCGTGACCTGCCGCTCCTGCATGACCTCGAGGAGCGCGGACTGGACCTTGGCCGGCGCGCGGTTGATCTCGTCCGCCAGGAGGAAGTTGCAGAAGACGGGCCCGAGCTCGGTGTCGAAGGTCGCGTCGCCGGGGCGGTAGATGCGCGTCCCGACCAGATCGGAGGGTACGAGATCCGGCGTGAACTGCACCCTGGCGAACGTGCCGCCCAGGACACCGGCGGTCGTCTTGACGGTCAGGGTCTTCGCGAGACCGGGCACGCCCTCGATCAGGAGGTGCCCGTGCGCGAGCAGGCACACGAGCACGCGCTCGAGCATGGCGTCCTGGCCCGCGATCACCCGCCGTATCTCGAAGAGCGCCTGCTCGAGCTGTTCCCGTGCCTCTTCCGGATTCGGACCGGCCTGGTCGGCGCTCTCGACGGTCACTGGGCCCCCTTTTCTCGGTCGGATGTGGGGATATACGAAAGCAGCGGAACCTAAGTTTTAGGTGAAGCCGCGGGGTTCCCGTCGGGCGATGCGGTCCGGTGCGCGCACGACGGTCGGGCGGCTACGAGCGGAACACGCCCATGGCGATGGACGCGACGTAGCCCGAGGCGGTCTGCCGGAGCCTGAGCGTGGAGCGCTTGCCGCCGTTCCGGTAGATGCTGTCGCCGGGGTTTCGCGGGTCGCGGTTCGGCCGGCGGTTGTACGGGGCGCGCCGGTACACGGTGTCGGTCACCGCGTCCGGGAAGTAGAGCTGGCCCGTGTGCACGACGTTCCCGCCGAGCGCGACCTTCACGTGGACGTGGACGGTACGACCCGGGTACCAGCCGGGATAGACCGTCCGGAACGTCACGAGCCCCTTCGCGTCCGTGCGCTGGATGCCGCGGAGGAACGTGCCCGCCGAGCCCTGCACGCCCGAGTACGCGCCGCCCGAGTCGCAGTGCCAGACGTCCACGGCCGCACCCCTGAGCGGACGGCAGGTCGACGCGTCGACGACGGTGAGCCGCAGGATCAGCGGCGTGCCCGGCTTGCCCTCGGTGATGTTGCGGCGGACCTTCTGGTCGTCGAGGTAGTACGGGCCCTCCGTCTGCTCGGGCGCGAGGACGCAGGTGACGGCTCCGGACGCGACACCGGCCGGACCGGAGCCGGCGGCCGCGTCGTCCGTCGCGCCCGCGGAGTCCGCGATCTCGATACCGGTGACCACGGCCGCTCCCGCAAGCAGCCCGCCCAGCTTGAGAAGCGACTCGCGTCGGCTGAGACGGGCCTCGTCTTCCATAGCCCGCGAGGGTAGCTCGCCGACCTGAGAGCCGTCTGAGAGCGATACGCGACTACTACGATCGCCCCATGGCCGACTCGCCCGCGGTGGAGACCTTCGGGCTGTCCAAGACGTACGGGGGCGGCGTGCGAGCGCTCGTCGACCTCGACCTCCGCGTCGAGCAGGGCGAGGTCTTCGGCTACCTCGGCCCCAACGGCGCCGGGAAGTCGACCACGATCCGGCTCCTCCTCGGGCTCATCCGCCCGACGTCCGGCCGCGCGTCCGTGCACGGATTGGATACGCGGGCGAACGGTGTCGCCGCGCGCAGGCTCGCCGGCTACCTCCCCGGCGACCTCCGCCTGGCCGACCGCCTGACCGGCCGCGAGCAGCTCGAGTCGCTCGTACGTCTCCGCGGGAACGTCGACGAGCGGTTGCGGGATGGGCTCTGCGAGCGCCTGGACGTCGTCCTCGACAGGCCGATCCGCCAGCTCTCGAAGGGCAACCGCCAGAAGCTCGGGATCGTGCAGGCGTTCATGCACCGGCCGCAGGTCGTCGTCCTCGACGAGCCGACCTCCGGGCTCGACCCGCTGCTCCAGGCGGAGGTGCGCGCGCTGCTGCGCGAGACGGCGACGGACGGGCGCACGGTGTTCCTCTCGTCGCATTCGCTCGACGAGGTGCAGCACGTGGCGGACCGGGTCGGGATCATCCGATCGGGTCGGCTCGTGGACGTGGACGCCGTCGAGAGCCTGCGCGAGCGCTCGCTTCGACACGTCTCGATCACGTTCGAGGCGCCGGTCGACGCGGCCGAGCTGGCCCGGCTCGACGGCGTTCGCGTCACGGCGGTGGAGGGGCCGCACGTCCGCCTCTCGGCGCCCGAGACGGCGATGGACGCCGTCGTGAAGGCGGCGGCGCGGCACGAGGTGGTCGACCTCGTGTCCCAGCCTGCGGATCTCGAGGAGATCTTCCTCGAGCTGTACCGGGAGGACGACGACGGCCGCTGAGCTCTTCCTGCGCGGGCTCCTCGACCACCGACGCGCGCTCGTCGCCTGGTGCCTCGGCGTCGTCGCCTACGTCGGGCTCATCGCCGCGATCTTCCCCTCGATCGAGGGCTCGCCCGAGCTCGACGATCTCCTGGCGAGCTACCCCGAGGTCCTGAAGTCGCTGTTCGGCATCGCGGAGGGGAGCAGCATCACCTCGGGCCCGGGGTATCTCGACGCGGAGCTCTTCAGCTTCATGCTCCCGCTCTTCGTCCTCGTGCTCGCGATCGGCTCGGGCGCGCGGACGTTCGCGGGCGAGGAGGACGCGGGCCGGCTGGAGCTCCTGCTCTCGTATCCCGTGCGGCGCCGGAATGCCGTGCTCGCGAAGGGCCTCGCGGTGGGGACCGAGGTGCTGCTTCCTGTGCGCCGCCGCGGGTGTCGCGATGCTCATCCTCGACCCACTCCTCGGCCTCGACCTCTCCACCAGGAACATCGCGGCCGCCGTAGCGTCTCTCGCCGCGCTCGGGCTCCTGCACGGCTGGCTCGCGCTCGCGGTCGGCGCCGCGACGGCGAGTCGCGCGCTCGCCATCGGCGTGCCCGTCGGCGTCGCTGCGGCCGGGTACCTCGTCAACGGGCTGCACGGGATCGCGGGCTGGCTCGACCCGTTTCGCTTCGCCTCCCCGTTCTGGCTGGTCGGCTCCTCCCCGCTGCAAGGTGGCGCCGACACGTGGGGGGCCGCGGTGGTGATCGCCGCCGCCGTCGCGCTCCTCCTCGCAGGAGCGCTGCTCGTCGAGCGGCGCGACCTCCGGACGCCGTGACCTAGAGGATCGCCTCCACGCACGCGACCGCCTTCACGGTCTCTCCCACGACGAACCCGACCTCGTACCGCTCTCTGCTCCACTCCTCGGCGAGTTCGACACGCTCCTCGAGGTCGAGCGGGTGGCGGTAGTCGAGGAGCGCCCGTGCCGGGCGGCGGAGATCGGGGCCGCGCTCCGGCAGGCGCTGCTCCACCGCGCTCCAGTAGGCCGCGTTGTTCACGTGGCCCATGAGGTCGACGTCGGTCGCGCGCAGCGGCCACGACACCCGGGGCGCGTCGCCGGACGGGCCCTCCAGGGTGAGCCGCGTCGAGGCGGCCCGGCCCGCAGCCGCCCGCGCATAGCCGTCGAACCCCTCGCCGATCCGGGCCGGTCGTGCGTCCGGCCCGAGATGGACCCACACGCTGTCCACCTCGATCGAGCCCCCGGCATCTCCGGTGAGCGACCACCGCCGGCCCGCCGCGAGCGCCGAGAACGCGCTCCCCCACGTCACGATCTCGACGCTCGTGTCGCGCACGAACGGCGAGAGCGCGTCGATGCGGATCGAGCGCAGGACCCAGAGATGCTCGGGAGCCCCCCACCCGGTCTCGTCGACGTCGTCCGTCGCGGCGTCCTGGAGGTACCGGGCGACCGCGTCCAGCCGCAGGCGGCCGGTCGCGTCCGTGTCGGAGAGCCTGACGCGGTAGGCGGTGCTGAACGTCCTGCCTGCGGACGGACGTGGGACGAGCGGCTCCAGTGAGGGCTCCTCGCGGCGGAAGGCGTCAGCCTACGCCGTCGTCGAGCTCGAGCACCATCCGCCCGAGGTCGTCGCCCGGCTCGTGGTCGACGTACCCGAGGGCCGCGTACAGTCGCTTCGCCGGGTTCTCGGCATCCACGCTGAGCGAGACCCTGCGGATGCCGCGGCGCCGGCCGAGGTCGTGCATCGCCAGCATGAGCGCGCGACCGACACCGCGTCCCCGGTGGCCGTCGACGACGGCGATCGCGAGCTCCGGCGTGAACTCGTCCACGAAGCCCTCGCCGTGCTCGGCATCGGTGAAGAAGCGCCACCACACCGCGCCGATCCGCCGGTCTTCCTCCTCCGCGACGAGTCCGGCGTCGCCCTCTCGCCCCCAACCCGCGTGGAAGATCGCGAGCTGCGGGTGGTCGATGACGAGCTCGAAGGGCGGCAGCTCGGGACTCGGCCGCCACGCGAGCGCCGCGTACAGCATCTCCCGGAGGAACGGGAGGTCGTCGCTCGTGAGCTCCCTGATCGTCAAGGCCGCAGGCACGACGCAATCATCTCGATTCGGCGGCGTGCGGGCGCATGCGAGCATCCCGTGATGAGCAGCTTCCCCCGAGGACCGCAGTCCTCGTCCGAGCGCGGCCCCCACCGGCGACGGCTGCTCGTCCTCGCCGGAGCCCTCGTGGCCGTCGCCCTGGCCACCGCGGCCGTGCTCGTGCGGTCCTCGGGTGACGACGGCGGGAACGCGCTCCTCGTCCCGCGGGACCCGCTTCCGTCGACCGACGTCCTCGTTTACGAGTCGTCACAGGAGGACGAGCTCGAGCGCGCGGCCGCGGTCGGCCTGAGCCATCCGCTGTACGAGAAGTCGCCGGGCGGCGTGCTGGCGACGGCGCGACGGGTCGAGGCGTTCCGGCCGCTCGTCGAAGCGGCCGTCGAGGGCACCGAGATCGACGCGGACCTCCTCGAGGCGATCGTGTTCCTCGAGAGCGGTGGCCGGCCGGACGTCATCGCTGGCGACGACCCCGAGGCCGCCTCGGGTCTCACCCAGATCCTCGCCGAGACCGCGCAGAGCTTCCTGGGGATGCCCGTGAACCTCGACCGGAGCCGGGCGCTGACGGTCCGGATAGCGGGCGCGGAGCGCCGCGGGGACCTCGCCCGGGCGGAGCGGCTCCGCGCGGAGCGCCGCGCGATCGACGCCCGCTTCGATCCCGCGCAGGCCCTCGCCGGCACCGTCCGCTACCTGTCGAGGGCGTTCGAGCGGCTCGGCCGGGAGGATCTGGCCGTCGTCTCGTACCACATGGGCATCGGCAACCTGACGGACGTGCTGCGCGCCTACACGGGGACGGGAACGGAGACGCCCGTGCCCGAGCTCGTGGACGAGAACGACCTCTCGTGGGCGCGCGTCTTCTTCGACACCGCGCCGGACTGGCACGCGGCGGCCCATCGCCTTCTCGCCCGCCTGGGCGACGACTCGCCTACGTACTACTGGCGCGTCCTCGCGGCGGCCGAGATCATGCGGCTGTACCGCGACGACTTCGACCGCCTCCAGGAGCTCGACCTCCTGCACGGCGCGAAGGCAAGCGCCGAGGAGGCGCTCCACCCGCCGTCCGAGACCGACCGCTTCGCCGACGGCGTCGACCTCCAGCGAGCCTGGGACGACGTCGTGCTCCAACCGTTGCCCGACGACCCCGCGCGCCTCGGGTTCACGGTCGATCCCTCCATGGGAGAGCTGGCCTCGCGACTCGGGCGTCCGCGCGGTCTCTACCGGGGGCTCCGCAAGGAGGCGCTCGCGCTCCTCGTCTACGTCGGCTCCCGCGTGCAGGCGATCGGCGGCGCGTCGCAACCGCTGCAGGTGACGAGCTCCGTGCGCGACGACGAGTACCAGAGCCTGCTGCGCGCGACGAACCCGGAGGCCGCGCAGCGCTACTCGCTCCACACGACCGGCTACGCGTTCGACGTCAGGCGCCGGTACGAGTCGGGCGCGCAGGCCCAGGCGTTCCAGTTCGTGCTCGACGACCTGACGGCCCGCGGGCTCATCGCGTGGGCGCGCGAGCCCGCCGCGATCCACGTCACCGTCGCCTCGGACGCCGAGGCACTCGTCCCGGAGCTCCTCGAGCGGGCCGACTGAAGTCGGCTGCGTTCCGTTCCGTCAGCGGCCCGTCGTGGAGAAGTGCATGTAGTCCTTCGTCGAGCCCGTCCACTCGCCGCCCCAGCCCCAGCCGACCGAGCGGAACGCCCGCACGACCTCGGGCGTCACCATGCCCTTGCGGAGAGGCGTGCGGTCGACGTACGGCCTGCTGCGCGGGTCGTAGACGGCGCCGCACCCGACGTAGGGGTTCTCCTTCGGGTTCAGGTCGACCGCGTGACCGTACGCATGGTTGGACCAGTTCCCGCTGCCGGTCCCGCAGGGGGACGGGACCGCGCGGCGGCAGTGGAACGACCCGGTGACGTCCCCGTCCGTCGGGCGCGCACGCTTCGGCCCGTACAGGTCACCGAGCTCCATGTGCCGGATCGGGAAGCGCAGCTGGTACAGGCGTCGGAACACCTTGGCGAGCGGCGCGGCGACGTCCCGGTTCACGACGAGCTGGCCCGTGTGCGGGCGGCCGTCGAAGCCCCAGTGGGTCACCGTCAGGAGACGGAGATCGGACATGGGCACGGGACACCCGGGCTGCCAGAAGCGGCCCTCGAGGCTCGCACGGAGTGGCGCAGGCAACGGCTTGGCCTCCGAGTCGAACCCGTGGAGGGCGACGAGGGCGAGCGGAACGGCGAGGAGGCGGAGCACGGCAGCTGACGTCTAGGGTGCTCGCTCGGCCGCCCGCTCGTCAAGGTTCGGCCTCGCGCCGCGCTCACGCACCTACGCTCTCGTCATGCGCGACTTCTCCGATCTGCCGGCGGACCCTCGCGCCGTCGTCCTCGTAGAGGGCCCGAGCGACCAGGCTGCGCTCCACGCGCTCGCGGAACGGCGCCGGCGCGACCTCGACGCGGAGGGCATCTCCGTCGTGCCGATCGGCGGCGCGCAGGCGGTCGGACCGTTCCTCGGTCGGCTCGGGGGCGCGGGCGCGAACCATGACGTGCGGCTGGCAGGGTTGTGCGACGCGGGCGAGGAGCACGCCTTCCGCCGAGCGCTCGAGCGCGCCGGGCTCGGCTCGGACTTGACGCGGGAAGACATGGAGCGCCTCGGCTTCTACGTGTGCGACGCCGACCTCGAGGACGAGCTCGTCCGCGCTCTCGGCGCCGACGCCGTCGAGCGCGTCCTCGCCGAGCAGGGCGAGCTCCGCTCGTTCCGCACCTACCAGAAGCAGGAGGCGCATCGGGAGCGGCCGCACGAGCAGCAGCTCCGGGGCTTCATGACGAACAGGAAGATCCGCTACGGACGCCTGCTCGTCGAGGCGCTCGACCTCTCCCGGGTCCCGCGGCCGCTCGACGCGGTGCTCGAGCACGTGCTCACCTGACCCGTGCGGGTCGCGGGAGCCGAAAAGGAGCCGGGTGCCGACGCGCGACCCGCGTCGGCGTCACGCCGGCAGCGCAGAGCAAGAGATGTGCCCGCGTCTCCTACGTGTCCTTCGCGATGGGGACGGTGACCGTGGTGCTGCTCAGGCCGAGCGCGCCTCCGCGGATGTCGAGGCGAAGCGTCCAGAGACCGGCGAGCGGGAACCTCGCCGCGGGCACGACGGTCTCGCCCGGGCCGGCCGGTGCCGCCTCGAGCCGTATGGGACCGAGTCCCGCCGCGGGCAGCGAGGCGGTCACTCCGACCTCGGCCACCTTCGCCGGCCGGCCGGTCAGGTGGTTCACGAGGTGCACGTGGATCTCGTTCGAGCCGGTCCGGGCCGGGTCGACGACGACCTCGACCGCGAAGGGGTGGGCGAAGGCGTCGCGGGTGACGGATCCGCCCTGAGCGGCGAGCTGCGCCTTCGCCGGCGGCTCGGCGACGAGGGCGGCCGTCACTCCCACGACCACCAGCGCGATGACGAGCTCGGCGCCGGTCGACACGAGGAACCGCCTCCGCTCGAGCGCCGAGGTGACGCCATCCCGCAGTCTCGGCGTCGAGACGCGGTTGTTGAACACGCCCAGCCCGAGGATGGGCACGACGAGCGCGACCTTGACGAGGAGCAGACGGCCGTACGTCGTCTCCCAGAGCCCGCTCCACGAGCCGACCTCGTAGAAGCCGTTGACGACGCCCGCGACGAGCAGGAGCGCGATCGCTACGACGGCGAGCGTCGAGAAGCGCGGGACGCTCCTCGAGGCGATCCTCCACCGTTCGCCGCCGCCCCGCCAGAGCGCGACGAGCAGGAACGCCAGCCCTCCGGCCCAGGCCGACGCGGCGAGCACGTGCACCCAGTCGCTCACGACCGCGAGGCCCCCGTCGACCCGTGCGTGCCCCGAGAGCGCCGGCGTCGGGGCGATGACGGCGCCAAGGGCGACCGCGGACCAGGCAAGCGCGCGACTCTCCGCGGAGCGCCTCACGGCGAGCACGGCGACGAGCGCGAGGAGAGCAGCCAGCACCACCCGTAGGAGCCACACCTCGCCGAACCGCGTGTCGAGAACGTCGCCGTATCAGCGAAGGACGGACGGCGGCGTCGAGACCGAGCGCGCTCGCCTTCGCGCCCTCGAGCCCGATGCCCGCGAGTGCGGTGAGGGCCAGGAGAGCCGATGCGACGGCGAGGACGACCCACAGCGGCTTGCGGATGCGGCGGTCCTCGCCGGTGAGCACGACCGCCAGGGCGATCGCGCCGCCGACTCCGAGCAGGATAAGCGTCAGGCTCAGGAAGCGGACGACCCAGAACGCGGTGTCGACCGCCGTGATCCTGCGTGCTCGTCGAGCACCTGATCGACGACGCCGCGCGGCACCAGCGCCCGGCTTTCCGACGTGGAAGACGAACGCGCCGCTGATCGGATGCGAGTCCGCGGACACGACTCGCCACGCGACGGTGTACGTGCCGCGCGGCAGATCGGGCGGCAGGCCGACGGCGACGGACTCCGGTTCCGGCCGGGTCGTCTTCCCGTCGTCCACCCGCCGCGCGCCGCCGTCATAGACCCGGACGGAGGCGAACGCGGTCTCGACCGGCTCGCTGAAGCGAAGCACGACCTGGCTCGGCGCACGACGAAGCACCTCGTCGTTCGCCGGCGTCGACGACTCGAGCTCCGGCATGGGCCAGCGCCGTCGGCGCCCAGGCGAGCGACGCGATCGCACCCGATGACGAGGGCGACCCAGATCGGTGCGCGAAACGGTCTCCGCAAGCCGAGCATCTGTCTCCTTCTTCGCATGGCGCGACCCAGCGGGTTGCGCATCGACTCAGCGACGTCGATGGAGGCGATGCTCGCAGGTCCTCCTCACCGTGGCCGACGTCAGCCCTGTAGGTTTGTCCGGATGCCCGAGGCGCAACTGGAGGACTCCGGCTCCGGGCTGGCGCCCGTCAGCGAGGGCTGGTTCGTCCTCAACGTGCGGGACGCCGAGTGGCTGACGTCGGAGAAGGGCGAGAAGAGGCCGTCCGGGTCCGAGTGCGCCTTCGAGGGTCAGAAGGTCGAGTTCGCGGAGCTCGGCATCAGGCTCCACGTCCTCGAGCCGGGCGAGCCGAACGGCCTGTACCACGCGGAGTCGAAGCAGGAGGACTTCCTCGTGCTGCACGGGGAGTGCACGCTCCTCGTCGACGGTGAGGAACGACTCCTCCGCCAGTGGGACTTCTTCCACTCCCCTCCCGAGACCGAGCACATCTTCGTGGGGGCGGGCGATGGGCCGTGCGTGATCCTGATGGCCGGCGCGCGGTCGGGAGACTGGCGGGTTCGCTACCCGGTGTCGGAGCTCGCGGCGCAGTACGAAGCGAGCGCGCAGGAGGAGACGACCGACCCGAGGCAGGCGTACACGGCGTTCGAGCCGTCGCGGCGGGAGCGGCCCTCGTACTGGGACCAGCTCCCCTGGGCGTAGCCTCGGGCACGCGTTCGACCGACTGACCGCGCGGGGAGCTGAATCTGGCGCGGAGCGATCCAGCCCGCGACACGAGAGTGGAGGCGGCGGGAATCGAACCCGCGCAACGTTCCTCACGTGTTCGCACCCTCTCCCGCGCACTTGTTCACGACGTCGTGAAACTCTCTCCCGACGAGCGGGACGCCGTGAACGCGCGCGCGCATCCGGCCGACATCGGAATCGAGTTTCCGGCCCGCCCGATGTCTTCGAGGTTCACAACATCATCAAGCGCTAGCCCGGCCCAGGCGATCATCATGAGCAAGAGCTCCGCCGAAGAAGCAGAAGCAGAGCGCGGCCTCAAGGACGTCGCGGCGAGAGAGCGCGGCCAGAAGTCCGGCTCCGGTTCGTGTTTCTGGCGAGTGCTGCACGGCGACACAGACACACGGTTGCCATGGAGCGCTCAGCCCGATGCGCCGGGGTCGAGTGCCAGGCGGTAGGTCGGCACGGGTGCGGAGGCGGGTACGACGATCCGCCTGCTGTCGACGTATACGTCGGGCGCGGGGTCTGGCAGACGTGGCTTACGTAATCGCGCGGGTGGGCGGCGCGGGGAGCACCCGCACCGCCCACCCGCGTACGTCAGCTGCAGCCGGGCAGCTTGAAGGACGCGATGCGCGTCTGCCAGCCAGCGGTCGAGCTCGCCTGGCCGGCGGCCGTGTAGTACTCGTTGACGTACCAGAACGTGCAGTCGTCCACGGGGTCGACGTTCATGGACGTGTAGTCGCCCCAACGGGAGTTCGTGGTCGTCTGGACTCCCGATCCGTCGATGACGACGCCCTCGCCGAGCGTCATCTGCCCGAGCGGGTCGCCGGCGAGCCGACCCGTGTAACGGATGCCCGGGTAGACGTTGACGCCGTTCACGACGCTGTAGCCGAGCGCCATGTTGCCCTTCTTGTCCTGGGCGATCGAGCCCATCCAGCGATGCACGCCGTCGTTGGGTGCGTACGTACCCTGCTGGTGGACGGAGTACGCGCCCGCTGCATCTCGCCGAATCTCGTACCAGCGCATGCCTGCCATTCCGGGCGAGGCCTCAACCGACTGTGTCGTGACCATGGCTTCGTAGTCCTTGAAGTTGCGGTACGCCAGCCGGTGTGTCGGGCGCTGCCGGTACGACAGGATGTCGAGATACTGGGCGGTGTTGGCGATCCCCGGCTGCGGCAGGCAGTCACGACTATTGAGCCCACCCGGGGGGGCGCACGGAAACACCGAATCGAAAGCAGCGACGGGAAGCTGGGTTGCTAGCACCAGCGACGCTGTCGGCGTCGAACGCCACTTCACATCGAGGTTCCAGATGTTGAGCGCGTCAGCCGCCGCCCCGTACGGGGCAAATCCGGCGTCCTGGGTGCCCACGATCGGAATCGGCGTGTCGTTCTTCGGCTTCTGCTTGCCGTCGATGTCCGCCGGCAGAAGGCCGTCGCCCATCAGGTTGACCGGGACGACGTCCGAGTCGAGGAAGAACTGCACCGCCCGTGCCTTCGGCTCGCCGTTGACCATCTTGTTCTTCTCGAGCGCATAGACACTGATCCCGTACCTATCGTCGAATCCGAAGTCGCGTGTCGTCATGACGTACGAGTCCGTCCAGACGCCGTACTTCGGGTAGTCGGGGAAGAAGTAGCCGCCGTCCACTTCGTCCGGCTGCGTGATGAACGCATAGCGGTAGTAGGCGCCCGTCGGATCGCCGGTCTGCGAGACGGCGATGCAGTTGTAGAAGGGCGCCGTGAACGGCGGGTCGAGCCCCCTCGTCGTGAACTGGCTCAGGATCCAGCGATCGGTCGTCTGGTCGTACAGCACGATCGGGTCGCCCGACGGATCGGTGCAGTCGGGAACGGCGAACCCGTCCCACAACGAGCCGATGGCAGCCGGCCCAGCCAGGAGCGTGCCGGACTTGCTGTAGACGGCGAACGCGAGGTTGACCATCTCGACGTAGTGATTCGGCCCGACGTCGCCGACCGGGTCGGGCGGGTTGACGCGGCCCCCGTAGAGGTTGAAGTTGTCCTGGTTGCTGATCCCCTCGAAGTTCGCGTTCGGGGATGGGATCGCCGCGGCCACCTGCTGGACGCTGGTCTTCTGGGGTGCCATCGCCGCCAAGAGGCTCGCGCTTGTCGACCGGAACGCGCTCCAGGCGCCCGTCTCGGCGCCGAGCTCGCTGTCGGTGTCCTTCCCGGTTGCGGGCGGGAGAGTCAGACTGGAGGGCTTCACTTTCGCCAACTCGCGAAGCGGTTTCGAGACGTCGAATCCCGTTGCCTCCGTGAATTTGGGGCCCTTCGTGTTGGGACCCGCCTGTGTCGCTCCCGCGGAAACCGCCATCACAACGGTGGCCACCAAAGCCACCGGAAGCGTGAGCCTCCAGAACCGTACGGCGCGGCTGGGTGCTCTCGTCATCGTTCCTCCCCTAGGTTGACCTTCGTGGACTGCACCCTATGAGGTTTCACTTGCCGACGCGCGCTCCATCGACGAAAGCGCGCTACCGTGCAGGCGTGGGCCGACTCGGCGTCAGCTGTCTTGCACTCGCCGCGCTCGCCGTCGTTTCTGCGACCGGCTCGGCTTCGGTCGCTTCGGGCCTCAGGGGGAAGGTGACGCTCTCACCGAGCCGCCCCGTCTGTATCGAGGGCCAGCCATGCAGCAAGCCCGCGCCTGGTGTCCTCATCGTGTTCCGGCACGGCGGCCGTGTCATAGCCCGCGTCACGACGCGCCCCGATGCGAGCTACCGCGTGCTCCTCACTCCGGGAACGTACGCGGTCGCGGCGCCGCGGTTTCGCGTCGGAGTTGGAGTGACGCCGCACACCGTGCGTGTGCCGAAGGGGCGGCTCGCTCACATCGACCTGGAGATCGACACCGGGATCCAGTAGCGCGCCTGGGACGCCCGACGACGGCGACATCAACACCTTCTGACAAGCCCTCGTAAGAACGACGAACCGCTTGCGCCGGCTCGTCGGCTCTTTTCACTCACCGCCCCAAGAGGGCGATGTCCGAAGCCTTGAGACATCGACGGACGTTTCGGCGAGCGCCTTCTCCGCCGCACAGGTCTTTTCACCAATGGGGCGCGAGGGCGGGACGCACCTACAACAGGAACCTGTCCATCCTGCGGTACTTCTTCACGTTCCACGTCCTGCGCAAGCGCCTGCACAGCGACCCCACGCTCCCGATCGAGCGAGCGAAAAGGCGCTCCGCTCACCGCACGACCTTCAGCGACGACGAGCGGACACGATCCTCGCCTCCAACCCGGACTCGCGCACACGGTTGCGCATGCCTCCTGCTCGCCTACGGCCTGCGCAAGGACGACGCACCCGTGTGGGCCATACTCGTCCCTGTGCTCGAGGTCTCGTTCTTCGCTTTGGTGATCGCCTTTCCACTCATAGGAGCACTGACACGTCGTTGGATCGCTGTGATAATCCCGCTTCTCGGCTGGCCCTTGTACTACATCGGCATGAATCGTGGCTGGTGGCTCGACGGCACCGGCGACGGCTGGCAAACCATCGCACGCTCGATGACCGTGATCGGTGTGATTACCACAACTGCCGCGATCGCCCTCGGCCGCGCACTCCGGCCGGTCAAGCATGAGGGCTTGAACACTCGCCTCGCACAACGCTAACGCCGTGGCACGACCCGTTTGACAGCGCTCGACACGGCTCATCCGAGCGAGAAGTGGAGGCGGCGGGAATCGAACCCGCGTCCGCGGCCGCACCGAACAGGGCATCTACGAGCGTAGTCCGCGCTTGATCTCGCCCGACGGCCGGTTCGCGGACGACCAACCGACGGGCCAGCCATCCTGAAGAGTCGCGCTCCGGGCGATTGGCTCTCCCTCGGCACCGAGCCCGATCGTTGGCGCCGGCTCCCGGATCTCGGGCCGAATCCGGGTCGGCGTCGCCTTACCTAGCTACTAACTAGGCGGCGAGTGCGAGTTCGTTCTTGTTCGCACTTGCTTTGGTGCCGGTTGATTTACGAGGCCAACCGGCGACCTCGGCTCGCAGCTCTGCCGGAGAACCGACCACGTCGAGACCTGGTCGCCCCCGTATGTGTCTTCAGGTTTGCAGGATAGCTGCCGATAAGCGCACTGGCCGACCTGGTCAGAGGATGAAACGGGAAGAACACCAGCCCTTACTGCGAAAGGACCGATCCTTGTGGCGCTGATGATGGAGGAGAAGTACGACGACTTCGCGGACCTGCGCGAGCGGGCCAAGCGGGAAGTCTGCGAAGGTCGTGATCGGCCAGGACCGCACCGTCGAATTGCTCCTCATCGCCGCCGTGTCACACGGGCACGTGCTGATCGAAGGCCCTCCCGGCAGCGCGAAGACGCTCATCGCGCGCGCCGTCGCGCACATGCTCGGCGCGTCCTTCAAGCGCATCCAGTTCACGCCCGACACGTCGCCGAGCGAGCTCAACGGCGTCAACACGATCCGCGCCGGCGAGCACGTGTTCATGCCGGGCGCCGTGTTTACGAACGTGCTCCTCGCGGACGAGATCAACCGCACGATGCCGCGCACCCAGGCTGCCCTGTTCGAGCCGATGCAGGAGCGCCAGGTCACGGTCGACGGCAAGGCGCACAAGCTCCCGGACCCGTTCCTCGTCATCGCGACGCAGAACCCCTTCGAGCACGAGGGCGTGTACCCGCTCCCGGAGGGCCAGCTCGACCGCTTCCTGTTCAAGATCGAGCTCACCTACGCGGACGCCGACAGCGAGCTCGCGATGCTCAACCTCCCCCACAAGGGCATCGCACCGGACATGCTCGGCGAGGTGCGGCCGCTGCTCGGCGTCGTCGGCCTCGACAAGGCGCGGCAGGAGCTCGAGCACACCGAGGTCCCGGACTCCGTCGGGCGCTACATCGTCGCGCTCGGACGGCGTACGCGCGACATCCCGGGCGTCGAGCTCGGCGTCAGCTCCCGGGCGATGATCCATCTCGTCAACGCCGTGAAGGCCAACGCGCGGCTGAACGGACGCTCGCTCGTGACGATCGAGGA
Organism: uncultured Actinomycetes bacterium; assembly: GCA_963705535.1. Lineage (GTDB taxonomy): Bacteria > Actinomycetota > Thermoleophilia > Gaiellales > Gaiellaceae > GMQP-bins7. Next base: position 115,675 of record CAVPJY010000012.1, read on the forward strand.
CGTCCGCGAGATGGCGCCGTACGTGCTCAAGCACCGCCTCGTCGTCACCGAGGAGACGACGCCGGACGAAGGCTCTGCAGCTCGCGCTGAGCTCGGTGCCGACGCCGGTCGCACCTGCCGCGCCGGCGGCCGTCGAGCTCGCCTGATCCCGCTCCCGCGCCCGCGCCGGGGTTGACGCCCGCCGGGGCTCCGCCGATAGTGCGGTCGGGGAAAACTGGGATGCTTGCGTCCGGGCGAGCTAGAATCGCTCGGACCGCAGATACAGGGGGGCTGGACCGTGGCAATCATCTGGGAAGAGCCGTACGAGAACCTCACCGACCTGCGCGAGCGCGCGAAGGCGGAGATCGCGAAGGTCGTCCTCGGCCAGGATCGTGCGGTCGAGCTGCTCCTCGTCGCCGCGCTGGCGCGCGGGCACGTGCTCCTCGAGGGCCCGCCCGGAAGCGCGAAGACCCTCCTCGCGCGCGCGACCGCGCACATGCTCGGCGCGACGTTCAAGCGGATCCAGTTCACGCCCGACACGACGCCGGCCGAGCTGACCGGCATCAACGTCATCCGCGCCGGCGAGAAGGTGTTCGTGCCCGGCGTCGTCTTCACGAACGTCCTCCTCGCGGACGAGATCAACCGCACGCCCCCGCGCACGCAGGCCGCTCTGCTCGAGGCGATGCAGGAGCGGCAGGTCACCGTCGAGGGCAAGGGCCACAAGCTCCCGGACCCGTTCCTCGTCATCGCGACGCAGAACCCGTTCGAGCACCGCGACGTCTTCGAGCTGCCCGAGTCGCAGCTCGACCGCTTCCTCTTCAAGATCCAGCTGGACTACGCCGACTCGGAGAGCGAGTTCGAGATGCTCGACCTTCCGCACCGCGGCATCGCGCCGGACATGCTCGGCGAGGTGCGCCCGCTGCTCGGCGTCGTCGGCCTGGACAAGGCCCGGATCGAGCTCGACGGCACCGACCTTCCCGAGGAGGTCGGCCGCTACATGGTGGCGATCGCGCGGAAGACCCGCGAGCTGCCGGGCGTCGATCTCGGCGTCAGCTCGCGCGGGATCATCCACCTGGCGAGCGCCGCCAAGGCGAACGCGCGCCTCAGCGGGCGGGAGGTCGTGACGCCCGCCGACGTGCAGGAGGTCGCCCCGTACGTCCTCCGCCACCGGCTGATCCTCCAGGACGACGTCACGGCCGAGGAGATCATCCGCACCGCGCTCGAGCAGGTGCCGGCGCCGCTCGTGCAGGTCCCGGTCGCGACCTTCACCTACGTCTAGCGCCGGAGCAGGCCGACCGGCCGCGGGCGAACCTCGCCCACCGCGGACGCGGAGCGTCCGCGCTTCAGGGGTTGTCCGCGACGCCGCTCGCGTGAGCGAGCGGCCGTCTTGCGGAGGACCGGAGCCGCACCACCGCAGCGGGCGGCCCCGGTCTCGACCCACGGGGATCGCCTATCCCGTCGAGGAGGCCTCCTCCAGCGCGCGCCGTGTCAGCACGGTGGCGAGATGCCGGCGGAAGTCGGCGCTCGCGGCGTGGTCGGACGGCGGGTTCCGCCCCTCGCTCGCGAGCTTCGACGCCTCCTCGATGCCGGCACCGTCCGCGATCGCCTGCTCCGAGGCCCGTGCCCGCACCGCGGTCGCGCCCATGTTCGTGAGCGCGATCGCCGCGCGCGAGATGTCTCCGTTCGAGCGCTCCACGACCGCGGCCACGCCGACCGTTGCCCAGTCCTGCGCTCTGCGGGCCATCTTCACGTACGACCAGCCGGTCGAGGGGGCGAGCTTGGGCACGCGGATCTCCACGAGCATCTCGCCCTCCTGCGAGCGCCGTCTGGAAGACGCCGGTGCAGAAGTCGAGCGCCGGGATCGTCCGCTCGCCACCGGCGCCTCGCACGACCATGTCCGCGTCGACGGCGAAGAGCACGGTCGGGAGGTCCGAGGCCGGGTCGCTGTGCGAGATCGAGCCGCCGATCGTCCCGCGATGCCGTACCTGCGGGTCTCCGACCTGGCCGGCGGTGAAGGAGACGATCGGGCAGTGCTCCTGGAGAAGCGGGGCGTCGCGGACGTCCTTGTGCCGCGTGACCGCCCCGATCGCGATCCGGTCGCCGTCGTCACGCACGTAGTCGAGCTCGTCGAGCCCTCCGATGTCGATCAGGCACGCCGGGCGCGCGATGCGGAGCTTCATCGCCGGCAGGAGCGAGTGCCCTCCGGCGAGGAGCTTCGCGTCCTCCCGCTCGCCGAGCAGCTGGATCGCGTGCTCGGTGCTCTCGGCGACCTCGTAGTCGAACGGCGCGGGGATCATGACGTCGCCTCCTGGATCGCGTTCCACACTCGCTCCGGCGTCGCCGGCATCTGAATGTCGGTGACGCCGAGGTGCGAGAGCGCGTCGACGACGGCGTTGATGACCGCAGGGGCGGCGGCGATCGTGCCCGTCTCCCCCACGCCCTTGACCCCGAGCGGGTTGTCCGCCTCCGTCAGCGTCCGGTCCGTCTCGTACGACGGGACCTCGGCCGCCGACGGGACGAGGTACGTCGTCATGGTCGTCGTCATGAGGTTGCCCTCGGAGTCGTACGCACCTTCCTCGTAGAGCGCGGCGGCGATCCCCTGGGTGATCCCTCCGTGCACCTGCCCGTCGACGATCATCGGGTTGACGGGATTCCCGATGTCGTCGACGGCGACGTAGCGCACGAGCCGGGTGTCCCCGGTCTCCGTGTCCACCTCCACGACCGCGGCGTGCGCGCCACCTGGCCACGAGAAGTTCGGCGGGTCGAACACGGCCGTCGCCTCGAGCCCCGGCTCCATGTCGTCCGGAAGGTTGTGCGCCGAGTGCGCCTGGAAGGCGACGTCCTTGATCCCCATGCTCCGGTCGGGCGACCCCTTCACGGTGAACGTCCCGTCCGCGAAGTCGAGGTCGGCCTCCGAGACCTCGAGCTGGTGCGCGACGATCGACCGCGCCTTCTCGATGATCTTCTGGCCTGCGTTCCAGAGCGCGATCCCGCCGACGGTCAGCGAGCGGCTCCCGTACGTGTCCATCCCGAGCTGCGAGACGGCGGTGTCGCCGTGCAGGACCTCGACGTCGTCGATGGACACGCCCAGCTCGTCGGCGACGATCTGCGCCCACGAGGTCTCGTGGCCCTGACCGTGCGGCGACGTGCCGGTCACGACCTGCACGGAGCCGAGGGGCTGGAACCGGATCGTCGCGCTGTCCCAGCCTCCGACCGCGTAGCGGATGGCCCCGAGGATCCTCGACGGAGCGAGGCCGCACATCTCGTTGTACGTCGAGAAGCCGACGCCGAGCTGCTTCACGTCGTTCCGCGCCCGCCGCGCCTCCTGCTCCGCCTGGATGGCGGGCAGGTCGAGGAGCTCGAGCAGGCGTTCGAGCGACGCGTCGTAGTCGCCGGAGTCGATCGTGAGCCCCGAAGACATCGTGTACGGGAACTCCTTGATGAAGTTCTTCCGTCTGAGCTCGACCCGGTCGATCCCGAGCTCGGCCGCGAGCGCGTCCATCGTGCGCTCGAGGACGTACGTCGCCTCGGGCCTCCCGGCTCCGCGGTACGCGTCCGTCGGCGTCGTGTGCGTGAACACGCCCGTGAACGTCACGGAGTAGTTGGGGATCGCGTACGGGCCGGAGTAGAGCCAGGCGCCGAGCAGCGGTATGCCCGGCGTCACGAGCTGGAGGTAGGCGCCCATGGCGCAGAGCGCCTCGGACTTGACGGCCGTGATCGTGCCGTCCTTCGTCGCCGCGAGCGTGAGCTCGTGCTGCACGTCGCGTCCGTGGATCGTGGCCTGGTAGCCCTCGGCACGTTCCTCCGTCCACTTCACCGGTCGCCCGAGCCGGTTCGCGAGGGTCACGGCGAGGTACTCCTCGGCGTACGCCTCGACCTTCGACCCGAAGCCGCCACCGACATCGGGCGCGATCACGCGCATCTTCGACTCGGGGATTCCGAGGACGAGCTGCATCGTGAAGCGCAGGATGTGCGGGACCTGGGTGGACGACCACAGGGTCATGTCACCCGTGGGGCCGGGTTGCGCGAGAACGCCGCGGGGCTCGATCGCGTTCGGGATGAGCCGCGGCTGGTAGTAACGTCGCGTCACGACGACGTCGCCCGCGTCGATCGCAGCCTGGACGTCGCCCGAGTCGAGCTTCCAGACGTAGCACTCGTTCGTGCCGAGGTCCGCGTGCACGAGCGGCGCGCCGTCCTCGAGGGCCTTCGCCACGTCGGCGACGGAGTCGAGTTGCTCGTATTCGACCTCCACGAGCTCGGCCGCGTCCTTCGCGAGCGCTCTGCTCTCTGCGACGACCACGGCGACGCCGTCGCCCTGGTACCGGGCCTCCTCGGCGGCGAGCGGGAAGTGCGGCGGCATCTTGATGTCCTCGGTCACCGGCCAGGCGCACGGCATGGAGCCGGCCCAGTCGTCGGCGAGGTCGGTGCCGCTGAACGCGGCGATCACCCCTTCGGCAGCCCTCGCGGCATCGAGGTTGACGCTCGCGATCCGCGCGTGCGGATAGGGGCTGCGGACGACGGCCATGTAGACCGTGCCGGGGAGCGTGAGGTTGTCGACGTACGTGCCCTTGCCGCGCAGGAGCGATGCGTCCTCCTTCCGCGGGACGGAGCTGCCGACGTAGGTCTCGGTCGACTCGACGACGGCCATCTAGCTCACCCCCGCTGCGGACGCGACCGCCCGGACGATGTTGTGGTACCCGGTGCAGCGGCAGAGGTTGCCCTCGAGACCGAGGCGGATGGTGTCCTCGTCGGTCGCCTCACCGCTCTCGATCAGGCTCACGGCGGCCATCACCATCCCCGGCGTGCAGAAGCCGCACTGGAGCGCGTGCTGGTCGTGGAACGCCTGCTGAACGGCGTGGAACGAGCCGTTCGTCGCGAGACCTTCGATCGTCGTCACCTCGAGCCCGTCCGCCTGGACGCCGAGCATCGTGCAGGACTTCACCGACTCGCCGTTCACGAGCACGGTGCAGGACCCGCACGAAGACGTGTCGCAGCCGACGTTCGTGCCCGTGAGCCCGAGTCGCTCGCGGAGCACGTACACGAGAAGCTCGCGCGGCTCGACCTCGAGCTCGTGGCGTATGCCGTTGACGGTCAGCGCCACTCGTCGCATCGGCTCTCCTTTCCGCGATGTTGTGCGCGAGACCGGAATCCGCTGACGCGCGGATTCCGGCCGCGCGATGATTCCCGAAGGCGTCCGCTTCGCGGCCGCTGTGTCGTCGTCTCCATCTCGCCCCAGCCGAGACTAGTACGGCGGCCGACGTTCCGCCAGTTGCCGCCGGGTAGCCAGCGCGCGCGGGATGCTCTAGCGTGGAGGGGTCGCGAGAGAGGGGTGCGAGATGCGCATCGAGTCATCAGTCACGGCGATTTCGTGGATTCCGTCGGACGCGATCGAGGGCATGCCGAAGCTTCCGTTCGAGCTCGGGGTCGCGCGCTACGACCAGCCGCCGCCCGATCGCCTCGAGGAGGGAGACCTCGAGCGGCTACGCGCGGAGGATCGCTTCCGCGAGGCCAATCGCCTCGCTGCGTGGATCGAGGCGAACGATGGGAAGATCGTCGGCCACGGGTACGAAGGCGCGGGGCTCGTCGGGTCGACGACCTTCAACCTCGGCATCACGGACATCACGATTCCCGGCGCCGCCTTCGAGGTCCTGCGACAGGAACCGGAGGTTCAGGGCAACGCCGTCCGCTTCGTCCAGACGGTCGGCGGCCGCGCTGGATTCCCGGCTCCGCGCAGGGTGACCGGGAGGCCCTTCGTGCGGATCCATTCGGCAACGGCGTGGACGACGCTCGCGCTCACGATCCGGGAGGACGGCTCCTCCGAGCACGAGCTCGTCGGGGCGAGCACCTTCCCCAGGCACTGGGTGTACGACCGGGACGGACACGTCGTCGCGAAGTCGGGGACGATCGACTTCAAGAAGTGGTACCGGGAGGCACACGGCGAGCGAACGCCGTGGGGCGACGAGGAGTCCGATGCATTCGTCACGGCCGCGGAGAGCGCGCTCGAGCGAGAGATCTCCCGCGATCTGCTGGCGGGCAAGAGGATCCCCGAGCGACGCACCCTCGAGCCCGAGGAGACGCTCGTGGAGCAAGGCGCGCCCGGCGGCGAGCTCTACCTCGTCCTCGACGGCGTGCTCGCTGTCGACATCGACGGCGAGGAGGTAGCCGAGATCGGGCCCGGCGCGATCGTAGGAGAGAAGGCGTTGCTCGAGGGCGGCACGCGAACGGCGACCCTCACCGCGCGAACGCGCTGCCGCGTCGCAGTGATCCCGGGGGATCTGATCGACCGGCACCAACTGGAGGGCCTGGCGGCGACGCGGCGAGCGTAGAGCCCGGCGCTGGACCAGCTCGGCTAGCGGCGACGCTTGAGGGCGCGCTCGATCTGGCGCTGGGCGTCGCGCTCGGCGATCACGCGCCGCTTGTCCATGCGCTCGCGCCCGCGCGCGAGCGCGATCTCGACCTTCACGCGGCCGTCCTTGAAGTACATCCGCGTCGGGACGAGGGTCAGGCCCTTCTCGCGCACCTTGCCGTACAGGGAGTCGATCTCGCCGCGGTGGAGCAGGAGCTTGCGGTCGCGGTCCGGCTCGTGACCGAAGGCACCGCGCTGCGCATACTCGGCGATGGACGCGCCGACGAGCCACGCCTCGCCGTCACGGATGTCCGCGTACGCATGGCCGAGCTGCACCTTCCCGTCGCGCGCGGACTTCACCTCGCTCCCGGACAGGACGAGGCCCGCCTCGACGCGCTCGAGCAGCTCGTAGTCACGCCGCGCGCGGCGGTTCTCGGCGATCAGCTTCGTTCCGGTCGAGGTGGCCATGGGTCGAGTGTACGGAGCGGCCGCCCCGCGAAAGCCGGGTGCGCTGCGCACACGCAGCGACAAGACCGCGAAGCGGCCGCCCTACGGAGACATGTCCGTTGAGTGAAAGGCGCGATCAGGCCGCGAAGCGGCGGCCCTGTGGGGGCCTGTCCGTTGGGTGAAAGGTGGGATCAGGCCGCGAAGCGGCCGCCTTTAGGGGTCTCGCGCGTCCGGGGATCCGCTCCGGCGGATCCCCGGACTGCGCACAAGCTCAGTCCGGCGCGTAGTTGCTCAGACGCCTCGCGAGCTCGTGCAGCATGTTGAGCGCGAACGAGGGCTCGCTCTCGACGAGGACCATGAAGTCGTCGCGCGGGAGGCTCAGGCAGCGGACGTGCGTCGCCGCGCGTACCCGCGCGACGCGGCCCGACTCGGGGACGAGGAGCGCGATCTCGCCGAAGAAGTTCCCGCGACCGAGCTCCGTGTGCCACCCACCGCGCATCTCGACGCTCACCGTCCCGTCGAGGACGACGTACATCCCCGATCCGGGATCGCCCGGCAGCGCGAGGATCTGACCGGGCTCGCACGTGAGCTCGGCCGCGTGCGCAGCGACACGCTCGAGCCCCGCCGGGCTCAGCCCCTCGAAGAGCGGCAGGGTACGGACCTCGTCCGGGGTCACGAGGCCTTCATATCACGAGCGCGCGGCGATGCCCGCGCACCGGTCGCAGAGCGGGTACCAGGGCGGGCAGGAGCGCCCGCACGACCGGCAACGGCCGAGGGTGGGCGACTCCACCTCGACCCGGAGGCGCGCGACGACGCGCTCCGCGGCCGTCTCCTCGAGGGCGGCGGCGCGCTCGATGGTCACACCGCCCACGCCCGGATACTGGAGCGCGAACCAGCGGAGGATGCTCGCCTCGCGCCCGGCCTGCTCCGCGTCCTCCAGCGACGCCCCGCGGAGCCGGGCCGTGTCGAGGAGGAAGTTGAGGTGCGGGCGCGCAACCTTGTCCCCCGCGAGGGCCAGGGCGAGCGTGGCCAGGAGCTCGAGCCCGTCCTCGTCCACCGGCGAGCTCACGAGCGTCCACGTGTCGTCCAGCGACAGACGTCGTCCCCGCTCGGCGAGCCGTCTCTGGACCGCCTCCAGCCGCATCCGCAGCGGCTGGAGCGACTCGACCGCGAGCCAGCTCTCGAAGGCCCACTCCCTGAGCGCCACCCGGTGCCAGGCGACGAGCGCGGCGTCCAGATAGGCGGGTTCCTCGACCCCCAGGTCCGACGAGCCTCGGGCGGATCCTCGCCTCGTCGACGACGCGATATCCCCAGAAGCCCCCCGGAAGGGCCACGTGCGGCTCGAGCGCGTCGCGGACGAGCTCCGGCTCGGCGACCCCCCAACCGATGCCGGCGAGGACGCCGACGTGCCCCCGCTCGACCAGGCCGAAGCGACCGGCTCTCCCCGCGATCTGCGCGATCTCCCAGGGAAGGAGGTCGCGCCGCTCCTCGCCGTCGAACTTCGTCGTCTCCGCGAAGAGGAGCGTCTCGCACGGGAGGTTCACGCCGTGCCCGAGGACGTCGGTGGCGACGCACACGTCGGCGGCGCCGGAGAGGAACCGGTCGATCTCCTCCCTCCTCGACGCGAGCGGCATCGCGCCGTACAGGACCGCCACGCGGCCCGGGTGCAGGCGGTTCACCTCGCCGGCGAGCGCCAGGACGGCCTTGCGGCTGAACGCGACGACGACGGTGCCCGTGCCGAGCGACCGTAGCGTGCGCTCTCCCACCCACTCGAGGGGCAGCTTCCGCTCGAAGACCTTGAGCTCGGCCTCCGGGAACGCTCGCTCGACGAGGGGAAGGGCGTCGAGAGCGCCCAGTAGGAGGATCTGGCGGTACTCGCCCGCGAGCAGGAGTCGCGTCCAGGCGGACCCGCGCTCCTCGTCGTCGGCCCACTGGATCTCGTCGAGGACGAGGAGCTCTCCGGCGTGCGGGGCCATCTCGGCGGTGCAGCAGACGATCGGCGCCCGCTCGTTCACGCGCTCCTCGCCCGTGATCAGGCCGACGCGCTCCTCTCCTACCCGCTCGGCGAGCCTGCGGTGCGCCTCCTGGGCGAGCATCCGGAGCGGGCACGCGTAGACGCCCGACCCGTGCGCCGCGAGCTCCTCGAGCGCGGCGTGCGTCTTGCCCGAGTTCGTCGGGCCGAGGTGCGCGACGACTCGCTCGGGAGGCGCGCCGCGTGCGGGGAGCGCGATCTCGACGTTCTGCTCCGCCTGACGGATCGCCTGCGCCGGCCGGCGCGCGCGCTCGGAGCGGCTCGACCGCTTCTGGCGACCTCGAGGTGGGCGTCGGTTACGCATCGGCGCACGGTACCGGGCAGACGTGCAGGGTGACTGTCACCGAAGGTGACTGTCACCTGCTTTCAGACCCGCAGGAAGCGCCTGAGCGTGAGGCCGGAGCCGAGAGCCCCGATCGTGAGGCCGACGCCGACGAGGAGCGCGGCCGTCCAGCCGAACGCGAGCGCGTGGACGTCTGGGTCCTCACGGAGATTGCTCATGATCTGCGGCATCGCGACCTCGCGTGCGAGGAAGAGCAGGATCACGGCCGCGAGCGAGCCGACGAGCCCGGTGAGGAGACCTTCGAGCATGAAGGGGCCGCGGACGAACCAGTTCGTGGCACCGACGAGCTTCATGACCTCGATCTCGCGACGCCGAGCGAAGATCGAGAGCCTGATCGTGTTCGCGATGAGGATCGTGGACGCTGCGAGCAGCACGAGCACGGCGACGAGCGACACGATCTGGACGACGCGCGCGACCTGGAGGATCCGCTTGGAGACCTCCTCGCCGTAGCGCACCACGTGCACTCCGGGAAGCTCGGCGTTCCGAATGGCGAGGGCGATCGCCTCCGTGTCCTCGCCGCGCTTCGGAACGATGTCGAAGGACGGAGGCAGCGGGTTACGGACGAGGTTCTCGGTCAGCGCGGGCGTGCGCTTGCGCTGGATGGCGAGCGCCTGCGCCTTGGTGATGAACGTGATCCCGTCCTGCTTGATGCGGTCGTCCGACTCGAGGAACACGCGCACGCCGTTTATCTGCTTGGGCGTCGCGGCCGCGGCGCACTCGGGCGGTCCGTCGCAGAAGAAGACGTGCACCGCGAGCTCCTTCTTCTTGTCGTCGGACCACGAGACGAGCCAGGTCCCGATCCCGATGAAGAAGCCGATCAGGAGCATTCCGATCAGCACCGACACCGCCGACGCGAAGGTCGTCGACACGTTCGCGCCGATCGAGCGGACCGCCTCGGCGAGGATGAGCCGGAGCTTCGTCATTCCTCCGTGTACCCGCCGCGGCGCTCGTCGCGCACGAGCTTTCCGGTCTCGAGCGCGATGACCCGCTTCCGCATCTTGTCCACCATCTCGCGGTCGTGTGTGACCATGAGGATCGTCGTCCCGGTCCTGTTGATGCGGTAGAGGAGCTGCATGATCCCGACCGAGGTGTCGGGATCGAGGTTCCCGGTCGGCTCGTCGCAGACGAGGAGCGGCGGGTGGTTGACGAACGCGCGCGCGATCGAGACGCGCTGCTGCTCTCCGCCCGACAGCTCCTCCGGCCGCGAGTTCATCTTGTGCGCGAGGCCCACGAGGTTCAGCACCTCGGGCACCTTCTTCCGGATCTGCGCGCCCGCCTCGCCCTGCACGCGCAGCGCGTAGCCGATGTTCTCGGCCGCGGTGCGGTTCGGCAGGAGCTTGAAGTCCTGGAAGACACAGCCGAGGTTGCGCCGCAGGAGCGGCACCTTGGAGCCCTTGAGCCTCCCCAGGTCGCGACCCCCGACGATGATCCTGCCGCGCGTCGGCTCGATCTCCTTGAGCAGGAGCCGGATCACGGTCGACTTGCCCGAGCCCGAGGCTCCGACGACGAAGACGAACTCGCCCTTGTCGATCGTGAACGAGACGCCGTCGAGCGCGGTGACGCCCGGCTCGTAGATCTTCTGGACGTCCTCGAACACGATCATCGTCGAGCCGCTCGGGTCCGCCTGGACCGGCTGCTTCTCTGAGAGTTGCTCTGGCTCGGCGAGTGCCGTCATCGTCGCGTCTGTCGGTGGGTCGTCCAGCACCGGGCGAATGGCCGCTGCAGCCGGCGACGGCTGCTCCGGTTCGTGGGGAGCGCCGATTGTAGCTGACACTCCGGCGGCCCTACACGACTCTCCCCGCCGCCTTGGCGAGGAGGTACGAGTGGACGAACCCGTCGAGTGCGCCGTCGAGCACGGACTGCGTGTTCCCGACCTCGTGGTCGGTGCGATGGTCCTTCACCAGCTGGTACGGATGGAGCACGTACGAGCGGATTTGACTCCCGAAGCCGATGTCCTGTGCGGCGCCGCGCTCCTTGGCGAGCTCTGCCTCGCGCTTCTCCTCCTCGAGCTCGGCGAGGCGCGAGCGGAGGATGCGCAGGGCGGTCTGCTTGTTCGACGTCTGGGAGCGCTCGTTCTGGCACTGCACGACGATCCCCGTCGGGAGGTGCGTGATCCGTACCGCCGAGTCGGTCTTGTTCACGTGCTGCCCGCCGGCGCCGGTGGCGCGGTAGGTGTCGATCCGGAGATCGTTCTCGTCGATCTCGATCGTCGACGTCCTCGGGGAGGAGCGGCGCGACGACGACCTGCGCGAACGCCGTGTGCCGGCGGTGGGAGGCGTCGAACGGGGACAGCCGCACGAGCCGGTGGACACCGCGCTCGGCCTTCAGGATCCCGTACGCGTTCTCGCCGCGCACGGCGACCGTCGCCGACTTCAGGCCCGCCTCCTCACCGGGGCTCGCCTCGAGGAGCTCGGTCTCGAAGCCGCGGTCGGCCGTCCAGCGGAGGTACATGCGCAGCAGCATCTCCGCCCAGTCCTGCGCGTCCGTCCCGCCGGTCCCCGCGTGGATCTCGAGGATGGCGTCACCCGCGTCGTACTCGCCGGTGAAGAGCGCGTCCTCCTGGAGGCGCGCGAGGTCCGCCTCGACCGGCGCGAGCTGCTCGGCGACCTCGCCCTGCAGGTCCGGCTCGAGCGCGAACAGCTCCTTCGCATCCTCGAACTCGCGTCGGAGGCGCTCGTAGCGCTCGAGCTTGCGGGTGACGCGCGCGTGCTCGGTCGAGATGCGCGCCGCGGACGCCTGGTCGTCCCAGAAGCCGGGAGCGCCCATCGCCTCCTCGAGCTGCGCTCGCCGGGCGTCTAGCGCGTCGGGGTCAAAGGTAATCACGGACCCAGGCGAGCTGGGCCCCGATCTCCTCGAGGCGCTGATCGAGGCTCTGCGTCGTCTCGGCCACGCGCGGATGGTAGCCGCATGGTCGGTTCCCGCTGTGTCTAGGACTCGAAGTGTGGTGGTATCCCCGGGACATGGCGCGGATGTCGCGGGCGTTTCGCACGAGCTACTCCGTCGAGATCGAGCTAATGCTCGTCGCACTCGTTCTCCTCGCGTGGCAGGCGATCCGCATTCCCCTCGAAGGCCCCGTCGACCTCTCCCTCGCCCATGCCCAGAGCGTCGTCGGGATGGAGGGCGCGCTCTCCATCGACGTGGAGGCGTGGGTCGTGCGGACGACGTCGGAGGCCGACCTGACCTCCGTCCTGAAGTGGCTCTACCTCAACATTCACCTGCCGGTGCTCTTCGGCTTCGTCGCGGCCGTCCGCTTGCTCGCCCCGGACCGGTATCCCAGGCTGCGCACGACGTACGTCCTCTCATTCCTCCCGGCGGTGCTCGTGATCGGCTTCTACCCGTTGGCTCCGCCGCACTGGCTCCCGAGCCTCGGACTCGGCGGCGCGCCATCGGATCTCGAGCTGACGACCGGCGGCGCGCTCTTCCACAACTCGACGGCGGCCGCGGCGAGCCAGCACTTCGGGTTCGCGGTCTTCGTGGCCGCCGCGTCGATCTGGCTCTTCCCACGATCGCTTCTGGCGTGGGCGACCCTGGCGTACCCCGTGCTCGTCTTCGTCGTCATCGTCGGGACCGGCAACCACTACGTCCTGGACTGCGTCGTCGGCACGCTGACCTTCACGTTCGCCGCGCTCGTGGCATCGATCGTGCACGGTACGCCCGCGCCGGCGTCGGCCTCCCAGCACGCGAGCGGGATCGCAGGCATCGCCGTCGGCTACGCCCTGATCGTCTGGGGATTCGTGTCCCTCGACGTGCTGTCGCCGCGAGCGTGGGAGCGGAACCTCCTGGAGCTCCTCGTGCTCGCGGCGGGCATCGCCCTCGTCGTCGCTCCGCGCCTGGCCGCGAGGGAGCCTCTCCCCGAGAGCACCCGGTAGCGCCACCGGACGACCGGAGTCACCTCCGGAGGCGATCGCGGAGGAGGAGGCACGCGGAGAGCCACGCGAGGCCGAAGCACCAACCGGCGAGGACGTCCGTGACGAAGTGGACGTTCAGCGCGATCCGGGAGAGCCCGACCGCGACCCCGGCGGCGCCGACGCCGGACCACAGCCACACACGCGCGCGGCGGCTCGGCAACCGTTCCGCAGCGAGGACAGCGAGCGCCCCCAGGCACGCGGCGCCGGACGCCGCGTGCCCGCTTGGGAAGGCCGCGGACTCGGGAAGCGCGACAGCCGAGCCGACATCGGGTCGCGGGCGGTCGAACCACTCCTTGAGCAAGGAGACGGCGAGCTGCGAGCCGAGGTACGCGGTGACGAAGAACGCGAGGTCGAGCCACGCCCGCTCGCGCACGAGCAGGATGGCCGCCGCCACGCCGAGCACCGTGAGACCGATCCAGCCGCCGAGCCAGGAGAACGGCCGCGCGAGCCACTCGACCCACGCCGGCAGGTCGGACGCGACCCACTGCGCGACCTCGCGGTCGACCGTCGCGAGCGGCTCGTGGTCGTACCCGACGGCGAGCACGGCGAACCCCGCGAGCGAGGCCGCGAGGACGACGAAGAGTGCCCGCGCGCCCATGTGACACAGTGTCACGAGGGAGTTGGACGGCCGCGGTCGCTACCCGAAGTCGGTGTCCTCGAGGTAGTCGGTCTCGATCGCGATCCCGACGACGTAGTCCGAGCCCTCGGCGCGAGCCAGCACGCGGTCGACGTCGAGCGGAACCTGCCTCCGGTAGCTCTCGAAGACGCCACCGCGCTTCCGGCGATGCAGGTCCTCGAGCCAGAACCGGCCGGTCCCGTCGGCGCCGCCGTAGCGTACGTCGAGGTACTGGTCGCCGCGCTCGTACGTCGTGGTCGGAAGGCTCGAGATCGGGAATCGCTGACTCCCGTACTCGGCGGCCCGCAGATCCCAGTACTCCTCGACGTTCCCCGACAGCGTCTCCGGGCACGGCGTCCGGTAGCACCCCCATCCGACCCCGAAGAGACGCCGGTCGAACCGGGCGATGCGGCGTCGGAAGTCCCCGTCGAAGACGACGGCGGCGGCCCGGCGGAGCGTGCACCGGTGGTCGTACCCCTCGTGCACCTTGTAGTTGTTCTGGCCCTGGTAGCACGCGTCGTCGGACGCGCGGCCCACGACCCGGCCGCCGAGCGCCGCGACGACCTCGGCGAGCGCGTCGTCGGCTCGCGCGGACGCGCTCTCCCGGGCGGCGACGACGTCCGGCTCGAACGGATCGGGTGGCGGGCCGTTGTCCTCGCCCAGCCCGAGGCACGCGGAGAGCGCGAGACAGAGCGGGACGAGGACGGCGAGCCGGCCGAGTGAGGCGGCCCGGCTCAGGTTCCTGGCGCGTCTGGGGCGTCGCTGGCAAGGGAGGCGAGGCCGAGGGCCGCAGGACAGTACAGGTCGTACGGACAAGGCCCGAGGCCGACGCATCCCGCCGCCGGCGGCGTCAGCGCAGCCCGGAGGCGGGCTCTGCCCGCCGGGAGGGATGCGCGATCCCAGACGCGTCAGGCGCCATGGCACTTCTTGAACTTCTTGCCGCTGCCGCACCAGCACGGGTCGTTGCGCCCGATGTCCTTGTGCTCGTTCACCGCAGGCGCCTGCGCGAACGAGCCGGACGGCGTCGGTGGAGCGGCGAGCGCGGTCGCGGCGCCCACCGGCGCCGGCCGCGGCGATCACGTCGGCTCCAGCCGACGTCTCGTGCTCGTAGTGGAGGGACCCGCTCGGCGCCTGCATCGGCTCGAGCGCCGGCTCCTCGACCTGCACGGCGACGTGGAAGAGCGTGAAGACGACCTCCTGGCGGATCGTCCCGCCGAGCTCCTCGAACATGGCGTGCCCCTCGCCGCGGTACTCGACGAGCGGGTCCTTCTGGGCGAACGCGCGGAGGTGGACGCCTTCGCGGAGGTAGTCCATCGTCTCGAGGTGCTCGCGCCAGCGCTGGTCGACCGTCTGCAGGATCACGTACCGCTCCACCTCGCGCGCGAGCTCCGGGCCGAGGGCCCGCTCCCGGTCCGCGTAGGCCTCGAGCGCGTCCTCGACGAACTCCTCGACGAGCGCCTCCCGATCCGTGGCGTCGATCTCCTCGCGGAGCTCGTCGACGGTGATGTCCGTCCCGTACAGGGACTCCATGCTCGTGACGATGCCCTCGAGGTCCCAGTCCTCGGCGAACTCGGCGTCCGTCAGCTGCCGCACGGCGTCCTCGACGGTCTCCGTGATCCAGCCCTTGACCTCGTCGGAGAGGTCCTCGCCCTCGAGCACGCGGCGGCGCTGCTCGTAGATGACCATGCGCTGCGTGTTCATGACGTCGTCGTACTTGAGGACGTTCTTGCGCGCGACGAAGTTCTGCTCCTCGACCTTCTTCTGGGCGTTCTCGATCTGGTTCGAGAGGATCTTCGCCTCCATGGCCTGGTCGTCCGGGATCTTGAAGCGGTTCATGATGTTGTAGATCCGGTCGCCTGCGAACAGGCGGACGAGGTCGTCCTGGCCCGAGAGGTAGAAGCGCGTCTCGCCGGGGTCGCCCTGCCTGCCCGACCGGCCGCGGAGCTGGTTGTCGATGCGGCGTGCCTCGTGGCGCTCGGTGCCGAGCACGTACAGGCCGCCGAGCTCGCGGACGCCGTCGCCGAGCTTGATGTCGACGCCACGACCCGCCATGTTCGTCGCGATCGTGACGGCGCCGGGCTGCCCCGCGTCCTTGATGATCTCGCCCTCGCGCTCGTGCTCCTTCGCGTTCAGGACGTTGTGCTCGATGCCCCTGCGCATCAGGAGCTCCGAGAGGTACTCCGACGTCTCGACCGCGATCGTGCCGACGAGGACGGGCTGGCCGGCCTCGTTGCGCTCGACGATGTCCTCGAGGACGGCCGCGAACTTCGCGTCCGGGGTCTTGAAGATGAAGTCGTTCTGGTCGAGACGGGCGATCGGCTCGTTCGTCGGGATCTCGACGACGTGGAGGTCGTAGATCTCGACGAACTCCTTCTCCTCCGTCTTCGCCGTCCCGGTCATCCCGGCGAGCTTCTCGTACAGCCGGAAGTAGTTCTGGAGAGTGATGGTCGCGAGGGTGACGTTCTCCTCGCGGATGCGCACGCCCTCCTTCGCCTCGATCGCCTGGTGGAGGCCCTCGCTCCAGCGGCGGCCCTCCATGATGCGGCCGGTGAACTCGTCGACGATCTTCACCTCGCCGTCCTGCACGACGTAGTCGACGTCGCGCTTGTACAGCGACTGTGCCTTGAGGGACTGGATCAGGTGGTTGACGAGGATGACGTTGCGCGGGTCGTAGAGGTTGTCGATCCCGAGCGCGCGCTCGACCTTCTCGATCGTCACCTGCGCGGGCGAGACCGTCTTGAACTTCTCGTCGTAGAGGAAGTCCGCTCCGGAGAGCTCGGTCTCGTCCTCCCCCTTCGCCGACTTGCGGGTCGCGGGCGCGCCCTCGAGCTCCTTCACGACGCGGGCGAACTGGTAGTACGTCGACGCGGCGGTCTCGGGCTCGCCCGAGATGATGAGCGGCGTCCGCGCCTCGTCGACCAGGATCGAGTCCACCTCGTCGACGATCGCGAACGAGTGGCTGCGCTGGACGACCCCGTCGAGGGAGACGGCCATGTTGTCGCGGAGGTAGTCGAAGCCGAACTCCGAGTTCGTGCCATAGGTGACGTCGCACCCGTAGGCGATGCGCCGCTCGGCGAACGGCATGAGGTTCTGGATGGACCCGACGGTCGTCCCGAGCGCCTCGTACACGGGTCGCGTCCATTCCGCGTCGCGCTTCGCGAGGTAGTCGTTCACGGTGACGAGGTGCACGCCCCTGCCGGCGAGCCCGTTCAGGTAGAGCGGCTGCACGGCGACGAACGTCTTGCCCTCGCCGGTCTTCATCTCGGCGATGTCGCCCTCGTGGAGGACGATCCCGCCCATGAGCTGCACGTCGAAGAGACGGACGCCGATCGTGCGCCTGAACGCCTCGCGCACCGCCGCGTACGCCTCGAAGATCAGGTCCTCGAGCGTCTCCCCGTTCTCGAGCCGCTGCCTGAACTCCACCGTCTTCCCGCGCAGCTCGTCGTCGGAGAGCGCCTCGAACTCGGGCTCGAGGGTGCCCATGTATGCGGCCTGCTCGCGCAGGCGCTTGAGGCGGCGACCCTCGCCCACGCGGAGGACGCGCTCGAACTTGCCCAGGGACTGGGTCGGCATCGGGACTAGGGTAGCGGCTCGAGGTCGCGCTCGCGGCGCCCCGGGCCGATCCCGAGGGCCGCGCGCGGCCGCTACGCGGCCGCCTCGCCCTCCTCGCCGGGCGCCGCGGGAGCCTCCTCTACGAGCTCGACGGAGGACGGCGCGACCGGCTTCTTCTGCGCGGCCCGCCGGGGCTCGTGGGTGCGCTTGTCGCGGTAGCGCTCGATCTGGCGCTCGAGCTTGTCCACCAGCCTGTCGATCGCCGCCTCGTAGGTCTCCGCGGTCTCCCGCGCGACGATGTTCGGGCCCTTCGTGTAGACGACCCCCTCCGCCGCGTGGTCCTCGCGGATCGACGGGTTGTGCTCCCTCGACAGCGTCACCTCCACGACCGTGTCCGCGTACAGCCGCCTCTCGAGCTTCGCGAGGCGCTTCTCGGCGTAGGCCTTGACCGTGTCGTTGATCGAGCTCGAGTGGGTCTTCAGCTGGAGCCGCATGGTGCTCCTTTCCGTCAGTGTCGGAGTGAGAGAGCCTGCTCTCAATCTAACGCACGGCTCTCGCCAGGGTCACGACCTCCACCCTCTCCGCCCCCGCCCGTCGCAGCGCCGAGGCGCACGCGTCCGCGGTCGCTCCGGACGTGTACACGTCGTCGACGAGGCAGACGGCCGCCGGGACGTCTGCTGCAGTGACGGCCACGCTGTGACGCACGTTGCGGCGACGCTCCTCGAGGCCGAGCCCGCGCTGGCGGGGCAGCGTGCGAACGCGCTGCAGGAGGCCTGCGGCCGGAACGCTCCAGGTGTCGCCGAGCGCCCTGGCGAGGCCGAGGGGCGCGACGCGGCCCCGCGCCCGAGCCCGCTCCGGGTCGGCCGGGACGTGGGCGAGCACGTCGACCTCGGGCCTCGGGACCACCTCGGCGACGAGCGCGGCGGCGTGCGCGTCGAGCGTCCGCCGGCCGTGCTCCTTCCACGCCCGGACGAGCGCCCGCGCGCGTGCGTCGTAGACGATCGCGGACCGCGCATGGGCGAAGGCGAGCCGCCGGCCCGAGCACTCGGCGCAGCGGCGCACCGGCCACGCCCCCGGGGATCCGCAGCGCTCGCAGAGCGGCGGCCTCAGGCGGACGAGCGCCGCGCGACAGTCGTCGCACACCACCCGGCCCGGAGTCGCGCAGACGGCGCAGCGCTCGGGCAGGACGAGCTCCAGCACGTGCAGCACGCACGCAGTGTGGAAGGCGAGCCGTGCCGGATTCGCGCCGATACCGTCGCGGAAGCCTCACCGCCGCTGTCCAGCCGGGTCAGGTCAGTCGCCGCCACCCGCGACCGGAGGATCGGCCGCGAGCGTCTTCTCGAGACCGCGTGCCAGCTCCTCGCGCTCCGCGGCGGACAGGCGCCCGGCGGGATGGAGCGGCTTGTACTGGAGAGGAGGCATCGAGCCCTCCCGGACGGCCTCCGCCGCCTCGTCGCCCTCCTCGCCCTGCGGCCGGTCCCACTCCGAGAAGTTCAGCGTCTCCCGACCCTCCTGGACGTCCCGGTACACGAGCCACGAGACGGGCGCCACGTTGCTGTACCAGGGCCACACCGTGAGGTTGCTGTGGCAGTCGTAGCACGCGCCGACCGCGAGCTCGCGGGTCCGGGCGGAGTCCCAGCGCACCTCCCGCGTCACGGGCGGGTTCGCATGGTCCCGCCCGTACGGGACGACCTGGGCGAGCCCGAGCAGGAGCACGAGCGCGACGGCCACGCGCAGGAGCCACGTGCGCATCTCCCCGATGCTCCGCCGCAGGCTGCGGCCGGGCATCGGTAGCGGCGCGCTGAGCGCGGTGGGGAACTACGGAGCGTGCTGCTCGGCGACCGCGGCGGAGAAGATGCGGTCGGCTTCCTCCAGCGTCTCCGTCGAGCCGATGTCGTACCACGTGCCCGGAAGCCGCCACGTGTGGACGGACGTTCGCGGATAGAGCCACTCGATCAGGCGGCCCGGCTGGTCGGGGTTGTTCCCCTCCGCGAGATAGCGGCGGACGAGCGGCAGCGTGTGGCGCGGGTAGTAGTAGAGCGCGACACCCGCGAACGTCGTCCGGGGGTCGGAGGGCTTCTCCTCGAAGAAGGTGATCCTCCCGGCCTCGTCGACCTCGACCTGGTTGTACTCGCCCATCCGCGAGAGGTCGCCGACGTCGTGCACGGCCAGCACCGGGGCGTCGACCTCGCGCCCGTAGGACGCGAAGCCCGAGATGTCGTCCGAGAACAGGTTGTCGCCCGCGACCACCACGAGCTCCTCGTCGAGACCGAGCCGCTCGAGCACGAAGCCGATGTCGCCGATCGCCCCGAGCCGGTCGTCGTTCGACGTCGTCCCGTCGTTCACGATCGCGATGCCGGCCCTGTCCGCCGCCCACTCCTCGAAGTGCGGCGTGAACTTCGCGTTCGTGACGACGATCACCCCGTCGACCCCCATCGGGACGAGCCGCGCGACGACGTGGTCGAGCATCGGCTTCCCGCCGACCTCGAGCAGCGCCTTCGGCCGGTCGAGCGTCAGCGGGTAGAGGCGCGTCGCGTAGCCGGCTGCGAGGACGAGCGCCTTCATGGGCGCACCCTAGACGGCAGGCTCTCGGCGTACGGGCGCCGATGGACGCCCTCCTCCGTCACCACCGCCGCGATGAGCTCGGCCGGCGTCACGTCGAACGCGGGGTTCCTCGCCGGGTAGCGCGTCGAAACCTCGGACGGGTCGCGCTCCTCGATCGGGATCCCGGCCCCGGTCGCGACGGCCGGGTCGAGCGTCGAGGTCGGCGCGACGACGTACAGCGGGACGTCGTGGCGGTCGGCGACGACGGCGAGACCATAGGTGCCGATCTTGTTCGCCGTGTCGCCGTTCGCAGCGATGCGGTCGGCTCCGACGACCACGCAGTCCACGTCGCCGGCGGCGACGAGCGCTGCGGCGGCGCCGTCGGCAACGACCGAGAACGGGATGCCGAGCGCGTCGAGCTCCCAGGCGGTCAGGCGCGCGCCCTGCAGCAGCGGGTCGCGTCTCGTCCACCCACACGTGCTCCACGAGCCCTCGCTCCCACGCTGCCCGGATCGCGCCGAGCGCCGTCCCGTAGCCCCCCGTCGCGAGGGCGCCGGTGTTGCAGTGCGTGAGGATCTTCGACCCCGGCGCGACG
This sequence comes from uncultured Actinomycetes bacterium, assembly GCA_963705535.1. Lineage (GTDB taxonomy): Bacteria > Actinomycetota > Thermoleophilia > Gaiellales > Gaiellaceae > GMQP-bins7. The sequence continues at coordinate 136,037 of CAVPJY010000012.1, forward strand.
AGCGCCGCAGCATGCGACGCCATGCGCCGGCAGCGGTCGACCTCGGCCGCGTGGATGGCACGGGCTCGCTCGGGGCTCGGGTCAGCTCGCATCTCCGCGAGCGCCCAGGCGCAGGTTGACCGCGGTCGGCCGCGAGGCAAGCAGCACGTCGTGGGCGGCATCGAGGTCCTCGCCGCGCCCGGCCGCGAGCGCGTAGCCGTACGCGGCCGCGACCCCGATGGCCGGGGCGCCGCGGATCGCCAGCGTGCGGATCGCGTCCGCCACCTCGGCGGCGGAGCTGCAGCGGAGCTCGACCTCCTCGTCGGGGAGCCGCCGCTGGTCGAGGAGGACGACCGCGTCGTCTTCGAGCCGGACGATGCGGTGAGGTTCGAGGCCCCTCGTCACTGCCGTGCGCCTCCGTCCGCGGCCGAAGCCGGGCTTTGCCCGGCGAGAGGCCAGGCCCGGCTTCTGCCGTGCGCTGCGAAGAAGAAGGGGGCTCGTGGGGGAAACATGGTTTCCCCCACGATCTCCTACTCCGTGCCCTCGTTCCAGCTGTCCAGGTACTTCTTCTGCTCGTCCGTGAGGCGGTCGATGTCGACGCCCATCGTGGCGAGCTTGAGGCGCGCGATCTCGTCGTCGATGTCCTTCGGCACGTCGTAGACGCGGCGCTCGAGCGCCGGCGCCGTTGGCGACGACCCACTCTGCCGCGAGGGCCTGGTTCGCGAACGACATGTCCATGACGATCGCCGGATGCCCCTCGGCGGCGGCGAGGTTGACGAGCCGTCCGTCGGCGATGAGGTACAGCCGCCGGCCGTCCGCGAGCGTGAACTCGTCCACGAGGGCGCGGGCCTCGCGCGTGTCGACGGCGAGCTCGCGCAGCGCCGGGATCTCGATCTCGACGTTGAAGTGGCCGGTGTTGGCGAGGATCGCGCCGTCCTTCATCCGCTCCATGTGGGCCTTCGTGACGACGCCCTTGTCGCCGGTCGCCGTGCAGAAGATGTCGCCGACCTCGGCGGCCTTCTCCATCGGCATGACCTCGAAGCCGTCCATCACGGCCTCGAGCGCGCGGACCGGGTCGACCTCGGTCACGATCACGTGGGCGCCCATGCCGCGGGCCCGCTGCGCGACGCCCCGGCCGACCCAGCCGTAGCCGGCGACGACGAAGCGCCCGCCCGCGAGAAGCACGTTCGTCGCCCGGATGATCCCGTCGATCGTGGACTGGCCCGTGCCGTAGCGGTTGTCGAACATGTGCTTCGTCTGCGCCTCGTTGACCGCGATCACGGGGAAGCCGAGCTTCCCCTCGCGCTCGAGCGCCTTCAGGCGGATGACGCCCGTCGTCGTCTCCTCGGTCCCGGCGATGACGTCCCCGAGCTGCTCGCGGCGGTGCGAGTGGAGGACGCCGATCACGTCGGCGCCGTCGTCCATCGTGAGGTGCGGGCGATGGTCGACCGCCGCCTCGATGTGCCGGTAGTAGGTGTCGTTGTCCTCGTCCTTGATCGCGAAGACCGCGATGTCGTACTCGTCGACGAGCGCGGCCGCGACGTCGTCCTGCGTCGAGAGCGGGTTGGAGGCGCAGAGGACGACGTCGGCGCCGCCGGCCTTCAGCGTGCGGGCGAGGTTCGCCGTCTCGGTCGTCACGTGCAGGCAGGCCGAGACGCGCAGGCCTGCGAGCGGCTGCTCGCGCTCGAAGCGCTCGCGGATCGCGGCGAGCACCGGCATCTGCCGGTCGGCCCACTCGATCCGCCGCACGCCCTCCGAGGCGAGCGCGAGGTCCTTCACGTCGTGTCGTTTCGTCGTTGCCATTCGATCCTCTCTTCGTCCGTGTCGGTGTCGGGGTTCGTCCTAGGCGGCCCTGGAGGCGAGCAGCCGCTCGTGCTTGCGCTGCTCCCACTCGACCCAGGCCGGGGTCGCGGAGTCGGTGGTGGAGCCGTCGGCGCCGGCGAGCCAGGTGTCCACGGCGCGACGAAGCTCGGGCTCGCGCCGCAGCCGCAGCGCGAAGGCGAGCTCGTCGATCTCGACGCCGAAGGAGCGGCGCAGCTCGGCGAGCGAGCGGAGCTGGTTCAGGTCGCGAATCCCGTACCGGCGGTAGCCGGCGCTCGTCCTCGCGGGCGCGACGATCCCGGCGGCCTCGAGGTAGCGGAGCATGCGAGGCGACCAGCCCGACTGTGCCGCCGCCTGCCCGATCGTGAACGTCTCCACGGCGCAGACCCTACCACAATCGTGTGAAGGTTCTGTCCTACGGGGCGGAGGTGCCCTCTCTGCCGTAGCGATCCTCCACGCGCACGACGTCGTCGAGGTCCGGCGTCGAGACCTCGACGACGAGCGTGTCCTCGAGCGCCGTGACCCGGTGGACGGTGCCCGGCCGTAGTGGAAGGCGTCGCCCGGGCCGTATCTCGACGGCCTCGAGCGGGCCGCCCACCTCGCCGAGCTCGAGGCGCGCGCGCCCCTCTCGTACGAGCCACGACTCGTCCTTCCGCTCGTGGTACTGCAGGCTCAACGCCTCTCCGGCCCGCACGAAGAGCAGCTTTCCGACGTATCGCTCCGTCTCGGCCCAGACGAGCTCCCAGCCCCACGGCTTCTCCACCCGCCGGGGCGAGTGCCCGTAGCGCTCGCGAGCGTCGCTCACGAGAACCGGAGCGCCTGATCGGGGATGCGCTGGCCGGCGCCGATCCGCAGGCCGTGGTCGAGCTCGTTGTCGCGCCCGAGAGACGCGCCCGAGCCGACGACCGCGAGGTTCCGCACGTCGCACCCGGGCCCGAGCTCGGCGTCGTGGCCGACGATCGAGCCGACGACCGACGAGCCGCTGCCGACGACGGCGTGCGCGCCGACGACGGCGTTCTCCACCACCGAGCCGCCCGCGAGCCGCGCGCCCTCGCCGAGCACCGCGAGGCTGCCCGCGCGCGCGCCGTCCTCGACGACGACGCCCGGACCGACGTACACGGGAGGAACGAGCCGCGCGCCCGGATGGACGTCGGCGCTCGGATCGACGAGGGTGAAGTCCGGGCCGAGCGCGTCGCCGATCGCCGTCGGAAACGCACGCTCGAGCACGTCGCGATGGGCCTGGAGGTAGGACTCGGGGGTCCCGACGTCGAGCCAGTAGCCGGCGAGCGCGACGCCGTAGACGCTGCCCTCCTCGGCGAGGCGAGGAAACACCTCGCGCTCGATCGAGACGGCCCGACCCTCGGGCACGAGGTCGAGCACGTCCGGCTCGAGGACGTACAGCCCCGCGTTGATCAGGTCGGTGTCGATCTCCTCGGGACGCGGCTTCTCGAGGAAGGTCTCGACGCGCCCGTCGCCGGCGAGCCGCACGAGGCCGTAGCGGCTGGGGTCGGCCACCGGCGTCAGGAGGATGGTCGCCTTCGCGCCCGTCGAGCGGTGGAAGCGGACGAGCTCGGAGAGATCCGCCTCGCGCAGCGAGTCGCCGTTCAGGGCGAAGAAGCTCCCCTCGAGCCCGCGCGCGGCGAACGCGATGCCGCCTCCCGTTCCGAGCGGCTCCTCCTCCACCGCGTACTCCAGAGAGAGCCCGCCGTACTGCCCCGTCGAACCTCGACCGGATCTGGTCCGGCAGGTAGCCGCACGACACGATCGCGCGCTCGACCCCGTACCGGGCGAGATGCTCGAACGTGTACGCGATGAGCGGCCGGTCGACGAGCGGCAGCATGTCCTTCCGTCGGGTGTCCGTGAGCGGGCGCAGGCGCGTGCCCTGACCCCCGACCAGGATCACGGCGGGCAGGCTCACGGGACGGCTCGCCCGATGCCCTCGTACGCGAACCCGAGCGACCGCATCTCGTCGGCGTCGAGCAGGTTGCGCCCGTCCACGACCACGTTCCCCCGCATTCGGCTGTGCACCTCCGCCCAGTCGAGCTCGCGGAGCTCGGGCCACTCGGTGACGACGACCGCGGCATCGGCGCCCTCGAGCGCAGCGAGCGCCGAGTCGGCCACCTCGACGCCGTCGAGGTGCATCTGCCCGTCCGCGACCGGGTCCCACGCGCTGACCTGGGCGCCCTCGGCCAGCAGCCGGCCCGCGAGCACGAGGCTCGGGGCCTCGCGCATGTCGTCGGTGCCCGGCTTGAACGCGAGCCCGAGGAGCGCGACCTTCTTCCCGCGGAGCGAGTCGAGGCGCCGCTCGAGCTTGCCGACCACGCGGCGCTTCTGCAGCTCGTTGACCTCGATGACCGCGTTCAGCAGCTGGAAGTTGTAGCCCGAGTTCGCGGCCAGCTGCTTCAGCGCCAGCGAGTCCTTCGGGAAGCAGGAGCCGCCGTACCCGATCCCGGCTCGCAGGAAGGCAGGGCCGATCCGGTGGTCCAGGCCGATCCCCTTCGCGACGGTGAGGACATCCGCACCCGTCGCCTCGCAGACGTTGGCGATCTCGTTGATGAAGGAGATGCGCGTGACGAGCGCGGCGTTGGCCGCGAGCTTCACCATCTCCGCGGAGGCGACGTCGCAGCGGACGACGGGCGCGTCGATCCCGGCGTGGATCCGCTCCACCACGTCGCCGTCCGCATCCTCGAACGCGCCGATCACGATCCGGTCCGGGTGCAGGAAGTCGGCGACCGCCGTCCCCTCGGCGGTGAACTCCGGGTTCGAGACGTAGCCCACGTCGCCGAGGCCCTTCTCGTCCAGCCGGTGGCGAACGGCCTGGCCCGTGCCCACGGGGACGGTGCTCTTCATCGCGATGACGATGCGGCGGCCGACCCTGGGCAGCTCGTCGACGACCGTCCACACCGCGGAGAGGTCCGCGTCGCCGGAGTAGGTCGGAGGCGTGCCCACGGCGACGTACACGACCTCGGCGTCCTCGACGGCCTCGGCGACCTCGGTCGTGAACCGCACGCGGTCGCGGTTCCGGTCGAGAAGCTCCTGGAGGCTCTCCTCGTGGATCGGCACCTCGCCGCGCCGGAGCGTGTCGATCTTCTCCGCAACGACGTCCCGGATGACGACGTCGTGCCCGAGGTCGGCGAAGCAGGCGCCGGTGACGAGGCCGACGTACCCGGCGCCGAAGACCGCGATCCTCATGCCCGGGCTACCTGGCTTTCCCGAGCGGCCTGAGGCCCTTCGCGATCGCGAGCATGGTCTCGTTGGAGAGCTTGTCGAGGAGCGTGTTGACGACCCAGTAGCTCGCCTGCGGCGTACGCAGGACGACCATGTGCAGCTTCGCACCGTCGTAGTAGAGGTCGTACGTGCGGCCGCCGATCCGCCGCGTGAGGCTCTTGTCCGCGAGCGCGGGGGCGTCGTCCCAGTTCGTCATCTGGACGCCCCAGTACTCGTTCGAGCTCATGTGGTAGACGAGCCGGACGGCCTGGTGCTTTCCGTCGACCGTGTACAGCCGGGCGGGCGTGTCCCCGTCCGCCCACGAGCTGCGCTCGATCTTGCTCGGGATGTACAGGGGGAAGTCGGCCTTCCGACGGAGCTCCCGGAGGAGGTCGCGCGAGGCGGACGACCCGGACGTCACGTTCGGGCGCTCGCGTCGTGGCGTCTGGTCGATCGGCGCGCTGGCGAGGCTCCCGTGGAACGTCTGTCCGACGACGATCGTGAGCATGGCTCCGTTCGAGAGCCGCGAGATCTCGTCAGGCAGGGGCTCGACCTCGGCCGACCCGAACAGGTTCGCGACCTTGCGGGCCGCCTCGCGCGACCGTGCCGTCGAGCGGCCGAAGTACACCTTCGTTCGGAAGTAGTCGAACCGGGGGGCGTTGGCGGGAAGGCCGTTCGGGGGGGTCAGGATCTGGTAGCCGCGCTGCCCGAGCAGGTAGCCGGCGGTGGAGGCCGAGCCCTCGAGCCCGTTCCCGTTCAGGACCGTCACGCTCGTGTCCCGCGGCGCCGGCGCCGCGAGCTTCAGCTTCTGGCCGAGCGCGACCGCGGTCGCCTTCGCCGAGGACTCGACGTCCGGGTGGGTGAAGGTCTCGACCGCGCGGTTGACGTTCTCCTGCGCCGTCGTGAGCTCGGCGAACCCCTCGAGCCCCTCGATCTTCGTCTGGAACACGCTGCCCGGCGGCAGCCCGTAGGCGAAGAGCGCGTAGGAGAGGACGGTCCGGCCGTCGACGTCCCGCCCCCCGCCCTGGGCGACCTCGACGTTGTGCGTGATCGCGTCGACGACCTTGGGGAGGGACGTCGGCGAGAAGCTGTTCTGCACCTGGCCCTTGAACGCCTTCACGAACTGCTGCTGCCGGGCCACGCGATAGAGGTCGGAGTCGGTGTGCCGGAAGCGCACGTAGTCGAGCGCCCTGCGGCCCGAGAGCTTCTGGTATCCGGGCTGGAGGTCGATCTTCGCGTACCCGTACGGCCCGCCGCGGTCGTTGAAGTACCGTCGATCGACGTCGATCCAGGCGCCGCCGAGCCGGTCGACGATCTGGCGGAACCCGCGGAAGTTCACGGTGATCAGGTAGTTGATCGGGATCCCCGTGAGGGCCTTCACGGTCTGGAGCGACCCCTGGGGGCCGCAGTTCGCGTAGGCCGCGTTGATGCGATCCGTGTACGGCGTCCGGCCGGGACAGCGGATCTCGACGCGCATGTCCCGAGGGAAGGACATGAGCGAGATCGAGTCGGTGCGCGGATCGGCGCGGACGAGCATCAGCGTGTCGGAGCGGGACGGGGCGTTCTCGCCGTCCGCCAGGCGCCGGTCGTAGCCGATGACGAGGGCCACCGCCGGGTGTCCGGGGAGCGGGACGTCGAGCGTGCGCGCCGCCCGGCGGACCTCGGGCGTCTTCGCGGCGACGGCCGCGACCGACTCGTGGAAGTAGAGGTACGCGCCCCCCGCGGTGCCGACGACGAGCACGAGCGAGGCCGCGCCCAGCCAGAGGGCGATCTGGCCGATGAGGCCCAGGCGCGAGCGCCGACCGCGTCCGGGCTGCCGGTAGACGGTGACGGGCGAGAGCGCGTCGGGCGGGAAGACGGGCTTCCCTTCCCCGTTCGGCGCCGCTGCGCGTCCGAGTCCTCTCTTCAGGGTGGTTCGCATACGCCGCGAGCGCCCCGAGGCGCCCGCCGGAAGAGGATAGCCGAGCCGCAGGAAGGCCTTCGCTCTTCCCTTGGGGGCGATGCTCGGCGTCAAGGCGTCTGGCGTTTCCTCCAGCTGGTGACGTCGTAGGCGTCGCCGACCGCCTTTAGGACCTCGTCGGCCACGATGTCGCCTCCCGCGGGCTCGAAGTGCACGCCGTCGTCCGCACGGACCTTCAGCTGGCCGCCGCCGGGCCGCGGAAGGTACTCCGCGTAGCGCCCGTCGTCGCCGGCGAACCTCAGGTACGTGTCCACGAAGGTCACCGAGCGCGGGCGCTCGCTCGCCTCGGCGGCCACCGCCGCGTTCAGGACGTCGAACTTGCGCGTCAACGCCTCGTCACGTACCTGCGGCAGCCCGATCCAGATCGCGTGCGCTCCGGCGCGCGCGACGAGGTCGAAGAGGGCGGCGACCCTCCTGCGGTACTCCCTCGTCCACGTCGGCTCACCGAAGCTCCCGATCGAGACTCCGTCCGGCACGCCGGTCATGTACGAGTTCGTGTCGTTGCCTCCGAACGAGAGCACGACGACGCGCGCCCTCGTCGATCGCAGACGCGACCGGATCTCGTCGAACCAGTTGAACACGTCGGGCCGGGTGAGCCCCGTCGCGACGCGGCCGTCGACCCGACCGACGGGCTCGATCGCCCGGTTGGACGCGGCCGCGCGCAGGATCGCGAAAGCGGGGACGATCACGAGCGAGTCTCCGGCGACGTAGAGGCGAAGAGGGCGCGCCGGCGTGAACGACGGCTTCGTCCGCGGCGTCGCGGGGGACGGCTTCGCGGTCGGGAGGCCGACGGACGTGTCGTCGGTGCCGAAGTCGGTGTCGATGTCGTCCGTGCCGCTTCGCCCCGCGAGCGTCTGGAGGCCGACGCGGGGGCGATCGAGGAAGAGGGCGTGACTCAGCGCTGGCCAGCGGCCCGGTGATCGCGAGCGCGACGTCCCGCGTCCGCCCGTCCGGTTGGTTGTACGCCTTCTTGTGTGCGCCGGGCGCGTTCAGGACCGCCGCGAAGGCGAGGGCGAGCGCACACACCACGAGGGCACCCCCCGCGCTTCCGACCCTGCGTCCTTCCACCTGGGCACGCCGGCGGACCCGTCGCGTCCTGGTGGCGACACGATCGGGCGGCACAGCCGTCCGAGACGACCTCGCCGAGCGGCGGATCGTCCAGCACCGGCGGGAGCGTCGGAGGAGTCCTGTCCATCAGAACTGGAAGTAGATGAATGGTGCCACTCCCTCAGGGCCGAGAACGCTCGTCAGGAGCAGCGCCAGCGAGAGCACGACGGCCTGGGCAGGGAGGGGCAGCCGCGAGAAGCGGGCCATGATCGCGAGCGGCAGGCGGCGCGGCAGATACTGCGAGCCGATGCCGACCGCGATCGCGGCGACGACGCCTCCCGTGACGAGCGGCGACGGCTCGCCCCAGGCGGTGAAGAGTCGGGTGATCACGTCCCGAGCGTCCGAGAACGAGTCGGAGCGGAAGAAGATCCAGGCGAAGCAGACGACCTGGAAGGTGGCGAAGCGGTGCCAGGCCCGGCGCGCGCGTGTCGACGGGCGCTCGACGAAGCCCGGGCGCCCCCTCCACCACCGCTCGACGACGAGCGCCGCCCCGTGGATCCCGCCCCAGGCGACGAAGGTCCAGCCCGCGCCGTGCCAGAGCCCGCCGATCAGCATCGTCAGCATGAGGTTGCGGTACGTGAGAAGCCGCCCGCCGCGGTTCCCGCCGAGCGGGATGTACAGGTAGTCGCGGAGCCAGCGCGAGAGCGTCATGTGCCAGCGGCGCCAGAAGTCGGTGACGGAGACGGCCGAATAGGGCGCGTCGAAGTTCTGGGGGAACGTGAACCCGAGGAGCAGGGCGACGCCGATCGCGATGTTCGTGTACCCGAAGAAGTCCGCGTAGATCTGGACCGAGTACGCGTAGATCCCGACGAGCACCTCGAGCGAGGAGTGCTGGTTCGGCGCGCCGAAGACCTCGTCGACGATGTTCACCGCGAGGTAGTTCGCGACGACGACCTTCATGAAGAGCCCCGTGGCGATCAGGAAGAACGCCCGGGACGTGTCGACGGCGCGCGGGTCCCGCGGGGAGTCGTAGCTGCGGGATCAGCTCGCCCGGCCGCACGATCGGGCCGGCGACGAGGTGCGGGAAGAACGACAGGTACGCGGCGAACTTCCCGAAGCCGACGGGCGTGAAGTCGCCGCGGTAGACGTCGACCACGTACGCGATCCCCATGAACGTGAAGAAGGAGATGCCCACCGGCAGGACGATCGAGCGCGTCTCGAGGGGCACGTCCAGGCCGACCAGGGCGACGAGGTCGGTCGTCGACGTGACGAAGAAGTCGTAGTACTTGAAGTACGCGAGGACGCCGAGGTTCCCGGCCACCGCGAGGGCGAGGATCCACTTGCGCGCGCTCGCGTCCCGGCTGCCGTGGATCGCGATCGCGAGCACCTGGTTCCAGACGATCGAGAACGCGAGCAGGAAGCAGAAGCGCCAGTCCCAGCCGGCGTAGAACACGAAGCTGGCGGCGATGATGAAAGGGCGCCAGCGCTCTCCCTTCGGCATGAGCAGCCACGAGAGCGGGAGCACGATCAGGAAGAAGATCGCGAAGGTCGCAGTCGGGAAGAGCACGGTGCGGGCGACGCTACCGCGCTTGCCCCGTCCGTCGCAAACGAGCTGCGTGGCTACCATCCGAGGGCCCGGGACGGCGTCGCGACTGCGGCGATCGGCCGGGTACCGTCCATGCCTCGACCCGCGCTGACCCGATCCGAGCGGCACGCCCGACGGGACGCACGCCGGCGCCGGGCCAGACGCAGGCGCCTGCTCGCGATCGCGTTCGTGGCAGCGATCCTCGCGCCACGCTCGGGCTCGCCGTTCGGGCCGCCGCCGACGAGGAGCCGGCGCAGGCCGCCGCGTCGAATACCACCGGCGCCTCGACGACGCCCGAGCGCACCCCGAGCCGCGCAGCGCAGCCGCCCGCGCGCGGTCGGCTCGGCAGCGGGAAGCCCGTCACGTTCGCGTTCGCCGGGGACGTCCACTTCGAGAGCCCCATCCGGGAACGCCTCGCGTCCTCGCCGGCGAGCGTGCTCGCGCCGGTCTCTCCGTTGCTCGCCGACGCCGACATCGCCATGGTCAATCTCGAGACGGCCGTGACCGACCGCGGCACTCCGGTGCCGAAGGCGTTCGCGTTCCGCGCCCCGTCGACCGCGTTCTCGGCGCTTCGGGCAGGAGGCGTCGACGTCGTCTCCGTCGCGAACAACCACGGCATGGACTACGGAGCCGCGGGGCTCCGCGACACGCTCGCCGCGGGCCGGAAAGCGGGAATGCCGATCGTCGGCGCCGGCACGGACGACGAGCGCGCGTACGCCCCGCACCGCGTGACCGTGAAGGGGCAGCGCATCGCGATCGTCGGCGCCACGCAGGTGCTCGACGACCAGCTCGTCTCGGCCTGGACGGCAGGCCCGGAGAAGATCGGCCTCGCCTCCGCGAAGGACGAGCCGAGGCTCCTGCGAGCCGTTCGCGAGGCACGCCGTACGAGCGACACCGTCGTCGTGTTCCTCCACTGGGGGCTCGAGCTCTCGAGCTGCCCCACGGCGTCCCAGACCTCTCTGGCGCGAAAGCTCGCTAAGGCTGGCGCCGACCTCGTGGTCGGCTCGCACGCCCACGTCCTGGTCGGCGGCGGGATGCTCAGAGGCACGCTCGTCGCCTACGGGCTCGGGAACTTCGTCTTCTACGCGTCGCGCGAGGCGACGACCCGATCGGGCGTCCTCCGGGTGACGGTCACGGGCCGCAGGATCGACGCTTACCGCTGGCGGCCCGCCCGCATCTCGGGCGGGATCCCGTACCCGCTGACCGGCGGCGAGCGCGCGGAGGCCGTCGCCGGCTGGCGCGCGCTGCGCTCGTGCACGAACCTCCGGCCGTGACCTCCCGCCGGGAACGGAGGACGGCAGCGGCCGGTCGAGAACGGAGCGAGATGGGCTCCGGCGCCAGGATCACCCGTACACCGGGCTTACGAGTGGCGGGCTACCGTGGCCGCGTGAAGCGGCTGCTCGCCACCTCGGCCGCGGCCCTAGTCTCGCTCGGTGCCGGAGCCGCCGGCGGCGCGCCGGGAGATCAGGTCCAGGCGACGTTCGTCGGAGACTCGGTCTCGGCGTCCATCGTCTACGTCCCCTCGGCCCAGTCCCGGCTCGAGCGAGGCATGGCCGTCGCCCTCGACCTGAAGGTGTGCCGGCGGCTCGTGCAGCCGAGCTGCAGCTTCAACGGCTCGACACCCACCACCGCGCTCCAGGCGGTGAGAGGCTACGGCCGACGGCTGGGAGACGTGCTCGTCGTGGACGTCGGCTACAACGAGGGGGCGGCGGGATACGGGAAGGGCGTCGACCAGGTGATGCGCGCCGCACTGCAGCAGGGAGCGAAGGGGGTCGTCTGGGTGACGCTTCGCGAGACGATCCCGAGCTACCACGCGACGAACGTCGCGATCGCGCAGGGGGCGAAGCGCTGGCCCGAGCTGCACGTGGCCGACTGGAACTCGCACAGCGCCGGAAAGCCGTGGTTCATCGGCGACGGGCTCCATCTCACGTCCGCCAGGCGCGAAGGCGCTCGCGAGCTTCGTCCGCTCCCGCGTCGTCGAGGTGGCGCGCGGGAGCGCGTGAGTCATGTCGAGAACGCCGCGTCGAGCAGCGCGCGCATGTCCGACCAGATGCTCTTGGAGCCCAGCAGGACTCCGATCACGGAGCGTCCGCCGCGGTGCTGGGCGACGACCAGGCACCCTCCCGCCCGCGTCGTCCAGCCCGTCTTCACGCCGTAGGTCCCCGGCGCGGCCGTGAGCATCTTGTTGTGGTTCACCCAGACCTTGCGGTACGTCGGGGCGGGCCACCTCGTCACGTAGCGCGCGGTTCCGACGATCGATGCGAACGTCGAGTTCCGCAGCGCGACTCGGGCCAGCACGGCCTGGTCGAGCGCCGTCGACAGATTGCGCGTGTCGTCGAGCCCCGATGCGCTGGCATACGTCGTAGCTGTCATCCCGACACTTCGCGCGCGCGCGTTCATGAGCGCGTAGAAGCGGCCGAGGGAGCCGCCGCCCGCGTCGATGGCGAGCGCGGTGGCGGAGTCGTTCGCGGAGACCATGAGCGCCGAGCGGAGTAGCGTCATGCGCCGGTAGCGGCCCCCGACGACGAGGCCCTCGCGGTAGTCCTCCACCCGGACGGCAGGCGGCGTCACGGTGACGCGGGCGCCCAGGCCTCCACGGTCGATCACGACGAGGCCGGTCATGACCTTGGTGAGCGAGGCGATCGGTCGCCTCGCGGCTGCGCGACGCGCCAGGAAAACGCGTCCCGAGGCGGCGTCGACGGCAACGAAGGACGGGGCCGTGATACGCGAGACCGCGGTCGTGCGACCGAGCTGCGCCCTGCGCGGTCGCTCCGGGCAGCCCGACGGACACGGCGGCGAGCGCGACGACGAGCGCGCGCGACGGACGCCGAGCGATCTTCGAGGTGGAGCAAACGTGCACCGGTGGAGGTCGCCTTCGCCTCCGCGCGCCGGAGTCCTGTCGCTCAGCGCGGGGGTCGCGGGCCGCGCTGCTCGAGCGCCAGGACGCGGGCGGCCGACTCGCGCACGCGCCGCGCGAACTCGTGCGAGCGACGCGCGACCTCGAGCAGGTGCCGGTACACGGGGCCGTAGGACCCCCGCCCCGTGAGCAGGACAAGATCGGCGCCGGCGCGAACCGCACGCTCCGACACAGTGGTGATGCCAGCCGGTCGCGAGGGACGCCCGTGCTTCCATCGAGTCCGTGATCACGACGCCGCGAAAGCCCAGCTGCCCGCGCAGCACGTCCTCGATCACGACACGCGACTGCGACGCGATGCGCGCGGGGTCGAGCGCGGGATACCTCGCGTGCCCGACCATGACCAGCGGGACACCGGCGCGGATCGCCGCCCGGAAGGGACGCAGGTCTACCGCGTCGAGCTCGGCGCGCGTGCGACGGATGGTCACTGGGGCACGATCGGTGTTCACGCGCGCCGCCCCGAGTCCGGGGAAGTGCTTCGCGGTCGAGGCGACGCCACCCGCGCGCCAGCCCCGGACGGCAGCGGTCATCGCACGGCTCACCGTCCCCGGGTCGGTCGAGAACGACCTGCTCGCGAGTGCCGCGCCCTCGACGCTGGGGACGTCGCCGACCGGCGCCAGGCTGACGGTGATGCCGGCGGTGCGAAGCGCCCTCGCGGCGGCCTCGGCGTCCGCGCGCACGGTCCCCGCCGCGACCTGCGCGGGCTCGGAGCGGGCCGGAGGCGCCCAGGGGAGGATGCGGATGTCTCCCCCCTCCTGGTCGACGGCGACGATCGCTCGCGCTCCCGCCAGACGCAGTCGGGCCGTGAGGTCACCCAGCTGGGCCGGCGAGCGGACGTTGCCCCGGAACAGGATCACTCCCGCCGCGCGCCCGCTGCGCAGCGCCCGAAGCACGTAGGGCGGAGGTGTCGTGCCCTTGAAGCTCAGGAGGAGCAGGTGCCCGACCTGCTGCTCGAGCGTCTGCGGAAGGACGACGGCCCGGGCTTCTGCGCCCGACGAGCGTGTCGCGCAGAGCGCGGCGACCGCGAGTACGGCGACGACCACGCTCGAAGTCGCCCTCACGGCGGCCATGCCAACGACGCTACGCCCGGAGCGTCGGTGCGAGCGCCGAGAGAGCGTCTGCGAGGAACGCGATCTCGTCCGGCGTTCCGGCCGTGATGCGCAGCGCGTCCGTCGAGCCGAACGCTCCCATCGGACGCACGATCACGCCCCTCCGGAGGAGCGCGTCGGCCGCGGCGTCCGCGTCCCCGACGCGCACGAACAGGAAGTTCGCGACGGCAGGCTCGGCGAAGGCGAGTCCGTTCTCGCGGAGCGCGCGCCGCAAGAGCTCCATGGACTCGAGGTTCACGACCCGGCGGCGCTCCACCTCCGCCACCTCGCCCAGGCTCGCGAGCGCCGCCTCCTGGCCGGCGGACGTGACGTCGAACGCGCGGCGGACCTTCCCGATCGCGGTGATCACGTCCTCGGGGCCGACGCCATAGCCGACCCTGAGGCCGGCGAGCCCGTAGATCTTCGAGAAGGTGCGCAGCACGAGGACGCGGTGCCCGGCCTTCGCGTACTCCTCGATCGCGTCCGGGTAGTCGGGATCTGCGATGTACTCGAAGTACGCCTGGTCGATCACGGTCAGGACGTGCCGCGGTACGCGGGCGAAGTAGTCGTCGAGCTCGTCTCGCGTGCTCGTCGTGCCCGTCGGGTTGTTGGGCGCGGCGACGAACACGAGCTTCGTGCGCCCCGTGACCGCCTCGAGCATCGCGTCCAGGTCGACACGGTCCGCGGTCAGCGGCACGCGGACCGGCACCGCCCCGAGCTTCAGCGGATCGAGGACGTAGCTCGGGAACGACGGCCAGCCGGTGACCACCTCGTCCCCAGGGTCGAGCGTCGCCAGGCACACGAAGCCGATGACGGCGTCCGCGCCGGCGCAGACGATGACCTCCTCGAACCGGGTGTCGTGCTTCGCCGCCAGCGCCTGGCGCAGGCGGTACGCGCCCCCGTCCGGGTACCGGTTGAGCTCGATCGACGTCCGCTCGATGGCCTCGAGGGCAGCCGGGAACGGGCCGTACGGCCCTTCGTTGGAGGCGAGCTTGACGACGCGCTCGAGGCCGAGCTCGCGCTGGACCTCCTCGACGGGCTTCCCCGGCTCGTAGGGCACGAGCCCGGCGAGCGCGGCGCGGATCGGCGACGGCGCGACGTCGACCGGCCGCTGGCTCACGTCGCCGGGATCGGCTCCGCGATCGCCGTGCCGTGCTCCGCCGACGCGGTCTCGGCCTCTCCTCCTCCGTCGCCGATCTCCTCGGCGTCCTCCGCGGCGGCGTAGCCCTCGAGATGCTGCGGCCCGGACTTCTTCGCCTTGAGGAAGGCGGCCGCGACGGCGGCAAGGATCCCCACCGACACGATCGCCAGGGTGACGAAGAGCGCGGCCTTGAGGTTCCGACCGAATCGCTGCCGGCGGCGACGCCGCTCGAGCGCGCGGGAGGCGGCCTTCAGCGTCACGAACCCGACGAGGGCGTTTCTCCTGTTGTAGACACTCATGCCTGGAGGGTAACCGACGGCCCCTAGATCCGCCGCTTGGTGGCGACGTGGATGGGCCGGCCCAGGGCGACGAGCCCCGCTTCCTTCAACGCCTCGGAGAGCGTCGGGTGCGGAGCCATCCCGTCGGCGACCGTCTCGACCGTCGCCTCGGCGTCGAGGGCGACGACCGCGGCCTCGATCAGGTCCGTCGCATGCGGACCGACGATCACGACGCCGAGCAGCTCGCCGTACGTCGTCTCGTGGATGGACTTGACCCAGCCGGTCGTCTCGCCCGACATCACGGCTCGCGCGTTGGCGATCCAGGGGAAGCGGCCGACGGCGACGTCGTCCCCGTATCGCTCGCGCGCCTCCGCCTCGGTCAGCCCGACGCCGGCGATCTCCGGATCGGTGTAGATGGGTCGGGGCACCGCGGGCTCGCCGATCTCGGCGTCGTGCCCGGTGGCGTTCTCCGCGGCGATCTCTCCCTCGCGGAACGACGTGTGCGCGAGCTGCCAGTAGCCGGCGACGTCGCCGGCCGCGTAGATGTTCGGGACGGACGTGCGGCGGTGCCCGTCCGTCTGGATCCCCGCGCGCGTGTCGAAAGCGACGCCCGCCTGCTCGAGGCCGAGGCCCTCCACGCGCGGGGCGCGGCCGACCGAGACGAGCATCAGGTCGCACTCGACGGTCTCGCCCTCCCCGAAGTGGACGAGGAGCCCCGACTCGGTGTCCTCGACCTTCGTGCACTGCTTGCCGAGGTGGACGACGATCCCGCGCCGCGCGAACGCCTTCCGGAGCTCGTTCGTGGCGTCGTCGTCCTCCTGCGGGATGAGCGCGTCGAGCATCTCGACGATCGTCACCTCGGTGCCGAAGCGCTCGAAGATCGAGGCGAACTCGCAGCCGATGATCCCGCCGCCGAGGACGACGAGACGGCGCGGCACCTCGGTCTGGGCGAGCAGGCCGGTCGAGTCCACGCAGCGCGGCGAGTCGAGCCCCGGGATCGGAGGGACGATCGGGAAGGAGCCCGACGCGACGATCGCGTTCTTGAAGCTGAGGCCGACGTCTCCCTGCTCGAAGGCCAGCGAGCGAGCGTCCTCGAAGTGGCCGACGCCCTGGAACACCGTCACGCCGTACGTCTTGAGCAGCGTCGCGACGCCCCCGGTCATCTGCTTCACCACCGCGCTCTTCCACTCGTTCGCCTGCGCGAAGTCGAGCGTGGGCTCGCTCAGGACGCCGAGCTTCGGGTTGATCTCACGTGCGGCGTGGAGCGCGTGAGCGGTCTGCACCCAGGCCTTCGTCGGGATGCACCCGACGCGCAGGCACGTCCCTCCCAGCTCGTCCTCCTTCTCGATGCAGGCCACGTTGGCGCCGAGCTGCGCCGCACGGATCGCCGCGGTGTAGCCGGCCGGACCTCCGCCGAGAATGGCGACGTCGAACTCCATGGCGGCGATCCTAGTTACTGCACCCGGGTCGGAGTCGCCACAGGCACGGCGGCCTCGAAAGCAGAGGCCCTCAGGGCATCGACCACATGGGAAGTACGCCGACGCCGCGGCCGCAGCGGCCGCGCTTCAGGGATCTTCGCGCAGCCGGAGTCGGCGCTAGCCGACTCCGGCTGCTGCGAGAGAGCTAGAGCGCTCGCCGCATCGTGACGCTGTCGCCGCCGTCCTCGTGCACGCGTGCGAAGCCGTGCTTCTCGTAGAAGGCGCCGAGCGCGGCGTCGTCCTTCGGCACGCTGAGGCTCAGCGCCCCGTGCCCCTCGCTCCGAGCGCGCTCGGACAGCGCGGTGATCAGCGCGTCGCCGATCCCTCGCCCGCGCCGGCTCGGCACGACGGCCACCGCGAGCTCCGGCGTCTCCTCGTCCACGAAGCCGTACCCGGGCTGGTCGCGCCGGAACAGGCGGTACCACGCGGCGCCCACCGGGAAGGCGTCCTCGACCGCGATCAGGGCGGTGTCGCCAGGCCTGCCCCACCCCTTCACGTAGAGCGCGACGGGACCCGGGCCCTCCCCCGGCTCCCGCTCACGCCAGTAGTACGCGTGGTGGAGCATGTCGCGGAGGAAGCGAACGTCCTGGCGGCCGCCGCGGCGGATGACCATGAGCAGGAGGCTACAGCGCCAGCGAGGGTGTCTCGACGAATGCCTTCATGTCGCGGAGGAACTCGGCGCCTTCGGAGCCGTCGATCGCGCGGTGGTCGCAGGTCAGCGTCATCGTCATGGTCGGCGTCACGAAGAGCTCGCCGTCCACCGCGAGCGCCCGATCCTCGATCGACCCGACCGCGAGGATGGCGACCTGCGGCGGATTGAGCACCGCCACGAACTGCTCGATCCCGTACATGCCGAGGTTCGAGATCGTGAACGTGCCTCCCTCGAGGTCCGCGAGCTGGAGCTTCCCATCGCGCGCCCGGCCTACGAGGTCGGCGCGGACGGACTGCGATCTCCTGAACGGACAGGCGATCGGCGGCACGGATCACGGGAACGACCAGCCCGTTCGGAGTGGCGACGGCGATCCCGACGTTCGCGCTCGGATGACGATGGATCCGTCCCTCCACGAACTGCGCGTTGACGGCGCGGTGGCGCACGAGCGCGGAGGCGACGAGGCGCGTGAGGACGTCGTTCACGGTGGGCTTGACGTCGCCCTCGCGCATCATCTCGACGAGGCGTTCGCGCGTCGCCGTGAGCGCGGACGCGTCCGCGGTGACCACGAGCTGGAAGACCGGGGCTTCCCAGGCCTCGGTCAGCCTGCGGGCGATCGTCCGGCGTATCGACGTGAGCTCGACCACCTCCACGTCGCCCGTGGGAACGGGCCGCGGCGCGGGCGCGGGCGCAGGCTCCGGGGCCGCGGCAGGTGTCGGAGCGCCGGTGGGGGCCTTCTCGACGTCCTCCGCGATGACCCGCCCGTCCGGCCCGGTCCCGGTTATCGCGTCGAGATCGAGGCCGCGCTCCCGGGCGATGCGCCGGGCCAGCGGGCTCGCCTTCACGCGCTCGCCGGGCGCGCGCGGCGCCGAAGCCTCGGCGGGAGGCGTCGTGATGGCGGCCCGCTCGCCCTGTGACCCCGTGTCAGCTGACGTCGGGGCCGCGTCCGCCGGAGGCGCCTCGGCGGGCGCCGCGGAGGCGGTTCGGCCGCTGCCGCCGGAGCGCCGCCGTTGCCGCTAGCCGCGGTCTCGAGGAGAGCGGACACGTCCTCGCCGGGCGCGCCGATCACGGCCACCGTGGTGCCGACGTCCACCTCACCCTCGGTGACGACGATCTTCAGCAGCACGCCGTCGGAGTCGGCCTCGACCTCCTGGGTGACCTTGTCCGTGTCGAGCTCGTAGAGCGGCTCGCCCTTCGAGACGGCGTCGCCCTCGGACTTCAGCCAGCGGACGATCGTGCCCGCCTCCATGCCCTGGCCGAGACGTGGGAGCTTGACCTCGACGGCCATCGACCCGCGCTCCTACGCCCTGGCGACCGTGCGCCTGATCGCGTCGAGCACGTCGGCCGCGTGCGGCACGACCCATTGCTCCATCACCGGTGCGAACGGGAGCGGGGCGAACCTGGCGCCGACTCGCTCGATCGGCGCGTCGAGCCAGTCGAACGCAGCGTGCTGGATCAGCGCGGCGAGCTCGGCTCCGAACCCGCCCCGCGTGACCGCTTCGTGCGCCGTCACGCAGCGCGTCGTCTTCTTCACCGACTCGACGATGGCCTCTTCGTCGAGCGGGAGAAGCGTGCGTGGGTCGAGCACCTCGACGGAGATGCCGTCCTTCTCCGCGTCCTCCGCTGCCCGGAGCGCCTCGTGCACGAGCCGGCCGGTGGCGACGACCGTGACGTCCGTCCCCTCGCGGTGCACGCGCGCCTTGCCGAGCGGGATGGGCTCGAGCTCGTCCGGGATCTCACCCTTGAGCGGGTACAGCGTCCGGTGCTCGAAGAAGACGACCGGGTTGTCGTCGTGGATGGCGTCCAGAGGAGGCCGCGCACGTCCTCGGGCGTCGAGGCGAAGACGACCTTGAGCCCGGGCACGTGGACGAACCACGCCTCGAGCTGCTGCGCGTGCTGGGCGCCCGGCGACCACCCCGCGCCACCCTGCGTGCGGATCGTCAGCGGGATCTTCAGCTGGCCCCCCGGACATGGTGCGGTGCTTCGCCGCCTGGTTGACGAGCTGCTCCATCGAGAGGGTGAGGAAGTCCTCGTACATGATCTCCACGACCGGGCGCATGCCCTGCATCGCGGCGCCGATCCCGCTCCCGACGATGGCCATCTCGGAGATCGGCGTGTTGCGGATCCGCTGCGGCCCGAACTCCTCGAGGAGGCCCTGGGTGACGGCCATCGACCCGCCCATCTCGGCGATGTCCTCGCCCATGAGGAAGACGCTCGTCGTCCTCGCGGAGCGCGCGCACGAGCGCGTCCCGGACCGCCTCCCTGTACGTCACCTCAGGCATAGACCCACTTCAGCGCGTCCTCGGGGTCGGGGTCCGTTCCCGCCTTCGCGAACTCGACGGACGCCTCGACCTCCGCCGTCACCTCAGCGTCGATCGCGGCGAAGTCCTGGTCGGAGAGCTCGAGCCTCGCGCGCAGGAGCTCGACGGGGTCCTTCGTCTCGCGCTCGCGCTTGAGCTCCTCCTTGTCGCGGTAGATCTGTGGATCGCCCACGTAGTGACCGGTCAGCCGGTGCGTGCGAAGGTGCAGCAGCACAGGCCCCTTCCCCGAGAGCGCGTGCTCGCGGGCGGCGAGGGTGGCGAGGTACACGACCTCGACGTCCTGCCCGTCGACCTCGATGAGCTTCATGCCGTAGGCCTGCGCACGCTTCCCGAGCTCGTCCACCGGCAGCGGCGTGTGCTGGACGGCGGGCGTCGACTCGGCCCACCCGTTGTTCTCGAGGACGAAGATCGCCGGGACCTTCCAGAGCTGCGCGAGGTTCAGCGACTCGTGGAAGGTGCCCGTGTTCGTGGCACCGTCTCCGAAGAACGCGACGGCCACGCGCTGCTCGCCCTTCATCTGGAAGGCGAGCGCCGACCCGACGACTGCCGGGATGCCGCCCGCGACGACCGCGTTCGCGCCCAGGAGCCCGACCTCGACGTCGTACAGGTGCATGGACCCGCCGAAGCCGCCAGAGCACCCCTCCTTCTTCCCGTACAGCTCGGCCATCACGCGGTCGATGGAGGTCCCCTTCGCGATGGCGTGGCCGTGTGCCCGGTGCGAGGACGCGATCACGTCCTCGCGCTGGAGCGCCGCGCAGACTCCGGTCGCGGTCGCCTCCTGGCCGATCGCGACGTGCAGGAACCCCGGCAGCTCGCCGGCGCGGAAGCGCTCCTCGACCTTCTCCTCGAACCGGCGGATCAGGAGCATCTCGCGGAAGAACCCGCGGAGCATCCCGTCGGAGACGCCGCTTCCGCCCGATCCCGCCTTCTCCTCGACCGTTGCCATGAACCGGCCATTATGGCGATGGCCGCCGGCCCGGGGCTCGCTCCATCGCGGGTCGCGCCCAGGCGGCGGGCAGTAAGCTCCGCCCGATGCCGGCCGTCGACCAATGGAAGGAGATCGAAGCCGGCCTCGGAGCCGAGTGGGAGGAGATCCAGCTCGGGTTCACCGCGGAGGAAGCCCGCGCGGTCGCGGAGAGCGCGGCCGTCCTGGCGCCTCTCGGCCCCGGCCGTGTCGGCTCGGAGCTCCGGTTCGCCGTCCGGCGGCGTGGCGGCGATCCCGAGAAACTCCGGAACCTACTCGCACGGCTCGACCGGAAGCGCATCTGGGGCACGGTCTCGCTTCTCGGCTCGCAGCAGGAGGCGCCTGCGTCCGCGCCCGGGCCGTCCGAGCCCGAGCGGGTCGCGACCACCCTCCTCGAGGCCTGGGACGCGGAGGTCGCGGGGCTCGCGCCCGGCTGGCGCGACCTGCTCTGCGAGCTCGCGCTCGACTCCAGCGACTACGTGCCGCGCGCGGCTCTCCTCGGCGCGCCGCTGAACCCGACCCGCGTCCCGGGTGAGATCGCGCTCCGCTTCCGGGTCTCGAACGGCTCCGGCGGCTACGGGACGGCGCCGGAGATGACGCGACGCTGCTTCGAGCGCATCGATGCGGAGGGGATCACGGGGCGGGTCACCGTGCTGTACGCCATCTCGGACACGGACCGGGCCGCGACGCAGGGCCCCGTCTGGCGCATCGCGGGGCGGTCGGTCTGATGCCCGGCAAGCGCGTCTGACCTTCGGAAACTGCGCGAGAGACTGGACGCAGCGACAGCGGACGCGGAGCGGCCGCCTTCAGGGGTCTTCGCGAGCGGGATCTCGCGCGAGCGAGATCCCGCTCTTGCGCCGGGAAACTGCCGGGCCACCACCGCCCGGCCCCGACGTCGTCTCAGCGGATGATCTTCGCGGACCCGCGCATGCCGAGCGAGGCGTGCGGGTCGCAGAAGAATCGCAGCGTCCCAATCTTCGCGAGCCGCACCTTCCACGTCTGCGTGCCGACGAAGGCCACGGTGGTCTTCCGCTCGTAGCCGGGGGCGCGAACGTGGGCGTCGTGCGACCGCGAGCGGTCACGCACCGTCATCGTGTACGTGCCGAGCTTCATCGACTTGACGGCCTTGCCGGCGGCCGTCTTCAGCGTGATGACCTGCGTCGGGCCGGCTGTGAGGACGATGCGCGTCTTCGCCGTGATCGGGGCAGAGCCGGTCGGTGGCGGCGTCGGAGGCGGCGCGTTCCCGACCGTGAAGGTCCCGGCGAGGCTCGGATGCGGGTCGCAGTGGTACGTGTAGCGCCCGTCCCGGAACGTGACCGTCCAGCGCGCCGTGCCGACGAACGTCGTGTCCGTCCGCTCGTCGACGCCCGGGCCCTCGAGGTGGAACGTGTGGATCTCCGACTTGTCCTCGACCTCGATCTCGTACGTCCCGGGATCGAGCTTCGTGACGCGGTTCCCCTGCGCGTCGTGCAGCGAGATCTCGAACTCGGGCCCCACCTCGCCGAAGAGCTTCGGCGCCTGCGTCGACGCGGCGCCGCCCTGGGCGGCGAGAGTCGCGGCGGCGAGGCCGAGCGCGAGCAGCGAGACGATGCCCCTCACGGCGAGTGTCTACGCGAGCGGCGCGCGTTCGGATTGATCAGGCACGGAGCTCGGCCCCGAAGCGCTCCGTGAGCGCCTCCACGATGCGGCCGCGCAGCTCGGCCGCCTCGTCGTCCGTGAGCGTCCGCTCCGGCGACTGGAAGGCGAGGTGCAGCGCCACCGACTTCCGCCCCTCCCCCACCTGCTCGCCGCGGTACACGTCGAATACACGCGCGTCACGGAGAAGCGGGCCGCCGGCCTCGCGTGCGACGTCGACGAGCTCGCCGACCTCGACCTCCTCGGCGACCGCGAGGGCGATGTCCTGGTGGACGGCCGGGAACGTGATCACGTCCTCGTACACGACGCGCTCGGGAACGCGCTCGAGGAGCACGTCGAGGTCGAGCTCGAACGCCCCCCGCTCGCCGTCGAGCAGCGCAGGATGGATCTCGCCGAGCACACCGGCGTCCGTCCGCGCCGCCTTCCCCGGATGGAGCAGTGGATGTGACGTGCGTTCGACGCGGAGCTCGGCGTGGAGTGTGTCGTACAGCGCCTCGAGGACCCCCTTCGCGCCGGAGAAGCCGCCCCGGACGACGGCGCCCACGCGCCACGGCTCGTCGGGGAGGCCGTCCTGCGAGGCGAGGTAGACGCGCGCGATCTCGAAGAGGCCGCTGTCCGGCGTCCCCACCTCGACCGCCGTCCTCGTCGCCTCGACGAGCCCCGGAAGCAGCGTCGTTCGGAGGATCGCCTGGTCGGCCGTCATCGGGTCGGGAAGCGAGATCGCCCCCGGGCTGGGGTCGGACGCGGCGAGGCTCCAGGTGTACGCCTCCGACAGGCCGGCGCCGACGAGGACGTCCTCGACGATCCGCCGCAGCCGCTGCTCACGGCTCAACCGTCCACGCACGTGCCGTCGGCGCGGCAGCGTGTGCGGGACGCGGTCGAGCACCGCGCGCGCGACCTCCTCGATCAGATCGACCTCACGCGTCACGTCGCGAGCGCGCCAGGTCGGCACGGTGATGTCCCAGCCGGGCGTCACCGCGAACCCGAAGCCCTCGAGGATCGTGCGCTGCTCGTCGGAGGCGACCTCGAGCCCGATGAGGTGGTCGCTGCGATGCGGCCGGAAACGCACGACCGGGGGCTCTGGGAGACCGTCGTGGACGTCGACGTGGCCGGTGAGCCTCGCCCCTGCGAGGTCGACGAGCAGGCGGCTCGCGAGCTTCGCGGCCGGCTCGGCGAGGTGCGGGTCGACGCCCTTCTCCCACCGGTTCGAGCCGGCCGTGCGCAGGGCGAGGCGATCGGACGTCCGCAGGACCCCGACCGGCTCGAAGTTCGCGGCCTCGAGCAGGAGCTCGGTGGTCGCCTCGGAAACCTCGCTGTCCTCGCCGCCCATGATCGCCGCGAGCGCCACGGCACGCTCGGCGTCGGCGATGACGAGGTCGTCCGGCGCGAGCGCGCGCAGCGTCCCGTCCAGCGTGCGCATCTCCTCGCCCGGCCACGCACGACGGACGACGATCCTGCCCTCGGCGAGCTTCGCCGAGTCGAACGCGTGGAGCGGGCTCCCGTAGACGTGCATCACGTAGTTCGTCACGTCGACGACGTTCGAGATGGAGCGCATCTCGGCGAGGAAGAGCCGCGACCGGAGCCATTGCGGCGACGGCCCAATGGAGACGTCGCGGAAGACCCGGCCGACGTAGCGCGGACAGCGGACGAAGTCCTCGACGGTGACGGAGACCGGCTCCTCGTCGACGATCGCCGGGTCGTCGATGGTCGGCACGTGCAGCTCCCCGCCTGTCAAGGCGGCCACCTCGCGCGCCAGGCCCACCATGGACAGCAGGTCCACGCGGTTCACCGTCGGCGTGACGTCGAGCACACGGTCGGCGATGGGCAGGACGTCGACGAGCGGCGTCCCCGGCTCGATGCCGTCCGGGAGCACGATGATCCCGGCGTGCTCGTCGCCGAGGCCGATCTCGTCCTCGGCCAGGATCATCCCCCGCGAGAGCTGGCCGCGGAGCTCACGCTCGTCGAGCGGCACGTCGAGAACGGGCAGATAGGCGCCGGGAAGCGCAACCGCGACGGTCGCTCCCGCCTCGAAGTTCCAGGCACCGCAGACGATCTGCCGCGCGTCCCCCTCCCCCACGTCGACCAGGCACACGCGCAGCCGGTCCGCGTTCGGGTGTGGCTCGACCTCGAGCACGCTGCCGACGAGGAACCATCCGAGGTTGCCGTCCGCGTCGGCGACACCGACGTCGAGGATCCGCTCGACGTCGAGCGAGGAGGTCGCGAGCCGGCGCGCGATCTCCTCCGGCGACGCCGAGGTGGTGACGTACTCACTGAGCCAGGAGAGCGGCGCGCGCATCAGAACTGGCCGAGCAGTCGCGGGTCGTTGCGCCAGAGTTCGCGCAGATCCGGGATGCCGTGGCGGAGCACGGCGATCCGCTCGAGCCCCCACCCGAACGCGAACCCCGTGTAGCGCTCCGGGTCGTAGCCGACGAACTCGAACACGTTCGGGTCGACCATCCCCGAGCCGCCGACCTCGATCCAGCCGGAGTGGCGACACACGGCACAGCCGGCCCCATCGCACAGGTGGCACGAGACGTAAGCCTCGACCGAGGGCTCCGTGAACGGGAAGTGGTGGATCCGGAAATCGGTCCGCCGATCTTCTCCGAAGAGCGCCTTGCACAGGTACTCGAGCGTGCCCAGGAGATCCGCGAGCGTGATCCCCTCGTCGACGGCGAGCCCCTCCATCTGGTGGAACGTGGGCGTGTGTGTCGCGTCCGGCGTGTCGCGCCGGTAGACCCTTCCGGGGGACACGATGTAGACGGGCGGGTCCTGGGCCTCCATCGTCCGGATCTGCGAAGGCGACGTCTCGGTGCGCAGGACCGTCTCCGGGTCGAGGAAGAGCGTCTGCACCGGGGAGCGCGACGGGTGCCCCTCGGGGAAGTTCAGCGCGTCGAAGTTGTACCGCGTGGTCTCGACCTCACGGCCGTCCACGATCGTGTACCCGAGGCCGAGGAAGATGTCCTCGAACTCGCGCCGGATCTGCGTGATCAGGTGCAGGTGACCGCGATGGACCGGGGTGCCCGGAAGCGTCACGTCCACCCGCTCCTCGGTCAGACGGCGGTCGAGCTCCGCGCGCTCGAGCTCGGACTCGCGCGCGTCGATGGCCGACTCGAGGCGCTCGCGGAGGGTGTTGAGGGCGATGCCCGTCTCGCGGTCGCGTACGTCGCGGAGCGCGAGCTTGAGCGCGCTCTTCCGCCCGAGATACTCGACACGGGCGCGCTCGACGTCGTCGACGCTCGTCGCGGCGGCAACCGCGGCGAGGGCCTCGCGCTCGAGGGTCTCGGCGTCCATCGGGTGAGCGAGGTTACCAACGGCCTCGCACCCCGACCCGTCACCGGTTCGCAGTGCCTACGCCCGGTCTGCGCAGTGCGCCGACGTAGACGCCTACGAGAACGAGCAGCCCACCGACCACGAGGCCGCCTCCGACCGGCTCGTCGTCCAGCCAGGCCGAGAGGGCGACGGTCACGAGGGGCACGAGAACGAACAGGTACGCGTACCGCGAGGCCTCCCACCGGCCGAGCACGACGAGGTTCAGCCAGAAGACGACAACGGAGCCGAGGACGACGAGATACCCGATCGCGACCCACGTGTCGGCCTCCTCGGGCACGGCGAGCGTCTCGCCTGTGACGAGGGCTGCGAGGACGAGCGCGATCGCGCCGGCCGTCATGCCGACCGCGTTCGTGGTCACGGGATCGATGCGAGGGAGCCAGCGGACGAGGATGGCGGCCTGTGCGAAGCACAGCGCGCTTCCGACGGCGGCGAGCACCGAGACGAGCGGCACGGACTCCCTCAGCGGCGCACGCGACATCACGACGACGCCGGCCAGCGCCACGAGGGCTCCGAGAATCGCAGCGAGGCGGAACCGCTCCTGACGCTCCGACACCGCGAGCAGGATCGTCAAGAGGGGGACGAGGGCGAGCAGGATCTGGCCGAAGCCCGCGTGCAGCTCGACGAGCGCGTAGTAGGCGAGGGCATACGTCGCCCCGAACTGCAGCACTCCGTACAGCACGGAGCCGGTAAGGGCGCGTCCGCGTGGGAGCTCGAGCCTGAGTGCCGCCATCAGCCCGAGGAAGATCGACGGCCGCGAGCGAGAAGCGCAGACCTGCACCCCAGAGGGGATCGAGCTCGCGGTTCGAGAAGCGAATGCCGACGCCGTTGCCCCCGGCGAGGACGGCGCTCGCGAGGAAGGCGGCGAGAGTGGACCGTTCGTCTCTCTCCAACGCGAAGCCATCATCGACGACAGGCCTGCTTGAATCGTCCCGTGACCTATCCCGAGGCGTTCGCCACGGACTACGACCGCTGGGCGGCCGACATGACCGAGGACGTCCCGTTCTACGTCGAGCTCGCGCAGGAGGCCGACGGCCCGGTCGTCGAGCTCGCGGTCGGGACGGGCCGTGTCGCGATCCCGGTCGCCCGGGCGATCGGCCGGATCGTCGTCGGCATCGACTCGTCGCCCGCCATGCTCGAGCAGGCGCGCGACGCGGGCGGCGCGCTCCTCGACCTCCGGCTCGGCGACATGCGCGACCTCGAGCTCGAGGAGCCCGCGGCGCTCGTCTACTGCCCCTTCCGCGCGCTCCTGCACCTCCCGACGTGGACGGACCGCCGGCGCGTCTTCGAGCGTGTCGCGGCGGGGCTTCTCCCCGGTGGCCGCTTCGCCTGGAACGTGTTCGCCTTCGACCACGCGATCGCCGCCCGCCTGGACGGCGCGCGACAGGACGAGCCGATCCCGCACACGCTTCGCTACGCCGTCGGCGACAGCCGCATCGACATCGTGCTCGACTCCGGCGAGACGAGCTCGCTCTGGTGGGGGACCCGGAACGAGTGGCTGGGCCTCGTCGACGTCGCCGGCCTCGAGGTCGAGGCGCTCTACGGCTGGTTCGACCGGCGCCCGTACGACGACGAGAGCCGCGAGATGGTCTGGGTCGCCCGCAAGCCCGGCTGATGGGCCTCTACGACGAGATCGCGCGGATCTACGACCCGTGGAGCCGGTCCGTGACCGAGGACGTCGGCTTCTACGTCGACCAGGCGCTCGCCTCGGGCGGCCCCGTCGTCGAGCTCGCCGTCGGGACGGGCAGGATCGCCGTTCCGATCGCGCAGGCCGGGATCGACGTGATCGGCGTCGACTCGTCGCCCGAGATGCTCGCGGTCGCGCGGTCGTCGGCCGATCGCCGCCGGCGTCGGCGACCGCGTCGACCTTCGCCTCGGCGACCTCCGCGAGCCGCCCGTGCCGGAGCGCACACCGCTCGTCGTCTGCCCGTTCCGCACGCTCCTGCACATGGAGACCGAGGCGGAGAAGCTGCGTGCCCTCCGTGCGGCACAGGGCATCGTCGAGCCAGGCGGCCGCTTCGTCTTCGACGTCTTCGCTCCGAGCCGGGAGGACATCGAGGAGACGCACGACCTCTGGCTCGAGCGCGAGCCGGGCATCTTCGAGCGCGCGGTCTGGGACGAGGGCACGCGC
The DNA here is from genome assembly GCA_963705535.1 of uncultured Actinomycetes bacterium. Lineage (GTDB taxonomy): Bacteria > Actinomycetota > Thermoleophilia > Gaiellales > Gaiellaceae > GMQP-bins7. Next base: position 163,562 of record CAVPJY010000012.1, read on the forward strand.
ACGCTCTCCCTCTCGGTGCGCTCGGACGGAACCGAGGCGACGTTCGGGCTGCACTGGCTGTCCGCCCCCGAGTGGCTCCAGCTTGCTCGACGGAGGCCGGTTTCGAGGTCGAGGCGCTCTACGGCTGGTTCGACCTCAGGCCCCACGACGGCGAGGAGGACATGATCTTCGTCTGTCGGCGACGCGACTAGGCGTGCGACGCAGCTTCGACGGCCGCCTCCGCTTCGAGCAACGCTGCCTCGAGTAGCTCGTGCAGATCGGAAACCCGGCCGATCCTCATGGCTTCGAGCCGTGCTTCCTCTCCGAGTTCGGTTCGTATTCGCCGGTCGGCCTCTGCACGCAGCGGATTGCGCCGCTCGTCGCCGCGCTCCGGCTCCGCGGCCACCCCGAGTTCCTCGATTACGGCTTGCGCCTTCCCAAGGAGCTGTGCCGCACGCTCAACGTTCCCGCATCGGGCGAGCACGGTCGCGAGTTGCTCGCAAGACGTAGCGAACGCGAAATTGAACTCGAGCTGATCCGCGAGCTCGAGTACTTCGCTTTGCAGAGCAATGGCCGCGGCCAGACGTCCCTGGTGGATGAGCGCCCATCCAATCGACCGAGTCATGTGGAGCACCTGTTCGGGGTCACCCCGGTCGCGAGCGAGAGCGAGCGCCTCAGAACAATAGGCCTCAGCCTGTTCGAAATTGCCCTCGGCGAGCGCGACCCTGCCGAGGTTCCCGAGGGGAATGTCGAACGGCTCGCCCTGCTCGCGGAATCGTGCGATCGACTCTCGGAAGAGCGATGCAGCCCGCGAATAGTCCCCTTCTTGACGGGCGATGAGCCCAAGGTTGTTCAGCGAGCGCGCCACCTCACGCGTATCGCCCAGCTTGCGTGCAAGCTCTAGACGGTGAGCAGTAAGCGCCCTGAATCTTTCCTCGTCACCCAAATTGAAAGCGTTGCGGGCCGCAACTTTGAGCAGCTTGGTCTGAAGCCAGGGGTGTTCTGAGATCGTCGCGAGAGCGCGCTCGAGCCAGCGCCTCTGCTCGATGAGATAGCCGCGAATCGACCAGAAGCGATCGAGCGAGCTCGCAAGTCGCGCGCCGAGCTCCGGGTCGCCCCCGGAAAAGCACCACTCGAGCGCTGCCCGCACGTTGTCAAGGTCTTGCGCGACCGCATCAAGCCAGGCGGCTAGGTCAGGGCCTTCGAGCGCGGCCTCGGCTCGCTCGCCGAAGCGACAGCAGTACTCCGCATGACGTCGCCGGAGTCCGTCCGCTTCGCGACTGTCCTTCGAAGTGTTCGAGCGCGTACTCGTGGATGGTCTCGAGCATCTGGAATCGGCCACCCTCATGTCGAAGGAGGCTCTTGTCCACGAGTGACTCGAGGCCGTCGAGCGTCGCCCCGCAGATCTCCGCGGCGGCCTGGTGGGTCGCTCCTCCCGAGAACACGGCGAGCCGGCGGAAGAGCACCTGGTCGTCTGGGTCAAGCAGCTCGTAGCTCCACTCGATCGTCCCGCGCAGAGTTCGTTGGTGCCGCGGCACGTCCCGTGCCCGGCCGGTGAGAAGCGGCAGCCGGTGCTCGAGCCGGCTGAGCAGCTCACTCGGATCCAGCACCTTGATCGCGGGCGGCCGCGAGCTCGATCGCCAGGGGCAGCCTGTCGAGCCGGTTGCAGATCTCGGCCACCTCGCCGTTCGAAGCGAACCCAGGCCGGACTGCTTCCGCACGCTCGCAGAAGAGCCGAACGGCCTCGCCCTCGGTCAACGTCGGGACTGGGAACTCCCACTCCCCGGTGACGTGCAACGGCTCCCGGCTCGTCACCACCAACTGCAACCCGGGGCACTTGCTCAGAAGCGTGGACAGGTCAGGGGCAGCAGCCACGACCTGTTCGAAGTTGTCGAGCGCGAGGAGGATCCGGCGATCACCCACATGCTGGGCGAGCTCTCGCTTGGCACCGAGCGTGCCCGCGACGGTCGAGACGACGAGCTCCGGGTCGCTGACCCCGACGAGAGGCACCCAGAGGACTCCGTCCTCGAAGTCGCCGACGAGCTCCGCAGCCACGTCGAGCGCGAGTCGTGTCTTGCCCGTCCCTCCTGGCCCCGTGAGCGTGAGCAGCCGCACCTCCTCCCGCCGCATCAGCTCGAGGGCCGCCGCGAGCTCGCGCTCCCGTCCGATCAGCGGGGTCGCCGGCAGCGGCAGGTTCGTCCAGTTGAGGCTACGGAGCGGCGGGAACTCCTCCTCGCCGAGCTGGTACAACCGGACCGGCTCGACGATGTCCTTGAGACGGTGATCGCCGAGGTCGCGGAGGCTCTTGTCGACCAGATCGCGGGTCGACTGGGAGACGACGGTCTGCGCCCCGTGGGCAACCGCACAGATCCGGGCCGCAACGACGACGTCGAGCCCGACGTAGCGGCCGTCGGCGATCGTGGGCTCCCCTGTGTGAATGCCGATGCGAACGCGGACCTGTGTGGGAGCAAGACTGCGCTGAGCCTCGAGCGCGGCATCCACGGCCACCCGCGCGCTCGGGAACGCCACGAAGAAGGCGTCGCCCTGCGTGTCGACCTCGACCCCGCCGTTCCGAGCGAACGCGTCCCTCAGCAGTCGGCGGTGCTCGGCCACGACGCCGGCGTAGTCATCGCCGAGCTCGTGCAGCAGCTGCGTCGAGCCCTCGATGTCGGTGAAGAGGAGCGTGACGGTGCCGCTCGGGAGGCTGGACATCGCGTCAAGAGTACGACGCAATGCTCACAAAGCGATGTGTCTCTACAGGAGCTCGACGGCGTCGCCGAGCGCGATCTCGCCGCCGTCGACGACGTGCGCGAGCATTCCGCGCTTGCCGTCGATCTCCGACCGGAGTCCGGTGCGGAGGTCGTCCATGCGCTGACACGGGTCGCAGACCATCGTGATCTCGAGGAGCGCCTCGCCCACGCGGACCTGCTGCCCGACGGGCCACGTCTGGACGTCCGCGCCTTCCACGGTGACGTTCTCGCGGATCGCGCCGGGCTCGACCCCGACCGCGTCGAGGTGCTCCTTCGACACGAGCAGGACCTCGCGGCGCGGCGGGTTCGCGTGGGCGCACCCCTCGAGCCCCTGGGCCTCGATCGCCCGAACCCGCTCGCGCGGCTCGGAGCGGACCGCTCCCGCGACCGGGCGACACGAACAGGCCGACCACGGTTGCCACGGCAGCAGGGTATCCGTAGAGTCGGGCTCCGTGATCTGGGTCGTCGTCCTCCTCGCGATCGTCCTCGCCGTCGCTCTCCTGCTCGTCGCTGCTGTACAACCGGCTCGTCCGGCTGCGGAACCGCGTCGACAACGCGTGGGCCCAGATCGAGGTGCAGCTCAAGCGGCGCTGGGACCTCATCCCGAACCTCGTCGAGACGGTGAAGGGCTACGCGGCGCACGAGCGCGAGACGTTCGAGGCCGTGACCCAGGCGCGCACCCGCGCCCAGCAGGCCCAGACGCCCGCCGAGACCGCACAGGCCGAAGGGATCCTCGGCGCCGCCCTCGGGCGCCTGTTCGCCGTCGCCGAGGCGTACCCCGAGCTCCAGGCCGACGAGAACTTCCGGCAGCTCCAGACCGAGCTGGCCGAGACCGAGAACCGCGTTGCCGTCAGCCGGCAGGTCTACAACGACTCCGTGCTGACGTACAACAACGCGGTTCAGACGTTCCCGGGGGCCGTGCTCGCCGGCCCGTTCGGGTTCTCCATCCGGGAGTTCTTCGAGGTCGAGGAGGAGGCGCAACGGGAGGCGCCGGTCGTCGACTTCTAGCTGCGGCGCTCGGCGTCGCGGCTCTCCTGGCACTCGCTCTCCCGGGCGCTGCCCGGGCGGACGACTTCTCGCTGCTCTCCGCCGACGTCGGCATCGACGTCCAGACGGACGGGTCCCTCGGGATCAGCGAGCGGATCGAGGTCGCCTTCTCCGGCGACTTCCACTTCGGCTACCGGGACATCCCCCTGCGCGAGGGTGAGACGCTCGTCGAGCCCTCGGTCGCCGAGCGCGGCGTCGCGTACACGCAGGGGACGAAGACCGAGCTGGAGCCGGGGCCGCTCCGCACCTTCGGCCTCGAGCGCACGGACGACGGCGTGCGCATCGTCTGGTACTTCGACGCGACGAACGAGACGCGGGCGTTCACGGTCTCGTACACGCTCCGTGGTGTCGCCGTCGCGTACGACGACGTCGTGGACGTGAACCTGAAGGTCTGGGGCGACCAGTGGGACGAGCCGCTCGCCCGCCTCGTCGCGGCGGAGAACGCGCCGGCCAGGATCCTCAAGGGTTGGGGGAAGCCGGTCTGGGTCCGGGGCGACGTGGAGCTCGCCGGGCGTCGAGCGACGCTCCGCGCGGTGTCCGTCCCGGCGCGCCAGTTCGTCGAGCTCCGCACGCTCGTGCCGCGGCGGGCGTTCTCCTCCACCGCTGGCATGCGCGTGGCGCGCGGAAACGGGCTCGACACGATCGTCGCCGAGGAGCTGGCCGACGCGGAGGCGTTCCAGCAGGACCAGGATCGCATCGACGACTGGAAGAACCATCCGCTGCGCGCGCTGGGCGTGCTCGCCGCGTTGGCGCTCCTCCCGGCACTGGCGCTCGTCGGGCTCGTGTACTGGATCTTCGGGCGGGAGCGGCGGACGGGATACGACCGCGAGTACGAGCAGGAGCCGCCGACCGACACCGCCCCCGCGCTCGTGCCGACGCTGCTCCGTCAGGGAGGCGAGGCGGGCTCGTACGAGTTCACGGCGACGCTGTTCGACCTGATCCGGCGCGGCGTCTACAAGGCCGAGGGCACGACGACGGAGCGACGGATCTGGGCGGGCCTTCGCTCCGAGACCGTCGCGGACCTCGAGCTCTCCGCCGGCTCGGAGCAGGACCTGACGCCGTGGGAGAAGGACGTGACCGAGATCGTCGACGACGTGCTCGACGGCGGCTCCGGAGCGACTGTCGAAGTTCCGCGACAAGATCGAGGACGAGCGGGCCTCGATGTCCACGCGCTTCGAGTCCTTCAAGAACGCGGTCGCCGGCGAGGTCGACCGCCGCGGGTGGTTCAGGTCGATGGGGGCGCTCGCCCTCGTGCTCGGGATCGTCGGCTTCGGGATCGCGGGCGGCATCCTGGGCTGGCTCGCGATCGACGGCTGGCGGACCGTGTACCCGCGCTTCTCGGACGTGGTGCTGATCGCGATCGGGGGCTGTCTGCTCGCGGGGGCGGCGCTCCTGCTCGCGACGCTCCTCTTCGCCCGCCGCGTGTGGCGGCGACGGACGAAGGCGGGCCAGACGGAGGCGGAGCGCTGGGAGGCCTTCCGGCGGTACCTCAGCGACTTCCCACGCCTGCAGGAAGCGCCGCCCGCGACGCTCGAGCTGTGGGAGCGCTACCTCGTCTACGGCATCGCCTTCGGGATCGCCGAGCGCGTTCTCCAGGGGGCGCAGATCCACATGCCCGAGGCGCTCCACGAGGCGAGCGCGGTCTACTGGATCTCGCCGAGCGGCGACCTCGGCTCCGGCGCGACGAGCCTCTCCATCGGCGACCTCGCCTCCGGGTTCGGCGACGCGCTCGCGCCCCCCAACTCGGGCGGGAGCGGTGGTGGAGGCGGCTTCTCGGGCGGAGGGGGCGGCGGGGGCGGCGGGGGCGGCGGAGGGTTCGGCTAGCCGAGGCACGCCCCTCCGGGCCATCTTGCGCGAGACCGCCGTAGACAGCGACCCTGATGCCGTGGTTCGGAGGAGCGACGACACGTGATCTTCAGGAGACACTCTTCGACATCAGGACCGCGCGTAGGCGACATTCACGAGGTCCGTTGCTCGACGACGAGGAGGACGATGCCCGGAAGACGAAGCGGAAGATGAGCCGTGAGGAGAGTGGCGGCTGAGCACGGCGCGCGAGGACCGACGAGGCGCCTCGAGGCGCTGATCGAGTACCATCGAGCACGGCCGGCGGCGCTCGACGAGCGCTCAGAGAGCCGAGCGGCGCGAGAGCTCGTAGAGCGCGATCGCGCCCGCCATCGCGACGTTCAGCGACTCGGCTCCCCCGGTCAGCGGGATCGTCGCCGTCTCGGACGCGAGCTCCTCTGGGAGCCCCTCGCGCTCGGACCCGAGGAGCAGCGCAAGCGGAGGCTCGAGCTCGACCTCGGCGAGAGGGCGGCCGCCGTGCGCCGCGAGCGCGACCCGCCTCGGAGGCAGGTCGTCCCAGGCGACGAGGGGGACGCGGAAGATCGCCCCCGCCGAGGCACGCACAGCGCGCGGCCCGACCGGATCCGCGCAGCCCGCGGAGAGCGACACGCAGGCGCCGAAGGCGTCGGCGGCGCGAAGCAGCGTCCCCACGTTGCCCGGGTCGGACACCTGCCAGAGCCCGAGCGCGACGTCCCGTGCACCCGAGGGGAGCTCGTCGCGCCGATACACACCGACCACGCGCGGCGCGTGCCCGAGCGTCGACACCTCGCCGAGCAGCTCGGGCACGACGTTCTCACCGGCGACGAGCAGCTCGACCGGCTCGATGCCCTGGCCGGCCGCCGCTTCGACGAGATCCTCGCCCTCGACGGCGAAGAGTCCCGTCTCCTCGCGGTGCTTCCGGGCGGAGAGGAGCTTCCGGACGAGCCGGAGCTTCTCGTTCTGGCGCGACGTGATCAGGCTGTGATTCTGCGCAAGACCTACGTCCGCTCGCGCGGACGCAGGTCGCGCAAGACCCCTGAAGGCGCCCGCTGCGCGGGCGCTGCGTCGGCTGTGGCCATCTCTAGGCTGATTCTGCGCAAGACCTACGTCCGCTCGCGCGGATCCCGGTCGCGCAAGACCCCTGAAGGCGGCCGCTTCGCGGCCGCTGCGCCGGCGTGCGCATCTAGGCGGCTGCGGACGCGTCTGCCTCGTCGAGCGCGGCCTTCGCCCGCTCGGCGACCGCGGCGAAGGCCTGCGGGTCCGAGACCGCGATGTCCGCGAGCGACTTGCGGTCGAGCTCGATCCCGGCCAGCTTCACGCCGGCCATGAAGCGGTTGTACGAGAGGCCGTTCGCGCGCGCAGCGGCATTGATCCGGACGATCCACAGCGACCGGAACGTGCGCTTCTTCGCCTTGCGATCGCGATAGGCATACACGAGCGAGTGCTCGACCTGCTCCTTCGCGAAGCGGTAGCTCGACTTCTTGCGCCCGTAGTAGCCCTTCGCCTGATCGAGGACCTTGGCCCGTCTTCTTGCGGGCGTGGACCGCTCTCTTCACCCTGGGCATCGCCTCAGTCCCCTCTCAGGAGCTTCCGGATCCGCTTCTCGTCGCTCGCCGCGACGCCGTAGGTCTTGCGAAAGCCGCGCCTACGCTTCGACGACTTCTTCTCGAGGTTGTGGCTCTTCATCGCGTGACGGCGGAGTACCTTCCCCGTCCCGCTCAGCCGGAAGCGCTTCTTCGCTCCCCGTGACGTCTTCATCTTTGGCATCGGCTTTCACTCCCACGTTCTTGTTCGGGCCCAGGATCATGACCATGTTGCGACCGTCGAGGATCGGCTGCTGCTCGATCGAGCCGAGCTCCTTGACGTCCTCCGCGAGCCGCATGAGAAGGTCTCGCCCCCGATCCGGATGAAGCGTCTCGCGCCCCCGGAACATGATCGTGACCTTCACCTTGGCGCGCTGGCCGAGAAATCGCTCGACGTGGCCCTTCTTGGTCTCGTAGTCGTGTATCCCGATCTTCGGCCTGAGCTTGATCTCCTTGACCTGGATCTGAAGCTGGTGCTTGCGGGCCTGCTTCGCCCGCTGCTCCTGCTCGTAGCGGTACTTCGAGTAGTCCATGACCCGCGCGACAGGCGGATCTGCGTTCGCCGCGACCTCGACGAGGTCGAGACCCTTCTTGAACGCGAACTCGAGCGCCTCCGGCGTCGGGGTGATCCCGACCTGGCCCCCGTTCTCGTCGACGAGACGGACGCTCGGCACGCGGATCTCCTCGTTGATGCGCTCCTCCCGCTTGCGGGGGACGACCCGGTCCACGCTGGGCCGGCGGCGGCGCGGTCTCAAAGGCCCTTCACCAAGCTCTCAGTTCCCTCCTTGTAAACGACAAAACCGCTGCAAGCAGCGGCTTCTTCCTGTCCCAACCGGCTCGGTTGAACCTCCGCGAGTCACACCCGGGAGGTGAGGAAGCTGTCCGCTCCTGCTTGCAGACGCCGGATGGTATCAGCAGCACCCTAGGACGGTGGGTCCGCCTGGGCAGCGAGCGCCCGGAAGCGCTCGAGGAGCTCGGCGAGCGGGAGCGTGGACTGGCCCGCCCCGCGCTCGCGCACGGCGAGCGCCTCGTCGGACTCGCGGTCGCCGTACACGACGACGAACGGGACCTTCTCGAGCACGGCGTCGCGGATGCGCCTTCCCGAGCGTCTCGTCGCGCTCGTCCACCTGGACGCGGAACCCCTCGGCGGCCAGGCGAGCGCGGAGCGCGTCGGCGGCGTCGCGGTGCGCCTCTCCGACGGGCAGGACGAGGACCTGGACCGGGGCGAGCCAGAAGGGGAACTCGCCGCCGTAGTGCTCCACGAGGATGCCGATGAAGCGCTCGAGCGAGCCGAGCAGCGCGCGGTGGATGACGACCGGCGAGTGCTCACGGTTGTCCGGGCCCATGTACGTGAGGCCGAACTGCACCGGCATCTGGTAGTCGAGCTGGATCGTGCCCATCTGCCACGACCGCCCGAGGACGTCGGTCATGTGCAGGTCGATCTTCGGGCCGTAGAAGGTGCCCTCGCCCGGCGAGATCTCGTACTCCATCCCGTGCCTCTTGAGCGCTTACTCGAGAGAGCGCTCGGCGTGGTCCCACTGCGCGTCCGTGCCCAGGCGCTGCTCGGGCCGGGTCGAGAGCTCTGCCCGCGGCGTGACGCCGAAGCGCTCGTACAGGTAGCGGACGTAGTCGATCATCGCGTCGATCTCGTCCTGGATCTGCTCCTCGGTCACGAAGACGTGTGCGTCGTCCTGCGTGATGTGCTTGACGCGGAGGAGGCCGTGGAGGGTGCCGCCGCGCTCGTCGCGATGCAGCGTCGACGACTCCGCGTAGCGGATGCGGGAGATCGCGGTAGGAGCGCAGCTGCGAGCCGAAGAGCAGCATGTGGCCGGGGCAGTTCATGGGCTTGAGCGCGAGCGGCTCCTCGCCCTCGTGGGGTTGGACGAAGAACATGTTCTCCCGGTAGTTGTCGTAGTGACCCGACGTGATGTACGTCTGAATGTCGTAGAGCAGCGGCGTCTTCACCTCGAGGTAGCCGCGCCGCGCGTTCTCGCGGCGGCGGAGGTCCTCGAGGGCGTTCCAGACCACCATCCCCTTGGGGTGCCAGAACGGCGATCCGGGCGAGTGCTCCGAGAGGTGGAAGAGGTCGAGCTGGACGCCGAGCCGGCGATGGTCGCGCGCGCGCGCCTGCTCGAGCCGCTCGAGGTGCGCGTCCAGGTCGGCCTGCGAGTAGAACGCGGTGCCGTAGATCCGCGTCAGCTGCGTGTTGCGCTCGTCGCCCCTCCAGTACGCGCCCGCGAGGCCCGTCAGCTTGACGGCCTTGATCGGTGGCCGAGCTCTGCAGGTGCGGCCCGCGGCAGAGGTCGGTGAAGGCGCCCTGCGTGTAGAGCGAGATCGGCCCCTCCGCCTCCTGCGCGAGCTCGACCTTGTACGGCTCGTCCTCCGCCTCGAACCGTGCGATCGCCTCCTCGCGCGGGACCTCCTGACGCTCCCACGTCCGGCCGTCGGCGATCTCGCGGCGCATCTCGTCCTCGATCGCCTCGAGGTCGCTCTCGGAGATCGGCTCCGGGAACTCGAAGTCGTAGTAGAAGCCGTCCGCGATCGGCGGGCCGATGGCGATCTTGACGCCCGGGTGGAGCCGGGTCACCGCCTCGGCGAGCAGGTGCGCCGTCGAGTGCCTGAGCACGGAGAGCGCGTCTGCGTCGTGCGTGTCGCGCGTCGTGAGGATCTGGATCCGCTCGCCGTCCGCGAGCGGCAGGCGCAGGTCGCGCGTCGTGCCGTCGACGCGGACGAGGACGGCCTGCTCCGCCAGCTTCGGGCCGATCGCGCGCGCGGCGTCGAGGCCGCTGGCGCCCTCGGGCAGCTCGAGCTCGGTCGCGTCGGGAAGGACGACCTTCATCGCAGCCGAGGACGGGACGAGGGCAGGCGCTCTCCGGGAGCTACGACGGTGCTGTGTCCCGGGACATCACGAGCGCAGCGTACCGTCCCCGGAAAGCCGGTGCCGCACAGGGACGGTGGTAGAAAGAGCGGATGCGCGCATGGCTCGTCGTCGTGGCGGCGCCGCTCGTCCTCCTGGCACTCCTGCTCGCCCGTCCCGCGGTCGACACGAGCTGGGAGAACCATCCGGCGCACTTCTGGCTCGTCCTCGGCGCGGCCGCGCTCGCGACCGCGCTCGGCTGGGCGGTCAGCGTCGCTGCGCGGAGGCGGCAGGACGCACGCCTGCTCCTCATCTCGCTCGCCTTCGTCGCGAGCTCGGGCTTCCTCGGGCTGCACGCGCTCGCGACACCGGGCGTGCTCCTCGCCGGGCCGAACGCCGGCTTCGAGCTCGCGACGCCAGTCGGGCTGCTGATCGCCGGGGTGTTCGCCGCCGCCTCCTCGATCGAGCTCTCCGCGCAGCCGGGCCCGCCGCGTCGTCCGGAGCGGGACCGTCCTGTTCGCCGCGCTCTTCGTCGCGATGGCGATCTGGGCGTTCGTGGCGCTCACCGAGCGCCCTCCGCTCGACGACCCACTCGCGGCGGAGCAGCTCGACGGCTGGCAGCTCGTCCTCGCCGCGGCGGCCTCGCGTTCTTCGGGCTCGCGGCGCTCGGCTACGCCCGGCTCTACCGGAGGCGCCCGGCCCGGTTCGTCTTCGCGTTCACGCTGGCGTTCGCGCTGCTGGCCGAGGCGATGATCGTGATCGCCTGGGCGCGGAACTGGCAGCTCTCCTGGTGGGAGTGGCACGTCCTCATGCTCGGCTCCTTCGTCCTCATCGCGCACACGGCGCGGACCGAGTGGCACGAGGAGCGGTTCAGCCCGCTCTACCTGGACGAGACGCTCGCGGGAGCGAAGGACGTGAGCGTGATCCTCGCCGACCTCGCCGGGTTCACGAGCTTCTCCGAGCGGCACGACCCGGCGGAGGTGGCGACGATGCTGAACACGTACTTCGAGCGTCTCGTCCCGCTGATGGAGGAGTCCGGCGGCGAGGTCCACCAGATCGTCGGCGACGAGCTCATGGTCGTCTTCGGGAAGGACGGCGACGAGCCCGCGCACGCGGAGCACGCCGCGCGCGCCGCGCTTCTCCTCCAGCGCGCCGCGGAGGAGGTCGCGCGCGGCCACGACGACTGGCCGCGGTTCCGCGTCGGCGTGAACAGCGGCGAGGTGCACGCGGGCGTCGTCGGCGGCGCACGCGGTCATCGCAAGCACGGCATCGTGGGCGACGTCGTCAATCTCGCCGCCCGGCTCGAGTCGGAGGCGCCGGTCGGCGGTGTGCTCGTCGGCGAGGAGACCTTCCGACGGCTCGGGGGCGGCGCGACCGTCGAGGCGCTTGCCGCCGCGGCGCGTCAAGGGCAAGGAGCAGTCGGTCGCGGCCTACCTGCTCCACGACCTCCCGGGCCCACCCGAGGCGTGACGCAGGTCGGCGCGCTGACGCTCTCCGTAGACTCCGAGCGATGAGCGAGACCGGCGCCGCGGAGCCGCAGGGGCGGCTCGCCCGCCTCGTCCGCTGGCCGCTCGAGCGACTCGGTGGGCTGGCCCGGGGTGTCGTGAGCGCGCTTCCGCGCGCGATCGAGGATCTGTTCCAGGACCGCTGCCCGCAGTACGCGGCCTCGATCGCCTATCGCGTGCTCTTCTCGCTCTTCCCGCTGACGATCTTCCTCGTCTCGATCTTCGGCCTCGTCCTCCAGGACGACGAGATCCGACAGCGCGTGATCGACGAGCTCATCGACTTCCTGCCGGTCTCCCCGGAGGGACAGGGGAACATCCAGCGGTCGATCGAGGGTATCGCGAGCCCGCTGTCGGCGATCGGGCTCGTGTCGCTGATCGCGCTCCTCTGGGGAGCGACGGGGATGATGGCGTCGATCCGGATCGGCCTCGAGGCCGCGCTCAAGGTGGATCGCGGCCGGCCCGCGGCGCACGCGAAGCTCGTCGACCTGGCCCTCGTCGCGATCACCGGCCTCCTCGTCCTGGTCGTGGTCGGCTTCTCGGCCTTCTCGGCGTTCTTCGGCCGGCTCGTCGGACGGGTCTCGGAGGAGCTCGGGGTCGCCCCTCCGTCGGGGATCTTCCTCCAGAACGGCGTCCAGCTCGTCGCGGTCGCCGTGATGGCGCTCATGCTCTACCGCTTCGTGCCGGCGAGCCGCCTGCGCGCCCGCGGGGCGATCGCAGGGGCCATCGTGACGGCGCTCGGGACCTGGGGCGCGACGAAGATCCTCGCGCTCATCTTCAGCGACTTCTCGCGCTACAACCTGATCTACGGGTCGCTCGCCGGCGTGATGACCTTTCTCTACTTCGTCTACGTCGTGGCCCTCATCCTGCTCTTCGGCGCCGAGTTCGCGTACGCGTGGTCACAGCCCGCCGGCCCGCCCGGGCCACCTGTCGGCGTACGGGTGCGCGGGTTCTTCCGCGGCCTGTTCGTCCACCACGAGGCTGATCCACCTCGCAGCCCGGATTCCGCTCGCGCGGACTCCGGGCGCGAAGATCCCTGAAGGCGGCCGCTTCGCGGCCGCTATCGCTCGGTGAGAGTGGGCGCGAGCGCGCCCCTAGCGGCAGACGCGAGCCGTGACGCTCGCCTCGGCCTCGCGGCCGCGCACGTCCGAGGCGACTGCGGTGAGCGTGTGCGCGCCGCGCCGCTTCCCGGTCGTCCGCCACGTGGTCGTGTAGACCCCGGCCGTGTTCCGGCGCACGCGCGCGATCTGCCGCTTGCCGTCGAAGAAGCCCACGGACGAGACGACCGCGGGCGAGGTGGCGACGACCTGTAGCTGCGCCCTCGCCCCCAGGCACGCGTTCTTCGCGGGCGTGATCCAGTTGACGGTCGGCCTGTTGACGACCGCCACGCGGGCGCCGCCGAAGCGCGAGTTCGGCATCGGGTTCGTGCCCTCGGTGTTGATGTTCTTCGTCTCCTGGAAGTCGGAGGCGAAGACGCGCATGAACTCGGTCCCCGGCCGGAGCGGGTTCACCTCGCGCGGAATCGAGAAGACCGCGATGCCCGTGGCCGGGTCGAAGGACACCGGCCCCACCCGCGTGCCGAAGTCGCGCCCGAACATGAGCAGGAGGGAGAGCGGGTCGACGCCGGAGGCTGCGTCCCGGATGCGGGCGACGATGGTCGGCCGCCCCGCCGAGACCCGCCGCGTGAGCCACGTGACGGTCGGCGGCCGCACGTCGTTCACCCACGAGCGCAGGACGTAGGGCCCCGCGAGCCGGGCGGCCGGTGAAGAGGTCGCGCCCGGAGTCGACCGAGACGTAGTAGCGGCCGGCCGGGAGGAACACGCCGCCGGCGGCCCCGACGTTGAAGAGGAAGTCCGGCATCGAGCCGTTCGCGTTCACGGGGATCGCCGCGTACCCAGGACGTCGTTCTCGTCGAGCGAGCCGAGGAACCAGGGGTGGATGGGCATGTTGGAGCTGAACAGCGACCGGATGTCCGCGTCGACGCTGAGGTTCGGCCGCGTGACGACGACGCCGGCGTTGACCGCCTGGCGCGGGATGTCGAGCGAGTAGACGGTCTCGCGCCCGTCCTCGTTCACCGAGGGGTCGACGCCGAAGATGCCGAGGATCGAGAACGGCGAGGTCGGCCAGCGGTAGACCTGCGCCCGGTTCTCCCCGGACGTCGCCGTGTTCCCGCTCTGCGTCGTTCGCAGCGGGATCACGCGCGACCCGGTGAGCTGCGGCCGGGTGACCCGGAACGCGTACGGCAGACGGCGCACGACGTCGCCCCGCCGGAGCACGACGAACCCGAAGTTGTCGCCGTCCGGCGCTCCTGCCGCCGCGCGGGCCGTCATCTGCACGACCGCGGTCCCTCCGGTCGGCAGGGAGAAGGGCGGAGCCTCGACGCTCGCGCCGTTCGTCGCGACCTGCGGCCGGATCTCGACGCTCCACGCGCCCGCGCCGTCGCCGGCGTCGGAGACGCGTCACCGAGATCGTGCGGCTCGCCGCGCCCGCGTTCACGTCGAGGTACGCCGAAGGAGAGCGACTGCGGATCGGTGAAGATCAGCGGCCGGTCGGCCGCGCCGGTTCGCACGAGCCCTGCGCCCTGGACGAGCACCGACGCCTCCTGCGTCAGAGCCGTAGTCCGCCCCTGCCGGGCCGGCGGTGGACATCAGCGCCGACTTCATCTGCACCGCCGTCCACGTCGGGTGGCGCTGGAGGAGGAGCGCGGCCGCGCCCGCGACGTGCGGGGCGGAGAAGCTCGTCCCGTCGAGCACGGCGTAGTCGTCGCCCGCCCACTCGGGCAGCGTCGACGAGATGACCTGCGACCCCGGCGCCGTGACGTCCGGCTTCAGCGCGTGCCCGAACGGCGTCAGACCGCCGGCGGAGAAGCTCGAGGGGACGCCCGCCCAGGTCGTGTCGACCTCGAGGATCTCACGGCTGAACCGCACGGTGACGGCGCCGCCGGACCCGGCCATCGCGGCCCGCAGCCTCGCGCCGTCGAGGTCGGAGACCGTGCCGCCGGACGAGCGACGAGAAGAACGCGAAGGTCGGGTCGCCGGGGCGGTTCTCGGCGATGACCATCCCCGACGCGCCGGCGTCGCGGGCCCGCGCGGCCTTGGCCTCGTACTGGCAGCCGCCCGCGCGAGACGAGCGCGATCGCCCCTCGGAGCGAGCCGGACGGGAGCGTTCCCTCGCAGAGCAGGCGGTTCGCCCCCGCTCCGCCGAGGCTGCCCACGTCGACGAGGCGCTGGTTGGACGTGATCCAGGTCGGCGGGATGCGGTCCGTGGCCACGAAGGGCATCCGTCCCGAGCCCCGCCGGGGACACCACGGCCAGCGAGTTGCCGAAGACGTGGGAGTTCGCCGTGGAGCCGACGCTGATCGCCTCGGGGGCCGTGGCCGGCGAGCCCGGCGGTGCCGAGGCCGAAGAAGTCGCGGTCGTTCCCCGCGGAGATGACCGGCACGACGCCGGCGCGCGAGACGTTCGCGATCGCGGGGATGAGCGCGTCGGTGCGCGGATCCGACTGCGGGCCGCCTCCCGAGAAGTTGATGACGTCCATCCCGTCCGCGACGGCGGCCTCGAACGCGGCGACGATCTCCGGCGTCGTCCCGGAGCAGCACCCGCCGAGCGGCAGCGGCACGTTGAAGACGCGGTAGTTGCCGATGTACGCGCGGGGCGCGACGCCGCTCAGGTTCGCGACGGCGGGATGGCAGCCGCCCTGCGCCTCGCCGCAGCGCGTCGGGTCACCCGCGGGAACGTCGGTGTCCGCCTTGCCGGCGATCACGCCCGCGACGAAGGTCCCGTGGAAGGACTGCTCGCGGTCGAGCGGCGCGCTGTTCGCACCCGGCCCAGCGAAGCCGCGCGCCACGATGACCTTCGGCGTCGTCGCCCCGCTCGGGCCCTTCGGGAAGCCGGCCGGGTACGAGAAGCCGGCGGGATTGAGGAAGGGGTGGTTCTCGTCCACCCCGTCGTCGACGACCGCGACCTTGACCCCCTCCCCGGACGCGCCCGTGAGCCCGGCGAACTGCGACGCGCCGATGACCGCCGGCCCGCGGTTCATCGACATCGTGTAGGTCTGGCTCGGGTAGACGTTCTCGGCCAGCCCGAGCCCGAGGAGCTCCGGCAGCTTCGCGTACGGAACGCTCGCCGCGAACCCGTTGAGCACGATGCGGTAGCGGCGCGAGACCCGGGCCTGCGGGATCGCGGCCTCCAGTTTCGAGATGGCACGCGACTGCGCGGTCTCGAGCCGAGCGAGGTAGGAGCGCGAGAACGAGCTCGCGAGGTTCAGCTTCCGCCTGGGGCCGAGACCGGCGAGCTGACGGGCGTTGGCCGCGGCCGCGAGCGGCGGGTCGTCGAGGGTGAGGATCACGCGGGCGCGCGGGGCGCTGCGCTCGAGCGCAGCGGAGGGCTTCGGCGGCTCGCTGCTCGACGCGCGGGAACGACCAGTCGCGGATCCTCTGCTCGATCGGCTGCGTCGCCCCGGACGCAGTCCCCGAGAAGGCGATGACGAGGGCGAGCGGAAGGAGCGCGAGACGGCGCACGAGCGCTAGCGGATCTTCCGAGAGATGCTCCTCGAGGCCCGGAGACCCTCGAACGCGACGGTCGTCGAACCGCGGAAGCGTCTTGCCCGCGCGTTCGCCGGGATCATCCACGTGCAGGTCGGCCGCGCCCGCGACGACGCGCGCGACCTGGGCCTCGCAGGCGCGTCGCCCCGGCGCGGCCGACGCAGGTGACACGGCCGTTCTGGAGGACGGCGCCCGTGTCGGAGCGCGCCGCGACGAGCCGCATCGTGAACGGCCGGCCCGCGCGCGGGGCGGCGGGCGAGGTCGTCACGCGGCGGACGACGAGCGTCGCCGGCGCGATGGCGACCTGGTACTGGTAGAAGCCGGCGCCACCGCCGGGGGCGGCGTCGCTCACCGTCGCGTCGAAGATCGGGTCCCCGGTCGTGGGATCGAACGTGATGCCCGAGACGGCGATCGCCGCGAACCCGAAGCGCGTCGTGTTCCCGAGCTCGGCGGCGCTGATCGAGAAGGTCGCGCCGGCCTGGTACGAGAAGACGAGCGAGGTCGCCGGCGGATCACCGGGGCGCCGCGTGAAATCGGTGCCGTCCCACTTGAAGAGCGTCGCCTCGCCCTCGAACAGCTGGAGCACGTAGTCCGCGCCCAGCGACTCGGGGTCTCCCGTGTTCGCGTTCGCGTCCGAGTCGACGAACAGGAAGATCAGCATGTCGCGGGTCAGCGTCGGCCGGTTCGGGATGTTGATTCGGAGCTGGATGAGCCCCGCGTCGTTGTTCGACACGACGATCGTCGAGATGTCCGGGGCCGCCGGGTTCTCGCCCGTCGAGTCCGTGTACGTCGTGCTGTTCGCGGCGATCCGGGCCGGCGCCGCCTTCCCGGGCGGAAGCGCGCCGGTGGCCGCGGCCGGCACGGCGACGACCGCAACGGCGAGAGCGAGGACGAGCCCGGGAGACTTCAGGAGGCGCACGCGACGGGAGTGAGGCTACGGACCCCGTCACGCGGCGTCAAGGCCACGGCACCCCGCCCTCGTGACGAAGGAGGCGTTTGGCGCGGCTCGGCCCCGGGGACACCCGAGCACTGCGCAACCCCCGAGGAGGACCGATGCAGAACACGACCCGACGGAGTGAGACGGACGAGCGGCGATCCCGCCGGAACGTCCTCGTCGTCAGCTCCGTGAATCGCCCTGTCGCCGCCCTGCGCGAGCTCCTCGGAGAGGTGGACGAGGTACGCGTGGTCGTTCCCACCGTGCGCCAGTCACGCCTGCAGTGGCTGGCGAACGACGACGACGAGGTACGCGAGGAAGCGGACGCCGCCGCCGCCGACATCGCGGAGGCGACTCCCTCGGAGGATGCGGAGGCGATCGCCGGAGACCCCGACCCGCTCCAGGCCGCCGAGGACGCCCTCGCCGACTTCGAGGCCGACGAGCTCGTGGTCGTCACGCGCCCCGACGACGAGGCGAGCTGGCTCGAGAGAGGGCGAGCAGAGGACATCGACTGGAGCTTTCCGGGGCTCGAGGTGACGCGCCTCGTGGTGGACGACTAGCCCGACTGGGGGCGCGGGGCTTCGCGACCGGCGTGCGGTCGGCGCCACTTCCGCAGCCGTGCAAAGAGGCGCATACTCAAGCGTGAGGCCGGACGTGTGGCAGCCCGTCACAAGGGGGGGCCACGGTCTACGGGGACGAAAAGGGGGATGGCCGTCGGTTCCGTTTTCCGTCCGACGTCCGGCCTCGCCACACCCTTCTGCCGGGCCGCGGGCGCGACTTCACTCGAACGGGAGATTCGCCGTGCCGTGCTCGGTGCGACATTCCGGATATGACGAGACGCCTCACCGTGGCGCTGATCGTGGTCGCTCTCCTGCTCGGCACGATGCTGCTCGCGGCCACGGCGCAGAACGAGGGCTGCCTTCCCTGGCAGGAGCGCGTCGGCTACGGCGACGGCCCCCTCGGCGAGCAGCAGGACTACTCGACCTGCCGCTGAGCTCGAGCGTCCGATCTGCGCGCGGCGCGTGGCGCTCGGCTACGTCGCGCCTCGCATCGTGGAGTCGGTGATCATCCTCACGGGCGTCATCAGCCCCATGTCGGTCGTGACGTTGCGGGACGACTTCGCCCCTAGCGGCGATACCAACGTCCTCACCATCGCCGGCCAGTCGCTCGTCGCGTTCCATGACTGGACGTTCCTCCTCGGGCCGCAGTTCTGCGCCGGCTTCGGGACGGACTCCTGCTCGGGTACCTGATGTACAGGTCGGGACTCGTTCCACCGCGCATGGCCCTGCTGGGTCTCGTTGGTCGGCCCTCTCCGATCCTCTCTGGCGAGACTCGAAACGCCGCGGCGTACCAGTAGGCGCTCCACTCCGCGGCTCGAACCTGGCCTACCCGCGGCGTGCGACGGGACGCCTTCGCATGAACTGGTCGACAATCTCGTCGAGCAGACGGTTGAAGGTGGCGGGGTCCTCCACATGAGGAAGTGCCCCACGCCTGACACGAGCACGGTCTCGACTCCGTGCCGTCCGAGTGCTTCGACGTCATTCGGCCGGTGACACCTAACGGCGACGCGAACGAGTAGACACGGCCATCTAGGCCAGGTCGCGTCCGCACGGCGTAGCCCACAATCGGGGGGTGCCCATGGGCGAGATCCGGGGCGTCACGGAGTTCGAGACGCCGCCCGGCCCACGCAGGCTAAATCCTCAAGCCGCAGATCCAGCTGCCGGTGATCCTCGCTGGATGGCCAGGTTTCCCAATTGAAAACGTCGCACGCTCGAGATCCACGGACCTGATCGCCGTACCGGTGACCCGCATCGTGGCAAAGCTGACGCCGGGCAGCTGGATGATCCCATCGATGATGGCGTTGCGTCCGGGCACATTGTGGTGATCCAGGACGAGCGAGAAGCCTCGAGCGTGCGGGCCGCTCCCGAGTACGCCGAAGCCCACCCGCCGCGATGTACAGCGGCCACCCTTGATGGTGATCGCCTTCCCCGCGACCCGCACCACGGCTCGGCCAGACCCGCAATACCTAAGGTACGAACCCCCGTGCACCAACGCGCCAGGACGCTGCGCATCGGCCGGGGAGCACTTCGGCGGTAGCGGAGGGGAAGCCCCAGCCGCCCATCCCGCCAGCATCAGCAGGGCAGCAAGGCTGGTCGTGACGATCCCCACACGCATTGGGGCGCGAGTATGAGGCGCGTTCTCGTCCGGGTCAACACCGAGTAGCTCAGGAGAGATCCGGCGCGTGACGGAGTTCGAGACGCCGCCCGGCCCCGAATCCCCCTTTCGGTGTGCAAGTTCCAGCGCCAAGGCCCACGACCTCGCCCGCTACATGGGCACGTCACTGCGAATGATCGACCTGACCTAGGGGCACCTCGTGCGTGGCTCGGAGGAGGCCGCGAGAACACGGTTGGATGCATTCACAGCCGCCGCCGAGGCAGGCGCGGAGAGTATGGGCCACTAGCGGCAAGGGGTTGTTAGGCTCGTGTTCCTGACTCTCGACGGGAGGCGCGCGATGCACGCAGTACTCGTGAAGGTCTCGATCAGCGACTTCGAGGGCTCGGTGAAAGAGTTGCGAGAGACGATTGTACCGCGTATCTCGCAGTTGCCGGGCTTCGTTGCCGGTTACTGGACTCGATCTGGCGACGGAAGCAACGGTCGATCCCTGGTCGTGTTCGAGTCGGAGGAGGCGGCCAGGACAGCGGCGGAGCGAATCCGCACAGCCGTTCCTGAAGGTGTCACGCTTGAAAGTGCCGAGGTGCGCGAGGTAGTGGTACATCCGTGCCCTCCTTCTGGCCGTGGTCTTCGCAGACGCACAGCCTGGAAGGAGGGCCGAGATTACTTCGTCAGCCGTTCCACCTGGGCGGAGCTAGCGCTTAGGGCGGCCGAGAGGCGTTTGGGCCACTAGTGGGCCGCGGCTACGAGGCCGCATTTCTCCTTAGAACGACAAAACCCCCGCGCTTGCGGGGGTTTCCTTTGATGGGCGGTACTGGGCTCGAAGCAGGCCGCCCGCGATTCCGCTGTTGACTGCTCTGGGCCAGAATCTGCCTGTTTGCAGGCACTTCTCGGAGCGCTACATGCAGGCGGTTTCGGTCCTGAACCACTCTATTCGGCTTCTCGTGTGGTCAATAGGTGGTCAGCGGGCGTTGCTTCCGCGGTAAACGTCCGTTTCTCTCGCACCTTCGGGTGCATCTGCGTCTCGCGGCCTTTGCGGTTTCGAGGAGGGCCGGCGTGCTGAGCGTGGCGAAGCTGACGCTGGGCCAGGAGGCCTACTACGAGCAGCAGGTCGCCGGTGGCTTGGACGACTACTACGCGGCTCGGGGCGAGTCGCCGGGGATCTGGGCAGGACAGGGCGCTGCGGCGCTCGAGCTCTCAGGCGTCGTCGAGGACGGCGATCTCGGGACGCTGCTCCGCGGGCGTCGAACCCGGCGACCGAGAAGCCGCTTCGCGACGCCGGTGCGGGAGCGGACGATCACCGTCCGCACGCTCGACGTCGAGACCGGCGGGTGGCGGGAGGAGCGGAAGGCGCCCGCGCCGGTTTCCGGCTACGACCTCGTCTTCTCGTGCCCGAAGAGCGTCAGCCTCCTGCACGCGCTGACCGACGACGAGCGCAGTGCGGCGGGAGATCATCGGAGGCGCACGAGGCCTCCTGGCAGGCATGCGCTCGGCTACCTGGAGCGCGAGGCCTGCGTCGTGCGCCGTGGCAAGGGCGGCAGCGCCGCGAGCACGGCGCAAGGCTTCGTCGCGGCGGCCTTCCGGCACCGGACGAGCCGGGCGCAGGAGCCGCACCTGCACACGCACGTGATCGTCGCCAACATGACCCGGGCGGATGACGGAACGTGGCGCGCGCTCGACGGCGAGGCGATCCTGCAGACGCTACCGGCTCGCCGCCGGCTACCTGTACGAGGCGCAGCTCCGGCACGAGCTCGCGCAGCGTCTCGGTCTGACGTGGACGGAACCGGTGAAGGGCATGGGCGAGCTCGAGCGGCGTGCCGGAGGAGGCGACCCGCGCCTTCTCCAGTCGCCGTCAGTCGCTGCGTCGAGCACATGGAGGCGCTCGGCACGGAAGGCTTCGCCGCCGCCCGCGTCGCCGCGCTCGCAACGCGCGAGGCAGAAGGAGCAGGTCGACCTGCCGCGCCTGCGCGAGGAGTGGCAGGCACGCGCGGCCGAGCACGGGCTCGGTCGGCGGGAGCTCAAGCTCCTCGGTCGCGACCGCCCGCGGTTGGACGTTCCAACGATCGACCGCGATGGCAGCTCGCCGAGCGGCTGCTCGGACCTGACGGGCTGACCGCGAGGCAGACCGACGTTCGCGATGCCGGAACTGGTGCGGCCGTCGCCGGCTCGCTGCGAGACGGAGCGTCCGTCGAGCGCGTGGTCGAGGAGGCGGAAGCGCTCTCCCGGCTTCCGGGTCTCGAACACCTCGAGCAGGACGCGGCTCCAGGTCGGCCGGCGCGGTTCACGACACGCGAGCTGCTGGCAGATCGAGCGAGACGCGATCGAGCTCGCGCTCGCCGGCAGGGAGGTCGACGCTCCGCGCCGCGGACCGAACGATCCTCGCGCAGTCTGATCATGGCGTCGGGACGAGGGCTCACGGACGACCAGCGGATGCTCGTCCACGGGGTCTCATGCCGACCGGATCGCGTCGTCTGCGTCGTCGGTGCTGCCGGCGCCGGCAAGACGACGGCGCTCCGCGTGCTCGGCGAGGCCTACCGCGAGAGCGAAATGCCGGTGCTCGGGGCCGCGCCGAGCGGCCGGGCCGCCGACGAGCTCAGGCCGCGACCGGCATCTTGAGCTCGACGCTCCATCGCCTCCTGCTCGACGCGCACCGCGACGGCGGCCTGCCTCACGGCTGCGTGCTGGTCGTCGACGAGGCGGGAATGGCAGAGACGCGCGTGCTCGCGCCGGTTCTCGACCTCGTCGAGCGGGCGGAGGGCCGAGCGATCCTGGTCGGCGACCCGCACCAGCTCCCGTCCGTCGGAGCCGGCGGGCTCTTCCCCGCCCTCTGCGAGCGCCTGGGCGCGATCAGCCTCGACGAGAACCGCCGCCAGCGCGACCTCGTCCGAACGCCAGGCGCTCGACCGGCTGCGCGACGGCGACCCGAAGGCGTACCTCGCGCACGCCGCACGCCGCGGGCGCCTCCACGTCGAGGAAGACCCGACCGAGGCCAAGCAACGGCTGCTCGAGGACTGGTGGCAGGTCGCCCAGCACGACCTCGCCGGCAGCGTGATGCTCGCGTACCGGCGCACCGACGTGCGCGACCTCAACGAGGCGGCGCGGACCGTGCTCACGCGCGCCGGCCGCCTCGGGCCCGACGCCGTCGAGGTCGGCGGGCGCGAGTTCCGGGTCGGCGACCGCGTCCTCTGCCGCCGGAACGAGCTCTCGCTCGGCGTCCGCAACGGCACCCGCGGCACGATCGTCGACGTCGAGCCCTCGACGCTCACGCTGCGGACCGACGGAGGCGCACTCCGTTCGCTCGCCCTCCGCTACGCAGCAGCGCATCTCGAGCACGGCTACGCGCTGACGGGTCACGCCGCACAGGGTGCGACCGTCGAGCGCGCTTTCGTTCTGCTCCACGACCAGGGAGCGCTCCGCGAGTGGGGCTACGTCGCCTGCTCGCGCGCCAGCGCCGAGACGCACGTCTACCTCGCCGAGCGCGACCGGATCGAGCGCGAGACGCCTCTACGCGACCCCAACCGGCCGAGCCCACCCGAACGCGCCGCCCGCGCACTCGAGCGCTCGTCCTCCGAGCCGCTCGCGCTCGACCAGAGCAGGGAGCGAGAAGACGCCGCGATGCGCATCATCGCCCAGCAACAGGAGCGCCTCGATCAACTACGCGAGCGCAGGGCCGAGGAACTCGCGGCCGCCGAGCGCGAGCTCAAGAGCCTCCACTGGTGGAAGCGCGATCGGCGCCTCGAACTCGAGACTCAGGTCACCCGCCATCGGACCGAGTTTCGGCGCGCCGACGAGAAGGACGAGCAACTGCGCCAACACGCAGAGCGGCGGTCCCGATTTCTCGCGCTCGCTCGCGAGCGCGAGGAGCTCGCACCCTCCTTGCGGCCGGAGCCGCCGCGGCCGCGCTTGGAACGGGAGCCGCCCGGGCTCAGGCTCGAGCTGTAACTCAAGCGTAGTGTCCGGCGCCGCACTGAGTGGCGAGAGCCCCGCGTGTCAGAGCAGCCTCAGGAACTCCTCGCGACTCACACCTGATGCTTCGACGATCGCGTTGAGCGTTCCTCGCGCGAGGTCGCGCGCGTGCATCGGCACGACCACGCGATGCCGATGGTCTGGGTGACGGAAGACATGGTGGCTTCCTCTGACGCGATCGAGTTGCCAGCCGCAACGCTCCAGCGCACGCACCGCCTCGCGCGGCGTCACCGCCGGTAGCCGCGGCGTCACGCCGAGACGGTGACGCGCTCGATCTCGATCGGGCCGGGAATAGGGTCGCCGTGGGCTTCGAGTGATTCGAGGTAGACCTCGATCGCCTCCCGGATCATCGCGAGCGCCTCCTCGCGCGTCTCGCCCTGGCTGATGCAGCCGGGGAGCGCCGGGACGGTGACGCTATAGCCGCCCTCCTCCTCCGGGGTCAGCACGACCTCGAACTCACGCGACGCCATGACCTCAGTGTAAGCATCGGCCCTCACAGCTCGAGTTCGGCGGCACGTCGGTGCCGGGGGGCTCGGATCCCCGGTGGTGTGTTGGTGGAAGCGCCGTCAGCGCGCCCACTGGCGGAAGCGCACTGCCCTGCCATCCTGGTCGAACTCAACCCGCAGGTAGATGCAGTCGATCGGCTCAGTGTGGGAGTACGTCGTTCGTCCGAGCGCCCAGTCGGACCACCGGCTCGTTGCACGCTCGGGTTCGCCGAGAAGCGAGACGACCCGACCCCTTGCCATGCCTCTGCGCAAGACGCGACGGACGAGGTCGCCATACATCTCCACGCGTCGCTCCGGGGTACCGGCGCATCCGGGATAGGCCCTCCAGATCGGGACGGAGAACACGCCCCGCGAATAGAGGAGTCCCAGATCGGAGCCCGTGACTTTGACGACCGAGCCTCGCGGCGCGCGTGCGCCACCTCGCGGCACCTGTTCCCGGACGACTGAAAGCACTCCGTCCTCGGGCAACAGAGGCGGAACGGCCTTGAGTGTAAGCCCGAGCTTGCTGAATCGCCGCTCCTCGTCCTCGAACAGGACATGTCGCCCGACGAGATCTGGCACTACCACGTCTCCGACCACGGGCTCGGGGACAGGAGGCAACGTGCGATCACCGGGTCGTACGTCGGGCGAGCGGTCAACGACGTTGTTCCTCGTAACCCGCCGGAGCGCCCGGGTCTCGAGATCGAGCGCATAGATCTCCTGCTTACGGTCGGACGACTCCGCGTCGAACCACGAGGCAGGCAGTCGGCTGAAGTAGATCCTCTTCCCGTCGGACGACCACGCGGGCCCAGAGTCGAGGGCGCCGCGCGTGACCTGCTCTGTGTTCCGGCCGTCTGGATCCGCGAGGACGATGAAACGCCTCGTCCGCTTGCTCAGGGGCCAGGGACCGAACCGAGCGAGAGCAATGCGCTCTCCGTCCGGCGACCACCTTCCGTCACCAGTGGGCGGCTTTCGGCCGCCGATCTCGCGCTCGGTTCCGGTCCGAGTGTCGAGGAGCTTTGACGAGAAGGTCGTAGAGACCACAAGCTGGCGGCCGTCGCGAGACCAGTCCATGGGGCCGTCGAGCGCTACGTCGAGCGACACGACCTCGGTGGCACCGGTCTCGGTGTTTACGACGACGACCTGGGATGGGGTCGAATAGGCAAGGCGAACCCCGTCGGGAGCCCAGGCCAGCGAGCACGCGAGGAGGCCCGACTCGAGGTTCGCGACTCGACGCCTCGCTCTGGTGTCGGAGTTCATCATCCAGACGCTCGTGCCGCAGTACCTCGTCTTCTCGTAGTCGTCGACGATGTACGCGAAGCGACTCCCGTCCGGAGCCCAGCGCGGCGAGGTGCCTTCGACGAGGCGCCGGACCTCTCCGCCGTCGTCCGACATGAGATAGACAGCTGCGCCCTTCGCCGTCTCGCGGACGAACAGGATCTCGTCGCTTACGGACTCCTCGGTCCACGAGCAGCCTGACACGAGCACCGCCGCGACAAAGGCGATCGTCAACCCGAGGATTCGCGAAGCCACCGTCTTGAACCTTGGGCGATGCCTCAGCCGGTGTCCACTCCCGCCCAAAGAACGACGCGTGGCTACTGCGCGACCACGCCGTCCCGATCGAGCTCGAGCAGGCGGCGCATCGTCGGAAGCACGTGCGGGTCCCGGACTGGGACTTCGTGTGCCTCGAGCATGCGGACGAGGTCGGCCGGGTCGGCGACGGCGGGCGGAGGCCTTCGCCGAGTCGGTTCGCGGTTGGCGCGGCGGCGGAGGTCGTCGTAGCCGCGCGTGCCGGCGGGCTCGAGCGACGACGTGGATCTCGCCGCCGTCGCAGACGAGCGGGACCACACGGCTCGCTGCTCGGGGTCGAGCGTCCGCGAGCCGAGCGGCCGCACGTCGACGCGATGGGCGTTCAGAGCCGTCGAGCGCGCTCCGTCAGGCGGCGCAGGTTGTCCGGCCGCAGGCGACGGGGTGACGTCGAGGTCCGTGCGTGAGCTCGTCGGAGCCGTGGAGCACGCGGGCGAGGGCACCGATGATCGACGTAGGAGACGCGCGCCGTGCTCGAGCGCGCGCAGGATCGCGTACGGATCGAACGGCGGGCCATCGTTCGCGAGGCCGGGCGAGCATCGTCGCGAGCCGTTCCTGCGGGGTGAGCCTGCGCGCCTCCTCGATGCACCGCGCGTCGAGCTTCTGGTCGGGCTCGAACGAGCTCGAGCACGGGCGGGAGGTCGAAGCCGCAGGCCTGCAGCACGCGGCGGAGCGTCGAGTAGGCCGGGCTCGACCGTGTCGACCTCCCAGCGGGCGATCGAGCTGCGCGGCACTCCCGAGCCGCTCGGCGAGCTCCGCCTGCGAGAGCTCCGGCGCTGAAGGCGGGCCGCGCGGATCAGCTGACCGCTGGTCATCGTCGCACGGCAGTCTAGCCGACTCAGACGCATCTACAAGTGTTCTGCACCACTTTTGCTATACTTGCCAGTTCCGACGCAATGGTGACCATCCCTCCCCAGCCGACGGGCGAGACGAGGCCGGTGATCGAGCGGCACTACAAGACCCGCGAGCTCGCCGAGACTCCTCGGCCTGCATCCCGAGACGATCCGACGGGCCGCCCAGCGCGGGGAGCTCGAGTCGATCAGGATCGGCATGGACCGCATCTACGCCGAGAGCGCCGTAAACCGCTGGCTCGACGGCGAATCGCGACCAGCGCTGCACGTGCAGCGTCGCGCGCCTGAGCGGCGACACTCGAGCCTCCACGAAGCGGAAGGAGGCTCGCTGATGGCGATCCGCAAGCGCGGCAAGGGCCGTTGGCAGGTGCGGGTCGCGGCCGTTCCCGGAGGTCACAGTGCCGACGAAGGAAGCTGCCGAGACGGTCGAGCTCGACTTGAAGCTGCGCGCGAAGCTCGGGCACCTGTACCGGGAGAAGCCAACCAGGCTCGGCGACGAGCTGGACGGCCTGCTCCAACGGAAGCAGACGATGGGCGGCAAGCGCGGTCCCGCTCCGGCCCAGCCGGCGTGCGCTACTACGAGGACTGCGTCCGCCCCTGGGAGCCGCTCCGCAATACGCCCGTTCCCGCGCTGCGACGACGGCAGGTCGAGGATCACATCGCCGCACGCGCCGCCGTCGCGCCGACCGCGGCGCGAAACGAGCTGCAGTTCCTCAAGGCCGCGCTGCGCGCCGCGCAGTCGCGCGGGCAACAGGTCGACGTCGGCATCTTCGAGATCGACGCGATCCGCGTCGAGCCGAAGGAAGGCGAGGCGCTCGAGTACGACGAACTGCTCGGGCTCGGCGTCCTGGCTGCCGGAGCGGGTGAAACGGATCGTGCCCTTCTGCGGCACCGTCGGCCTCCGCTTCACAGAAGCGGTGACGCTCACAGACGACCGCGTCGACCTCGAGACCGGCACGATCTTCATCCCTGCGCGGATCAACAAGAGCCGGCGGCCGAAGCCGATCCCGCTCGCACGGATCGAGGTTCAGCTCCTCCGCGAGCAGCTGCTGGTACGTCCGCCGGGCACGCGCGTCGTCTTCGCAACCGAGAAGGGCGGCGTCTACAGCCACTCGGGCTTCCAGTCGATCTGGCTGCCGGCGCTCCTCGCCGCTGGGCTCGCGCATGAAGAGACGAAGAACGGACGGACGCGCGATCGTCGTCGCTGACTTCCAGTTCCACTGGCTCCGCCACACCGCGATCTCGCTCGATGGCTCGCGCCGGCATGAAGGCCGAACTGATCGCCGAGCGCGTCGGCCACAACGACGGCGGCGCGCTGATCTACCGCCGCTACCGCCACCTCTTCCCGAGCGAGGTCCGCGGAAGCCGTCTCGATGCTCGACCAGATGGTCGCCGAAACGGCCGGCAACGCCGAACTCGGAGGATCGACGAGTGGTCAATAGGTGGTCAGCCGCTACCTCCGCTCCGCGCAAAGCCGCATGGTTGAGCGGAGAAATCGGGATGGGCGGTACTGGGCTCGAACCAGTGACCCCCAGCTTGTCGAGCTGGTGCTCTCCCAACTGAGCTAACCGCCCCGGTCGCAGCTGATTCTAGCCGAGGGCCGGAGGCACGACTTTCGGCGACGGACGCCGCCGTCGCTACGGTCCGCGACGTGCGCGGCGCGAGCGCGAGCTGGGGTACGTGGGTGCGCATCGCGCTCGTCATCTTCGTGCTCGCGTGGATCCTCGGCCCGAGCGAGCTGCGGGACGCGATCCCGATCGTACCCGTGTTCCTCGTCGCGCTCGGCCTCGAGCTGCACTTCCTCCTGAGCGCGCTCCGCGGCGAAGCGCGCGCCGCGCCCGACCGGAGGCCGCAGGAGGTCGACCGGCAGCGCTACGGCTTCGAGCGCGAGCCGGACGAGCTCGTCGTCGTGGACGACGAAGACGCGGAAGTCTGGCTGGCCGTATCGGAAGAGACGGCGGAGGAGGATCTCCTCGGAGAGGACGCCGTCTTCGATGACGAGGAGCTGTACGAGCCCGAGCCACGCCCATTCCTCGCGCCGGTCCGCCGTTTCGCGCTCGGCCTCGGCGTGATCGCCGTGCTCGCCCTCGCGATCTGGTTCGCCGAGAGCCGAACCGGCTGGGACTCGCTCTCCGGAGAAACGAAAGCCGCGGCTGTGGCCCGCTTCTCCGACGAGGCGTCGCGCATCGCGGAGAAGCCCGTCTCGATCCGCTGCGACGAGTCCCGCGACTACGTCGGGGCGGTACAGCACGCCGACGGCGTCGCCGTGGTGGGCGGCGATCTCGCGATCCTGACACCGGAGATCTGCAACGACCTCTATCGCCTGGCCTTCGACGGCGAGACCAGGGGAGCCCGCACGGGGCGCGCCCTCGCGGTGCTCGCACACGAGGCCTGGCATCTCCGCGGCGAGCGGGACGAAGGGACGACCGAGTGCCATGCGCTCCAGTCCGGCGTCGAGCTCGGCGTCCGGCTCGGCCTGTCCGAGGGCACCGCGCGACAACTCATGCGCCAGCAACTGACGGAGAACGCGCTACGGGGCGCCGACAGCCTCGAGTACCGCGTTCCGCGCGAGTGCCGCGACGGGGGCGCTCTCGACCTCGACCCGGGAAGCTCGGACTTCCCGTAGACGCGTTCGGGCCGTCACCCCTCCGGGTGCCCCTCCTTCGAGGGAAATCTCCCCCCGTCCGCAAGTTCCGCGGTCCGCGAGCGTCGTCATGGGTGAGGACGTAATGCCAAGAGGAGTGAAGACATGAAGCTGAAGTCCGTGCTCGTGGGTGTTGTCGTGGCCGGCCTCTGCGTCTCGGCCGCGGTTGCCGCCCCTCCGCCCGGAAAGGGCAAGCCATCGCCCTCCCCGGGCACAGTCACGTCTTCGAAGCCCAAGCCCGGCAAGGGCAAGCCGTCGAAGACGCGCGACAACTGCAAGCCCCGGGTGACCGTGGTGCTCAAGGGCACGGTGGACAGCGCCTCGGCGGGCTCGTTGACGATGGACGTCACCCACTCCAACCGCTGGGGCCGCGCGTGGGTCGAGGCGGGCACCGCGACCTTGACCGTCGACGAGGACACGAAGGTGCGGCGCAACGGCAACAAGACGCTTGCGGCCGAGCTCGTCCACGGCGAATGGGTGCTCGCGCAGGCCCGCGTGTGCAAGAAGGACCTCGCCGACGACGCCATGCCCGCCCTGACGGCGGCGCGGATCGTCGCGCACCCGGCAAAGGCGTAAACGCAACGAAAGGCTTCTCCCTAGAGGGAATCCAGCGGAAGGGCGGCGACCCACGGACCTGGCGGCACCGGCGCCGCCCTCCCGCTGCGACGTGACCACTCCCACCGACTCCCGCCGCCAGGGACTGCGGCAATGGACATCGGCGAGACCGTGGTAGTCGAGGGAAGGCGCTTCACCGTCCGGGGCTTCGACCCTGAGGGTGTCGATCCCCGCTTCGTCTACATCGAGGACGCGAAGACCGGTGAGACGAAGGCGGTCGCGTTCGCGGAGCTGTCTCGCATGGCTCCGGGCAGCGCCGTCCTCCACCTCGTCGACGAAGACGAACCCGCCTAGCGAAGGCGGAGAACTACCGATGCCCTGCGGCCGTGCAGTACGTAGCGTCGAGCGTGCAGACACTCGACGAAGGGAGACTCCATGGCAGTGAAGACCGAGACTCCGGTCCTGGATCTGATCGCGAAGATGACCAAGGACTCGATCGAGGCATCGACCCTCGATGCGAGGGAGCTCATGCTCGTTCGGATCGCGGCACTCGTCGCGATCGACGCTCCCCCGGCCTCCTACCTGCTGAACCTCGGAGCAGCGTCCGAGATCGGCATCGAGGCGGAGGAGGTGCGCGGAGTCCTTCTGGCCCTCGCACCGATCGTCGGCACGCCCGCGCATCGTCAAGGCGGTGGGGAACATCGCTCGCGCGCTCGGAATCGCGATCGAGCTCGAGGAGCTGGAGGCGTTCGAGACCGAGGCATAGAGGGCCCCGGGACCGGCGCGCTGCGCGCACCGTTGTGCGCAGGTTCCGAAGTGCAGCGGGGCGTCGTAACAGCGGCGTCCCGCGCACATACAGTGCAACGGAGTCGCGCGGCGCTCCTCCACTTCGAGCGGATGCGCGCCTCCTCCGAGCGATCGTCGAGACCCAAGGATCTCCTCGAGAATACGCATGTGTCCCCTCGTCGGCATAGACGCGATGCGAGCCAGTCGACAGCGGAAGGCGGACTTCGTACGTCCGGGTCCAGCCTTGTCTTGAGCAGTTCTCGTGCATCTCTCGTAAGCGACTCGCTGTATCGAAATGCGCTGTTGCTCATGGCGAGCACTGGGAGATCTGGAACGAGCCGAACAACAAGGCCTTCTGGGAGCCGGTGCCGAACTCGGCCGATTACGCCTCGCTCGTTGCGGCCGCATATCCTCGGATCAAGCAGGCAGATTCGACCGCAGTGGTGCTCGCCGGCGCTACGTCGCCGGCGCGCAGCGACGGAACGAACATCGATGAGGTCGCCTTCGCTCAGGCCGTCTATTCGAGGGGAGCAGGGCGCTTCTTTGATGCCTGGAGCCATCATCCCTACGACTTCGTCGGCGGGTCCACCAGCACGAGTCCCGACTCCGGATGGCATCAGATGTTCGGCACGTCGCCGAGCATTCGCTCTGTCATGTCGGCCAACGGGGACGGATGGAAACAGCTGTGGGGAACCGAGACCGGTCTGCCCTCGACGGGCAGTGCCTTCGGCGTCGTGTTCTCCGAGCAGTTGCAGGCGACGCGCCTCAGCGAAGCGGCCCGACTTTGGCCCCAGTATCCGTGGGCAGGTGTCCTGTTCGTCTATACAGCGCGCGACACCAGGGAGCCAGGAGGTTCGGATCCGTTCTCCTACGAGGGACTGTTTCGCCGAGATTTCACGGCAAAACCAGCCGTGAGCGCGTTGCGGGACGCGGTCCGAGGCGTCTCGCGGTTGCCCGGCTAGA
>CAVPJY010000013.1:0-76963 GCA_963705535.1 uncultured Actinomycetes bacterium
ATCCCGACGACTCGGCGCTGCGGGCCGCCGGGACCGCTCGACGCCGCTCACGGCTCGTAGTCCAGTGCGCCCCGTGAGTACAGGTGGAAGGCGGCCCCCTCGACGACGGTCAGCGACGACAGCCAGCCGGGAAACGGAGCGTGGGCGACCGCATCCCGGGCCCAGTCGTCGGCATGTGCGTACTCGGCAGCCAGCTCCGCGAGCGTGAACGTCGAGCCGACCCGCTTTCGCAGCTCCTCGGTCAGAGCCCGGAGCTGACGATGCACCGCGCCCCCCGCACGCAGCTCGGTCTCGACCTGCGTGAGCCGCCGGTGGGCGTCCTCCCAGTCGCGCCTCGCGCTCTCGACGTCGGCCGCCACGGAGGTTGAGGTTAGCCGCTCCCCTGGAGACCCTCTGCACAGCAGCGATCGGTCGGCCACAGCGGTTCGACCTCGGCGAGGATGAGCTCTCCGAGCAGATAGCCGGGGCGCGCGAGGGCGAACGCCGCGTGCGCGTGCAGGCACTTCAGGCTGCCCCGTGACCGCGAGCCGCCGATCCCGAGATCGAGCGATGCTCCATCGTCGCCGAGGGGCCTCTCCCCGACGAGCTCGTGTCGGATCCTGCCCTGCTCGTCCGATGCGATCGCCAACGAGGCGACGAGCCGCGGATCGTCGGTCGCACGACGACTCCAGCGCTCGACTCCCCCGGCGGCCTCCACTCGCGCGATCGCGGCGACGAGGTGCCTGCACGTCAGGTAGTACGTGGTCGGGAACGGTCGGCCGTCGCGGTCGTACGGGTGCTGCTCCGTTACCGCCGGACGGCCGAACGGACAGCGGGCCGCCACGCCACGGAAGGCACGCGGTGGGCGCCCGAGCTGCGCTTCGACGATCGCACGGTCATCCATCGTCCCCGAGCGTACGCTGAGCACGCCGCCAGGCCGGGATCCCCTTGACGACGAAGAGCTGCTCGCCGGATCGCACGTAGCCGATCCGGCGTGCTTCCCGCCGCGTTGCCTCGACGCTGGTCGACGTCACGAGCCGCAGCTCCAGCTCGGCCTTCACGACCCGGAGCGTCTCGACCTCGGCCCGCTCGGCGGCCAGCTCGTTGCGCGTCTCGAGGTACGACGCGATCGGCTGGTAGTACAGGTACACGGCCGCACCGACCGCGAAGGCCAGACAGACGAGGCGCAGCCGCCGTCGCCAGAAGCGGGTCCGCTTCGCGGGCGCACGCGCCCGAGGTCTCGTCGTCGCCCTCCCTGCCACGCCGCCAGGTTCTCCGCGGAGGCGTCCCTCCCTCCCATGGACCGAGCCGCCTCAGCCGGCACCTGAGGTCGCAGGGGCGACGCTCGCGAGCGAGCCAAGGGCGCGACGCGCAGGACAGATACGAGTGGTACGGCCAAGCGGCGCGCCCGCCGGATCGCGACGCGAGCGTCGTCAGCCGGACGCCCAGCAAAGTGACATTTGCGCGGCTCCGCTGCCGATGAGCGGCCGGCGGCCTGCGGCCTCAGGCGGTGTCGACCTTGATGACGTTGGTGGACCCCGGAATGTTCACCGCCGTCCCGGCGGTGAGCACGACCCTGTCCCCCGCGCTGACGATGCCCGCATCGCGTGCGGCGTCGATCGAGCGTCGCCACAGGTCGTCGACATCGGTCGACTGCTCGATCACGAGCGGCGTCACGCCCCACTCGATCGCCATGTGCTGGAGCGACGTGCGGACGTGGGTCAGCGCGACGATGGGCCGCTGCGGGCGGAGACGTGCCACGGCCGACGCCGTCCGTCCCGTGAACGTGGGCACGAGGATCGCCTTCGCCGAGAGCGCCTCCGCGAGGTCGCACGCGGCGTTGGACATGGCGCGGCCGACGGTCGGCGCCTCCGCGGCAGCCGGGAGCTGGTGGCGATAGCCGAGGCTCGGCTCGACCGCGCGGGCGATCTCCGCCATCGTCTCCACCGACTCGATCGGGTACTCGCCGACGGCCGTCTCGGCGGAGAGCATCACCGCCGAGGTGCCGTCGAGGATCGCGTTGGCGACGTCCGAGGCCTCCGCGCGCGTCGGCTCGGGCCGGGTGATCATCGACTCGAGCATCTGGGTCGCGGTGATCGCGGGCTTTCCGCGCTCGAGCGCCGAGAGGATGATCTGCTTCTGGAGCAGCGGAACCTGGGCGGGCCCGACCTCGACACCCAGGTCTCCGCGCGCGATCATCACCGCGTCGGCCTCGTCGAGGATGTCGGGCAGGTCGGCGACCGCCTGCTGGAGCTCGATCTTCGCGATGACCCACGCCTCCGAGCCCGCCTGCTCGATCCGGGCGCGCAGTGCCGCGACGTCGGCGCGGGAGCGGACGAACGACTGGGCCACGTAGTCGACCCCGAGCCCGAGAGCGAACTCGAGGTCGGCGATGTCCTTCTCCGTGAGCGAGGGGACAGGGAGCGTTACTCCGGGGAAGTTGACTCCCTTGTGGGGCTTGACCACTCCGCCGATGACGACCCGGCAGAGTGCACGTCCCGCCTCTACGCGCTCCACGCGAAGGCGGACGAGGCCGTCGTCGATGAGGATGTCGCGGTCGGTCTCGAGCACCGCTCCGAAGGCCGCGGGGGCAACGGGGAGATCGCCCTCGCGCGCGGAGGCCTCGCCCGCGACGACGACGGTGTCGTCCGCGCGCAGGCTCATCGGCTCGGCGAGGTCGCCGACGCGGATCTTCGGACCTTGCAGGTCCGCGATCAGCGCCAGCGGTCGTCCCGCGACCGACTGCGCCTCGCGGATGCAGCGCGCGCTCTCGCCGTGATCCGCGTGCGTCCCGTGCGAGAAGTTGAGACGCGCGCCGTCCATGCCGGCCTCGATCAGGCTGGCGAGCACGCCGTCTGCCGACGACGCAGGGCCGATCGTGGCGACGATCTTCGTCCGGCGGTCAGGCGTGGCCACGGCTGCCCAGGCTAGCGGTCGCGCTGGAAGGCGGACCACCCGGGGTAGACCGCCCTGTCCCCGAGCTCCTCCTCGATTCGCAGGAGCTGGTTGTACTTCGCGACGCGATCGGACCGCGACGGCGCGCCGGTCTTGATCTGCCCGGCGTTCACGGCGACCGCGAGGTCGGCGATCGTCGCGTCCTCCGTTTCCCCGGAGCGATGGGAGATGACGGTGGCGTACCCGGCTCCGCGCGCCAGCTCGATCACGTCGAGCGTCTCCGAGAGGGTGCCGATCTGGTTGACCTTCACGAGGATCGCGTTCGCGACGCCCTCCTCGATCCCGCGTCGGAGGAACTCGACGTTCGTGACGAAGAGGTCGTCGCCCACGAGCTGCACACGGTCGCCGAGCTTCGCCGTCAGCGCCCTCCAGTCGTCCCAGGCGTTCTCGTCGAGCCCGTCCTCGACGGACACGAGCGGGAAGCGAGCGGCAAGGTCGGCGTAGAACTCGATCATCGCACCCGGATCGAGCGACTTCCCCTCGCCCGGGAGCTCGTACACCCCGTCCCGGAAGACCTCGCTCGCGGCAGGGTCGAGCGCGATCGCGACACGCTCGCGATGCCCCGCGCGCTCGGCGGCCTCGAGGACCGCCTCGATGGCCCGCTCGGTGGACTCGAGATCGGGCGCGAACCCACCTTCGTCGCCGACACCCGTCGCCAGGCCGCGCTCGTGGAGCACGGCCTTCAGGTGGTGGAAGACCTCCGCCCCGATTCGGAGCGCATCGGAGAACGTCTCCGTGCCGGCGGGGACGACCATGAACTCCTGGAGGTCGAGCCGGTTCTGCGCATGGGCTCCGCCGTTGACGACGTTCATGAGCGGAACCGGGAGCGTTCGCGCCTCGTCGCCGCCGAGGAAGCGGTAGAGGGGCAGGCCCGCCGCGGCAGCCGCGGCCTTCGCGGTCGCGAGCGAGCAGCCGAGGATCGCGTTCGCGCCCAGGCGGCCCTTGTTGGCGGTCCCGTCGAGGTCGAGCAGCGTGCGGTCGACGGCGCGCTGGTCCGTGGCGTCCATCCCCACGAGCGCGTCCGCGATCTCCCCGTTCACGTTCGCGACCGCGCGACCCACGCCCTTCCCCAGATACACGGCGGGATCCTCGTCGCGCAGCTCGACGGCCTCGTGCTCGCCGGTCGAGGCGCCGGACGGGACGGTGGCACGACCGAGCGCCCCCGACGACAGCCGGACGTCGACCTCGACGGTCGGGTTCCCACGCGAGTCGAGGACCTGGCGCCCGTGCACCCGGGCGATGGTCGTCATCGCAGAGCCTCCTTCGCCTGTTCGTAGTAGCGATCCTGCGCGTCGAGATCGAGTGCGCGCCAGTCCTCCTCACGCTTCGCGGCGAGCTCGGCGGCGAGCTCGACGCGTGTGACGAAGCGGTCGGTCGCCGAGCGCAGCGCGAGCTCCGGGTCCACGTTCAGACGGCGGGCGACGTTCACGAGCGTGAACAGTACGTCCCCGATCTCGTGGCGCACACGCGCGTCGGGCTCGGTCTCCGGACGCGGCGGGGGCACCTCGCCGATCGCCTGCAGGAGCTCGTCGCTCTCTTCCCGGAGCTTCTCCAGAGGGCCGGCGAGGTCCGGCCAGTCGTAGCCGACGGCAGCCGCGCGACGCTGCACCTTCCGCGCCCGCACGAGCGCCGGCAGGGACCCCGGGACGTCGTGGAAGATCCCGGCGCGTCCCTCGCTCTCCGTCTTGAGCTCGTCCCAGCGCTCGCGAACACGCCCCGCGGTCGCGGCCTCGGCCTCGCCGAACACGTGCGGGTGCCGGCGCACGAGCTTCGCGTGGAGCTCGCGCGCCACGACCTCGAGGTCTCCCGCCCCGCGTTCCTCGAGGAGGAGCGAGAGGAAGTACACCTGGAAGAGCAGGTCGCCGAGCTCGCCGCGGAGCGCCTCGTCGTCGCCGACCATCGCGGCATCCGCGACCTCGTAGGCCTCCTCCACGGTGTGCGGGACGATGGTCCCGGCGGTCTGCTCGCGGTCCCACGGGCAGTCCCGGCGCAGCCGCCGCGTCAGCTCCTGGAGGTCGAGAAGCGCCTCCGCGAGGCTCATCGAGGGGGAACCTACTGGTTCCCGGTCTCGGTCGTCGTCTCGTCGGGGAGCTCCGGCGGCTCGAAGCCCGCCGCGTAGCTCACCTTGCCGTCGTACTTCTTCCGGAGATCCTCGAGCCACTTCGTCATGGCCGCGTCCTTCTTCTGCTGCAGCAGCGTGGAGCGGATGGCCGCGCGAGCGTCCTCGAGGGGGGTCACCTTCGCCTCGCGGACGGGGGACAGCGCCTCGATCAGGTGGTACCCGTAGGTCGTCTTCACCGGCTGCGAGACGACGCCCTCCTTCAGCTCGAACGCGACCTTGTCGAACTCGGGCACCGTCTGACCGCGCGTGATCGTGAGCTTCCCGCCCGAGTCCTTGCTGCCCGGGTCCGCCGAGCGCTCCTTCGCGATGGCCGCGAAGTCGCCGCCGTTCTTCAGCTCCTGGTAGACCTGGTCGGCCACGGTCTTGCTCTTCGCGAAGTCCGTCTCGCCGTTCGCCTTCTTCTCCTGGATGAGGATGTGGCGGACGTCGCGCGACTCGGGCGTCGAGTACTGCGACTGGTTCTGCGTGTAGTAGGCGAGGATGTCCGGCTGGGTGACCTCGACGTCCTTGGTGACGTTCTCGAAGATCTTCTGCGAGAGGATCGAGAACGTGAGCGTGTCGCGGAAGTCCGCCTCGGTGTAGCCCTGCTCCTCGAGGGCCTTCACGTACTCGGCCCGCTTGCCGTCGAAGCGCGACGTGATGAAGTCCTTCACGGCCGCGTCCTTGTCCTTCTCCGTGACCGTGATCCCGAGCTCCTCGGCGGACTGCGCGAGCTCCTCGCGCTGCACGAGGTACTGCACGAACTGGGTCTGCAGGGTCTGGTACTGGGGTGTGCCGACCTTCGGGAAGTCGAGCTTCTGCGAGATGTAGCCCTTCTTCGCCCGCGCGATCAGCTCGTCGAGCTCGGCCTGCTGGATGTCGGTGCCGTCCACGACCGCGATCGAGCCCTCCGACACGCCTCCGGACCCTCCCCCGCAGGCGGCGGCGAGGAGCACGAGAGCGGTCGCGGCGAGAACGGCGGTCGTAGTGCGCACGAGCTTCATCGGAGCGGTTCCCTTATAGCCGAGGCGTTGTTGAGCAGGCGTTGTGGTCTGTGAGAGAGCCGTGTGCCCCGCGGGCACGAAAAAGGCCGCGATCAGGCGGCCAGCCGGGAGGCGACTATAGCATCGGGCAGCTCCAGGGCGTCCCTGAGCGTCTCCACCCGGAGCGACACCTCCCGCTTCTCGACGGAGTAGATCGCGGTCGGTCGCGCCTCCCTGAGCGCCCGGACGTCCGCGGACCCGAGCGAGAGCGGCCCCACGGTCGCGCGCCCGCCCCGGAAGACGAGGTAGTCCGCGCCGAGCCGTGCGAGCTTCAGCTTCGCCTCCTGGATCGCGAAGAGGTTCTCGACCGGCTCCGGCACGGGCCCGTACCGGTCCTCGGTCGACGCGTGGAGCTCGCGCAGCTCGTTCTCGTCCTCCACGAGCGCGATCCGCCGGTGGAGGTCGATCTTGAGTGCCTCGGCGGCCACGTACGTCGCCGGAACGTACGCGTCCACCCGTGCGTCCACGCGTACCGGGCGCGCGGTGACCCGCGCCTGGCCCGAGAGCTCCGCGACCGCCTCGTTCAGCATCTCCACGTACAGCTCGAAGCCGAGAGCGGCGACGTGGCCCGACTGCTCCTGCCCGAGCAGGTCGCCCGCCCCGCGGATCTCGAGGTCGCGCATCGCGATCTGGAACCCGGCGCCGAGCTCCGTGTGGTCGGCGAGGGTCGTGAGCCGGGCGCGGGCCTCCGGGGTCAGCTCCGACGCCTCCGGATAGAAGAGATACGCGTACGCGAGGACGTCGGAGCGACCGACCCGACCGCGGATCTGGTACAGCTGGGCGAGCCCCAGCAGGTCGGCCCGCTCGACGACGAGCGTGTTCGCCTGTGGGATGTCGATGCCGGACTCGATGATGGTCGTCGACACGAGGACGTCCGCGTCGCCCGCGAGGAAGGCGTGCATCCGCTCCTCGAGCTCGCGCTCGGACATCTGCCCGTGCGCGACGAGGAGCCGCAGGCCCGGGCAGAGCTGCTGCAGCTTCTCCGCGGCCTCGTCGATCGTCTCCACGCGGTTGTGGAGGTAGAAGGACTGGCCCTCCCGCGCATGCTCTCGCTCGAGCGCGGTCCTCACGAGCTCGTCGTCGTACTCCCCCACGTTCGTCCGGATCGGCCGTCGCCCCTCGGGCGGCGTCTCGATGATCGAGATGTCGCGCAGCCCGGACAGCGACATGTGCAGCGTGCGCGGGATCGGGGTCGCAGACAGCGCGAGCACGTGCACCTCTAGGCGGAGCGAGCGCAGCAGCTCCTTCTGCGCGACGCCGAAGCGTTGCTCCTCGTCGAGCACGACGAGCCCGAGGTCCTTGGGGATCACGTCCCTCGAAAGGATCCGGTGCGTCCCGATCAGCACCTCGACCTTCCCCTGGCGGAACTCGTCGAGGATCCTGCTCTGGTCCGCGCGCGTCCGGAAGCGCGAGACCATCTCGACGCGGATGGGGAAGTCGCGGTAGCGCTCGCGGAACGTGTTCCAGTGCTGCTCTGCGAGGATCGTCGTCGGGCACAGGACGAGCGACTGCTTGCCGTTCAACGCCGCCGCGAACGCGGCCCGCACCGCGACCTCCGTCTTGCCGAAGCCGACGTCTCCGCAGACGAGTCGGTCCATCGGCCGCGGGGCCTCGAGATCCTCCTTGACGGCCTCGATCGCCTGCTGCTGGTCGTCCGTCTCGCGGTAGGGAAACGACGCCTCGAGTCGCTCGAGCCAGTCGTTGGCGAGGTCGAGCGCGAACCCGGGCGCCTGCTGGCGCTGCGCGTACAGCGCGAGGAGCTCGCCCGCCAGCTCGCGGACGGACGCGCGGGCGCGGCTCTTCAGGTTCAGCCACGCCTTCCCTCCGAGCTTCGAGAGCGACGGCGCCTTCGCGTCTGCGCCGATGTAGCGGCTGACCTTCCCGAGCTGCTCGTGAGGGACGAACAGTCGGTCCTCCCCCCGGAACGCGAGGTGGAGGTAGTCGCGCGTGACGCCCGCGACCTCCTTCGTCTCGAACCCGAGCAGTCGCCCGATGCCGTGGTCCTCGTGGACGACGTAGTCGCCGGTCCGCAGGTCGGCGAAGGACTGCAGCGCCTTCCCCAGCCTGGCATCGGCACGCGGGGGCCGCTTGCGGAAGACCTGCGTGTCGGGCAATAGCGCGAGCCCGAGCTCGCGCCAGACGAACCCCCTGCGCGCGGGGCTCACGACGAAGCGGACGGACGGGGCATCCGACAGAGCCGTGACCTCCTCGACGACCTCGGCCTCGACCTTCCGGAGCAGGCGTTCGGATCGCATCGCCTCGCCGCGGTGGGGGAAGGCCACGACCACACGCCTGCCCTGGCGCACCATGGCCGCGAGCTCCGACTCCGCCTCCGCGTGCCCGCGGGCCGCGATCGCGGGGCGCTGCGCCTCGAAGGAGTGCTGCTGGGCGCGGGGGAACGGGTCGAGCTCGACGGCGCCGGCGAGGGACGGGGGCTCCGCCCCGACCTCCTCCTCCCACGCTCTCCTCACGTCGTCCGGCTGCCAGACGAGGTCGGGAGCCCGATCGAGGACCGGGCGCAGGTCCTCCGCGAGACGTGACGGGTCGACCTCCGGCTCCACGAGGTCGCGGCGGCGCTCGGCCGCCGGGAACACGGTCGCCTCTCCGACGGCATGGAGCGCGCGCTGGGTGAACGGCGAGAACGCCCGGACCTGCTCGATCTCCTCGCCGAAGAACTCGACTCGAAGCGGCTCCCGGCCCGTGCTCGGGAAGACGTCCACGAGCCCGCCGCGCACCGCGACCTGCCCCCGTTCCTCGACGCGCTCTGCTCGCTCGTAGCCGGCGAGTGCCAGAGTCCCGACGAGCGCGTCCAGGCCGGGCTCGTCGCCGACCGCGAAGCGAATCGGCGCCGGTCGGAGGTGCCGCGGCGGGAGGCCTTCCGTCACCGCGCGCGCCGAGGCGCAGACGAGCCCGCCAGCGTCGAGCACGCTCAGCGCCCGGGCGCGCTCCCCGACCAGATGGGCGGGCGGCTCGAGGCCCGACCCCGGGCGGACGCCGCGGCTCGGGAGGAGCGCGACCCTCGCGGGATCGAGATACCAGGAGGCCGCCTCCGCGACGTCGCGCGCCTGTGCGTCCTCCGCGACCAGGCAGACGAGCGGCACGGCGAGCTCGCGGTGCAGGGCCGCCAGGAGGAGCGGGAGCGCTGCCTCGGAGACGCGCGCGTCGGCCGGGAAGTCCTCGAGGTACACGCGGAAGCGCTCGCTCCGGGCGAGCTCGTCGACGAGGCCGATGAGGGGCGAGGCGGTCGGGTCCATGCGGCCGGCGGGAACGGCGTCCCGCGGCCCCATCGTACCGGGGTCGATGCGGTGTCCCCGACAGCCGAAGCCCCGTGCCCGCAGGCCCGCACGGCGGCCGACGCTCGTTCTCCCGCTGCCGTTGAGACCATCCGGCGTGGGCGCCTGCGGGACGATCCCCTGGGGGACCCGCACGACGCACTCTGCTTGAAGCACCCCCAGGGGCACTCCCGTGTCCCTACGTCGACAATACCGGGGAACCCGTCACGGGTGGTATGCGGCTCTGTGCCGGAACCGCGCCGGCAGGCGCGCCCCGACGGCGCGACCGAAAGCAGCCTCAGTTGAAGCGCTGCTGCGTCACGACGAGCCCTTCGGAGACGAGCGACTCGACGGCGTCCGCGGCACCCGCGACGATGGCGTCGACGTCGTCCTCCGGAGCGAACGCGGAGAGGACGTAGTCGGCGACCGGACGCGGATCTCCCCGACCCGGTCTCCCGACACCGATGCGCAGCCGGAGGAACTCCCGGGTGCCGAGGGCCTGCGCGATCGACCGGAGGCCGTTGTGCCCGGCGAGGCCCCCTCCCAGCCGGGCCTGCAGGCGCCCGACCTCGAGGTCGACGTCGTCGTGCACGACGAGCACGTCCTCAGGAGGCACCTTGAAGAAGCGAGCGGCCGCCGAGATCGAGCGGCCGGACTCGTTCATGTACGTCTCGGGCTCGAGCAGCGCGACCCGGGACTCGCCCACGCGGGTCTCGGCCAGCCGGCCGCTGAACTTCGAGCGGAACGAGCCCGCCGTGCCGGCGGGCGAGCTCGTCGGCGACCATCCAGCCCACGTTGTGCCGGTCGCGCGCGTGCTCGCGGCCGGGGTTGCCGAGACCGGCGACCAGGAGATCGAGCGTCGAGGCGACCTCACCCCGACGAAAGAGGCGCACGGGCTACTCCTCGGACGCTTCGTCGGCGGGAGCCTCTCCCGCCTCTGCCGCCTCTTCGCCCTCGGCGACCTCGCCCTCGACTTCCTCGCCCTCCTCGACCTCGGCCACGGGCTCGACCTCGACGCGCGGCGCGGAGACGGTCGCGATGACGGTCTCGTGCGGATCGTCGAGGAACGTCACACCCTCGATCGCCGGGA
The DNA here is from genome assembly GCA_963705535.1 of uncultured Actinomycetes bacterium. Lineage (GTDB taxonomy): Bacteria > Actinomycetota > Thermoleophilia > Gaiellales > Gaiellaceae > GMQP-bins7. The sequence goes on from CAVPJY010000013.1 coordinate 10,441, forward strand.
GGTCCTCGAGGCGGAGGACGTCACCGACCTCGAGCGACGAGATGTCGGCGTCGATGTGCTCCGGGACCTCCATCGGCAGCGCCTCGACGTTGACCTCGCGATTGACGAGCGAGAGCACGCCCCCGTTCTTCACGCCCTGCGACTCGCCGACGAGCTGCACGACGACCGTCGCCTGGATGGGCTGGTCGAGCCGCACCTCGCGCAGGTCGATGTGCGAGACCGTGCCGCGGATCGGGTCCTGTTGCAGATCCGCGAGGATCGACGGGTGCACGGTCTTCTGCCCCTCGAGGACGACGTCGAGGATCGCGTGCATCCCCGACGAGCCGGTCAGCGCAGCGCGCAGGTCACGCTCGGGCACGGCGATGGCGCGGGACTGCCCCTTCCCGTAGAGGACGCCCGGGATGAGGCCCTGGGCGCGCAGTCGCCGAGACTCGCGCGAGCCGCGCGACTCTCTCTCCTGCACCTCGAGCTGGAACCTGTCCCCGGACACGGCGGCGGATTGTAGCCGAGCGGCACAATCCCGAGGAACGGGTGGGAACTGCCCGTGCCGCGCCGTCCGCCCGATGGCGCTGCACGGGCGCACGCGGGGTGATTACCCTGCAATCGACGACACGCAAACGCCCCCGCTCGCGAAGGCCCCAAGAACACCTGGATCTCGTCAGACACGTCGGCCTAGTCGTCCGAGCTTTCTACCCCACCCGCTCACACTCCCGCTGATGGCGGTTGTCGGAGGAACAGTCGGTGGGTTGGTGGGCTTCGGCATAGGCCTACTCATCACCGAGGTGATCATCGGGAACCCCCCTAACCAGACCGGCTTCGACTGGATCTTCTTGGTGGACTTGTGCTCGCCGTCGTGGGAGTACTTGTGGGCACTTCCGTCGCGCGGCGTCTGGCGGCCAGGACTCCCGAATAGTCGCCGCTCAAGCGCAGCCGCCTTGTTACGGACGACGACTCCCGCGAAGTGCAGGAACGGCCCAGCCGCATGGTTGAGCCGTTTTCCCTAGAACAGCTGGTTCTCGCCGCCGAAGATCGCGGAGACGGACTCGTCGGCGAAGACGTTCATGATCGTCTCCGCGAGGAGGCCCGAGACCGTGAGCACGGTGAGGTTGTCCGGGCGCTCGCGCGGATCGATCGGCACCGTGTCGGTGACGAGGATCCCCGTGATGTCGCTGTCCGCGAACCGGTGCAGCGCCCCGTTGCAGAAGAGCCCGTGCGTGGCGAAGACCCACACGTCGTTCACGCCGTGCTCCTTCAGCGCCGCGACGTTCGCGAGCAGGGTGCCGCCGGTCATGATCACGTCGTCGCCGACGATCGCGACCTTGTCGCGGACGCGACCAGCGATCTCGGTCACGGAGACCTTGTCGTGCGCCGGCCGGGTCTTGTGCATGATCGCGAACTCGGCGTCGATCATCTCCGCGAAGCGCACCGCCAGCCGGGCTCGACCTGCGTCCGGAGAGACCGACACGACGCCGGAGCCCGTGAGCCCGAGGTCGCGGAAGTGCCGGGCGAAGAGCGGCAGCGCGGTCATGTGGTCGACCGGGATCGTGAAGAACCCCTGGATCTGACCGGCGTGCAGATCCATCGTCAGCACCCGGTCGGCGCCCGCGAGCTGGAGCATGTCCGCGACGAGGCGGGCCGAGATCGGTTCGCGGGGCTTCGCCTTCCGATCCTGGCGCGCGTACGGGAAGAGCGGCATGACCGCGGTGATCCGCTTCGCCGAGGCGAGCTTCGCCCCCTGGATCATGAAGAGGAGCTCCATGAGGTTGCGATCGACCGGCTCGCAGCCCGTCTGCAGGATGAAGACGTCGGCGCCGCGGATCGACTCGTCGTAGCGGCAGTACGTCTCGCCGTTCGCGAACGTCGTGAGCTCGACCTCGCCGAGCTCGACGTTCGAGCTGCTCGGCGATCTTCGCGGCCAGCTCCGGGTGCGAGCGGCCCGAGAACACCATCAGCCGCTTCTGCGGCGTCGAGCGGGATCGCGTGCCCGGTCGTCATCTCGACCTGCGGCGACGCTCGGCCTCGAGGCCCGGGCAGCGTCTGCTCAATCGTTCCGCTTTCCACCGCGCCCTTCCTTGTTCACCTGCCGCGCCCGCGCGATCGCGAGCGCGCCGGGGGGTACATCCTCTGTGATCACGGAACCGGCTGCAATCCATGCGTCGTCGCCGATCGACACGGGGGCGACGAAGGCATTGTCGACGCCGGTCCTGACGTTGCTGCCGATCGTCGTCCGGTGCTTCGTCCTCGTCTCGTGCTCCAGGTTGACGGTGATGTTGCCGGCCGCGATGTTCGTGTCCTCGCCCACGTCCGCGTCGCCGAGGTAGGAGAGGTGAGGCACCTTCGTCCTCGCGCCGATCCGCGTGTTCTTCATCTCGACGAACGTGCCCGCCTTCGCTCCCGCCTCCAGCACGGTGCCGGGGCGAAGGTAACAGAACGGCCCGACGAGGGCTCCGGCACCCACGACGGCATCCACGACGACCGCGTGCGGACCTACCTCGGCCCCCGCCGCGACGCGCGAGGCGCCCCGGATCACGGTGAACGGGTGGATGACGGCGTCCGGCTCCAGCACGACCTCGGCCTCGATCCATGTCGTCGCAGGGTCGACGATGGTCACCCCGGCCAGCATGTGCGCCTCGTTGATGCGCTCGCGTAGCGTCGCCGCCGCCTCCGCGAGCTCCGCACGCGTGTTCACGCCCTCCGTCTCCACTGGATCTCCTCCCTTGTGCACCGCCACGCGATCCCCGTCCGCGACGAGGAGCCCCACCGAGTCCGTGAGGTACAGCTCTCCCTGCACATTGTGCGGCGTCAGCCGGTCGAGGACCCGCCACAACCGCTCGGCCCCGAAGACGTAGATCGACGAGTTGACCTCGCGGACCTCGAGCTGCTCGGGGGTCGCGTCGCCGGCCTCGACGATCGCGGCGAGCCCGCCCTCGGCGTTCCGCAGGACGCGCCCGTAGCTGCGGGCGTCGTCGGGCTCGAAGGAGAGGACCGTCGCGACCGCGCCGTCGCTCCGATGAGCCGCGACGAGATCGCGGAGGAGGCCGGGCCGAAGCAGCGGCGTGTCGCCCGAGAGCACGAGCACGTCGTCCACCCGTCCCTCGAGCGCACCTCGCGCGCATCGCACCGCGTCGCCGGTTCCCAGGGGCTCGGCCTGGATCGCGACCTCGACTCCGTCGAACGCGGAGGCACTGGCGGGGCCGGCGACGACGACGAGGGGATCCGCGCCGAGCGACCGCGCGGCCTCGACCACCCAGTCGACCATCCGCCGACCGAGCAGCGGATGCAGGTGCTTCGGCACGGCCGAGCGCATGCGCGTGCCGAGGCCGCCTGCCATCACGATCGCTCCGAGCCGTCCGTCGTCGTTCATCCGCACGTGGCTGGGGCGCCAGGATTCGAACCTGGGATCACGGGACCAAAACCCGTTGCCTTACCACTTGGCCACGCCCCAGAGCCCGGTCATCTTGCCAGCCTCAGTCACCGGTGACCGGGTGTGTGAGCCAGGTCCGCGCCCGTCCCCCGAGCTCCCCGGCTGCGCTCTCTGCAGCCTCGAGGGCCTCGAAGAGGCCGAACACGACAGGCCCGGCGCCGCTGACGTCGGCCCGGAACGCGCCGAGCCTCCGGAGCTCGTCCGCGAGCGGCGAGGAGGCGAGGTCGTTCGGCGGGAGCGCAGCGAGGTCTCGCGCGCGCGCTACCCGAGCGAGCGTCGAGGCGAGAGCGGCGCGCCGCTCCTCGAAGCCGTCCGCGCCCGACCGCTCGTCGAAGGCGCGGTACACGTCCCCGGTCGAGGCCTTCACCGCACCTTCCTCCAGGGCGAGGAGCACGACGTAGTCCTGCGGGAGTCGGAGGCCTTCGAGCTCGGTCCCGTCGCCGGAGCCGAGCTGGGGCTCCCGGCGGAGGAAGAACGGCACGTCGGCTCCGATCCGTGCGGCGAGGCGGTCGAGCTCGTCGAACGGCAGCGGGCTCGGGAGCAGCTCGTTGGCGAGTGTCAGCGCCGTCGCAGCGTCCGAGCTCCCGCCGCCGAGCCCGGCGGCGACGGGTATCCGCTTCTCGATGCGGACCGCCCATGCCGGCGTCACGCCGGCGGTTGCGGCGAGCTCGCGGAGCGCCGTCTCGACGATCGTGTCGCCTTCGAACCCGGTCACGCGCAGGCTCCCGGCGGGCTCGAGCTCGACGTCGTCGTGCAGGTCGACGCGCTGGAGCACGGTCACGACCTCGTGCTTCCCGTCCGGGCGGAGCGGCCCGACGACGAGGGCGAGATTGATCTTCGCGTGGGCGCGGAGCGCGGCTCACTCGAGCGTCTCCGCGAGCGCGACGAACTCCCGGGGCTCGAGCTCCTCCGCGCGGACGCCGGCGCTCCGCCCGATCGCGTCGAGCGCCGCCTCGGCCTGATCGCGGCTCGCGCGACCCGCGAGCGCCATCGAGTTGGCGAGCGTCTTCCGCCGGTGCGCGAAGGCGGCCTCCACGACCGGCCGGACGGGCGCGACCGCCGGCCCGGCTCGCCGCGTGAACGCGACGAGCGCCGACTCGACGCGCGGCTTCGGGCGGAACACGTTCGGCGAGATCGCGTGGAAGCCGACCTTCGTCGCCTGCGAGCTGCACGAGGACCGAGACCGCGCCGTACGCCTTCGTCCTCGGTGCGGCGAAGAACCGGTCGGCGACCTCGCGCTGCACCATGACGCACCACCGCTCGAGCGACGGCACGTGCTCGAGGCTCTCGACGACGAGCGGGGTCGCGACGTTGTACGGGAGGTTGGACACGAGCTTCCGCGGCGCAGGCTCGAACGCACCGAGATCGAGTCGGAGCGCGTCTCCGAACGTGACCGTGACGTTCTCGACGCTCTCCAGGGCCTCTGCGAGCGGCTCCTCGAGCGAACGGTCGATCTCGACCGCATGGACGACCCGCACCCGCTCGGCGAGGAACCGCGTGAGAAGGCCGAGGCCGGGCCCGACCTCGAGGACGACGTCCTCCGCGTCGAGCTCGGCGAGGCGGCCGATGACCCCGAGCACGTTCTCGTCGACCAGGAAGTGCTGGCCGAGTGCCTTCTTCGCCCTCATGCGAGCCCGAAGGCGACGGCCGCGTTGTCGTGCAGGCGGGCCGCCAGCGCGTCGCGGTCCTCGCCTCTCGCCGCGGCGAGGGCCTCGATCGTGTGCACGAGATACGCAGGCTCGTTCGTCCGTCCCCGGACGGGCTGCGGCGCGAGGTACGGGCTGTCCGTCTCGGCCAGGATCCGCTCCACGGGGACCGCGGCGGCCGCATCGCGGAGGTCGTCCGCCTTCGGATACGTGACGTTCCCGGCGAACGAGACGAAGTAGCCTCGCTCGAGCGCGACGGGCAGGAGTGCGGGCGACGAGAAGCAGTGCAGGATCACGACTGCCTCGCGAAGCGCGCGAGCGCATCCGCCGTCTCGTCCGCGGCCTCGCGGCTGTGGACCACGACAGGCAGGCCGAGCTCGTCGGCGAGTGCGAGTTGGGCGTCGAAGACGCCGGCGCTGGTCCGCGAGCGGCGCGTGCTGCCGGACGCCGTCGAGACCCGTCTCGCCCACCGCGACGGCCTTCGGGTGGGAGAGGAGCTCCCGGAGCTCGTCGAGCCGGCCGGCCTCCGGCGTGGCCGCGCTGTGAGGGTCGATCCCGAGCGCGGCGTACACGCCCGCGTGCTCACCGGCGATCGCGAGCGCGGCCCGGCACGAGTCGATCCCGGTCCCGATCGTGACGATCCTCGTGACGCCGGCCGCGTACGCGCGCTCGACGAGCGCGGACGCCGGCTCGTCGCACGCGTCGAGGTGCGCGTGCGTGTCGGTCACGCGGTCGCGGCCGCTTCCATGCGGGCGAGCTCGTCGGCGACGACGCGCTCGGGATCGAGCTTCACGAACAGGGGCGCCGGCTCACGGAGCGTCTGGCCGGGTGGGAGGGCGCTCGGCTCCCAGCGTCCCGACCAGCTCGCGTAGTCGCCGGTGAGGACGACATGCTCCTGGCCGTCTTCTTCCGTGACCGGCCGGAGCTCGAGCGGTCCTGCGAGCTGGCCCTCGTATCCGAGGAGCTCGTGGAGCCGCTGCGACGAGAAGGGCAGGAACGGCGTCAGGAGCACCTTGAGATTGTCGATCGCGCGTAGCGAGACGTACAGGATCGTGCCGGCGCGCTCGCGCTCCGAGGCCAGCTTCGCCCAGGGCTGCTGCTCGGCCACGTACTGGTTGCAGAGGCCTGCGAGCCGCATCGCCTCCTGGAGCGCGCTCTTGAAGCGCGCCGCCTCGACGAGCGAGCCCACCGACTCGAAGCCCCGCTCGACCTCGGCGAGGAGGTCGCCGTCGGCGTCACTCAGCGTCCCCGGCTCCGGAACCGCCCCGAAGTGCCGGTAGGCGCTCTGGAGCGTGCGGTTGACGAGGTTGCCCCACGTCGCCACGAGCTCGTCGTTGTTCCGCCGCGCGAACTCCGACCACGTGAAGTCGGTGTCCTGCGTCTCCGGGCCGGCGATGGAGAGGAAGTACCGGAGGGAGTCCGGGTCGTAGCGGCTGAGGAAGTCGCGTACGAGGATCGCGACTCCGCGGCTCGAGCTGAACTTCCGCCCCTCCATCGTCAGGAACTCGCTCGAGACGACGTTGTCGGGAAGCTCGAGCGCGCCTCGGCCCGCACCGACCTCCCCACCCTCGCCGTAGCCGAGGAGGATGCTCGGCCAGATGACCGTGTGGAAGACGATGTTGTCCTTCCCCATGAAGTAGGCGTGCTCGGCGGAGGGGTTCTGCCACCACTCGCGCCAGGCGTCGGGGGTGCCCCGGTTCGCGGCCCACTCGATCGACGCGGAGAGGTAGCCGATGACCGCGTCGAACCAGACGTAGATCCGCTTGTCGTCGCGGTCGTCGTAGCCGGGTACCGGAATGGGCACTCCCCAGTCGAGGTCACGCGTGATCGCCCGCGGCTTGAGCTCTGCGACGAAGTTGAGGGAGAACCGCTTGACGTTCTGCCTCCACTCGTCCTTGGACGCGATCCAGGCGGTCAGCTGCTCCTTGAACGCCGGGAGGTCGAGGAACAGGTGCTTCGTCCTCTCGAAGACCGGCGGGGCTCCGTCGATCCTGGAGCGGGGCTCGATGAGGTCCACCGGATCGAGCTGGTTCCCGCAGTTGTCGCACTGGTCCCCGCGGGCGCCGTCGAACCCGCAGATCGGGCACGTGCCCTCGATGTACCGGTCCGGGAGCGTGTGGCCGGTCGAGGCGGAGAACGCGCCGAGCGTCTCCTGCTCGAGGATGTAGCCCTTCTCGTACAGCGTGCGGAACAGGTCCCTGGTGACCCGGTAGTGGTTCGCAGTCGTCGTCCGGGTGAACAGGTCGTACGAGAGGCCGAGGTCGTGGAGGTCCTCGCGGATGAGCCGGTTGAAGCGCTCGGCGGTGTCACGCGGCGACTCGCCCGCTGCGTCGGCCGCGACCATCACCGGCGTGCCGTGCTCGTCCGTGCCGCTGACCATCAGCACGTCGTTGCCGCGAAGCCGGTGGTAGCGCGCGAACGTGTCCGACGGGACGCCGAACCCCGCGACATGGCCGATGTGACGCAGGCCGCTCGCATACGGCCACGCCACCGCGACCAGGATCTTCCTCGGTGACTCCGTCTCGCTCACGGCCGCCAATCATAGGGAGTCGCTTTTTCCCGACCGGCCGCCCGAGCAGGGCGATGCCGCCAGCGAGCACGAGGCACATGAGCGATACGAGGAGGGCGATCCGCGGATCGACATCCCCGCCGCGGTGAGGCGTGCCGTTGTGCCCGAACGCTCCCGGGACCGGTCTCCGCTCGAGCGCCGGCGCCGGAAGCCCGATGGGAAGGTCCTCGCCGGGGCGCGCAGCTCGGCGCCCGAGAGGACGGGTCGTCCGCGGCGTGGCCCCCGCCCGCGCTGCAGCCGGTCGACTCGCGTTCCCTCGAGGGTCGATGTCGCGCGGGGCCGGCCGTGCCGCCGCGCCGAAGCCCGACCGAACAGCTCCTGGCTCGTCGGAGCCCCGCCGCACGCGGGCAGGGCGAGCTACGGGCCTCGCCCCGACGTCGCGGCCGGCGGCCCCGGCCGTGGCCGCCTCGGGCTCGACCTCAGCCGTCGGAGACGTGAGCGCCGGTTGCTCCGGAGGCGGCTCGGCACTCGGTTGCGCGGGCGTGGGCTGCGCGGCCGCGGGCGGCGCCGGCGCCTCGGTTGCAGGGGGCTGCTGTGCGGGCGGTGGTGCGGGCGACGGCGAGGGAACTGCGGGCGGTGCAGGAGTCGGAGGCGGAGCGGGGACCGGCGCCCCGCGCACGGGAAGCAGCGTGAGCGGGTCCACGTACGTCTCCGCCTCGCCGGCACGAATACCGAGATGCACGTACGGGACGCCGTGCTCCGGATCCCCGGAGGAACCGGCGTCGGCCACCGGCTCACCTTCGGCGACGTCGTCGCCACGCCGGACGAGCAGCGTCCCGAGGTGGGTCAGGGATGCCCGGTGCCCGTCCGCGGTCGTCACGGTCACCGTGAGGCCGTGGGTCGGCACCTGTCCCGCGAAGGTCACCTCGCCCGCGGCCGGCGCGCGAACGGTGGACGCGGCGTCGAGCGCGACGTCGATCCCTCGATGCTGCCCTCCCGCGTACGGATCGTCCCCGACCGAGAACGACCGGAGGACGGGACCGTCGGCGGGCCACGTCCAGGCAGCCGCCTCGCCGGACTCGCACAGGGCCCACGTGCTCAACGCAACCAAGCAGAGCGCCAGCCGGGTTGCCCGTGGAGCGAACATGGCTCGACCGTAGCCGCGTCGTCGTTCCGTTGTCAACGTGGGAGACGAAGTTGTTACAGAGAGTTGCGGTACAGCGCGTTGCGCTGCGTGCCCGTGAGGCGGGACACGACATCCGAGGCATGGCGGCGCGTGACGCCGGCGGCGACGAGCTCCCGGACGGCCCCCAGCGCATCGCTCTCCCGGTCGTCCGGAAGGGCGGGCGCCGAGCCGAGGACGACGGTGATCTCGCCCCGCGGCGGTTCCGAGAACTTCGAGGCGAGCACGGAGAGCGGAGCCACTACGACCTCCTCGAAGCGCTTCGTCAGCTCGCGGCAGATCGCGGCCGGGCGCCCCGGCATCACCTCCGCGAGGGCCGCGAGCGAGCCGGGCAACCGGCGCGGCGACTCGAACGCGACGACTGCATGTGGCCACCGCGCGAGCTCGCGAGCCAGGGTCGCACGCTCCCCCTCACGCCGCGGGAGATAGCCGACGAACTGATAGCGGTCACCGACGAGGCCGCTCGCGACGAGCGCCGTCTCCACGGCCGAGGGGCCCGGGAGGACGGTCGTCGGGGCCCCAACCCCGACTGCGGCGGCGATCAGGCGTGCACCCGGGTCGTTGACGCCGGGCAGGCCGGCGTCGGAGACGAGCGCGATCCTCTCGCCCCTCGCCAGCCGGGAGAGGACCTCCTCCGTCCTCGCGGCCTCGTTGTGGCGGTGGAAGCTGATGAGCCTCGCCTCGATGCCATGGCGGTCGAGGAGGATGCGCGTGCGCCGGGTGTCCTCGCACAGCACGATGTCGGCCTCCCGCAGCTCCGCGAGGACGCGGAGCGTCACGTCGTCGAGATTGCCGATCGGCGTCGCACACACCGCGAGCGGCATCAGCGCACACCGTCGAGCGCCTCGAATGCGACGAGGGCCGCTCCCACGAGCCCCGCCTCGGAGCCGAGCGCTGCCGGGACGACGCGCAACGTCCCGTCGGCGGGGGCGAGCGCCTCCCTCCGCGCGGCCTCCTGCGCCGGGCCGAGGACCAGCTCGCCCGCAGCCTCACCGAAGCCGCCGCCCACCACGACGAGGTCCGGGTTGACGAGGTTCGCGATCGAGCCGATCGCCGCCCCCAGGAAGCGGCCGATCTCCATGAGCCGCGCGACAGCGTCGGCGTCGCCGGCCCGTCCCCGCTCGACGAGGGTACGCGCGTCCGCGTCCGGCCCGTAGAGGTCGCGTGCCGCCGCGTCCGCCGCAGTCCCGGACGTGAGCGCCTCGAGATGGCCGCGGCCGTGGCAGTTCCCCTGGCACGGGGGCCCGTCGGCCTGGACGACGACATGCCCCACCTCCGCCCAGCCGCGGTAGAGCGTGTCGTCGAGCACGAGACCGCCTCCGACTCCGGTGCCGAGCGTGAGCACGAGCAGGCTGGAAGCGCCGCGGCCGGCGCCGAGCTTCCACTCCGCGAGCGCGGCTGCGTTCGCGTCGTTCTCGACGCCGACCGGAAGGCCGAAACGAGCGCGCGCGTGAGCGACCAGGTCGAAGTCGTCGAATGGCAGGTTGGTGGCACGGAGGATGCGCCCGGACCCGCGCTCAAGGTTCGCGGGCACGCCGAAGCCGACCGCGCGGACGTCGTTTCCGAGCACGGCCTCGACCGCCGCGTCGAGCGCTCCGACGACCGCGTCTTCCGACGCCCCTGGGCTCTCGGTCTCGCTCCTGCGGAGGACGTTGCCGTCTCGCTCGACCACCCCGGAGAGGATCTTGGTGCCGCCGAGGTCGACTCCGATGACGACGGGTGCTGCCACTCCCGCGGGCAACACTAGCGTCCCCGGAAGGCGACCTCTGCCCTACAGCTCAGGAGTGCCCGCCGAGACGCCAGGCGGCACGGGGGTCGAGGCGGGGGCCGCTGTGCAGCAGGCCCTGGCCGTAGACCCGCCCTGCGAAGCGGACGAGCGCGTAGATCGCGCACAGGACGAGCACGACCGCGAGCGCGTGCTCCCAGAGCGGCACCCCGACGAGGGCGCTGCGGGCGGGAAGCACGAGCGGCGCGGTCAACGGGAAGACGGTCAGCGCGTTGGCGAAGACCCCCTCTGCATCCGCCGAGACGGCGACGTAGCCCGCGAAGTAGGCGGCGAGCAGCGCGTAGGTGACGGGCTGACCGGCCGTGTCGGCGTTCTGCTGTCGCGACGCGAGCGCCCCTGCGGCGGCGTACGCGGTGGCGTAGAGCGCGAACCCGAGCGCAAACCACGGGATGACGAGGACGAGGTCGCCTCCGAGCGACCCCGGGGCGTCGAACGCGCCGGCGACGAGGAGCACCGCGGCCAACCCCGCGACGAGTGCGAGCTGCGCGAGGCCGAGCAGGCCGATCCCGATCACCTTGCCGGCGAGCAGGTGCCGGGGCTGCACGGCCGACAGGACGACCTCGACGACCCGACTGCTCTTCTCCTCCACGACGCCGCTGACGACCCACTGCCCGTAGACAGCAAGGCTCGTGAGGAGGAGGAGCGAACCGGCAAATGCGACCAGCACCTCGGCGTCGCTCGCCTCGTCCGGCGGATGGAGCGTCGCCGTCGTCAGCTCGGGCTCGGGCGGCAGGTGCCGGCGCACCTCTCGTATCGCCGTGTCCGCGACGGCCGCGGCCTTCGCATCGACGTTCGTGCGAAAGAGGAGCCGGTCTGCGGACAGGAGCAGCAGCGCATCCACCTCCTCGTCCTCGAGGGCCTGCCGTCCGGCCGCCGGCGAGACGACCACGCGGAGCTCCACCTTCGCCTGATCGAACGGTTTCGCGGCGCGCTCCAGCGCAGCGGCGAGAGCAGGCGGCGCGGGCGCGACGACCGCGACCCGGTAGCTCGGCTTCTTCGACAGCGCGCCCTGGAGCGCGGTCGACCCTCCGACGAGCAGAAGCATGATCGCGGTCGAGGCGAGGAACACCTTGCTTCGTCCGCGCTGGCGGATCTCGCGGCGGGCGACGAGCTCGACAGCGCGCCGACCGCTCATCGTCCGACGAGCTCCAGGAAGAGCTCGGCGAGGGAGGGCGGGCCGTAGCTGAACTCGACGACCTGCCCCGAGCGCTCGGCCTCGCGGAGCACAAGCTCGGGATCGACGTCGCGGCCGGCGAGGAGACGCAGGTCGCCGTTGCGGCGCTCGACCAGCTGCACGCCGTCCACTTCTGGCACCCAGGCCGGGGGTGCGCCGTCGAGCTCGATCTCGATCCGCCGCCGCTGCGACGCGCGTCGCAGGTCGCCGACGTCCCCGCTCGCGACGATGCGGCCGTGGTCGACGATCGCGATCTCCTCGCAGATGTCCTCGACCAGGTCGAGCTGGTGGCTCGAGAAGAGGACCGCGGCGCCCCGCGCCGCCTCTCCTCGCAGCACCTCGGCGAGCGTCTGCACCGCCAGGGGGTCCAGACCCGCGAACGGCTCGTCGAGCACGAGCAGATCCGGCCCGTGCACCAGCGCGGCGCCGAGCTGGGCGCGCTGCTGGTTGCCGTGCGAGAGCGCCTCGACGTTCGCCTCGGCCCGGTCCGCGAGGCCGAGACGCTCGAGCCAGTGGCTCGCTGCGGCGCGGGCGGAGCTCGCGTCGAGCCCGTGGAGACAGCCGAAGTACGCGAGCTGCTCACCGACGGCCATCCGCGGGTACAGCCCTCGCTCCTCCGGCATGTAGCCGAACCGCAGACGGTCGGTCGGCCCCACGGGGCGACCGTCCCAGAGCACCTCCCCGGCGTCGAGGGCGACAAGCCCGAAGATCGCGCGCATGGCCGTCGTCTTCCCTGCGCCGTTCGGCCCCAGGAAGCCGAGCATGCGCCCGCGTTCGACGGAGAAGGAGCAGCCCACGAGCGCCGGCACCGCGTCGAAGCGCTTTTCGAGGTCGTTGACGCTGAGCATGGTGGCGAGCCGCTCCGTCTTCCTTGCGACCGACGCGAGCGACTCGACGGTACGCGACGAGGGCTGGCGTCAGTCGTCCGCATCGAGTCTCCTCTGCCCGGCGGGTAGCCGCATCCGGGCGTGCCCACGATCGACCTGCCTGGAACTACGGACGGAACCGAGCCGTGTGTTCGGCGCGAGGGCCGCCACGATGCACGGGAGAGCCGCGGTGCTAGGCACCATGTGGCGGCCCCGACGATGACGTCCTCTCCTCCGACACCCGGCGTGAAGTCGCCGTTCGCGCGCGGTCCCCTGGCGGACCGGCGCGCCCCCGCCCGCTAGATGGCCGAGGAAACGAAGCCCTACCGGCTGTACCGCGGCGGCCGGGTCAAGGGCAGGGTCCCCCTCGAGAGGCGCACGCGTCCGGGGCCGAAGCCGCCCCCTGCGCCCGACGCACGTTCGCCACGGCGCCGTCGCGTCTGGCTGTGGGTCGTGCTCGGGCTGGTCGGCGTCCTCGTCCTCGCGCTCGCGTGGGGCGTGCTCGGCTTCGTCTCGTTCTCGAACGGCGTCGAGGAGGCGAACGCACGCCTCCCCCGCGGTGCGAAGGCGCAGCTCGCGCAGCACGACGGCTCGCTGCTCTCGGACCCGGCGACGATCCTCGTCGTGGGGACGGACGGCGGGAAGGCACCGGGACGCGGCGACGCGCGTCGCTCGGACTCCCTGCTCCTGCTCCGCACGGACCCGGGCACGCATCAGCTCTCGTACCTCTCGATCCCACGCGATCTACGCGTCGAGATCCCGGGGTACGGCACGTCGAAGATCAACGCCGCGAGCCAGTTCGGCGGCCCCGCGCTCACCATCGAGACGGTTCGGAAGCTGACCGGATTGCCGATCCACCACGTCGTCGTCGTCGACTTCGACGGCTTTCGCGAGCTGATCGACGCGCTCGGGGGCATCGACGTGAACGTGCCGAAGCCCATCCTCTCCAACAGGTTCGACTGTCCGTACACGGCGGAGAAGTGCCGTGACTGGGAGGGCTGGCGGTTCGCGAAGGGCGTGCAGCACATGGACGGCCGGCGCGCCCTCGTCTACTCGCGCGTCCGCACCAACCGGCTGGATCCCTCGGACACCGACGTCTCCCGCGGCGGCCGCCAGCAGGCCGTGGCCGACGCCGTCGGCGACGAGATCGCGAGCTTCTCGACGTTCCTCCGACTCCCCTTCATCGGGAGCTCCCTCGCAGCGCCCCTCGCGACGGATCTCTCCGCGTGGCAGCTCGCGCAGCTCGGCTGGGTGCGCTTCCGGGCCGATGCCTCGAGGTCGCTCCACTGCCACCTGGGAGGCGACCCGGCGACGATCGGCGGGGAGTCCGTCCTGATCGGCTCGGAGGGGAACGTCGACGTCGTCTCGATGTTCCTGCGCCGCTCGGCGCCGGTAGCGCCGCCGAAGGGCATGCCCTACGCCCCCGGCTGCACGCGGCGCTCGTAGCCGACCGTCCTCCGTCCCTACGAACCCGAGTCGGCCGCGGGCTTCGGCTTCGTGTCGGCGGCCTTCGTCTCGACCGTCTTCTCGGTCGTCTTCTCGGTCGACGGTCCCGACTCGCCCTCCCGTGCCTTCGACTTTGCGCGCCCGTAGTCGGTCGAGTAGAAGCCCGAGCCCTTGAAGTGCACGGCGACCGGGAACAGCCGCTTCTCGACAGGCCCGGCGCCGCACACGGGACAGGCCGACGGCGGCGGGTCGGTCATCTTCTGGAAGAGCTCGAACGTGTCGCCGTTCGGGCAGCGGTACTCGTAGATCGGCACGCGAGAAAGGCTAACCGCCGCGGTTGTCGGTGCCCGAGCGCTCGCTCTCGAGGAGCTCGAGGTAGCACGGCGCGCTCTCGAACGCGGCGAGCCCGCGGGGGCGAGCCCGGCGCCGCTGGATCCGCCGACGCCGCCGCCCTGCCGCGACGGCGGCTGACGCACCCACGAGACCGCCGAGGACGAACGCCCGAAAACCTCCGCGTCGCTGCTCGCCGTCCATCTTCTGATCTTACGATCCCGCGGATGCTCGTCTGCGCCCTCGGCGACCTCACGCTCGACATCCTCGTGCGGCTCCCGGCACCCGTCGTCGTCGGGGGCGACACCGAGGCGGAGATCCGGCTCGCGCCGGGAGGACAAGCTGCCAACGTCGCGGCGTGGGCCTCCGAGCTCGGCGCGACCGCGCGCTTCGTCGGGAAGCGGGGGGACGACGAGCCGGGGCGCCTCGCTCGCGCGGGGCTCGAGGCACGCGGGGTCGAGGTCGTCGGCCCGGTCGCCGGACGGAACGCCGTCGTCTGCTCGCTCGTGACGCCGGACGGCGAGCGCTCGATGGCCTCGGACCGGGGCGCCTCCGCGCACCTTCGAGAGGACGAACTCGACCCGGCGTGGCTCGACGGCTGCGAGCACCTCTTCGTGTCCGGGTACGCGCTCGTCCACGAGCGCTCCCGCCGCGCCGTGCGGCGTGCGGTCGACCTGGCCCGCACGGCAGGCGCCGCGGTGAGCGTCGACCTGTCCTCCTGGATCGCGATCCGCGACGTCGGAGCGGAGGTCTTTCGCGAAGCCCTCGACGAGCTCGGGCCGGACGTCGTGTTCGCGAACGAGGACGAGGAGCGGGCGCTCGGCGGTCCCGTCGGCAGTGCCACGTGGATCGTCAAGCGCGGCTCGCGTGGCTGCTCGTTCGACGGCGTCGAGCGACCCGCGCAGCCCGTCGCGGACGCTGTCGACTCCACCGGGGCGGGCGACGCCCTCGCGGCGGGCTGGATCGTCGGCGGGCCGGACCTCGCGCTCGAGGCGGCGGCCCGCTGCCTGTCGCGACTAGGGTCGATGCCGTGAGCGAGCTGGTGGTCCTCTCGGACGAGGTCCGCGCGGCACTGGAGGGCGGCACGCCGGTCGTCGCGCTCGAGACGACGCTCGTCGCGCACGGCTTCCCGGCACCGGTCGGCGTCGAGGTCGGCGCCGAGAGCGACGAGGCCGTACGCGCGGCGGGCGCGATACCGGCCACGATCGGCATCCTCGACGGGCGCGTCCGCGTGGGGCTCGACCCCGAGGAGCTCGCCCGCTTCACTCCCGAAGCGCGCAAGCTCGGCCCGCGTGACCTTGCGGCCTGCGCAGTACGCGGCGAGATCGGGGCCACGACGGTCGGAGGCACGCTCGCCGTCGCCCGCATGCTCGGCATCCGGTTCCTCGGCACCGGCGGCACCGGCGGCGTGCATCGCGGCTTCCCGTCGCCGCCCGACGTGTCCGCCGACATCCCGGCCATCGCCACGACGGCGGCGCTGGTCGTCAGCTCCGGCGTCAAGTCGCTTCTCGACGTGCCCGCCACGATGGAGCTCCTCGAGACCCTCGGTGTCCCCGTCGTCGGCTTCGGAACCTCGACCTTGCCGCTCTTCTACGACGCGGAGGGAGGGCCTGCGCTCACCGACGTCGTGGGGACATCAGTGGAAGCGGCAAGGACGGCGGCCGCGCACTGGGAGCTCGGCGGCGCCGGCCTCCTCCTCGCCAACCCGCCGCCGGAGAGCGTCGACGTCGAGGGGCTGATCGAGGACGCGCTCGCCGACGCCGAGCGGGAGGGCATCGCCGGGCAGGCGGTGACGCCGTACGTGCTCGGCCGCCTCCACGAGCGCAGCGGCGGGCGGACGCGCGAGGTGAACCGCAGGCTGATCGTCGCCAACGCGCGGCTCGCCGCGGAGGTCGCGGTAGCGTACGCCGCGCTGTGAACCTGTACGCGAACGTCCGGGACCTGCCGCTCGAGATCGAGGGCTACGTGCTCGAGGGGCTCGAGCTGCAGGCCCGGCCCGACTTCCTGCGCAGGACGACCGTCGTCCATCTCCAGGGCGGCGGGCACGAAGGGATCGGGGAGGACGTCACCTACACGCCCGAGGAGCACGAGCGCCTGCAGGCACGCGGGGACGACCTCCCGCTGACCGGCACCTGGACGCTCCACGAGCTCTCGCAGCAGCTCGCCGAGCTCCCCCTCTTCGAGAGCCCACCCGAGCAGCCGCAGTTCGCGGACTATCGCCGCTGGGCCTTCGAGAGCGCCGCCCTCGACCTGGCGCTGCGCCAGGCGGGGAGGTCCCTCGGCGAGGCTGTCGGACGCGAGCCGCGCCCGGTCGCCTTCGTCGTCTCGATGGGCCTCGGCTCGCCGCCCTCGCTCGAGCGTGTGCACGCCTGGCTCGAGCTCTACCCGACGTTGCGCTTCAAGCTCGACGCGACACGCGGAGTGGACGGACGAGCTTCTCGCGGAGCTCGCGCGAGCGGCGCGGTCGACTCGATCGACCTGAAGGGCCACTACCGCGGCACGGTCGTCGACAACCCTCCCGACCCGGACCTCTACCGGCGCGTTTCCGAGGCGCTTCCCGAGGCGTGGATCGAGGATCCGGCGCTGACCGACGAGACGACGCCCGTCCTCGAGCCCCATCGCGACCGGGTCACGTGGGACGCCCCGATCCACTCCGTCGAGGACATCGAGGCGCTCCTCTGGCCGCCCCGCACCGTGAACGTGAAGCCATCGCGGTTCGGCTCCGTCGAGCGGCTCTTCGCGGCGTACGACTACTGCGAGGAGCGCGGCATCGGGGCGTACGGCGGCGGCCAGTGGGAGCTCGGCCCGGGGCGAGGGCACATCCAGCTCCTGGCCGCCCTGTTCCACCCCGGGACGCCGAACGACGTCGCCCCCAGGGAGTTCAACCTCGAGCCGCGCCCGGGCCTGCCCACGAGCCCGCTCGCGGTCGAGGCGCGCGCGACGGGCTTCCTCGCGGCCGTAGGTGTCCGCCGCGACGGCCTCAGAGCGTCGCCAGGACGTCCTCGATCGAGATGAGCGGAAGCGACTCGAGCTTCGCGCTGCCCCGCGCTCCGAGTGCGATGGAGACCTTGGCGATCGTGAGGTCGTCGGGCGCCTCCACGATGTTCACGAAGTCGTACTCGCCGAGGCACGCCCACTGGTGGAGGACCTTCGCGCCCATCTCCTCGACGTCGCGGTTGACCTCGCGCAGCCGGCCGGGGTTCGCGTGCAGGGTCTGGACTCCCTTCTCCGTCAACGTCGTCAGCATCAGGTACGTCGGCATCTCACTCCTTCGGTCGCTCGCGCGAGCGTAACCGAGCCTCCTGGTCCACGTACAGGAGGGCGCCCCCGAGGAAGAGCAGCGGGCCGAGGACCGTGTCGGCGAGGAAGATCGCCACGCGCACGGTGTTGTCGGCCTGCGACTCGAGGAGGAGCGCGAGGCCCAGTCGGGCGAGGACGAAGAGGATCACGAGCGTCGCGAGCGACCCCGCGGCGTGCACGTAGTCCACGCGGCCGAGGCGGAGCCCGCGGGCGAGCGAGCCGACGAACGACGTGCCCTCCGCGATCGCCGCGGGCACGCAGAGCCCGGCGAGCGCGAGCCAGAGCACCGAGGCGAGCGCGAACCAGGGGAAGAGGAGCGCCGCGGGGGCGAACACGATGGTCCCCACGCCCAGCGCGACGATCCAGGAGCGGGCGGGCGGACGCGTCCCGGTCACGAGCTGGGCGGCGTACGCATACGCCAGGGTGAAGAGTGGCGCAGCGAGGACGAGGATCGCTGTCGTCGCCTCGCGCTCGAGCCCGAGCGACAGCTGGTTCACGCCGGCGACGACGAGCCCGAGCGGGAGCGCACGCAGGAACCGCGCGCCGTAGAGCCGGATGGTCTCCGCGACGAGCTGCCCGACAGTGCGACGCTCGGGGGGAAGCGCCGAGGGCAGGGTCGTCTCCTTGGGCCTCGCCGTCCTCGCCACGAGCGGGAACGCTACTGAGAGAGCGCTTCGAGCACGTCGGGCAGCGCGGCGCGGAGCACCTCGAGCCCGCGCTGGATCATCCAGCGCTCGCGATCGCCCTCGCCGATGTCGTTGGAGATGCCGCGCACCTCGACGGCCGGAACTCCCGCGAGCTCGCACGCGCGGAGGACGCCGAATCCCTCCATCGCCTCCACCCGGAAGTCGTGCTCTGCGGGGCCGCTCCGGACCGTCGGCGCTCGTCGCGATCGGGAGCGCGACGACGTCGGGGAACGCTGCACGAAGCGTCGCGAGGAGAGTCGGGTCCGGCTCGACGCGATCGACGACCGGGATCCCGGCGGCGAGGTCGAGGTAGGCGGCCTCGGTGCCGAAGACGAGCGTGCCCGGAGTGAGCCGCCGCCCGCCCGCGACTCCCAGATGCAGCACGGCACGCGGCCGGTCACCGGCGAGCCGGGCCGCAGTCGCCGCCGCGGCCTCCACCGGCCCGACGCCGCAGACGAGGCCGTCGCGGTCGCAGAGCTCGAGCTCGGTCGCGGCGACGAGGAGCAGGTCGTTCGTCATTCCGAGCGGAGCCTAAACACCGGGTGGCTCGGAGCCTCGGCCAACCACTCCTCGTGCGAGGAGTCGAGGCCGACGCGGAAGAACGGTCGCGTCACGCGACGAGAGCTCGTAGTAGCGGCGGAGCACCGGCACCGCGTCCTCGGGCGCGAGCTCCTCGACCGCGAGCGTCTCGCGTCGCCGACCGCGCCTGAGCTCGACGTTACCGGCGGCACGGGCGTTCCGGACCCAGTTCCGGTCGCCGTAGGGGGCGACGAGCCAGCGCTCGCCGCCCTTCTGCACGATCGATACGGGAGTCGACCACGGGCGTCCCGTGTTCCGGCCGGCGACCGTGAGAAGGTGGGTGCGCGGCCCCGTGAGCCCGAGCTTCGCGAGCGGGCGCACGAGACCGTTCAAGGCGCGGCGCCAGATGCTCCGGCGGTACGGCTTCGGTGTGCTCGCCACGGCGGAAGTAAACCCGCACGCGCTTCGGCCGCCCGTGGGCGGCCGAAGGCGTACCGGAGCGATGCGGTCAGTGGGCCAGCGGGCGGACGCGGACGAGCCGCAGCGTCAGGAAGAGACCGAGCATCAGGGCGATCCCGATGCCGAAGGCCGACGCCGATCTGCGGCCACTCGAGGTCGTCGGCCCGACCCGTCGCGGAGATCTCGATGGGCTGGCTCACCGGCTCGAGTCCGGTAGTCGTCGAACACGAGGCTGCGCCCCGCGCTCGACGGCTCGTTCCCGATCCGATGGTTGTCGAAGACGAGGCTGCGTCCCGCCGTGTTCCTCGAAGCGACCGCTCGCTCGAAGGCGTCGGGCTGAATGACGCCGCCGAGCTGCTGGCTGGTCTCTTCCGCCGATCCCCGAGCGGTGGTTGTCGAACACGAGCGAACGACCTTCGGTCATCTTCGCCGCGACGGCGCGCTCGACGACGTCGGGATACGGCCTCGCTGCCTGTTGGGCCTCACGCGCCGCCACCGCACGGTCGACCGCGTCGGGCCTCAGGAGCGGCGCCCGGAGGTCGCTCCCGCTGCCCGAGTACAGCACGCCGAGATCCTGTGGCGACACGCCCGGAGACGTGTCGGTGACCTTCTGCCCCGACCGATCGTAGTTCCAGAAGTCCTGCTGCGACTGTCCGAGAGCCGGTACTGCGACGATGAGCGCCAGTCCGGCGACTGCGGTGATGAGTGAGATCGTGCGGGTCATCGCTCCTTCTCCTCCTGTCCCGGTGGACCTCGTGGCCACCTGGTTCGAGGCTAGGGAGCAGAGGGAGCGGTGCCGAAACGGGCGCATCCCCCGTGTTTGACCGCGCGACCACCTGTGTTTGACGCGCGCGAGCGCCCGGGCGACCTCCGCACGGTGCCTGATGCCGAGCTTCCCGAAGACGTGCGAGAGGTGACCCTCGACCGTTCGCTCGGAGAGGAAGAGAGCGGCCGCGACCTCGCGGTTCGTCTTGCCCTCGGCGACGAGCGCCGGCGACGCGCTCCTCCGCGGGCGTGAGCGCTCCCGGAGTCGCCGCGCGACCGCTGATCCGCTTGAGCTCCGCCCGGGCGCGCTCGGCCCAGAGCGCCGCGCCGATGCGCTCGAAGATCGCGAGCGCCTCCTCGAGCGTGGCCCGCGCCTCGCGCCGCGCTTCATCCGTCGCTGAGCAGTGCCCAGCGCGAGCAACGTGCGGCCGCGGTCGAGCGGGAGCTCGACCTGTCCGTGCCACGTCGAGCGCGTCGTCGTACGCCGAGAGCGCGTCGTCGAGCTCACCGGCCTGCGCGGCGAGCAGACCCCGGCAGCGCGCGCATCGTCGCGAGCGCCGAGACGCGCCCGAGCCGTCGCGCGTTGCCCCTCGTACCAGTCGAGCAGCTCGACGGCCTCGTCTCGGCGTCCGAGCTCGATCGAGCGCTTCGACCGGTCGACGACGAAAGCGGATCGCCGCGGGCTCGGCGATCTGCTCGCGCCGGACGAAGGCGACGGCCTCGGCCCGAGCCGCGCCACGGCCGCGGCGGCGGGCGCACCGAGTGCGAGCTCGAGGTGACCGAGCGCCCTCGCTTGCGACGAGCTCCGCCGGTCGCCCGCCGGTCTCGGGTACGCGTTCGAGAGCCTCGAGCGCGGCTCGTCCTCGCGGGCTCGACACGGCCGAGCTGCGCCTCGACGAGCCTCTCGAGCGCGAGGTTGTACGCGACGAGCGTGTCCTGCCCGACTGCTCCCTGCCCCTGGCCCTTCGGTGACGCTCGCTCAGCGCGCTCTCGAGGTCGCCGAGGCGACACTCGACACGGCCGAGGAGGACGAGCACGTAGGGCAGGGAGCTCTCGTCGCCGAGCTCTCCGGCGCGGCTCACCATGTCGACGAGGACGCCACGCGCGCGCTCGAGCTCGTCCGTCCACCACCAGTGTACAGCCGCTCCGAAGAGCGGCTGTGCCAGCACGCGTTTCTCGTCCGCCGCTGGCTGGAGCGCGAGCGCCCGCGCCGCCGTCTCCGACGCGGCTCGCCATCCCGAGCAGGGTTTCGATGCCAGGAGGCGGGTGCCGAGCGACTCGGCGGCCAACGACTCGTCCTCGAACTCAACGGCGATGCGGGCGGCCGTCGACGCGTGCTCGACGGCCTCGTGGAGGCGCTCGCGCAACCGGAACAGACAGGTCGCCACTCCCTCGTGCGCGAGAGCGAGCGTCTCCTGTTCGCCCTCCGCCTCGTCGACGCCTGGAGGAAGAGCTCGACCGCCTCTGCCTGGTCGTCGTACGACCGAACGCGCGCCAGTCGCACGAGAGCCGTCGCCCGCTGCCAGCCCGGGCTCGAGCCTCGCGACCACGTCGTGGAGCTGATGCCTCCGCCCGCGGGAGTCCCCGGACTCGAAGTGGAGGTAGGCGGCGTCGACGGCCCTGCGTCGAGCGTCGTCGACCCGCTCACGAGGCGTCAGCTCTCGCGCACGGTCGAGCAGGAGCGCGGCCGGTCGCGGTGCGCCACGCGCACCGCGCGTGACGTGCTGCGTCCTCGAGCACCGCGGCGACCGACTCGTCCGGCCTGCTCCACGGACGCGGCCAGCTGCCACGCGCGCGCCTCCGGGTCCTCGAGCAACGTCGCGAGCCGGGCGTGGATCTCCGCCCGCCGGAGCGGGTCGGCGGTCTCGTACGCGCCGGCGGCGAGGAGCGGATGGGTGAAGCGGATGCGGTCGCCGTCGAGCTCGACGATGCGCGGCTTCGAGCGCCGGTCGGAGCCCGGCGGCGCCGCACGATCCCGGAGGCCGCCTCCGTGATCGACGAGCGTCGGATGCGCATGCGCGGCGGCGGCGAGAAGGAAGTCGCGGCTCTCCGTCGACAGCGCGAGCAGGCGTCCGTGGACGAGCTCGTGGAGCGACTCGGGCACGGGCAGCGGCTGCCCGGCCTCGACCGAGACGTCCCGGAACGCTCGCAGCGTGCGCACGATCTCGAGCGCGTAGAACGGGTTTCCGCCCGAGGCCTCGTGCACCTCGGCGAGCAGCGGCCGCGGAAGCGCGATCCCCAGGTGCTCGTGGACGACGTGGTGCAGCGCCGCGACGTCGAGCGGGCCGACCTCGAGCTCGAGGAAACGCTCGCCCGGCAGGGATCGCCGCAGCTCGTCGAGCAGCGGGCACTCGAGCCCCGAGCGACGTGCGAGGAGGACGCCGACTCGCTCGTCCGCGCAGGCGCCTCACCGCGTAGCCGAGCGCGCCGGAGGATGCGATGTCGAGCCACTGCACGTCGTCGACGGCGACGAGGATGGCCTCGGCGGCCGAGCGCACGCAGCGCGTTCAGCAGCGCGACGCCGACCGCGTGCGGATCGGGCGGCGGGCCCTTCCTCGTCGATCGAGGACGAGAGCGCGCGAGAGCGCCCGCCGCTGTCGCGCGGGAAGGGGGTCGAGCGCGTCGTCGAGCACGGGGTCGAGGAGGTCACCGAGCGCCGGCGAAGGACTGAGCGCGGTCTCGCTCTCGCGCCGGGAGCGCCTGGAGAAGCGCGGAGCCCGCGCTCCTCCGCGTCCGGACGCCGGCCTCCCAGAGCGTCGTCTTCCCCATCCCGGCCTCGCCCTCGAGCACGAGCGCCGTCGCTCCGTCGGAGACGCTCTCGACGAAGTCACGGAGGGAGGCGAGCTCGGCGTCCCGCCCGCGATGCTCGCATCATCGACGGACATCGTACGCTTGCGCACAATCTGCGAACAGAGCCCGTCGGCTTTCGATGGGGGATACTCGGCCGATGGACTACACGATCTTCCGGCAGGACGAGGTCGAGTGGGCGCCGCGCGGCGAAGACGACCCGAGGACGATCGCGCGGCTCTCGGACTCGATGACGCGCTCGCGCGCGAACCTCTGGCGCTATCCGCCGGGCGCCCGCGGCAGGCGCCACCTCGACCCGATCCAGGAGGAGGTCTTCGTCGTGCTCGACGGCACGCTGACGGTCGACCTCGGAGAGCCGCCCGAGCGACACGAGGTCCCGCGCGGCGGCGTGCTCGTCGTGCAGCCCGGGACGATCCTCCAGCTCCGGAACGCCGGCGACGAGGAGCTCGTGCTGTTCATCTACGGCGCGCCGCCCGACCGCAGCGAGCAGGCCGAGTTCTTCGAGGACGTTCCCTGACGCCGGGAGCTAGGCGGCGGTCGCGGGCGCAGCTACCGCGGCGCGCTCGAACACGAGCTCGCCGTCGGCGACGTCGACCCGCACCGTGTCGCCCTCGGCGAAGTCGCCCCTCGAGGAGCTCGCAGCGCGAGCGGGTTCTCGAGCAGCCGCTGGATCGCGCGCTTGAGCGGCCGGGCGCCGTAGGCGGGGTCCCAGCCCTCCTCGGCGAGGAGCTCCTTCGCCGCGTCGCGCCACCTCGAGCTCGATCCTCCGCTCCGCAAGCCGGTCGCGTAGCCGCCGCGAGCTGGAGCTCGACGATCTCGGCGAGCTGCTCGCGCGTGAGCGGCTGGAAGACGACGATCTCGTCGATCCGGTTCAGGAACTCGGGCCGGAACCGCTCGCGAAGCTCGTCCACCGAGCGGATGTTCGACGTCATGATCACGACGGTGTTGCGGAAGTCGACGGTGCGGCCGTGGCCGTCGGTCAGCCGCCCGTCGTCGAGCAGCTGGAGGAGGACGTCGAACACCTCGGTGTGCGCCTTCTCGATCTCGTCGAGCAGCAGCACGGCGTACGGACGCCGGCGAACGGCCTCGGTGAGCTGGCCGCCCTCCTCGTAGCCGACGTAGCCGGGCGGAGCGCCGACCAGGCGCGCGACCGTGTGCCGCTCCTGGTACTCCGACATGTCGAGCCGGACGACGGCGCGCTCGTCGTCGAACATGAACTCCGCGAGCGCGCGCGCGAGCTCCGTCTTGCCGACGCCGGTCGGGCCGAGGAAGACGAACGACCCGATCGGGCGGTTCGGGTCCTGCAGGCCGGAGCGCGCGCGGCGGAGCGCGTTCGAGACCGCCTCGACGGCCGCGTCCTGGCCGACGACGCGCCGGTGCAGGCGCTCCTCCATGTGGATGAGCTTCTCGACCTCGCCCTCGAGCAGGCGCGAGACCGGGATGCCCGTCCACGACGCGACCACGGCCGCGATGTCGTCCTCGTCCACCTCCTCCTTCACCATCGGCGTCTCGGACGGCTGCTCCCGCTCCTCGAGCTCGCGCTCGAGCTCGGGGAGGATCCCGTAGCGGATCTCGGCGACGCGGGCGAGGTTCCCGGCTCGCTCCTCGCGCTCCGCCTCCATGCGGAGCTCGTCGAGCTGCCGCTTGATCTCGGCGACGCGCTGGAGCGACTCCTTCTCGCGCGCCCACCGCGCGGCGAGCTCGTCGCGCGCCGACTTCGCGTCGGCGAGCTCCCGCTCGACGGGCGCCCGCACGTCCTCGCTCTCGTTCGCCATGCCCGCGAGCTCGATCTCGAGCTGCCGCACGCGGCGCTCGGCCTCGTCGAGCTCGACGGGCGAGGAGTCGATCTCCATGCGCAGGCGCGAGGCCGCCTCGTCCACGAGGTCGATCGCCTTGTCCGGGAGGAACCGGTCCGACACGTAGCGGTCGGAGAGCACCGCAGCGGCGACGAGCGCCGAGTCCCGGATCTCGACGCCGTGGTGCGCCTCGTAGCGCTCCTTGAGGCCGCGCAGGATGGCGATGGTGTCCGCGACGGTCGGCTCGCCGACGAAGACCGGCTGGAACCGCCGCTCGAGCGCCGCGTCCTTCTCGATGTGCTTGCGGTACTCGTCGAGCGTGGTCGCGCCGACGGCGCGCAGCTCCCCCCGGGCGAGCATCGGCTTGAGCATGTTCGCGGCGTCGACGGCGCCCTCGGCCGCGCCCGCGCCGACGATCGTGTGCAGCTCGTCGATGAAGAGGACGATCTCCCCCGCCGCGGCCTGGATCTCGGCGAGGACCGCCTTGAGCCGCTCCTCGAACTCGCCGCGGTACTTGGCGCCGGCGAGGAGCGCGCCGATGTCGAGCGCCCACACGCGCTTGCCCTTCAGTCCCTCCGGGACGTCGCCCGCGACGATGCGCTGGGCGAGCCCCTCGACGATGGCCGTCTTCCCCACGCCCGGCTCGCCGATCAGGACCGGGTTGTTCTTCGTCCGCCGGGAGAGGACCTGGATCACGCGCCGGATCTCCTCGTCGCGACCGACGACGGGGTCGAGCTTGCCCGCCTCCGCGAGGGCCGTGAGGTCGCGCCCGTACTTCTCGAGCGCCTGATAGGTCCCCTCCGGGTCCTGCGACGTGACCTTCTGCCCGCCGCGGACTTCCTGGAGCGCGCCGAGCAGCGCGTCGCGCGGGACGACGTCGAGGGCGAGCAGGAGGTGCTCCACCGACGCGAACTCGTCGCCGAGCTCGCGCATCGTCTCGAAGGCGCGGTCGAGCGCCGTGCGAAACGCGGCCGAGGGCTGCGGCTGCACGTTGCCCCCGGAGACCGAGGGCTGGCCGCGGAGGCGCGCCTCGGCCTCGGCCCGCAGGTCGGCGGCGCCGTAGCCGGCTCGGTCGACGAGCGTGCGCGGCAGCTCCTGGTCGAGGAGCGCGAGAAGGAGGTGGTCGGGCGTCAGCTCCGGGTTGCCCATGCGGCGCGCGAGCTCCTGCGCGCCGGCGACGGCCTCCTGTGACTTGAGCGTCAGCTTCTGGAAGTCCACGTCAGCTCCTCCGCACCGGGTGCTGCGCCGGCCGGTAGAGGACGACCTCCCGCTTGTACGAGCGGTGGACCGCGGCGATCTCCGCCCTCAGCTCGCGCTCGAGCCGCTCCATCCGGGCGTGGACCCGGTTCAGCTCGTCCTGGAGCCGGAGCACGTGCTCCACGCCGGCGAGGTTGAGCCCGAGCTCGGTCGTCAGCCGCTGGATCAGCCGGAGCCGCTCCACGTCCTGGTCGGAGTAGAGGCGCGTCCCGCCCGGAGTGCGCGCGGGACGAACGAGCCCCTTGGCCTCGTACAGGCGCAGCGTCTGCGGGTGCATGCCGACGAGCTCGGCCGCGACGGAGATCATGTACCGGGTCGATCGGGCATCAGCTCCGAGCTCCTCTCCAGCCCACGTACCGCGCGAGCGCGGCGGCCGTCATGACCGCGCCGAGCAGGACGCCGACGAGGTCGCGGCCGACGTCGCCGTCGATCGCGACGAGGGTGACGACGTTCACCGTGACGAAGAGCGCGCCGAGCACGACACCTGCCAGCCACCAGACGTTCCGGCCCGACGTCATGCGCTGAACACCCGCTCTCTCGGGTTCTCCCGCGACACCTTGCTGTAGCCCTCGAGCGCTTCCTTCTCGGCCTTCGTGAGCTTCTTCGGCACGGTCACCTTGACACGGGCGAGGAGGTCTCCGCGACCCGAGCCCTTGAGATGCGGCGCTCCTCGGCCCTTCACGCGCAGGAGCTTCCCGCTCTCGGTGCCCGCGGGGATCTTGAGTGACACGGGGCCGCCGGGCGTCGGGATCTGGACGCTCGCGCCGAGCGCGGCCTCCGCGTAGGTGACCGGGAACGTCGAGGACGAGGTCGGTGCCGCGGCGCTCGAAGAGCGGCGACGGCTCGACCTCGACGACGACGAACAGGTCTCCGGGCGGCCCGCCGTTGCGTCCGGCCTCTCCCTTGCCCTTGAGGCGGATGCGGGTCCCCGTGCGGGCGCCCGCCGGGATCTTCACGGAGTAGCGCTTCGTGCTCCGCTCGCGGCCGCTGCCGCGACAGCTCTTGCAGGGCTTCTCGACGATCGCGCCGTTCCCCTGGCAGCGCGGGCACGGCTGCGAGAACGCGAAGAGCCCCTGCGAGTCCGACACGACCCCGCGCCCGTTGCACTCCGGGCAGACGACGGGCGAGGTTCCCGGCTCCGCGCCGGTCCCGTGGCACACCGAGCACACGCTCTCGGTCTCGACCGGGACGCGCACCTGCACGCCCTCGAGCGAGTCCTCGAACGAGATCCGCACTCTCGTCTCCAGGTCGTCACCGCGCATCGGTGCACGGGCGCCCTGTCTCCGCGCCCCGCCTCCGAACATCCCGCCGAGCAGGTCGCCGAGGTTGCCGAGGTCGAACTCCTCGAACCGCATGCCGCCGGCCCCCGCGCCCGGGAAGCCGCGCGCGCCGGCGTTGCCGAACGTGTCGTACGCCCGCCGCTTCTCCGGGTCGGAGAGCGTGTCGTAGGCGGACTGGACCTCCTTGAACCGCTCCTCCGCGCTCGAGTCGCCCGGGTTGCGGTCCGGGTGGTACTCGCGCGCGAGCTTGCGGTACGCCTTCTTGATCTCGTCGTCGGACGCCGTCTTCGCGACGCCGAGCACCTCGTACGGGCTGCGCTCGGCCACGACGAGCTCACGTCACGTACTCCGCGACGATCACTCTGGCTGGACGTACGACCTTGTCCCCGACGCGGTACCCGCGCTGCAGGACGTCGAGCACGGTCCCCGGCTCGGCTCCGTCGCCCGGCTTCGTGAGCATCGCCTCGTGGACGTGCGGGTCGAACGGGCCGTCCACGGCGATCTCGACGACGCCCTCCCGCTCGAGCACGGTGCGCAGCGACCGCTCGACGAGCTTGACGCCGTCGACGAGCGCCGCCTCCTCGTGCCGCGCGGCCGCCTCGAGCGTCCGCTCGAGGTCGTCCAGGACGGGCAGGAGCTCGCGGACGAGCCGCTCGTTCGCGTGCGCGACGAGGCGCTCCTGCTCCCGCGCGGCGCGCTTCCGGTAGTTCTCGAGCTCGGCCTGCTTGCGCTGGAGGAGGTCGAGGTACTCGTCGCGCTCCGCCGCGAGCTTCGCGAGGGCGTCCTCGGCCGCCTGTCCCTCGGTGGAGGAGGCGGCGTCCGCCACCTCCTCCAGCTCGTCCGTGTCGACGTGCTCCGAGGTCACGACTTCGCCGCCTCCTCCTCGTCGAGCACCTCGAAGTCGGCGTCCTCGACCACCTCGTCCTCGGCGGCGCCGTTGCCGGACGCCTGCGAGGACGCCTGGGCCGACGCCTGCGCGTACACGGCGTCGGAGAGGGCACGGGTGGCCTCCTGGAGGGCATCCGTCTTCGCGCGGATCTCGCCGAGATCGGCGCCCTCGACGGCCTGGCGAAGCTCCATGATCCGACCCTCGATCGTCGCCGCGTCGGCCTCCTCCAGCTGGTCGCGGTGGTCGGCGAGCGTGCGCTCGGTCTGGTACGCGAGGGCCTCGGCGGCGTTCCGTGCGTCCGCCAGCTCGCGCAGCCTGTGCGCCTCGCCCGCGTGCGACTCGGCCTCCCCGATCATGCGCTCGACCTCGTCCTCGGTGAGGCCCGAGCCGCCCTCGATCCGGATCTGCTGCTCGTTCCCCGTGCCGAGGTCCTTGGCCGACACGTTGATGATCCCGTTCGCGTCGATGTCGAAGGAGACCTCGATCTGCGGCATGCCCCGCGGCGCCGGCGCGACGCCGACGAGCTGGAACTTGCCCAGGGTCTTGTTGAACGAGATCATCTCCGACTCGCCCTGGCCGACGTGGATCTCGACGGAGGGCTGGTTGTCCTCGGCGGTCGTGAAGACCTCGGACTTGCGCGTCGGGATGGTCGTGTTGCGGTCGATGAGCTTCGTGAAGACGCCGCCCTTCGTCTCGATGCCGAGCGAGAGGGGCGTGACGTCGAGCAGGAGCACGTCCTTGACGTCGCCCTTGAGGACGCCGGCCTGGATGGCGGCGCCGACGGCGACCACCTCGTCCGGGTTGACGCCCTTGTGCGGCTCCTTGCCGATGAGCTCCTTGACCTTCTCCTGCACCGCGGGCATGCGGGTCATGCCACCGACGAGCACGACGTGCTCGATGTCCGCTGCCGTGATCCCGGCATCGGCGAGCGCCTGCTTCGTCGGCTCCACCGTGCGCGCGAGCAGGTCGTGCGTGAGCTCGTTCAGCTTCGCGCGAGTGAGCTGGAGGTCGAGGTGCTTCGGGCCCTCCGGCGTGGCCGTGATGAACGGCAGGTTGATCTGCGTCGTCATCGTCGACGACAGTTCGACCTTCGCCTTCTCGGCCGCCTCGTACAGCCGCTGGAGCGCCATCGGGTCCTGCGCGAGGTCGATCCCCTGGTCGCGCTTGAACTCGGCGGTCATCCAGTCCACGACGGCCTTGTCGAAGTTGTCGCCGCCGAGGTGGTTGTCGCCGTTCGTCGCCTTGACGTGGTACACGCCCTCGCCGAGCTCGAGGACGGACACGTCGAACGTGCCGCCACCGAGGTCGAAGACGAGGATCGTGTGCTCGGCGCCCTCCTTGTCGAGCCCGTACGCGAGCGCCGCGGCGGTCGGCTCGTTGATGATGCGGAGGACGTTGAGGCCGGCGACCTTGCCGGCGTCCTTCGTCGCCTCGCGCTGGGCGTTGTTGAAGTACGCGGGGACGGTGATGACCGCGTCCGTCACCGGCTCGCCGAGGTACGCCTCGGCGTCCTGCTTCAGCTTCTGGAGGATCATCGCGGAGATCTCCGGCGGCGCGTACTCCTTGCCCTCCGCGGCCACGCGGACGTCCTCGTTCGGGCCTTTGACGACCTCGTACGGGACGATCTTCATCTCCTCGGAGACCTCGTCGTACTTGCGGCCCATGAACCGCTTGATCGAGAAGATCGTGTTCTGGGGGTTCGTCACCTGCTGGCGCTTCGCGGGCGCCCCCACGAGCCGCTGGCCGTCACGGCCGAACGCGACGACCGACGGGGTCGTGCGCCCGCCCTCGGCGTTCGGGATGACGGTGGGCTCGGATCCCTCGAGCACGGCCATGCAGGAGTTGGTCGTGCCGAGGTCGATGCCGATGGTCTTGGCCATGTGGGTTCGATGCTCCTTCTTGCGTTCTTTTGTGTGTCGAGAACGGGGAAAATCTGAGTCTTACCGTAGCAGATTCTCGGGGAAGCCGACAGAAGGATCGCCGTCGGCCGCGACGAAGCGTGTGGTCGTGAGCGGCAGCGACCAGCGGCCGATGCTCGGCCTGCGCATGCGCTGGGTCGAACGAGCCGTGCGTTCGAACCGGATCCTCCTCTACCTCGCCGGCATCACGCTCGGCTTGAGCGCCGTGGCGGGCTTCCTCATGCACAGGATCGACGACGAGGCGTTCCCGACGGTCGGAATCGGCGTCTGGTGGGCCGTCGTGACGTTCTGCACTGTCGGGTACGGCGATGTCGTGCCGAACGACGCGCTCGGGCGTACGGTGGCCAGCGTCGTGATGGTGTTCGCGATCACGTTCATCACGATCGTCACGGCACTCGTGACCTCGGCGCTCGTCACCGCCGAGCAGCGACGACGGAAGGAAGCAGAAGACGCGCTTCATCCGCCCGTGTACGAGGTGCTCGAGCGGATCGAGCGCCGCCTCGAGTCGCTCGAGCGCAAGCTGTCCTAGCGGAAGAGGCCGATCAGGACGCCGCCCGAGGCGACGAGGCACGCGCCGGCGACCAGACGAAGTCCGACGCGCTCCGATCCCCGGAGGAAGAGCGCCGAGAGCGCGACTCCCCAGAGCGACTCCGTCCCGACGAGCGGCGAGACGACGGAGACACGACCGCGGTAGAAGGCCTCGAAGAGAACGACGTACGACAGCCCGTAGCAGAGACCGGCGGGGAGGAAGGCGATCGCCGCTCGCCGAGATCCCCGCACCCCGCGAAGGAGCGCGAACCCGAGCGCCACCGCCGCGCCCGTCAGCATCGTCGCGAACGCCGCGAGCCCGGGATCGACGTCGGTCGCCTCCGTGCCGAGCCAGCGGATGAGGCTGTCGCGCGTCGCGAACGCGAGTGTCGCGCCGACCGCGAACAGGAAGCCGACCTGCTTGAAGTGCTCCGGCCGCGACCGCTCGCTCGCGAGCAGGATCCCGCCGGTGACGATGAGGGCTGCGCCCGCGACGATCCCCGCGACGACAGGCTCGTCGAGGACGACGAAGGCGATGGCCACGGCGAAGAGCGGCGCGGTGCCGACGGTTACCGAAGCACGCGACGCGCCCGCGTCGCGAACGGCGAACGTGAAGAGCATCTGCGAGAGGCCCGGAGCGAGGAGCCCCGCGAGGAGGAACGCCCAGGCATCGTCGAGCCGCCATTCCCCTCGTGCTCCCGCGTAGACGGCGGTGATTCCGAGAGCGGGCAGGATCGTGAAGAACGTCCCGGCCTCCGGCGCGACCTTCGTGCGGAGCGCGATGCGAATGAGCACCGTCATCGCGCCGAAGAGGAAGGCCGAGGTGAGCGCGAGGAGGACGGCGTCCACGGCGGTCACCGTCTCCCGGGTAGGAGACGGCGGAGCGCGTCCGCGGCGGCGGGCTCGGCGAGGAGGATCCCGGCCATCAGCACGGCGCATCCCGCCCAGCCCGGCCAGCCGAGGACCTCGTCGGCGAGGAAGACGCCGGCGATCGCCGCGAACGGCGCCTCCAGGGTGAAGAGGAGGGCGGCCCGTGCCGCGGTCGTGCGGGCCTGCACCCAGGTCGCGACGAGGAAGCCCAGCGCTCCCGCGAAGAGGCCGGTCACGAGGAGGGCGGCCCAGACCGTCGTCCCGTGCGGGACCTCGAGCTGTCCGAGCACCACGGCGATCACGGCGAACGCCGCCAGCGCTGTCGCCATCTGCAGGAACGCGAGCGCGCGCGGGTCGTAGCGGGGCGCGTACCGCTCGAGGGCGACGATCTGGAACGCGGAGGCGAGCGCGCACCCGAGGACGAGCGCGTTCCCGAGGGCCGACCCCCCGGGGGCGCCGTTCAGCAACAGGAGGCCGACGACGGCCAGCGCTACACCCGCCCACAGGACGCGCGGAACCGGCGTGCCGAGGACGGCGAGGCCGATCAGCGGCGTGAAGACGACGTACAGGCCCGTGATGAAGCCCGTGCTCGAGACCGTCGTGAGCTCGAGGCCGGCGGTCTGGAGCCCGTACGCGAGCGCGAGCAGGGCCCCGACCCCGACACCGGCGAGGTAGCCCTCCCGAGGCAGCGCGCGAAGCTCGCCCCACGCGAAGGGGGCGAGCGCGACCGTCGAGATCGCGAAGCGCACCGCGAGGAACGCGA
Organism: uncultured Actinomycetes bacterium; assembly: GCA_963705535.1. Lineage (GTDB taxonomy): Bacteria > Actinomycetota > Thermoleophilia > Gaiellales > Gaiellaceae > GMQP-bins7. The sequence goes on from CAVPJY010000013.1 coordinate 42,644, forward strand.
AGAGCGGGTAGAGCGCGATCGCGTCCTGCACCTGCACGAAGGTGACGCCCCAGATAGCCGTGACGCCGACGAGGGCGAGGACGGGAAGCGCTCGCGAGGCGGTCACGCGGCGATTCTCTACGCTGTCCCAGGTGGGCATCGTCGACACCCTCGGCCGCCCGGTCCGTGACCTCCGGATCTCGGTCACCGACCGCTGCAACTTCCGCTGCGTGTACTGCATGCCGAAGGAGGTGTTCGGGCGCGACTACCGCTTCCTCCCACGTAGGGAGCTGCTCTCCTTCGAGGAGATCGAGCGGGTCGCGCGCGTCCTTGTCGACCTTGGCGTCACGAAGCTGCGGATCACGGGCGGCGAGCCCCTCGTCCGGCGCGAACTCGAGCTCCTCGTCGCCCGGCTCGCGGCCCTCGGCGACCTCGACCTCACGCTGACCACGAACGGCTCCCTCCTCGCCGCGAAGGCGAAGGCGCTCGCCGAGGCGGGCCTCACGCGCGTCACGGTCAGCCTCGACTCGCTGGACGACGAGGTCTTCAGGGTGATGAACGACGTCGACTTCCCGGTCGCCCGCGTGCTCGGCGCGATCGACGCCGCCTCCGGCGCCGGGCTTCCCGTGAAGGTGAACGTCGTCGTGAAGCGCGGGGTCAACGAGGGCTCCGTCCTCGACATGGCGCGTCGCTTCCGTGGCACCGGCCACGTGGTCCGCTTCATCGAGTACATGGACGTCGGCGCCACGAACGGCTGGCGCCTCGACGACGTCGTCCCCGCCGCCGAGATCGTCCGGACGATCGGCGCCGAGTTCCCGCTGGAGCCGGTCGAGCCCGCGTATCGAGGGGAGGTCGCCGAGCGGTACCGCTACCTCGACGGTCAGGGCGAGATCGGCGTCATCGCCTCGGTCACGCAGCCCTTCTGCGGGAACTGCACGCGGGCGAGGCTCTCCGCCGACGGGAAGCTCTACACCTGCCTCTTCGCCGTTCGCGGCCACGACCTGCGCGCGCTTCTCCGCTCCGGCGCGGGCGACGACGAGCTCGACGCCGCGATGCGGGCCGTCTGGGAGCGCCGGAGCGACCGCTACTCCGAGCTCCGCACCGAGGAGACGGCCGCCCTCCGCAAGGTCGAGATGTCCTACATCGGCGGGTAGCCCGAGGCCGGGTCGCCGCCCGGCGCTCGCCCGCCGAGGGCCACCTGCAGCGCGGACGACGTCTTTACAGTGCCTGGCACTGTAAAGACGCCAAGAGTGCGCCAAGGAGTCCACAGGGCGCGTCGCGGCGGCGAGCCTGGGCTGACCGCAGACGGCCGGCGGCTCCGGGCCCCGAGATCCTCAGGCGCCGGGGCCGGAAACCGCGGCCGTCGCGGGGGCGCGCCTTCGGAGCAACCCGCGGCCGGGCTCGAGCGCAGTCCCGCTCGCGCGGACGACGAGCGCCACGGAGACGACGATCGCGGCGCCGGCGACCGCCATCTGGGCCGTGACCTCCTCTCCGAGCAGCGCCCAGCCGAGGAAGACCGCGACGATCGGGTTCACGTAGGCGTACGTGCCGACGAGCGAGATCGGGGCGACGCGCAGGAGCCAGACGTACGCCGTGAAGCCCACGAAGCTGCCCGCGACGATCAGGTAGCCGAGGGCGAGGAGGGAGTCCTGCGACACGTGCGCCTCGCCCAGCTCCCCCGAGCCGAGGGAGAGGACGAGCAGGAGCACGCCTCCGCAGACCGACGCGAGGCCGGCCGACACCAGAGGGCGGCGCGGGAGCGGCGCAACGCGCGAGTAGAGGGAGCCGGCGGCCCAGCTGAGCGCGCCGAGAACGATGGCGAGCGCGCCGAGCCGGTCGACCGAGCCCTCACCGAACGGGTCGAAGAGGAAGCCGAGCCCGACGAACCCGAGCACGAGCCCGGCGTACGCCGACACCCGCAGGCGACGCCCGAAGACGACCCGGTCGAGGAGCGCCATCCAGATGGGGATGCTGCCGACGAGCAGGGCCGCGACACCCGCGGGGACGGTCTGCTGCGCCCACGCCAGGCTGCCGTGGCCGACGACGAAGAGCAGGCCGCCGAAGACGAGCGCGGCCCCGATCTGCGATCTCCCGATCGGATCCCGGGCGCGGTCTCCGCGGGGAAGGGCGAAGGCGAGGATCACGCTTCCCGCCACGAGGTGGCGCGATGCCATCGCGAGGAACGGAGGGAGGTCGCGGACCACGATCGCGAGCGCGATGAACGTCGAGCCCCAGACGAGATAGACCGTCCCCAGGGCCAGCCAGACCCGAGCGCCGTGACGAGCCGCCATGCGGCAGCTTCGCGCAGCCTGGTACGGGGCTCAAGTCGAGCGGGTGGATTCGTCGATCAGGAGAGCTGATCCGCCGGCTCGACGCCGTGACCGGCGCCGCAGCCTCGGTGCGGGAAGCCCGAAAGGGGCTCAGCGTTCGCCCCGATGCCCCGTCATCCGGGTCGGGCGACGCTGTGCCCCATGGGAGGTCGCGGCATCATCGACGGGAACGAGGGCACGGCCTGGGTCGCCTACCGCGCGAGCGAGGTCATCGCCATCTACCCGATCACGCCCGCGACGTCGATGGGCGAGCTCGCCGACACCTGGTCGTCCCAGGGCGTGCCGAACGCCTGGGGCTCGGTGCCCCAGGTGATCGAGATGCAGAGCGAGGGCGGTGCGGCCGGCGCGGTGCACGGGGCCCTGCAGACGGGAGCGCTGGCGACGACGTTCACGAGCTCCCAGGGACTCCTGCTCATGCTCCCCAACATGTTCAAGATCGCGGGCGAGCTCACGTCCGCGGTGATCCACGTCGCCGCCCGCACCGTGGCCGCGCACGCGCTCTCGATCTTCGGCGACCACTCCGACGTCATGGCCGCGCGGTCCACCGGCTTCGCGCTGCTCGCCTCGTCGTCGGTGCAGGAGGCGCAGGACCTCGCCCTCGTCGCCCACGCCGCGACCCTCCGTTCGCGCGTTCCCTTCCTGCACTTCTTCGACGGCTTTCGCACGTCGCACGAGCTGAACACCGTCGAACGCCTGACCGAGGACGACCTGCGGGCGCTCCTCGACGAGAAGCTCGTCGCCGCGCATCGCTCGCGGGCGCTCTCGCCCGATCGGCCGGTGCTGCGCGGAAGCGCGCAGAACCCCGACGTGTACTTCCAGGCCCGCGAGGCGGTGAACCCCTTCTACACGGCGGTGCCGGTGATCGTCCAGGAGGAGATGGCGAGGCTCGGCGAGCGCACCGGCCGCACGTACCGGCTCTTCGACTACGTCGGCCACCCGGAGGCCGAGCGCGTGCTCGTGCTCATGGGCTCCGGCGCGGGTGCGGCCGAGGAGGCGGTCGAGCGCCTGTGCGACGAGGGTGAGCGGGTCGGCCTCGTGAAGGTACGGCTCTTCCGACCCTTCGACGCGGCGGCCTTCGTCGCCACGCTCCCTGCCGCCACGTCACGGGTCGCGGTCCTCGATCGGACGAAGGAGCCGGCCGGGCTCGGCGAGCCTCTCTACCAAGACGTCGTCACCGCTCTCGCCGAGCAGGCGACGGAGATGCCGCCGTGATCGGCGGACGCTACGGGCTCTCGTCGAAGGAATTCACGCCCGCGATGGCGGCCGCTGTGCTCGCGGAGCTCGAGAAGCCCGAGCCGAGACGGCACTTCACGGTCGGGATCACGGACGACGTCGGCGGGCTCTCGCTCGACGTCGACCCTGCCTTCACGACGGAGCCGGAGGACGTGCGGCAGGCGGTCTTCTACGGCCTGGGCGCCGACGGCACGGTGGGCGCAAACCGCAACTCGATCAAGATCATCGCCGAGGCGACCGGGCTCCACGCTCAGGGCTACTTCGTGCTCGACTCGAAGAAGGCGGGATCGACCACCGTCTCGCACCTCCGGTTCGGGCCGCGCCCGATCCGCTCCACGTATCTCGTCCAGCGCGCCGACTTCGTCGCCTGCCACCAGTTCGGGTTCCTCGACCGGATCGACGTCCTCCACCTTGCAGGCGACGGGGCCACCTTCCTGCTGAACGCGCCGTACGGTCCGGGCGAGGTGTGGGATCACCTGCCGGTCGAGGTGCAGCAGGGCATCGTCGACAGGCAGCTCCGCTTCTTCGTCGTCGACGCCACCGGGGTCGCGCGCGACGCCGGGCTCGGCAAGCGCGTGAACACGGTCCTCCAGACGTGCTTCTTCGCCCTCGCGGACGTCCTGCCGCGCGAGCAGGCGATCTCGGCCATCAAGGACGCGATCCGGGCGACGTACGGAAAGCGCGGGGAAGCCGTGCTCGAGCGCAACTTCGCCGCGGTCGACCGCGCGCTCGAGGGGCTCTACGAGGTCGATGTCCCCGCGGTCGCCACGGCGACGGCGCACGTCCAGGAGCCGGTTCCCGCCGGCGCGCCCGGCTTCGTCCGCGACGTGACGGGCCCGATCATCGCCGGCCGGGGCGACGAGCTCCCGATCTCGCGCCTGCCCGTCGACGGGACGTTCCCGACCGGGACCTCGCAGTACGAGAAGCGCTCGATCGCGCTCGAGATCCCGATCTGGGATGCGTCGATCTGCATCGACTGCGCGAAGTGCGCGCTCGTCTGCCCCCATGCGGCGATTCGCATGAAGGTCTTCGCTCCCGAGGCGCTCGAAGGCGCTCCCGAGGGCTTCCTCTCGAAGGAGTGGAAGGCGCGCGACCTCCCGGGCATGCGGATGACGATCCAGGTCGCGCCCGAGGACTGCACCGGGTGCGGGATCTGCGTCGAGACCTGCCCGGCCCACTCCAAGGAAGAGGTGAAGCACAAGTCGATCAACCTCGAGCCGAAGGACGAGCACCTGGACGTCGAGCGCGAGCGCTACGAGTTCTTCCTCGCCATTCCCGAGATCGACCGCGCGCTCACCGCGCCGGCGACGGTGAAGGGCTCACAGATGCTGCAGCCGCTCTTCGAGTACTCCGGCGCCTGCGAGGGCTGCGGGGAGACGCCCGTACCTGAAGCTCCTGACGCAGCTCTTCGGCGACCGCATGCTCGTGGCCAACGCGACGGGCTGCTCCTCGATCTACGGCGGCAACCTGCCGACGACGCCCTGGTCACAGGACGCCGACGGGCGCGGGCCGGCGTGGTCGAACTCGCTCTTCGAGGACAACGCCGAGTTCGGGCTCGGGATGCGGCTCGCGCTCGACCAGCAGGAGGCAGCCGCACGCGGGCTCGTGTCGACGGTGGCCCCGGACCTGGCGCCTGCGCTGCTCGAGGCGGACCAGACGACGGAGGCAGGGATCGCCGACCAGCGCGCGCGCGTCGCAGAGCTCGAGGCGCGCTGCCGTGAGCTCGGGACGCCGGAGGCGCTCCGACTCCTCGGGCTCGCCTCCGCGCTCGTGCGCAAGACCGTCTGGATCGTAGGCGGCGACGGGTGGGCCTACGACATCGGCTTCGGCGGGCTCGACCACGTGCTCGCCTCCGGGCGCAACGTCAACGTCCTCGTCCTCGACACCGAGGTCTACTCCAACACGGGCGGCCAGGCCTCGAAGGCGACGCCGCGCGCCGCCGTGGCGAAGTTCGCCGCCGGCGGCAAGCGGACGCGGAAGAAGGATCTGGGGATGATCGCCTCCGCCTACGGCGATGTGTACGTCGCGCAGATCGCGATGGGCGCGGACAACCCCCAGACCGTGAAGGCGCTGGCCGAGGCGGACGCCTACGCCGGGCCCCTCGCTCGTGATCGCGTACAGCCATTGCATCGCCCACGGGATCGAGATGAAGAAGGGCATGGAGCAGCACAAGCTCGCCGTCGACACCGGCTACTGGCCGCTGTACCGCTACGACCCCCGTCATACGGAGGCGGGCGAGCACCCCTTCCGCCTCGACTCGCGCGCCCCCAAGCTGCCGGTCTCCGAGTTCATGGCTAGCGAGGCACGCTTCGCGATGCTCCAGCGGGCGCACCCCGCCGAGGCCGCGGAGCTCGGCGAGCTCGCGCAGGCGGACGTCGACGAGCGCTGGCACCTCTACGAGCAGGTTGCGCAGATCGAGCGCACGCCCGCCGAGCCCGAGGAGGACGAGGCATGACGCCCGACCTCGAGACGACCTACCTCGGCCTGCCCCTGCGGAGCCCGGTCATCGCCTCGGCGTCCCCGCTCACCGGGGACCTCGACTCGCTGCGCGCCCTCGAACGAGAAGGCATCGCCGCGGTCGTGCTCCCGTCTCTCTTCGAGGAGCAGATCGAGCACGAGCAGATCGACCTCCACGATCTCCTCGAGCACCAGACCCACAGCTTCGGCGAGGCGGTCACCTGGTTCCCCGAGCTCGACGACTACAACACCGGGCCAGACTCGTACCTCGAGCACCTGGCGGCCGCCAAGGCCGCGCTCGACGTGCCCGTGATTGCGAGCCTCAACGGCGTCTCGCGTGGGGGCTGGCTGCGGTACGCCCGCCTCTGCCAGGAGGCCGGCGCCGATGCGCTGGAGCTCAACGTCTACGCCGTCGAGACCGATCCCGGCCACTCCGCAGCGGAGGTCGAGGAGCGGACGCTCGCGCTCGTGCGGGACGTCCGGGAGGCGGTCACGATCCCGCTCGCCGTGAAGGTCGGTCCGTTCTACTCCGCCTTCGCGCACATGGCCGGTCGCCTGTCCGAGGCCGGCGCGGACGGGCTCGTGCTCTTCAACCGCTTCCTCCAGCCGGACATCGACCTGGAGACGCTGGAGGTCGCGCCCTGGCTGCCGCTCTCGACGCCGGTCGAGCTGCGCCTGCCGCTTCGCTGGATCGCCATCCTGCGGGGGCGGGTCGACGTCGACCTCGCCGGGACGACGGGTGTGCACGACTGGCAGGGCGCGCTGAAGCTCCTGCTCGCGGGCGCGAACGCCGTGATGATCGCCTCGGCGCTGCTCATGCGCGGCCCCGGAGTCGTGCGCGACGTCCTCGAGGGGCTCGAGGCATGGATGGTCGAGCGCGAGTACACCTCGGTGCGGCAGCTGCAGGGCAGCCTGAGCCAGGCGTCATGCCCCGACCCCGCGGCGTTCGAGCGCGGTAACTACATGCGCGCGCTCACGTCCTATGCGCCTCGGCCCGAGAGCGGCCGGGGTGCGTCGGCGTCCTGACAGCCTCGCTAAGATCGGGGTGATGACGAGCCTCGTCGCACAGACCTCACGGCGCCTGCCACGCGGCTGGGCGCATCTGGCCTTCCAGTTCGTGATCTGGATCGGCTTCTACGTCGTGTACCAGATCGCACGCGGCGCGGCCGACCGGAGCGTGGCGGACGCGTTCCACAACGGAGAGTGGGTGCTGCGCACGGAGAGCCAGGTCGGCGCGCTGTTCGAGCCCGCGGTGCAGCGGGTGGTCGACACGTCGTCGATCATGGTTACGCTCACGTCGTACACCTACTGGCTCTCGCAGTTCGCGGTGGTCGGCATCACGCTGCTGTGGGTGTACTTCCGCCACCACGAGCGCTTCGCCGGCTTCCGCAACTGGCTCATCGTCGCGAACCTCGTCGGGCTCCTCGGGTACGTCTTCATGCCCACCGCGCCTCCGCGGATGTTCCCGGAGTGGGGCTTCGTCGACACGCTCGGGCAGTACTCCTCGGTGAACCACTCGAGCGGCCTCATCGCCTTCGCCGCGAACCCGTACGCCGCGATGCCGAGCCTGCACGCGATGGACGCGCTCATCGTCGGCGTCGTCATGTTCGGCCTCGTCCGCTCGCGCGTCGCGAAGGCTCTCTGGCTCGCTTGGCCGATCTGGGTCTCGTTCGCCGTGATCTCGACCGGGAACCACTACTGGCTGGACGTCGTGGCCGGTTTCCTCGTCGCGATCGCCACCGGGGTCGTGCTCAGGCGGGCTCGCCTGCCACGCCTCCGGCGCGCATGAGCGAGGAGCCCGCGCCCGAGCCACCTCGCGTCAGCCAGCTCGACCGCGTCAAGCAGGAGTACACCCAGGCCGCGCGCGAGATCCTCGTGAGGTCGATGCGCGGCGTCGCGAAGACGAAGCTGACGCCGGACATGCTGACGCTCGCCGGGGTGTCCCTCTGCCTTGCGGGCGCCGTCCTCGTCGGCTTCGAGGAGCGGAACGAGAAGCTCTTCTTCTGGCTCGGCGGCTTCCTGTTCGTCATCGGGTCGATCGCGGACATCCTCGACGGGGCACTCGCACGAGCGGCGAGCAAGGGCACGGTCTTCGGCGCCTTCCTCGACTCCACGTTCGACCGCCTGGGCGAGGCGGCAATGCTGGCGGCGATCGGGCTCGTGTTCATGCGCGACGGGAACGAGATCGCGCTCGTCGCGACGTTCGCCGCGGTCATCGGCTCGTTCCTGGTGTCGTACACGCGCGCGAAGGCGGAGGCTCTCGGGCTCCGCGGCGACGTGGGGTTCGGCTCGCGCGTGGAGCGCGTCGTCCTCATCTCGGTGGGGCTCGGCCTCGCGCCGTGGGGCCTGCTCCAGTGGCCGATCTACGTCCTCGCCGCGATGGCCTGGCTCACGGTCACGCAGCGGATGCTCTTCGTCCGCCGCCAGCTCCGCGAGCTCGCCGAGCAGACCTGAGTTGTAGCGAGCGTCCGATCGGGTACGGACCGGACGTACTCAACCGAAGACATCCGCAAGGCGCAGGCCGCCGCCCGGAGCAAGCGCACGATCGCCCACCTGCCGGAAGCGACGCGACGGGACCTCGGGAAGTGGGACCTGATTCGCGCGCTTCGCGGCTGACGAACGCACGGGCGTCGAGAGTGACCCGCGGAGCTCGACCTTCCAGGTCTCGCAACGACCCTAGTCGCGCCTTGTCTTGCGTGCGCGACCGGCGCACGCTGTGAGGCATGGAGGAGATCGTCGGTCGCGACCTGGAGCTGGCCGCGCTAGAGACATGGCTCGAGACACCGCATCCGTCGGTGCTGGCACTCGAGGGCGAGGCGGGAATCGGCAAGACGATGCTCTGGGGCGCCACCGTCGAGCACGGGCGCGAACGTCGCCTTCGCGTTCTGACGAGCGTCCCGACCGAGCCGGAGTCCCGGCTCTCCTACGCCGGTCTCGGCGACGTGCTCGGCCCGATCGCCGGCGAGATCGTCCCTGAGCTCCCCGCCCCCCAGCGCCGTGCCCTCGAGGCCGCGTTGCTGCTACGCGACGCGGGCGACCGACCGCCGGACGAGCGGGCGGTCGCCGTCGCGACACTGGCGGCGCTGCGAGCGGCGAGAGGCCCGATCCTCGTCGCCATCGACGATGCTCAATGGCTCGATCGAGCCTCGTCCGGTGCGCTCGCCTTCTCCTTCCGGCGCATCGCTGCCACCGATGGCGTCCGCGTGGTGCTCGCGCGGCGAGCCGGCCTTGCCGGTGGGCTCGAGCCCGGACGCGACGCACAGCACATCGTTGTCGGTCCGCTGAGCATCGGAGCGATTCGCCGTATCGTCGCGCTGAGGCTCGGCTCGACCCTTCCTCGCCCGGCACTCGTGCGCGTCCATGCAGCCTCGGGCGGCAATCCTCTGTACGCGCTCGAGCTGGCCCGCGCCGAGCTCTCGACCGATCATCCGTTCACGCCCGAGCGGACGCCCACGCTTCTCGAGCTCGCCCAGAAGCGCTGCGCGGCGATGCCCGAACCGACGCGTGACGCTCTCGTACTGCTCGCAGCCGCCCCGGACCCCACTCCGACGCTGCTGTCCCAGGCGCTCGGCGCGGAGGCTCTCGAATCGCTTCTTCCGGCTTTCGACGTCGGCCTCGTCGAGCTCGTGGGGCGCCATGTGCGCTTCTCGCACCCCGTCCTTGCGTCGGCGATCCGTGCGGACACTCCCGAGCATGTCTTCCGCGACGCTCACGCGCGGCTGGCGGAAGCATCGACGTCGGTGGAGGAACGAGGCCACCATCTCGCGCTTGCGACGGTCGAGCCGCAGGCCGACGTGGCAGCGGCCGTGGAACAAGCGGCGTCGACCGCCCACGGGCGAGGCGCGCGCGGGGATGCGGCGGAGCTCTTCGAGCGAGCCGCCGAGCTGACCCCGCCGCGTGAGGGCGAAGACCGAGGTCGTCGACTCGTGCTGGCGGCCGACGCCTACTTCGAGTCAGGCGACGCTCTCCGCGCGCGTTCGCTTCTGGAGGAGGCCGCCAAGCTCGACGGCGACTCGCGACCCGAGGCCCTGTGGCGACTCGGCCGAATCCTCGACGAGACCGAGGGCTTCGACCACTCCCGCTCCCAGTGGGAGGAAGCGCTCCGTACGGACGACCTCGGGCTCGTCGTCCAGGTCAGGCGATCGATGGCACTGGCAGCGCTCTTCGTGAACGGAGAGACCGCGGTCAGCGATGCGGTGTCCGCGGTCGAGGCCGCGCAGCGTCACGGGGACAGCCGTCTGCTGGCGCTCGCGCTCGCGATGGAGGCGTACGTCCGCGGCGTGCTCGGCGATCCGGGATTTCGAGAGCCGCTCGAACGGGCGCTTCTCCTCGAGAGCGAGACCGTGCTGGACGAGCTCCACAGCCCGAGCGCCGTGCTCGCCGACCTCGGCCGGCTCTCGCTCGACCTCGAGTCGGGGAGGCGAGGCTACGAAGCGGTTCTCCGTCGCGCGGAGGAGGTCGGTGACGCTCGAACCGAGACGTGGTGCTCGTATGGCCTCGGAATGGTCGAAACGCTCGCGGGGAACCTGGAACGGGGGTCCGAGCTCGCGGATCGGGCGACCGAGCTCTCCGAGCAGGTCACGCTCCTGGGCCTTCCCGCGGTCCGGCTCACCGCGCTCGTTGCCGCCTGTCGCGGCGAGGTGGAGCGGTGCCGCGACCTTCTGGCGGCCTGTTACACGACCGCCAGGCAGATGGGCGACCAGGTGAACCTGCTCGGCACGCTCGCGATCGACGGCTTCCTCGAGCTCTCGCTCGGCGCGCCTGGGGCGGCAGTCGAACCGCTGGCCGAGGCGTGGGCCGTCCAGGCCCAGCTCGGCATCGAGGAGCCGGGCGTGACGCGCTTCCTCGTCGATCACGCCGAAGCGCTCGCCAGGGCGGGACAGCAGGACGACGCGGAGCGAGCGGTTGCCGTGTTCGCAGGGCAGGCCGACGAGCTTCGACGTGAGTGGGCGCGTCCGCTCGTCGCGCGCGCGGAAGGGATCGTCTTCGCAGCCCGCGGAGATGCGGACGCCGCCATCGCGCGACTCGGCGAGGCCGTCGGGCTCGAGGAGCTGCTCCCGATGCCGCTCGAGCGAGGCCGCACGCTGCTCGAGCTGGGCACGATCCGGCGGCGCGCCCGGCAGAGGCGCGCCGCCCGCGAGACCTTGGAGCAGGCACTCGCCGTGTTCGACGAGCTCGGGGCCGAGCTCTGGGCGGCGAAGGCCCGAGGGGAGCTAGGCCGTATCGGCGGACGCGCGCCATCCTCTGGCGGCCTCACGCAGACCGAACAGCGTGTCGCAGAGCTCGTCGCCGAAGGCAACAGCAACAAGGAGGTCGCGGCCGAGCTCGTGATCTCGGTGCACACCGTAGAGTCGACCCTCACGTCGATCTACCGCAAGCTCGCCGTCCGCTCGCGGACGGCGCTCGCGCGGAAGCTCGGCGAGTAGCGCTCCGCGGGCAAACACCCCGGATCTCCGGGTTTCGGGCTCAGCCTTCGGCTGTCAGGATGGCGGCATGGCGCTGTGCGTTCCGCGCAAGCTCTCCGCGAGCGTCGGCGTCGCAGTTCTCGCGCTCATGGCGGTCACCGCCTCCGCGGCGGAGTCCACGGCGGCTTCGCACCAGGCCGACGCGGTCCGCTGGCAGGTGTTGCCGGGGCTCGAGCTCGGGCACGGTCAGGCGCTGACGGAGGTCGCGTGGGCGTCGGGACGCGCCTGGTTCGTCGTCGGCTCCGAGGCGAAGCTCACCGTCGCGAGCGCGCGCCCTCGCGGCAGTGCCCTCACCTCGTTCCAGACCATGCAGATACCCGCGCCGCTCGGCTGGTACCCGATCGTCATGGGATCCGACCTCGTCTACTCCACGACGCGCACCACGGCGGGGGTCGCGCCACTGCTCGCGAATGGCAAGGTCGGGGCAGCCGAGACCGCCTCTCCCGAGTCGACGACGAAGCTGGGAACGCCGATGGCGGCGACACCGGGTCGGCGGGCGGATCGTCTGGGCGCTCGCAGGCGGCCAGTCCGTCGGCGGTGGCGGGAACTACAAGCCGACGCTCTGGGTGTGCTGCGACGAGGCGGGAGCTCCCCGCGAGCTCACGTCGCTGATCACCCGGATCGTGAGCGAACCTCCGCGCGGGCATGTCCTCGGGGTCGATGCGCAAGGGCGGCTCTGGCTCGCCTGGTACGACGGACGCGGTGACAACGAGGTCCGCATCGTCCAGCTCGACCCGTCCACGCTCGCGCCTCGGACCCGGACGGCGCTCGTCGCACCGGTGCCCCGGGTCATGCCGCCGGCCCTGAGCACCGACCAGCTCGCACTCGCGTGCACGACGACGTGCCGCCTCGTCCTGGCGGCGAGCGTTCCCCTGTCCTCGGGAGGCTTTGGCACGCGCCTCGTCACCTGGGCGCCGGGCGAGCGCTCCCCGACCACCCTCGAGCTCGGGCTGAAGCCCGACAAGCAGGGGCACTACCGACACCCTGCTCTCCTCGCGGCGGGTACCCGCGGGGGCAGGCTCGCCGTCGCCTACAGCTACGGCTCCGCGGACTACGGCACGACGTTGAACGTGGCCGTGGGAGACGCCCGTGGCCGTCACCTGCGCACGGTCGGCTCCATCGAGCAGCCGGCGAGGTCCCGCGGCGTGCAGATGTACTCCTTCCACGGCGGTGCGTTCACCCCCTCGGGGTTCGTCTTCGCGCAGATGTACTCGAACTACGGTACGAAGGGCCACGTCCTCGCCACCGTCGTGCCCACGCGGTGAGCGAGCTCCTCGACGAGCTCGCCCGCACGCTCGCGAGGCCGATGTCGCGCTCTCGTTCGCTGCGGCTCCTCGGCGGCGCGCTCGTCGCCGCCGTAACCCCCACGGTGCTCGCGAAGCGCTCGGCGGCGGCGAGAACAGGCCGGAGAGCCGCCGTCATCTGCGGATGCGGCTACAGACCCACGGTGTTCGACTGTCCGGACCCGGGTGAAAACGATCCGACCCCGGGACAGCCCTGTGGGCCTCCGATCAACCCCTCGATCCCGCAATGCTGCGGCGGCGGCCGGAGGTGTTGCTCCGACGGACCCCCCGGCGGGAACTTCCCCGGCCGCTGCACGGGGAGCAGTCAGGTCAGCCGAGAGGGCTACTACTGCTGCCCGGAGGGCTGCGAGTGCCACAAGGGGACCTGCTGCGCACCCGGGTCGGTGCGCGGCTTCGACAAGACCGGCTATCCGATCTGCTGCGAGAAGGGCGAGACGTTCTGCGACGCGCCGAACGCGCAGGGAGGCGTGATCTGCTGCAAGAAGACATGCGGCCCGGACATCACCGACGAGCTGGAGAAGGCGCTCGGCCGGGTCAGGTCCGAGTTCGGCCGCTGGGGTGCCCTGAAGCGCTACAACGCGTGCCTCGACCTGGTGACGCTCCCGGGGGCGGCCTTCGTCTGGGACATCCGCGAGCTGGGACCGGGTGGACGAGACGCATTCACGAACCGCTACCGGGGCTGCGACAGCTGCGGCAACTCGGTCCAGGTGGGCAGGGGCTGCCACTACTCGGGCTCGGTCAACTACGTCGCCTACGGCGTGATGATGCGCCTCTGCCACGACTACATGTCGCAGCAGAGCTCGGCCTTCGCCGACTGGTTCTCATCGAACGAGATGCTCGAGCTCGTCTACATGCACAAGAACAAGACCGGGACCCCTGCCGCCAACTTCCAGGCCTCGAACAACTGGGCGCTCGCGGGGTACCACTCGAAGTCGATCCGGCCGATCCCGCCGGGCGACCGGCCGGAGTGCACCGAGCGCTGCAGCAAGTCATACTCGGGAGCGGGGATGACGGTCAACTGGCTGCCGTTCGTCATCGGCCCGGGCTGATGAGCGGCCGACGACGCCTGTCGAGCCGCCTGCTCGCGCCCGCCGTCGCAGCCGCCGTCGCGGCGTCGGCGCCGCTCGTGGCAGCCGCCGCCGGTACCGAGGGAACGGCGGCCATGGCCCTGTGCCAGGGACGGACCGTCACCGTCGCCGGCACGAGCGGCGACGACCAGCTGAACGGCACCGCCCGCGACGACGTCATCGACGGCGGGGCGGGGAACGACCGCATCGACGGCCGGGGCGGAAGCGACGTCCTCTGCGGGGGTGCCGGAGACGACCAGCTCCTCGCCGGCGCCGGGCGCGGGAACCTCCTCGCCGGTGGCGAGGGGAACGACACGCTGACCGGCGGTGCGGGCATCGACATCCTCGACGGCGGCCCCGGAGACGACGTGCTCGCGGGCGGAGCAGGCCGCGACGCGGCGAGCTTCGAGAACGCTCCCGCGGCGGTCCAGGTCGACCTCGCCCGCGCGCAGGCGACAGGCTGGGGGAGCGATCGCCTGAGCGGGATCGAGTCGGTCCTCGGCTCGCGCTTCGCGGACGTCCTGACGGGCGACGGCCAGCGGAACCGTCTCTCCGGGCTCCTCGGCAATGACCGGTTGAAGGGCGCTGGTGGGAGCGACCTCCTCGACGGCGGCCCGGGCACCGACTCGGCCGACGGCGGCCCCGGCTCCGATCTCTGCGTCGCGGAGACGAAGGTGCGCTGCCCGTGATCGCCGTCGCCGCCCGGCTGCTCCTCGCCGCCGTATTCGTCGTCGCCGGCCTGGCGAAGCTCGCCGACCGCAGGGGGACCCGGGAAGCGGTCGTCGCCTTCGGATCGCCCGCGCGGATCGCCGGCGCGCTCGCGATCGCGCTTCCCGTCTCCGAGCTCGTGGTCGCCGGCCTGCTGCTCCCGGCACGAACGGCTCTCTACGGCGCCGTTGGCGCGGTCGCGTTGCTCGTGCTCTTCACCGCGGCGCTGACGGCCGCGCTCGCTCGCGGCAGGTCGCCGGACTGCCACTGCTTCGGCCAGCTCCACTCGGAGCCCGCGAGCTGGAGGACGCTCGCCCGGAACGGCGCGCTGCTCGCGGTCGCCGTCCTCATCCTCGGCGCCGGCGTCGCCGACACGCCGCCGAGCGCGGTTGCGTGGGCCGGCGACCTCGAAGGCGCCGAGCTCCTCGCCCTCGTCGTCGCGCTCGCGTCCTGCGCCGTGCTCGCCGTCGGCGCGATCGCCTTCGTCTCGCTCATGCGCTCGTACGGGCAGGTGCTCACCCGGCTGGAACGGGTGGAGGGCGCGCTCGCACGCGTCGGGCTGAGCCTCGAGGACGATCTCGAGATGCCCGAGCTCGGGCTCACTCCTGGTGCGCCCGTGCCCTCCTTCACGGCCCGCATGGCGAGCGGCGAGGAGGTCGGGGAGACCACCCTGTTCGCGGGGACGCTCCCGACGCTGCTCCTCTTCACGAGCCCCAACTGCGGGCAGTGCACCGCGCTCATGCCGACGGTGGCCCGCTGGCAGCGAGACCATGCGGAGAGGCTCTCGATCGTCGTGGCGAGCGCGGGCGCGCTCGAGGACATCCGGGCGGAGGCGAAGGAGCACGGCCTGGAGGACGTGCTCCACGACGAGGAGAGCAGGCTCTCCGAGCTCTTCGGGGCGAGCGGGACGCCGAGCGCCGTGCTCGTGACGCCGGAGGGGACGATCGCCAGCCGGGTCGCGTCCGGCCGGGAGTGGATCGAGCGGCTGGTCGAGCAGAGCGGCGCGGCGGCCGACGCGGACGGGCTTCCGCTGGGCGCTGAGGCTCCTTCCCTCGAGCTCCCGTCGCTCTCGGGCGAGCTCGTGTCGCTCGCGTCGCTGCGCGGCCGGGACGCGCTCCTCGTCTTCTGGAACCCGGGCTGCGGCTACTGCCGCGAGCTGCACGCGGATCTGCTCGCCCGCGAGGGGGCGGCGAACGGGGCGGGGCCACGCCTCGTCGTCGTCTCGACAGGCGACGAGGAGAGCACCCGGGCCGAGGGCTTCACCTCGCTCGTCCTGCTCGACCACGACTACCGTGCCGGGTCCGCGTTCGGAGCGCACGGGACGCCGATGGCGGTCCTCGTCGACGCCGACGGCAAAGTCGCGTCGACCGTGGTGGCCGGCGGCGACGCGGTACTCGAGCTCG
This sequence comes from uncultured Actinomycetes bacterium, assembly GCA_963705535.1. Lineage (GTDB taxonomy): Bacteria > Actinomycetota > Thermoleophilia > Gaiellales > Gaiellaceae > GMQP-bins7. The sequence continues at coordinate 58,590 of CAVPJY010000013.1, forward strand.
CGAGGCCGAGGTGAGCGAGCTCCTCGACGAGCTCGCCCGCTCGATGGCGAGGTCGATGCCCCGGAGGCACGCGCTCCGCGTGGTCGGGGCAGCCGTGCTCGGCCTCTGGTTCGGCGGAAGGGCGCCCAAGGGCAACGCGGCCCCGGCCGAGCATCAGTGCGATCGCTACGTCAGGGAGTCCAGGTGGAAGTACTGCACGACGGGGACCGAGTACTGCTTCCCGACGTGCTGCGGGCCGGGGCTGATCTGCTCGGTCGGAGCGCTGAGCAACAGGGGCTGCCCGATCACCTGGGCCTGCTGCGATCCGTGCCATCCACGCTACACGAGGCCTGACGGCAAGGGCAGCTGCGTGGCGGCTCCGGTCTCCCCCGACTGCGGCCCGAAACGCTGCGGCCCCGACATCAGCAGTGCCCTGGAGCAGGCTCTGGGCCGCGTCAGGTCCGCTTTCTCGAGCTGGTCCGGTCCCAAGCGTTACTTCGCGTGCACGAACCTGGTGACGCTCCCAGGGGCCGCGGTCTCCTGGGACATCCGCGAGTTGGGTCCCGGTGGGAGAGGGGCCTTCTCCAAGCAGTACCCCGATTGTGGCTCCTGCGGGCAGTCCGTCCAGGTGGGCAACGGCTGCCACTACGCGGGATCGGTGAACTACGTCGTGTACGGCGTGATGATGCGCCTCTGCCACGACTATCTCTCGAAGGAGAACAGCTCCATCGCCGACTGGTTCTCGCGCGAGGAGATGCTCGAGCTCGTCTACATGCACAAGAACAAGACCGGGAGCCAGGCGGCCAACTTCCAGGCCTCGAACGAGTGGGCGCTCGCGGGCTACCAGTCCGGGTCGATCAGGCCGACTCCGCGGGGCGACCGCGCAGGCTGCGAGGCACCCTGCTCGAAGGCGTACTCGGGCCCGGGTCTCACGGTCAACTGGCTGCCGAACGTGATCCACCCGAACCAGTGAGGGCTCGGCGTCACGCTTTCGCGCCCGTCGTCGGTATCGCGGCGGGCCCGGGGACGCGCTGCCCCTGAGGCACCTCGCGCAGGCGCCCGTGGCCTGAGCAAACACCCCGGATTTCCAGGTTTCGGAGAGGGAGTCCAGCTGCCACCCTCGGTGTGTGCCGAGCTACCTCGTCGAGTCGTACGTCGCAGGCACACCGTCCGCGGTCGCGGATGCCCGCGAGCGCGCTCGCCGCGCTGCGGAGCTCGGTGACGGCGTCCGCTACGTGCGGACGACGTTCCTGCCTGGCGACGAGACGATCATGCACCTCTTCGAGGCCCCGTCGGCCGCGGCGCTCGAGGACGCCGGCCGGCGTGCAGAGCTTCCGTTCGAGCGCATAGTGGAGGCCGTCGAGGGAACGCCGGTGGCGAGCCGTGAGGCCCCACGGTGAGACTCGCGGCGACCGGAGCAGCCCTCGCCGCCGTCGCGCTGCTCGCCGTGCCGTTCGCGGGCGCCCAGGCCGCGCAGCCGACCTGCACGATCGTCGACTTCACGTTCACGGAGACCGACGGCGGCACGGTGTCGCACCCGTGGAACGTCGCATGCTCGAACCCGACGGCGGTCACGGAGTCGGCGACATTCCAGACGTTCGACGCCACGGCGAGGGGCCCGTCTGACTACATCCCGTTCGGCGGGACGATCTCGGTGCCGCAGGGTCTGAGCACACGGCCGATCCTGATCGACGTCGTCGGCGACGACGTGCCCGAGCCGACCGAGGTGTTCGCGATCCGCTTCGACGACCCCGAAGGCGTCATCCGGTTCGAGGACGCCACCGGATCGGTCGAGAAGACCTCCTCCGCGATCACGATCGAGGACGACGACGGGTTCACCGTCACGTCGGTCTCGCGGTCCGCCCCCGAGGGCGACTCGGGCTCGAGCGCCGTCGACGTGGAGGTCAGGCTGAACGAGCCGGTGGATCGACCCTTCGACGTCACCTTCTACACCCAGGACATCAGCGCGACGGCGAGCGTCGACTACGAGGAGACGAACGTGACGCTGACCTTCCAGCCCGGAGACACCTCGAAGCTCGCGCCCGTCACGATCCTCGGCGACACCGAGGACGAGTCCGACGAGACCGTCTTCCTCGGCCTCGGCATCGAGGGGACCGGGACGCTCCGGAGCGGCACCCTGACCATCGTGGACGACGACGGCGGCGCGTCGGGGCCGTGCATCGTGCTGTCGGAGAGCTCCGTGCAGGTGCACGGCGCCGTCTTCTCGACGCCGACCCGGCGCGGCATCTACGGCTCCGACCCGCACCTCACGGTCACGAACTGCGGCACCTTCGACGTCAACCTCGAAGCGCGCGGAACGAACGCCACCGGTACGGGCGCGACGTGGGAGCTGACGGACGCGTCCTCCGGTGGAGCGATCGACTCCACGTGCGAGCTGGGGCTCGACATCTTCCGTGCCGACCTGACGCTGTGGAATCTCCCGGGCGGAGTTCCCGGGATCGGAACGCCTCTCACGACCGAGGATCGCACGCTCGTCGGTGCAGACGGGACACAGCCGTTCGTGCTCGCCCCGGACGCAGTGCAGGAACTCTCACCCGATGTCGAGACGCCCTGCACGGGTAGCTCGGGCGCAGGCCAGCCCATGACCATGGATGTCGTTCTCACGGCGATTGCGACGTCGTGACAGAAGGAGGAGACATGAAGAAGCGATGGCTCGGAACCATCGTCGCGATCGCTGCGGCCTCTCTCGTCGTGGGCGCGGTGCCGGCGTTCACTGCCGACAACGGCAGCGTGACGGTGACGATCACGGCCCAACCGGCGGCGGCGCCATGCATCACGATCTCGCCGACGACACTCGACTTCGGCACCCTGCCGTTCTCGTCGGCGGGGACGCTGTCGAGGAGGTTCATCGGTGGCGCCGGCACCAGCCCGACGGTCACGAGCTGCGGGACTGCCGGCCAGACGATGACGATCACCGGCTCCAACGCCGGCGGCTCGAGCGGCTCCTGGACGATTTCGGGCGCGGCAGACGGGACGAACCCGTGCCCGACCATCGATCGCTTCAACCTCACGGGCCACCGCGAGGCCGATGCCAACCAGGAGATCCGGCTCACGACCAGTCCTGTCCTGATCCGTGATGTCGGAGGCGTCCAACCGTACGTCCAGGGACCCGGCCTCTCGGACAACTTCGGCTTCACCCTGAACATGCCGTGCGCAGGCTCGAACGGCGCGGGCGAGCAGAAGACCCTCACCGTGACCTTCACGGCGGCGGTCGCGTGACCCGCGCGGGAGAGAGGAGATGGCCATGTACAAGCGACTCGGTCTCCTGACGGCCGCGGTGTGCGCGGGCGCGCTGGCAGTCGGCGCGGTCCCCGCGCTCACCGCGGACAACGGAACGATCGTCGGAACGATCTCGGTCGAGGCGGCCGCACCCTGCATCCAGCTCTCGACGACGGCGCTCGACTACGGGGTCCACCCCTTCGCCCAGCAGGGGAACTACTCGCAAGGTCGCGCCGACTTCACCGTCTCGAACTGCGGCGGCTCGGAGTCGCGGTTCTTGATCGCGGGCACGGACGCCCGGGCCGGAAACGACGCGTGGACGCTCGAGGACTGGTTCCAGTGCGACGGTCGACTGAACGTGTACGGCTCGAGACTCGCCGAGCTGCCCGAGAGCTTCTCAGGAGTCCACCTCACGACGGCCCAGCAGCCGCTCTGGCACTATCGCGCGCCGGCGAACTCGCCGGCCTCGACCTTCCTCGGCGGCGAGTCGGAGACGTTCGCGAGCCTGGTCACGCTTCCGTGCGTCGGAAGCGTCGGGGCGGGGAAGACCTTCTCGCTGAACATCGCCTTGACTGCGACGGTCGTGTGACATGCGCCGGCGCCTCGCTCTCGTACTGGCACTCGTCAGCGCGATGCTCGCCTGTGCCGAGGCGGCATCCGCGGACCGAGGGGTCGCGCTCGACCTCGGCAAGCTCGAGATCCAGCAGGTGCTCACGCCCGGCGGGGGGTACCGACTTCCCCCGGTCGGAGTCCGCAACCCGGGCGGCGAGAAGACGACGTACCGCATGACGGTCAGCTCGGTGCAGGGTCAGGGAGGAATCCCCGTGCCGGAAGACTGGTTCCGCTTCGAGCCGCGGGAGGTGACGCTAGCTCCCGGGGAGACGAGGAAGGTCGCGACGCGGCTCAGCCTCCCGACGGGTGCGGACCCGGGCGGCTACGAGACGCTCCTCGCCGCCCAGATCGTCAGCGACAAGGCCGGCGCCCAGGTCGGCGCTGCCGCGGCGGCGAAGGTGACGTTCGAGGTCGAGTCGGCGACACTTCTCGGGGCCTGGTGGCACAAGCTGTCGACCTGGTTCTCCGAAAACGAGCCGTGGACCTGGGTCGTCCTTGCGGCGCTGGCCTCCGTTGTCCTCGCGTGGCAGTTCCGAAGGCGCTTCGCGTTCAGCCTGGAGCGGCGTGCATGAGGACGCTGGCTCTCCTGTCCGCAGCGCTCGCCGCCCTCGCGGGCGGCGCCGCCCGGGCGAACGACTCCGGGGGGATCGTCGGCTCCGTGACGGTGAACCCGCTGTCGGTCACGCTCTCCGTCCCGCTCGATCCGCAGAAGCGCGGTCGCTGGTTCCGCGTCGCGGCCGAGGTAACGAACGGCGGCGCGAAGCGCCTCGACGACGTCAGGGTCATGCTCGTCAGGCCGAACGGACTGAAGCTGGACGGCCCGGCGAAGCAGACGATCCCGCGGATCCCGTCCGCCGACTCTCGCCGTGTGAGCTGGCAGGCGTGCTCGAACACGCCGGGCAACTACATCGTGCTCGCCCGGGCGGACGTGGGGGCGTTCAGCGCCGAGAGCCCGGCCGCGGTCGTCGAGGTCGTCCCCTCGAATCGAACCTGCTGATCCCAAGGAGGAGACATGAGGACACGACTGATCGTCGGGCTCGTCGCGGCGTGCGCCCTCGCGACCAGCGCCGCTCCCGCGCTCGGCGAAGACGACGCGACGGTCACGGCGCAGGTGAGCGTCGCCGCCCCGTGCATCCAGGTGACGCCCGCGTCGCTCGACTTCGGGACGCTCGGACTCTCGTCCGACAACGCGAACCCCGTCAGTGCAGCACGACCTCTGGTTGCATCGAACTGCGGAGCGCAAGCGTGGATTCTCGGCCGCGGGACGAACGCGTCCTCGACGGGCGGAACGACGTGGACGCTCGATTCCGACGGCGAGATGGACTGTCCGGCCACGAACCGGTACGTGCAGCGGATCGACACCGGGCCCGTCAGCATCCCGCTCTCGTCGACGCAGGACATCCGGCTCCGCACGCTGGCCGGTGCGGAGACGGCCAACCTCAATGCGATCGTGACCATGCCCTGTGTCGGCAGTGGCGGCGCGGGCGAGGTCATGACGTTCTCGTACGTCTTCACCGCGGTGCTCGCGTAGGAGAGGAGGAGAGATGAGACGGAGAGACCTGATCGCGGCGCTCGGAGGCGCGGTCGCCATCGTGCTCGCGGGTGGGGTCGCCCGGGCGGCGATCCCCTCGGACGGCGGCGTCTACACCGCCTGCATGCTGAAGAACGTCGGGACGGTGCGGCTGATCGACAAGTCGCTTCCGCCGGGCAACCTCATGAGTCACTGCAACCCCGCCCTGGAGATCGAGGTCTCCTGGAACAAGCAGGGCCAGCAGGGCATCCAGGGGCCGCCCGGCCAGGCCGGCGCGGACGGTGACGACGGCGTGAGCCCGAGCGTGACCCAGCTCGCCGCGGGAGACACGAACTGTCCTGCGGGAGGCGCGTCGATCACCGACGCCGCAGGCACGACTGCATACGTCTGCAGCGGGCAGGACGGCGCCGACGGCGAGCCCTTCTCGGGAACGTTCACGAGCCCGAGCGGCGAGTACTCGATCAGCGTGACGAACGCGGGAATCGTCATTGGACGCGGGTCCACGAACTCGATCACGGTCGCCGGTGAGGATCTCGCGGTGCGCACCCGGGACCTCGGGATGCAGAGCGACCGAAACATGACCGTGCAGGCCGGAGGAACTGCGACCCTCGACTCCCAGGGCAACCTAACGCTCCGGACGAGTGGAAGCGGTCTCGTCCGCGCGAGCAACCGGCTCGACCTGCAGGGGAGCGTGGTTCAGATCAACTGATCATGTATAGTGCTAGCAGTTTGACTGCTAGCACTTCATCCAATCGAGCTGGCATCCTCGTCAGGATGCCAGCTCCCTTGAAGGGGGCGCTCGTTCGCGAGACCGCCCGCCGCGAGTCCAACGTCAACGACGTCGCGGCCGGAATCCTCGCCGCCAGCTTCGGCATCTCGTACACGCCGAGCGGCCGTCGGCGCAAAGTGCTAGCAGGCTCCTCACCCGTCCTCCTGCTCCGCGTTCCGCAGGAGCTGAAGGACGAGATCCACGCGGAGGCGTCCCGCACGGGCGCCGCCGCCAACGACGTCATCCTCGCCACGCTCGCCGACGGGCTCGGCGTCCCCTACACCGGCCGAGATAGCAAGCGGGGGACAGTCCCCGTTCGGGGACAGCCCCCGGGAAAGGAAACCATGGCCAGCACGAACGGCTCGAAGAACCGCCCGCGCGCGAAGGACAAGGTGCGTGTCGCCATCATCGGCGTGGGCAACTGCGCCAACTCGCTCCTCCAGGGGGTCGAGTACTACAAGGACGCGAGGCCGGAGGACAGCGTCCCCGGCCTGATGCACGTTGACCTCGGCGGGTACCACATCTCGGACATCGAGTTCACCGCCGCGTTCGATGTCGTCAAGGGCAAGGTCGGCGTCGACCTCGCCGACGCGATGTGGGCGCATCCCAACGACACGATCAAGTTCGCGGACGTGCCGAAGACCGGCGTCAAGGTGTCGCGCGGCATGACTCACGACGGCATCGGCAAGTACCTCTCGCAGGTCGTCGAGAAGGCGCCCGGCCAGACCGACGACGTCGTCGGGATCCTCAAGGAGACCGGCACGGACGTCGTCGTCAACTACCTCCCGGTCGGCTCCGAGGCCGCGACGAAGTGGTACGCCGAGCAGATCCTCGAGGCGGGCGTCGCGATGGTGAACTGCATGCCCGTCTTCATCGCACGCGAGCCGTACTGGCACAAGCGCTTCGAGGACGCGGGCGTGCCGGTCATCGGAGACGACATCAAGTCCCAGGTCGGCGCGACCATCACGCATCGCGTGCTGACGACGCTCTTCGGTGACCGCGGCGTCCACCTCGACAAGACGATGCAGCTGAACGTCGGCGGCAACTCCGACTTCCTCAACATGCTCGAGCGCGAGCGCCTCGAGTCGAAGAAGATCTCGAAGACGAACGCGGTGACGTCGATGCTCGACTACGACATCGGCGCCGGGAACGTGCACGTCGGCCCGTCCGACTACGTGCCGTGGCTCACCGACCGCAAGTGGGCGTACATCCGGATGGAGGGCACCTCCTTCGGCGACGTGCCGCTGAACGTCGAGCTCAAGCTCGAGGTGTGGGACTCGCCGAACTCGGCCGGCATCGTCATCGACGCCGTCCGGCTCGCCAAGCTCGCCCTGAACAACGGCATCTCGGGTGCGCTCGAGGCGCCGAGCGCCTACCTCATGAAGTCGCCGCCGAAGCAGATCCGCGACGACGAGGCGCACGAGCAGATCGAGCGCTTCATCGTGAAGAACGCGGTGAAGAAGCAGAAGGCGGCAGCCAAGGCGTGATCGCCGGAGTCCGCTACGCGCGGCTCTTCTGGATCGGGGCGGCGGGCGCCGTCGTGCTCGCCGCCTGATCGGCATCTCCGCGCTCCTGCGGAGCGACTTCACCGAGACCGACGGGCAGATCCTCCTGACGATGGCCGCCTTGCTCGCCGCGAGCGGCACGGCGGTCGCCGGTCTCACGGTCGCCGAGCGTGGCCACCAGACGGTCGGCTGGGCGGCCGTCGCGGTCGCGACGGTCGGCTTCTTCTTCATCGCGACGGCGACGTGGACGAGCTTCGACGACGAGACGCTGAACAAGTTGGCCGGCACCGCGGCACTCGCGCTGATCGCCACGCTCCTTGGGACGACGCAGCTCGTGCTGCACCGCGGAGAGCACGGCTGGGCCCTCCTCGTCACCTGGACGGCCCTGCTCTTCGCGTTCTTCACGACGACGGCCGGGATCTGGGACGAGAGCAGCGACGATGGTTTCTGGAAGGTCGCCGGGTCGTGCTGGATCGTCGCGTGTCATGGGCTGGATCCTGCTGCCCGTGCTCCAGCGCTTCACCGCCGCGGCCCTCGTCCCGACGTCGGGCGAGCTCCGCGTCCTCACGGCGCTCGACGACGTCGAGCTCGTCGCGACGCGATCGAGTGGCGGGCTCGACGTGCAGCTGGAGCGCGGCGAGCGGCTGCTCCTGCGCAGGCGCGACTAGATGGTTGATGCCACGAGATCGCCGACTCCGGGGCGCGAGCTGGCCGCTCCGGGGCGCGAGGGAGAGCGGTGGCAATGCTGGACGCCTTGGCGCCGCTCTCCCGTCGCGAAGCGCACGCCCGAGAGCAGGCCGCTTCGCGGCCTGCGTCCGGGCGGAAGCGGCCCGGACCCGCCAGATCGCGCATCCGGACGCGCGAGATCGTGGCATCAACCATCTAGGCCTACTCGGACGGCGACGGGTCGTCTGCGACGAAGCAGGCCTCGCGGTGGCTCTTGTCGCAGAACGGCTTCGTGCGCGAGTGCCCGCAGCGACAGAGCACGATCGAGTCGCCCTCTGGCGGCACGATCTCGTTCCCCTGCGCGTCGACGATCCTCACCGAGCCCGTGACCTTGTACGGGCCGTTCGCGCGGACCTTGATCTCGACCTGGCTCATCCGACCAAGTTACAAGTTGTAACTTGCTTGGGGTGAGCCTCCGCATCTGCTTCGTCACGCCGTTCGCGTGGTCGCAGCCGCACGAGGTGAACGCGCACGTCGACGGCGCCGCCCAGGCCCTCCGGGCGCTGGGGCACGAGGTCACGGTGCTCGCTCCCTCGTCCCGCGCCCGCGACCTCCTCGACGGCAGGCGCGCTCTCCAGCGAGGGCTCGACCGGGAGGTGATCGCCGTCGGTCCGTCGGTCCCGATCTCGCGGCGCACGCACCTCGGCGTCCCGGTCGGCGTCCGGGCGAATCTGGTGCTGGCCCTCCGCAGCGGTGGGTTCGACGTCGTCCACGGCTTCGAGCCCGGCCTCCCGAGCCTCTCGTATCTCGCGCTCACGTCCGCGGACGCGCTCACCGCGGCGACGTTCTTCTCACCCGAGCGGCTCGGCTACCCGGCGCGGCGCTCACGCCGAGATCGTCTGCGGATCCGCGTCGACGCACTGCTCGCCACGTCCGAGGAGACCATGGCCGCCGCGGCCGAGCGCTTCCACGGCGACTACGGCCTCGTCCCCGTCGGAGTGGACACGGAGCGCTTCCGTCCTCGTGCCAAGCGCCCCGTGATCGCGCTCGAGCTCGAGATCGCAGGCCGCCCTCTCACGCGCGGGCTCCTGCGATCTCTCCACGAGCTCGACGGCTGGGAACTGCATCTCGTCCACACGAAGCCGCTCGCCTACCGCCCCGCCGTCCCGCGATCGCTCCGCGACCGGGCGCACGTTCGCTCGGTGAGACGACCCGACCAGCGCGCGTCGCTCCTCGGCGACGCGTCGATCTTCGTTCCCGCTCCCGCAGGAGAGGAACGGCTCGCGCTCGAGGCAGCGGCGTCGGGAGCCGCCGTCGTGCGAGCCGCCACGCCCGAGGCAGTCGCCACCGAGGTCGCGAGGCTCGTCCACGACGACGTCGCCCGGGCGAAGGTCGCCGACGAGGGGCGGAGGCGGGCGGAGACCCAGAGCTTCGATCGGGTAGGCGAAGAGCTCGACGCCGTCTACGCCCGCCTGACCCGCAAGCGGCGCGCCCGGCCGACGCGCGGGGAAGGAGATCCACTCGAGGGCCGCGACTGGATCGCCGTCGACCTGCACATGCACACGGACTGGTCGCACGACTGCTCGGTGCCCGCCGCCGACCTCGTCGAGCATGCGGAGAGCATCGGTCTCGGCGGGATCGCCGTGACCGACCACAACGTCTTCGGCGGTGCGCTCGAGGCCGTCGAGCTCGCCGCCCAACGGGAGCTCGTCGTCATCCCCGGCGAGGAGGTCAAGACGGACTCGCAGGGCGAGGTGATCGGCCTCTTCCTTCGGGAGGAGATCTCGCGCGGCATGTCCTTCGGGGACACGATCGCGGCGATCAAGGACCAAGGCGGACTCGTCTATCTCCCCCACCCCTTCGATCGGCTGCACGCCATCGCCGACCCGGCGACGCTCCACCGGCACCTGGCCGAGATCGACGTCTTCGAGGTCTACAACGCCCGGCTCCCGCGCGACTCGTTCAACGACGAGGCGCTGCGCTTCGCCCGCAAGTACCGGCTCCTGCAAGGCGCGGGCTCGGACGCGCACGTGCTGCAGGGGGTGGGCACGGGAGCCCTGCGCATGCGCCGGTTCGACGGGCCGGAGGAGTTCCTGCCTCGCCTTGCGCACGGCCGAGGTCCTCCGCCGCCCCAAGTCCCTCGCGTACCTGCAGTCGCTCAAGTGGGTCGCGCAAGTCAAGGAAAAGGTGCGCTAGAGGAGAAGGACCCCCGGACTCCGTGCCCGCCGCCGTGCCCACCGACGAGATCTACGAGCGTTACCTGCAGAGAGCCATCGCCGAGATCAACGAGCTCGGCGACGAGCTCGCGCGGGCTGGCGACGAGCTGCGCGTCCCCGTGCTCGGCTCGGGCCATCCCCTGGCCGACGTCTTCCTCCTGAAGTTCACGCCGCAGCCCACGGAGATCCAGGAGGGCGTCGCGTTCTTCGGCCGTGCGGGGCAGGCGGTGCTCAAGTCGCTCCAGCGGCTCCACGTGGACCCGCTCGCCGTGTACGGGACCAACTGCCTCAAGTTCGGAACCGAGGATCCTGCGGACGCCGCCGCCTGGCTGACCCGAGAGCTCCACATCGTCCAGCCCAAGCTCGTGGTCGTCATGGGAGCGCGCGCGGCTGCCTTCCTCGCCGACCTGCGCTTCCCGCTGTCGCAGCCGATCGACAACGGCGCCGAGGGCGCCGTCCAGCGCTTCACGCCCACGATCCAGGCGCTCGTCACGCCCGACGTCGACGAGTCGCTGGACGACGCGCCGGCGAAGACACGGTTCTGGAACGCCTTCAAGGCGCTCGGCCCCTGGTGGGCCGAGCAGTCACCGTTCTGACCCCCGGGCGGCGAGACATGAGTCGAAGGCGTCGACTCGCACTCGGCGCACTGCTTGCGGCGCTCGTCGCCTACGGCGCGGTCGCGGGAGCGCTGCCGGCCCTCCCGTCCGGCGCCGACGTCGCCTTCTACAGCCTCGCGTCTTCCCCGCGTTCGCCGCGGCGATCTGGCTCGCGCTCCCGCTCGCCCGCGGTCCCGGCACCCGGGTGCTCGTCGTCGCCGTCCTCTCGGGTGTCCTGGCCGTCGGCCTCTCCCTGGGGGGCGTCGACTCGGCGGCGAACGTGGCGAAGCTCGTGTGCTACGGGCTCGTCGGGTTCTGGTTCCTGTCGCTCTTCGAGGAGCTCTGGTGGGTCTCGCTCGTGGCCGTCGTCGTCCCGTGGGCGGACATCTGGTCGGTGGCCGCGGGACCGACGCGCTACGTCGTCGAGGAGCAGCCCGGGCTCTTCGAGCGCCTCGCGGTCTCCTTCCCGAGCCCGGGCGACGCGGCGGCCGTCAACGTCGGGCCGCCCGACGTGCTCTTCTTCGCGCTGCTTCTCGCGGCCGCCGACCGCTTCCGGCTGCGGGTCGGGTGGACCTGGATCGCGATGACGGGGTTGCTCGCCGCGACGCTCGCGCTCGTGTGGAGCTGGGACGACGTGTCGGGGCTCCCGGCCCTCCCGGCGATCTGCCTCGGGTTCGTCCTCCCGAACGCCGACCTGCTCTGGCGAGACGGGCGCGCCGCATGGACCGCCGCCCGTGAGCGCCCCGAGCAGGAGTGACCGCCGGCTACGTCGGCCCGACGGCCGCCACTCGGGTCAGGAGCGAGACGGACTCGACGTGCGGCGTGTGCGGGAACATGTCGACCGGCCGGCAGCGGCGGAGCTCGTACCCGAACTCGTCGCGCAGCACCTGGACGTCCGAGGCGAGCGTCGTCGGGTTGCAGGAGACGTAGACGATCCGCACGGCGCCGAGCGCGCCGGTACGCCGGAGCGCCTTCCCCGCGAGACCGGCGCGCGGCGGGTCGACCACGACGACGTCCGGAGGGCCCGACTCCTCGACGAGCTCCTCGAGCGTCTGCCCGACGTTCCCGGCGAAGAAGCGCGCGTTCTCGATCCCGTTCAGCTCCGCGTTCTCGATCGCGCAGGCCACGGCCTCCTCGGAGATCTCGAGGCCCCACACCGCCCCGGCCTGACGAGCGAGCGCGAGGGCGATCGTGCCCGTCCCGCAGTACAGGTCGAGCACGTTCTCGGTGCCGCGCACGCCGGCGTAGTCGCGCGCGAGCGAGTACAGCTGCTCGGCCATCTCCGTGTTGGTCTGGAGGAACGCGCCCGGGCGGAGGCGGAAGCGGAGCCCGAGGAACTCCTCCTCGATCGCGTCGTCCCCCCAGAGAAGCTTCGCCGGCACGTTCGTCCGCTCTGCCGGCGTGTCGTTGATCGCCCAGTGGATCGAGCGCACCTCCGGGAACCTGCGGAGGACGTCCACGAAGTAGCCGATCTCGAAGCGCTCACCCGGGGCCGTCACGAGCAGGACGAGGACCTGCCCCGTGTTGCGCCCCTCGCGAACGACGAGGTGGCGGAGATAGCCGGTACCGGTGGCCTGGTCGTACGGCTCGAGCTGCTCCTCGCGCGCCCAGCCCCGGACCGCCAGGCGAACCGCGTTACCCAGGTCCGTGGTCAGCAGGCACTCCTCGATGTCGACGATCTCGTCCCAGCGCCCGGCGCGATGGAATCCGAGCTCGACCCCCTCCTCACCCGCCGAGAACGAGTACTCGAGCTTGTTCCGGTACCGGAAGACGGAGGCGGCGGGAACGATCGGCTCGAGCGGGGGCTCGCCGATCCGCCCGATGCGGACGAGCGCGTCCCGGACCTGTTGCTCCTTCGCCGCGAGCTGGGACTCGTAGGCGAGATCCTGGAACCGGCAGCCGCCACAGACGCCGAAGTGGCGGCACGGCGCCTCGACGCGCTCGCTCGACGGCTCCAGCACGGCCTGCGTGACGGCCTCCGCGAACCCGCGCTTCGTCTTCGTCACGCGCGCGCGCACGAGATCGCCGGGGAGACCGCCCCGCACGAAGACGACGAACCCGTTCACCCGCGCGACGCCGTTGCCGCCATAGGCGAGCGAATCGACGCGGAGCTCGAGCTCCTCCCCTTTCCTCACGGGCGCGGCCACTGCCAGGCCAGCCTAGCCAGCCCGGTCAGGTCACGTCTTGCCGCGACATGCGGAGGTACCCGACAGCACCCAGGCCCGTGACCCAGGCCAGGCTGACGAGACCTCCCATCCCCTTCGAGAGGCCGCCGTCCTCCTGCGTCCCGTCGAACGACGAGAGGGCGCGACCGGGAAGGTAGTCGGCGAGGCCGTCGAGATCGACCAGCCCGAGCAGCGCGCCGATCAGGCTCTCGACGAGGAGGATCCAGATGACGGCGCCCACGAGCGCCGGCGTCTGACTCTGGACGACCGCGCCGATGCCGACGCCGAGCGCGCCCCAGAGCATCGTCGCGAGGACGATCCGCCCCGCGAGGCTCGCAGCGTCTCCGTCGAGCTCGAGCGACGAGTCGCGCAGCTCGAGCCACGGGATCGCGATCGCGAGGGCGAGGAGCAGGCCGACGACGGCCACGCACGCGGAGAAGACCGCGATCCAGATCTCCTTCGCGACGAGCACGCGCCCTCGCCGGGGCGTGACCAGGAACGTCCGCGTCACGGTTCCGTGCCTCCACTCCACCGTCACGCAGAGGATCCCGACCAAGAACGCGATCAGAGCTGCGAAGAGGGCGCTCGCGACGACGTCCCGGGTGAGCTCCGCGGTCCCGAGCGCTCACCTCCTCCGCAGTTCCCACCGTCCCCGCCGCGCCGAGGGCGACGAGCGCGACCGCGGCGAGCAGCACGCCGATCGCGGTGCGGGTGGTCCGGAACTTGACGAGCTCGGCGTGGACGAGGGCGCTCACTCCGTCGCTCCCTGTTCCACGTCCGCGACGGTCAGCTCGAGGAAGACCTCCTCGAGGGTCGCGCGCTCGGTCGTCAGCTCGTGGAGGACGATCCCGTGCTCCGCGGCGAGCTCACCCACACGCTCGGGAGGCGCCGCGACGGCAAGGTTGCCGTCGCCCATCGTTCGAGCGCGCAGCCCGGCCCGGGCGAGCACCGAGGCGAGCCTGTCCGCCTCCGGGCTCCGCACGCGGGCCTCGCCCGCGGCCATCGCCTCGACCTCGGCCATCGTCGCCTGCCGCACGAGCCGGCCCCGGTGGATGATCACGACCTCGTCCACCGTCTGGGCGATCTCCGCGAGGACGTGGCTGGAGAGGAGCACCGTCCGGCCTTCGCGCGCCAGCGAGCGGAGGAGGTCGCGAAGCCAGCGGATCCCCTGCGGATCGAGACCGTTCGCGGGCTCGTCGAGGACGAGCACCTCTGGATCGCCGAGCAGCGCCGCGGCGAGGCCCAGGCGCTGGCGCATCCCCAGGGAGTACCCCTTCACCCGCCGTCGCGCCGCACCGGTGAGCTCGACGTGCTCGAGCACCTCGTCGACGCGGGAGGTCGGGATCCGGGCGGCCGTCGCGAGCATGCGCAGGTGATTCCGGCCCGAGCGTCCGGGGTGCGCGTCGAACGTCTCGAGGACTGCGCCGACCCGGTGGGGCAGCTTGTCGAGCTCCCGGTAGGGGTGCCCGAGGACGGCCGTCTGCCCGGAGGTCGGGTGCACGAGCCCGAGGATCGCGCGCAGCGTCGTGGACTTGCCGGCGCCGTTGGGCCCGAGGAAGCCCGTGACGGTGCCCGGAGCGACCGTGAACGAGAGGTCGTCGACCGCGAGCGTCTTGCCGTACCGCTTGGTGAGGTTCCTGACCTCGATCAAGAGGGTCTCAGCTTACGGGTGGCCGGACGACCGGCTACTTGAGGACGCCGACGTAGACCTGGCGGTCGCGCGGCCCGTCGAACTCGCAGAAGAAGATGCCCTGCCAGACGCCCAGCTCGACCGAGCCGAGACCGACGAGGGGCACGACGACGCTCGAGCCCATGAGCGAGGCACGGACGTGGGTCGGCGCGTTCTCCTCCCCCGGCTCGACGTGCTCCCACGGCCATCCGTCGTCGACGATGCGCTCGAGCGCGGACTCGAGGTCACGCGCGACGGCCGGGTCCGCGTGCTCGTTGATCGTCACCCCGGCCGTGGTGTGCGGGACGTAGACGAGGACCGCCGAGCCGCCCTCGCCGGCGACCGCCTCGCGTACTTCGCGCGTGATCTCGACGACCTGTGTCCGCCGCTCGGTGCGGATCCGGATCTCGTGCACGTCAGAGGGCGCCGCCCGCGGTCGGCGGAACGCCCGCCTCGAGCGGGTTCTCGCCACCCGCAGCGCGAGCGACGTGCTCCTCGACCTGCAGCAGGTTGTCCTTCCCGCGCTCCACGACGGCGAGGAGCTCCGTCATCGACGCCACCTCCTCGCGCTGCTCCTGCAGGAACCAGTGGAGGAACTGCTCGCCGACGAGCTCGCCCTCGGAGCGGGCCAGCTTCACGAGCTCGACGATCTGGTCGGTGACCTTCCTCTCCTGCTCGAGCGCGAGGGCCACGGGCGCGACGGCGTTGGGGAAGCCCGTCTGGGGCGGCTCGATTCCGGGAATCGCGACCGCCTCGTCCGCGTCGAGGAGGTACTGCACCATCATCATCGCGTGGTTCCGCTCCTCCACCGCCTGCCGGTAGAAGTGCGCCGCCAGCTGGGGGAGGTTCTCCGAGTCGTAGTAGACCGCCACCGCGACGTACTGCTGGGACGCGGCGAACTCGTTCCGGACCTGCTCGTTCAGGGCATCCGCGAAAGTAGCCATGCCGCGACTCTACCGCGGGGTAGCGGCACGGGGCCGGGTGGATACCCGGCCCCGTGCGAGCTGCGGTCAGCTCACCTCGACCGTCTTCGAGATCGAGATCGTGCGCGGCTTCTGCTCCTCGGGCTTCGGGACCCGGATCTCGAGCACGCCGTTCTCGTAGCGCGCCGCGACCTTGTCCGGGTCGACGCCCTGGGGCAGGCCGACCGCGCGGGCGAAGGTGCCGTACCGGCGCTCGAAGCGATAGAAGTGCTCGTCCGAGAGCTCCTCCGTCTTCTCGCGCTCGGCCGACACGGTGAGCGTGTCCTCCTTCACCTCGACGGTGATGCTTCTCCTCGGGGATGCCGGGGAGGTCGAACGCGTACACGACCTCGGCGTCGGTCTCCCACACGTCGAGCGCAGGCACCCAGTTCTGGGTCACCCGCCCCGGCCCGTCGAACAGCCCGTTCATGAACCGGCTCATCTCGTTCTGGAAGGAAGCCAACTCCCGAAACGGCTCCCAGCGTACGAGTGTGGTCATCGAGTCCTCCTTCGGTCGATCTACTTGCACAACAATTATGTAATTTAGTCTTTTCTGCGCAAGTTCATACCAAGAGTAGCATCCGCAGGCATGACCTTCGAGGATCAGGTGCGCGAGGCCCTCGACGAGCTCCCGGAGCACCTGGCGCGCGCGCTTCGCAACCTCGCGGTCGTCGTCGAGGACGAGAACCCCGATGACCCCGATCTCTTCGGCCTCTACCACGGGGTGCCGCTACCCGAACGGGGGGACGAGGGCGGCCTCCTCCCCGACACGATCTCGATCTACCGGATCCCGCTCGAGGAGAGCTTCCCCGACCCCGAGGAGCTGCGCGAGGAGATCCGCATCACCGTCCTCCACGAGCTGGCGCACTACTTCGGCCTCGACGAGGAGCGGATCGCCGAGCTCGGCTACGAGTGAGGTTTGAGCCCCCGCGCAGTGCGGGAATGGACTGCGCAATCGAACCGTTTGAGGGAGACATGACCCCGATTCAGATCCACGACGCGATCGAGCAGCTCTCGGAGGAGCGCCAGGTGCTCTGGCAGCAGCTCTCGGATGGGCTCGATCCCACCGTGAAGGACGAGATCAAGGAGATCGACACGCGCCTCCAGGAGCTCTGGCAGGAGCTCCGGATGGAGAAGGCACGCCTCCGCTTCGGCGAGCGCGAGGAGATCGTGCGTCGCGCCCGCGCGGAAGAGCGGCTCGAGCGCGCGGCGTAGCGCGAGAGCGGGCCGCGAACGGCCGCTTGGTCCCGAGACGGCCGCGCAGCGGAGAACGGCCGCGGAACATCGAGCAGGAGAACGGGCGCGTCGCGCATATCATCGACGCGTGCCCCTCTTCGGCCAGCGAGACACCACGCGTGACGACTCGGTCGAGACCGAGTTCGCTGCGCCTGCGCGCGATTCGTGTCGCGGCCGAGGACGAGCTCGGGCGCCTGCGCGACGAGCTCGCCGAGCGCGTCGCCTCGGTCGAGCGCAAGGAGCGCGAGCTCCTCGACATCCTCGCGAGGGTGGAGCACGCCGGCGGGCAGCTCCCCGCGGGAGGCGAGAACGCCTTCGTGCACGCCCAGGTCGGTCTCGCCGCGCGCGCACGCGACCTCAACCGGCGCGAGGCCGAGCTCGACGCGCGCGAGCGGACTCTCGTCCAGGAGGAAGCGGAGCTGAGACGCAAGGCAGGCGCCCCCGACGCGCCAGGAGCGGCTCGCGCAGATCGAGGCCCGTCTCGTCACGCTCCAGGAGGCCGAGAAGGTCTTCGCGCGGACGCAGGCGGAGCTCGCAGCGCAGAGCGACGATCTCGCGCGCCGCGAGGCGGCGCTCCTCGAGCGCAGGCGGGCCGGCGCGAAGCCGGGAGGCCGGGACGTCGGGCTCGACCGCGCCGCCCTGGACGAGCTCGACGAGCGCCTTCGCCGGCTCGAGCGCGAGACGCGGGAGGCCACCGAGAGCACGTTCGACGGCGGTCTGCGAACGCTCGGGGAGAGAGGCGTCCGCGACGCGCCGCCGAATCCGTGACCGCCTACACTTGATCCGCTCGGGGCGTTAGCTCAGCTGGGAGAGCGCCGGCTTTGCAAGCCGGAGGTCACCGGTTCGATCCCGGTACGCTCCATGGCTCAACCAAGCCGTTTTTCACCGAATCGAAGGACTGAGAGCCGACTCTCTACGCTTGGTTGGTCAGATTTGGTCAGATGGCGGGACTACACCAAACGCGGCAGTAAGCCGAGCCGCGATGTCGTCCGTGCCGCGCGCCTCTTCGAACTCGTGCGCGTAGATGTCGAGGGTGATTGATGGGCGGGCATGACCCATCTGGCGCGCGACGCGCACAGGATCGAGCCCTTGCCGCACGAGATGGCTTCCGTACGTGTGCCGCAAGTCATGAAAGCTGAGTCTGGGCAGTCCGGAGCGGTTCAGACCAGCCCCTCTCGCGGCCTTATCGAGGCCTCGAGTTGCGACGTTGCGATAGTTGTACGGCGTT
>CAVPJY010000014.1:0-208654 GCA_963705535.1 uncultured Actinomycetes bacterium
AGCGGAGCAGGCCGCCGGCGACGGTGATCGCGCAGACGGCGGCGAGGGCGCGCCGCGACGACAAGGAGCTAGGCGACCGAGGCGTCGGCGGCGCGCGCGAGCTCGTACAGGCCGCGCTCGGCCTCCACGCGGCCGTTGGCCGCGGTCTCCTGCAGCAGCCTCCAGTTTCCGCGCCCGTCCTCGTCCCGAGGCGGATGCCAGAGATGGAGCACGGTCGCCTGTGGGCCGGCGTGCCCGCAGCGCAGCCCGAGTCTGCGCAGCCGCATCGCGAGGTCGACGTCCTCCTCGCCCCAGCCGACGAACCGCGAGTCGTACCCGTTCGCGCGCTCGAAGTCCGCACGGGAGACCCCGAGCAGGAACCCGTAGGCGCGTCCGTGGGGCTCGAACTCGGGCGCCTTGCTCCCGACGGTGCGCCGGTCCCGGGACGTGAGGACGGAGAGCGGCGACACGTCCTTCCTCAACCGGATCCAGTCGAGCAGTGAGTTGCGGTGGATCGGATCCTGCTCGCCGAGCACGCGCTCGGTAAGGGCCCTCGAGAGCGCGAGCCTGCGACCGGCGACGAACCAGCCGCGCCGTACCGATGCGCGCATCGCCTGCACGAAGCGGTGCCGGGGAACGACGTCGCCGTCGAGGAACACGAGGTAGCCGCCGCGGGCAGCCAGCGCGCCGCGGTTCCGCGCGAGCGCGAGGCGGAAGCCTTCGTCCGGCTGCCAGACGTGCTGGAGCCGCGGCCCGAGCGGCCGTCTCCAGCGCTCGACGACCTGCTCCGTCGCGACGCCCGACCCGTCGTCGGCGACGACGACGTCGAATGCCGGGTCGGACTGCTCGGAGAGCGCGCGCAGGACGGCGTCGAGGGCGCGGGGCCGCTCGTGCGTGTTCACGACGACGCTGATGCTCGCTCTGACGGCATGGGCACCACGCTCCACCGACGCCCGGCTCACCCGGTGGATGCTAACCGGCGGACATGCCGGATGACGACCCGTCCCTGGGGGACGCGCGCTCCCCCGCGAGGGCGACGAGCGCCGTGACGAGGAAGACCGGGTACACGGGCAGCGCGAACTCCGGGGCGACGCCCTGGGAGACGGCGTGCACGAGCAGCACGAGGCCGGCCGAGAGCCACAACGCGAGGATCGTCTGCCGGCCGCGCGGGCGACGCACCACGAGCGCGACGATGCCGACCGCGAGCCACAGCGGCGGGCGGGGGAAGCGTGGGGTGACGCGGTTCAGGACCTCCGGCACGAAGGCGACGCCCTCGCGGGAGGGGAGCTCAGCGTCCCAGGCTCGGACCTGCTCGACGATCTCCCGGTAGCGCCGCTGCAGCGCCGGGTCGTCCCAGACGAGCGACGGCTCCCGCACGACGCAGGAGTCGATGTAGTCCGATGCGCACCAGACGAAGCCGTACGGCACGGCCTCGAGCAGGACGTGCGCCTGGGGGTTCGGGAGCACGACCCCGTCGCTCTCGTACGTCGGCGCAGGCGCCTCCGGCGCCGTCTGCTCCCGCGGCGCGACGCCTTCGCGGAGCGGCGCCTGCATGAGGAAGTCCCAGTACGTGTCGGCGACCCCGCGGAAGTACGTCCCGGGGTGCTTCCGGATCGCCTCCACGGCGGAGTCGAAGAGCACTGCGTAGTTCTCGTCCTGGCCGAGGACGCGGTCGGAGAGGGCGATGAGACGGACGGTCTCGTAGTTCGAGCCGTTCGCGAGGTACGCGTCGAGGGTGACTCCCAGCCCCGCGTGCGGCTCCTTCGCGAGCACCTCCTGCTCGATCAGCGCGGCGAGACGCCGCGAGGCGGAGCCGTTCTCGGGCGCGATCGTGCGCTCGGTCGTGAAGACGCGGAGGAACGGGACCCAGGCTCGGCCGCCGCGCTGCACCGTGGTCGAGTCGTAGCGGACGCCGTTCAGCACCGCCCAGGAGGCGAGCGGGAGCACGGCCGCGGCGAGGCACGCGGCCGTCCAGACGAAGCGCCGTCGCCACGGGACGGCGGCGAAGAGCGGCACGAGTGCGAGTGGCAGGAGGATCTCGTTCGCCGCGCGGACGAGGACGAGCACGGCAATGCCGGCGCCGAGCGCCGCGAACCTCCACCCGGACGGCCGCTCCAGCGTCCTCGCCAGGAGGAGCGCCCAGCAGGCGAGGGCCGTAGCGAAGATCGCGTCGCTCGAGGCCTGGTGGTAGAGCGTCGCGTACGCGGGGTAGGCGAGGAGCAGGAGCGCGCTCGCGAGCGCCGCGAGGCGGCCGAAGGTGAGCGCCATCGCGCTCCAGGCGAGGATCGCAATCCCGTAGAGCACTCCGAACACGATCTCCAGGAGCGACGCTTCCGCCGAGATCGAGCGGTACGCCGAGGACGAGCGGCGTGAGCGGCGTGCGGAAGAGCTGCAGCTCCGACATCGGGGGGTCGGAGTCGAGGAGCTGAAGGTAGTAGGTGAGGTAGTCCCACGTGTCGCGCCCCTTGGCCATGGGCCAGCCGAGCGCCTCGATCCAGTAGACGGCAACCGCGAGCAGGAAGAGGACGGCCGCAGCCCGTCGCGTCGGGACGAAGGCGAGCAGCCGCTCCCAGGCGGCGCTCATCGGCGACGCCCGCGCACCGCGCCCCGGACGCGCGACAGGGACCGCCGCTCGAGGAGGCCGATCCGCTGCTCGAGCGCGTCCACCCGCGCGCCGAGCGCGAGGCCGAGGTCGGACTCTTGGAGCGCGGACGCCTCGGCTGCGTAGCGAGCGGCGTCCTCGACCTCGGGCCGGCGGAACGCGACCGGCCCGGTGCTGGTCCCGGCATCGCCGAAGCCGAGCGCGCGCAGCGCGTCGCGCAGCCGCGTGTCGAGCAGGTACGTGCCGTCCGCGAGACCGCGCTCGAGGGTCGCGTCGTCGACGACGAGCGGCGCGTAGTACTCCGCGAGCCGCCCGGCGCGGTAGGCGTCGAACGCCTCGGCCATGTGGCCGGGGATCCCCTTCTCCGCGTTGCGCTCGAGCGCGACGAACTGGGTCACGTACTTCCGCATGCAGTGCTCCAGCGAGCGCACCGGGAAGTGGAGGATCTCGATCGGGTACCAGCCGCGGACGGGGACGAGCCCCGTCCCGAACGCCTCGTGGTTCCCGCGGCCGATGCGGACGTCGGCGACCGCCCTGTGCGCCGACTTCGAGTGGGTGCTGAGCGGGTGCGGATGGAAGGAGGGCCTGCACAGCCGGGCGGTCATGCGCTCGGCGAAGAACGGGTGCGCTCTCCGGCCGCGGGACGAAGTTCCGCCACGCGGCGCGGACGACGCCGTGGTGCGGCGGCACGGACTCCAGCACCTCGCGCAGGCTCGTCCCGCGTGGCCACCAGAACTCGTCGGCGTCGGAGTTGATCACCCAGTCCGCGCCGAAGTCGGTCGCGGCCAGCCTCGCCATGCGCGTGACCCACTCGCTCTGCCGCAGGTCGTCGCCGGGCTCGCGGATCAGATGGAGCCTGCCCTCGCGCGCGTACCGCTCGAGCACCTCCGTCGTGCCGTCTTCGGAGCGGTTGTCCGTCGCGATCACGAGGTCGACGCCCGCGGCGAGATGGAACGCGATCTGCGCGTCGACGATGTCCACCTCGTCCCGCACGAGGAGCGTCATGACGAGGTTCATCGCGGCAGGAGGTTAGCCCGGCGTGCGGTCGCGCCCGGCCGGCCAGGCGACGAGCTCCGGCTCGAGAGCGAGCGCCAGCGGGCCGCGCCGCAGGCTCCGCCGCATGGCGAGGAGCGGGAGCTGGGAGGCGTACCGGCGGATCGCCCTCCACTTCGCGACGCGGTCGCGCACGCCGGCCGCGACGGGCTCGAATACGGCGTCGCCCACTCGCTTCTCCAGCCACTCCGGCACACGCGCGTCGCCCTCCGACTTCCTCGTGTAGGGCTGCTCGGCGTAGAGCCCCAGCCGGCCGGGCACGTGCCCGGCGAGCGCCCGCACGAGCCACGCGTGGTCGGGATGGCCGAGCGGCGAGCCGGGCAGGAGCACCGTCACCCCGGCGTCCCGGACCAGGCCGACTACCGCCTCGCGGACCTCGTCCTCGTCACCGTGGCGCTCGTAGTCGACGCTCCCGAACGGGAGCCAGGCCGGCGTCACCCCGAGCAGCGCGCACGCCTGGCGGTCCTCCTCGCGGCGAGCACGCGCGGCCTCGCCCTCGGTTCGGAAGCCGGCGCGCTCGTCCCAGCCCCGGGTCGCCGCGTCGGACTCGGGGTCGAGCGCGAAGACGGTGAGCAGCTCGACCTCGCGCGCCGCCCGGGCGAGGCACGACATGGTCGCGCCGAGCGAGAGCACACCGTCGTCGGAGTGCGGCGACACGACGACTATGCGCCCTCCGTCGCCTCCGGCGGCCTGCAGGTTCGCGCTCACGCCGGGACTATGATCGCGACCTTGGCCACCGGGGGACAGGACCTGCCGCCCTCGGGCTGGAGACAGCTCGTCCCGGCCTCGGCCCGGCGGCGGCTCCGCCCGGTCCGACGGGCCTTCGTGGACTGGCGCCGACGCCGCCCTCCGGACCTCGGCGACCTCCGTCGCGTGACGCCGATCGACGCGAACTGGGGCTTCGAGCGCGGCACTCCCCTGGACCGCGTCTACGTCGAGCGGTTCGTCGGGTCGCATGCGAAGGACATCCGCGGGCACGTCCTCGAGATCGCGGCGCCCGACTACACCCGACGCTTCGGCAGCGACGTCTCCCGGGTGGACGTCCTCATGGCGACCGAGGGCAACCCGGAGGCGACGATCGTCGGCGACCTCGCGGACGCCCCGCAGATCCCCGACGACACGTTCGACTGCGCGATCGTGACGCAGACGCTGCAGTTCGTCTACGACGTGCGCGCCGCGTTCGCGACGCTCCACCGGATCCTGGCGCCGGGCGGCGTGCTGCTCGTCACCGTGCCGGGCATCACGAAGATCTCCCCTCCCGAGGACGAGGCCTTCGGCGAGTGGTGGCACTTCACGGCGCGCTCGGTCCGGCGGCTCGCCGCGGAGGCCTTCGGCGAGGACGCCGTCGAGGTGGAGGCGTTCGGGAACGTCCTCACCGCCACGGGGTTCCTCTACGGCCTCGCGGCCTCCGACCTCGACGCGGAGGAGCTGCACGCGCGCGACCGCCTGTACGAGGTGATCGTCGGCCTGCGCGCGGTCAAGCAGGGCCTCTAGGAGCTCGGTCCCGCCGCAGCACGCGCTTGGCCGCGCCGGCGGCCTTCCGGTAGACGCGGTTCGGCAGGCGCTGCTCGATCGTCGCGAGCCGCCGCTCGAGCGTGTCGAGCCGGCGCTGGAGCCGGACGACGTCCGCTTCGCCCAGCACCGCCGCCTCGACGGCGTAGTCCGCGTCCTCGACGAGCGTGGGCGTGGGAAAGGCCAGCGTCGGAGCATCGGCCGGGAGCGGGTACTCCCCCTCGCCCGCTTCCGCGCGCAGCGCCCGGAGCGCGTCCCGCAGCCGCGTGTCGACGACGAGGCGGCCCTCCGCCCGGCCGCGCTCGAGCTCGTCGTCCGGGACGACGAGCGACGCGTAGTGCTCGGCCATCCGCCCGTCCTTCATGGCGTCGAACATGCGGGCGTGGTAGCCCGTCGGCGGGCGGTCGACGTAGTTCTCGAACGCGTTGCGCTGCAGCTCGGTCTTGTGCTCGAACTGCTCGAAGCTGCGGATCGGGAAGTGGAACACCTCGATCGGGAACCAGCCCCGGAGCGGCGCGAAAGGGCTGTCGACGACCGCGTGGTTCCCCCGCGTCAGGCGGATCTCCGGATGGGCGCGGTGCAGGACCTTCCGGATCGGCTTGTACAGCGAGGCGGGGTCGTTGATCGGTGCGAGCGCGGAGAACCGCACGGTCATCCGCTCGGCGAACGGCCCCTCGCCCGGTCGCGGCACGAACGTGCGCAGGAATCCACTCACGGTCCCGTAACGCTCGGGCACCGCTCCCAGCATCTCCGAGAGCGAGGCGCCCCGCGGCCACCAGAACTCGTCCGCGTCGGAGTTGATCACCCAGTCCGCCCCGAAGTCGGTCGCCGCCAGGCGCGCCATGCGCGTCACCCACTCGTCCTGGCGCAGGTCCTCGCCGGGCTCGTGGATCAGGTGCACGTGCCCCTCGCGCGCGTAGCGCTCGAGGATCTCGGTCGTGCCGTCCTCCGAGCGGTTGTCCGTCGCGATCACGAAGTCCGCTCCGGCGCTCAGGTGGAACGCGAGCCACGACTCGACGACGTCGGCCTCGTCGCGCGCGAGCAGGGTCATCACGAGCTTCATCGCGGGGCGGAGTGTATGTCTCTCCGCAGGGCCGAATCCGCTCACGCGGATCCCGCCCCGAGAACCCCTAGCGCAAGAGGGCCCGCAGTCGGCCGAGCGCGCCGCGCTCGAGCGACGCGAGACGCTCCTCGAGCACCGCGACGCGCCGCTCGGCGCGGACGACGCCGTCGATGTCGGCGAGCACGGAGGCCTCGCTCGCGTACACGGCATCGTCCAGGACGCCGGGCTGGGGGAACGTGAGTCGAGCGCTGCCCTCCTCGGGAAGCACGAAGCGACGCTCGGCACCAGGAGCAGCGATCGCACGGAGCGCGTCGCGCAGCCGCGTGTCCCGCGCGAGCAAGCCGTCCGCGAGGCCCGAGGCGAGGGCGTCGTCGGTCACGACGAACGAGTCGTAGTACTCGTCGAGCCTGCCCGCCCTCTGCGCCTCGTACGCCAGCTCCTGATGCAGCGTGGGGCCGTGCGGGTTCTGCGTCCAGCCGACCCAGTCGCGCACCGCCTTCCGCCCCAGCTGCCCGGGCGAGCGGAGCGAGAAGTGGAGCACCTCGAGCGGGTGCCAGCCGCGCAACGGCGCGAGGCGCGGGCTCTGCGCGTCGTGGTTCCCGGGCTCGATCGAGACGTCGGGGTCGGCGCGGTGGGCCACCTTCTGATGGGCGTGGAAGATCGTCTCCTTGTTTCCGGGGTGCGCGGGCGCGCAGAGGCGCACCGTCATCCGCTCGGCGAAGAACGGGTCCGTCCAGGGACGCGGGACGAAGTGCCGCCAGCACCCGCGGACGACGCCGTACCGCTCGGGCACCGCGGCAAGCACGTCCTTCAGCGACCCGCTGCGCGGCCACCAGAACTCGTCCGCGTCCGCGTTGATCACCCAGTCCGCGCCCAGCTCGGCGGCCGCGAGCCGCGCCATGCGTGTGACCCACTGGTCCTGGCGCATGTCGTCGCCGGGCTCGCGCAGGAGCAGGAGGCGGCCCGCCCGCTCGTAGCGCTCGAGGATCTCCGTCGTGCCGTCCTCGGAGCGGTTGTCGGTGGCGATCACGAAGTCGACGCCGGCATACAGGTGGAAGGCGATCTGGGCGTCGACGACGTCCGCCTCGTCGCGCGCAAGGAGGGTCAGGACGAGCTTCACGCCGCGGGCCCTCCGTCGCCCCATGCCGGCGAGCGCTGCCAGGGACGCCACGTCCCGAGCGTCACCTGGACGTCCGACCAGCCGCGGTACCCGAGCGCCTCCAGCTCGGCGTGCACGCGGTCGATCTCCCCGGCATCGTCGTAGTCCTCGCCGCGTTCTCCCTCGTGACGAACGCGGACGGCATCGACGATGCCCAGCTCGCAGCCTTCCCGGAAGAGCTGGAGCCAGTCGAGCTCGAGACCCCAGCCCATCCCGCGCTCCTCGGGGAACGGAAGCACGCGGTCGCGCCAGCGCGGGCCGACGACGAAGAGCGGGCCGATCTCGACGAACGAGGTCCTCCGGGCGCGGGAGAGCCGGCGGGCCGCGGTGATCCCGTGGTCGACGCCGGGGTCGGAGCGGGCGGGCTGGGCGAGGTCGAGCCGCGCTCGCCCGGCAAGGGACACGAGCCGTGTCACGTCGCCGCGCTCGAAGCGCACGTCGTCGTCGCTCACGACCACCCAGCCCGCGCGCACGCCCCCACGTTCGAGCACCTGGTTCAGGAGCGCGAGCCGAGGTCCCGCGCCGGAGCCCACCGTGAGCGGCTCGAGGTCGTCCACGATCTCGTCGAGCGCCCACCACGCCACCTGCCACCCGCGGGCGAGCGCCGGCTCGACGAGGAGACGGACACGATCGGCGTTGCGAGCGCGGTAGACACCGATCAGGGCGGCGGAGGTCACGTCTCGTCGCCCGCCTTCTCGAGCAGGTCCGCGATCGCAGTGACGACGCGCTCGGCGGCGCGGCCGTCCACCTCGCCGACGACCTCGCGCACGACGCGGTGGCGAGCCTCGGCGAGCTCCGCCGGGGACGAGAGCGCGCGCTCGATCCCCGCGGTCACCTCCTCGAACGTCACGGCGCGGTAGAAGGCACCCGACGCCTCGAGCTCCCGGTAGTGCTCCCCGATCACGTTCTTCGCAGCCCAGGACTCGCCGGGCGGGGCACCCTCGTCGTAGAGCACGCACACGACGGGCCGGTCGTTCACCAGCGCGTCGAGCATGATCGTCCCGGCGTTGCACACGACCGCGTCGCCGTGCTGGAGGAGCGTGGCGAGGTCGTCCAGGTCCGTGTAGCTCGGCTCCTGCACGTGCGCTCCCTCGCGGCCGATCGCCGCGCCGAAGCGCTCCCGCCACTCCTTGTCCCGCGGATGCGGCCGGAACAGGAGCTGGAGACGCCCGCGACTCGTGTCCTCCCACCACGCGAGGAGACGCTCCACGAAGCGCCCCTCGTACGGCGCGTTCGTCGGCGTGTTGCCCATGACGAGCACGAGCGGGCGGCCCGGATCGAGCGCCGTATCCCCGGAGGAGCGCCTCGTAGTCCGCGCGGGGGCGCCGCCGATGGAACACGTCCGTCTGCGGCCAGCCCGTGACCGTGACCCGCTCCGGGCCGATCCCGTGGAACCGGCGGAGGTCGTCCTCCATCACTCCGTTCTGAACGAGGTAGAGGTCGCAGTGCGGCGAGATCACGCCCTTGCCGACGGTGTGGTCCCAGCTCGCGACGTAGGCCGCGACCGGCAGGCGCAGGCGGCGCGCCGCGACGAGGAACGGGACGACGCTCTGCGGCTGCACGTTCGCCACGACGAGCGCGGAGCACTCTCGTTCCATCGCCGCTGAGGAGCCGCCGCGGCACGTGCCGCCTCGTGCCCAGGTGCCAGCGCTCCATGCCCCTCTCGAGGAAGCCGAAGCTCGGGAGCGGCCCGCGCCGCGCGGAGTCGAGCATCCAGTTCGGATGGCCCGGCTGCATCCGGTCGAGGTGGAAGCCGTGGCGGTGGTTGAGCCGGATGGCCAGCGGGTGGTAGCCGATCTGCCGGTCGAGCCAGGCGTCCACGCGCCGGAGCGCCCGCTCGCTCAGCCCGTCTCCCGCATCGGTCAGCTCGTCGCCGTGGAGGACGGAGCCGTCCCCGAGGCGCCCGACCCAGTCCGCGGCCTCGTCGCGTGGGACGACGAAGACCGCCGTCAGCGCTCCCCCGAGCCGCTCCGAGAGCCCCTCCACGATGCCGGCGTCGAAGAAGACTCTGATCGAGAGCTGGTCGGGGAGGACGAGCCAGGGCGTACGCGACGTCATCTCGCGCTGCGCACGCCGATGCGCGCCGCGATCCGGTCCGCGAGCGAGGCGCCGTCCAACCCGTGGAAGCGGAGCGCCTCCGCCGGCGTCCCGCACGCGGGCCAGCCCTCCACGCCGAAGACCTCGACCCCCCTCACCGTCGAGCGCGCGTCGAAGACCGTCCCCGAGCGCCCCCACGGGGGCGTGGTCCTCGAGGACGAAGACGTGCTCGTAGGGCGCGACCTCCCCGGCGAGCCACTCCCCGTCGAAGCGGTTCAGCCAGGGCATGTCGACGACGCGCACCGCGAGCCCTTCGTCCTCGAGCAACTCGGCGGCCGCGAGCGCCTCGTGCAGCATCACCGGCCCGTAGGCGAGGAGCACGCCGTCCCGGCCCTCGCGCAGCACGGTGCCCCGCCCGACCTCCGGCCGGTAGCCGTCCGGCAGCTCGATCCGGCGAGGGGACGGCCCGATGGCGAGGCGGAGCGCCACGTTGCCGTCGGCGTCCTCGACCGCCCAGCGGAGGAGCGCGGCCGTCTCCTTCGCGCTCGCGGGCTGGACGATCGTCGTGCCGGGGAGCGCGGCGAGGAGCGAGACGTCGCGCAGGCTCTGATGTGACTTGCCGGGGCCGGCGGGGACGAGACCTGCGTAGTGGAGCGCGTACACGACCTTGGTGCCCTCGCTCGCCTGGTTGTAGATCTGCTCGTTCGCCCTGGAAGCGAGGAAGGAAGCGAAGGAGTTCACGACGGGCAGGAAGCCGTGCCGCGCCAGCCCGGCGGCCGTCGAGACCATGTCCTGCTCCGCGATGCCGCACTCGAGGAAGCGCTCCGGGTACGCGAGCTCGAACGCGCGGATGCGGCAGTCCGAGGCGAGGTCGGCATCGAGGACGACCAGCCGGTCGTTGCGCTCCCCGAGCTCGAGGAGCGTCTCCCCGTACGCCTCGACGACGTACTCGTCCGTCACCGTCCGGCGCGTTCCCGCGCCGGACTCCGGCTCGCCCTCGGGGGCGCGTGCGGTGGCTTCTCCCGCGACCACCGGCTCGAAGAGCGGCGGATCGAGCCCGACCGCGGAGAAGCCCGCCCGGATCCGGTCCTCGAGCTCGCCGAACGCCCGCTCGAACGCGTCGTCGTCGGGAGCACCGGCATGCCAACGGTACGTGCCGCCCCCCTCGGCGAGCGCGACGGGATGCTCCATGAAGGAGACGCCCCTGCCCTTGAGCGTGTGCGCGACGAGCACCTTCGGGACGTCTGCGGCGCCGTCCCGGAAGCCTTCGAAGACGCTCCGGAGAGCAACATGGTCGTGGCCGTCGCAGGCCGTCACGGCCCAGCCGAAGGCCTCGAGCTTCACCTCGAGACCGCGGAGCGCGACGATCTCCTCGGTCGGCTTGTCCGACTGGAGCTCGTTCCGGTCGACGACGACCCACAGGCTTCCGAGACGCTCGTGCGCGGCGGCCTGCAATGCCTCCCAGTTCTGGCCCTCCTGGAGCTCGCCGTCGCCGGTCATGACGACCACGCGGCCCGCGAGGCCGGCCCGCCGCTTGGCCCAGGCGATGCCGCGACCCTTCGAGATGCCCATGCCCAGCGATCCCGAGTTCGCCTCGATCCCGGGGACGCCGACGTCCGGGTGGCCGTCGAGCCCCCCGAGACGGCGGAGCCGGAGCAGGCGCTCCTCCGGGATCACGCCGAGCCCGAAGAGCGCCGCGTACAGCCCGGGGACGTCGTGCCCCTTCGAGGAGAAGAACACATCGCGGTCGGGGTGCTCGAACCCGAGCTCGGCCACGTTCAGCTCCGCGAAGAGGAGATGGACGACGACGTCGAGCGAGCTGAACGTCGAGCCGAGGTGGCCCGAGCCCGCTCGCTTCACCGCGACGAGCGCGTTCAGCCGGCACATGTCGGCGAGCAGCGACAGCGTGAGGTCGCGCCCCCCACCGGCGCCGCGGACGCGGTCGTGCTCAGAGCGGGGCAGGAGCTGCAGGCGCACCACGGACGGGACGGTAGCGCCCGAGGCCGCCCACGGTGGCGAGGAGGACGAACGCAGGGGCCACGGGCACCGAGTACTCGGCGACGGCATAGACGGCGAGCGCGGTGGCGACGAGGACGAGCAGCGCGGCGCCGGCGAGCGTGAGCGGGATCGCGGAGCGCCGGGGCCGCCGCCAGGCGAGTGCGACGAGCCCCACGACGAGCCAGACGACCGGCCTCGGATACCAGCGGGAGGCGCGCTCCAGCCACCGGGCGAGGCCGGGCCTGACGTCGCGGTCGGGAAGAGCTGCGAGCAGCTCGTCGACCCGGACGTCGAGCGCGACGGCCCGGGCGGCATCCGCGGGGTCGTCGAAGACGATGTGGTGCTCGGTCGGCGAGGTCCAGACCTCGCGGATGCGGCCGTCCGGCGTCGAGAGGTATGGCGCCATCCGCGCCGACGGGATCGGTTGGCCCTCGGTCGGCGGCGGCAGAGCGGCGAGGCTCACCGGGATCCCGGCGAGGGCGCTCTCGGAGTCTCCCGCCGGTGGGTAGATGGGCCAGATGAGAAGCCGCCGGACGTCGCGAGCGACGCCGCGCAGGTACGTCCCGGGGTGCGCGCGCACCGCCTCGCGTCCCACGCGCGCGAGGTGCCGGTAGTCGTCGTCCCAGCCCCACGTGCGGTCGGCGAGGACGACGAGGTCGTCGTGCATGCGGCTGCTGCCCGAGGAGAAGAAGCCGTCGAGGTCGATGTCGTACGAGCGGTACGGCTCGTACGGGAGGAGGTCGCGGGAGACCGCGCGCGCGAGCTCCCGCGAGGCGGGGCCGTTCCCCGGCTCCACGATCCGGTCGGCCACGAACGCACGGAACAGCGGCAGGGACGCGCCGCCGCCGCGCGCGACGGTGAAGTCGTCGAGTCGCACCTGGTTGTGCAGCGACCAGCCGAGCAGCGGCAGCCCCGCCGCGAGCACGAAGGCCGCGGTCGCCCGCACGCGGCCCCGCCAGGTCCCGATCGCGAGGACCGGGACGAGCACGAGCAGGAGGAGCACCTGGGCGACGGGACGGACGAGCACGAGCAGGGCGACCGAGGCGCCGAGGGCCACGGCGCGGCCGGGCGTCGGCAGCTCGAGCATCCGCGCCACCGCCACCGCGAAGAGCGAGAACCCTGCGGCGAAGACGGCGTCGCTCGCGAGCTGGTGGAACAGGAGCACGTACCCCGGGTAGAGGAGGAGCGCGGCGGCGGTCGCGAGCGCGGCGGCTGCGCCGAAGCGGCGCGCGACCGAGCACCAGGCGAGGACGGAGACCGCGTACAGCACCGCCATGCCGACCTCGGCGACGAGTGACCCCGCGTCGAGCAGACCGCCGGCGACGAGGGGGGCGACGGGGGTGCGGGTCAGCACGGCGTGCGGGTAGACGACGTCCGCGTCGAAGAGCTGCGCGTAGACGAGCAGGTAGCGCGCCAGGTCGCGCCCCGCCGCAAGGGGGAGCGCGACGGAGACGAGCGCGTAGACGGCGAGTGCGGCCCCTAGCAGCGTCGGAGCGGCACGCGGGCCTTCGGCGAGCCGCTCCAGGGCGCGCCAGGCCCGTCGGACGTCTGCCGCCACCGGGGCAGCCTAGCCCGGCGCGCCCGATCGTCCCGTGAGCTACCGCAGGACGGTGCTCGTCATCGCGGGCGGCTCGGTCGAAATGGGACAGGGCGGCGCATCGGCAGCGCCAGGAGCGGAGGGGAGCGCGCGTCCCTTGGCGTACCAGATGGGGCCACACCCACTCAGCCTGGGGCGAGCGTGTACCCACATGTTCTCGATGCCGTCGTAGCCTGCGGCCCAGGCGAAGCGCCCGTGGCCGTCGAGGAGGCGGACGACCGTCTTCCTCCCCTTCACGCCGAAGCGGTAGTCGTAGAGGAAGTGGGACATACCAGCCGACATAGCACCCCAGTCGAGGAACCGTGCGGGAGCGTCTTCCTGCAGGACGTAGCGGAAGGTGTGACCGACCACCTTCGCCCCAACGAGATGTGGGGTTGGGCCGAGCGAGGAGTGAATTACCGGCACCCTCGGCACCACCCTCGGCCCCAGCCGACGTGGCAGCGTCGCCTCGTTTACGAGGGTCAGCGTCTGTGGTGCTCGCTGGGTCTGCGGCCTCGGGTGAGCCCGAGGCTTCGGCTGAGCCTGCCGCATCGGTGGGGCCTGGAACGGCTGGTCGTCTGCCACACCTCTAAGGCTCACCCAGCCGAGAACACTTATGGAGACGGCGAGGCAGGTCGCAAGGGAGACGGCCATCCACCTCATACCCGGAGTGTACGAGCGTGAGCCGATCCCTCCCGACGCGATCCAGGGGGCGAGTTGGCCGTAGACGCGACGCGGCCGCGAAGCGGTCGCCTTCAGGGGTCTTCGCGCGGGCCGGGGGCCGCGCGAGCGGGTCCCGGCCCTGCGCAATCCATACAGCGTGCTAGCTTCGACCACGCCTCCGCCGATGTCCTCCTCCCCCGAGATCAGCGTCGTCATCCCCTGCCTGAACGAGGAGGAGGCGGTCGGGAAGGTGGTCGACCAGGCCTTCGAGGGGATCCGCCGCGCGGGCCGCGCGGGCGAGGTCCTCGTGGTCGACAACGGCTCCAGCGACCGCTCCGGGGAGATCGCCACCGAGCACGGCGCCCGGGTCGTGCGAGAGGAGCGCCGTGGCTACGGCAGCGCGTACCTCACCGGGCTCGCCGAGGCGGAGGGGAAGTACCTCGTCATGGGCGACGCCGACGAGACGTATCCGCTCCAGGAGCTCGGGCCGTTCGTCGACCGCCTCGAGGCCGGTGACGACCTCGTCATGGGCTCCCGCTTCAAGGGGACGATCCACGGCGACGCGATGCCCTTCCTCAACCGGTTCGTCGGGAACCCCATCCTCACGGGGATGCTCAACCTCCTCTTCGGCGTCAAGGTCTCGGACGCCCACTGCGGGATGCGGGCGATCACGAAGGACGCCGCGATCGCCCTCGACCTCCACTCCACGGGCATGGAGTTCGCATCGGAGATGGTGTTCAAGGCCTACCGGCGAGGCCTCGCAGTGAGCGAGATCCCGATCGACTACTACCCGCGCGTCGGCGAGTCGAAGCTCAACCGCGTCGGCGACGCGTGGCGACACGTCCGGTTCATGCTCCTGTACAGCCCGAGCTGGCTCTTCCTGGTCCCCGGGAGCGCGCTCCTGCTCCTCGGGCTCCTGGGCATGCTGTTCCTCGCCACGGGCCCGGTCGACGTGTTCGGGCGCACGTGGCAGATCCACACGATGCTGGGATTCGTGGCGCTGACCTTGATCGGCGCTCAGGTGATCCAGCTCGGCGTCTTCGCCCGCACGTACGCGCGCGTCCGGATCGGCGAGCACGACCCCTGGCTCGACCGCCTCGCGGAGCGCCTGCGGCTCGAGCACGGTCTCCTCGTCGGCGGCGGCGTCGTCGTCCTGGCCCTCGCCGGTCTCCTCGGCGTGGGCCTGGAGTGGGCCTCGGAGGGCTTCGGAACGCTCGGCCGAGCCTACGAGACTGCGCTCCTCGCGACCATGCTCGGCCTGGGGATCCAGATCGTCTTCGGCGCCTTCTTCCTCGCGCTGCTCGTCATGCCGCTCCGGCGCGACGACGAGTCGTGACGAGCGCGACCGCGTCCGGGTACGTCCCGCTGAACGAGCGTCCCCACGGGGGTCATGCGAAGCTGCTCGCCCTCGTCGGCGAGGGGAGGCGCGTGCTGGACATCGGGTGCTCCAGCGGGTACCTGGCCAGGCCGCTCGTCGCGCGCGGGTGCACGGTCGTCGGGATCGAGCGGGATCCCGTCGCCGCCGAGGAGGCCCGGGCGATATGCGCCGAGGTGCTCGTCGGCGACGCCGAGACGATCGACCTCCCCTTCGAGCCAGAGTCCTTCGACGTCGTCCTCTGCGGCGACCTCGTGGAGCACCTGCGCGACCCAGAGGGCTTCCTCGCTCGCGTGCGTCCACTCGTGCGGCCCGGGGGCCGCCTGGTCCTGACGACGCCGAACGTCGCGAACTGGGCGAACCGTCTCGGTCTCCTCGTCGGCCGGTGGCGCTACACGGACCGCGGCATCCTCGACCGCACGCATCTCCACCTCTTCACGCGGGCGACGCTCGTCGAGACCCTCGCGCGCGCCGGCTATCGCGTCGTCGAGCTCGACTTCACGGTGCCGGTGCCCGGGGTGGGGTCGCCGCGCGTCGAGGGCGCGGCGCACGCGATCGGCCGCCTGCGCCCTCAGCTCTTCGCGTACCAGTTCGTCGTCTCCGCCGCGCCCGCGTGATCTCGGTCGTCATCCCGGTCAAGGACGGCGGCGCCGACCTCGTCCGCTGCCTGGACGCCATCGCGCGCCAGCAGGTGGACGACGAGGTCGAGGTCGTGGTCGTCGACTCCGGCTCGACGGACGGGAGCGTCGAGATCGCACGGACACGCGGAGCACGGGTGCACGAGATCCCGCCTGAGGAGTTCAACCACGGCCGCACGCGGAACCTCGGCGCCGGGTTCGCGAGAGGAGACGTGTTGGCCTTCACGAGCCAGGACGCGTTCGCGGCGGACGAGCGCTGGCTCTCGCTCCTCGTGGCCCCGCTCCGGTCGGGGCCGAACGTGGCCGGCGTGTACGGCCGGCAGCTCCCGCACGAGGGCGCGACGCCGCCCGAGCGGTACTTCCTCGACTTCCTCTACGGCCCCGAGCCCCGCGTGCAGCGGTGGGACGGGCGGGGACAGCCCACCTTCGAGGCGACGCTCTTCTCGAACGTGAACGCGGCCATGCCGCGCGAGGTATGGAGCGAGTTCCCCTTCGCGGACGACCTGATCATGAGCGAGGACCAGGAGTGGTCGAGGCGGGTCCTCCTCGCGGGACGCGAGCTCGTCTACGAGCCAGGCGCGGTCGTGCACCACTCTCACGCCTATACCGTCGCGGGCGCCTTCCGCCGCTTCTTCGACTCCGGCGTCTCGGCCGAGCGGTCGTATGCCAGCGGTGGGGCAGAGCCGGGCTCGGCGCTTCGCGGCGCGGCCACCCGGTACGCGCGCGGCGAGGTCGCGTGGCTCTGGCGCACGGGCCGGCGCCGCTGGATCCCGTATGCGGCCGTCTACGAGCTCGCAAAATTCTCGGGGCTCCAGCTCGGGCGCCGACATCGGCGGCTCCCGCTTCCACTGAAGCGCCGCCTCAGCGCCCTGCCCTGGTACTGGGACGGAGCGGGCTAACCGCCCCGTCCACGTGCGGGCGGGAGCCGGACGACGACAAGCTCCTCGTTCGCAAGGACGACGGTCCCCCCGAGCCTGGCGGCGAGGCCCGGCGCGCACTCCGGGTCGGCGACCGCGTAGCCGACACCCAGGCGCTCGGCGAGGCGCCGCCCCTCGGGCCCGCCCTCGAAGATCTCGGCAGCCTTCCGGGCGAGCGGAAGGCGCGCGACGAAGCCCACCTGGCGCTCGCCGAACGCGGGTAGCGTGGGCCTCCGTACGAGGTACGGCACGGCGAAGTGCAGGCACGGGTCGCTGACGAGGCGCCCGGTCGCGGGCAGCTCGCCACGGTCGAGACGCGCGCGGAGCTCGAGGAGCCCGGCCACCGCAGGGTCTCGCGGCAGGGGAGCGTCGAGCACGCGCTGCGGCAGGCGCAGCCCGACCGAGAGGTGCGCGACGTAGGCGAGCGCGAGGATCCAGGCGCCCACCCAGAGCGGACGAGGCCTCGCCCGGAGGAACGCGACGCCGATCACGACGACCATTGCGATCGCGAGGTAGTAGACGGTGCGGCGGTACTCGTACGGGACGTGCACGCGCCAGAGCTGGCTGACGACGAGGCAGGCGAGGGCCAACGCGGCGACGGCGAGGAGCGCGGGGTCGCCGCGAAGCCGGCGCGACGAGAGAACGAGCGCGAACGCGACCGCGGCGACCCCGAGGAACTGCCAGGAGTAGTACCCCTCGATCGCCGCCCGGTCGAGCCAGTCCGTGCCGAGGAACCGGTAGCTGACGGGCCGACCGAGCGCCGACGCCTGGAGCTGGAGATGCGCGACCACACCCGCGCCGATCAGGAACGCGAGCCCGGCCGCGGCGAGTACCGGCCGCACGACACCGCCCCGCCACCACGAGTGGAGCGCGTCTCGCCCGGACCCGCGAGTGAGGACGAGGTGGCGCACCGCGTCCACGATCGGCGCCAGGAGGACGAGGCAGGCCACCACGATCGCGCTCGTCGCGTGCGCCGCGCCGACGCTCGCGAGGCCCAGCGCGAGAAGGACGACGGAGCGCCAGTCGCCGCCCCGCCGGAACAGCAGGCCGAGGGCGAGGACGACGACGGGCACGAACAGGAGCGCGAGGGTCGTCCCCAGCCCATGCCAGTACATGGGGTCGAGCCGGATCGGCGCGACGGCGTAGACAGCCGCCGCGGCGATGCCCGCGCCGGCGCCCCAGAGCGTCGTGACGAGGGCGTAGACGCTCAGCACCGTCAGCGCCGAGAGGACGACGATGCCTGCTGTGAGGGACCACGACGAGACGTCGTCGAGGATCAGGAGACTGCCGTAGAGCGCTCCGACAGCCGGTGGGTCGGCGAACACGCGGCCGTCCTCGCCCGCGAGCGGGTCGTCGATCAGCAGGTGCTCCTGCGTCGAGACCTCGTCCGCGTAGAGGAGGTAGTGCCCCCAGTCCGTCCCCCTGGCCTGGAACGGGTACGCGATGTCCCACGAGGAGGCGAGCGCGAACCCGAATACCGCGAGGAGCAGCGCCGCCGCAGCCGCCTCGTGCCGGGCTGACCAGCGCGGGCGTGCCGGCGACGGGGAGGGCCGGATGAACACCCCGATCACGACGATGGCGAGAACGAGCACGACCGCCGCAGCGCGAATCGAAGTCTCCGTTAGCCGAACCCCCACGATCGAGACGGTCGTCAACAGGATCGAGAACGAGCCGACGGCGAGAGCCGGGACGACGGCGAGGCGGATGGACGGCCTCGTCGTCTCGGCCGGCAGGAAGGGCACCAGCGCGAGCCCACACGCGGCCAGCAGCAGCCAGGTCGCGCCGGCGTACGGGCCGCCGGCGACCAGTCGAACGACGACATCGACCAGGAGCAGGCCGCCGGCGGCTGCTGCGAAGCCGTGGCGCCGAGCGTGCTCCGGCGTCACTCCTTCGGCCAGGGGTGCGCGCGGAGCACGTCCTCGCGCACCTCGACGCCCCAGCCGGGCCCTTCCGGGATCCGCAGCTCCCCGCCCGCGATCTCGGGCACCGCGGAGACGAGCTCGTCCCGCCACGGCACGTCGTCGACGTCGAGCTCGAGGATCCGCGCGTTCGGAATGGCCGCGCACCACTGCGCGGCGATGAAGGTCGCCAGGTGGCTGTAGTAGTTGTGCGGCGCGCAGTCGACCTCGAAGGTCTCCGCCAGGTCGGCGATCTTCTTCGACTGGTGGAAGCCGTTCCAGATGACGTCGACCGAGGCGACATCCATCCCACCGGCCTCGAGGAACGGGCGGAACCCGCGGCTCCCGTACAGGTTCTCCCCGGAGCAGACGGGCATCGGGGCCACGTGCCGCACGTGGGCGAGCGCCTCGGGGTCGTACATGTCCACCTCGAGCCAGAGGAGGTCGAACCGCTCGAGCGCGCGCGCGACCCGCGCGCAGCCCTCGGGCCCGAGGTTGAAGTTGAGGTCGACGATCGGCCGTGCCGCGCCGCCCGTCCCCTCCGCGAAGCCCTCGAGCAGCCGGACGAGAGCGGACGTGATCTCGTCCGCGTGCAGTGTCCCCCCGCCTGCGCCGAACCCGGGCATCAGCACCTGGGGCTCGTCGCCGGGCACGACGACGTTCGTCTTGAAGGCGGTGAACCCGCGTTCCACGACCTCGCGGCCGAGGGCGGCGACGTCGTCGTAGGAGGCGAGTTTGGGGGTCCCCGTCACGTCCCACGCCCGTGCCCTCGTCGTCCCGCAATGCGACCAGTACGCGGGGATGCTCTCCCGGGTGGGCCCGCCGAAGAGCTCGTGGACGGAAACGTCGAGCGCTCTCGCCTTGAGGTCGAGGAGCGCGTTCTCGACCCCCGCGATCGCCTTCGCGATCACCGAGCCGGGGCTCTGCCGCGTGTGCCGGTAGAGGTCCCAGTAGATGCGCTCGACCGGCCTCGGGTCGCGCCCGACGACGACCGGCGCGAGGTCCTCGACGATGCCCGCGAGGCCGCGTGGCGACCCGTGCGAGTCGGTGATCTCGGCCCAGCCGACGCTCCCGTCGTCCGCCGTCGCCTTCAGGAAGATCCACGGCCGCCAGCCGGCGTCGCAGAAGAGCGTCTCGAGAGCCGCGACCTTCACGAGGCCGGAGCATACGGCGGCCGGCCGACCGCAGGCAGCGACGCGGCCCCCGACGCGAGGAGACGCTCCGCGCGCTCCCAGTCCTCCTCGTCGTCGACGTTGAAGCCTTCGTGCCCCTCGGTGAAGAAGGGCGCGACGACGCGTCCCTCGCGTGTCCCGGTCTCGGACACGACCCGCGTCCAGGCGATCTCGAGCGCGCTCGACTGCACGTACACGGGAGGGAGTGCCTGGTACTGCCCCGCGTGCCAGGCGACGTCGAGGTGAGACTGGTCGAGGAGCGGCCGCATCGTGCGGCCGTCCTCGGCCAGCAGCCACATCTTCCCGGGGTGCTGCTTCACGAGCTCGACCGCGCGGAGCGAGTCCGCCTCGGGCGTGTCGAGGAGCTGGCTCGAGCCCCCGCCGCACCACTCCCGGCCCCCGGAACGGGTTCGTGGCTCGCACGATGGCGAACACGTCGTAGGCCGCGTCGAGGCGCTCGAGCGTGAACGCCGAGCCACTCGATGTCGGGCGAGGTCGAGGTCGCGTACTCGGCCGGGCGCAGGAAAGGTACGTCCGCTCCGTACCAGCGCGCCACGGCGGCGACCTCCTCCGAGTCCGTCGAGCAGACGACGCGCTCGAACACGCCGCTCTGCAGTGCGGTCTCGACCGCGTACGCGAGCAGCGGATGGCCCGCGAGCGGCCGCACGTTCTTCCCGGGGACGCGCTCCGAGCCGGCCCGCGCGGGCACGAAGGCGACGGCCGAGGGCTGGCTCACGGCAGGCCGGCCGCGGAGGCGAGCCCGGCGAGCGTCGGCGTCGGCACGCCGAGCCGATCGGCGGCCCGCAGGACGGATCCGACGATCGCGTCCAGCTCGGACCGGCGGCCCGCGACCACGTCTCTCGCCGCCGACGTCGTGGTCTCGTCGGCCATCTGGTCGATGATGTCCCACTGGGCGGCGGGCCGCAGTGGGACGCCGTCGGCCTCCGCGACGGCGCACGCCTCGGCGACCGCGTGATGCAGCCGCTCGCGCCAGGCCTGGTCGCTGCGGAGCTCGCCCACGGTGCGCCCGGTGGCCGACGTGGCAGCCGCGAGGGCGGCGATCCGGGCCGCCTTGTGCCAGAGCACGCGCTTCTCGCTCTGACCGACGCGCACGTCGATGCGCGCCCGGCGCAGGAGGTCGGCGACGAGCTCGAGGTCGCCGCGCGGGAGCTCCTCCGACGCCATCGTGATGACTGGAGAGCGCGTCGCCTCGACGATCTGCACGCGTCCGGCGCGGTACGCCTGGAAGTGCGAGATCGTGCCCGCCGCGACGCGGCCCGGGAACCGCTCGCGCAGCACGTCCATGTGCTCGAGCCCGTTCAGCAGCGGGAGGACGACGCCGTCGGAGACCGCCTCGGGATCGACCCGCTGGAGCGCGTCCTCGAGCGCCGGCGCCTTGACGGTGACGAGGAGGAGTCCCACGGGCCGCGTGAGCTCCTCCGCCACCTCGGGCCGGGCGAAGAACGTGCCGTCGGCCGACTCGAGGACGAGGCCGGACAGCGCGATGATCGCCCACCGTCTCCGGGCGCGCGACGCACACCACGGGAACACCCGCCAGCGAGAGACGGACGGCGAGCGTCCCGCCGACGGCGCCAGGGCCGAGGACTGCGACGGTGTTGTTCACGAGCCCGCCTCGGCGGGCTCGGGAACGTGGAGGGGTGTGGGGAACCGGGAGGTTCCCCACGTCTTCGAGAAGAAGGGGGCACGTGGGGGAAACATGGTTTCCCCCACGAACGCGAGCCGAAGGCGAGCGTTGTTCACACCTGCTCCGGGTCGGCGACGATGTTCACGACCTTCCAATCGGAATAGACGTCGAGCGCCTCCACCCCCGCTTCCCTCCAGCCCGTCCCCGACTGCTTGACGCCGCCGAAGCCCATGTGCGGCTCGGAGCCGTGCGTCCCGCCGTTGACGACGACGACGCCGGCCTGGGCCTTCTCGGCGAAGCGCAGCGCGCGGTGCACGCTCGCCGTGTGGATGGCGGCCGTGAGCCCGTAGGGTGAGTCGTTCACGAGCGCGACCGCCTCGTCGAAGCCGCTGACGCGGAAGAGCAGCGTGACGGGGCCGAAGAGCTCGGTGCAGGAGATCTCGGAGTCGGGCGCCGCACCCTCGACCACGGTCGGCTCCAGATACCAGCCCGGTCGGTCGAGACGCGTGCCACCGCAGAGCACGCTCGCCCCGGCTGCGGCCGCACGCTCGACGCCGTCGAGAATGCGGTCCAGGCTCGCCTCGCTGATGACGGGCTCCGCCGGGCGGGCTCAGCGCGCCCGCGACCAGCCGCTCGCGAAAGGCGTCGTAGACGCCGTCGAAGACGACGATCCGGCTCGCGGCGGCACACCGCTGGCCGGCGTTCGAGAACGAGGACTCGAGCGCCCAGTGGACCGCCCGGTCGAGGTCCGCGTCGTCGCAGACGACGAGCGCGTTCTTGCCCCCGAGCTCGAGGCAGACCTTCGCCAGCCGGCCGCCCGCCGTCTCGTTGATCCAGCGCCCCGTCGCGGCGGAGCCGGTGAAGCTGACGAGGTCGACGTCGGGATGCTCGACGAGCGCGGCGCCGGCCTCCGGGCCGTAGCCCTGGACGACGGTCGAGGACGCCGGGCGGGACGCCGGCCTCGGCGGCCAGCTCCCCGAAGCGCCACGCGGAGGCCGGCGTGTGCTCGGACGGCTTCAGGACCGCGGCGTTCCCGCACAGGAGCGCGGGGAAGGCCTTCCACGCGACGTTCGGGCAGCGGCGTGTTGAAGCTCGTGATCGAGCCCCGCGACGCCGAGCGGCTGCCGGACGGTGAGCACGGTGCGGTGCGGCATGCTCGCCGTCGTCGTCCGACCGTAGTAGCGACGGCCCTCGCCGGCCACGAAGAGCCCCATCTCGACGGCGGCGTCCGTCTCCCCGCGCGCGAGCTCG
Source organism: uncultured Actinomycetes bacterium (assembly GCA_963705535.1). Taxonomy (GTDB): domain Bacteria; phylum Actinomycetota; class Thermoleophilia; order Gaiellales; family Gaiellaceae; genus GMQP-bins7. The sequence goes on from CAVPJY010000014.1 coordinate 22,539, forward strand.
ATGCTCTTGCCGGTCTCCTCGACGACGACCTCGGAGAGCTCCTCGCGCCGCTCCCGGAGAAGGAGAGCGAGGTCGCGGAGCACGTTCCCGCGCTCGACGACCGTGCGCTCCGCCCACTCCGGCTGGGCGGCGCGGGCCGCCGACACGGCGGCCGCGACGTCGCCCTCCCCGGAGCGGGCGACCCGGCAGAGCAGGCTCCCGTCCGCGGGCCGCAGCTTGTCCAGCCACTGGCCCGAGGCGGCCGGCGACGGCGCCCCTCCGACGAGGTTCGGGATCTCCGCCGGGACCGCTACCAAGCCGACCAGCCGCCGTCGACGACGACGTTCGCCCCGGTGACGTACGAGGAGGCGTCGGAGGCGAGGAAGACGAGCGCGCCGAGCGCCTCCCCGGCGTCGAGCATGCGGCCGAGCGGCACGCGCGCCGTGTACGCCTCGAGGAACTCCTTCGACTGGTCGTTCCACACGCCGGCCAGCGTGAGCGTGTTCACGCGCACGCCGGCCTTGGCCCAGTAGGTCGCGAGGTACCGCGTGAGGTTGAGGATCGCCGACTTCGAGACCGAGTAGGCGACGGGCTTGACGAACGTCTCGCCCTGCGCGCGGCGGAAGTCGTAGAGGTCCTGGACGGGCGACAGGAGCCCGTAGATCGACGAGACGTTGACGATCGAGCCCCGGCCCTCCCGCGCCATCGCGCCTCCGATCACCTGGCAGCAGAGGAAGACCCCCTTCACGTTCACGTCGAGGACCGCGTCGAACGAGCCCTCCGGGTACGTCTCGAACGGGCCGACCTCCTCGGCGGGAGCGTCGGGCGGAGAGTCGAGGGCCGCGTTGTTCACGAGCAGGTGGGGAGCCCCCCAGAGCGACTCGACCTCGCGCTCCGCGGTCTCGATCGCTGCCCGGTCGGTCACGTCGACCTCGAAGGCTCGCGCTCCCTCGGGGACGTCGCCCTCGGCGACGTCGAAGACCGCGACCCGCATCCCGCGCTCGACGAGGCCCGCGACGTACACCGAGCCGAGCTGCCCCATGCCGCCCGTCACGACCGCGACGCGGCCGTCCAGGTCGAAGAGCGGGTCGCTCACGCCCCCTCCCGCTTCGCGTTCCAGACGGCGTCGCAGAACTCCCGTACGCAGCCGCGCCCGCCGGGACGCGTGAGGACGAGGCGGGCGAGCGGGACGACCTCCGGCCACGCGTCGGCGGGCACGACCGGCAGGCCGACGGCGCCCAGGCACCCGGCGTCGTTCACGTCGTTCCCCACGAAGGCGGTCTCCTCGAGCGTGAGCCCGCGGCGCGCGACCTCCTCCTCGAGCACGGGAAGCTTGTCCTCGACCGCCTGCCGGCACTCGGCGCGGATCTTGCTCGCCCTCGCGCCGACCGCGGCGTTCACCTCGGTCGAGATGATGAGGTGCTCGACACCGACCTCCTCCAGCCGTCGCAGGCCGTGCGCGTCGCCGCGCCAGCACGCGACGCTCTCCTCGCCGCGCTCGTTCGTCCAGACGCGGTTGTCGGTGAAGACGCCGTCGAAGTCGAAGACGGCGAACCGGACCTTCGTGAGATCGACCACGCTCTACCGGGAGGCGACGGGCTTCTCGGCCGGCTCCACGTCCTCGAGCGCGATCTCCTCCTCGACGGCGAGCGGCCGCAGCAGCGTGCTCCCGAGCAGCCCGTCGAGCTCGTAGGGCGGGAGGCCGCCGTCCGCCGGGGACCGGGCCTCGAGGTCGCCGGGCGCGAGCACGTGCCCGGCCGGGAGCTCGCGTGCCGCCACGAGCTTCTTCCCCATCTTCTCGAGCGGGCGCTCCTCGCTCGGCAGGCGGCGCTTGACGCCGTCACCCGAGCGCGGCCGGGACGCGGTGCAGGTCGCGGACGAACCGCCGCATGCCGTCCGGCATCAGCGAGTACGCGTGGTCGGTGCCCTTCCAGGCGTGGTTCAGCGTGAAGTGCTTCTCGAACGCCCGCGCGCCGAGCATGAAGGCCACGGGCGCCATGGCGATCCCGTTGTGGTGGTCGGAGAGCCCGATGACGAGCTCCGGGTAGCGCTCCCGCAGCGTCGCGATCACCGCCAGGTTGAGGTCCTCGACCTCCGCCGGGTACGAGGCGGTGCAGTGCAGCACGCAGAGCTGCGGATTCGTTGCGGTGATCGCGTCGACGGCGCGGTCGACGTCCTCGAGCGTCCCTCCGCCCGTCGAGAGGAACATCGGCTTCCCGAACGCCGCGACGTAGCGCAGGAACGGCACGTTCGGGAGGTCGCCGGAGGCGAACTTGAACGCGTCGACGCCGAGTTCCGCGAGGAAGTCGGCGCTCGGCTCGTCGAAGGCGGCGGCAACGAACCCCAGCCCCTCCTCACGCGCGTAGCTGCCGAGCTCGAACCAGTCGCTCTTCCCCAGCTCGAGCGCCTCGCGGTGCTCACCGTACGTCCGGCCGAAGCTGTTCTCGTTGTCGTACGGCGAGTCGTAGAACGCGCGGGTGAAGAGGCGCCGGTTGTCGCGCTTCTGGAGCTTGACCGCGTCCACGCCGCACTCCTTCGCGGCGTGGATCAGCGCCTTCGCCTTCTCGAGCTCGCCCTGGTGGTTGTGCCCGATCTCGGCGAGGACGTACGCCGGCTCGTCGTCGGCGATCCGCCGACCGTTGACGTACAGCTCGGGCACGGCACGATCGTACTAGCGCTCGCGACCCACCACCCGAGTTGCGCTCGCCGTCGGAGCCTGCTGACTCCGACACCCGGAGTATCGTCCCGGCCCGAATGGCTGTTCCCGGCTGGATCGCGCAAGCGCTTCGCCTCGGCGCTCTCGCCTTCGCCGCGCTCTTCCTCGCCGCCGGGGTCTTCATCTCCTTCGCGATGCCCTACCGGTTGTGGGACTCGCTCGCGTTCGGCTCGTGGTCGCGCGAGATCGCGGACGGGCAGGCGCTGCTGTCGAACCAGCCGGCGCTCTACCTCCAACGCCCGCTGTTCTACGTCGAGCAAGGCCTCGCATGGCGGTGGATCGACGACAGCGAATGGTTGGGGCGGTTGCTGTCGCTCTCGTTCGCGATCCTCCTGGCCTGGTCGGTGTGGGCTCTGGCGGGCCGACTCTCGGTAGTACGGGACGCCCGCATGCTTCTTCCCCCACTCGCGCTCGGCGTCGTGCTGGCGTCCTCGGTGGTCGCGACCTACGCCGCCGCCGGGATGACCGACGTGCCGGTGGCGGCGATGGTCGCGGCGACGGGACTGGCGGTGTGGACGGAGCGCCCGGGGTCTCCCAGGCTCGCCCTCGTCGCCGCGCTCGCGTGCGCGACCGTGCTCGCGAAAGCCGACGGGCGCTCTCGCCCTCGTGGCGCTCGCGGGCGCCGTGGTCGTCCTCCACGGCAGGCAGGCCGCACGAGCCGTGGGCGGCCTCGTGGTCGGAGTCGGGCTCGCGCTGGCGTACGCGGCCTGGCAGGCGTCCGTCCTGAACGAGAGCATCGCCGACTTCCTGAGCGCCGGAAACGACGAGTTCTGGCGGGAGCGTGGCGCCGCGGCCCGCTGGGACGCCGTCGCCCGCGCCGACTGGCTCGGCGCGGGCTTGCGGCTGGTCGTCCTGTACGGGCTCGCGCATGCCCTGCTCCGGGTCGCGGGAGCCCGGCCGGCGCTCGCACTCGGAGGCGCCGGCGCCGCCGCGATCGGTTGGTCGGTCGCAGGTCCGCTGGTCGCCGACGGCGAGCTCGCGTACCCGTTCGACGGCAACCTCGCGGGAATCGTGGCGTGGGCTGTGCTCGCCGGTGCCATGGTCGTAGCACCGTTCCAGGCGGTCGAGGACGCGATGCCGCGCCGCGTCCATTCGGCGCTCCTCGTCTGGCTCGCTCCGATGGGGATCGCGTGGGCCTGGCAGCGCGCCGACGAGGTCCGGCATCTCGCGCCGGTGTGGGCGCCGGTCGCGCTCGTCACGGCAGCCGGCCTCACGGCCCTCTCGCTCGCACTCGTTCGGGCGCGCCCGTGGGCGGCGTTCGCGCCTGCCGCGGCCCTCGCCGTGCTGGCGCTGGCGGCGATCCCGTCGGTGGACGGGCTCGGCCGAGACGGCTGGCGCGGGCTCCTCGACCTCGGCTGGTCCGGCTGGACGAGCAAGGCCGAGCGCGAGAACTACGCGTACGGGCCTTTCTCGTACGAGTTGAACGCTGCCCGCGAGAACGTGAACGACGACGAGCGCATCGTCTCGAGCAACGGACGCCTCGCGTACTTCTTCCCCGGACGGGTCACGTTCGGCTACCCGGCCACGTGCGCGGAGCTGTCCGGGGCTCGGTTCTTCTCCTTCCTCACTTCAGGCGAAAGCCTGGAGTTCGCCGAGCGGGCCGGACAGCCGACGGATCCACTCGCCTGGCTCCAGTGCGCGAGCGAACCGCTGACGCTCGTCTCCGAGCAGCAGGGGATCTACGAGGCGTTCGTCGTCGGCGATCCTCCCGCAAGGATGCCCGCGCCAGGGGAGTGCCGTGTCGCCGCGACCCCCGGCGTGCTCACCGACGCGATCTTCGCCGACGGTCTGACTTACTCGGCCGCGAAGGAGCTCCGCGACCGCGCCTTCGCGATCGGCTACACCGGCGGCCTGAGGCTCGAGCGGACCGGCTGCTCCACGTTCCGCCTGGTCGTTACCGGAGTCCCGGACGACCCGGAGATCCGCGACGACTTCCGGCGGCAGGCCCTCGAGAACGGTTTTGCGATCGAGTATGCACCGGGGCTCCGCTACCCGGAGGTGCCCTCGGACGTCGCCGCAGTGCCGTAGGCGTCGAGCAAGGCCCGCGTCGCGGCATCGTGGGAGAAGCACTCCTTCGCCCGCTCGCGCGCGGTCTCGCCGAGGCGGCGCCGGAGCGCCGAATCGAAGAGCAGCCGCTCGAGGGCCGACCGGAGCGCACCGGCGTCGCCCGGCGGGACGAGGAGGCCCGTGACCCCGTCCTCCACGGCGTCGAGGAGGCCCCCGACCGCGGAGGCGACGACCGGCCGCCCGTGCGCCATGGCCTCGCGCGCGACGACGCCGTAGCCCTCGCGCCGGGACGGGCAGGCGACGACCGCGGCCCGCTCGTAGTACGGGCCGAGCTGCGACGGCGGGACGAATCCCACGGCGTCGGGCACGAGCTCGCGCAGCGGCCCGTCGCCCACGACGACGCGCGGTAGGTCTTCGGTCGCCTCGAGGAGCTCGCGCACGCCCTTCTCCTCGGAGAGGCGCCCCACGTAGAGGACGTGAGGCGGCTCCTCGGGCTCGGCGACGTGCTCGGGAAGCTCGACGCCCGCGGGGACGACACGTACCTCCTGTGCCCCCAGTGCGCGGGCGTCTCGCCGCGAGCGCCTGCGAGGGGCAGAGGACGAGCCGCGCTCGCCGGAGGAGCCACCGGAACAGCCAGGGCGCACGCCGCGCGAGCTCGACGTCCGTGCCCCAGAGCTGGACGACGAACGGCTTCCCCGTCTTGAGCGCCGGAAGGGCGGACGGGAGCCAGTGGGCGTGCACGAGGTCGACGTCGCGCGCGGCCCTCCGCGCGGCACGCGCGTACGAGGCGAGGAAGAGCGGCAGGGCGAGCACGAGCCACGGCCTGCGCCGGAGGTTCCCGGCGATCCCGTGCCCGTACGCGAGCCCGTAGTGCCGGAAGGAGGCCGGCGAGACGACGTCCACCTCGATCCCGGCCTCCCGGAGGTGCTCCACCGCGTCGCGCACGAAGACGCCGGCGACGTCGTCCGGCCCGCGCGGGTACGACGTCGTCAGGACGAGGACCTTCACCGCGGCTCGGCCCGACGTCCGAAGACGACGGGGAGGGCGACCGCGAGCGCCGCGAAGACGAAGAAGTAGTAGAAGGTCATCGTCAGGTAGAAGAGGTTGGCGACGAGCGTCGCGACGAGCGCAGCCGTCATCCCCCAGGCGAGCGGGCGAACGCGCCTGGCGAGCGGCGCCCCGGCGGCAGCGAGCGCCCGTCCGAGCCGACGCGCCGCACCCAGGCGCCGGAAGATCCAGACCGCGAACAGCGCGAAGAGGGCCGTCCCCACGAGGCCGGTCTCGACGAGGGTCGCGACGTAGAACGAGTGCGGCCCGAAGTCCTCGCGGCCGGTGACGTGCTCGTAGTAGACGGCGAAGTTGTTGAGCCCGAGGCCGAAGAACGGGTTCGTCGAGAGCACGTCGGGGACGAACCCGTACACCTCGAAGTGCGGCGAGGCCGCACCCCTGCTCGTGTTCGTCCGCGCGCGGAAGACGGTGAGGAAGAAGTCGAGCCGGGCGATCACGATCGCGCCGACCACGACGACGACGGCGCCGAGCGGAACAGGAAGGCCGGCCGCGCGAGATGACGCCGGTACGGGAGGAGAAGGACGAGCGCGCCCACTCCCAGGCCGAGCAGGGCGCTCCGCGAGAGCGTGGCGAGCTCGACGATCAGCAGGAACCCGAGGAGGACGGCCAGCGGCACGCGCAACCGGTGCCCACGCTCGAGACGGAGGTAGAGCGGCGTGAGCACGAGGAGCGGGACGACGAGCTCGATGCCGAGATGGTTCGGGTCGCCGGTGAGCGCGTTCGGCCGGAAGACCTCCTGCGTGCCTCCGATCGCGCCGAACACGTTGATTCCCGTCTGGCGGGACGTGATCGGCTCGACGAGGATCTCGTCGAGGTTCGCGCCGGTGAGCTCGGCGAGGGCGAGCTGGACGACGCCGTAGACCGCGTTCAGCGTGATCCCGGCCATGAACGCGGCGAGCGCGTACCAGTAGAACCTCTGCGAGCGGCGCGCGAGGAGCGCGACCGCCGCGACGAGGAAGCCGAAGTGGAGCACGAACTTCACCATCCCCTTCGCCCACTGCGCGAGGGCCTGGCCGGTGTCGAGGTTGTAGAAGCCCGATGAGGTAGACGAGCGCGAAGGCGACGAAGAACGCCAGCGCGACGGCGGACGTCCGGGTCAGCCGCGAGTCGTCCTGCTCGAAGCGCAGCCACAGAAAGAGGACGAGGAAGACCGACGTGAGCACGTCGGAGAGCGTGAGCGCGCCGGCGAGCTCCCACTGGAGCTTGTGGTACGTGACCGTGAAGATCGTCGCGAGGAAGAGCCCGTCGAGCACGGGCTGGACGAGCACACGGTCGCGCGGCGTCGCACGGACGGGGAGCGCGTGCGTCGTCACGCCGCGATCTCCCGGAGGAGCGCGGCCGTCTCCTCGACCCGCGCGCGCCGCGACAGCCTCGCCCGGACGTCCTCGGGCAGGTCGACCGCGGGCAGGCCGCCGTCGAGGAACCGCGCGTGCAGGCCCTCCAGCGCGCGGCGGATGCCGTCGACGTCGTCGGGGGCGACGACGACGCCCGCGCCCGTCTCGCGCACGAGGTCGGCCGCGGCGCCGTCCGGCGGGACTACGGCCAGCACGGGACGGCCCGCCGCCAGGTACTCGAAGACCTTCCCCGAGAGCACGCCCTTGCCGCGTCCGCCGGCGTCCGGCACGAGCAGGAGGAGCGCCTCCGAGTCGCGCTGGAGCCGCAGCGACTCGCGGCGGGGCGCGTAGTCGACCAGCTCGAGCCGGTCGCCGAGGCCGAGCGACTCCGCCCACTCGCGATCCGTGGAGCGGAAGTCGCCGACGAAGCGCGCGACCACGTCGAGCCCGGAGTCGTGCAGCGCCTGCAGGAACGGCCGCGGGTCGCGCTTCCCGAAGAAGCTCCCCGCGTGCGTGATGCGGAACCGCGCCGCCGGCCGGTACTCGAGGCCCGCGAAGTCGTCGAAGTCGCAGCCGTTCGAGATCGTGCGGACGATGCCCCGCGGGCCAAGACCCCGCACCTCCTCCGCGATCGCCTCGGAGACGCAGGAGACGGCGTCCGCACGGCGCGCCACGAGACGCGCGAGCCGCTCGTTCGCCGCCTGCCTGGCCCGGGCCGCGGCCGTGTCGGAGCGGCGATGCGGGTTCGCGACCAGCGGGTCGCGCAGGTCGGCGAGCCAGCGCGCGCCGGTCGCCTTCTGCACGGCGGCGCCGACGAAGTGCACGGAGCCGGGAGGAGAGGTGGTGATCACGACGTCGATCCCCTCGCGCCGCACGATGCGGATCGCCGCCGGGATCGCGGTGAGGTTCCACGTCACGCTCGCGTCGGGGACGAGCAGCCGGCGGGCGGTGACCTGCGCCTGCACGAGCGCCCTCTCGAGGCCCTCCGTACGCCGCAGGTCCTCGGCGGGCTTCCGCGCCCGCGGGCCCACGTAGCGCACGCGGTGCACCCACGCCTGCGTCGGGACGAGCAGCTCGGGGTCGCGGTGCACCCACTTCGGGTCGTCCGGCGCGAGGACGTGCGTCTCGATCCCGAGCGCCGGCAGGTACTGCGCGAGCTTCAGCGAACGCTGGACGCCGCCCCCGCCCGCGGGCGGGAAGTACATCGTCGCGAGCAGCACCTTCACCGCGCGAAAGCGTAGAGGTCAGTCGAGCGCGGCGAACGCGTCGCGCGCCGCCGCGACCGTGGCCTCGATCTCGGCCTTGCCGTGAGCCGTCGACATGAACCCCGCCTCGAACTGCGACGGCGCCAGGTAGACGCCGCGGTCGAGCAGCGCGCGATGGAACGCCGCGAAGCGCTCGGTGTCCGCGAGCTTCGCCTCCGACCAGCTCGTGACCGGCACGTCCGTGAAGAAGAGGCCGAACATCGTCCCGACCCGCTCCAGCTGAACCGGGGCGCGGAGCGCCGCCAGCCCGGCGACGAGGCTCGCGGCCGCATCGTCGGCGGACTCCCAGACCCCCGGCTCCGCGAGCAGCCGCAGCGTCTCGATCCCCGCGGTCATCGCGAGCGGGTTCCCGGAGAGCGTCCCGGCCTGGTACACGGGCCCGGCGGGCGCGACGAGCTCCATGATCTCGCGCCGGCCCCCGTACGCCCCCACGGGGAGCCCGCCGCCGATCACCTTCCCCAGCGTCGTCAGGTCGGGCGTCACCCCGTACAGCGCCTGGGCTCCGCCGGGGTGCACGCGAAAGCCGGTCATCACCTCGTCGAAGACGAGCAGCGCGCCGTGCTCGGCGGTCAGCGCGCGCAGGCCCTCGAGAAAGCCGGGCAGAGGCGCGACGAGCCCCATGTTCCCGGCGACGGGCTCGACGATCACGGCCGCGATGTCGTCGTGGACGGTGAAGAGCCGCTCGACCGAGCCGAGGTCGTTGAAGTCGGCGGTCAGCGTGTCCGCGACCGCGCCGCGGGTCACGCCGGGCGAATCGGGCAGCCCCAGGGTCGCGACACCCGAACCGGCCTGGACGAGGAGGAAGTCCGCGTGCCCGTGGTAGCACCCGGTGAACTTCACGATCTTCGTCCCGCCCCGTGAACGCGCGCGCGAGCCGGAGCGCGCTCATCGTCGCCTCGGTCCCCGAGCTCACGAAGCGAACGAGCTCGATCGACGGCATGGCCGCTCGGATCAACCTCGCGAGGTCGAGCTCGAGCGGGCTGGGCGTGCCGTAGCTCGTGCCCCGCCGCACCGCCCCCTCGAGCGCCGCGACGACCCGCGGGTGCGCGTGACCGAGCACGAGGGGCCCCCAGGAGAGGACGTAGTCCACGTACCGATTTCCGTCCACGTCGACGAGGTACGCGCCCACGCCGCGCTGGACGAAGACGGGTGTCCCGCCCACCGCGCGGAACGCGCGCACGGGCGAGCTCACGCCGCCGGGGAGGAGGCCCGCTGCCTCGGCGAAGAGCCTCTCGGACGTCTCGCGCGTCATCCGGCGACGGGCGCGAGCGCTCGGACGACCGCCTCGGCGCCCTCCTCGCCGGAGCGGATGCAGTCCGGGATGCCCACGCCCCGGTACGCCGCCCCTGCGAGGGCCAGGCCGGGATGGCCCTCGAGCGAAGCCTCGATCGCGTCGAGGCGGTCGAGGTGCCCGAGCACGTACTGCGGCATCGAGCGCGGCCAGCGGTGGACGCGGGTCAGCGACGGCTCGGCGGTGATGCCGAGGAGGCGGACCTCCTCGCGGGCGAGAACGATCAGCGCGTCGTCAGGCTCGACGCTGACGTCCCGGCCGCCGTACCGCCCCGCGTAGACGCGGATCAACGCCGATCCCTCCGGCGCGCGCCCTTCCCACTTGCTCGACGTCCACGTGCAGGCGATGACGTCGGAGCCCTCGGACCGCGGGACGACGTAGCCGTAGCCGTCGAGCGGGTGCGGGACATCCTCGAGCCGGTAGCCGAGGCTCACGAGCGCCGACGAGGCGTAGGGGATCCCGGCGTGCGCGGACGCGAGGCCCTCGTCGAGCCCGGCGAGGAGCTCCGCGGCCGCGAACGCGGGCACCGTGGCGACGACGCCGTCCGCCTCCACCGCTTCGCCGTCGTCGAGGACGACCCGATAGCCACCGGGGCTACGCTCGATCGAGGAAGCCGAGGTCCCGGTTCGCAGTGCCGTCCTCTCGAGCCCGGCGACGAGGGCCGTCACGAGGACGTCCATCCCCGGCCGGAGGCCGACGAACGGCGGCAGGCCGCCCGTGGACGGCGCCGGCTGGGCGAGCAGCCCGCGGATCAGGCTCCCGTGCTCCAGCTCGAGCGTTCGCAGCCCGGGGAACGTGGCCTGGAGCGAGAGCAGGTCGCCGTCGCCCGCGTAGATGCCGGTCAGGAGCGGCTCGACGAGCACGTCGTACGCCTCGGGCCCGAGCCGGCGCGAGACGAACGACGCGATCGACTCGTCGCCTCGGGACGGCGCGGCGGGCAGGTCGACCTCGGCCGCGAGGCGCTCCTTGCCCTCGGGCGAGAGCAGCGTCCCCTCGGCGAGCGCGTCGAGGTTCGTCGGGATCATCCCCGTGAGCCCCGCCGGGAGCGGATGGAGCGTCGGCGCCGCGCCGGACGTACGTCCGTGCGTTCTCCGGTCGCCTGCCCACGAGCTCGTCCCCCAGCCCCAGCTCCTCGCACAGGCCCGGCCCCCGCTCCTTGCGGGAGAGGAAGCTGTCGGGGCCGCCCTCGATCACGAATCCCCCGACTCGCTCGGTGACGATCTTCCCGCCGAGGATCGGCTCCCGCTCGAGCAGCACGACCTCGGCGTCGGCGCGCAGCGCCTCGAGCCTCCTCGCGGCGGCGAGGCCGGCGATGCCGCCGCCGACGACCGCGACCCTCACGCCGCCTCCGCCTTCGTCCAGCGGGCGGCGCGGTCGCGGACGATCTCGGCGAGCGCGTCGACGAACCGGGGATCGTCGTTGAGCGCGGGCGGGCGCTCGAGGCGCATGCCAAGACGCTTCGCGACGCCCTGCGCCCGGACGTCGACGTCGTAGAGGAGCTCCACGTGATCGGACACGAAGCCGACGGGAACGACCACGACGTCGCGGACGCCCTGCTTCGCAAGCTCCTCGAGGTGGTCGCCGAGATCGGGGCCGGCCCACGGCTCGGGCGTGCGCCCGGCGGACTGATAGCTCCACGACCAGCGCTCGGCCGGGAGCCCGGCGCGCTCCGCGACGAGGCGCGCGGTCTCGCGGCACTGCTCGTCGTAGGGATCCCCGGACGTGATCACGCGCAGCGGGAGGCTGTGCGCGCTGAAGACGACGTGGACCCGTCCGCGCTCCGCGTCGTCCCAGCGGGAGAGGCCCTCCTCCACGCGCGCGGCGAAGGCGTCGACGAGCCCCGGGTGGTCGTGGTAGCTGCGCACGTACTCGACGTCCATCGCCCCGCGGTACAGGTCGAGGCCGTCGGCGACCTTCTGCTGGTAGCGGGCGACGGACATGGCGCTGAAGTGCGGCGCGAGGACGAGGGCGACCGCGCGCGCGATGCCGTCCTCGAGCATCTCGCCGACGACCTCCTCGATCCACGGCGCCCAGTGCCGCATCCCGAGGTAGCAGCGGTAGCCCTCGCCGAGCCGCGCCGCGAGCGCGTCCACCTGGCGCTGCGTCGCCTCGAGCAGCGGCGAGCGGCCCCCGATCGCCCTGTAGCTCTCCGTGATCTCGTCGAGGACCTCGCGCGGGAGTGGGGCGGCCCGACCGGATGTCCGCGAGGTAGCCGGGAATCTCCTCGAGCGACGCCGGGCCCCCGTAGGCCATGACGAGGACGCCGAGCGGAGCCTCGACGGTCACGACGCCGTGCGCGCCCGGACGTGCTCGACGAGCCGGCGGACGTTGTCCGGCGGCGTCTGCGGCACGAGCCCGTGACCGACGTTGAACACGTGCCCGGGACGTCCCGCTGCGCGGTCGAGGACGTCGTCGATGCGCGGCTCGAGCTCGCGCCACGGCGCGAGGAGCGCGGCCGGGTCGAGGTTGCCCTGCACCGGGCGGTCGAGCCCCACGCGCTGCCATGCCTCGTCCAGGGGGAGCTGCCAGTCGAGCCCCACGACGTCGCCTCCGCACCCCGCCGCGTCCTCGAGGTACGCGGAGGTGCCGAGCGAGAAGTTGATCACCGGGACGCCGCCGCGGGCGACCGCGCCGAAGAGCTCACGGTTGTGCGGAGCGACGTAGCGGAGGTAGTCGCTCCGCCCGAGCGCGCGCCCGGCCCACGAGTCGAACACCTGGAGCGCCTGCGCCCCGGCGCGCACCTGGGCGAGGAGATAGTCGGCCTGCACGGTGACGAGCTTCGCGAGCAGCCTGCGCCAGGCCGCGGGCTCCGACAGCATGAACGCCTTCGTCCTCGCGAAGTCCTTCGACGAGCCGCCCTCGATCGCGTAGCTCGCGAGCGTGAACGGCGCGCCCGCGAACCCGATCACGGGGACGCCTCGGGGCTCGAGCTCGCGCCGCACCAGCGCGATCGCCTCGAGCGTGCCGGCCATCGTCTCCTCCGCCGGCGGCACCGCCAGCAGGTCGACGTCGCGCGGGCTCGAGATCGGGTTCCCGATGCGCGGGCCGTCGCCCTCGACGAACGCGAGGTCGAGACCCATGCCGACGAGCGGCGGGAGGATGTCCGAGAACACGATCGCCGCGTCGAGGTCGAACGCGTCGACGGGAAGCAGCGTGACCTCCGCCGCCAGCTCGGGCGTGCGCACGAGCTCGAGCATCGAGTGCTTCTCGCGCAGGGCCCGGTACTCGGGCAGGTACCGCCCCGCCTGGCGGAGGAGCCACACGGGCGTGCGCTCCACGGGCAGCCCGCGGCACGCACGCAGGAACGGCGAGGTCGGCTCGGCGTCCGTCCCGCCGGACGGCGGCTCGGTCACCGAGACGGGCTCTGCCACGCCACCCTGCCGACGAAGAACGGGCCGAGCCGCTCGAGGTGGAGCGACGTCTGGCGGGTCTTCCGCATGCGCTGGACGATGGTCGAGAGCGGGTGCAGCTCGGGCCCCAGGAGCCCGACGACGAAGTCGTTGTCCGCCCGGTCGAGCCCGTGGCACGCGAGCCTGATGTCGTACCCGAGCCCCGCACGGCCGAACGCCATGCCGATCCCGCCGTGCTCCATGAGGATCGCGTCCTGCTCCTTCCGCGACAGCTGCTCGAACGAGCCGGCGCGCCGCAGCGGGTACCAGATCGCCCAGCGGAGGGTCGAGTCGAGGACACGGCGACGGGGCCGCTCGACGAGCGTCTCCTCGAGGTCCTGCTCGTAGCCGATGGCGTACGTCCTCCCGAACATCGTCAGCTCCGGCTTCGACTCCAGCTCCGAGAAGGGCGCCGACGTGAGGAAGCCGCGGAGCTCGGACACGAACGTGTCGGGCGACTCGCTCACCGTCAGGAGCGCGATCCCGGCCGGGTCGTTCAGGTCCTCGTACAGCACCCCCTCGACGCGCGCCGCCTCGAGCGCGGCGACGAGCGCACCGGTGTCGCCCGCGCCGCCGAACGCCTGGAGCTGCATGAAGAGACGGCGGTCGAGAGAGGTCGTCGCCCCCTCCGGCGAGCGCCCGTGCTCGGCGACGTCTGCGACGTCGAGCGCCTCCTCGGAGGGGCGGTCGTCGACGCGCGCCTTCACCGCGCCCCCTGCAGCCAGGACGCGGCGTCCTTCGCGTGGTAGGTGACGACGAGATCGGCGCCGGCGCGCCGGATCCCCGTGAGGATCTCCAGCACCGCCGCCCGCTCGTCGAGCCAGCCGTTCGCCGCGGCCGCCTTCACCATCGCGTACTCGCCGCTCACGTTGTAGGCGGCGAGCGGGAGCTCCGGGTGCCGCTCGTGCACGCGCCTGACGACGTCGAGGTAGCCGAGCGCCGGCTTGACCATGAGCCCGTCGGCGCCCTGCTCGACGTCGAGGGACGCCTCCCGCAGCGCCTCGCGCGCGTTCGCGGGGTCCATCTGGTGGCTCCGACGGTCGCCGAACGTCGGGGCGCCCTCGGCGGCCTCGCGGAACGGCCCGTAGAAGGCCGATGCGTACTTCACCGCGTACGAGAGGACGCCGACACCCTGCAGCCCGTCCTCGTCGAGCGCCGTGCGGATCGCACCCACCATGCCGTCGATCATCCCGCTGGGGGCGACGACGTCCGCGCCCGCCTCGCCGTGCGACACGGCGATGCGCGCGAGGACCTCGAGCGTCTCGTCGTTGAGCACCGCGCCGTCCGCGTCCAGGAGCCCGCAGTGGCCGTGGTCCGTGTACTCGCACAGGCACACGTCGGTCATGACGACGAGCTCGGGCACGGCGTCCTTCAGGGCACGGATCGCCCGCTGGACGACGCCGTCCTCGGCGTGGCTCTCGCTCCCGTGCGCGTCCTTCGACTCGGGGATCCCGAAGAGGAGGACCGCCTCGATCCCGAGGGAGACGAGGGCGCGGGCCTCGTCGGCGAGCACGCTCACGGACAGCTGGTCGACGCCCGGCATGGACTCGATCGGCATCCGCTCGCCACGCCCCTCGACCACGAAGAGCGGGTAGACGAGGTCGTCCGGCGCGAGCGGCGTCTCGCGCACGAGGTCGCGGAGCGCGCTCGTCCGCCGCCAGCGTCGCGGACGCGCCGCTCCCGGGCCGAGCGCTGCACCCACGCGACCGGTGTCGAGATCCGCCATTACGTCTCCTGGAAGTGGGACACGAGGGCCTCAATCATGCCCTGCGGCGGTCGCGTCGCGGCGACGAGGTCGATCTCGAGCCCGGCTGCGCTGCGCAGCCTCGGCCGTCGACGGGCCGATGCAGACGAGAGAGTGCCGGCCCGGTGCGCTCGGCACCGCGGCTGGCGCGCGAGGGAGCGCGCGCGGCCGAGCCGCTCGCGAGCAGGATCGCGTCCGCCCGCGTCGAGCTCCGCGAGCTCGGCCGCGATCGGCTCGCGCTCCAGCGTCCGATAGGCGTCGACGACGTCGACGCTCGCTCCTAGTGCGCGAAGACCGTCCGCGAGCGACGCGCTCGGCGATCTCGGACTGCGGGAGCAGCACCCGCGCGCCGGCGAGCGGCTCGAGCCCGTCGGCGATCTCCGCGGCGGCGAAGCGGTCGGGACGAAGGCAGGCTCGACGCCGAGGGCACGCACGGCGGTCGCCGTCGCCGGACCGACCGCGGCGACGCGTGCGCGCACCCGGAGACGGGACGCTCCCGACCGCGCGCACGGCACTTGCTGCTCGTGAACACGATCCAGTCGTGGTCGCCGTGCTCGACCAGCCGCGGAAGCTCCCCGTCGTCGTCGAGCGGCTCGATCTCGATCAGCGGCACGACCGACACCTCGGCGCCCCGAGCTCGTTCGAGGCCGCGGACAAGCGGCTCGGCCTGCGCTCTCGGTCGCGTGACGACGATCCTTCGCCCCGCAGAGCGGGGGCTCACCCACGGATCGCCTCCAGGATCGACCCGGCCCCGGCGTCCAGGGCCTCGCGGGCCGCGCGCTCGCCCACCTCCTCGGGCGACCCCTCCGCCGACACGCGCACGACCTCCCGCCCGTCGGGCGAGGCGACGAGGCCCTCGAGCTGCACGTCCTTACCCGAGGAGCGCGCATGGGCGGCGACCGGCGCCGTGCACCCCGCGCCGAGCGCGCGCAGGAAAGCGCGCTCGGCGGTCGTGGCCGCGCGCGCGTCGGCGTCGTCGATCGCGGCCAGCAACTCCGAGGTCGCGCCGTCATCGGCCCGCGCCTGCACCGCGAGGGCGCCCTGACCCGGTGCCGGGAGCAGGACGTCAGCCGGAAGCACCTCCGCTGCTTCGTCGAGCAGGCCGAGCCGCTCGAGGCCCGCTGCCGCGAGGAGCGTGGCGTCGACCTCGCCCTCGCGCACCTTGCGGATCCGGGTCTCGACGTTCCCCCGGATCGAGCTGACCACGAGGTCGCGGCGCAGCGCGAGGAGCTGGGCCGCCCGGCGCAGGCTGCTCGTGCCGACGACGGCACCGGCGGGCAGCTCCCTCAGGGCGCGGCCATCGCGGCTGACGAGGCAGTCGCGGACGTCCTCGCGCAGGCACACGGCGCCGATCGCGACGCCCTCGACCTCCTCGGTCGGGAGGTCCTTCAGCGAGTGGACGGCGAGGTCGATCTCGCCGCTCCGGAGCGCGTGCTCGAGCTCCGCGGTGAAGAGGCCCTTGCCGCCGATCGTGGGCAGCGGCTCGCCGCTCGCCTGCGTCCGGTCGCCCTGCGTGACGATCGGCCGGATCTCGCAGGCGACACCGGGCCGGGTGGCCTCGAGGAGCTCGCACACCCTCCGGGTCTGCGCCAGCGCGAGAGCGGATCCCCGGGTGCCGACGACGACCGCCGCCCGGGGCGGCGGCCCGCTCACGGCTCGCGGGAGGAGTCGAGGCCGAAGAGCTCGCGGACGGCCGCGGCCACCTCTTCCGCCTCGCCGGCCCCGGCGCGCTCGCGGAGGCGCACGGTCGGCTCGTGCAGGATCTTCTTCACGAGCGCCCGAGAGAGGTGCTCGATGCGCTCGGCGGTCTCCGGGTCGACGTCCCCGAGGTCGCGGAAGACGCGGGCGAGCTCCTGAGCGCGGACGATCTCCGCCTGTCGGCGCATCTCCGCCACGAGGGGCTCCACCTCGAGCTCCCGGAACCTGCGCCCGAAGTCGGCCACCTCCTCCTCCACGACGGCCTCGACACTCGGGACCTCGCGCAGGCGCGAGGCGAGCGCGTCGTCCAGCCCCGCTCGCAGGTCGTCCACGTCGAAGAGCCGCACGCCGTCCACGTCCGCCACGCTGCGCTCGACGTCCGCCGGCACCGCGAGGTCGACGATCACGAGCGGTCGCCGCTCGCGACCGGCCATCGCTGCGCGAACCGTCCCGACGTGGAGCACGGGTGCTTCGGAGGACGTCGCCGTGACGACGAGGTCGGCCCGCGCGAGCTCGGAGGCGAGCTCGTCGAGCCCGTGCACGGACGCACCGAAGCGCGCCGCGGCCTCGACCGCGCGCTCCCGGGTCCGGTTCGCGACCGCGACCTCCGCGATCCCGCGCCGCGAGATCGCCTTCAGCGTCTGCAGGCCGATCCGTCCGGCCCCGACGACGAGCGCCCGCTTGTCGGCGAGCGGTCCGAGCGCGCCCTCGGTGAGCGACAGGGCCATCGAGCTCGCCGTGGCGGGGTTCGCACCGATCGCGGTCTCCGCCCGCGCCCGCCGCCCCGAGGTGATCGCAGTCCGGAAGAGGAGCGTGAGCAGCGGGCCGACCGTGCCCGCGTCGCGACCCGCCTCGAACGCGCTGCCGACCTGGCCGAGGATCTCGGCCTCGCCGAGGACGAGCGAGTCGAGACCCGACGCGACTCGACACAGGTGCCTCGCGACGTCCTCGTCCGCGTAGACGTAGAGGTGCGCCGCGAGCAGCTCGCGGTCGACGCCGTGGGTGTCGGCGAGGACGCCGATGAGCTCGCCGCGGGCGTCCTCCACCCCCTCCACCAGGTACGCGTACAGCTCGACGCGGTAGCAGGTCGAGAGAACGGCGTGCTCCTCGACCGCGGGGCAGCGCGCGGCGCCCGGCCCGAGCGAGCCGAGCCGCTCCCGCAGCTCCACCGGGGCCGTGCGATGGCTCAGCCCGAGGCAGACCAGACGATCCACGACGCGCACTCTACTCCGCTCGTGCCGGCGGAAGCTCGTCGACAATGCGCCCGTGCGCGTTCTCGGGATCGACGTCGGAGGGACGTTCACCGATGCCGTGCTCGTCGCGGACGGCGAGGTGCGGACCGCCAAGGTCTCGACCGCGCCACGGCAGGAGGAGTCCGTCCTCGAGGCCGCCGCCGCAGTCGGCGCGACCGACCTCGACCGCTTCACGCACGGCACCACGGCCGCGACGAACGCGCTCCTCGAGCGGCGCGGCGCGCGCACCGCCTTCGTCACGAACGCCGGCTTCGAGCATCTCCTCCATCTCCGCCGCCAGACGCGCGCGCACCTGTACCGGCCGTGCGCGGAGCACCCTCCGCCACTCGTACCGCTCGAGCGCTGCGTCGGCGTTCCGGGGCGAGTGGGGCCCGAGGGCGAGCTCGAGCCGCTCGACGTCTCCGCCCTCAGGGATCTCGACGCGGAGGCGATCGCCGTCTGCCTCCTCTTCGCGTTCCGGGATCCGACGCACGAGCGCGCGCTCGTCGACGAGATCCGGCGACGCCATCCTCGTGCGCACGTCGTCGCCTCGCACGAGGTCTCGCCGGAGCTGCGGGAGTACGAGCGCGCGTCCACCACCGCCGTTGACGCGTACCTCGGCCCGACGCTCGCCCGCTACCTCGGCTCGCTGGAGGAGGCCTGCCGGGGAGCCAGCCTGCCGGAGCCGCTCGTCATGCGCTCGTCGGGCGGGCTCGCGAGCCTGGACGAGGCCGCGCGGCATGCCGCGTTCGCCCTCCTCTCCGGCCCCGCGGCCGGCGTCGTCGGCGCTGCGCGGATCGCGGACCTCGCCGGGTACGAGAACGCGCTCTCCTTCGACATGGGCGGGACCTCCACCGACGTCTGCGCGATCGTCGGCGGCGAGGCGCGGCGTGAGCACGAGCGCGTCGTCGGCGGGCATCCCGTGCGCCTCCCCACGCTCGCGGTGCACACGGTCGGCGCGGGCGGCGGCTCGATCGTGCGTGAGGACGTGGGCGGCGCGGTGCGCGTCGGCCCCGAGAGCGCGGGGGCGTTCCCCGGCCCGGCCTGCTACGGGCGGGGCGGCAGCAACCCGACCGTCACCGATGCGAACCTCCTTCTCGGCAGGCTGCCCGCGACCCTTCCCGGCGGCATCGCGCTCGACCCCGAGGCGGCCGTACGGGCCTTCGGCGGCCTCGACCCCGAGGCCGTGGTCGAGGTCGTGAACGCGGAGATGACACGCGCGCTCCGCGTCGTCTCGGTCGAGCAGGGGCTCGATCCGCGCGACTTCGTGCTCGTCGCCTTCGGAGGGGCAGGCCCGCTCCACGCCTGCGCGCTCGCCGAAGAGCTCGGGATGTCGACGGTGCTCGTTCCCGCCGCCGCGGGCGTCCTGTCGGCGCTCGGGCTCGCGGCTGCCGACGAGCGGCGCGACCACGTCCGCTCCTACGTCGTGCCGCTCTCCGACGCGGGCGAGCTGCCGGAGGAGGGCGAGGCCGACCTCCGGTACGCGGGGCAGTCGTTCGAGCTCACGGTCCCGCTCGGCCCCCGCCTCGCCGAGCGTTTCCACGCGGCGCACCTCGAACGGTACGGGTACGCGGACCACGACCGCCGCGTCGAGCTCGTCGCGATCCGCACCGCCGACGTGCGCCCCGCTGCGCCGGTCGCCGTCACCGGCCCCCGCTTCGCCGCGCGCGGCCCGGCGGTGCTGGAGCTCGAGGGTTCGACCATGTGGGTGCCCTCCGGCTGGGAGGGCGAGACGGACGTCCACGGCACCCTCGTCCTGCGGAGCGGTCGTTGATCCCCGTCGAGCTGCAGGTGATCGGGAGCGGCCTGCGCGCGATCGCGGAGGAGATGGGCGCCGTGCTCGTCCGCTCCGCCTTCTCGCCGAACATCAAGGAGCGGCGCGACTGCTCGACCGCCCTCTTCGACGAGGAAGGGCGCATGGTCACGCAGGCCGAGCACATCCCCGTGCACCTGGGCGCGATGCCGGAGGCGGTCGCAGCAGTACGGGCTCACGATCCGGCGCCCGGCGAGCCGTGGATCCTGAACGACCCCTACGCGGGAGGCACGCATCTCCCCGACCTCACGATCGTCACCCGCACCGGCCTCGGCTACGCGGTGACGCGGGCCCACCACGCGGACGTCGGCGGCTCGGAGCCGGGCAGCCTCCCGGCGAGCTCGGCGACGCTCGAAGAGGAGGGCGTCGTCGTCCCGCCGACGCGGCTCGACGCGAACGCCCTCGAGGCGCTCGTCGCCCGCATGCGGAACCCCGACGAGCGGCGCGGCGACCTGCGCGCCCAGCTGGCCGCGCACCGGCTCGCCGAGCACCGCCTCGACGAGCTCTGCGCCCGCCGAGGGCGAGCTCGCGTCGCCGCGGCGATGGAGGAGCTCCTCGCGTACTCCGAGCGCTCGGTGCGGGCGGCCATCCGCGAGCTCCCGGACGGGCGCTACGAGGCGACCGATGAGCTCGAGACCCCCGACGGGTCGCTAGAGCTCCGGGCGACGGTGACGATCGCGGGCGACTCGATCGACGTCGACTTCTCCGGCACCGCACCGCAGCACGCGGGCAACCTCAACTGCCCGCTCGCCGTCACGCGCTCGGCGTGCTTCTACGTCGTGCGCTGCATCGCCGCTCCCGACCTCCCGGCCTCGGGCGGCGCGTTCGCTCCGGTCTCCGTGCGCGCGCCCGAGGGCTGTCTCGTGAACGCGCGCCCCCCGGCGGCGGTCGCCGCGGGGAACACGGAGACGTCGAGCCGCATCACCGACGTCGTCTTCGCAGCCCTCGGACGCGCGCTCCCCGTCCCCGCCCAGGGCCAGGGGACGATGAACAACGTCGTCCTCGGAAACGAGCGCTTCACGTACTACGAGACGATCGGCGGCGGCCAGGGCGCGTGCCCCGACGCGGACGGGCCCTCCGCGGTGCACGTCGCCATGTCCAACACGCTCAACACCCCGATCGAGGCCCTCGAGCTCGCCTACCCCGTGCGGGTCGAGCGCTACGTACTGCGGCTCGGCTCCGGAGGGGCCGGTCGCCACCATGGTGGGGACGGGGTCGTCCGCGAGCTGCGTGCGCTGGAGCCCTGCAGGCTCTCCCTCCTCACGCAGCGTCGGCGCCTCGCCCCGCGCGGCGCCGCCGGCGGGGAGGACGGGCTCCCCGGGCGCAACCTGCTGAACGGCGAAGAGCTCCCCGCGTTTGCGACGGTCGACCTCGTCCCCGGGGACGTGCTCACGATCGAGACGCCGGGGGGCGGGGGCTACGGCCCCGCGGGCATGCGGTAGAGGCTGAAGCGCGAGTCACGGAAGAGCTCCTCCAGCTCGAGCTCGACGTCCGTGCGCGTGCGATCGACGACGACGTAGTCCGCCCCGTAGCGCTCGGGGATGGAGACGTCGCCCGTGCGGAGGAAGCGCTTCGCGTCGGCGGCGCGCTCGTACGGGCGGTTCGCCTCCGTGTTCGCGACGTTCCCCGGCGGGGCGACCGCGACGTACACCGGGGCCAGGGCCGCGAGCCGGTAGCTCGTATCCTGGTCGGCGTAGACGATCGACCCCTTCGGCACCTCGTCCCGGACCGCCTCGACGAGACCGGGCGACAGCGCTCCTCCCGGAACGTCCGGCGAGCTCCAGTGCCAGAGACCGACCGTGACGACCGGGAGCAGGAAGAGCGCCGCGGCGAGTCCCGCCGCCTTCTCGAGCGGTGGCCCGCGCCTCACGAGCCCGACGACGAGCGCGATCGCCCCACCGACGACCGCGAACCACGTGATCCAGGCCGGCCCGGGATCGTCGAGCACGTACGTGAAGTCGCCGGGGACCGTGGCCTGGAGCACGATGCCTCCGGCGAGGGCGACGAACGGGAGCACCGGCCCGAGAAGGCGCGAGAGGACGCCGAGGCCGCCCGCGAACGCGAACGCGTACGGGACGAACCCGGCCGCGCGCCGTGACTGCGAGATGGAGACGAGGTCGGACAGCGCCGTGAAGAGCACCGGGATCAGCATCACCGCGAACACCGCGAGCGACCCGCCGACGACGAAGGCCGCCCATCTGCGCCGCGAGGCCAGCGCCGCGAACGGCAGGAGGAGGAGCGCTGCGGCCGTCACGGCCCCGCGCCGCGTGAGGACCTCGGGCGCGAGGCTGTAGCTCGTCTCGGAGCGCACGTCGAGCTGACCCGCGTAGTGCTCGAGCGCGCGCCGTACCTCGTCCGCGTCCGGCGAGACGGACGCCGTGTCGTTCACGACGGGGATCAGCCAGAGCATGAAGGCCGCCGCCGGCACTGCCAGCGCGGCGAGTGCGAGCGTCCCCGACCGCACGTCCTCCCGTGTCCAGAGCGCGCGCACGGCGAGGAACCCCGCGAACGGGATCCACAGGAAGATCGCATACGTGGGGTGCACGACCGCGAGCACGAAGCCCGCCGCCGCGGTGGAGGCCAGGAGCGCTCTGGATGGAGCGCGGATCGCGGAGAGGGCGAGCGCGAGCGCCGCGGGCACCAGGAGCTGCGTGGAGGCCGTCGCCGGCAAGGAGAGCAGCGGATACGCGCCCCCGTGCCCGGGGGCGAAGCACACGAACGCGGCCTGGGCCGCCGCGGCCGCTCCCGCCGCCCACGACCGGCGGAAGAGCGCCCACCCCGCCTCGTACGCGACGACGACCGCGAGCGGCGCGAGGAGAGACGGCAGATGGAGGACGACCTGCTCCGGGTCGGCGCCCGAGATCCGCGCGACGAGGGCGAGCAGCCCGTGCCAGAGGGGGAACGCGTACCCGGGGTGCAGGCTCCCGTCGGCGAACTCGCTGACGGAGTCGAGCGAAAGCCCGTCGAGCTCGAGCAGCTTGCGCGCCCTCGCGAGATGGAAGAGTCCGTCCCCCTCGACCGTCCCGGCGACGCGCCAGAGGAGGACCCCGAGCACGAGACCCCCGGCCGCTGCCCACCCGCGTCCCGGCGCGAGCTCGGGCGCCGGCGCCCGGCGGAGCACGGCCGTGGCCAGCCCCGCGGCGCCCGCGACGAAGAGGAGCGCGAGCGTCAGGCTCAGCGACCCGTTCAGGGCGAAGGTCGGTACGAGGCATGCGAAGATCAGCGTCAGCGACCACGCGAGCGTCGCGGCGACCCCGCGCACCCCGAGCGCGCGCGCCAGCAGCCAGCCCGGAGCGAGCAGGATCGCCAGGGCGAGCGCCAGCCGGAGGTAGAGGAGGATCCCGCTCATCCGCGGAGGAGCTCGTCCGCGCTTCCCGACGAGAGCCAGCCGGCCGCCTCGCGGTAGACGCGTCCACGCTCGCCCCGGAACAGCGCGCCGCGGACCCGCAGCGCGGCGAGGAGCAGCCGCCGCGCGCGCTCGGCCGTGGCGAAGCCCCGGTGCTTCTTCAGGAAGCGGAGATGCCCGCGCAGGTTCTCGAGGAAGAGGCGGCCCCCGTGCGCGGCGCCCCCGACGTGGACGCACTCGGCGCCCGGGAAGAACACGACCTCCCAGCCGGCCTGCCGGAACCGGTAGCACCAGTCCGTCTCCTCGCTGAAGAGGAAGAAGTCCTCGTCGAGCTGGCCGACCTCGTCGACCGCGGCCCGCCGCACGAGCATGCACGCCCCCACGACGACCTCCGCCTCGTGCACCTCGTCGTGGTCGAAGCCGCCCGCGTAGAACGCGTTGAGCGCGCTCGTGCCCGGCGCGAGCTTCCGCAGGAAGAAGTACTCGGTGGCGAGGCGCCAGAGCGTCGGGAACCCCCGCACGGAACGCTGCAGCGTGCCGTCCGGGTTCAGCAGACGGGGCCCCACAACCGCCGCGCGCGACCGGGTGTCCGCGAAGGCGACGAGGCGAGAGAGCGCCTCGTCCAGGAGCCAGGCGTCCGCGTTCAGGAGGAGCACGTAGCGGCTCCGCGTCTCGCGGATGCCGATGTTCCAGCTCGCGCCGAGACCGCGGTTCTCGGCCTCGATCACCCGCACCTCCGGGTGGCGCTCGCGGACGACACCGACCGTCCCGTCTCGCGAGCCGTTGTCGACGACGACGACCTCCTCGCCGGAGACGCTCGCCAGGCACCGGTCGATCCACGGCAGGGCGTCGTAGGTGACGACGACCACCGCGACGTCGTGGTCAGCCATGCTCGATCCCCGGACGCTTCCCGCCGCGCAGCCCCTCCCACACGATCACGAGGCCCCCCGGCAGCGACAGCGCGAGGGTCACGAGGAAGTAGAGGAACCCGGCGGCGAACGCCTCGTCGGCCCCGATGTCGAGGCTCCCGAGGAAGCTGACGAAGAACGCCTCGCGCACCGCGAAGCCGTTCAGCGTGAAGGGAACGAGCATGACGAGGAAGAGCAGCGGCCCCATCACGTAGTAGACGCGCACGTCGAGATCGATCCCGACGGCCTTCGCCGCGGCCCAGATCGCGAGGATCCGCACCGCCTGCACGACAAACGTCACCGCCAGGACCGCGAGCAGGAGCCGCGGCGTCCCGCGGTAGTGGTGGATGCTCTCGTAGAAGGCCCGGAGGATCCCCGCCAGCTTCAGACGCTCGAGGAACGGCTCCGCACGGCGGAGCAGGGGTCGGGCCGAGCGCGCGAAGAAGAGGAACGCGAGGACGATCGTCCCGAAGACGAAGACGCCCTCGAGCCAGAGGTACGCGCTCACGTCGAAGTGCCCGATCGAGAGGAGGAAGCCGATGGCGCCAAGGAGGACGGTGGCCGCGCCGCCGAGGCCGCGCTCGAGGACGACGATGCCGGTCGCCACCGCCGTACGGCCGCCGTGGCGCCGCGCGGTCTCGACGACCCGGACGGCGTCGCCGCCGAGCGAGGTCGGCAACACCTGGCCCGCGGTGTAGGCGACGAAGTACGTCCTCGTGAGCCACGGCAGCCGCTCGTGGATCCCCTGCGCCCTGAGCAGCCAGCCCCAGCGCGCGGCGAGCACGGGGACCGTGAGGACCATGATCGCCACCGCGAGCACGAACCAGCCGAGGCTCGCCTCGGAGAGGATGTCGATCGTCGTCCGGAGCTCGATCTTCCAGACGAGATAGGCGATCGCCGCTGCGGTCAGGACGAGCGTCCCAACCACGCGTACGGGCCGGCTCATGCGTCCCTTCTCGGCACGCGGCGACGGTACCAGCGCGGGAGGAGCAGATCCCCGCTCCCCCCGCCCCGGTATGGCTCGTTACGCGGCTTCGAGCTGCGGCACGCGCTCCGGCTCGGCGACGGCGATCTCTGTGTCAAGCCCGAGTACCCTGCAAGCGTGCGTGCGCTCCTCGTCGTCGTCGCGGTCGCGGCCGCGCTCGCGGGCTGCGGCTCGAGCTCGTCGAGCGGCGGGGACGGCGGGACGTCGCTGACGATCACGTACTGGGCCGACGGCCCCGATGGCGACAGCGAGACGTGGACGCTCGGGTGCGACCCCGCGAGCGGCACCCTCTCCGACCCCGACGGGGCCTGCGACCGCCTCGCCGAGGGAGGCTCGGAGCTCTTCGACGCGGTGCCGGGGGACGCCGTCTGCACCGAGATCTACGGCGGCCCGCAGGTCGCGCACGTCCACGGAACCGTCGGTGGCGAGACGGTCGCGGCGAGCCTGGATCGCTCGAACGGGTGCGAGATCTCCCGCTGGGACGCCCTCAGCCCCTGGCTCCTGCCCGCGGGCGGAGCGAGCTGACGGCGTCGGCGCCGGCCCGCCGGCCTGCTCGCGCTCTACTCTCGCGCTGATGCCGCTCGGGGCGCAACTCTGGCGCATAGGCAGGCACTCGGCGATCTACGGGCTCGGCGGGCTCGTCCAGCGCATCCTCGCCGTCCTCCTGCTGCCGGTCTACACGCGCTACCTCTCGACATCGGACTACGGCGTCGTCGAGACGCTCGTCGCGCTGACGACGGTGCTCGCGATCACGCTCCGGCTCGGGATCTCGAACGCGTTCTTCCGCTTCTACTACGACTCGGCGGAGCCGGCCCACCGCCGGCTCGTCCTCCGCACCTCCTTCTGGTTCACGATGGGGATGGCGACGCTCGGGCTCGTGGCCGGCCTCGCCCTCTCCTGGGACATCTCGGACATCCTCTTCGGCTCATCCGCGGACGCCGAGGTGGTCGCCGCCGCCTTCGTCGGCCTCTGGGCGCAGATGAACTACGAGCAGCTCACCGCGCTCTTCCGCGCCGAGGAGCGCTCGACCGCCTACCTCGCCGCCAGCCTCGTGAACATCGGGCTGACGATCGGCGCGACCCTCCTCCTCGTCGTCGCGCTCGACGCCGGGCCGCTGGGCGTCATCGTCGGCAGTTTCACGGGCACGCTCCTGGTGTACGCCGCCCTTGTCGGCTACCGGCGGGAGCAGCTCGGGCTTCAGTTCGACCGCCGGCTCCTGCGCGAGATGAACCGCTTCGGCCTCCCGCTCGTGCCGAGCGCCGTGTTCCTCTGGGTGACGAACTTCAGCGACCGCTTCTTCCTCCTCAAGCTCGCCGACGCCGGCGAGGTCGGGCTGTACTCGGTCGGGGTCCGGATCGCGTCCGCGATCGCATTGCTCCTGACCGCTTTCCGCATGGCCTGGCCTGCCTTCGCCTACTCGATCGACGACGACCGCGAGGCCCGCGGAACGTACGCCTACGTGCTGACCTACCTCGTGCTCGTCACGAGCTGGGTGGCCGCCGCGCTGGCGCTCGTCTCCCCCTGGCTCGTCGACTGGATGGCGGCGCCTCAGTTCGCGCGCTCGGCGGACGTCGTCGGACCGCTCGCCTTCTCGGTCGTGGCGTACGCGGGCTACGTCGTCGTCGTGATCGGCGTGGGCCGCGCGCGGCGCACCCAGTTCAACTGGGTCGTCACGGGCGTCGCGGCGGTCGTGAACGTCGCGCTGAACCTGCTCCTCATCCCGCCCTACGGGATGATGGGCGCGGCCGTGGCCACGATCGCCGCCTACGTGACCATGTTCGCCGGCATGACGTGGTGGGCGCAGCGGATCTTCCCTGTGCCGTACCAGTGGCGGCGCGTGCTCACCGCCGTCGCCGTCGCGGTCGCGCTCGTCCTGGTCGGGAAGCTCGCCGGCGGCGGGCTCCCCGTGGCGATCGCGCTCTCTCTGGCCTACCCCCTCGCACTCCTCCCCGCGGGCTTCTACCTCCCGGGAGAAAGGCGTGCGATCGCGGGCAGGCTCCGGCTCGCGCGCTCCTAGCGGCCTCGCTCGTCCTCAGTCCGCGCAGACGTCGGCGACCCGGGCGCCGGTCGCGGTGACGAGCTCCGCGGCGGGGACCCGCACAGACCGGTTGTGCTGGCCCGCCTCGAAGATCACGTGCTCGAGCGCCGCGATGCGTCGGTCCACGACGACCTCGTCTTCTCGGCCGCCGAGCGGCGGGACGGCGCCGAGCTCGAACCCGGGGTAGCTCCTCGCGAGGTCGACCTCGGTCAGCAGGTGGGGCTCCTTCCCTGCGCCGAGGAGATCCCGCAGCTTGTGCATGTCGATCCGCTCCGACGCGGGCAGCACCACCCGCACGTTCGCCTTGCCGGCCGTCACCACGATCGTCTTGCCGACCTCGTTCGGCGGGATCCCGAGGGTCGCCGCCTCGTCCGCTGCACGATCGGTGCGCGCGTGCTCGAGGAGCTCGTACGTGACGCCCGCGTCGTCGAGCGCCGCTGTCAGGACGTCGATGCTCGCCATGTGTCGTCCTCCTTGTCGACGCGAGTATGCGCCCCCGACCCGCCCTGTGCGGCGTCAGCGAGGAGGCCCCAGCCAGTCGGTGGCGTCCTGCGCCAGCTCGCCGGCCCGCAGGCAGACGCCGCCGCGCTCGCGCACGGCCTCGAGCACGCGGAAGTAGAGGTGGTCCCAGCCTCGCGCGGTCGCACGGTCGAAGCGGTCGGTGTGCCAGAGGACGGAGAAGCCTCCCCCGTTCTCGGCAGCCCAGTCGAGCAGGCCGATCAGCCGTTCCTCGGCCTTACGGGCCGACAGCCCGAGGTAGCGCTCCTCGCCGAGGGTGACGTCCATCGCCGCGAGGGGGAGCTCGACCAGGTCGAGAGGGCGGTCCGCGTCGAAGTCCCAGGGACGGAAGGGGTGCGCGATCCCCGCGCGGAACCCGGGCGCGTCCGGGAACCCGAGCGTCGAGTCGTAGCGCAGGCCGAGATCCGCCAGGGGCCCGAGGTTCGCGTGCGGGTCGAGCCGGAGGTAGTGGTAGCGCTGCCCCTGAACCTCGGCGCCCAGCTCGCGGAGGACGACGAGCTCCTCCCGGAGCAGTGCTGGATCCCTCGCCGCGAGGTAGCTCCCGTGCAGGCCGACCTCGCCGCCGCCGGCCAGGATCGTCTCCACGAGGCGAGGCCGAAGGCGGTCGTACGTCTCGGGCGACGCACCGTCGTGTGGGTCGTTGTGCCCCGCGAGGAGGAAGAATGTCGAGGACGCGCCGTGTTCGCTCTCGGCCTGGAGCAGCTCGCGGAAGCGCCAGTTCGGGTCCGTCCCTCGCAGCCGGTGGAGCGGCAGGCTTGCGAGCGCCCGCGCCTCGCGGGCGGCGGCCGACCCCCGTCGCGCGAGGAGGTGCGACTTCACGCGCGCCACCGAGCCGCGCACCGCGCGCCGCGTCCAGCGCCACGGGACGTCGACGTCGTGGGTCAGCGCGACCGCGAAGCGCGCGCCGCGCCAGCGCGGAGGATCGAGCCCGAGCCGGCGGCGAAGGCGCTCGAGCGGCGGGTCGAGCGGGTCGAGGCAGGAGGACGTGGACGCGAACCTCCCGTGCTGGTCCAGGCCGGCACCGAGCTCCTCGATGCGCGCGAGGTGGAAGAAGGCCTCCGCCAGCTCGTCGCCCTCCGGTCGCTCCCCGCGCTCGACCCGCTCCCAGGCGGCCGCGTCGTACGGGAGATCGTGGCCGAGCCGGAGCTCACGGCCGCCGATCGTGTCCAGCACCCAGCGGGCGCGGCGCTCGTGGCTCGCGGGGATCAGCGGACGAGGCTCCGGGCGATGCGGGCGGCGTACACGGCGGCAGGACGGAGGTCGTCCAGGGCGAGCACGGCGTCGACGTAGGGCGGGCGCTGGAACGCCGGGCCCTCGCCGGCGAGGAACGTGATCGCCCAGCGTCTCCGTCGCCCGTTCATCGATGCGGCCGGGACGGGAAGCCCGAGCAGGTCGCAGTAGGCCAGCCGCGGGAGGTCCACGCCACACGCGGCGGCGAGGCCGTGCCACTGGAAGAGCCGCGGGTTGATCTCCATGAGCTTGTAGCGGCCGTCCCGGGGGTCGAGCTTGAACTCGACCTGGGAGAGCCCCCGAAACTGGAGCGCCGCGAGGAAGCGCAGCCCGGCGTCGACCATCTCCTGCACCCACACGGCCTCGCCGACGCGGCACGTGCCGACCAGCGGCGGCGTCTGGCGGAGCTTGCGTCCGCTGAAGAGCCCGAGCGGTCTCCCCGTCGCGTCGAGGTAGCTCCCGAGCGTGTACAGCGTCTCGTCTCCCCCGGGAACGAGCTCCTGCACCATCGGCTCGTGGGGCTCGGCCTTCGCGTACGCGTCCTCGAGCTCGGCCCTCGTCTCGCAGCGGAACGCCTGGCGTCGGTGTCGCCGCTTGAACTCGACGGGGTCGGCGGGCTTGACGAGGACGGGATAGCCGAGCTCCGCCGCCGCAGCGACCGCCTCGGCCACGGTCTGCGGATGCGCCGTCCCGGGGATGTCGATCCCTGCCGCGACGGCCGCGTCGAGCTGCGCGCGCTTGTTCTGGATGCGCTCGAGCGCGTCCCAGGGCGGGAACGGGTACAGGAAGCGCGTGCCGAGCCGCTCGCGGGCGCGGGCGACGGCGTTCAGCCCCGTGTCATGGGTGGGGAAGACGGGCGCTGGGCCGTCGAGCGCGTCCCCCAGCTCCTCGAGAGCGGCGACGAACTCTTCCTCGTCCACTCCGGGGTCGGGCGTAACCACGGAGAGCGCGTAGCGGGACCGAAGCCCGAGCGCCCAGGGCCGGTGATCGACGGCGAGAACCGGCGCTCCGGCGCGGCCGAGGGACCGGATCGCTGCCAGGCCGTTGACCCACCCGACGTCGACGACGACGGCGGGAGGGCGGCCCGCAGCCCGCGCGTCCGCGGCGGCCTCGGCCACCGTTCGAGGGCTGCTCACGCGGCCGATTCTAGAAACCGGCTCGCCCACGCCGGTCAGCCCATCAGCGTCTGCTGAAGCAGGAAGCCGTTGAGCGAGATGATCACCGTCGCGACGACGGTTGCCGCGACGGTCGTCACGCGGCGGTTGACGAGCGTCCCCATCAGCCCCCGGTTCCGGCAGAAGAGCACGAGCGGGACGAGCGCGAACGGGATCCCGAAGGACAGCACGACCTGGCTCAGGACGAGCACGCGCGACGGGTCCGCACCCGCGGCGATGATCACGAGGGCCGGGAGCATCGTGATCAGGCGCCGCAAGAAGAGCGGGATGCTGCGGTTGACGAAGCCTTGCATGACGACCTGCCCCGCCATCGTCCCCACGCTCGACGACGAGAGCCCCGACGCGAGGAGGGCGACTCCGAAGAGCACGGACGCGCTGTCGCCGAGCTGGATCCCGAGCGAGTCGTACACCTGGGACAGGTCGTCCCCGACCTCCGTCAGTCCCTCGGCGTGGAACACCGCCGCCGCGGTGATGAGCATGCTCATGTTCACCACGCCGGCGAGGCCCAACGCGATGACGACGTCGACGAGCTCGAAGCGGAAGATGCGCCGCTTCGCCTCCTCCGTCGCCCCGACGAGGCGGTGCTGCGTGAGCGCCGAGTGGAGGTAGATCACGTGGGGCATGACGGTCGCCCCGAGAATCCCGACCGCGAGCAGGACGCTCTCCGAGTCGTCGAAGCCCGGAACGAGGAGCCCGTGCACGATGCCGGACGGTCCGGGTCCGCCATTACCACCTGGAGCGCGAACGCCACGACGATGACGCCGATGAACGCCGCGATCACCGCCTCGAGACGCCGGAAGCCCTTCGCCTGGAGCGCGAGGATGCCGAACGCGGCGACCGCGGTCACGAGCGCCGCCGGGAAGAGCGCGATCCCGAAGAGGAGGTCGAGCCCGATCGCGGCGCCCATGAACTCGGCGATGTCGGTCGCCATCGCGACGATCTCGGCCTGGATCCAGAGGCCGAAGCTGACCGGCCGCGAGAAGCGCTCCCGGCAGACCTCGGGGAGGTTCTTGCCGGTCGCGATGCCGAGCTTCGCGCTCATCGACTGGACGAGCATCGCCATGAGGTTCGCCATGAGGACGACCCACAGGAGCAGGTAGCCGTAGCGGGCCCCCGCGGCCATGTTCGTGGCGAAGTTCCCCGGGTCGATGTACGCGACCGCCGCGATGAACGCCGGGCCCAGGAACGGCCAGGTGCCCCGGAACCCGCGGCGCCGGCCGGCCAGCGACTCCTCCGCGGCCTCCAGCACGCGCGCCTCGCCGGGCAGGACGTCGTCGAGCGGATGGACGAGCGCATCGCGGTCGTGCGTGCGGGGTGGCGGGGTCATCCTCCGCAATCATCGCGACGCGGCATCGCCGCGGACGCAGCGAGCCACGTCAGGCGCCGGGCAGAGCCATCTCAGCCCGGTGAGAGCACGGGCGCCGGCGAACGGGCTCAGGCGACGATGCGGTAGACCTGGAAGCACTCGGCGTACTCCCGGTTCACGTTCACGCCGTGGACGCGGGCGAGGTTCCAGATGTACTCGGGGTCGGCGTAGCGCCGGTGCTGCTGC
The DNA here is from genome assembly GCA_963705535.1 of uncultured Actinomycetes bacterium. Taxonomy (GTDB): domain Bacteria; phylum Actinomycetota; class Thermoleophilia; order Gaiellales; family Gaiellaceae; genus GMQP-bins7. The sequence continues at coordinate 53,828 of CAVPJY010000014.1, forward strand.
GAGGCGTACCTGGACAACGCCGCGACCTTGCGCTCCAGGTGCCGCTTCTCGAGCGAGACGTACGCGCCGTAGGAGAAGTCGAAGTTGTTCCACGGCACCTCGTAGCCGAAGATCGTCGTCCGCTTGAAGGCTCGAAGCCCCTCCTGGGCGACGGTCTGGTGATCCTGGTGGACGTCGTGGTGGGAGGGCTGGAACACGACGTCGGGCTTCCACTCCTCCCACAGGGCGACGAGGAGCTCGAGGATCTCCTGCCGGTTCTGCGGGAACGTGCGTACGTCGAAGTCGTGCACGTCGAGGTTCTCGGCCGCGATCCCGAGCTCGGCCGTGGCCTCTCGCACCTCGCGCGCGAGCGTGTCGGGCTCGAACCCGGGCGGAAGCGACCGGGTCGCGATCGAGAAGGCGACGTAGCGGACCTCGCAGCCGCCCTCCACCAGCCTCGCCATCGTCCCGCCGCACCCGAGCTCGCCGTCGTCGGTGTGCGGCGCGAGCACGAGCGCGCGTCTCCAGGCGTCGATCACCGCGGAATTCGTAGCAGCAAACGCGTACCGTTCACGCCCGATGGAGCACACGGACGCCGCGCAGGTCGCCGCGCTGGTGGGCGCGCTCGGCGCCGTCCTCGTCCTCGTCCCCCGGGATCGGTTCCTTCCGCTCGCGGGCCTCGTGCTCCTCGGCCTGGGCAGCGCAGGGATCGCGCGCTCGCTCGTCGGGGACGACGACGTCGAGCGACTCCTTCGAGAGCCGGCGGGCCTCGCACTCGGAGGGGTCGCACTCGCCGCGGCGGCGCTCGCAGCCGTGCCTCTCGTGCGCTGGCCGGAAGCAGTGCCGGTCGTGCTGCTGGCCGCGGCGCCATTCCGGGTCCCGGTCATGGTCGGCGACGAGGAGGCCTTCCTCCTGCTCCCCCTCTACTTCGTCCTCACCGCGTCCGTGCTTGCGCTCGCGTACCGCGTCGTCCGCGGCACGCGACCGCCGTCGCCACCCTTGCTCCTCGCACTGCCGCTCGCCGCGTTCGTGGCATTTACCGCCTTGTCGTTCCTGTGGACGTGGGACGTGCACCAGGGCGGCATCGTGCTCACCTTCTTCGTCTTCCCGTTCACTGCCGCGTTCGCGGTGGTGGCCCGGGCGCCGCTCGCAGCCTGGCTCCCTCGAGCGCTGCTCGTGACCCTCGTGGCGCTCGGCGCGATCTTCGCGGGCATCGGCCTCTGGCAGGCGCACACGCGCACCGTGTTCTTCGCGCGCGACATCGAGGTCGCGAACGCGTACACATCGTTCTTCCGCGTGACCTCCGTGTTCAAGGACCCGAGCCTGTACGGTCGCTACCTCGTCGTCCCGATCGCCGTTCTCCTCGTCGTGATCCTGATTCGAAAGGGCCGCGCCGTCGACTGGGTCGTGGCGGGTGCCTTCGTCGCGTTCCTGTTCTGGGGGCTGTACTACTCGTACTCCCAGTCGAGCTTCGTGGCGCTGTTCGTCGTGGCGTTCGCCGTCGCGCTCCTCGGCGTCGGCCGGAGGCTCCGGCTCGTCCTGCTCGTCTGCGCCGCGGTCGCCTTCGTCGGAGCGTCCGCGTACGCGGCCCACGCCTTCCAGGGAACGTCGACGCAGGAGGCGACGAGCGGGCGCTCACGCCTCGTCACGGTCACGCTCGACGCCTTCGCCGCGCGCCCCATCGTGGGGGTGGGGGTCGGCGGTCAGCCGAAGGCGAGCGCCGACGAGTCGGGCAAGGGCTCGGCCGGCCGCAACGCGTCGCACACGACCCCGCTCACGGTCCTGGCCGACGGCGGCCTGATCGGCTTCTCGCTGTACCTGTGGCTGCTGGGCGCCGCCGGATGGACGCTCCTGCTGGTGACGAGGCAGGACCGCGTCCTCGGGATCGGGCTCTCGGTCGTGCTGCTCGGCCTCTTCGTGCACTCGCTCCTCTATGCGGGCTTCTTCGAGGATCCCTTGACCTGGGGACTCCTCGGAGTCGCCGCGGCGACCCTCGCGGCCTCGCCCGCGCCGCGCACGGCGCCCGAGGAGCGGGAGGACGCGGCGCCGAGCACTCCGCGGCTGCTGGCACACTGAACTCCGGGGCCGGGCGACCGGCGCTGCGTCCATAACCCCCTGTTCATGCCGAGAGCCCTCGCCTGGATCATCGCTGCGGTCACAGTCCTGGTGGTCGCCCTCGGCGGCCTCGCCGTCGCGATCGCGATCATCTCTCCCAACCGGACCGAGGGAGCGCTCGACACCGAGCTCTCGGACGTGACGGTCACCGAGGCGACGACCCCCGCCCCGCAGCCCGAGCCCGGGCCGGAGCCCGAGCCGACGAGCGACAAGCGCTGCTGGCCCACCTTCGGAGGGGATCCCCAGCGGTCGCTCGCGCGCCCGAACGCCACGCTCGGCCTACCGGCGAACAAGCTCCTCTGGACGCGGGCGCTCGGCGACTACATGGAGTACCCGCCCAGCTACTGCGAGGGCGTGCTGTACGTCAACACGTTCCACGGGGCGACGTACGCCATCGACGCCGGCACGGGGAAGGTGCTGTGGAGGCGAAAGGGCGCCGTCCACGCCTCGACGCCCGCCATCGACGGCCCGCGGATCATCGTGAGCTCCCACGACGGCACGGTCACCGCGCTCGAGCGTCGCTCGGGCGCGGAGCTCTGGCGCGTGCAGACGGCCGGCAAGGTCGAGTCGTCGCCCGTCGTCGTGGACGGCCTCGCGTACTTCGGCTCGACCGACGGGCGCCTGTTCGCGGTCCGGTCGGACACCGGCCGGATCCGATGGGCGTACCAGACCGGCGGCCGCATCAACGCGAGCCCCTCCGTCTACGGCCGTCGCGTCTGCGTCTCGACCTACTCGGGGTCGATCTTCTGCCTGGACCGCACGGACGGCGATCGCATCTGGTCGACGTACATTCGGCGCGACGCGTTCCGGTACGAGAGCTTCTACGCGAGCCCCTCAACGGACGGTGCGCGCCTCTACTGCGTCGCACGCTCCGGAAAGGTCGTCGCCCTCGACGCGCACGACGGGCGCCTGCTCTGGACGTCGCGCGTCGGCGGCTACGGCTACACCACTCCGGCCGTCGCGGACGGCCGCGTCTTCGTCGGCGGCTTCGACGGCAAGCTGCGCGCGCTCCGCGCCGCGAACGGAGCGGAGCTCTGGCAGGTCGACACGCCGGGTCGGATCCTCGGAGCCCCGTTCGTCGCCGGCGGTTACGTCTTCTTCTCGATCCTCGAGCAGAAGACGTACGGGGTGCGCATCGCAGACGGGGAGGTCGTCTGGCGCCTTCCCATGGGCAAGTACTCCCCCGGGATCGTGACGGAGCGGACGTACTACCTCTCGCTGAACGGGCGCCTGCTTGCCTTTCGCGGACGCGACGCGCCGCCCTAGAAGAGCGGCGGATGCCGGCGGCGCCAGAGCGGCGAGCGCTGCGTCGCGTACGCGGCTGCGTTCCACGCCCCCATGCAGGCCCGGTACCAGGCGAGCGAGGCGGATGCTCGTGCGCCGGGGCCTGCGGGCGTAGGCCCGCGGAGCTCGTAGCCGAGATCCGCGAGCAGGTCGCCCGCGACGGCCTCGAAGCCCCGGACGTCGTCGGCGCGCATCTGCGTCCTCCAGTCGCGCACGCCGCGAGTGGGAGGCTGCAACAGCCGCTGGTGATGCGGCTTCTCCGAGACGTCGACCGCGCCCGCGAACTCGAGCATCTGCGGCTCGAACGGGAGACCGGCGAAGTCGCAGATCGAGCGAATCACGGCGTGGGTGTCCGCGACGAGGTCCTCGTAGCGAGCCTCGTGGTAGCGAGACGGTCCGATGCGCCTGCCGAGCTCGCGCGCGCGCCGCACCTCGATCCGCCACTCGCAGGCGAAGCCCGCAGGGCTCCGCGGATGCGCCCAGGTCCTCGTGACGACTCCCTCGGGCATGTCCAGGAAGGCCAGAGCCGCGTCGCGTCCATCGCGGATCAGATGCACGTACTGCGCCTCCGGGAAGAGCCGGTCGACGAGCCCGAGGTGCCGAAGGTACATCGGCGTCTTGTCGCCCCAGCGAGGCTTGCCGTGTTTCGCGGCGTAGACGGAGAAGACCGCGTCGAGCGCCTCGCTGGTGCTCATCGCCGGCCGCAGCCGGGCGGAGAACGCCTCCGGGGGGACACCCCAGGCGGCGATCCTCGGCATGCGCCGGACGTCGTCGAGGAGCTTCTGCGGTTCGACCTCGCCGCGATGGCGATGCGCGAGCTGGGGGACGAAGAACGTCTCGTCCGGGATGGCAATCCCGGGGGAGCGGTCGAGGATCACGCGCAGCATCGTCGTCCCGGAGCGGCTGACGCCGAGGACGAAGAGGGGCGGGGTCACGCCGGCGGCGCCTCGGTGACGACGACCTCAGCCCGGTCCGCCCACCGGCCGACGCGCACGTAGACGGCATAGGTGCCCGGAGTGGTCGGTGCGCGGAGCACGAGCACCTTCGCGCTCGAGGCGCCGCGCTCACCCGCGAAGAGCCAACGGTAGGAGCGCGCGTCCGTCGACACGCCGACGCCGAACCGCTTCCCCGCGACGACCACGATCCGGTCGCGCGCGAGCTCCACGTAGCGGACTCGGACCGGGACCGCTCGCGTGCGCCTCGATCGATTCCCCGCCCGGTCGAGCGCGCGCAGACGAAGCTCGTAGATCCCCGGCCTCACCGGCCTGCCGTCGGCCTGCCCCATCCAGGTGAGCAGTCCCCGGCGCGGACGGAAGCGCCCGAGCACGCGGCGGCGGCCGTCGACGAGCAGCATCGCCCGGGCAACCTCGTTCACCTCGTACTTCGCCGTCACGCGGTCGTTCCGGCCGTCGCCGTCGGGCGAGAACACCCGCGGCGAGACCTCCGTGAACCTGATGCGAGGCGCCGTCGTGTCCACGCGAATCGGGTTCGGGAGCGCGATCGTGCGCCCGTGCTCGCGGATCTGCACCCGAGGACGGTACCGACCTTCGGGAACCACGCGGCCGAACTCGTCCCGGCCGTCCCAGACGTACGAGACGCGCCCGCGCGGCTCGTCACGGTCGCGGACGAGCGTGCTGACCGACTCGCCCGCGGAGTCGAGCACGTCGACCGTGATCCGGCCCGGCTTCCTCAGCACGAACGAGATGACGGCGACATCCCTGGCGCACTCGCACACGGGCGAGAACAGCCGGTCGACGCGTGTCCCCGTGATCGGGCTCCGCTCGAGCTTGAGCCTCTCCGTCACGGCGAACGCGGCCGCCGTCGCGCCAAGGAGGACGAGGACGATCAGGGTCTGGGGAAGTCGCGCCACGCGCGCGGCGATGCTATCCGGCCGGTGTAGCGCCGAGCGCCTAGTCGAGCGGCGCGGGCGCCCCGCTGCTGCGCGCTCGCTGGATGCGAACCCAGCTGTGCCTGGCGAGCCAGACGAGGAGCGCGGCCGCGCCCGCGGCGAGCACGGCGACGACGATCACGCCGGCGCCCGGCACGTTCAGCAGCTTGATCCCCGCGAGCCCGAGGACACCCGCCAGGAGGAGCCGCAACCCCTGCTCGGGGATCGAGAGCGTGAGACGACCGCCGACGAGCACTCCCGGGATCGAGCCCAGAAGGAGCCAGAACAGGATCCCGAAGTCGATGTTCCCGGCGGCCCAGTGCGCCGCTCCCGCGACGTAAAGGAGCGCGGCGGCGTGGAAGATGTCCGTCCCGACGACCTTGTGCGCACGCAACGGGAAGATGACGAGGAGCGTCAGCCCGAAGAAGACGCCGCTCCCGACCGACGTCAGGCCGACGATGAACCCGCCGAAGATCCCGATGAGGATTGCCGCCACGCGGTCCCGGTTGGTGAGCTGCCAGCCCTCGTCACCGGAGGGGCCGCCCTGGACGACGCTCTTCGCCACGAGGCCCACCGCCCCGAACAGGAGCGCGGCTCCGAGCACCTGCCCCATCACCGACTCGACGTCGTCGCCGTAGCGCTCCGTCAGCTGGACGTTCAGCCAGACGCCGAGCAGGGATGCGGGCGCGGAGCCGACGAGCATCCAGCCCGCAAGGCGCGCGCGGACGTTCCCCATCCGCCGGTGCTGCACCGCGCTGACCGTCTTGAACGCCGCCCCGTGGGCGATGTCTGTGCCGATCGCGGTCGCCGGCGGGATACCGAACAGGAACACGAGGATCGGCGTCATCAGCGAGCCGCCGCCCATCCCCGTCATCCCCACGAGCAGGCCCGTGAGGAGCCCCGCGATCGTCAGCTTCCAGTCCATGCTTATCGCGCAGATCGAGGATCCGCTACCCGCGGATCCCCGATCGAGCAGAAGTCCCAGAAGGCGGCCGCTTCGCGGCCGCTATGTGACTGGAGCAACGACTGTCTCCGTGTTCCGGGCGGCCGACAACACGTCCTTGGCGCAGACCGGGATCGGGTGAGCGGAAATCCCGGTCGCGCGAAGATCCCCGAAGCGCCGCCGCTTCGCGGCAGCTGATCGCGATGCACGGTCGTCGGGGCTGGCGCCGCACTACTGCCGGTACGCCTCGATGAGGACGCGGGCGACGTCGGGCCTCGTGAACTCGACGGGCGGGACCTCGCCCTCGCCGAGCATCTCGCGCACCTTCGTCCCGGAGAGGAAGACGCGGTCCTCCGGCCCGTGCGGGCACGACTTCGTGCTCGCCATGGAGCCGCACACGTTGCACCAGAAGGTGTGCTCGAAGAACATCGGCTCGACGTCGAGCTCGTGCGGCACGAACTCGTCGAAGATGAGCTGCGCGTCGTAGGTGCCGTAGTAGTCGCCGACGCCTGCGTGGTCGCGCCCGACGATGAAGTGCGAGCAGCCGTAGTTCTTCCGGCAGATCGCGTGCCAGATCGCCTCGCGCGGCCCCGCGTAGCGCATCGCGGCCGGGAACGCGGACAGGAGGACGCGCTCCTCCGGGTAGTAGCCGGAGAGAAGGGCGCGGTAGCACTCGACCCGCACGTCCACCGGGACGTCGTCCGACTTCGTCTCGCCGACGAGCGGGTGGACGAGGAGGCCGTCCACCGTCTCCAGGGCGACCTTCGTGAGGTATTCGTGCGCGCGGTGGATCGGGTTCCGCGTCTGGAATCCGACGACCCGCTTCCAACCGCGCCCGGCGAAGATCCGCCGCGTCTCGGCCGGGTCGCGGGCGAGCTCGGGGAACTCCGGCTCGGGCCGCTCGAAGACGGACACGCGGCCCGCGACATAGAGGGGCTTCTGCGCGAACAGGCGCGCGACCCCGGGGTGCGCGACGTCGGTCGTGCGGAAGCAGAGCTCGGCCTCGCGCTCGCGGTCGTAGTCGTACGTCTCCTCGACGTCGAGCGTCGCGAGCGCGCGCCCGCCCTCGTCCACGAGCGCGACGACGTCACCCACGGGCGCCGAGTCCACGGCAAGGCAGACGGGAAGCGCCCACGGCAGGCCACTCGAGAGGTGCATCTCCTCGACGACGCGCTCGTAGTCGGCGCGTCCCATGAACCCCTCGAGCGGCGAGAGCGCCCCCGACGCGATCATGTCGAGGTCGGAGGCCTCGCGGGACGTGAGCACGACGGCCTCGAGGCTCTCCAGGCCCTCCGGCCGCTCGCCGATGCGATCGACGAGGGTGCCACCGTGCGGCGCGATGAGACGGTCGGCCGTGACGGCCGTCATGCCGTCACCTCGGCCGGGACGAGGCCCAGCTCCTCGAGCTTGGCGATGACCTGCGCGGCCGACTCCTCCGGAGACACGCCCTCGGTGTCGACGACGATCTCCGCTCTCTCCGGCGCCTCGTACGGGTCGTCGACGCCGGTGAAGCCCTTGATCTCGCCGGCGAACGCCTTCGCGTAGAGACCGTTCACGTCGCGACGCGCGCACTCGTCGAGCGACGTGCGGACATGGATCTCGATGAAGGGGCCGTGCTCCTCGACCAGGGCGCGGGCGTTCGCACGTGCCTGCCGATACGGGGAGATCGCCGCGACGATGACGGCTCCGCCATGCCGGGTGATGCGCGAGGCAACCCAGCCGAGCCTCTCGACGTGTGCGTCACGATCCTCCTTCGAGAAGCCGAGGCCCTTCGAGAGGTGCGTGCGAACCGTGTCACCGTCCAGGTACTCGACGACGAGGCCCCGGCGATCCATCTCCGGCCCAACGTGGTGCGCGATCGTGGTCTTGCCCGATCCGGACAGGCCCGTAAACCAGAGGGTGAACCCCCCGCCGCGGTCGGTCTCCGACTCAGGATGCTCGTGCGCGTGGATGTGTTGACTCATGCTGTCCTTTCGAGGTTCGTGTTCTCGTGAATGCCGCACTCGAGCTTGTCGGAGCCCGCCCAGCGCCCGGCCCGCTCCTCCTCGTCGATGCGCGTGGGCCGGGTGCAGGGTATGCAGCCGATGGAACGGTAACCCGCGTCGTGCAGCGGGTTGTACGGGATCTCGTTGACCTGGATGTACGCCCAGACCTGCTTCTCGTCCCAGTCGGCGAGCGGGTGCAGCTTGAAGACCTGGTAGCGCTCGCTCCACTGGATCTTCGGCGTGTCCGCGCGGCTCGGCGACTGGTCCCGGCGGATCCCCGAGATCCACGCGTCGTACGGCTGGAGCGCGCGCACGAGCGGCTCGACCTTGCGGATGTGACAGCAGCGGTCCGCGTCGCGCTCCCACAGGTTCGGGCCCTCCGCGCGGTGCTGCTCGGCGACGGTCGGGATCTCCGGCTGGATGAGCCTGAGCTGGTAGCGGTCGACGAGCTGGTCGCGCGTCTCGTAGGACTCGCGGAAGAAGAGATGCGTATCGAGCTCGACCGTGTCCATGCGCAGCCCCATCTCCGCGACCATGTGCACGAGCACGGAGGACTGCTTCTGCCACGAGCAGGTGAGGCACAGCCGCGGCCAGAAGAACTGATGTGCCCAGGAGATCAGCTCCTCGGCCGTCATCGCCTCGAAGTCGAGGTCAGGGAGTTGGGGCCGGCTCGGCGCTCGTACGGCCAAGGAGTACCTCCTTCAAGGTGTCGCCGCGCAGGCCGAGACGAAGCGTCTCGAGCGCGATGACCTCGTCCGGCGGGATGTTGCCGAGGTTCACCTCGGGTCCGAAGTGCTTCACGAACCAGGCCTGCGAGCCCTTCGTCGGCGCCTCCCAGATCAGGTCGTGGAAGCTGATCGAGTGCTCGATCTCGTCGACGAGGCCCGTGCGGAGCTCGCCGGTCGGGCGGTAGATGCCGGCGGTGCCGCCCTCCCGGCCTTCGGCGATCACCTTCCAGGCGCCCGCGTCGAGCTCCTCACGCATCCACTGCACCCACAGGTACGGCGCGATGTTCACGTCGGAGTCCTTCGATCCCACCTCGGACAGCACGACGAAGTCGCGCGCGAAGTCCGCGATCAGCTCGAGCTTCTCGTCCCGCGGGATCTCGAGCGTCCCGTCGGAGATCTCCACGTGGGAGAAGCGGAAGTGCTCGAGCCAGCGCTTGAACTCGTCCATCTTCGACTGCCCGTAGACGGCCTCGAACAGCGTCCCACCGCACACGACCGGGGTCGAGAACGAGCGGTAGAGAGCGATCTTCTTCTCGAGGTTGTTCGTGACGTAGCTGGTGCCCCAGCCGAGCTTGACGATGTCCACGTACTCCCCGGCGGTGTCGAAGATGCCCTCGATCTCCCGCAGGTTCAGGCCCTTGTCGATGACATGGGTGAGGCCCCGCGAGCGGGGCTTGACGTCGCGCGTCGGGATGTCGAGGAAGCCGTGGCCGTCAGAGGCGTGCATAGATGTCCTCCAGTCTCTTGAAGGCCTCCGCCTGGACGTCGCGGTAGAGCGAGCCCCCGTGGGCGTCGATGCCGACGGTCAGCGGGCCGAAGTCCTTCACCCGGAACTTCCACAGGCACTCGGGCATGAGCTCCTCCCAGGCGACCTCCTCGATCTCCTCGATCTGGGTCGTCTCGAGCGCCGCGGCGCCGCCGACGATCGCGAAGTAGACCATCCCGAGCCGCTGCATCGGCTCGATCGCCTCGTCGGGGAACCCGCCCTTGCCGCAGATCGCGCGGACGCCGTACTGCGAGCCGAGCCCCTCCGTGAAGCGCACCATGCGGGCGCTCGTCGTCGTCCCGATGCAGAGCTTCTCGTAGCGCCCGGGCCCGAGCTTGCGGACGTTCGGCGCCGTGTGGAGCAGGAAGGCGCCGGAGAGGTCCATCGGTGGCTCGACGCCCTGGTCGAAGATGCGGATCTGCGTGCGGTCGCGGATGCCGATGATGTGTCCCTGGACCGTCACCTCGTCGCCGGCGCGCAGCTTCAGGATCTCCGCCGGATCCGTGACGGGGAAGGTGACCTCGTGCGACGCCATCAGCTGTGGACTCCTCGGCGCGCACTTGTCACCCTTACAGTGCCAGGCACTGTAAAGACGGCTGCATCCGGCTGGCCGCGCGTCACACGTCCCTTTCGTACGCGACCGATCCGTCCGCCGAGACGTGCGCGGACGCGCGTCGCGCGGCCCAGCACTGGTAGTTCACCGCGACGGGGTTCAGGGTCATGTGCGTGTCGGCGTGCTCGACGTGCACCGAGAGGACGGTCACGTCACCGCCGAGGCCCATCGGGCCGATGCCGGTCTCGTTCAGGAGCCCGTACAGCTCGTCCTCCAGCTGCGCGACCAGCGGATCGAAGTTGCGCGTGCCGACCGGCCGCGCGATGGCCTCCTTCGCGAGGTGCATCGCGTAGTCGGCCGAGCCGCCGATGCCGACGCCGACGATCCCCGGCGGGCAGGGCTTGCCACCTGCGCCGACGATCGACTCGAGGACGAACTTCTTGATCCCGGTGACGCCGTCGGCGGGGACGCACATCTTGAGGAAGCTCATGTTCTCGGAGCCCGAGCCCTTCGGGACGCACTTGACGTCGAGCCCGTCCCAGTCGGGGACGAAGTCCCAGTGGACGATCGGGACGCGGTAGCCCACGTTCGAGCCCGGTGTTCTCGCGGGTCAGGGTGTGCACGGTGTTCGAGCGCAGCGGGTGCTCGACCGTCGCGCGCTCGGTGCCCGACTTCAGCGCGGCGTAGATGCGCGCCGGGTGGAGCGGGAAGTGCTCGCCGACACGGCAGTAGTAGACCGCGATGCCCGTGTCCTGGCAGACGAGGTTCTTCTCCTCCTCGGCGACGGTCACGTTGCGGAGGATCGTCTGGAGGACCCGTTGCCCCGTGACCGAGGTCTCGCGCTCGCTCGCGTCTGCGAGCGCATCCCGCAGGTCTTGCGGGATGTCCTTCAGCGCCCAGACGTACAGGTATGCCGCGGCGTCCGAGACCGCCGCGTCGAGATCGGTCGTCACGACGCTCATCTGCTCACCTCCGCCGTCTCGAGGAGCTCCAGCACCTCGCGAGCGTGCTCGCCTCCGACACGCGCGTGCTCGACCAGCGGGATCCCGTGCGGGCCTGGAGCGCCGCGCATCTCCGGATGGGCCTCGAGCATCGCGCCCACGACCCCGACGTCACCGAGCATCGCCGCGGCGAAGAGGTCGAGCCGCGCGCCGCGCTCGAGCAGGAACGTCGCTATGTCCCGACGGCCCATGTGGGCAGCGGCACCGAGACCCGTCTCCCAGTCACCGCCGCCCCAGTCCCAGGCGGCGTTCACGAGCGCAGGCTCCTCTCGAGCAGCGCGCGGACGACGTCGAGGTCGCCGTGCGCCTTCGCGACGAAGGACTCGACGGTCGTCGGATCGAGTGCAGCGTGGGCGATCGCTCATGCCGCGAGCCTTCTCGGCCGCGGCCTTCCCGGCCCGTCGGCCGAAGACCGTGCATTCGAGCAGCGAGTTGCCCATCATGCGGTTCCTCCCGTGCGTGCCGCCCGCGATCTCGCCGCAGGCGAAGACGCCCTCGAGCGTCGTCGACGCGTGCTCGTCGATCACGAGCCCGCCGTTCTGGTAGTGGAGCACCGGGTACGTATGGATCGGCTCGGCGAGCGGGTCGATGCCCGCGCTGCGATAGCGCCGGAGCATGTACGGGAGCGAGATCTCTGCGTCCGCGGCGAGGGATCCTCGTCGTGTCCAGCCACACGGCCGGGCGCCCGTCCGGCGTGCGCACGCCGTTGCCCTTCTCGACCTCGTCGAAGATCGCCTGTGACACCGTGTCACGAGCGCGCGAGGGAGTCGGTGAACTCCTCGCCGTCCGCGTTCAAGAGGACCGCCCCGTACGCGCGCGTCGTCTCGGGGATCGAGTAGCCCTGCATCGTGGCCGGCCAGGCGCCTCCGTTCGGGTGGTACTGGAGCGCGTCGAGGTCACGCGCCTCCGCGCCGGCGTCGAGCGCGATCCTCGTGACCTCGCCCGTCGCGTTCGGATGGTTCGTCGAGAGCTCGCCGCGCGTCTCGGCCTCGGCGTAGCAGCGTCCGCCGGCGGCGAGGACGACGGCGCCCGCCTGCACCTCCACCGCCTCGCCCTTCACGTCGAACGTCGCGGTCCAGCCGTTCCCGGCCGGAACGGAGCCCGACGAGCGCGTGGTGGGGGAGCTCGACTCCCGAGCTCGACTCGTACGCATCTCGGAGCGCCTTCGTGATCGCGTGGCCGGTGCGATCGCCGACCTGCAGCAGCCGGTGCCGCGTCGCACCACCGCAGCGCGCGAGCCGGTAGCCGCCGTTCGAGCGCGTGAACTCGACCCCGAGCTCCTCGAGCCAGTGGATCGCCGACGGGGCGTCGCCGGTCAGCGTGCGGACGAGCACCGGATCGGCCGTCCCGTGCGAGCTCGCGAGGACGTCCTCTGCGTGAACGTCCGGAGAGTCGTCGTCGCCGAACGCCGCCTGGATGCCCCCTTGCGCCTTCGCGGAGTTGCAGGCCTGGATCGTCGTCTTCGTCGCGACGGCCACCCGCGCCCCGGCGCGTTCGGCGGAGACGGCCGCCGCCAGGCCGGCGGCGCCGCTGCCGATCACGAGCACGTCGAAGGGGCCGCCCGGGCGCACGGCCGTATTCTAGGCACATCTTCTTATCTCTGTCATTATCGATCGTTATTCGCGCTCGATCGCGAAGGGCACGAGCGGCACGCTCCGCGAGCGGCTAGACTCGCCGCGTGGCGACGCTCGCAGACATCCTCAAGCCGACGTTCATCGAGGTCGCGCCCGAAGACACGCTCGGAGAGGTCGCCGAGAAGATGATGAGCCAGAACGTGGGCGCGGTCGTCGTGAAGGACTTCGGCCGGCTGATCGGCATCCTCACGGAGCGCGACATGCTGCGCGCGATGGCGGCGCGCATGCACACGAGCGAGGCCCGTGTCCGACAGTGGATGACCGCCGACCCGATCACGGCGACGCCCGACATGTCGCTCGAGGAGGCGTCGCAGATCATGCTCGACCACGGCTTCCGCCACCTGCCGGTAGTGGACGGCCCGACGGTTCTCGGCGTCGTCAGCCTCCGGCGCGTGCTCGGGGGACGCCGCCAGCCCGCGGCGTCCGAGGCGGTCGAGCAGGCCTAGACGCTTCGCCTGCGATCGGTCGGGCGCGTCGCGGGCCCGTCTAGCGGCAGGCCGAGACGACGCCCGCGACGAGAGCTCCGGCAGCGGTCGTCGCCGAGACGCTGCGCTTCTGCAGCTGTGCCAGCAGCTTCCGGTTCCCGAGGATCTCGCGCTTCGCCTGCTCCCGCGCCGCGTCCTGTCCCAGGAGCGTCAGCCCGCACTGCGCGCGGTTGCGCATGCCGCCGATCCAGCCCATCGCGTAGAGGTACTTGAGGGCCGGCTTGCCGTACGGCGCGCGCTTGTAGGCGGCCTTCGCGCCAGCCTGGGACACGTGCTGCGTGCGCGCCGCATTCGATGTGGCCGCGACGCCGGCGCCGCTCGCGGTGAACACCGCCGTGACACTCTGGCCGTACGCGCCGCTCAGCGTCGACGCCATGAGCGCCAGCCCGGCCACGATGCCCGCGTACTCGACCATCTCGTGCACATCGTCCGTCGGCGAACGCGATTCGTCAAACGGATCACCAGATCGAGCGGAGCAGCGACTCGACGTCCTCGGCGCTCGCAGGCCGCGGATTGGCCCGTGCACCGGACCGCACGACCACGTCGGCCGCGACACCGGGCAGGTCGTCTTCCGGGACGCCGAAGTCACGCAGGCGCTCGAGCCCACCGAGGCGGGCGAGCTCCTCCACGCGGGCGGGGGCGTCGGTCGTCCCGAGCGCGCGGGCGAGCGAGGACAGCGCTTCCGGGACGACCGGCTCGTTGAAGCGCAGCGCGGGCGGAAGGCAGAGCGCGTTCATCGCTCCGTGCGAGAGCCCGTACCTGCCTCCGAGCGCCTGTGCCATGGCGTGGCCGAGGATAGAGCCCGCGCTCGCCGAGGGCCCGCCCGGCGTGCATCGCGCCCTCGAGGAGCGCCGTGCGCTCGACCAGGTCCTGCCCGTCTGCGACGACCGCCGGGAGATGCGTTCCGATGAGCCGGGCGCCGGTGACGGCGTCGTCGGAGTGGCCCGGGTAGAGGGCCTCTGCGGCGTGGGCGAGGGCGTTGAGCGCCGTCCCGACCGTCTCGTCGAGCGGCAGGTCGAGCGTCAGCCCAGGCTCGTACACGACGGCGACCGTCCGAGCGCCCGATCCGCCGGTCTTGAGCTTCCTCGCCTCGTCGCGCATGCCGAAGTACGACGTCCACTCGGCGCCCGAGTACGTCGTCGGCACCGCGACGAGCGGGAGGCCCGTCGCCGCGGACACGGCCTTCGCCGTGTCGATCGCGCTTCCGCCGCCGAGACCGACGAGCCCGTCCGCGGCGTGCGCGGTCTGGGTCGCGGCCGCGACCGTCTCGACCGGCGAATGCCTCCGCACGCCCGCGTAGCGCTCCGCCACGGGGAGGTCGAGCGACGCGAACCGGCCCGTCGTGACGAGCAGCGCCCGCTCGATCCCGAGCTCGCCGAGGAGCGGCCCGAGCTCGTCGATCCCCCACCGGACGATCACTTCGCGAGCCGCTCGCTCGCGAACTCGACGAACGCCTCGGCCACGCGCGAGCGCGCCCGTACCGGTCGCCGACGCCAGCGAGATCTCGCGGGAGGCGGCGAGCCCTTCCACGTGTGCCTCCGCGAGGGTGCCCGCCTCGAGATCCGACTCGACCGCGGTCCTCGAGATGAAGGTCACCCCGTAGCCCGCCTCGACGGCCGCCCGCACGGACTCCTGCAGGCCCAACTCCAGGTGGACGTCGAGGTCCCGCATCCGCACGCCCCGCCGCCGGAGCGCGTCCTCGACGATCTGGCGGACGCCCGCTCCGTCCTGCATCAGGATCAGCGACTCCTCGCGCAGCTCGTCGAACGGGATCGTGCGGCCCGCGAAGCGGTGGCCCGGAGGGCAGGCGAGGATCACCTCGTCCGAGAAGAACGGCTCGAAGCGCACACCACGATGCCGGCGAGCGGCACCGACGATCCCGAGCTCGAGCTCCCGTGACGCGACGCGCTCGACGACCGCGTGCGTGTCGGACACGGACAGGAACACGCGGACCGCAGGGTTCTCGCGCTGGAACTCGCAGAGCAGGATCGGGACGGCGATCGCTGCCGGCCCCGTCGAGGCTCCGAGGCGCAGGTCACCGACGAGCTCGCCCTGCGCGGCCGCCGCGACGTCGTCGACGATCTGGTCCTCGAGGGCGAGCATCCGCTGGGCGCCGCGATAGACGCGGAGCCCCGCCTCCGTCGGCTCGACCCGTCGCCCCGAGCGATCGAGCAGCTGCGTCCCGAGGCGCTTCTCGAGCGCCCGCACCTGGAGCGAGACGGCCGGCTGGGTGACGCCGAGGCGCTCTGCCGCCTGCGAGAAGCTCTTCCGCTCCACGACCGCGCAGAAGGCGGCAAGCTGACGCGTGTCCATAAGCGAATGTTATGCGTTCGCGCTAGAACAACCCGCGCTCGGCGAGCCAGTGCTCGAGCAGGGGATCGGTCAGCTCCGGCCCCGCTGGCGTGTGCCGCGCTTCGGCCTTGCCGACGAGCCCGGCGAGCGCGCGATCGACGCTCCCCTTCTTCAGCCCGAGGAAGCGAACCGTCTCCTCCGCGTAGAGGTTGCGCGCGCGCGTCGCGAGCGCGAGGCTCACGCGTTGCTCGTTCACCGCGAGCGACTGCCATCGTGCACGCAGCGCCGACTCCGCCTGCGCGAGCGCGCGGTCGCGCGCGTCCACCCACGCCGCCTCGTCGGCGACCGAGCCGCGCGGCACGAGATCCCACAGATGGTGCGCGAGCAGCATCGTGCGCTGCGGGTGCCCGCGGGTGAACGCGAGGAGCGGGTCGAGCGCGTTGCCGATGTCCCGCCCGGTGAAGCGGAAGCGCTCCTCGAGGTACGCGGCCGTGGGGCCCTGCGGAAGCGGCCCGAGCTCCACGGAGACGGCGTGCTCGAGCAGCGGCCGCGACGGATCCTCGAAGAGACGCTCCATGAGCGTCGGCGCGGAGCCGGCGAACACGTACGAGGCGACGGCCGTCTGGTGCTGGAGGACGCTGCGCAGGATCCCGTCGGCGCCGTCGACCCGCAGCAGGTCCTGGAACTCGTCGAAGGCGACGAGGCTCCGGGCGCCCGTTCGCTCGTTGAGCTTCGCCGGGAGGTCGAGGAGCCGGAGGAGGACGCTCTCGACGTCGATACGCGGATTCGACTGCAGCGACGCGGTGAAGCCGCCCGCGCCGAGCGAGAGACCGACCTGCCAGGCACGGAAGAGACCGTCCACCGTGCGCCGGATCGCGCCCTTGAGCTCGCGGTCGTACGCCCGCTCGATCCGGACGACGACGCTCGAGAGCGCAAGGACGCCCTCGAGGTCGACGAGGGCGGTCGCCCACCCGTCCGCGGACGCCTCGGCGAGCACGCGGCGGAGGAGGCTCGTCTTCCCGTACCGGCGCGGCGCCACGATCCGCGAGGCGTGGCCGCCGACGGCGAGCGAGTACAGCTGTGCGACCTCCTGCTCGCGGTCGATCATCTCGTGGGGCAGGAGCTCGCCCGCGATCCGGAACGGGTTTGGGTCGGGCTCGGGCATGGCCTCCATCCTGCACGATGTCGACGATCCTGTCTACATCGCGTAGCACAATCGGTCTGCTTCGTGCAGAACAGCTGGTACGCTCGCCGCGTGCGGGTCTGGATCGACGTCTCGAACTCGCCGCAGGTGCCGTTCTTCCGGCCGCTGATCGACCTCCTCGAGGGCCGCGGACACGAGGTGGACGTGACGACACGCGACTACGCGCAGACGCTCGAGCTCCTCAGCGCTCCACGACATCCCGCACGACGTCGTCGGGCCGCGCCACGGAGGCGCCGGCGCGTTCGGGAAGGGACGCGCCATGGCCGGTCGCGTCCGTGCGCTCCGACGCTGGGCGAGGCCGCGCTCCTTCGACGTCGCGCTCTCCCACGCCTCGCACGAGCTTCCGCTCGTGGCGCGCTCGCTCGGGATTCCGGCCGCCTACGCGTTCGACTACGAGTTCGCGAGGGTCCAGCACGGCCTCGGCTGCCGCGCCGCAACCCGGGTCGTCGTGCCCGAGGCGATCCCGCAGGATCGCCTCGACGCGCTGGGGGCGCGCGGCGAGCAAGGTGCGCCGCTACCCCGGGCTCGAGGAGGAGTACTACCTCTCGGGCTTCACTCCCGACCCGACGGTGCTCTCGCAGCTCGGGGTCGACCGCGACCGCGTGCTCGTCGTCGTCCGCACGCCTCCGGACGTCTCGCTGTACCACCGCCACGGAAACCCGCTCTTCGGGGACGTGCTCCGGCGGCTCGGCACCGATGCCGCCGTGCACGCGGTCGTCCTTCCCCGCACGGCCGAGCAGCGCGAGGCGATCGCCGCCCTCGCGCTGCCCTCGCTGCTCGTGCCCGAGCACGCCGTCGACGCCCGGAGCCTCGTCGCGCTCTCCGATCTCGTCGTCTCGGCAGGCGGCACGATGAACCGCGAGGCGGCGGCGCTCGGCGTGCCCGTCTACACGACGTTCGCGGGTCGGATCGGCGCCGTGGACGAGTCCCTGATGCGCGAGGGTCGGCTTCGCCCGCTCACTTCCGTCGACGAGCTCCGCGTGGAGAGGAGACCCGGCGGGAGCACGCCGCCCACCCGCGACCCGGCACTGCTGCTCGACCTGCTCCTGACCGCGCTCGAGTGACGGAAGGCGGCGACGCGACCCTCAGGTCGCCCGCGTCACTTCCGTCGCTCCCAGCTCGCCGAGCGCGGGCGCGCGCCTCGGAGCGCTCGTGAGCGTGTGCAGCCGGCCGACGAGCTCGAGCGTCTCACCCGCCTGGACGAGTTGCTCCAGCGCGTCGAGCTCCTCCTGGAGCCAGTCGGCGTCGATCGGCGGTCGGGTCACGAGCAGGATCGCCTCGTGGCTCGACGGCGTCACGGTCTCCGTGTCGGCCCACAGCTCCTCGTGGAGCTTCTCGCCGGGTCGCGCCCCGACGAACTCGATCGGGACGCCCTTCCCCGGGCTCCTTCCCCGACAGCCGGATCATCGTCTCGGCCAGGTCGACGATCCGGACGGGCTCGCCCATGTCGAGGACGTACACCTGCCCGCGCCCTCCGATCGCGCCCGCCTGGATGACGAGCTGCACGGCCTCGGGGATCGTCATGAAGTAGCGCGTCATCTCCGGATGCGTGACCGTGACCGGGCCGCCGCGCGCGATCTGCTTGCGGAAGATCGGGATGACGCTGCCCGACGAGCCGAGGACGTTCCCGAAGCGAACGGCGCAGAAGCGGGTGTCCGTGTCGGTGCGGTGCCCCCACGCCTCGACGATCCACTCGCAGAGCGCCTTCGACTGCCCCATGACCGTCTTCGCGTTGACCGCCTTGTCCGTCGACACGAGGACGAAGCGCTTGGCGCCGAGCTCGACCGCGACGTCCGCGACGTTCCGCGTGACGAGCGCGTTGTTGCGGACCGCCTCCAGCGGGTTCGCCTCCATCAGCGGGACGTGCTTGTACGCAGCGGCGTGGAACACGACGCCCGGTCGGTACTTGTCGAAGACCTGACGCATCTTCGTCCGGTTCCCTGCGTCCGCGAGGACCGCCGCGGTGGCGTGGAATCCGCGCTCGTCCACGAGCTCGCGCTCGATCTCGAAGAGCGCAGGCTCGCCGTTGTCGACGAGGACGAGACGCGTCGGGCCCACACGCGCGATCTGCCGGCACAGCTCGGACCCGATGGAGCCGCCGGCGCCCGTGACGAGGACCACCTCACCGGTCACGTAACCCGCGATGGAGTCGATGTCGACCTCGACCGGCTCCCTGCCGAGGAGGTCCTCCACCTCGACGGGGCGGATCTGCCCCGCGAGGTTGAAGTCGCCGGAGATGAGCTCCGGTAGACCGGGAAGCGTCTTCACGGGGACTTTCTCGGCGCGCGCGACCTCGACGATCCGCTCGCGCACCTCACCGGAGGCGGACGGGATCGCGATCAGCAGCTCGTCCGGGCGTCTGTCGCGAAGCAGATGGCGGAGCTCGCGCGTCGTCCCGAGCACGCGCACGCCGTGGACGCGGAGGTTCTTCTTGCGTGGGTCGTCGTCGACGAGCCCGATGGGCGTGTAGCCCATCGACGGGTTCTTCAGCATCTCCTTGAGGATCAGCTGCGCGGCGTCGCCCGCGCCGACGACGATGACCTCCTTTCCACGCGCGACGATCGCGCCGACCGCCGGACGCTCGATGAGCGTGCGCGCGAGGAAGCGCGACCCCATCACGAACGCGAGCAGCAGCAACGTGACGATCGCCCAGATGCCGCGAGGAACCGACGCCGGGTGGAAGTCGAGGAGCGTGAACACGAGGAAGGCGGCAACGACGGCGACGATCACGCCGCGCACGGCGCCCCACATGTCCCGGGTCGAGACGTACCGCCACCAGCGGTTGTAGAAGCCGAAGGCGACGAAGACCGGAAGCATGACGCCGACGACGAGGGCGACGACGTCCCACTCCTGGTAGCGCTCGTAGTACACGGGGCCCGTGTCCCCGTCGAAGCGCACGTACCACGACAGGATCCACGCCGCCGCGATCAGCACGGCGTCGACCGCGACCTGCCAGAGACGGTGCCTGTTGACCGGAGACCTCATGCCTACACCGTCACGCCGAGCGCGGCGCGCATCGTCTCGACGACGCGCTCCTGCTCGTCCCCTCCGAGACCGCCCCACATCGGCAGCGCCAGGTTCTCGGCGGCCGCGCGCTCCGTCTCCGGGAGTGACCCGCGCTCCCAGCCGAGATACGCGAGGGCCGGTTGCAGGTGCATCGGCGTCACGTAGTACGACGCGCTCGCGATGCCGGCGGCGGCCAGCGCCTCCTGGAGCTCCGCGCGACGGGGCGTTCGGACGACGTACATGTGGTACACGTGCCCCGGCTCGTCCGGCGGGAGCTCGACGAGCTCGCCCAGCCCGAGCTCGGCGTACCGCGCAGCCGCCTCCCGGCGCGCCGCGTTCCAGCCGGTGAGGTGCGGGAGGAAGACGCGCAGCGCTGCGGCCTGGATCGCGTCGAGCCGGGAGTTCGTCCCGATCAGCTCGAACGTCGTCTTGTCGCGCGAGCCGTGGAAGCGGAGCAGTCGCACGCGCTCGGCGATCCCGTCGTCGTGCGCCGTGACCAGTCCTCCGTCCCCGAGGGCGAACAGGTTCTTCGTCGGGAAGAAGCTGAACGTCGAGCAGATCCCGGTCCCGGCGATCCCCTCCGCGCCGAACGCCTGGGCGGCGTCCTCGACGATGGGGACTCCGAGCGCCGCGAGCTCTGCGAGCGGAGCCGGCCGGCCGAAGAGATGCACGGCGACGACGGCCTTCGTGCGGGGAGTGATCCGCGCCGCGACGTCGTCGGGATCGAGGTTCAGCGTCTCGGGGTCGATGTCCGCGAACACCGGTGTCGCGCCCACCCGCGCGATCGTCTCGGCCGTCGCGTAGAAGGTGAACGCCGGGCAGATCACCTCGTCGCCACGCCCGATCCCGAGCGCCTCGAACGCGAGCACGAGCGCATCCGTGCCGTTCGCCACTCCGATCGCATGCGGCACGCCGAGGAACGCGGCCGCCTCTCGCTCGAAGGCCTCGACCTCGGGGCCGAAGATGAAGCGACCGGACTCGAGCACGGCGTCGAAACGCTCCCGGAGCTCGGGGATGAGCGGCGCGTACTGCGCCTTGACGTCGACGAGCGGGATGTCGCGGTTCACGTGGGCGAGTGTAGCTCCGGCAGCCCGGCCTCTCCGGGCCGTCCTCTCGGGATTCCTCAGCCGCCCGGCGTCTCCTCGGCGACGCGACGACGACGCCTGACGCGATGGACGACGAACCAGACGACGCCTGCGACCACCGCGGCGCCGACGACGTAGTCGGCGTACTGGAAGGCATGGTGGACGTCCTCCCAGTTCTCACCCGCGACGTATCCGGCGCCCGCGAAGGCGAAGCACCAGATCGCCGAGCCAGCGAACGTGAGGATCGTGTACCGGACGAACGGCGCCTCGAGGACACCGGCGGGGATCGAGACGAAGGAGCGGATCACGGGCGTGAGGCGCCCGAGGAACACGGCCCAGCCCTCCCACCGCTCGAACCACTGCTCCGCGCGGTCGAGCTTCTCCTCGTCGACATGGAGCCAGCGCCCGTGGCGCTCGAGGTACGGCCTCCCGCCGTAGAGCCCGAGCGCCCAGCCTCCGATCGCGCCGATCGTGTACCCGATCGTTCCGGCGAGCGCGATCGCGAGGTACGCGGGAAGTCCCTCCTCGATCGTTCGCCCGAAGAGGGTGACGTCCTGGTTCGCGAACGCGCCGGCCGCGACCGCTCCGCCGTAGACCATCACCACCTCGCTCGCGGCCGGGAACACCGCGTCCACGAGCATGAGCAGGAACACCGCGTAGAGGCCGTAGTCGCCGATCACCGAGGTGACGGCGTTCGTGGCCTCGCTCAGGATCGAGGCGACGACGGGCGCGTGCGGGGGCACCGCGGGACTCTACTCATGGCGCAAGACCGGGATCCGCTACCGCGGATCCCGGTCGCGCACAATCCCTGAAGGCGGCCGCTTCGCGGCCGCGGGCACGCTCGCTCGATCCGCTTCTCACCGCTTGATGCGGCGCACGGTCAGCGGGCGCTCGAGGGTGGTCGTGCCGAGCTCGTTCGTCGCCGTCACCCTGACGAGAAGCCGGCCACCGGGCGCGAGCTTCCCGTTCGTGAGGCGACCGTTCCACCCGAGCGCCGGTGTTCCCGGCTCCACGCGTCCGGTCGCGACGGTGCGGAGGAGGACGCCCTCGGGCGTCTCGATCGTGACCCGTACACGGGCGCCACGCGTCTGAGTCCAGCCGATCGTCGCCGACGCTCCCCTGGGCGGAAGCAGCAGCCGCCCGGGGTCGACCCGCAGGAACCCGAGCGTCGTGTTGACCCAGAACCGGCGCGTTGCGGACGACGGCAGCCCCTGGTCGTCGACCGCCGAGACGACCAGCGTCCACCTGCCCTCGGCCGGCGGGAGGGGCCCGGTCGGCGGCGGAGGGGGAGTCGGCGGTGGCACCGGAGGCTGAGCCGTCGGAGGCGGAAACGGCAGCTCGTAGGTGCCGGGGGTCCGTGGGAGGCTCTCCTGGTAGGCGACCGCCCCGTCCGGCGCCGTGAGCGTCGCCGTGACGGTCGACGGCCGCACGACCTTGAATCCGAGGGTCTGCGTCTCGTCGACGCCGTCACCGTTCGGCGAGACGACCTCCTCGGCCGGCGGTGGCACGTAGACGCCGAAGTACTGGAGCATGAGCGCGGTCGAGATCGCGCGCTCGCGACCGTCCGAGGGGCGGCTGAGCAGCCCTCCCTCGAACGCCAACGCGGACGATCCGCCGCTGTCGAGGCCCATGCCCCGAACCGCCCCGAGGCGGACGAGGGTCTGCGCCATCTCGAACGTCGTCATTCCGACCGAGTAGCCGGACTGGCGTCCGTCGACCACGACCAGGAGGACACGCCCGTCGGCGAGCTGCCCCACCGCGCTCCGAGGGTTCCGGGGAGCGATCTGCGCGATCGTGAACGCCTCGTTGGCGCGGTAGACGGGCGCACCGTCACGGACGAGCAGGGGCCCACCTCCGATCGCGTCCGCGACGACGCTCCAGTCCGGCTGGAGGATCAGGCGGAAGGTCATCGTCGTCCCCACCGCCGCCTCGGCGAGCAGCGTGGGGGCGGCGGTGCCGCGCGCGACGAGGACGGCCGTGCCGGGAGCGAGCGGGGCGGAACCGCCCTGGACCACGTTCGCGACGGGTGCGGTGAGGTCGACGTCGGGGGTGGTCGCCGGCGCAGGCGAGAGGACGACCGCGACGCCGTCCGGGTAGCTCGGCGTCCTGCGGCCCCAGTCCGAGGTGAAGAGCGCGATCCCGTTTTTCACGGGCTCCTTGTTCAGGCGACCGAGCGTACGGCGCTGACCGGTCCCGCGCCACGTCCCGAAGTATTTGACGCGCCGAACGTCCAGGAGCCCGTCGAGCGTGACTCCTGCGCTCGAGCGATCCGGGTTCGGCGCATTGGCGAGCACGCCGTCCCGCAGGAGGATCCCGCTGGGCCGCCCGTCGGCGAGCGCGAAGAGGTCGCCGTTCACCCCCACGCTGGTCGCCTGCGTGACGAGGCGCCGCTGCATCGCGGTCAGCGTCTCCCTCCCGGTGATCGTCTCGTTCGAGAGCACGGGCCGGAGGCGGTAGAGCCCGACCGGACGCGGCCCGCGGACGATGTGGATCGCGACCGGGCCGTGAGGCGTGAACTGGACACCGGTCTCGTACGTCACCCCGGGGAAGAGCTGCGTCGCCTGCGCCGAGGCGGTCCCGACCTGGACGAGGGCGAGCGTCGAGAGCGCAGCGGCGAGGACGGCGAGGCGAACCACGGCGCGGTCGAGGGTACCCGAACCGGATCTGCCGATTTCCAGGCCTTACAGCATCCGAACAGGCCTGGCCCGAAACGGCGAGCGACCCGGCTCGACCGGCGGGCCCTGCGCTACGCGAAGACCTCGACCTCGCGGTACAGCGTGTCGCGCTGCACCGGGACCTTCCCGAGCGACCGGATCAGGTGGACGAGCTCGTCACGCGTCGTGCGGTAGGTCGTGCCCGCAGCCGAGACGACGTTCTCCTCGATCATCACGGAGCCCATGTCGTCCGCGCCGAACGAGAGCGCGACCTGGCCGACCTTCATCCCCTGCGTCACCCAGGACGACTGGATGTGGGGAACGTTGTCGAGGTAGATCCGCGAGACCGCCTGTGTCAGGAGATAGTCGAACGAGGTCGGGAGATCCTCGTCGGCGACGAGGTCGTCCAGCCGGTTTCCGTCGCGCTGGAACGTCCACGAGATGAAGGCGCGGAAGCCGCGCGTCTCGTCCTGCAGGTCGCGGATCCGGCGCATGTGCTCGACCCGCTCCTCGAGCGTCTCCACGTGCCCGTACATCATCGTGGCGGTCGTCGACATCCCGAGCCGGTGCGCCTGGCGCATCACTTCCAGCCACTCGTCCGACTTCGTCTTCTTCGGGGCGATGATGGCCCGGACGCGGTCGACGAGGATCTCCGCGCCGCCTCCCGGGACGGAGTCGAGGCCTGCGTCGCGCAGGCGCGAGAGCGTCTCCGGGATCGTGAGCTTCGAGCGGCGCGAGATGTGCTGGATCTCCGGCGGCGACAGCGCGTGCAGGTGGATCCGGTACCGCGCCTTGATGGAGCGGAAGAGGTCCTCGTAGTAGTCGATCCCGAGGTCGGGGTGATGTCCGCCCTGCATGAGCAGGCCGGTGCCCCCGATCGCAATGCGTCTCCTCGATCTTCTTGTAGATGACCGGCTTCGGGAGGAGATAGCCCTCACGCTGGTCGCCCGGGCGTCGGTAGAAGGCACAGAAGTCGCAGTCCGTGACGCAGACGTTCGTGTAGTTGAGGTTCCGGTCGACGATGAACGTGACGCGCGACGGGTCGTTCAGGCGGTTCCGGACCTCGTTCGCCACCCGTCCCGACCGCGACGAGGTCGCGCGAGCGGAGGAGCGCGACGGCGTCCTCGTCGGTGATCCGCTCGCCGGTCGACGCCTTCTCGAGCGCCGCACTCACGGCCGCGTCGAGATCCCCTTGGGAGACCCTGTCACGAGGGCCCCACGCGCGCTCCGCGGTCGCGCTCACGCAGGCACCTCCTCGCGGACGAAGCGGAGCTCCGGCACGTGCGCGAGCTCTCCGACGTCGCGGGCCATCTCGAGGAACGTGTACAGGCCCGCGCGCTCCCGCGGCCCGAAGCTGTAGCGCAGCTTCTCGAAGTAGCGGGCGAGGAAGCCCGGCGGGTAGCCGTACGTCTCGCTCGCCTGCTGCGCGAGGCGCTCGGGCTCCGAGCGCGCGAGCCGGACGGACGCGACCAGCGCGTGCTCGAGGTCGAGCAGCCCCTCGGCGACGGGCTCGGGCGCCGCCCAGACGGCGAACACCATGGGCAGGCCGGTGCGCTCGAGCCAGAGGCGGCCGAGGTCGAAGTGCGGCGTCGGGTCCTCGAACGCGCTCCGCAGCGCGGCGTCGCCGATGAGGAGGGTGGCGTCGGCCTCGATCCCGAGCGGGAGGATCTCGGCCTTCGGCAGGAGGACGCGCACGAGCACGACCGAGGTCGCGCTCTCCGGCGTGACCGCGACCGAGCGGACCTGGCCGAACGACAGGCGCGTGACGAGCTGGATGGAGTCGACGGCGCCCTCGGACGAGACGCACAGCCGCGGCAGGATGCGGAGCCGGTCGGCGTTCCTCGCGTACTCGATCGACGGGATCGGCGCGATGTCGAGGTCACCCTCGAGAAGCATCCGGCTGAGGTCCGTGGGAACGCCCGCTGACCTCCTCGACGTCCGCCTCGAGCCCGTGGAAGACCGGCGCCATGTTCACGTAGGAGATGCGCCCGAGGCGGATCATCGGCCACATCCTTTCGTCGGCGCCAGACGAGCGTGCCTGCCGCGGCGAGGACGAGCGCGCCCCAGAGCACGATCGCGGGGACGTTGACGTCGTACGTCGAGTCGTCGGACGACATGGACACGACCGCGACCCAGCCGATCGAGAGGAGCAGCAGCGTCCCGGCGATGAGGCCGAGCGCGTAGATCAGCCACACCCAGACCGGGGTCCCCGGGTCCGGGGCTCCTTCGGTTTGTCGAAGCGGCTCATCGAGTCAGCACCGCCGCAGCTCCCGGTAGAGGGTGTCGCGCTGCACGGGGATCCGGCCGGCCTCGCGCACGTAGCGGACGAGCTCCTCGATCTTCTGCTCGGTCTCGGTGCGCGCTCCCGCGGCGTGGAAGATCTCCTCGCGGACGACGGTGCCCTGCACGTCGTTCGCGCCGAAGTGGAGCGCCACCGCCGCGAGCGGCATGCCCATCATGATCCAGTAGGCCTTGACGTTCGCCACGTTGTCCAGCATGAGACGGGAGAAGGCGAGCATCTTCAGGTCGTCCGCACCCGTCGTGTGGCGCCAGCCGCGGCGCTCGAAGACGGTGTTCTCGGGATGGAACGCGAGCGGGATGAAGGCGAGGAAGCCTCCGGTGCGGTCCTGCTGCTCGCGGAGCCGGACGATGTGGTCGACTCGCTCCTCGTACGTCTCGACGTGCCCGTAGAGCATCGTGCAGTGGGTCGGGATGCCCAGCCGGTGGGCGGTGTCGTGGACGTGGAACCAGATGTCCGGATGCTCCTTCCCGGGCGCGACGAGCCGCCGGACACGGTCGGCGAAGACCTCGGCCCCGCCACCGGGGAGGGAGCCCAGGCCGGCCTCCTTCAGCTCCCGCAGCACCTCCTCGTGCGTGAGCCCGGAGAGGGTCGTCATGTGGTGGATCTCCGAGGCGGTGTAGCACTTGAGGTGCACGTCCGGCAGCGCGTCGTGGAGCGCGGCGATCGTGTCCCGGTAGAAGGCGAAGTCGACGTGCGGGTTCTCCCCGTTCACCATGTGGATCTCGGTGAATCCGGTCACCTCGCGCTGGCGGAGCACGTCCTCGACGAGCTCGTCCGCGGTGATCGTGTAGGCCTGCGGCTGCTTGCGGGTCGCCGCGAAGGCGCAGAACTTGCACTTGACGCGACAGACGTTCGTCTGGTTCACGTACAGGTTCTGGACGAAGTACACCTCGTCGGTGCCGCCCCGGAGCCGCCTCGTTCGATCGGCGAGCTCGCCGAGGGCGAGGAGGTCGTCGGACTCGAGGATCGCCAGCCCGTCCTCGAAGTCGAGCCGCTCTCCGGCTTCGATCTTCTCCCGGACCGGCTCCAGCGTGTTCGGCGCGACGACGGCGATCAGAAGCTCCTCTCCACGACAGCTCGGGTCAGCGCCTCGAGCTCCTCGCGCCGCCCGGCGCCGTCGAGACAGTCCCTCGCCCGCGAAGCGTAGTCGAGCGCAAGCTCGCGGGACCGTTCCAGCGCACCGGTTGCGGCGACACGGACGAGCACGCCCTCGAGCGGCCCGCCCGCAAGGGCGTCCCGGACCACCGGATCCTCGCGCGCGGCCAGCAGGAGCGGCAACGTGGGCGTACCGTCGCGGAGGTCGGTCCCCGGCACCTTGCCCGTCTCGATCGTCTCGCCCGCGCAGTCGAGCACGTCGTCCGCGATCTGGAACGCGATGCCGAGACGGAGGCCGTACTCGCCGTTACCACCGGCGAGGGAGCATGCGGCTTCGAACAGCTTCCCGGTCTTGAGCGCGCACCGCTCGAGGTAGCTCTCGACGGTGGTCTCGGGATCGTGACGCTGCGCACGCTGGAGCGCCTCGCCCCGCGCCAGTGCGAGCGAGGCCCCTGCGAGGACCGAGATCGCCTCGGGATCGCGCTCCTCGGCGAGCACGGAGAACGCGCGGGCGAAGAGGTAGTCGCCGGCCGCCCTCGCCGCGCCGTCGCCATGTTCCCGCCAGGCGGACGGCCGGCCACGACGGACGGCGGCGCCGTCGATGAGGTCGTCGTGGACGAGTGTCGCCATGTGCACGAGCTCGACGGCGACCCCGGCCGCGAACGGCGGCTCCGCATCGAGGGGCGAGGAGAGGAATGCGAGCGCCGGCCGCAGGCGCTTGCCCCCCGCTGCGAGCGCTCCGGCGCTCACGTCGGCGACGAGGCCGGGGTGCGCGGAAACCGCGGTCTCGAGCCGGCGCTCGACGTCCTCGAGGAACATCTCGAGCCCCCTGCGCCGTCCGGACCGTCTCGAGGGCGCTCATCGACGACCTGCTCGTCGATGAGCGGGGATGTGTGCGGAGAACCGGGAGGTTCCTCGCGTTCGTGCGAAGAAGGGGGCGAGCCGCAGGCGAGCGTTCCTCACGGGCGTGCCCCTGTGTGCAGGGCCACGCTGCCTCCGCCGAGCAGCTCGTACTCGACGTCGGCGAACCCGGCCCGCTCGAGGAGCCCCGAGAGGTCCTCGGGGCCGGGAAAGCGCCGGACGCTCGCCGGGAGGTACGTGTACGCCTTCCCGCCGGGGAGGATCTTGCCGGCGAGCGGAACGAGCACGTCCAGCCACATGCGGAAGAACGGCCGCAGGAGGCCGCGCGGCCGGGTGATCTCGAGGACCGCGATCCTCCCGCCCGGTCGGAGGACCCGGCCCAGCTCCACGAGGCCCCGCTCGAGGTCCTCGAGGTTGCGAACCCCGAACCCGACCGTGACCACGTCGAAGGCCCCGTCGTCGAAGGGCAGCGCCAGCGCATCCCCCTGAACCCACTCGATCGTCCCCGACTTGCGCCTCGCGCGCTCGAGCATGCCCTCGGAGAAGTCGAGCCCGACGACCCGCCCCCCGCGCCGTTCGGCCGCGACTGCGAAGTCGCCGGTCCCGCAGCAGGCGTCCAGGACGCGGTCGCCGGGCCAGACGACCTTCGCAACCGCGAGCCGGCGCCAGCGGCCGTCGAGCCCGGCGGTCATGACGCGGTTCATCGCGTCGTACACCGGGGCGATCCGGTCGAACATGCCGCGGACAGCGTCGGCTTCGAGCGTGCCGCTCTCGTACGTCAACGCTCACCCCAGCGCTGGACGAGCGCGTTGTCGATCCCGATCTGGTCGAGGCAACGGGCGACCACGAAGTCCACGAGGTCGTCGATCCTCTCAGGACCGTGGTAGAAGCCCGGTGCCGCGAAGAGGATCACCGCCCCCGCCTCGTTCAGTGTCGCGAGCCCTCGTAGATGGATCGTGGAGAGCGGCGTCTCCCGTGGGACGAGCACGAGCTTGCGGCGCTCCTTGAGCGCCACCGAGGCTGCGCGGTGGATGAGGTTCTGCATCGCGCCCGAGGCCAGCGTCCCGACCGTCGCCATCGAGCACGGGCAGATGACGTACGCGTCGACGCGGGCCGAGCCGCTCGCGTACGGGCTCCCGAAGTCGTTCTCGTCGTAGACGGTGACCTGGGGAGCTGCCGACCCGACGAAGCGCTCGAGAACCTCCTCGCGATGCAGGGACGGATCCCCGTACAGCTCCGTCGCGAGCACCTGGATCCCCGAGCGCGACGCGGCGAGACCGACCTCGCAGTCCACGGCCGCGAGCGCGCGCACGAGACGCTCGGCGTAGGGGGCGCCGGACGCGCCGGTGACGCCGAGGAAGACGCGCATCGCCGGAAGGCTACTGCGCGTCAGCTATTCCCCACCGCGTGAAGCGGAGAGGAAGGCGCCGAGCGCGGCGAGGTTCTCCTCGCCGAGGTACGCGTACGAGCTCATCACTTCGTTCCCGAACTGCGCGGGGTTCTGGAGGTACTGGACGATGTAGGCGGCGTCGAACCGCTGCCCGACCTCCGAGAGCTCGGGCGCCCCGAGCTGGCCTGCACCGGAGCCGAGGTAGGTGTGACACTGGAGACAGCCCGTCTCGGCGAAGAGCATCGCGCCTGCGACCGCCTGCTCGTCGTCGGCGAAGCCCTGCTCCTCGGCCCACTCCTGGGGGACGCCGTCCGCGATGAGCTGCGAGCCGAGCGACTCCTCCGCGGTCGCTCCCTTGTATGTGAGCACGGCCATGGAGATGATCGTGAGCACCGCGGCAACCATCGCCACCGGTCTCCGGGACGGCCTCCGCTCGCGACGCCGGTCGTAGAAGGGGAGCCCGATCAACAGGATGAGCAGGACCGTCGGGATCCCGACCGTCGCGATGACCACGGTCTCGGGCCACTTGAAGATCCGCAAGAGGTAGAAGAGGAAGTAGAAGTACCAGTCCGGCCGGGGCACGAACTGCGTCGTCCCGGGGTCGGCGGGCTCCGTGTACAAGGGCCCGAGGATCCCTGCCTCGATGCCGTCCGCGTCCAGGTACCAGATGCACGCCAGCGCGACGATCACGGACACGACGACGAGCGACATGACCGTGTCGGCCAGGATCGCGAACGGGAAGAATGACTTCCCGTCCTTCTTGACGTCGGCCTTGTAGCGCGCGAAGTCTTCGCGGTTGAGCTCGCCCAGATCGCGTGCCACTACTGCTGCCCTCCGGGCGTGTCGCGCACGAGCCCGGCGCGGGAGCCCGCGGGCGCGACCGTCGACCGCTCGCGTCCGGCAGCGTCGCGTGACCAGGGCGGGGAGACGACGCCGAGCCGGGTGACGAGGTAGATGTGGACGAAGATCAGCCCGATGATCGCGCCCGGGAGCAGGAGCATGTGCAGCGCGTACCACTTCGCGAGCGTGTCCGCGCCGATCTCAGGCCCGCTCGCGAGGAACTGCGCGAGCCACGGCCCTGCGAACGGCGCCGTCCCGTTCAGGTTGATGCCGACGACGGTCGCCCAGTACGCAGTCTGGTCCCACGGCAGCAGGTAGCCCGTGAAGCCCATGAGCATCCCGGTCACGAGGAGGAGGACGCCGGTGATCCACGTGAGCTCGCGCGGGTACTTGTAGGCGCCGAACAGGAACACCCGGCCCATGTGCATGAAGAGGAGGATCACGAACACGCTGGCGCCCCAGCGGTGCATGCCGCGCACGAGCCAGCCGAGGGTGACCTCGTTCGTGATGTGCTCGATCGACGTGTAGGCGATCGGCTTGCCCGACACGGGGTCGATCGCGGTCGACGGCTCGTAGTACATCGCGAGGATCACGCCCGTCAGCGTCTGGACGATGAACGCGGTGAGGCTCGCCGAGCCGAGCGTCTGCGCCCAGCTGATGTCCCGCGGCACCCTGCGGAAGAGGAACCACTTCGTTCCCGTGACCGCCAGGGTCCGCTCGTCGATCCAGTCGAGCGGCTGCAGGACCGCGGTGTCGACGAGGGTCTTCCGCTTCGACTTCTTCGTGGCCACGCTAACCCGTCACCTGGCTCGGGACGATCGGGTAGAGCCACGCCTCGATGCCGTCGACGTGCGTGCCCGGCACCGACCACGGGTACTTCGAGATCGTCGCGCTCGCGCCCGTCCCGTTCACGTTCCCCACCGCGTAGTGCTCGCCGAGGACGAGGTTTCCGTCCTTGATCGAGAACGCGTAGCGGTCGAGCGAGCGGACGGGCGGACCGGCCGTGCGGTTGCCCTCGGAGTTGTACTGGCCGCCGTGGCACGGGCAGCCGAAAGACTGCGCGAGGACCGGCCGGAGCACCACGCCTTTCACTTCCTTCGCCGCGTCCTCGTCGATCGGGCCGTTCGGCTGCACGGGGCACCCGAGATGGACGCAGCGGCTGTACAGGATCGTGAAGCTCGGCTCCCCCGCCTCGGTCGGGCCGTTGTTGCGCACGAACGCCGTCCGCCGCGAGACCTCGCCCTGCTGCGGGTTCGCGAGGTAGGTGGCGATCACGTACTCGCCCTCCGGGAAGTTCTCGAGCGGGCCGAGGTCGACCTCGTTCTCCTCGACGTCGGTGAACGAGGGGAGGACCATGAACCCGAGCACGGGAAGCGTCACCACCGCGCCGATGGCCGCGCCGAGCCCGATCGTCGTCGCCTCGAGGAACCTCGAGCGCGAGTACGTCGGGAGAGGCGCCTCGGCCGCGGACGCCGGAGTAGCGGCCGCGATGTCGGCGACCGCACGGGTCTCGGGCTCGATCTCGGGAACGTCGCCCTGCACGTCGCGCGTGACGTCCCGTGCCCACAGCAGCCCGCAGACGACGACGAGCACGGCGCCGATCGCCGCGATCACCCAGCTGATGACGAGGCCCAGAAGCACGCAGGCCACGCCGATCGCGAAGCCGATCGGCCAGAGGCTGGGCCCGGGGACGTGCGGGGTGTCGTGGCCTGATTCGGTCAAGGCGCCTGCGCGGGATTCAATCGCCCAGCGGTCTTGCCTGTCAACGACGTGACGACTGTCGCGACGCGGGGATTCTGCACTTTGCGGAGGACGCGTGCTGTCGACGCGGCACCTCTGGTGCTCGACCGAGCGCAGCGGCCGCGAAGCCGCCGCCTTCAGGGATCTTCCGCGGGACGGAGTCCGCTAGGTGGATTCGGTCCCTGCGGCAAGCCCGTACTCCGGCCACCGGCGCGTGACGAGGTCGCGGATCTCCCCGGACATGACGATCTCCTCGGGCCAGGGCCGTGCGTCCTCCTCCGGGAGCTTGTGCGTGGCGTCGATCCCGAGCTTGCCGCCGTAGAACTGCCGCCCCGGGGCGTGGTCGAGGTGGTCGAGCGGCCCCTCCGTGATCAGGACGTCCCGCTTGGGGTCCACGTTCGCGGTCACGCGGAAGAAGACGTCCCCGTAGTCGTGGACGTCCACCTGCTCGTCGACGACCACGATCGACTTCGAGAGCGAGAGCATCCCGAGGCCCCAGAGCGCGTGCATGACCTTCTGCGCGTGACCGGGGTACGCCTTGCGGATCGAGACGATCACGCAGTTGTGGAACGCCCCGGCGACCGGGAGGTCGTAGTCGACGATCTCGGGCAGCGTCATCCGCACCGCCGGCAGGAAGATCCTCTCGGTCGCCTTGCCGAGCCAGGCGTCCTCGGCCGGCGGCTTGCCGACCACGATGGACGCGTAGATCGGGTCGCGGCGCATGGTCATCGCCGAGAGCCGGAAGATCGGGAACGGCTCGGCATGCGAGTAGTAGCCCGTGTGGTCGCCGAACGGCCCCTCGATCCCGACGTCGTCCCTCGCGACGTGCCCCTCGAGGACGATCTCGGCGTTCGCGGGCACCTCGAGGTCGACGGTCCTGCAACTCACGAGCTCGACCGGCTCGCCGCGCAGGAAGCCCGCGAGCATGAGCTCGTCGAGATGCTTCGGGAGGGGGGCGCTCGCCGAGTACGCGGTGACCGGGTCGAGCCCGATCGCGACCGCCACCGGAATGCGCCCGTCCTCGGCGGCGAGCAGGTCGGCGCGCCCGTCCTTGTGCATCTGCCAGTGCATGAACGTGGAGGTCCTGTCGATCACCTGCATCCGGTACATGCCGACGTTCCGGGTGCCCGTCTTCGGGTCGGCGGTGATCACCGCCGGAAGCGTGATGAACGGCGCCGGGTCTCCCGGCCAGCAGCGCTGGATCGGGAGCAGGCCGAGGTCGACCTGCTCTCCCTGGAGGACGACCTCCTGGCAGACCCCCTTGGAGACGGTCTTCGGCCGCGAGTCGGCGATCGACTTCAGCTTGAGGAGGCCGCGCACCTTCTCGCGGAGCCCCTCGGGCGGCTGCATCTCGAGCACGTCGCCGAGCTTCGCGGCGACGTCGTCGAGCTTCTCGACCCCGAACGCCAGGCACATGCGCCTCTCGGTGCCGAACTGGTTGATGAGGAGGGGGTACTGCGAGCCCTTCGCGTTCTCGAAGAGGAGCGCCGGCCCGCCCGCCTTGACGACGCGGTCGGTGATCTCGGTGATCTCGAGGTCGGGGTCGACCTCGGCCGTGACGCGGCGCAGCTCGCCCTCGCGCTCGAGGAGCGCGATCCATTCGCGGAGGTCTCTCGGCGGCGCCGCCACGGGGCGGTTCAGTCTACGGCGCAGACGACCTCCGCCCCGAGGCGTCCTCGACGGCGCGGTCAGTCCAGGGCCTCGAGCGCGTACTCCACCGCCTGGTCGAGGGTCAGCCGACGGCCCGCGGCGCGCCCTCGCTCGAACTCTGGACCTGACACCGCAAGCACGGGCGCCGCAAGCTCCTCACGCTGTTGCTCCCACATGCCGAGAGGACCCCGGGCTTCTTCGGCTTCGATCCCACCCCACAGACGCCCCGCGCGCGTCGAGTCCCCGTGTTTGGCCGCGATGTCGGCGATGCGGGCGAGGGCGAAAACCGTGCGCAGCCGGTCTCCGGTGGTGCGCGAGAGCATAAGGACCGCACAGCAGTGCCTGAGGGCCTCGTCGAGCCGGCCGAGCTCGAGAACGTATGAGGCCAGCACGTCGAGTGTCACCGCTTCGTAGAACGTGAAGCCGGCCGCACGGGCGAGCTCGGCGCTCTGCTCGAGCAGCTCGAGCCCCCGGTCGACGTTCCCCTCCCCGTACTCGACGCGTCCGAGGCCGCTGAGCGCCGTCGCCTCGCCCACGCGGAACCGAAGCGCCCGATAGCGAGCGAGGCTCTCCTCGATCAGGGAGCGCCCACGTTCCGCGTCGCCGAGAAACCAGACGATGAGGCCCAGGCGAGTCATGACGATCGCGATTCCCCGGTCGTCGCCGGCGCGCCGATACAGATCGAGGCTCTTCTCGTACCGGTCGATGGCGTCCTCGGCCCGCCCACCCGTGACGACGGTCGAGCTCGCGAGGCAGCGCCAGCAGCCCGCGCGCAGCACGAGGGGCAACGCCTCCGCCCGCTCGAGCAGCGCCTCGAAGCGCCGCACACCCTCGAACGGGCTGAGCGCCGCCCAAAAACCTTCGAGCGCGATCGCAGTTCGCACCGCGAGCTCGAGATCCCTCTCGAACGCCCAATCGATCGCCGAGCGGAGATTCTCCTGCTCGGCGATCGCAACGTCATGCCGCTGCCGACCGTGGAGCTCGATCGACTCGTAGGTCATCCCGAGGGACTGGACGAGCTCGAGGAAGAACCGGGCGTGCCGCCGCCGAAGCTCGGCTTCGTAGCCCGACGCCGCGAGCCGTTCCCCCGCGTACTCCCGGATCGTCTCCAGCATCCAGTAGCGCTCGTCCGAGAAGCGCAGGAGGCTCTTCTCGACGAGCGACTGCAAGGTCTCGAGGTCGGCCTCTGCGACCTCCTCTGCTGCTTCCAGCGTGCAGCCGCCGGCGAAGACGCTGAGACGGGCGAAGAGCTCCTGCTCGGCTTCTGAGAGGAGCTCGTACGACCACTCGATCGTGGCTCTCAGGGTCTGCTGGCGAGGATCGGCGTCGCGGCCGCCCCGCAGGAGGTCGAGTCGGCCCGAGAGACGCTCCAGGATCTGGGCCGGGGAGAGCGCCTTCGTGCGCGCGGCGGCGAGCTCGACCGCAAGGGGAAGGGAGTCGAGGCGGACGCACAGCTCGGCGATCTCCTCGGACGGTTCGAGCTGGGCACGCGCGCAGAAGAGCTCGATGGCCTCGGGCTGGGCGAGGGGGGGCACCGGGTACTCGACCTCGCCCTGCACGCGCAGGAGCTCGCGCGAGGTGACGAGGAACGCGAGGTTGGGGCAGGCCTGCAGGAGCTGCGAGAGCTCGGGGGCGGCCTCGACCACCTGCTCGAAGTTGTCGAGCAGGAGGAGCAGCTCCCGCTCCCCGACGTGCTCGGCGAGGCCGTCCTTGGCGCCCAGGGTCTGGGCGATCGTTTCCGTGACGAGTGCGGGGTCGCGCAGCGCGGCGAGCCCGACCCAGAAGACGCCCGCCTTGTACTCGGGGACGAGGGTGGAGGCGGCCTCGAGCGCGAGCCGCGTCTTGCCGGTGCCGCCGGGGCCGGTGAGGGTGAGGAGGCGGGCGCCGCCCTCGATCCGGGAGAGGACCTCCTCGAGCTCGGCCTCGCGGCCGAGGAAGGAGCTCGCCGGGCGCGGCAGGTTCGTGTTCGAGATCGTCTTCAGCGGCGGGAAGCTCCCCTCCCCGAGCTGGTAGATCGGGACCGCCTGGGCGATGTCCTTCAGCCGGTGCTCCCCGAGGTCGGTGAGCTCGAGCTCGACGAGCTCGGCGGTCGCGGCGGAGAGGACGATCTGGCCGCCGTGCGAGGTCGCGGCCACGCGGGCGGCGAAGTGGACGTCGTCGCCGACGTAGCCCTCCGCGGTCAGGAGCGGGGTCCCGGTGTGCAGGCCCACGCGGACCTGGATTGGGCCGGTGGCGAGCGCCTCGGTGAAGGCCTGGGCTGCCGCGAGCGCTCCCGGGGCTGTAGGGAAGGCGAAGAAGAAGGCGTCGCCCTGGGTGTCCACCTCCACCCCGCCCTGCGCCGTGCAGGCCTCCCGGATCAGCCGCCGGTGCTCGGCGAGCGCCTGCGCGTAGGCCTCCGCTCCCAGCTCGTGCAGGAGCCGGGTCGACCCCTCCACGTCCGTGAAGAGGAAGGTGACCGTGCCGGAGGGGAGGTCGCGCCGCACTGCAGCGAAATCATGCGGCGGAGGCTGAGCTCGGTCTAGTGGTCGTGCAGCTCGCGCTCGAGGAGCGCGTCCACTCGCGGAGGTCTCGGGGCGGCGCCGAGACGCGAATCAGTCCAGGCAGGTGAGCGCGAACGACAGGGCTTGGTCGAGCGTCAGCTCCCTCCCGGCTTGCCATGCGTTGGCGAACCCCTGCTCGTCCAGTGCAGCTTGGATCAATGCCTGGGTCTCCTCGT
The DNA here is from genome assembly GCA_963705535.1 of uncultured Actinomycetes bacterium. Lineage (GTDB taxonomy): Bacteria > Actinomycetota > Thermoleophilia > Gaiellales > Gaiellaceae > GMQP-bins7. Next base: position 90,024 of record CAVPJY010000014.1, read on the forward strand.
TCATCTGCCGCTCTGTTGCCTCGGGTCGCGAGCCCATCTCCTCCAGAAGCCGCTCACTTGCTCCGAGCAGTGACGCGGCCTCACGGGGCCGCTTCGTGTGCGCGAGGATTGCCGCACACGCCTGCAGACAGCTGGCTGAGAGTGCGTCGTAGCGCGGGGCCACGCAGATCTCGATCGACTCTCGAAGCGACGATCGCGCTTCCTCGACGTCACCGCAGTACAGGGCGATGCACGCGAGATTGAGAAGTCCTGTGGCGCAGCCGAGCTGATTGTTCCGCTCTCGGAAGATCCCCATTGCCAGAAGCGTCAGCTCACGGGAGCGCTCGTAGTCTCGCTCCAAGAACGCGATCTCCCCCAAGTTGATGAGCGACCCCGGAGCCGGGTAATCGACTTCTCTGGCGCGACGAATCGCCTCCTCGTACAGCGTCTTCGCACGCTCGAGGTCCCCTTCCTCGGTCACGACCTCGGCGAGGTCGTGCAGGGCCTGCCCGATCGCACGCGGCTCACCCAGGCTCTCCGCGAACGCGAGGCTTTCGGTTGCATAGGCGCGTGCACGCGCGAGATCGCCCATAGACCATGAGAGATCAGCGGCTTCGGACAGCGCTCGGCCGCGAACTGCGTCTTCACGGGCTCCGTCGAGCGCAAGGGCCGCCTCGACCCACATCAGCCCCTCGTGGAAGTGGCCGCGGGCGAGCCAGTACGGCGCCAGCGCGGCCGCAACCTCGAGCGCCTGTTCGCCGTTGCGCTGCTCGAGCAACCGCCGGAGGACCGCGCGGAGGTTCGCGGTCTCGACGTCGAGCCGCTCCATGACTGCAGCGTTCGCGGTGATGGAGGCATGGTCGCCTGCGAGACGCGATACGAGTCCCACGAAGTGATCCACGTACCGTCGCTGCGTATCGACTTCCTCGAGCCGCTCGCCCGCATACTCCCTGATCGTCTCGAGCATCCAGTAACGCTCCTCGCTGAAGCGCAGGAGGCTCTTCTCGACGAGCGACTGCAGGGTGTCGAGGTCGGCGTCTGCGACCTCCTCGACGGCCTCCAGCGTGCAGCCCCCCGCGAAGACGGAGAGACGGGCGAAGAGCTCCTGCTCCTCGGCCGGGAGGAGCTCGTACGACCACTCGATGGTCGCGCGCAGCGTCTGCTGGCGCGGGTCGGCGTCGCGGCCGCCCTTGAGCAGATCGAGGCGCCCCGAGAGGCGCTCCAGGATCTGGGCCGGGGAGAGCGCCTTCGCGCGCGCGGCGGCGAGCTCGACGGCGAGCGGGAGCGAGTCGAGGCGGGCGCAGAGCTCGGCGATCTCGTCGGAGGGCTCGAGCTGTGCGCGCTCGCAGAAGAGGCTCACCGCCTCGGGCTCGGCGAGAGGAGGCACTGGGTAGTCGACCTCACCTTGTATCCGCAGGAGCTCCCGGCTGGTGACGAGGAGCGTGAGGTTGGGGCAGGCTCCGAGGAGCGCCGAGAGCTCGGGCGCCGCCTCGATCACCTGCTCGAGGTTGTCGAGGAGGAGAAGCAGCTCCCGCTCCCCTATGTGCTCGGCGAGGCCGTCCTTGGCGCCGAGCATCTGCGCGATCGTCTCGGTGACGAGCGTGGGGTCGCGGAGCGAGGCGAGCCCGACCCAGAAGACGCCGGCCTTGTAGGAGCCGACGAGCGAGGTCACCGCCTCCAGGGCGAGCCGGGTCTTTCCGGTGCCGCCGGGCCCCGTGAGGGTGACGAGCCGCGCTCCCTGCTCGATCCTCGAGAGCACCTCACCGAGCTCCGCCTCCCGTCCGAGGAAGGAGCTCGCGGGGCGGGGCAGGTTCGTGTTCGAGATCGTCTTGAGCGGAGGGAAGCCGCTCGTCGCCGAGCTGGAAGATGGGCACCGCCTCGGCGATGTCCTTCAGGCGGTGCTCGCCGAGATCGGTGAGCTCCGTCTCGACGAGGTCGGCGGTCGCCTCGGAGAGGACGACCTGGCCGCCGTGCCCGGTCGCGGCGACGCGGGCGGCGAAGTGGACGTCGTCGCCGACGTACCCCTCCGCGGTGAGAAGCGGGGCTCCCGTGTGCAGGCCGACGCGCACCTGGATCGGCCCGGCGGCGAGCGCGTCGGTGAAGCGCCCGCGCGGCGGCGAGCGCTCCCCGGCGCGGTGGGGAAGGCGAAGAAGAAGGCGTCGCCCTGGGTGTCCACCTCAACCCCGCCCGCGGCGATGCAGGCCTCGCGGATCAGGCGCCGGTGCTCGGCGAGGGCTTCAGCGTAGGCCTCCGCTCCCAGCTCGTGCAGGAGCCGGGTCGACCCCTCCACGTCCGTGAAGAGGAAGGTGACCGTGCCGGAGGGGAGGTCGCTACGCATCGCCGAGGGCCAGCTCGACCGCCTCGTCGAGCGACAGGTCGCGACCGGTCGCAGGGCAGCGTCAGCTCGGCGCCTGCGACCTCGGCGAGGTGCGCCTCGCAGCTCGCGCGATGGCGGAGCCAGCCGCCGAGCGGTGCGCCGACGCGGTCGTCCTCGATCGCGCCCCACAACCGCCCAGCGAGGCCTACGTCCCCACGCTCGGCGGCCGTTGCGGCGAGGATTCCGATGCCGAAGACCCGGCCTCCGTAGTCGCGGATGCGCTGCGCCAGCGCGAGCGGACATCCCTCGCCAGCTGCTCGGCCTCGTCCACGCGCCCAGCCTCGAGCGCGAGCGCGGCGAGCTCGAGCGAGCATCCCGGCACTCCACCACAGCACGCCGGCCTCCTTCGACGACTCGGCACTCGCGCTATGAGCTCGTAGGCACGCTCGGCGTTCCCGACATCGCGCTCGAGCGCACCCTGAGTGCCGACCGTCTGCGCGAGACCGCACTCATGAGCCGTCCTGCAGATGGATCTCGTGGCTCGCGCCGCACGAGGGCCGCGCGCCTTCCTCCAGCTCGCGCGCGCCGCACTGCCTGGATGCCGAGCCGGTGCCGTACAGACGACAGCTCGCGCCGTACCTCGGCACCGATGCCGAGCTCGAAGCAGCTCGAGGCTCGGCTCGTACAGCGCCTGGGCCGCCGCGTCCTCGCCGCGCGACGTCCGTCGAGCCTGCCGATACGCGCGACGAGCGCCGATGCGAGCAGGTCTTCGTCGACCTCGTCCTCGGCGCGGGCGAGGAGCGCGGCGAACCAACGCATCCCCTCACGGGGGTCGAGCACGACCCAGAACCCCTCGAGCGCGGCGACGAGCCGGAGCTCGACCTCGATGGCTCGGCCTGCCTCGAGCGCCCAGCGACAGCGCGGCGCGGATGTTGTCCTGTCTCCGCCAACCAGCGATGTCGTGGCGCTGCCCTCCCGGACCGAGGATGCCGGCTTCGAGGTTCGCTCCGATCGCCATCGCGAGGAGATGCGCCGCATGACGACGCCGGATCCGCCTCGCTCGGTGGACGAGCTCGAGCCGCTCCGCGGGCGAACTCGCGGATCGTCTCCAGCATCCAGTAGCGGCCCGTCGGTGAAGCGCAGGAGGCTCTTCTCGACGAGCGACTGCGAGCGTGTCGAGGTCGGCGTCGGCGACCTTCTCTGCTGCCTCGAGCGTGCAGCCGCCGGCGAAGACGGCGAGACGGCGCGAAGAGGTGCTGCTCGTCGTCGGTGGAGGAGCTCGTAGGACCACTCGATCGTCGCCCGCAGCGTCTGCTGGCGCGGGTCGGCGTCGCGACCGCCCTTCAGCAGGTCGAGGCGCTGCGAGAGGCGCTCGAGGATCTGCTCGGGCGTGAGCACCCTCGTGCGGGCAGCTGCCAGCTCGACGGCGAGCGGCAGGTCGTCCAGGCGCCGGCAGAGCTCGGCCGATCTCGCGTCGCTCGGCTCGAGCTGCGACGCGTGCGCAGAAGAGCGAGACAGCTTCGGGCTCGGCGAGCGGCGGCACGGCGTACTCGACCTCGCCGCTGCACGCGCAGGAGCTCGCGGCTCGTGACGAGCAGCGTCAGATTGGGGCAGGCGCTCGAGCAGCTCCGCGAGTCGGGCGCCGCTTCGATCACCTGCTCGAGGTTGTCGAGCAGCGAGGAGCAGTCTCTCGCTCGCCGATGTGCTCGGCGAGGCCGTCCTTGGCGCCCAGCGTCTGCGCGATCGTCTCGGTGACGAGCGCGGGATCACGGAGCGTGGCGAGCCCGACCCAGAAGACGCCGGCCTTGAAAGCTCGGGACGAGCTCGCCGCCGCCTCGATGGCGAGCCGCGTCTTGCCGGTGCCGCCGGGCCCGGTGAGCGTGACGAGGCGCGCCGCCGTCCTCGGATCCGAGGCGCAGCACGCTCGCCGAGCTCCGTCTCCCGCCCGACGAACGAGCTCGCCGGCACGCGGCAGGTTCGTGTTGGAGATCGTCTTCAGCGGCGGGAACGCGCCGTCACCGAGCTGGAAGATCGGCACCGGCTGCCGCGATGTCCTTGAGCCGGTGCTCGCCGAGGTCGGTCGAGCTCGAGCGCACCACCGACGAGCTCCGCGGTCGCCGCCGAGAGGACCACCTGACCGCCGTGGCCGGAGGCGGCGACCCGGGCGCTGCGAAGTGGACGTCGTCGCCGACGTAGCCCTCGTCGGCGAGCAGCGGCGTGCCGGTGTGCAGGCCGACGCGCACCTGGATCGGCCCCGACGCCAGCGCGTCGGTCATCGCCTCCGCTGCCGCGAGCGCTCCGGGCGCCGTCGGGAAGGCGAAGAAGAACGCGTCGCCCTGCGTGTCCACCTCGACGCCGCCCTCGGCGGCGCAGGCCTCGCGGATCACGCGGCGGTGCTCGGCGAGCGCCTCGGCGTAGGCCTCAGCGCCGAGCTCGTGCAGGAGCTTCGTCGAGCCCTCGACGTCCGTGAAGAGGAAGGTGACCGTGCCGGAGGGGAGGCCGCGCATGCGACCCGGATCATGTGCCACCCGGAGCGAGCGGTCTATGGCGACGGGTCGGCCGGTGGCGAGCTCAGTGGCGACGGTGCCTGGCGCGCTCGGCGAGGTCGCCGATCAGGATCACGGCCAGGAAGACGAGGCCGACGACGAGCATCGAGAGCACGATGTCGCGCCCTTCCTCCGCAGCGGTCTTGGCGAGCACCGTGGCGAACGAGGTCATCGACCGGCGACTCTAGCCGACGAGGCGGGCATGCGCAGTGAGGGCCGCGTCCACCGCGCTGTCACCCACCGCGGCCCGGGCGGCCCGGTCGAGCGGGGCGGCGTCGCCCCGCAGCCGGAGCTCCTCCCGCGCAGGCCCGAGCGAGTCGCGCCCGAGGAGCGCCGACGTGGCAGCCCAGGCTGCGCCGTCGCCGTTCCGCCCCACGGCGCGGGCCTGGGCGCAGAGCGAGATGAGCTCGGCGAGATCGGCGACCGCATCCACGTCGCCGCTGTTCGCGACCCGAACGAGCCCGTGCGCGTACAGGTAGTCGCCGAGGAGGAGCGCCGTGTCGGCGTCCGCAGGCGCGAAGAGCCGCGGCCGGCCGAAGTGCACGAGGTACCCCTCGTAGATCGTCTCGAGCCCGAGCGCGTGGTGTGGAGGGCCGAGCGTCGAGAAGACCGGCTCTCCCTGCCTCGAGTGCGGTGGCAGGAGCGCCTCGGCCCAGAGCGCGCTCTCGGCGGCAGCCTCTTCTGCGATCGTGTTCCACACGGGGGAGAGCCTAGACGCGGTCGTAGACACGAGCCCAGCAGCCGCGACGCGGACGCCTTCAGGGATCTTGCGCGACCGGAATCCGCGCTCGCAGATTTCGGTCTTGCGCAACGCGAGCCGCTGGCCGCGCGCGGCGGCTCCGCCACGGGTGTCTCGAGCTCCACCTCCACCGGGATCTCCTACCCACCCTCGTCCCAGCGCTCGAACTGGATGCGCGTACGGAAGAACTCCCAGATCGCGCGGAGCCCGGCCATCGTCGGCAGCGCCACGAGCACGCCCGCGATCCCGTACAGCTCACCTCCCGCGAGGAGCCCGAAGATCACGAGCAGGGGATGAAGGCGGAGGGCGTTCGCCATCACGTTGGGCACGACGATGTGTCCCTCCACCTGGTAGATGAAGAGGAAGAGGAGCGCGACCCAGACGAAGCCGACCGGATCCACGACCAGCGTGTAGATCGCGGGTGGCACGGCCGACAGCCACGGGCCGATGTACGGGATCACCTCGATGAAGGCGGTCCACAGCCCGAACAGCAGCGCGTACTCGTCCGCCCCCTCGACGAGCCCCGTCTTGCCCAGGATCCACATCCCGACACCCGCGCTCGTCCCGATGACGGTGGAGAGGATTGCCTGGCCCTTCACGTAGCCCCAGAGGGCGCTCTCGATCTGCTGCGTCAGGGGCGGGCCCCCGTGCGGCGGGAACCGCGAGTCGATCGACCGCTCGAGGCGGTTCATGTCGAGGAGCATGTAGATCGAGATGACGACGATCAGGATGAGCGAGAAGAAGAGCAGCACGACGGAGATCGCGGCTCCCTGGGCGAACTCGATCGCATCCTGCGCGTAACCCGAGATCTCGCCGGCGCTCAGGGAGTCGATGCCCTCGTTCACGCGCTCGCGAATCTGGATTCGCTCGAGCCCGTGGTCGTCGAGCCAGGCCTGCAGCGAGTCGATGTCGAGCTCGGCCGCGGTCTGGCCCGTCACGGAGTTCTTCTCGGTGACGTACTCGTCGATCCGCCCGGCCGCGCTCCGGGCCTGGTCGAACGCGACCGCGCCGACCGCGATCAGGAGGGCCGCGACGGCAGCGGCGAAGGCCGCGTACACGATCAGGACGGACAGGCTGCGCGGGACCCTGACCCGGGTCAGGTCCCGGACGAGCGGGTTCAGCGTGAACGCGATCACCGACGCGGTCAGGAAGAGGAAGAGCACGTGGCCGAGGGTCCGCGCGAGGAGGAACGCGAGAACGAGGAGCACGGGGAGGACGACGAGCTGGATCCACCGCGGGATCTGGATCGTCGGGCCGGGACCGGCCATCGCCGGATCGTACCGCGGGCCACCGTCGGTGCTCTCGGGGAGCACGAGGTCGGGGTACGGGGGATGCCGAGATCGCCGCGCGCGGGCAGGGTCTGCGGGCGACCGACCCTGCTACGGTCCCGCGGTGACGACGTTGACGACTCCACGCTCACGACACGCAGCCCGCCTCCGGGCGAGGCGTCGGCGCGCGCAGACACGCGCTCGGTGGGTCGCGGTCGCGGTGCTGCTGGGGATCGTCGCGGTGGTGACGCTCGCCTTGACGGCGTTCGGAGACCCGGCGGCCAGCCGCTCCCCCGCGGTCACGTCCGTCTCGCCGATGCCCGTGCAGGCCGCGCCGCCCGAGACGCAGGTGCTGGCGACGATCGGGAATCTGCGCCTCCAGTCCCCCGTCGCCCAGGGAGGACTGACGGGAATCGGCTTCCACGGCTCGGACGAGGGCGCGCTCGTCCTCCAGCCGGTCGGGCCGCAGGCGAACGACGGGCTGCTCGCACGACTGTGGCACCGGATCACGGGCTCGTCGCGACACGGGCGTCCCTGGTATCAGCTCGAGAGCGGCGCGCTCCGCACGCTCGACGCGGGCGCGGTCGCCGGGACGGACGTGTACTCGCCGGTGGACGGGACGGTCGTCGCGATTCGCGACCGCGTCGTGTCGGGCCGCGTGGTCGGCGCTCAGCTCGAGCTGCGGCCCACCGCCGCACCGTCGCTCGTCGTGATGCTCGAGAACGTCGAGCCGGACAGTGCGCTCACCGTCGGCGCCAACGTGGCAGCGGGCTCCTCGAAGCTGGGGCGGGTGGTCGACATCGCCAGGTACGAGCACCAGGCGCTCGCGAAGTACGCGACGGACAAGGGCAACAACGTGTCCATCCAGGTGTACCCCTCGGCGAGCCTCGGCGTTCGCTAGGAAGCTCTCCACTGCGCATCCTCTTCATCGCCGACGTCGTGGGCGCTCCCGGACGGGGCGCGCTCGAGGATCGTCTCGCCGCGCTCCGCGACGAGCTCGAGGTCGACGTCTGCGTCGTGAACGGCGAGAACGCGGCCGACGGCGTCGGGATCACGCCGCGTCTCGCCGACCGGCTGCTCGCCGCGGGAGCGGACGCGGTGACGCTCGGCAACCACGCCTTCCGGCGCGCGGAGATCGGCCCCTACCTCGACGCGTCGGACCGCGTCGTCCGGCCGGCGAACGCGTCGAGCGCCACCCCCGGTCGCGGCCTGGCGGTCGTCCCGGCGGCGAACGGGACGAGCCTGGGCGTCGTGAACGTGCTCGGGTCGCTCTTCCTGCACCCGGCCACCTCGATGTTCGAGGTGATCGACGAGCTCGTCGCGACCGCCCGCGAGGACACACCGGTGGTCCTCGTCGACGTGCACGCCGAGGCGACGAGCGAGAAGGTCGCACTCGCGCGCTGGCTGGACGGGCGAGTCACCGCCGTCGTGGGCACGCACACGCACGTGCAGACCTCGGACGCGCACGTGCTTCCCGGAGGGACCGCGTTCATCACGGACGCGGGCATGACCGGGCCGCACGACTCCGTGATCGGGGTCGTGTCGGAGCTCGCGATCCGCCGCATGCGCACCGGGATGCCCGTCCGCTTCGAGACGGCTCAGGGGGGCGTGCGCATCGAGGGCGCCGTGATCGACTGCGACGGCGAGTCGGGGCTCGCCTCCTCGATCGCGCCGGTGCGCGTCCCGTTCCCGTAGGCACTCGGCAGGAGCAGCCAGAGGGCGACGAACGGGAACACCCACGGGAGGTAGAGGTAGAACCAGTGGGTGAGGGTCAGCTGGAACGCGACGAGGACCGCCGCGGTCAGCGCGGCCAGCTCGACCGGCCCCTTGCGTCTGGGGACGAACGCGACGAGCACTGCGAGCCCGACGGCGAAGGCCGCGACCACGGGCTGCACGAAGCCGAGGTCGGGGATGCCCTCCGCGTGGTACTGACCCCAGCCCCACAGCGAGAACGGCGAGTCGCGCGCGGCCTGGTAGGCGACGGTTCTGTCCCAGAAGGCGCGGGCCGCGTCTCGTAGGTCGGGCTCGAGCAGCAGGACGGAGAAGGCCACGAGGGTCGCCAGGACGAACGCGGCGGCGAAGCGGACGGCCCGACGGACCTCGAGGCATGGGTAGGCAGCCCAGAGCGGCGCCAGGAGGAGCGCGCCGAACTTCGCCCAGCCCGCGAGCGCGACCGCCGCACCGCGCGCCCACGTGGACGAGGCGAGCCAGAAGCCGAAGACGAGGAACGCCGGCATGACCGTGTCGTTCGTGTTCGCGTCGAGGGTGTACGCGGTGAACGGGTAGGCGACCCACGCGAAGGCGAGGGTCGAGGCGAGCCTGGACCCGCCGAAGCGCAGCCCGACGAGGACGAGCCCGAGAACGGTGAGCAGGTCGAACGCGATCGAGGTGGCGTGTGCGGCGGGCAGGGAGTCCCACTTCCCGCTCCAGCCGAAGGCGAGCGTCGCCGGGACATAGGCGGCGTACGCGACGGGGCCGTACGTGTCTCCGCGCTCGATCGCGGCCTCGCACCGCCCGTTCGTCTGGATGCGCTCGCGCACCTGACCCTCGGAGTCGGCGGGACCGCACGGCTCCAGGTCGCCACGCTGCGGCATGTGCCCGTAGGGGGCCTCCCCGTCGATGATCCGGCTCGCGCCGACGACGCCGGCCAGACCCACGTCGATGACGCCTCTCGGCGCCTCCAGGTTCAGCCCGACGCGAAACCCCAGGAGGAACACGGCGGCGACCGCGATCACCGACGTCGGCCAGAGCGGGCGGAGCGCGTCCGGTCGTCCGCGCATGCCGACCCAGAGCCCGCGGAGGAGCAGGTAGGCGAGGAACGGGTAGACGAGCGGGACACTCCGAAAGATCTCGCCGCGGCCGAAGAAGACGAGCGAGAGCGAGAAGCCGAGCAGCGCGAGCAGGTCGAGGTTGCGCATCGCGAGCGGCCGGCGCAGGTCGGCGAGGCCGACGAGGAAGACGAGGCAGAACGCGATCCACACGTACGGCTTCAGGAGCGTCTTGCCGCCGAAGCTGCCCTGGCGCCCCCGCGCCATCTTCCACGCGACCTGTGGGCCCGTCCACGCCTCGGTCACGCGCCCGGTCGTGTCCTCCACGACGACCTGCGCGATCTGGCCCGCTTCGCCGGACCACGCCTTGACGAGCCAGGTGCGGGTCTCGGGCTCGAACGTGGCCGTGGTCGTCGGCCTCGGCGGGTATCGGCTCAGCCAGTCGGCGACCTTCGAGTGCTCGAGCGCGATGCGCTCGGCCTCCGCCTCGTCGAGCCGGGCCGGCTCCGGGTCCCCGGGGAGCACGACGGCAGGCGGCGAGGGCTGGGCGCCGATCGGGCGAGCCAGGACGAGGAGTGGGATCGCGAGCGCGGCGGCCACCACGGCGGCCGGGACGGCGGTGCGGCGGAGGTGAGCTAGCGTCGCGGCCCGAACGACCAGAGCTTATTGCCGACGAAGTTGATCGGCGTGACCAGCACGATCGCGATCGCTTGCGCGAGCACCTCGTCGAGCCCGGCGGTCACGAGCAGGTGCAGGACCGCGAGGTTCGCCCCGAGGGCGAGGGTCGAGACGACGAGGAACCGCATGCCCTGGTAGGCGACGTGGCCGCGCTGCGACCGGAAGGTCCAGAGACGGTTCCACGTGTAGTTGTTCGCGACCGCGACGAAGAACGAGCAGACCGCCGCGAGGAGGTAGTGCAGCCCGAGGAGGTGGAGCGCCAGCGTGTAGACGACGAGGTTGACGACGTAGCCGGCAGCGCCGACGACGCAGAAGGCGACGAGTTGCTCCCAGTTGCTGCGCCGGCGCAGGGCAGCGCCCACGCGGGCACGCGAGAGCCCTACCTCCGCAGCAGAGGGGTCCACAGCCGTCGCAGGGTACCCGGGTGGACGGTCGCTGCGACCCCCGATCGGGTCAGTCACCCGAGAAGCCCTCGCTGCCGACGAGGGGCACGAAGCGGCAGGGAATCGACGTGCGCTCGACCGGACCGTCCGGGCCGCGGGTCACGAGCACGAGGTCCTGTCCCCAGCGCGAGCCCCTCGGAAGCACGAGCCGGCCGCCCTCGGCGAGCTGCTCGTAGAGCGCCCACGGCACGGACGGCGCGGCGGCGGCGACCGCGATCGCGTCGAAGGGAGCGCGCTCGGGAACTCCGAGGGAGCCGTCGCCGACGCGCACGTCCACGCGCTCGCTGGTGTCGGCGAGCGCCGCGCGGGCGCGGGCGGCGAGCTCGGGCACGCGCTCGATCGTCACGACGTCCGCGGCGAGCTCGGCGAGCACCGCGGCCTGGTAGCCGGACCCGGTCCCCACGTCGAGGACCCGCTCGGGCCCGGAGAGCTCGAGGAGCTGGCAGATCATCGCCACGATGAACGGCTGCGAGATCGTCTGGCCGAACCCGATCGGGAAGGCGCCGTCCTCGTACGCGAACCGGCGCAGCTCCTCCGGGAAGAAGAGCTCGCGGGGCACCCTGCCCATCGCCGCCAGGACCCGCTCGTCGGTGATCCCGTGGCCGCGGAGCTGGTGCTCGACCATGTACGCGCGTGCCTCGGCCGCCTCGGTCGCCATGGGCCCCGCCACCCGCCCGTGGGAGCTCACTTCGCCAGCGTTCTCAGACCGGCGTACCGCGCCGCCCGCCGCCCCCGGAGCCGCGCTGCGAGGATCGGGATGCCCACGGTCGCGACGTACCCGACGACGGGGATCAGCGCGACGAGGCAGACGAGGATGCCGATCGCCCCCACGTAGGCCGCAAGCCCGATCCTCGTTGCGCCCCGACGGAGGGCGCCGTACACGATTGCCGCTCCGGACAGCGCGCCGAGGGCCCCCGCAATCCCTCCGGCGACCGTCTCCACCCCGTCGCCGATCGCGTACCCGACCAGGGCTCCGGCTGCCGCCCCGAGCACCGTCGCCGCCCCGGCACCGACGACGCTCGACGCGAGGACGCCGGAGAGCAGCAGCCCGATCCCGAGGCCGAGACCGAGGCAGAGGCCGATCGTGTACCAGTCCCCCATCCCCGACCAGTGTAGTGCCGGCAATCCGGGGGAAAGACGCGCGCGTATGGGACTTCAAACCATGGAGAGGGGAGGTTCACGCATGCGCGGACGCACAACAGCGCTCGTCGCGCTTCTCGTAGGTGCCGTCGCGGTTCTCACGATCGGCTCGTACGCGACGGCGGACTCCGGCAAGAAGCAGGTGAGCACCGGGCCGATGAGCGGATACCTGGAGGGCGCTCCCACTGGCCCGGTGTCGAGCCGTGCAACCGGATCGTTCGAGGCGACGATCGACGACGCCGCGGGCGAGATCGACTACACGCTGTCCTACTCGGAGCTCGAGGGCGACGTCCGTCAGGCCCACATCCACTTCGGTCAGCGAAGTGTCAACGCCGGGATCTCGGCGTGGCTCTGTGAGACGTCCACGAACCAGTCGCCGAGCGCGTCGACGCCGACCTGCCCGCAGTCGGGGACAGTCAGCGGGACCATCACCGCTCTCGAGGTCATCGGCCCGAACGCCCAGGGGATCGCCCCGGGTGAGTTCGACGAGCTGGTCGCCGCTCTGCGTGCCGGACGCGCGTACGCGAACGTCCACTCGTCACTCTTCCCGGGCGGCGAGATCCGGGGCCAGATCAACGACGACAACCAGCGGGACGACTAGCTAGGGGAGGGGCTGGAGGGCTGGGCCCCACCGGGGCCCGGCCCTCACTCTCCTCCTTCGAGGCGGCGGATGACGTCCAGCCCGAAGCTCGCTGCCCGCGCTCCGTCGACGACGCGATGGTCGAACGTCACGGCGACCGTGCCGGTCCGACGGATCACGACCTCGCCGTCGCGGACGACCGGCCGCGGCGCCACCCGGCCGACGCTGAGAATGGCGACCTCCGGATGGTTGACGATCGGCGTCTGGAAGAGGCCCGCCAGCTTCCCGGCGCTCGTCACCGTGAAGGTCGAGCCGCGCACCTCCTCCGGCGTGAGCGATCCTGCCCTCGCGCCGTCGGCGAGGCGCCGGATCTCGGCGTCGATCTCGGCGACCGACAGCTGGTCGGCGCTCCGCACCACCGGGACGACGAGCCCCTGCTCGGTCTGCACCGCGACCCCGATGTCGTAGCGCTCGAGAAACACGATCTCGTCGTCCTCGAGACGGGCGTTCAGCTCCGGGAATTCGGCGAGGGCGTCCGCGCACGCCTTGACGACGGACGCGACCAGGGTCTCGAGCGGCACGCCCTCGAAGTCGCACTCCTCGACCCACGTGACCGACGGCACCTCCCGGTGGGCGCGGGACATGTGCTCCGCGACCAGACGCCGGACGCCCCGGAGGGGGACGCGGCGACCCTCTTCGACTGGCTGGGCCCCACGCCCGGCCGCACGAACGTCCTCCTCGGTGACTCGCCCCCCGGGGCCCGTGCCCGTCACGCCCGCGAGGTCGACCCCGAGCTCCTCGGCGATCCTCCGGACGACCGGCGTCGCCTGCACGCGGCCCGCCGCCTCCGACACGGCCGAGCCGTCACTCCGTGGAGGCGCCGCCGGCGAGGCGAGGGGCTCCTCCGGGACCGCTTCCCCGGGCTCGCCGATGACGACGAGGACGGCTCCCACGGGAGCGACCTCGCCCTCGGCGACGAGGATCCTGAGAACCGTCCCCGCGTAGGGCGAGGGGATGTCCACCGTCGCCTTGTCCGTCTGCACCTCGACGAGAGGGTCGTCCTCGGCGACCTCCTGGCCTTCCGAGACGAGCCAGCGCGCGACCTCGCCCTCCGTGAGGCCCTCGCCGAGGTCCGGGAGCTTGAAGGAGTACGCCATGTCAGGAAGTGAAGCGGATCGCGTCGTGCGCCAGCACGGCATGCACGCCCTTGACGCCGTTCACGACCTGCGTGACGCGAAGGTCGGCGACGACGCTGGCGAGCGCGAGCGCCTCGCGCCTGCCGAGACCGTGCTCGCGCTCCATGAGGTCGAGCATTCCGTCGATCGCGATCGCCGCGGCCTCGTCGAGGTCCTCGTCGAAGCCGAACGTCAGCCATGCCTCGGGAGTCCACGCGACCGGCCACTCGAGCCGAAGGTCGTCGCGCAGGGAGAGAGTCAGCTGTGCCCGGTCGACCGCCGCCTCGATCGCGAGCTGCGACACCTCCCCGTCGCCCTGTGCGGCGTGACCGTCGCCCGCAGAGAGAAGCGCACCGTCGACGGGAATAGGCAGGAAGAGCGTGGTGCCGGAGACGAGCTCCTTGCAGTCGACGTTCCCGCCTGACGGCCGAGGCGGTGCGGTCGAGTGCATGCCCGGCTCGTCGGGCGGCATCCCGATGACCCCGAGGAACGGCGCGAGCGCCACCTCGTGTCCCGAGTCGCTGCGACCGGTCGCCGCGTCCGCATCCAGCGACCACAAGAGCGTCACGGTCTCGCCGTCGTCGACGCCGAGCCGCTCGTTGAGCGGTGTGTCGAAGCCGCCGGCTTGCGTCACGCCTCCGGCACCGATCCGCACCTCGTCGATCGCGATCGCGAGCGTCCGGCCGGCACGGGCACCACGCACCGCCACGGGCCCGATCAGCGCGTGACCTGCGTCGAGCTCCTCGTCGCGCTCGGGGTAGAGCTCGTGCTCGGCTGTGCGCCAGCCGGCGTTCAGGCATGCGAACGCGATCGAGTCGCCCGACTCCACGGTCAAGATCGGCTCGAGGTCGCGGGAGAAGTGACCGTGCAGCGTGCGCCGCTCGAGCGGAATCTCGTGGAGCGCCATCAGACCGCGAACGCGCGACGAGCCCGATGCGCGTACTTCTCGACAGCGACGGCGTCGGGCATCTCGTCCGCGTCGAACATCGCCGCCTGGAGGTACGGCCCGCCGCCTAGTCGATCGCGTTGCTCCTTGGTGACCGGCTGAACCACGAAGTGGATGTGAACCGGCACGCCCTCATGGTGGGACCACAGGCACACGTACACCTGGTGGGGGACGGAAAGCACGGACACGACGTTCGAGGTTCGCCGCAGTAGCGGACCAAGCTCCGATGCCTCGTGGTCGTCGAGCTCCCAGATGTGAACGACGTGCCGCTTCGGCTTGACGATCAGCGTGCCGACGCCGAGCGGGCCGACGCAGTGCTCGACGAGCCAGTGCGGCGACGCGTGGATCGCGCCGCCCGGGAGCGCGACGCGACCCTCAGCGAGGTCGCAGGCGAGACAGCCCTCCACTAGGACGCGAGCACACGGCGGACGGCGTCGGCGACGCGGTCGACCGACGGCATGTATGCGTCCTCGATCTGCCAGTACGGGTAGGGGACGTCGTAGCCGGTGACGCGCAGCACTGGCCCCCGGAGATCGAAGATCGCCTTCTCGGCGAGCACGGCGGCCACTTCCGCGGCGAACCCGACGACCCGCGGAGCCTCCTGGACGATCACTGCACGGCCGGTCTTCGCGACGGACGCGAGGAGCGTGCCCTCGTCGAGCGGCTTCAGGCTGCGGAGGTCGATGATCTCGCAGGACGCCTCGCCCTCGAGCGCGTCGGCGGCCCGCTCCGCCAGCGGGACCATCGCGCCGTACGCGACGAGGGTGACGTCCGAGCCCTCCCGGGCGACACGCGCCTCGCCCAACGGGACGACGTGCTCCCCCTCGGGCACCTCGCCGCGCGCGGTCCGATACACGAGCTTCGGCTCGAGGACGACGACCGGGTCCGGGTCGCGGATCGCGGCCGCGAGGAGCCCCTTCGCGTCGGCGGGGGTCGACGGGATCGCGACCTTCACGCCGGGCGTGTGCACGTAGTAGGTCTCAGGGGAATCGTCGTGGAGCTCGGGCGCGCGGACACCTCCGCCGTATGGCATGCGGATCGTGAGCGGAAACTCCATCGTCCCGCGCGTCCGCCAGCGGTAGCGACCGACGTGGTTGATCAGCTGGTCGAGCGCCGGGTAGCTGAAGGCGTCGTACTGCATCTCGCACACGGGACGCCAGCCCGCCATGCACAGCCCGACGGCGGTGCCGAGGATTCCTGCCTCGGCGAGCGGGGTGTCCACGCAGCGGTCGTGGCCGAAGTGCTCCTGCAACCCGGCGGTCGCCCGGAACACGCCTCCGAGCCGGCCGACGTCCTCCCCCATGACCATGACCGTCGGGTCGCGGGCCATCTCCACGTGCAGCGCGTCGTTCACCGCCTCCACGAGGAGCTTCTCGCTCACTGCCCGAGGATCCTCCGCAGCTCGGCGAGATCCGCGGCCTGGGTGGGCGGAGGAGACGCGTAGGCGTGCTCGAACACCAGGCCGACGTCGGCCGGGCCCTCGGCCTCGGCCTCGGCGATCCCCGCGCGCATGACCTCGAGCGCCTCGGTCCGCACGTCCTCGGCCTGCGAGGAGCTCAGCACGCCCGTGCGCTGGAGATAGCGCTCGAAGCGGCCGACGCACTCGTTCGCCTTCTCCTCCTCCACGCGCTCGGGGTCGATGTAGATCGACGGGTCGTCGGCGGTCGCGTGCGGCGCGGCTCGATAGGTCACGGCCTCGATGAAGGTCGGGCCGTCACCGACGCGGGCCCTCGCGACGGCCTCGCGCGTCGCCTCGTACACGGCGAGAACGTCACCGCCGTCGACGCGCACGCCGGGCATCCCGTAGCCCACGGCCTTGTCCACCAGGGCGGCCGCGGCGGTCTGCTCCGCGACCGGGGTCGAGATCGCCCACTGGTTGTTGTTGCAGAAGAGGACGACGGGCGCCTTCGTCACGCCCGCGAAGGTCATGCCCTCGTGGAACGCGCCCTCGGAGGTCGCGCCGTCGCCGAAGTACGCGATCGCGACGCTGTCCTCGCCCTTCAGGCGCGAGCCCCAGGCGAAGCCGACTGCGTGGGGCACGTGCGTGGCGATCGGGACGCAGATGGACGCGACGTTGTGGTCGCGCGGGCTCCACCACCCCGACGGGTGCCCACGCCACCACTGCAGGACCGTGGCGGCCGAGATCCCGCGCAGCAGCCCGATCGCGGACTCGCGATAGCTCGGGAAGATCCAGTCCTGCTCCTCCAGCGCGAAGGCCGAGCCCGCCTGCATCGCCTCGTGGTTCCAGAAGATCGCGTAGGTGCCGATGCGACCCTGGCGGTGGTACACGACCGACCGCTCGTCGTACGTGCGCAGCAGGACGAGGTCGCGGTAGAGCGCAAGGAGGTCCTCCCCGCCGAGCCCGTCCACCTCGCCGTCCGGGATCGCCTCGCCGTCTCCGATGACGCGGCGCAGGTCTCCTTCGGCAGGGAGCACTCGGCTCATCGGGCTGTCAGTCTAGGGAGCACCGAGCGATCACCACGTGACACAGTGTCACAAGGCGCTTCAGACGAGCACGGTGACCGCGTCGCGCTCGGCCTCGTAGACGACCTCGGTCACGTCGCCCGCGTCCTCGCCGTCGACCTGGAGCGGCAGCGGGTGGTCGCAGCGGACGACGAGCCGGTCGAGATCGCGAGCGAAGAGCGCTGCGTCACGCCCGAAGCCGTGGCCGCGCGCGCCCATCAGCGCGAGGCGAGGGACGTCGCGAGCGCGGAGGCTGATCGGCGCGACGACCGCGAGCCCCTCGTCGAAGCTCGCGTCCGGGACGAGGTCGAGCGCGACGGCGCCTGCGTAGGTGTAGGGGGAGCAGTTCGCGACGAGCGCGAACGCGGCGCGTCCCATCCCCTCGAGCTCGAGCTGCGGCTCGAAGCGGGCGTGACGCTCACGGAGAGCCCCCAGCGCGACCCGCATGAACGCAGTGTCGCCGGGCCGCCGCCCGTCGGGCCTGCGCCCGAGCTCGTCCACCCGCCGCACGAGCTCGGCGTCGAAGCCGACGCCGGCGTTGAACCCGAACCGCCGCCCGTTCACGCGCCCGAGGGCGATACGGCGCTGTCGGCCCTCTGCAAGCCGGAGCGCAGCTCTGATCGGATCCCGAGGAAGCCCGAGGGCGCGTGGGAGGACGCTCGTGCCGCCACCGGGGACGAAGCCGAGCGCCACGTCGGCTCGTAGGCCGTTCAGCACCTCGTTGTACGTGCCGTCGCCCCCGAAGACGTAGATCGCGTCCACGGCGCCCGCGTCGCGGGCGATCGCCGTCGCCTCCCCCGCGGCGGTCGTCAGCCGCGTCTCGACCCCGGAGGGCAGAGCGGCCTGCACCGCCGCCAGCCGGTGCTCGTCGACGCCGGAGGCGAACGGGTTGACGACGAGAAGGCGGCTCACGGCGCGATCATGCGTCTTTACAGTGCCTGGCACTGTAAGGACGCCAGAAGTGGGCCAATGAGTCCACAGGGCGAGTCGTGCTACCGCGGCGTCGCGTAGCCGCGGATGCCGTCGACGAGGATCGCCGTGAAGCGGTCGGCGAGCTCGTCCGTGTCGCGGCCAGGCACGAGCCACGTGTACGCCCAGTTGGCGGCCGAGAGGACGAGGAGCGTCGCGGCGCCGGCATCCAGGTCGGTCCGGACGCCACCCGACTCGACGCCTTCCTGGAACAGACCGCGCCAACGCTCCTCGTAGCGGCGCCGCTCGGCGAGGATCTCTTCCCGGTAGGCGTTCTCGAGGTAGCGCCACTCGCGCGTGAACACGGTCGCGACGTCGAGCTGCTCGGAGACGACGCGGAGGTGGCCCCGCAGGGCCAGCCTGATGCGTTCGACTGCAGGCCCGTCCTCGGGCACGGCGTCGAGCGCGGCGTGGAACGCGCGAGCCCCCTCCCGCATCGTCTCGAAGAGCAGCTGCTGCTTCGATCCGGTGAGCGAGTAGAGCGAGCCCTTCTGGACGCCGAGCGCCTGGGCGAGCGCGTCCATCGACGTCCCGTGGAACCCCCGCTCGGCGAAGAGCCGTGCCGCCTCCCGCGTGAGGTCGTCCCGCCGCGTGGCCATATACTCGATGCTAACGACCGTTCGGTAGGGAGGCGAGGTGACGGACACGCGAGCCCAGGAGTTCCTCGAGTACGTGCAGGCCGGAGGGCAGGTGGAAACCGGCGACTGGATGCCCGACGAGTACCGCTCGAAGCTCGTCAAGTTCATCGAGATGCACGGCAACTCCGAGCTCATGGGCGTCCTCCCGGAGCGGGACTGGATCCTGCGCGCGCCGACCCTGCAGCGGAAGCTCGCGCTCACCGCGAAGATCCAGGACGAGGTCGGCCACGCGCAGCTCATCTACCGCGTCGTCGAGGACCTCGGGAAACCGCGGAGCGCGTGCCTCGACGACCTCGTCTCCGGGAAGGCGAAGTTCCACAACGTCTTCCACTACCCGACGAAGACGTGGGGCGACGTCGGGATCATCGCGTGGCTCGTCGACGCGGCGGCCATCGTCTCGCAGAAGGCGCTGCTCAAGTGCTCGTACGCCCCGTACGCTCGGATCATGAAGAAGATCTGCTGGGAGGAGTCGTTCCACATCCTCCACGGACGCGACGTGATCCTCGCGCTGGTCACCGGCACGGACGAGCAGTTCGGGCTCGTCCAGGAAGCGCTCGACCGCTGGTGGGAGCCGCTCATGCACTTCCACGGCAACCCGATCCCCCCCGACGAGGACCCGATGTACGTCTGGCGGATCAAGAGCCAGGGAAACGAGGAGGCCCGCCAGCAGTTCCTCGACGGCTACGTGCCGCAGATCCGCGAGCTCGGCCTCGAGATCCCCGACCCTGCTCTCCGCAAGGACGAGGAGACCGGTCGCTGGCTCTACACCGAGCCGGACTGGGACAGGCTACGCGCCGTCGTCACGGGGCACGGGCCGGCCTCGCAGGAGCGGCTCGCGTTCCGGCGGCTGTCCCGCGAGGACGTCGCCTGGGTCGAGCGGGTGGTGCTCGCGGAGGCCGCGTAGTGGTCTGGATCGTGCTCTGGCGGCTCGCTCGCAAGCGTCCCGAGGGGGCACAGTGCTAGACGCACGGGCCCCCGAGGAGAGCGCCGCGAGCGAGTCGAGCGCAGCGGCGGAGGCCGGCTCCGCCGGCCGGGAGCCGTCGCGCGGCCAGGGCACGATCTTCGAGGTGTTCAGGCAGGAGCGGAAGGGCCAGGCGTTCCAGCACGCGGGGTCCGTGACCGCGCCGGACGAGCGCTTCGCGGAGATCTACGCCCGGGAGCAGTACGGGCGCCGTCAGGAGTCGATCGCGCTGTGGCTCGTTCCCCGTGAGGCCGTGACCGAGGTCACCGGGTTCCCGGACGAGTTCGAGATGAAGTACCGGCGCGTGGACGGCTACTCGATCAAGGCCCGCCTGCGCGAGGCGCGCGAGAAGGCCGGGCGCTGGACGCTCGACAGTGAGCGGCCGCGCGACTCGCGTCGTGGGGGAACACGTTTCCCCCACGTGCTCTTCTCGAGGCGTGGACCTCCGGTTCCCACGCGCACCGGCTGCCTGTCCGACGATGTCGCCGACGACGAGCTGTTCCTCGGCTGGCGGAACTCGGAGTGGACGGGGATCGCACCGTTCCTCGAGGAGGACGTCGCCTTCTCGTCCATCGCCCAGAACGAGATCGGGCACGCCCGCGCGCTCTACGAGCTCGCGGCCGCCGAGCTCGGGACGACCGCGGACGAGCTCGCCTTCGACCGGCAACCGGACGAGTACCGCTGCGCACCGCTCGTCCAGCTCCGACGCCTCGAGTGGGCGCGGACGATCGCGCGCCACTGGCTGTACGAGACGGCGGACGAGATCCGGCTCGCTGCCCTCAAGGAGTCCGACGACGCCGAGCTCGCGGGGATCGCGGCGAAGATGGACCGTGAGGAGGCATACCACCGCATGCACGCCGAGATGTGGGTCGACCGCCTGCTCTCCTCCGAGGAGGGCCGTGCACGGCTCGACGAGGCGGTGGACGAGCTATGGCCGTACGCGCTCGGCGTCCTCGACGACGAGCTCCGCCCGGAGCTCCGTCGCCGGGTCGAGGCGAGGCTCGGCCGCGAGCTGCCCCAGGTTGAGCCGGTCTCGCGCGGCGTGCACGAGGCCGAGCTCGCGGAGCTGTGGGAGGAGATGACGATGGTCCGCCGTTCCGCTCCGGCCGGCGCGCAGTGGTGACCGCGGACGACGTCTGGGCGGCGCTCGGCGAGATCCCGGATCCCGAGATCCCGGTGATCTCGCTCGTCGACCTCGGAGTGGTGAAGGACGTGGAGGTCGACGGCGCGCGCGTGCGCATCGACTTCACGCCGACGTTCATGGGCTGCCCCGCGCTCGACATGATGCGGCGGGCGATGGAGCAGAAGGTCGAGGAGCTCGGAGGGGAGGCGGAGGTGCGCGTCCTCCTCGACGACTCGTGGTCGACCGACCACATCACGCCCGCGGGCCGGGAGAAGCTCCGGGCCGCCGGCTTCGCACCCCCCGCGCCGCGGCCGGCCGGAAAGCTCGACCTCGTGCAGCTCCAGCGCGGATTCCGCTGTCCCTACTGCGGCTCGACGGACACGCGGCTCGACAACCTCTTCGGGCCGACCCCGTGCCGCTCCATCCGCTACTGCGAGAGCTGCCGGCAGCCCTTCGAGCAGTTCAAGACGATCTAGCCTGCGCCGCGCGGGAGGCACCAGAGGTGATGCGGTGGTCGCCGAGCACTTCCTCGACGACGTCGTCGGCTCCGACCCGCCACCCGAACCTGCGTGCGGCACGGGGCTCGCCTCCTTCCCGGCGCTCTTTCACGAGCGTGACCAACGCCTTCCACAACGCCCACCCCCGAGCCCGAGCCCAGGTCTCGTCGTCGAGTGCGAGACCGTCACGAAAGGCCGCGCGGCTTTGCCCGAACAGGAAGGTCCATGCGATCGTGAGATCGCACGCGGGATCGCCGATCGCGCAGCATCCGAAGTCGATGACCGCGCTCAAGCGACCGTCGACGACGAGCAGGTTCGAGCCCGTGACGTCGCCGTGCAGCCAGACGGGCGCTGCGCGCCAAGAGGTCGCGAGCGCCGTCTCCCAGACCTCCGTCGCCGTCCGGCCGTCGATCACGTCGCCGAGCTCCGCGATCGCGCCTCTCGTCTGGTCGTCGTAGACGTCGAGCGGGGCACCGCGATGGAAGTTGTGCTCGCCTGGCGGTGGACCACCGGTCGAGTCGATCGCGTAGAGCGCACACAGGAAGCCGGCCAGATCGGTGGCGAACCGCTCGAGATCGTCCACCTTCTCCGCCGTGGCTGGCGTGCCGTCGAGCCACCGGTAGATCGACCACGGTCGCGGGAAGTCGCGTCCTGCGCTGCCTCTCGCGACCGGCGTGGGGATCGCCAGCGGGAGCCGCGGAGCGAGGATCGGCAGCCACCGCTGCTCCTTGTCGACCTGTGCGACATACCCGTCCGCGCTCGGGAACCGTACGGAGAGATGCGCGCCGAGCCTGAACGTCGTGTTGTCCCACCCGTCGAGCGCAACGGGAACGACGGGAAGGTGTGCCCACTCCGGAAACTGCCGTCGGAGGAGCCGCTCGACGAGTGCGGGCGTGATCGCCCCCTTGTCCACGCTCTGCTTACCCTACGTGCGTGAAGACGTCCCCGTACCTCCGCGCCGCGAACCAGCCGCCGCCACTCGAGGGCTACGACCTCTTCTCGCAGGACGCCGCGCTCGTCGAGGCGCTGCGCCGGGAGGGCGCCGCGGCACGCGAGGAGGAGTGCGCGGCGTTCGGCCGCCTCTGCGGAGGCGAGCCGCTCGAGCTCGGCCGCTTCGCGAACGAGAGCACGCCGACGCTTCGCGCCTTCGATCGTTTCGGCGACCGTGTCGACGAGGTCGAGTTTCCATCCCGCCTGGCACGAGCTCATGCGTATCGGCGTGGAGCACGGCGTGCACGCGGCACCGTGGGCCGACCCGGAGCCGCGCCGCACGTCGCCCGCGCCGCACGGTTCGTGACGCTCGCCTACGCCGAGGCCGGGGTGGGCTGCCCGCTGTCGATGACGTACTCCGTGATCCCCGCGCTACGCGCGGATCCAGGGCTGACGGTCGAGTGGGAGCCGGGCCTGACGGCCCGCGTGTACGAGCCGGGGCTACGGCCCCCCGGCAGACAAGACGGGTCTCCTCTCCGGGATGGCGCTCACGGAGCGGCAGGGAGGCTCCGACGTGCGCGCCAACGAGACGCGCGCGGAGCCGCTCGCGGACGGCGGCTACGCGCTCTCGGGCGAGAAGTGGTTCTGCTCGGCGCCGATGTGCGACGTCTTCCTCGTGCTCGCGTACGCCGCCGGCGGGCTCACGTGCTTCGTGCTGCCGCGCGTCCTCCCGGACGGGAGCCGCAACGGCTTCCACATCCGGCGGCTCAAGGACAAGCTCGGCAACCGCTCCAACGCCTCTGCCGAGATCGAGCTCCGCGACGCGCTGGGCGGCGCGGCTCGGCGACGAGGGACGCGGCGTGGCGACGATCATCGAGATGGTCGCGCATACCCGCCTCGACTGCGTGCTCGGCTCGACCGCGCTCATGCGGCGCGCCGTCGCCGAGGCGACGCACCACGCGGCGCACCGCGCCGCCTTCGGGCGCCTGCTCGCCGAGCAGCCGCTGCACCAGAACGTGCTCGCCGACCTCTGTCTCGACTCGGAGGCGGCCAGCGCGACGGCCCTCCGGCTCGCGCGCGCCGTGGACGAGGACGACCGGCCGTTTCGCCGCCTCGCGACCGCGGTCGCGAAGTACTGGATCTGCAAGAGCGACGCCCCCGCTGGTCGCGGAGGCGCTCGAGTGCATCGGCGGGAACGGGTACGTGGAGGAGTCGGTCCTGCCGCGCCTCTACCGGGAGAGCCCGGTCAACTCGCTGTGGGAAGGCTCGGGGAGCGTGAACGCGCTCGACCTCCTGCGCGCGGCGGCGAAGGAGCCGGAGAGCGTCGAGGCGCTCCTCCGGGAGATCGACCTCGCCCGCGGCGGCGACACACGGCTCGACTCGGCATCCGACAACCTTCGCGAGGAGCTCGCCGACCCGGCCGAGATCGAGTATCGGGCCCGGCGGATCGTCGAGCTCGCGGCCCTCTGCCTCCAGGCCTCGCTCCTCGTTCGGCACGCGCCCCACGAGGTCGCCGACGCCTTCTGCGCCACCCGCCTCGGGCCGGACGGCGGTCGTGCGTACGGGACGCTGCCGACCGGGGTCGAGTGCGCCGCGATCGTCGACCGCCACCGGCCGAAGCTCGAGGGGTAGCCCGCGCCGCCACGGCGCCGGCTTTGACTCGGTCGGCGGAGGGTGCCACGGTACGCCTGATGTGGGTCGTCGTCGAGATCGCCGTCGTGCTGCTCGCCGCGTTCGGGCTGCTCGCGATCATCGGCATCGTCTGGGCCACGATCGACGAGCGCCGCGAGGCCGAGGGTGACGACGACGACGATCTCGACCTCCTCGACGGAGACGACGTACGGGAGATCGCCTCCGAGCTCGACGAGGAGCACAACTGGTGGAACATGACGCCGGAGGGCCTCGAAAGCCTCCCCGAGTTCAGGCGGGGCGTGGACACGCTCGTCGACGACGACACGCCGATCGACACCGTCGTCACCCTGAGCCGCGACGCGGACGGCTGGGTCGCATCGATGGCGCTCGCCGCGCTCGCGGAGCGGGACGACGTTCCCGAGGACTGGATCGCGTGGGCGGCCCGCAACCCTGCGCGCCCGTCGAACTGCGAGGACGCGTTTCTCCTCCGCGCGCTCGCGAGACATGCCACGGCGCCCGTGATCGGGTCCGCGCTGACGGCGATCGGCGCGGTGCAGGACGAGCACGTGGCCGAGTTCGTGCGCGCCCGCGGCGAGCATGGCGAGCCGGTCGACGCCTCCACCTTCAGGAGCCTGACGCTCGAGGACGCCGACAAGATCGAGGCGTTCATCGAGCGCTACGAGCCGGAGCTCGGAGTGGAGTTCCGCGCAGGGTTCTACGAATGGAGAGCCCTGAAGCGGCTCACGGACATCGGGCGCATCTGGGAGCCCCCGTTCGATCGCCCGCCCGCCCTGCTCGCCGGTCGCCGCCGCGAGCTCGTCGAGCTCGTCGTCTCGGCGCTCGAGGCGACGCCGCCGCGGTCGGTCCTGCTCGTCGGCGAGCACGGGGTCGGCAAGACCACGCTCGCACGGGTGGCGCTCGACAGGATGGAGCGCCAGCCGACGGTCTTCGAGACGACGGCCGCCCAGATCAACGCGGGCGCGATCTACATCGGAGAGCTCGAAGGGCGCGTGAAGTCGCTCGTCGACGCGCTCGAGGGCCAGGACGTCGTCTGGCTCCTCCCGGAGCTGCAGGAGACCCTGTTCGCCGGGCAGCACGCCCGGAGCCCGCAGGGCCTCCTCGACGCGCTCCTCCCGCACGTCGAGTCCGGCGCGATCACGCTCGTCGCCGAGGTGACGCCGACGGCCGCCGAGCTGCTCGTCGCGGCGCGGCCGAGGGTCTCGAGCGCGTTCGAGGTCGTCCGCGTGCGTCCGCTGGACGAGGCGGACGCGATCGCGGTCGCACGACACGCCCTCGAGCAGGACGCGCTCGACGTGGCGACGGACGCGGAGACGCTCGCGGAGGCGTTCGAGCTCGCCCAGCACTTCCTGCCCGACGTCGCCCCTCCGGGGAACGTCCTCCGCCTGCTGCACGCCACCGCGGCCGAGGCGGCCGAGCACGGCGCCGAGACCTTCGCCGGCGCGGACGTGCTGGCGACGCTCGCAGCGGCGTCCGGCCTCCCACTCGCCCTCCTCGACCCCGACGTTCCGCTCCCGCTCGGCGAGGTGCGCTCCTTCTTCGAGCGGCGCGTCCTCGAGCAGCCGGAAGCCGTCGACTGCGTCGTCGAGCGGATCGCCATGATCAAGGCCGGCGTCACGGACCCCACGCGCCCGCTCGGCGTCTTCCTCTTCGTCGGGCCGACGGGCACGGGCAAGACGGAGATCGCGAAGACGCTCGCGGAGTTCCTGTTCGGCAGCGCGGACCGGCTCGTGCGCCTCGACATGAGCGAGTACCAGACGCCGGAGGCGCTCGAGCGGCTCCTCTCCGACACCGCGACCGAGCCCCGCGGCGCCACGCTCGTGTCGTCGGTGCGGAAGGACCCGTTCGCGGTCGTCCTCCTGGACGAGTTCGAGAAGGCGTCGCCTCCGATCTGGGACCTCTTCCTCCAGGTCTTCGACGACGGGCGGCTGACCGACCTGCAGGGCCGTGTCGTCGACTTTCGCCGCTGCGTGATCGTGTTGACCTCGAACCTCGGCGCGCCGCTCGTGCGGGGGCCGAGTGTGGGCTTCGAGCCGGGGGAGCGCGTGTTCTCGAGCGCGGGCATCGAGCGGGCAATCCGCACGTGGTTCCGGCCGGAGTTCCTGAACCGCCTCGACCGCGTCGTCGTCTTCCGTCCGTTCGAGCGCTCGGCGATGCGCGCGCTCCTCGACAAGGAGCTCGCGGAGGCGCTCGCGCGGCGCGGCCTGCGCGGCCGCCCGTGGGCGGTCGAGGTGGACGAGTCGGCGTATGCGTTCCTCATCGACAAGGGGTTCAGCCCCGAGCTCGGCGCCCGTCCCGCTCAAGCGCGCGCTCGAGCGCTACCTGCTCGCACCGCTCGCGGCGGCGATCGTCGAGAAGGCGGTGCCGGAGGGGGACCAGTTCCTGTTCGTGACGGCCGTCGACGGGGAGCGCATCGACGTCGTGTTCGTCGACCCCGACGCGGAGCCGGAGGCCCCGGAGCCGGCGGCGGAGGGGGAGGAGCCGCCTGCGCTCGACGTGCGGGCGCTCGCGCGTGCGGCGACGGCCGACGGGGACACGGTGCGGTTCCTGCTCGCCGAGCTGCGGCGCATCGTCGACGACGTCGACGAGCTCCAGGTGCGGAAGGGTCACGCGCTGTCCGTCATGTCCGAGCCGGGCTTCTGGGAGCGCGAGGACCGGTCCTCGCTGCTCGCCGAGATCGAGTACCTCGACCGGCTCGGCACCGCAACCCGGACCGCCGAGCGACTGGGCGCGCGGCTCGAGCGCAGCCTGCGACCGGACGGGCGGGCGAACCACGAGCTCGCGGGGCTCGTCGCGGGTCGGCTCTACGTCCTCGATCGCGCCGTGACCGGGATACGGACGGGCGCGCCGACCGAGGTCGTCGTCCATGTTCGCCCGGCGCGGGCCGAGGCGAGCGAGGAGGCCGGGGCGTTCGCGGCGCTCCTCGTGGAGATGTACGTGGCGTGGGCGCACGCGCGCGGGATGCAGGTGGAGCGCCTCGATGCGCCCGCCGGCGAGCACGCGCTGTCGATCGCCGGGCTGGGATGCGGCGAGATCCTCGACGGCGAGTCGGGCCTGCACGTCCTCGAGCACGTGGACGAGCGGGGCGACGGAGGCAAGGTCGTCGACCGGGAGCAGGTCCGCGTCCAGGTCGTCCCCGACGGCGACGGCAGCGACGGCGTGTCTCCAGGCTCCGTCGCAACGCACGTCGTCGGAACCGAGACCCAGACGATCGTCAGGCGGTACCGGCCGGGTCGCGCCTCGCTCGTTCGCGACTCGGTGCGCGGGTACCGGACCGGCCGGCTCGATCGCATCCTCGCCGGCGACTTCGACTCTACTGAGACGCGTCCGCGCGCGGCTAGAGTCGGGCCGATGACCGTCGAGATCCTCTACTGCCCCACCTGAAGCGGCTACGACGCGCGCGCCGCGAGTCTCGCGGCGGAGATCACCTCGGAGCTCGACGTCGACGCCACGCCGATACCGGGCGGCCGGGGGCAGTTCGACGTGCTGGTGGACGGGCGGATGCTGTTCTCCAAGCAGACGGAGGGCCGCTTCCCGGAGGACGGCGAGATCCTCGCCCGGCTCCGCTAGTCCCCCTCGTCGTGCCCCTTGCCCTTCCCCTTGCCCTTCCCGGGGCCGTCGTCGACCTCGGTCTCCGCGGGCGGAGGCGCACAGCGCAGCTGCCACTCGCTCCTGAGCTCCCCGATCTCGGCGCGGTACCCCTGGATCGCCTCCGACCGGTCGAGCGGCGTGAGCACGCCCGTGCAGTGGCCGAGGGCGAACCGGGTGTAGGCGAGGTTGTAGCGCGCGTACGCCTCGGTCTGCGTTCCCAGTCCCCTCGGAGCAGGTCGACCGCGCGCACGAGCGCGGGGAAGGGCAGCCTCGAAGTCGCCCGCCTGCATGCGTGTGAACCCCACGTCGTTCAGGCGGGCAGCCTCCGCTCGGGCCGCCGCCGGGTCGCGCGAGGGCGAGGCGTCGGTTCCCGAGCCGCCCGCGTCGCGCGCCACTCCGAGCGCCGCCGCGAGCGCGATCCCCGCGGCGAGCAGGAGCCGCCGCAGCGAGCAGGAGCGCAGCGCGGCGCGGTCTCCGCATCCGGTGCAGGGTCTTCCGGGCCGCGGCGGGCGTGCCGATCACCGTGGGCGCCGGACTGTCCGCGAGCGCCTCGCGTAGGCGAGCCACGAGGTCGGCAGCGGCCCGCGGGCGGGCGGCGGGGTCCTTGGCGAGTGTGTCGCGGAAGACGGCGTCGAGCGCGACCGGCAGCGACTCGTCGATCTGCGTCGCGCTCGGCACCGGTGCGTTGACGTGCGCGAACGCCTCCGTGGCCGCGGTCTCGGAGGCGTACGGGCGACGTCCCGTCAGGAGCTCGAAGGCGACGACTCCGAGCGCGTACAGGTCGCTGGCGGCCGTCGCCGGCTCCCCACTGGCCTGCTCTGGCGAGAGGTATCCCGCCGTCCCGAGCACCGTTCCCGGGAGCGTGAGCGTGTCGAAGCCGCCCGCGGAGGCGATCCCGAAGTCCGTGACGTGGACGTTCGCCTCCGCGTCGAGGAGCAGGTTCGCCGGCTTGACGTCCCGGTGGACGACGCCACGCGCGTGCGCCTGGTCGAGCGCCTCGGCGGCCTGGTCGAGCCACGCGAGCGCCTGCTCGGTGTCGACGCGCCCGTTCCGCAGGCGGTCGTGCAGCGTGCCGCCGTCGAGGTACTCCATGACGATGAAGGGCCGGCCGCGGTGCTCGCCGACGTCGAAGACGGTGATGACGTGACGTATGCCGGAGAGCCTGGCGGCGGCACGCGCCTCACGCGCGAAGCGCTCGCGGATCTCCGGCTCGCGCGCGTGACGCTCGGCGAGCACCTTGACGGCGACCATGCGGCCGAGCACCGAGTCCGTCGCCCGGTACACCTCCGCCATCCCGCCGCGTGCGACGAGCGTCGGCGACTGGTAGCGCTTCGGAAGGACCTCGCCAGCGATCCCGTATTGATACCCGCGGCGAACGCGGGCGACACGCGCTACCGAAGGAGGAAGCCCTCGCCGAGCGCGTCGTCCGGGTCGAGGGCGAAGACGTGCTGCCCCGTCCGGTAGGCGCTCCCCTCGATCTCGGTGACGACGGCCGGGGTACCGTCGACATCCGCGTCGCCCACCACGCGCCCGCGGAACTCGGAGCCGACGACGCTCAGGTGTCGGAGCTCGTGGCCGCGCGGCAGGCGGCCGGAGCGGTCGAGGAGCGCGAGGCGCGCCGACGTGCCGCTGCCGCAGGGCGAGCGGTCGACCTCTCCGTCTGCGAAGACGGTGACGTTCCGCTGCGTCAACGGGCGCTCGCCCTCCTCCTGCCAGAAGATGACCCCGTAGACGTCGCGGAGCTCCGGCTCGAGCGGGTGGACGACGTCGTAGACCGCCTCGATCCCGCGCTTCAGCCGTCGGCCGAGCTCGATCAGCCGCGGGAGCTCGGCGGGGTCGACCCGCTCTTCGAGCGAGGCGTAGAACGCGCCGCCGAACGCGACGTCGACGACGTGCTCCCCGACCTCGAGGCGCTCCGCCCAGACGTAGGCGGGCACGTTGCGGAAGCGGACCGAGCGAACGCGGCCGTCGTGGACGCGCGCCCACGTCTCGAGCCGGCCGGACGGGACGTCGACCACGACGCGGTTCTCTCCCTCATCGCGCGGGACGACTCCCTCGTCGAGCGCCCAGGTGACGAGCGCGATCGTGCCGTGCCCGCACGCGGTCGAGTACCCGGCGTTGTGGAAGAAGACGACTCCGAGGTCGGCGCCGTCGTCGTTCGGGGGGACGACGAAGCAGCCGTACATGTCCGCGTGCCCGCGCGGCTCGAAGACGAGGAGCCGCCGGACGTGGTCGAGCCGCTCGAGCGCGTCGCGCCGGCGTTCGAGGATCGTGCTGCCGCGCGGTTCCTCGACTCCGCCGGTGACGATGCGGAAAGGCTCCCCGCCCGTGTGGTAGTCGACCGCGGTGATCGGCTCCATCGGGGAGCGACTCCCGAGCCGGCGTCAGCGACCCTGGAAGGCGGCGAGGCGCTTCTCGAGGAAGGCCTGCACGCCCTCGGCGAAGTCCTCCGTCTGGGTGGCGGCCTGCTGGAGCTCGGCCTCGAGCTCGAGCTGCTCGTCGAGCGACGCGGTGTACGCGTGCTCGAAGAGCCGCTTCGTCATCGCGACCGCCCGCGTCGGCAGGTCTGCGTACCACTCGGCGAGCTCCACCACTCGCCCGTGGAAGCGCTCGTGGTGCTGAACCTCCGAGACGAGCCCCCAGACGAGCGCCTCGTTGGCGCCGAGGCGCCGGTTCGAGACCATCCACTCGAACGCTCGCGAGTACCCGAGCAGCCGGTGCAGGAACCAGGTGCTGCCTGCATCCGGCACGAGACCGATGCCCACGAAGCCGGGCACGAACGTCGCCTCGTCGGAGGCGACGCGGACGTCGCACGCGCACGCGATGGAGAGCCCGGCGCCCGCGCACGGGCCGTTGACGGCCGCGATCACCGGCTTCTCGAGCGCACGGATCGCGCGGACGTTCGGGTGGTACGTCTCCTCGAGCGCCTGGCGCACCCCGCCCGGCAGCTCCTGGAACTCGCGGAGGTCCTGCCCGGAGCAGAAGCCGCGCCCGGCGCCCGTGATCACGACCGCGCGCACAGCGGGATCCGCCGCCTGGTCGAGCGCTCCCCGCAGCCCGTCGTGCACCGCGCGGTTCAGCGCGTTGTAGGTCTCGGGCCGGTTGAGCGTGATCGTGA
This sequence comes from uncultured Actinomycetes bacterium, assembly GCA_963705535.1. Taxonomy (GTDB): domain Bacteria; phylum Actinomycetota; class Thermoleophilia; order Gaiellales; family Gaiellaceae; genus GMQP-bins7. The sequence continues at coordinate 120,543 of CAVPJY010000014.1, forward strand.
GGACGGATCCCGCACGCTCGGTCAGGACGACCTCCGTCACGACCGCGGACCCTACTCGCTCGGGGATCGGCTGCGGTCGAGGAAGGCCCGCACCGCGCCCTGGGCCTCCTCGCCGAGCATGGAGAGCGCCAGCCAGTCGCGCGCGTGGTTCACCGTCTGGTGCCATGCGAGGTCGCGCCAGACGTTGAGCTGCTGCTTCGCGTACCGCGTCGTCTGGGGGAGCTTCGTTGCGAGCTTCTCGACGAGCTCGTCGACGACCGCGTCGAGCTCCGCCTCGGGGACGGCCCTGTTCACGAGCCCCCACTCGGCCGCCTGCGCCGCCGGGATCTCCTCGCAGAGGAACACGATCTCACGGGCGCGCCGGTCTCCCACCATGAGCTGGAGCCACTGCGTCGCACCTCCCGCCGGCACTGACCCGTGCTCGAGGCCCACGTGCCGGATGAAGGCGGTGTCGACCATGACCGCGAGGTCGCACGCCATCTGCAGCTCGTTCCCGCCGCCGACGGCGATGCCGTTGATGCGGGCGATCGTGGGCTTGCCGATCTCGCGCAGCCGGTCGTGCGCGTCCTTGAAGGCCCCGAACCACTTCCAGTAGTCGGCGGGCTTGCCGAGGTAGTCCTCGTCCCAGGAGCGCAGGTCGGCGCCGACGCAGAAGGCGCGCCCGGTCCCGGTGACGACGACCACGCGGACGTCGTCGTCCCACGACGCGTCCTCCGCGGCGCGGGCGATCTCGCGGAGCATCCGGAAGTCGAACGCGTTCAGGACCTCGGGCCGGTCGAGCCTGATCGTCGCGCGCGGCGGCGCCTTCTCGTAGACGATCGCCTCGAAGCCGTACTCGGCGGGGTCGCGCGGACGCGGATGCGTGGGCTCCGTCACTCGACCGAGGCGAAGAGCACGGTGAACGGGATTCCCATCGCCGCGGCGTCCTTGCCGGACGCGGCGAACTCCTCGGTGCTCGCGGACGCCTTGAACGACTCCATGTCCGACCACTCGAACTCGGCGTAGTAGCGGTACTTCGGATCCCCGAAGGGAGAGCCGAACACCTTGCCGTGCCGGAACGCGTCGCACTCGACCGGCCCCACGAACTGCTCGATGTGCGCCCGGTAGCGATCGGGATCGGGCTCGGACTCGAACAGGACGATCGCGCGGACCATTCCTCTCCCTTCGTGGTGGACGCGGGGAGCGTATAGCGTCCGCGCGGTGAGCTCGTCGGGATTCGCGGTCGTCCTCGCGCTCGTCGCCGGCTTCGGGGGCGCCGTCCAGATCGCCGTGCAGGGCCGCCTCGGAGACCGCGTCGGCAGCTTCGAGGCGATGGCGACGGCCTCGCTCGTCGGGGCGCTGTTCGCGCTCGGGGTGCTCCTCGTCGTACGGCGCTCGTTGACCGGAGTCGGCGACGCCTGGGGCTCGCCGAAGTGGATGCTGCTCGGCGGCGTGATGAGCGCGCTCATCATCCTGGCGATCACCGTCGCCGGACCGCGGATCGGGATCGTCGCGACGACCGCCGTGCTGATCGCCGCCCAGTTCGCGCTCGCAGCCGTCATCGACCGGAACGGCTGGTTCGGCATAGAGCGGATCGCCGTGACCTGGCCCCGCGTGCTCGGGATCGCGCTCCTTTTCGCCGGCGCCGCGCTCACCCTGCGGCGATGAGCGCCGGCGTGCTGGCCGGGCTCGAGCCTCCGCTCCTCTGGTCGCACTTCGAGGAGCTGACACGCATCGCGCGCCCCTCGAAGGAGGAGAAGGCAGCGCGCGAGCACGTCCTCTCCTGGGCACGGGACCGCGGGCTCGAGAGCGACGTGGACGCGGCGGGGAACGTCGTCGTGCGCGTGCCGGCGACGGCCGGGCGCGAGGGAGCTCCCGTCGTCGTCCTCCAGGCGCACCTGGACATGGTCTGCGAGCGCGATCCGGACAGCCCTTACGACCCGCGCGCGGGACGGATCCACGTGCTGCGCGACGGCGACTGGGTGCTCGCGGACGGGACGACGCTCGGCGCCGACAACGGCATCGGGGTGGCGGCCGCACTGGCCACAGCGGAGGACACCGACGTCCCGCACGGCCCGCTCGAGCTGCTCCTCACGGTCTCCGAGGAGCAGGGGCTCGACGGGGCGAAGGCCCTCGACCCCGGCCTCGTGGCCGGCCGCCTCCTGGTCAATCTCGACGGGACGAGCGACGACGCGATCACCGTCGGCTGCGCGGGGAGCGCGCACACGTTCGTGCGACTGCCGCTGCGGCCGGAAGCACCGCCGAAGGGCTGGGTGAGCCTGGGGGTCTCGGTCTCGGGCGCGAAGGGCGGCCACTCGGGTGGGGACATCGCCCGGGGGCGGGCGAACGCGATCAAGGTCCTCGGCCGAGCTCTCTCCTCGGCGCACGAGCCTTCGGGGTTCCGGCTCGCACGCCTCGAGGGCGGCGTGAGCCGGAACGCGATCCCACGCGAGGCGAACGCGGTCGTCACCCTCGCCCCGGCGGCGGAGCCCGTCTTCCGCCGGCGTCGCCGGCGACGCGCTCGCTGTGCTCCGGGAGCGGTACGCGACCTCCGACGAGGGGCTCGAGCTCTCCATCGAGCCCACCGAGCTCGCGGGGGCTGCGAGCCCCGAGGAGAGACGTCGGCCGCGCTCGACCTCGTCGCCGCGCTCCCGAGCGGCGTCCTCGGGATGGCACCCGGGATGGTGCCCGGGACGGTGGAGACGAGCACGAGCCTCAACGTCGCCACGACGGACGGCGGCGTCCTCACTCTCGCCTCGATGACGCGGAGCTCCAGTCCCGTGGCGCTCGACGACGCGATCGCGGCCTACGTGGCGATGGCACGCCTCGGGCGAGCGGAGATCGAGGTCGTGCGTTCGTACCCGCCGTGGCGCCCCGATCTCGGCTCGTCCTTGCTCGCGACCGCGCGGGCGACGTTCCTTCGACTCTTCGACACGGAGCCGAAGCTCGAGGTCGTGCACGGCGGCCTCGAGTGCGCGGTGATCGGCGGTCGCCTCCCGGGCGTCGAGATGATCTCGATCGGCCCGGAGATCGTCGGGCCGCACGCGCCCGGCGAGCGCCTCAGCATCCCTGCGACACAGCGCTTCTACGAGCTCCTTGCGGCCCTGCTGGACGACCTCTCCTCGTAGCCGAGCGAACCAGCTTCCTTCCTAGAGGGGACCCCAGCTGCAGCGCCGTCCCAGGCCGTCGGCGTCCAGCACGACGACCCGCCCGCGCTCCAGCCGCACCGACCCGCGCTTCTCGTCCTCGCGCAGCACCCGGTTCACCGTCGCGCGCGAGGTACCCGCCATCGCCGCGAGGTCCTCCTGCGTCAGCGGCACGACCGGCTCTGCGTCGCCTTCCCCGTACGATCCGGCGAGCTCGCACACCCGCCTCCGCACCCGCGTCTCGGCATCTACGAAGTGCGCCTCCACGATCCGGTCGCTTGCCCTCCGCAACTGCTCGGCGAGCAGGCGGAGCAGGACGTCCTTCACGCCGGGGTGGCTTCGCTGGAGGCGCGTGAAGTCGTCTCGGTACACGGAGCGCGTCTCACCGTCCTCGAGCGCCGACACCGTCGCGCTGCGGCGCTCGTCCACTGCGAGCAGCGCGAGCTCGCCGAACGCATCCCCGGGCCGGACGACATCCAGCAGCACGTTGTCCCCGACCGGGGTCGAGACGCGGACGGCGAAGCGGCCGCGGACGACGAAGTGGAGCGACTCCGCGAGATCGTCGCGGTGGAACACGACCTCGCCCTTGCGGAACGTGCGCCTGCGTGCGACCGAGAGGAGCTCGCGGACGTCGTCCGCCGGAAGACCCTCGAGCAGTGGCGACTGCACGGTTGGAAGTGTCCGTCACGACCGTGACACTCGCAACGTCGCGACGGAGAACGACGGTCGGGCCGACTCGTCGTAGATTCGGCGGCATGAGGCTCTCGATCTTCGTCCTCGTCGTCCTCGTCGCCGCTCCGACCTCGGCGTCCCTGGCACACACGGGCGCGCCGGCGTGGAGCGCGGGGAAGGCGGAGCGGATCGTCGTGCGCGAGGCCACCATGAGCCTTCCGGCCGTCAGGCGCGAGGCGCTGCGTCAGGAGCTTCTGGTGCTGATCCCTCGCTTCCGCACCTTGGAGAATCTCGCGTGGGAGATGGGCGACGACCAGGCGGCGAGCCGGATCCACAACATCCGCTACCGGTACTCGACCGCGCTCAAGAAGGTCGAAGGCGGTCTCCAGGTCGCGTCGGCGCGCTGCAGCGGCAGGGGCAAGGCCTCGAGCTCTCGCTTCACGCACTTCCGCTGCTCGACGAGCTCCGAGCAGCTCGTGATCCCCACGGTCGACGTCCTCTACGACGCCGAGCGCGTTTTGCCGGAGGTCGTGGAGCGGGAGCCGGCGAGATACGGCCCGCTCGCCGTCGATCTCGACGTGCACGTCACGGGACCCTCGTCGATCGCCTATCGCCAGCTCGGCGAGGCCACGAGCCGCTGAGATGAGGAGGCCCCGCGCGCGGGGTCGCTCGCGTCTGCCGTGTCGTCCGCCGAACGAAGTGTCGCGAGCGTGACACTCCGCGCGTCGCCCCGGCGAACGACGCGCGATGGGCGACGCCCTAGGCTCATCCCATGGAGTCGACGAGAGAGGAGCCGGTCATGAAGCGCATCGCCATCGTCCTCGGCATCGCCACGGCGTTCTTCGTAGCCCCCTCGGTGGCCAACGCGGGGAACGTCGCACAGGTCAGGCCGCAGGTCGTCAAGTCGCAGGTCGTCAAGTCGCAGGTCGTCAAGTCGCAGGTCGTCAAGTCGCAGGTCGTCAAGTCGCAGGTCGTGAGGCCGCAGCCGGTCAGGTCGCAGCTCGCGAGATCGCAGCGGGCGAGCGTGCTCCGGCTCTCCCAGCTCCGCGCCCAGCTTCGCTGAAATCGCTCTCTCGTCGATCCATCCGGGGGGAGCAGGAGGGGCCGCAAGGCCCCTCCTCCCTGTGCGCTCGGAGGCCCGGCGTGCTCAGAGGCCGACGACGTCGTCCGGCCGCACGGGGACGCGCGGGAGGTCGAGCCCGGTCGCGTCGCGCAGCGCCGCGACGATCGCGGGCGTCGAGACGAGGGTCGGCGGCTCGCCCACGCCCTTCACGCCGTAGGGCGCGTCCGGCTCGGGCACCTCGACGAGGTCGGAGACGACCGGAGGCATGTCGAGGAACGTCGGGATGAGGTAGTCCGTGAAGCTCGCGTTCACGATCACGCCGTCGCGGACCTGCAGCTCCTCCATGAGGGCGAGCCCGAGCCCCTGCGCGGTGCCTCCCTCGATCTGGCCTTCGACGGCCTTGCGGTCGAGCGCGTGGCCCACATCCTGCGCGGTGCCGATCCACACCACGCGCGTCAGGCCGAGCTCCACGTCGACCTCGACGACGGCGCGCATCGCGGCCACCGCGAAGGCGACGTGCGAGGGGCCGCTCGTGACCTGGCCCGTGTCCGGATCGATGGGAAACGTGCGCGGATGGCGGTACACGCGCTCGACGTCCACCTCGTCACCGCCGGAACGCTCGCGCTCCTCGAGGGCGGCGCGGCACGCGAGCTGAACCGCGCCGGCGGCCATCCACGTGCCGCGAGACGCCGACGTCGAGCCGGACGAGCCGACGTGCGCGGTCGAGCCGCCGACGAGCGCGACGTCGTCGGTGCCGAGCTCCGAGCGCGCGACCCGGAGCATGACGTCGGTGATGCCCTGGCCCACCTCGGCCGCGGCGCAGTGCACCTCGGCGTGGCCGTCCGCGAGCAGCCGGACCCGCGCCGTGCAGTAGTCGTCGAAGCCCTCCGAGTAGCAGATGTTCTTGAAGCCGAGCGCGAAGCCCACGCCTCGACGCACGCCTTCTCCGCGCGTCGTGTTCCCCGATCCGCCCGGGAGACGGACGGGCTCGCGCGGGAGCGCCTCGGGCTCGGGGACGGGGATGGCGGCGGCACGGCGGATCACCTCCTTCGTCGGGAGCGACCCGGTGACGACCTGGCCGGTCGGCAGCACGCCGCCGGGCTCGAGCGCGTTCAAGAGCCGCAGCTCGACGGGATCGATGTCGAGCGCCGCCGCGAGCCGGTCGATCTGCGCCTCCGCCGCGAACGTGGACTGCACGGCGCCGAAGCCGCGCATCGCACCGCACGGGGGGTTGTTCGTGTAGACGGCGGTGCCTTCGATGGAGACGTTGTCGACCGCGTACGGGCCGGTCGCGAAGCAGCACGCGTTCGCGATCACGGCCGCCGTGCTCGAGGCATACGCGCCGCCGTCGAGCAGGATCCTCATCCGCACCGAGACGAGTCGACCGTCCTTCGTCGCGTGGTGCTCCGCCCAGATCCGCGAGGGGTGTCGGTGGATGTGGCCGACGAAGGACTCCTCCCGGTTGTAGACCATCTTCACGGGCCGGGCGGTGCGAAGAGCGAGCAGGGCCGCGTGGATCTGCACCGAGAGGTCCTCACGGCCGCCGAACGCGCCGCCGACGCCCGCGAGGTGGATCCGCACCATCTCGGGCGGGAGGTCGAGGCACGGCGCCACCTGGTCGCGGTCGACGTGAAGCCACTGGGTCGCGACGTGGATGTCGACGCCACCCTCGCCGTCCGGGATCGCGAGGCCCGACTCCGGCCCGAGGAACGTCTGGTCCTGATGCCCGGTCTCGTACACGCCGGACACGACGACCTCGCCCTTCGCCTCGGGGTCACCGCGCCGGATCACGATCGAGCGGACGACATTCGGCCGCGGGTCGTCGCGGAAGCCGTGGCCCATGGTCGGCCGGTCGGGGTGCAGCGGCTCCTGCTCGGTCGCGCGCTCGGGGTCGATCACCGGATCGAGAAGCTCGTATTCGACCCGGACCGCCGCCGCCGCGCGACGCGCCTGCTCCGGCTCGTCGGCCGCGACGATGGCGACGGGCTCCCCGAAGTAGCGCACGCGGTCGACGGCGAGCACGGGCTGGTCCGGGAACTCGAGCCCGTAGGTCTTCCGCCCGGGCACGTCCTCGTGGGTCAGCACCGCGTGGACGCCCGGGAGCCGGAGCGCCTCGGAGGCGTCGACGGAGACGATCCGCGCGTGCGCATGCGAGCTCCGCACCGTGCGACCCCAGAGCATCCCGGCCAGCTCGAGGTCGCTCGCGTACGCGAAGTCGCCCGTGACCTTCGGGACGGCGTCGTGCCGGCGGGGCCCGACCTCGGCGCGCCCCTTGCGCAGGGTGCGGGCAGGAGCGCTCATCGTCCCGCTGCGAGCTGCACGGCGTCGAGGATCTTCTGGTACCCCGTGCAGCGGCAGAGGTTGCCGGACAGCGCCTCGCGGATCTCGTCCTCCGCGGGATCCGGGTTGCGGCGGAGGAGCTCCGCCGCCGCGACGACGAGCCCGGGCGTGCAGAAGCCGCACTGCACCGCGCCCGTCTCGGCGAACGCCTCCTGGACGTGGTGGAGCCGCCCGTCCTCGGCGAGGCCCTCGACCGTGACGACCTCGTGCCCGCCCGCCTGGGCGCTGAGCACGAGACACGCGCAGACGAGGGTGCCGTCGAGGAGCACCGAGCACGACCCGCACTCGCCCTGCTCGCACGCGTTCTTGGAGCCCGGCAGCCCGAGGCGGTCGCGCAGGGTGGTCAGCAGGCTCTCCCCCGCCCACACGTCGGCCTCGTGCCTGTCGCCGTTGACGACGAGCGCGACCTTCACGACAGGCACCTCTCGAGCGCGCGTCGTGCGAGCACGGTCAGGGCGTGGCGGCGGTAGGCCGCAGTGCCCCGGACGTCGTCGATCGGGCTGGCGGCGGCCGCGACCCGCTCGGAGAACGAGGCCGCCTCGTCGAGCGGACAGGCGACGAGGCCCGGCACGGGCCCTGCGGAGCCGAAGGAGGCACGCAGCTCGCCGCGCTCCCGGTCGGCGACCACGGCGAGCGAGCAGACCGCGATGACCATCGCGTTCCGGGGGCCGACCTTCATGAAGGTCTGCGGCTGGCCGCTCGGAGCGACGTGCACCGCCGAGATCAGCTCGCCCTCCTGGAGCGCGTTGCGCTTCGGCCCGAGCAGGAAGTCGCGCAGCGCGACCCGCCGCACGCCCGCGACGCTCGCCACCTCGACCTCCGCCTCTTCGACGAGCAGCGGCGGGAGGGCGTCGCCTGCAGGCGACGCGGTCCCCAGGTTGCCCCCGATCGTCCCGCGGTTCCGGATCTGCGGAGAGCCGACGGTGCGCGACGCCTCCGCGAGCGCCGGCAGGAGCTCGCCGACCTCCTCGTGCAGGACCTCCGAGTACGTGAGCCCCGCCCCCAGGCGAACCGTCCCGTTCGCTCGCGACCAGCCGCGGAGCTCCGCGACCTCGTTCAGATTCAGGATCGTCTCCGGGCGGGCGTGGTCGAAGTTGAGCGCGACCATGACGTCGGTCCCGCCCTGGATCGGCATCGCCGTCGGGTGCTCGGCCACGAGCCGGAGCGCTTCGTCGAGCGAGCGTGGAGTCAGCACGTCCATGCCGACCCTGTTCTATCGCTCCTCGCGCACGTAGGGAACGCCGAGGGCGGCGGGCGCCCCGAGCCTCCGCTTCGCGGCGCCGGAGGAGACGGCGACGAGGACGACGATCGTCATGACGTACGGGAGGGACTGGAACACCTCCGACGGGACCTCCGTGAGCCAGCCTCGCGCCTGGAGCGTCAGCGGTAGCGCCGAGAAGGCTCCGAAGAGGTAGGCGCCGAGGAGGCAGAGATCCGCCCTCCAGAACGCGAAGATGACGAGCGCGACCGCGATCCAGCCCGGCACCGCCCGTGAGCCCAGCGATCCATTGCGGCGTGATCTGGAGGCTGAAGCAGGCTCCTCCCACCCCGGCGAACGCCCCACCGACCACGGTGTGCACATAGCGGTACGCGGTGACGTCGATGCCCATGGCGTCTGCGGCTGCGGGTGACTCCCCCACCGCACGCACGTTCAAGCCCGGTCGCGTCCTCGCGAGGTAGAAGCCGATCGCGAGGACAGAGGCCCACGAGAGGTAGACGAGCGCCGACTGGTCGAAGACGATCGGCCCGACGACCGGGAGATCTCCCAGGCCGAGGACGTCGAGCGCCGGAAAGGCATGGTCGGCGGGAGCTCCGCTCAGGTCCAGGTCGTTTCCTAGGTACGCCGACAGGCCGGCGGCGCCGGCGAAGATCGTGAGCGCCAGCCCGGACACGATCTGGTTGGAGCGCAGCGTGATCACGAGGAAGGCGTGGATCAGCGCCATCGCAGCACCCGCGAGGGCAGCGACCCCCAGCGCCAGGCCGAGCGACACCGAGGCGGCCTCGACACGCTGGACGGCCCAGAAGCCCATCACCGCACCGACCAGCATCATCCCTTCCACGCCGAGGTTGAGGACGCCCGAGCGCTCGGTGAGAAGCTCGCCGAGCGCGGCGAAGAGGAGGGGCGTTCCGTAGAGGACGGCCGAGGCCATGATCACGACGAGGAAGCTCTCGTTGACCCCGCTCGCGAGCAGCCCACCCGTCACGATGCCGCCTCCGCAGCGGTGGTCTCCGGCGACTGCCGCTTCGCGCCTCGCCCGAAGTGGATCCGGTACCGGACGAGAACCTCACCCCCGAGCGCGCAGAACAGGATCAGCCCCTGCATCACGCCGACGAGGCCTGCCGGGAAGTCCGCGCCCTGCAGGGTGAAGCCCGCGTTCTGGAGCCCGCCGATGAAGAAGCCGACAGGCACCACGGCGATCGGGTTGTAGCGCGCGAGCGCCGCCACCACGATCCCCGTGTAGCCGTAGAACGAGCTCTGCAGGCCCGTGGGGTCGACCTGGTACGCGAAGTCCCCTTCGAAGCTCGCCCCGCCGAGGCCCGCAGCGCCTCCTGAGATGCACATGACGGCGAGGATCTTGCGCCGGAGGCGCATCCCGGCGAACCGCGCCGTCCGGGCCGAGTCTCCGATCACCTGCAGCTCGAAGCCGAACCGCGTCCGCGAGTAGAGGGCCCAGAGCGCGACTGCGACGACGATCGCCAGCATGAACCCGAGAGGCACGAGGATCCCGCCCGCCGCGTCGATCGTGGCGCTCGGCCACTTCGCCTCCTCGGGGATGGCCTTGCCGAGCGGGAACGTCTGCCCCTCGAACGACTCGACGTCGCGCCAGTAGGAGTGGCTGTCGATGATCAGGTACGTCAGCAACAGGCCGGCGACGTAGTTGAGCATCAGCGACGTGATGATCTCGTTCGTGTGCGCGAACGCCCGAAGGAACCCGGGGATCGCCGCCCATGCGGCGCCCGCGAGCGCTCCGGCCACGACCATGGCCGCGATGTTGAGCGTCGTCGAGTCGAGGCCCAGATCGCCGAGGTAGAGCGCGATCCCGACCGCCGCGATCGCGCCGAGATAGAACTGCCCCTCGCCGCCGATGTTGTAGAGCTGCATCCGGAACGCTGCGGCTGCGGCCAGCCCCGTGAACACGATCGGGGTCGCGAACACGAGGGTCGACGTGAGCGCTCCGTCGCCGAAGAACGCCGAGTCGAACAGCCGGCGGTACGTCGCCGCCGGGTCGTGACCGGTCGCGAGGAGGACGATCGCCATCAGCACGAAGGCGAACGCGATCGAGCCGATGGGAACGGCCACGAGGAGCCAGCGCGGCTGCTCGAGCCTGCGCTCGAGCCTCACGCCTCGCCTCCGGCCATCAGGAACCCGATCTCCTCGATCGTCGCCGTCCGGGCGTCGACCTCGCCGCGGACCTCTCCCTCGTACATGACGAGGACCCGGTCGGCGAGCGCGAGGATCTCCTCGAGGTCCTCGCTGACCATGAGCACCGCGAGACCGTTCGCCGCGGCCTCGCGTAGATGGGCGTGAACGGTCTCGATCGCCCCGACGTCCAGACCCCTGGTCGGCTGGCCCGCGACGAGCACACGGGGCTCGCCCTCGAACTCCCTCCCGAGCACGAGCTTCTGGAGGTTGCCCCCGGAGAGGTTCCGGACCGGCGTGTCGGGACCCGGCGCCTGGACGTCGTAGCGGCGCATCAGCGAGACGGCGAGGTCGCGCATGCGTCGAAGCAGGAGGAGCGGGCCGCGGGAGAGAGGACGAGCCCGGTAGCTCTTCAGCGCAGCATTCGCGGCGACGCTCAGGCTGGGTGCCAGACCCGTCCCGAGCCGGTCCTCCGGCACGTAGGCGACACCGGCGGCGATCGCGGACCGCGGGTCGCCGGAGCGGAGGTCGTGTCCCGCGACGCGGACGGCACCCGACTGCAGGTCGCGGATGCCGGCGACGGCCTCCGCGAGCTCGCGCTGGCCATTCCCCGCGACGCCTGCCACGGCGACGATCTCCCCGGCCCGGACCTCCAGTGACACACCCTTCAGTGCGAGACCTCCGCGGTCGCCCACGACACGGACGTCCTGGACCTCGAGCATCACGTCCCCGACCGACGTCGTGCGCTCGAGCCGCTGGCCGGCGGCGATCTCCCGCCCGACCATCAGCGCGGCGAGCGAGCGCTGCGTCGAGTCGTCCGCCGACACGGTCGTCACCTTCGCGCCCGCGCGGAGGACGGTCACGCGGTCCGCGACCGCCATCACCTCGTGCAGCTTGTGCGTGATGACGATCACCGAATGTCCTTCGCGCGCCATGATCCGGAGGGTCTCGAAGAGCCCTTCGGCCTCCTGAGGGGTGAGAACCGCCGTCGGCTCGTCGAGCACGAGGATGTGGGCGCCGCGGAAGACGGCCTTCACGATCTCCACACGCTGCTGCTCGCCGACCGAGAGCTGCCAGATGCGCGCGTCGGGGTCGACGCGCATCCCGAGCGACTCGGACACCTCGCGTACCTGCCGACGACCCGACTTCTGGTCCAGCCAGAAGCGGGGCGTGTGCCAGCCGAGCAGGACGTTCTCGGCGACCGTGAGCGGCTGCACGAGCCGGAAGTGCTGGTGCACCATGCCTATCCCCGCCTCGATCGCGTCGCGCGGCCCATCGAAGCGCACAGGCCTTCCGTCGAGCTCGATCTCTCCGTCGTCGGGCCGGTACAGGCCGGCGAGGACGTTCATCAGGGTCGTCTTCCCCGCCCCGTTCTCGCCGAGCAGCGCGTGCACCTCGCCCACCTCGGCCTCGAAGTCGACGCGGTCGTTCGCAAGGACGCCGGGAAAGCGCTTCGTGATCCCGCGCATCGACACCGCAGGGACCGAGGAGGCGCCGGCCGCGCCGGCGCCTCCGCTTCGATCGTCTTCGAGGAGAGGTGGCCCTCCCTCTCCCACGTGCTAGCCCTTCGCGCTTCCGATCGTGCCCTTGACGAGCCAGTCCATCGCGTACAGGTCCTTCACGGTCAGCTTCTTGCCCGCGCGCACGCGGAGCTTCCCCTTCTGGTCGTAGAGCGGCCCCGTGAACTCGTAGAACCTGCCCGAGATGAGAGCTGCCCGCTTCGCCTTGATCGCCGCCTTCGTCTTCGCGGTGACCTTCGGCCCGTACGGCGCGATGTCGGTGAACCCGTCCTTGATCGTCCCGTAGTAGAAGCCCGTCTTCCACGTCCCGTTCATCGCAGCCTTCACGCGCGGGATGTAGTAGACGCTCCAGTCGTACACGGCCGCGGTCAGCCACGACGTCGGGGCGAACTTCTGAGCGTTCGAGTCGTAGCCGACCCACGGGATCTTCTTCGACTCCGCGTACTGCCCGGCGGACGGCGTGTCGACGTTCTGGCCGAGGACGTCCGCACCAGCCGCGACGAGGCTCTCGGCGGCTTTCCGTTCGAGAGCAGGCGACACCCAGTTGTGCGTCCACACAAGCCTGACCTTCGCGCCGGGGTGCATCGCCTGAGCGCCGAGCGTGAAGGCATTCGCGTGCCGGATGACCTCCGGAATCGGGTACGGCACGATGTAGCCGATCACGCCCTTCTTCGTCGCCGCGCCCGCGGCCATCCCGGAGAGGTAGATCGAGTCCTCGCCGGCGCCGAAGTATTCGGCCATGTTCTTCGACTGGGCCGTCCCAGTTGCCATCTCGAAGTACACGTCAGGGTGCTTCTTCGCGGCCGCGACCATCGCGGTCTGGAAACCGAAGGACGTCGCGAAGATCATCTTGTTCCCGTCGCGGATCAGGCTCTCGATCACCTGCGTGGTCTGAGGACCCTCGGGGACGAGCTCCTTGAAGGTCGTCTTCACCTTCGCGCCGAGCGCCTTCTGCACGGCGAGGCGGCCCTCATCGTGTGCCTGTGACCAGCCGCCGTCCTTGTGGGGGCCCACGTAGATCCACGCGGCCTTGAACGGCGCTTGCTCGGACCTCGCGGAGCCGGTCGCCGCGAGCACGAGCCCGAGGGTCGCCATCACGAGCACGAGCCCTGTGACAGTGTGCTTCCGTCTCATCTCTCTCCTCCAGTTGCCCGCACGAAACGACGGGTCGACTATAGGACAGTCCGGCACGGGCGGGCATCCGGGTCGCTGCCGCGGGAGCTGCGGGCAAACCCGTATTACGCTTGCGTCGATGGAACGGCCGCTGGACGCTCTCCGCCGAAGGCTCGCCGTCGCGAGAGGAGACGAGCCGGCGGATCTCGTCGTACGCGGCGGACGGGTGCTGTCGGTGTTCACGAAGGAGTGGCTCGAGACCGACGTCGCGATCGCGGACGGCGTGGTCGCAGGGCTCGGGAGCTATGACGGGCGCGACGTCCTCGACGCCTCGGGGACGTGGATCGTGCCCGGGCTGATCGACGCGCACATGCACCTCGAGTCGACGAAGCTGCTCCCGGACGAGTTCGCGCGCCTCGTCCTGCCGATGGGCACGACCGCCGTCGTCGCGGACCCGCACGAGCTCGCGAACGTCCTGGGCACGGACGGCGTCCACTGGCTGCTCGACGCGTGCGAGGACCTCCCTCTCGACTTCTACTTCATGGCCTCGTCGTGCGTCCCCGCCTCGCGCTTCGAGTCACCGCGCCGGCCGCTGTCCATCGGCGACCTCGAGAGCCTGCTCCGCCGCCGGCGCGTGCTCGGTGTCGCGGAGATGATGAACTTCCCCGGCGTCATCGCCGGCGACGAGTCGGAGCTCGAGAAGCTCTTCCTCGAGGAGCGCGAGCACGTCGACGGGCATGCCCCCGGCGTCGTGGGCAAGGAGTTGAACGCGTACGTGTCCGCGGGCATCCGCTCCGACCACGAGGCCCTCACGCTCGAGGAGGGGCGCGAGAGGCTGCGTGCAGGCATGTGGCTGCTCGTACGGGAGGCGTCGATGGCGCGGAACCTGCTCGCCCTCCTCCCGCTCGTCCGGGAGTTCGGCACGAACCGGATCGCGTTCTGCACCGACGACCGCGATCCCGAGGACATCGCCGAGAACGGGCACATCAACGGCATGGTGCGCGAGGCGGTCGCGTTCGGCATCGCGCCCGAGGACGCGCTCGTCCTCGGGTCCCACAACGCGGCGCTCTGGCACGGGCTCGACCAGCTCGGAGCGATCGCGCCCGGATACCAGGCGGACCTGCTCGTCCTCCCCGACCTCGAGAGCTTCCAGCCGGCCCTCGTCCTGAAGCGCGGCAAGGAAGTTCACGACGTCCCGCACCCGGACGTCCCCGAGTGGGTGAAGCACTCCGTGCGAATCCAGCCGGTGACCGCCGACGACTTCCGGATCCCGTGGAGCGGCGGAGAGGCTCGCGTGATCGGCCTCGTCCCGGACCAGGTCGTCACGGAGTCGCTCGTCGACGTGCCGACCCTGGTCGCCGGCGCCGCCGTGGCCGACCCGGAACGCGACCTCGTGAAGATCGCCGTGGTCGAGCGCCACCTCGGCACGGGTCGCATCGGGCACGGCTTCGTCCGCGGGTCCGGCATCCAGCGCGGCGCGCTCGCGTCCTCCGTGGCCCACGACGCGCACAACATCGTCGTCGTCGGCGTGAGCGACGGGGACATGGCCTTCGCCGTGACGCACCTGGCGGAGATCGGCGGCGGCATCGTGGCGGTGGCGGACGGCGCCGTCCGCGCCGAGCTGCCGATGGCGGTCGCGGGCCTGCTCGCGGACGCGCCCCTCGCGGAGGTGATCGAGCGCAGCCTCGCCTGCAACGACGCCGCGCGCGAGCTCGGCTGGAGCGGCGCGACGCCGTTCCTCACGCTCGCGTTTCTCGCCCTCTCGGTCATCCCCAGCCTGAAGATCACCGACCGCGGGCTCGTGGACGTCGACCGCTTCGAGATCGTCCCGCTCGAGGTGCGCGCGGCCGTCCCGGAACCTGCGTGACGACCCTGTACGCAGGGGGATGGATCGTGACGTGCGACGACGCGGGCACGGAGCACCCGTTCGGCTGGGTGCTCGTGGACGGCGAGGTCGTGGTCTCGCTCGGGGGAGGCGAGGAGCCCGAGGCGGACGAGCGCGTCGAGCTCGGCGGAGCGGTCGTCACGCCGGGCCTCGTCAACACCCACCACCACCTGTACCAGACCCTCACGCGCGCCCGGGCGCAGCAGGCCGACCTCTTCACCTGGCTGCGGGAGCTGTATCCCGTGTGGGCGCGCATCGATGCCGAGGCGGAGTACGCCGCGGCGCGCACGGGCCTCGCCGAGCTCGCGCTCTCCGGGTGCACGACGGTCTTCGACCACCACTACGTGTTCCCCCGCGGCCGCGAGGGCCTGATCGAGGCGGAGGTCCAGGCCGCACGCGAGCTGGGCGTCCGCATCGTCGCCTCGCGCGGCTCGATGGACCTCGGCGCCTCGGACGGCGGGCTCCCTCCCGACGAGCTGGTCGAGGACCTCGACTCCGTGCTCGCCGAGACCGAGCGGCTGGCCCGGGAGCTGCACGAGCCCGGGCCCGGCGCCCGGGTCCAGCTCGCGGTCGCCCCCTGCTCCCCGTTCTCGGTGACGCGCCGTCTGATGCAGGAGTCGGCGGCGCTCGCGCGCGCGCTCGAGCTGCCCCTCCACACGCACCTCGCCGAGACGCGCGAGGAGGAGGCCTACTGCATGGAGCTGTACGGCTGCACGCCCGTCGAGTACCTGGCGGACCTCGGCTGGCTCGGCCCCGACGTCTGGTGCGCGCACTGCGTCCACCTGTCCCCCGACGAGATCCAGGACTTCGCGTCCTCCGGGACCGGCGTCGCGCACTGCCCCACCTCGAACCTCCGGCTCGGCGCTGGCGTCGCGCCGGTGCGCCAGCTCGTCGACGCGGCCGTCCGCGTGGGGCTCGGCGTCGACGGTTCCGCCTCGAACGAGCGGAGCGACCTCCTGTTCGAGGTGAAACAGGCGCTGCTCTCCGCTCGGGGCCGCGAGGGGCCCACGGCGCTCACCGCACGCGAAGCGCTGCGCCTGGGGACGCGCGGCGGAGCAGCCGTGCTCGGCCGGGACGACATCGGCTCGCTCGAGCCCGGGAAGCAAGCCGATCTCGCCGTCTGGCGGACGGACGTCCTCGAGCTCGCGGGCGCGGAGGACCTCGTCGCCGGCCTCGTCCTCTCCGCGCCGCACCGCGTCGACCGGCTCCTGGTCGGCGGCGAGGAGGTCGTGCGCGAGGGCGCGCTCGTCCGTGCCGACGAGACCGAGATCGCTCGCGACCAGCGGGCGCAGGCGCGAAGATTCGCGACGTGACCGTTTCGCTGTCCACCCACGTCCTCGACACGTCGCACGGGCGGCCGGCCGCGGGCGTGCGCGTCGAGCTGTGCCGCGAGAGGGAGGTCGTCGCCTCGGGCGAGACGGACGCGGACGGCCGGGTGCGCGAGCTCGCGACGGGGCTCGAGCCCGGCCGCTACGAGATCGTCTTCTGGCCGCCGTCGCCGTTCTTCACGCGAGTCGAGCTGGAGGTCGAGCTCGCGGACGGCCACCACCACGTCCCGCTCCTCGTGTCGCCCTACGGATGCGCGAGCTACC
Organism: uncultured Actinomycetes bacterium; assembly: GCA_963705535.1. Taxonomy (GTDB): domain Bacteria; phylum Actinomycetota; class Thermoleophilia; order Gaiellales; family Gaiellaceae; genus GMQP-bins7. The sequence continues at coordinate 137,214 of CAVPJY010000014.1, forward strand.
GCGGAAGCTGACCGCGGACGAGCTGGCGGAGCTCTTCGAGGGACGCACGCGCCTCGTCGAACGGCTCGCCGCGGTCGAGGACCCGCTGGGGCAGGCCGACGACGTCGTCGCCACGCTTACCGACGAGGAGAAGGTCGAGGCGCTCGACGCCCACCCGGCGATCGGCGCGCGGCGCGGGCTGTCGTCCCGGTCCGCCGCCGAGCAAGGGGCCGACGCCGACCCGGTCGTGCTCTCCGACCTCGCGTACCTGAACCAGGTGTACGAGGAGAAGTTCGGGTTCCGCTTCGTGGTCTTCGTGGCGGGCCGCCCGAAGGCCGAGATCCTCGAGGTGCTCCGGCAGCGGATCGGGCGGAGCCGGGAGGAGGAGCTCGAGACGGCCTGCCGCGAGCTCATCGCGATCGCGAGGTACCGGTGGACCCGTACCTGAGGGACGTCCTCGACGTCCTCCTGCGGATGCTCCACGTGACCGCGGGGATCGCGTGGATCGGGGCGTCCTTCTACTTCGTCCGGCTCGACCTCGGCCTGCGCGCGCCGAAGCGCGCCGAGGATACGGAAGCGGGCGTCGCAGGCGAGTTCTGGGGCGTGCACGGGGGCGGCCTCTACCACTCGCAGAAGTACCGGCTCGCGCCCGCGGAGATGCCCGAGCCGCTCCACTGGTTCAAGTGGGAGGCGTACACGACCTGGCTCTCCGGCTTCGCGCTCATGGTCGTCCTCTACTACTTCGACGCGGGAGTCAGGCTCGTCGACCGGGACGCGGCGGACCTCGAGGAGTGGCAGGCGATCGCGCTGAGCGTCGCCGGGATCGCGCTCGCATGGATCGTCTACGACGTGCTCTGCCGGACGGTCGGACGACGGAGCCAGGCGTGGCTCGCCGTCGTCGGGACCGCATTCGTCGCGCTCGCCGCCTGGGCCTCGGGCGAGCTCTTCGCTCCGCGCGCGGCGTATCTCCAGGTGGGGGTGATGCTCGGGACGATCATGGTCGCGAACGTCTTCCTCGTGATCATCCCCGCGCACCGGAAGCTCGTCGCGGCGATGGAGGAGGGGCGGGAGCCCGACCCGGCGCCGCTCCTCGAGGCCAAGAACCGGTCGGTGCACAACAACTACCTCACCCTGCCGGTGCTGTTCACGATGCTCGCGGGCCACTTCGCGTTCGTGTTCTCCGCGGACTACGCCTGGCTCGTCTTCCTCGCCATCGCCGTGCTCACGGGGCTGATCCGCGTCTTCTTCAACGGCTGGCACGCGGGGCGGCGGCGCTGGTGGATCCCCGCGGTGACGGCGGTGGCCGTCGTCGGGCTCGCGCTCTGGCTCCGTCCCGAAGAGGCGGGATCCGACGTCAGCGGGCCCGTCCCGTTCGAGGACGTCCAGCCGGTGGTCGCGCAGCGCTGCGCGACCTGCCACTCCGGTGCCGCGGCGCCACTCGGCGTCCGGTTCGAGACGCGCGAGCAGATCGAGGCCCGCGCGGCCGACATCCGGCGCATGGCGGTCGAGACGCGGGCGATGCCGCCCGGGAACGCGACGGGCATGACCGAGGACGAGCGCGAGCTCCTCGCCGCCTGGGTCGCGTCCACGGGGTAGCCGGCGGGATCGGCGTACGCTCCCCAGGTGGACTCGTTCACGCCTTCGCACCGCGGAGGCTCGGGCCCGCCGCTCGTCTGCCTGCACGGCATCGTCGACACGTGGCGCACCTGGGAGCTCGTGCTCCCCGCGCTCGAGCGCAGCCACGACGTCCTCGCACCGACACTTCCGGGCCATGCCGGCGGGCCGCCACTCGGATCGGAGGGGAGCGAGGACGCCCTGATCGACCCGATCGAGTCCGCGCTCGACGACGCCGGCTTCACGACCGCGCACCTGATCGGCAACTCCCTCGGCGGCTACATCGCGCTCAAGCTGGCGGCACACGGCCGGGCGGAGTCGGTCGTCGCGCTCGCGCCGGCCGGCGGTCGGGCCGTAGGCGATCCTTCCGAGCAGACGGTCGTGGACCACTTCCTGACGATGTGGGAGCAGGCGAAGCAGGCCGTGCCGCACGTAGAGGAGATCGTGTCCACGCCGGAGGGCCGGCGAGGTGCGACGCAGTTCACGACCTCGCGCTTCGAGCACATCCCCGCCGAGCTGCTCGCACACCAGATCGTCGGCGTCGCGCGCTGCGACGTCGTCGGCACGCTCCAGGCGCTCCGCGGCGGCTGGAGCGTCGAGGCGGACAAGATCGAGTGCCCGGTTCGCGTCGTGTGGGGTACCGACGACCGGGTCCTTCCCTGGCCCTCGGCCGCCGCGCGCTACCGCGACGAGTGGCTGCCGCACGCGGACTGGATCGAGCTCGAGGGCGTCGGCCACTGCCCGCAGCTCGACGTCCCGCTCGAGACCACCGAGCTGATCCTCGGCTTCACGACACGCTGAGCCGGGTCGACCCCCTGCGGTAGATTCGCCCCGTGCTCGAGATCACCGCCGGCGGCTTCGCGTTCGAGGCGCGCTTCGAGGAGGTGGCCGCGCCCGAGACGGTCGCGGCATTCCGCCGGATGCTCCCGCTCGAGTCGAAGATCATCCACGTCCGCTGGTCGGGGGAGGGAGGCTGGATCCCGATGGGCGACCTCGACGTCGGAGTCGGGCCCGAGAACGCGACCCGCTACCCGAGCCCGGGCGAGCTCATCTTCTACCCGGGCGGGGTCAGCGAGACCGAGCTCCTGCTCGCCTACGGCTACGTCGCGTTCGCGAGCAAGGCGGGCGCGCTCGCCGGGAACCACTTCGCCACGATGCTCGCGGGGACCGAGAACCTGCGCGAGCTCGGCCGCCGGATGCTCTGGGAAGGCGCCCAGGACATCACGTTCCGCGAGAGCTGACGAGCCTCGACAGGGCCGCGCCCAGCACTTCGACCGCGAGCGCCACGTCCTCGTCGGAGGAGAGCTCGTCGGGCGAGTGGCTGACGCCCCCGTTCAGGCTCCGCACGAACAGCATCCCCGACGCGACGCCCGCGGCGGCGAGGATGCCCGCGTCGTGGCCGGCGCCCGAGACGAGCTCCACCACCGGGAGCCCGCGCGCCGCGAGCTCGTCCGCGAGCGCGGCACGCACCCGTGCGCTCATCGCCACCGGCTCGGCGCGCTGGCCGGGCTCGACGCCGATCGCGGCGACGAGCCGGTCGAGCGTCTCCGCGTCCGGAGCCCGTGCGTCGACCGACAGTCGAACGCGCCCCGGGATCACGTTGACGCCGCCGGGCTCCACCTCCACCCGGCCGACCGTGGCCACCGCGCCCTCGAGCACCGAGGCGACGTCTCTGGATCCGCAGGATCGCGTGCGCAGCTTCGACGAGCGCGTCCTCGCGGCCGCGCATCGGCGTCGTCCCCGCGTGGCCGGCTCGTCCCTCGAGCACGAGCTCGCCGCGCGCGTACCCGACGATCCCCGTGACGACTCCGAGCGGAGCCCCCTCGCGCTCGAGGACGGGGCCCTGCTCGACGTGCAGCTCGAGGAAGACGGCCGGGAGCGACCCCGAGCGCTCGCACATCGCCCGGCTCCCGACGCAGCCGACCTCCTCCCCGCGGAAGGCGACCGCGGTACCGGCGCCGGCGCGCCCGACGGCCTCGATCGCCGCCACCACGCCGAGCGCGCCGTCGAAGCGACCTCCCTGCGGGACGGTGTCGAGGTGCGATCCGACCCAGACGTCGGGATGCTCTCCCGTGCGCCCGAGGAGGTTGCCCGCTGCGTCCGTCTCCACCGCGAGGCCCGCCTCGGTCATCCAGCCCGCCGCGAGCTCGAGCGCCTCGTCCTCGGCGGAGCCCGGGTGCGGCCGGTTGGCGCCGGGACCTCCGCCGATCGCGTACAGCTCGTCGAGGCGCTCGAGGACTCGCATGGGGCTGAGACTAGTGGTCGCGCAGCGGCCGCAGCACCATGGCGCCGAGGACGGGGAAGACGGCGGCGACGAGGAAGGCCGCGCGCCACGACAGCCCGGTCACCGTCGCCGCGAAGAGCGGCGGCGCGACGACGCCTATCCCGGAGAGGACGGTCTGCTGGAATCCGATCGCCGCACCGCTCCGGCGCACGCCGGCCAGCTCCGCCGCCGCCGCGAAGGAGAGGCCGTTCCAGGCCATGGAGATCGAGCCCGCGAGCGCGAGAGACACCAGGAGCAGCCAGACCGGGCCCCCGCTGAGCACCGCCGTCACGACGAGGCCCGCGGCCACGACGACGCCGACGAGGCGAAGCGGCCCGACGCGGGACCCGACGACGTCCGACCAGCGCCCGACGCCGACACGGAGCGCGACCGCGAGCACCTGGGCGACCGCCACGACCAGGGCCGCGCTGCTCGGAGAGATGTCGTGCACGTCGTGCAGGAAGAGCACCGTGAAGCCGATCAGGGCGAGCTGCGCGTACAGGTAGACGCCGCTCCCGACGCAGAGGCGCCAGAGCTTCGTGTCGCTCAGCACGCGCGCGACCGACGCCGAGTCGAGCATGTCGCCGACGTCGCCCGGGCGAAGCACGAGCGCGCCGACCAGCGCGCCGACCGCACAGAGCCCGGCGAGGAAGAGGAACGCCCACTCGGACCCTCCCTCGGCCGCGAGGCGCGGGACGACGAGGGCGCCGATCACGCCTCCGGCCGGGATCGCCGACTGGCGGATCCCGAGAGCGAGCCCTCGCTCTCCCGGGCCGAACCACTGCATCACGGCCCGACCGCTCGCCGAGTTCACGCTCGAGCCCGACGCACCCGCCAGCGCGAGCAGGACGAAGAGCGGCCAGAACGCCGTCGCGAACGCGGCCGCCGCGAGGAAGACGGCGCACGCTCCGAGCCCGAGGGCGAGCGCGACGCGCTCGCCGTACCGGTCGGCGGCGAGCCCCCAGGGGAGCAGCGTGAGCGTCGAGCCGACCCACGCGGCCGCGAGCAGGAGGCCGACCTGGCCGATCGACAGGTCCAGCTCGTCCTGCAGCGTCGGGGCGAGGACCGGCAGGCCCGTGACGAACATCGCCGCCCCGCTGGCGACGGCGACCGCTCCGCCGGCGAGCACCACCCACCGGTACCGATCGCCGGCGTCGGCTCGCGGGGTCGAGGTCACCCGTGCGCTCGCCGTGCGCGGCGCACCGCTCGACGCGGTCCGGGCGGCACCTGCTACAGGCCGAAGGGGTTGATCGGACGCGACCCGGTCGAGACGATCACGCTCTTCGTCTCGAGGTACAGGTCGAGCGTCTCGAGCCCGAGCTCGCGGCCGAACCCGGACTGCTTGTAGCCGCCGAAGGGGATCCCGGGGAAGGCCGTGTACGGCATGTTGATGCCGACGGTCCCGGACTTGATCCTCGCCGCGAGGCGATGACCGCGCGCTGGATCCCCGGTCCACACCGTCGCCATGAGCCCGTAGCGGACGTCGTTCGCGAGGCGGATCGCATCCTTCTCGTCCTCGAACGGCGTCACCGTGACGACCGGGCCGAAGACCTCCTCCTGCGCGATCTCGAGCTCGTTGCTGGCGGCGACCACGGTCGGCGGGTAGAAGGCGCCGGGACCTTCCGGGAGCGCGCCTCCGGCCACGACCTCCGCGCCGGCGCCCGCGCCGCGCTCGACGAACCCGTGCACGCGGTCGCGGTGCGCCTGCGAGATGAGCGAGCCCATCTGCGTCTCGGGGTCGAGCGGGTCGCCGACGCGGATCGCCGCGGCGAACTCGGCCATCTTGGAGACGACGTCGTCGTACAGCGGCTTCTCGACGAGCAGCCGCGATCGCGCCTCGCAGCTCTGACCCGCCGCGTAGAAGATCGCCCAGGCGGAGCTCGGGACCGCGCTCGCGAGATCCGCGTCCGCGAAGACGAGGTTCGGGCTCTTGCCGCCGAGCTCGAGCGTGACCCGCTTCACCGGGTCGGACGCGAGCCGCATGATCTCGCCGCCCGTCTTCGTCGACCCCGTGAACGCGACCTTGTCCACGCCGGGGTGACGCACGAGGTACGCGCCCGTCGTCGGCCCGTCGCCGGGCACGACGTTGACCGCGCCGGCCGGGAAGCCCACCTCGGCGGCGAGCTCGGCGAGCCGGATCGCCGTCAGCGGCGTCTGCGGGTCGGGCTTGAGGACGACCGAGCACCCTGCGGCGAGAGCCGGGGCGAGCTTCCAGGTCGTCATCATCAGCGGGTAGTTCCAGGGGACGATCTGCGCCGCGACGCCGACCGGCTCCTTGAGCGAGTAGAAGAGCAGCGAGCCGCCGATCGGGTTCGAGCGCCCGCCGATGGACGCGATGGCCGAGCCGTAGAAGCGGAAGTTCTCGACGGCCTGGTGGAGCTCGGCCTTGACCGACGAGATCGCCTTGCCGACGTTCCGCGCCTCGAGCTCGGCGAGCTCGGAGCGGTTGGCGGCGATGGCATCGGCGAGCGCGTGCAGGAGGCGGGCGCGCTCGGTGCCGGGGGTCTTACCCCAGTCCCCGTCGAGCGCGGTGCGCGCGGCTTCGACGGCGCGGTCGACGTCCTCCTCGCCGGCCATGGCCGCCTTCGCGAGCGGCTCCCCGGTCGCCGGCTCGACGAGGTCGCGGACCTCGCCCGACGCGGGCTCGGCCGGCTCGCCGGCGATGAAGAGCCCGAACTCGCGATCGATCGCGATCGCCATCGCGGGGAATCTACCGGCCCGTGCGCAGGACCGGGATCCGCGAGCGCACATCCCGGTCGCGCGAACACCCCTGAAGGCGGCCGCTTCGTGGCCGGTGCGCCCCTGCCCTACCCGGCTCACGACTCCACGGTCGCGGCGTTCGGAACGGGGGCGATCAGCGCCGGGTCGAGCCACGGGCCGTCGGCACGCGTCGCGAGGTCGGCGAACGTGACGCCGCCGAGGAGCGCGATCGTCGCGTCCCGCACCTCCTCCCAGACCTCACGCAGCGTGCAGCCGACGATCATCGGGCACGGCTCGGGGTTGTGCCGCGTCGCGCAGCTGATCGGCGCGAGCGGCCCCTGGAACAGCCGGACGATGCGCTCGAGCGTGATCTCCTCCGGCTGCTTGTTCAGCCGGTAGCCCCCCGCTGGGCCGCGCTCCGAGCGGACGATGCCGGCCGTCCGCATCGTCGGCATCACCTGCTCGAGCACGGACTGCGGGACGGCCGTGCGGCGCGCGAGCTCCTCGAGCTTCAGCGGCCCGCCGCCCTCGAGCGCGAGCGCGAGGATGGCCCGCGTCGCGTAGTCCGTTCTGCGCGATACCCACATGCGGACACCTCCGTGACGTTGCTTGACGATTATGCGACATTGTCTAGATTTCTGCCTGGTTTAGTAACTGACAAAGTTTATCGACAATGCAAGGAGGAGTGCATGAAACGCTCGACCTTGGCCGTGCTGATCGCCGTGATCGTGGCCGCGACGGCTGCCCTCGCCGCATCCGTCGCGGCCAGGCCGCGCCGGCGCGAACCGCTGACACGGAGCTCAGCCTCGTCGCCTACTCCACCCCGCGCGAGGCGTACGCGCAGCTGATCCCGATGTTCCAGAAGACCGCCGCCGGGCGGGACGTCAGCTTCACGCAGTCCTACGGCGCGTCCGGCGAGCAGACGCGCGCGGTGAAGGCCGGCCTGAAGGCGGATCTCGTCGCGCTCTCGCTCGCGCCCGACGTCGACGAGCTCGTCGCGCGGGACTCGTCGACAAGGGCTGGAAGAAGCAGCCCTACAAGGGCATGGTCACGGACTCGGTCGTCGTGTTCGTGCTGCGCGACGGCAACCCGAAGCACATCAAGACCTGGAACGACCTCCTCCGGCCCGACGTCGAGGTCGTGACGCCGAACCCGTTCACGTCGGGCGGCGCGCGCTGGAACGTCATGGCCGCGTACGGCGCCTGGCGGCGCGGGGGCAAGACCGACAAGCAGGCGCAGGCCAACCTGCTCAAGCTGTTCCGGAACGTCGTCGTCCAGGACAAGAGCGCGCGCGACTCGCTCAACACGTTCGTGAGCGGCAAGGGCGACGTCCTGCTCGCGTACGAGAACGAGGCGCTGTTCTCGCGGATGAAGGGCCTCGACCTGCAGTTCGTGATCCCGCAGTCGACGATCCTCATCGAGAACCCGATCGCGGTCGTCAAGACGACCGAGAAGAAAGCGGAGGCGAACGCGTTCATACGCTTCCTGACGACGCCGGCCGCCCAGCAGGTCTTCGCGAACAACGGCTACCGGCCGGTCGTCAAGAGCGTGCTCGAGAGGAACCGGAAGAAGTTCCCGGTGCGGCCCGGCGAGTTCACGATCGACGCTCCGTAGATCGGCGGCTGGAAGAAGGTGCAGAAGCGCTTCTTCGACCCGAAGACGGGGATCATGGTCGACATCGAGACGCAAGATCGGTGGCGACACTGGCTGAGATCGCGCTCGACCGGCCGCGCCGCGCACGCGCCCGAGGGGACAGGGCCGCAACGGCCCTGTCCCTCGGCTTCGTCACGACGTTCCTGACGGTCCTCGTCCTGCTGCCGATCGCCGCCCTCATGTGGGAGGCGACGAGCGAGGGGTCGACGACCTTCTGGGACGCCGTCTCGAGCCCGGCGGCGGTCGCGGCGCTGAAGCTGACCCTCGTCGCGTCCTTCGTCGTCGCGCTCCTCAACGCCGTGCTCGGGACCATCACCGCCTGGGTGCTCGTCCGCGACGACTTCCGCGGCAAGACCGTCGTCAACGCGGTCATCGACCTGCCGTTCGCCCTGCCGACGATCGTCGCCGGCCTGACGCTGCTCGCGCTCTACGGCCCGACGTCGCCGATCGGGATCGACGTCGCGTTCACGCGGACGGCGATCGTGCTCGCCTGATGTTCGTCACGCTGCCGTTCGTCGTCCGGACCGTCCAGCCGGTCCTGCAGGAGCTCGATCCCGAGCTCGAGCAGGCGGCGCAGTCGCTCGGCGCCTCGAGCGCGACGACGTTCCGGCGCGTCGTCTTCCCGAACATCCTCCCCGGGATCCTCTCCGGCGTCGCGCTCGCGTTCGCGAAGGCGGTCGGCGAGTTCGGCTCGCTCGTGATCATCACCGGCAACATCCCGTTCCAGACGGAGGTCTCGTCCGTCTACATCTTCGGCCGCATCGAGAGCGGCGACTCGACGGCGCCGCCGCGGTGGCCGTCGTGCTGCTCGCGATCTCGTTCGTGACGCTGCTCTCGATCGGCGCCATCCGCCACTTCGCGACGAGGCACGACCGTGCGTAGGCTCGGGCTTCGCTTCGTCGCGCTCGGGTACCTGCTGGCGATCCTCGTCGGCCCACTCGCGATCGTCTTCTGGCGGACGTTCGAGGACGGCTTCCAGCCGGCGTGGGACGCGCTCACGACCCCGGAGACGATCCACGCGTTCAAGCTGACCCTGATCATCACGGCGATCGCGGTGCCGGTGAACACCGTGTTCGGGATCGTCTGCGCGCTCGCGATCGTCCGGCGGAGGTTCCCCGGCAAGGGGCTGCTCAACGCGTTCATCGACCTGCCGCTCGCGCTCTCGCCCGTCGTCGTCGGCCTCGCGCTCTTCCTGCTCTACGGCCGTGAGGGATGGTTCGGCAGCTGGCTCGAGGACCACGGCATCGAGGTGCTCTTCGCCCTCCCGGCGATGGTGATCGCGACGATCTTCGTCTCGCTCCCGTTCGTCGCGCGCGAGGTCGTGCCGACGCTGCGCGAGATCGGCGACGAGCAGGAGCAGGCGGCACGCACGCTGGGCGCGAGCGGCTGGCAGACGTTCTGGCGCATCACGCTGCCGTCGATCCGCTGGGCCGTCGTGTACGGCGTCATCCTCACGACGGCGCGCTGCCTCGGCGAGTACGGCGCGGTCGCGGTCGTGTCCGGGCGCATCCAGGGGAAGACGGAGACGGCGACGCTGCGCGTCCAGGAGCGCTACGAGAGCTTCGACCTCGCCGGCGCCTACGCGATCTCCATCGTGCTCGCGCTGATGGCGATCGCCGTGCTCGTCGCCATGACCGTGATCCGACCCAGGGAGGAGAACGCCTGAATGTCCATCCTCGTGCGCAACATCTCGAAGCGCTTCGGCGACTTCGTCGCGCTCGACGACGTCTCGCTCGACGTCGAGAGCGGCTCGCTGACGGCGCTGCTCGGGCCGAGCGGCTCCGGGAAGTCGACGCTGCTGCGCATCATCGCGGGGCTCGAGACGGCGGACGCCGGCGAGATCGTTCTCTCGGGGAAGGACGCGACGGCGCTCGCGCCGCAGAAGCGGAACGTCGGCTTCGTCTTCCAGCACTACGCCGCGTTCAAGCACATGACCGTGCGCGACAACATCGCCTTCGGGCTGAAGGTGCGGAAGCGGCCGAAGGCGGAGATCCGCGAGCGCGTCGACGAGCTGCTCCACCTCGTGCAGCTCCAGGGCCTCGGCGACCGCTATCCGGCCCAGCTCTCGGGCGGGCAGCGCCAGCGGATGGGCCTCGCGCGCGCGCTCGCGCCCGAGCCGCAGGTGCTGCTCCTCGACGAGCCGTTCGGCGCCCTCGACGCCCGCGTCCGCGCGGAGCTGCGCGAGTGGCTCCGGCACCTCCACGACGTCGTGCACGTGACGACCGTCTTCGTCACGCACGACCAGGAGGAGGCGATGGAGATCTCGGACCAGATCGCCGTGATGAACGAAGGGCGGCTCGAGCAGGTCGGCGCCCCGCGGGAGCTGTACGACGAGCCGGCGAGCGAGTTCGTCATGCGCTTCGTCGGCGACGCGAACGACGTCGGCGGAGCGCTCGTGCGCCCGCACGACGTCGAGCTCCTCGACAGCCCTCACGACGAGGCCGCGAGGCGATGATCGTCCGCGTGACCGTCCTCGGGCGGGACGTCAAGGTCGAGCTCCACGACGGCGACGGCGCCGAGATCGTCGCCCTCCTCGAACGCAACCGCTTCGACGAGCTCGGGCTCTGGCGAGGCCAGACGGTCTGGGTGCGCCCGCAGCGCGAGCGCGTCTTCGCCGCATAGCCCTCGGCTGACGGAAGCTGGACTCTCCCCACCGGGTCTGGGAGAGTAGATGTATCAACCGTTACGAAGCCTTGTGCCAGTGCGCCGCAGGCTGAGATTCGCCCGCGCCGCTGGCGGACTCGTCGTCGCCGCGGCGGTCCTCGGCGCGGCCGCGCTCGCCTCGCCGGGAGCGAGCGAGCGCATCTCCAAGGAGGGCGGCACGTTCCGCATCGGTGTGCCGGCCGGGGCCTTCGACTCGATCGACCCCGCGCTCATCGCCGGAGCGGCGTCGTCCCAGCTTCTGCGCCCCGCTTGCTCGAGCCTGCTGAACACACCGAGCCAGCGACCTCCCGCGGGGCTCCGATACGAGCCTGAGCTCGCCACGGACTACCCCGTCGTCTCGAGGAACCGTAGGACGTACACGTTCACGATCAGGAAGGACGCGCGTTTCTCGAACGGGGCACCCGTTCTGGCGCGCGACATCGTGCACTCGCTCGAGCGAGTGCTCAACCCTGTCATGGACTCTTTCTGGGGGCCGCCGCTCGTCGACCTCGTCGGAGCACAGGGCATCCTGGACGGAACCACGACTCGGCTCTCGGGTGCGACCGCCAAGGGCCGGACCCTGATCCTGAGGCTGCGAAAGCCGGTGAGCGACCTCGGCATCCGCGCGTCCGTGTGCGTCGTGCCCTCGACCGTTCCTGCGGACGCCGAGGGTGCCAGAGCCCCCTTGCCGAGCCCCGCTCCCTACTACGTCGCCGAGCACACGCCGGGCGAGCGTCTCGTGCTCCTGCGGAACCGCTACTACCGAGGCTCGCGACCGCACCATGTCGACAGGTTCGTCGCCAGCCTGGGCTCCGACGCGGGGACGGTCGTCGAGCAGGTCAAGCGGGGAGCCGTCGAGTTCGGGTTCCTCGGCGGTGCGTCCTGGAGCCCGTTCGTCGACGAGCTGACCCAGCGCTACGGCGTCAACAAGTCGCAGTTCTTCTCCGTCCCGGGGAACTTCCTGCGCATGTTCGTCCTCAACACGAGCCGGCCACTCCTCAGGAACAACGCCCAGTTGCGACAAGCGATCAACTTCGCCGTCGACCGCCGGGCGCTCATCCGCGAGTTCGGGCAAGCCGTGGGGACGCCGACGGATCAGTTCATGCCCCCGATCTTCCCCGGCTACCGCGAGGAGAGCATCTATCCGCTCGAAGGACCGGACCCGCGAGCGGCGCGCAGGCTGGCCTCCGGGCGGACGCGGGGCGGCAAGGTCGTGCTGTACACCATCGCGAACCCGGTCGGCCTTGCCCAGGCGCAGATCCTCGAGCGGAACCTGAAGGCGATCGGCCTCGAGCTCGAGACCGTCCAGTTCCCGGTCCCCCTGCTCTTCGAGAAGCTGGAGACGGACCGGGGCGGGTTCGACATCGGCTGGATCGGCTGGGGGATGGGCGGCCCGGACGGCGTCGCGAGCATCCACGACGGACGCACGATCGGCCAACCCGGCAACCAGAACTGGTCCTACTTCAACTCCGCGAAGTACAACCGGCTCATCGCGGCGGCCGAGGTCCTCCCATTGGGTCGCGCGCGCGAGCGGGCCTACGGCGAGCTCGACGTGGGGCTCTCGAAAGACGCCGCGCCGGGCATTCCCTACGGGGTAACAAACGCCCTCACGTTCGTCTCCGCGAGGGCTGGCTGCGTCGTCCTGAACCCGTTCCTCGACCTGACCGGGGTCTGCCTCAAGTAGCGGCGTGCCCGCAACGCGCGTGCGTCTTCGCTCGCTCTGCCGGGAAGGGCTTGGCTTGCCCGAGCGCCTGAAAGCGTGTATCACCCGTCACGAGGAGGTCTATTGCTCGTGCGCCGCGTGCCGCCGCTCGCTCGCGCTGCCGGCGGTCTCGTCGTCGCCGCGGTTGTTCTCGCGACGGCCGCGCTCGCCTCGTCAGGCGCGGGCGAGCGCAACACCAGGGAGGGCGGGACGTTCAGTGTCGGCGTAAGGAGCGGCGTCTTCGACACTATCGACCCCGCGCTCGCCGACGTTCCTCCCGAAGCCCAGCTCCTCTCCCCCGCATGCGCCAGCTTGATGGCCTATCCGAACAAGCCGCCGCCCGAGGGCCTTCGCTTGGGACCGGAGCTCGCGGAGGCTGAACCGGTCGTTTCCCGGAACGGCAGGACGTACACGTTCACGATTCGCGAGGACGCCCGCTTCTCGAACGGCGCGCGGGTGACCGCCCGCGATTTCGCGAGCACGATCGCACGTGTTCTCGATCCGGACATGAACGCACCTGGCGCCTCGAATCTTGCAACGATCCTCGTCGGCGGGGACGACGTGCTGGCTGGCAAGACGACCGTCCTGCGAGGCGTTGTCGCAGCAGGCAGGAAGCTGACGCTGAGGTTGACCAAGCGGGTCGCCGACCTGTTGAGCCAGACAGCAAGTCTGTGCGTCGTTCCCGCGGGCCTCTCGACCGGCCCGGAAGGCGCGAAGGCACCGCTTCCAAGCCCCGCGCCCTACTACGTCGCCGAATACGTGCCCGGCGAACGGCTTGTGCTGGAGCGGAATCGCTTCTACCGCGGGCGGCGCCCGCACCACGTCGACCGGATCGTCGCCGGCTTCGTCGTGGATGCCGGCGTCATCATCGACGAGATCGCAAGCGGCAAGCTCCACTTCGGGGTCGGCGTCGGGGGAGCCCTACAGGGACGAGCAGGTGAGCTCAGGCAGCGCTACGGCGTCAACAAGTCGCAGTTCTTCGTCGTTCCGGGGACCGGCCATCGGATGTTCGTCCTCAATGCGAGCCGGCCGCTCTTTCGCAACAACCCGAAGCTACGACAGGCGGTCAACTTCGCCGTCGACCGCAGAGCGTTGATACGAGAGCATGGCGTCCTCACCGCCAATCCCACCGACCAGTACTTGTCGTCCGCGCAGCGCGGCTACAAGGACGAGCACATATACCCCCTCGAGCGACCCGACTTGCGCGCGGCGCGCACGCTCGCGAAGGGGAATCTCCGCAGCGGCAAGGCTGTCTTCTACACGACCGACACGCCCAACGAAGTGGCCGAAGCGCAGGTGCTCCAGCGGAGCTTGAGGGCGATCGGCCTCGAGCTGGAGATCATCCAGTTCCCAGGGGCCCTGATCTTCGAGAAGCTGGCCACCGAGGGGCACAAGTTCGACATGGGCCGAATCGTTTGGTTCCCGTCGCCGGACCCCTCTTGGTTCAGCGGAATCTTCGACGGGCGGACGATCGGCCAACCGGGCCAGCAGAACTGGTCGTACTTCAGCTCGGCGAAATACAACCGCCTGTTCGACGAGGCCGCGCGGCTCCGCGGCGACGAACGCTACCGCGCTTACGGCTCGTTGGACGTTCGGCTCTCGAGAGACGCCGCGCCCGCGATCCCCATTTCGATCATCAATGCACACACATTCGTCTCCGCCGGGGTCGGCTGCATCGTCCTCAACCCGTTGCTCGACCTGACCGCGGTCTGCCTCAAGTAACGGGCTCCTGCACCGTCACCCAGACGCTGCCGGCGCCTGCGGCGATCCCAACCGGACGATTGCCGACAGCGATCGTCTCCACGACCTCGTTGGTCTCCGGGTCGATGCGCGAGACGCGTCCCGTCGGCGCTGTTCGCGACCCAGACGCCACCCTCTCCGAACGCGATGCCGGTCGGCCCGTCCCCGACCGGAATCGTCGTCACCGCGCCCGACGAGGCGTCGATCCGGGAGACGGAGTCGTCGGCCTCGCTCGTCACCCACACCGCTCGCTCGCCGACGGCGACGCCGCGCGGGCTCCCGCCGACTCCGGTCGCGTCCACGACACCCACGGTGCGCGGGTTGATCTTGACGACGTTGTTCTCGCCGGCGTTCGCGACCCAGACGCCGTCGAACCCCGTGTCGACCGCGGACGGCAGCGTGCCTGCGACCCCGGTGGGCTGGACGACCTGATTCGTCGCTCGGGTCGATCTTCGCGATCACGCCGCTGGCGGAGACGAACCAGACCGCGCCGTCGCCGACGGCGATCGCGCCGTCGCTCGCACGGGGAGCGGCGTCGGAGATGATTGCGATCACGACGCCGTCCGTGCCGACGCGAGAGACGGAGCCGAGGATCCCGTGCGCGACCCAGACGGCCCCTCCGCCGACGGCCACGCCTGTCGGTGTCGAGCTCGAGCGGCGTCCGCTGCACGGCGAGACTGGGCGGGTCGATGCGCGCGAGCGATCGTTCGTCCTCGTTCGCCACCCAGACCGCGCCCTCGCCGACCGCGATAGACGACGGCCGCCCACCGACGTTCGAGATCGAGCCCACGACGTCGTTCGACGCGGTGTCGATGATCGCGACGGAGTTCGGGGCGACGTTGGCGGAACCGCCCCCGTTCCCCTGCCCGAACGCGAAGACGGGGATCGCGACCGCGGCGGCGAGAACGCCGATCAGCGCCGAGCCGACGTACATGCGCCGCCGCCTGCGCTTGAGCTCGACGTCTAGCGTGTTCAACGGCCCGAACTCGCTGGGTAGCCCGTCGATCTCGAGCTGAGAAAGGCGCTCGGGCCGCTCGACGTCCTTCAGGCGCCGCTCGCCGAGATCGCGGATGGTCACGCCCTGCGGGAGCTCGTCCTCGACGAGCTCACGGGTCGTCCGCGAGAGCAGGACCTGGCCGCCGTGCCCGGCGGCGCCGATGCGGGCTGCCTTGTGCACCCCGAGGCCGACGTAGCGATCCTCCCCCACCTGCGGCTCGCCCGTGTGCAGGCCCATGCGCACCTTCACCTCGGTCCCAGCCGGCCAGCCCCCGGCGGCGAGGTCGCGCTGGGCGTCGACGCCGCCGCGACGGCGTCCTTCGCGCGACGGAACGCGACGAAGAAGGAGTCGCCCTGGGTATCGACCTCCCGGCCGTGATGGGCGGCGAAGGCAGCGCGCAGGATCCGCTGGTGCTCCGAGAGTGACCTCGCCGTAGCGGGCGCCGCCGAGCGTCGTGCAGGAGCTTCGTGGAGCCCTCGATGTCCGTGAACAGGAACGTGACCGTGCCGGTCGGCAGCTCAGCCATGGCGGCCGGATTGTACGGCGCGTAACGAGCGTCTAGCGGTCGCGCTCGAAGAGCGCCGCGACGCCCTGCCCGACGCCGACGCACAGGGTCGCGAGCCCGTAGCGGCCGTCGCGGCGGCGGAGCTCGTGCAGGAGCGAGACGACGAGCCGCGCACCGCTCATGCCGAGCGGGTGGCCGAGGGCGATCGCGCCACCGTTCACGTTCACCTTCTCCTCGTCGAGACCGAGCTCGCGGATCACGGCGAGGCTCTGCGAGGCGAAGGCCTCGTTCAGCTCGACGAGGTCGAGATCGCCCGCTTCGACTCCCGCGCGAGCCAGGAGCTTCCGCACGGCGGCGATCGGGCCGATCCCCATCACGCGCGGGTCGACCCCGACGACCGCCGAGCCGACGAAGGCTCCCAGCGGCTCGATCCCGAGCTCTTCCGCCTTCGCCTCGCTCGCGATCACGAGCGCCGCCGCTCCGTCGTTGATGCCGCTCGCGTTGCCGGCGGTGACGGTGCCTCCCGCCCGGAAGGCCGGCCTCAGCCCCGCGAGCGCCTTCGCGTTCGTCTGCGGGCGCGGGTGCTCGTCGATCGTGACCTCGCCGACCGGGACGAGCTCGTCCTCGAACCTCCCCGCCTCCTGCGCGGCCGCCCACCGCTGCTGCGAGCGAAGCGCGAACGCGTCCTGGTCCTCTCGGGTGACCTCGTAGCGCTCGGCGACGTTCTCGCCCGTCTCGCCCATCGACTCGAGCGGGAACATCTCCTCGAGGCGCGGGTTCGGGAAGCGCCAGCCGAGCGTCGTGTCCCAGATCGTCTGGTTGCCTCGCGGGAACGCCGCGTCGGGCTTGCCCATGACGAGCGGCGCGCGGCTCATGGACTCGACGCCGCCGGCGACGGCGATCTCCGCGTCCCCGGCCAGGACCGCGTGGCTCGCGGAGACGACGGCTGACAGACCTGACGCGCAGAGGCGGTTGAGCGTCACGCCCGGGACCGAGTCGGGGAGCCCGGCGAGGAGGGCGGCCATGCGCGCCACGTTGCGGTTGTCCTCCCCGGCCTGGTTCGCGCAGCCGAGGTAGACGTCGTCGATCGAGCCGGTGTCCACCCCCGACCGCTCGACGGCAGCCGCGATCGCGACGCGCGGCCAGGTCGTCGGGGCGCACGCCTGCGAGGGCGCCTCCGTACCGGCCGATGGGCGTCCGGACCGCCGAGAGGACGACTGCGCGGCTCATCCGCTCGACGCTAGCGGATGAAGTCGATCCGGACGGGCGTCGGGAACGCGCCGAGCGCCTCGCCGCGCCGGAGCAGCTCGGTCACCGCCTTGCGGCCCTCGTCGCCGTAGTCCTGCGTGAGCTCGTTCACGTACATCGACACGAACCGGTCCGCCACGGCGGCGTCGATGCCGCGGCCGAACTGGAGCGCGTACTCGAGCGCCTCGGCCCGGTTGTCGAGCCCGACCTGGATCGCCTCGCCGAGCACGCCCGCGACGTCGCAGAGCACGTCGTCGCCGAGGTCGCGCCGCGCGACGTTGACCCCGAGCGGCAGCGGCAGGCCCGTCTCCAGGAGCCACCACTCACCGAGGTCGAGCACCTTTACGAGCCCGTAGTCCTCGAACGTGAGCTGGCCCTCGTGGATCAGGAGGCCCGCCTCGGCGCGACCCGCAGCGACCTCGTCCGGAATCTCCGCGAACGGCAGCTCCCGGTGGCGGAAATCGTCGAGGACGAGGCGGAGCGTGAGATACGACGTCGTCATCGTCCCCGGGACGACGATCTCGGTATCGGCGAGCTCCGTCAGGGTCAGCGGCCGGCGCGCGACCACGACCGGGCCGTAGCCCGAGCCGATGCTCGCTCCGTGCGGCAGGAGGGCGTAGTCCTCCTGGACGAACGGGTACGCGGCGAGGGAGATCGCCGTGACCTCGAGCCTCCCGGCGCGCGCCCACTGGTTCAGGGTCTGGATGTCGGCGAGGACCTGCTCGAAGTCGTGCCCGCGGGTGTCGACAAGGTCGGTCGTGAGCGCCCAGAACATGAAGGCGTCGTCCGGGTCCGGGCTGTGACCGACGCGAATCCGCAAGGCCGCGGCACGCTAGCAACGGTTGCCTCGTGCGCGACCCGGGAACCGTCGGCGTCGAGCGAACGCAGCCAGCGCTCAGCGGTTGAAGAACCAGCGCTCGAGGAGCGGCAGCACTTCCTTGCGCGTGAAGGGTCTGGCATCGGCGTCGAGGCCGTCGCCCTCGAGCACGCGGACGTCGTCTTCGAGCGCCTCGTTGGCCCGGTCGAGAGCGTCCTCGAGCTCGTACCCCTCGAAGACGACGTCCTCGGGCCGCGGCTCGTCGGACTCGCGGAGATGCGCGTTCACGGCCCGGCCGACGGCCCAGACGGCGCCCGGTCTCCGCTCGAGCCAGATCACGATCCGCTCCTCCTGGCCGGCGTCGTCGACGCCCACCAGCTCGCGCTCGGCGTACCGACCTTCCCGGGAGGTGCGCTTCATGTACCCGGATACAATCGCGTCTCGTGGCCGTCTTCAAGAACCTCTTCTCGTTCCTGTTCCAGCGCAGCTCGGCGGAGGAGCACGTCGCGCGTTACGTCGTCAGGGAGCACGACCGCGGGCGCACGCTCGAGGAGATCCTCCAGGACAAGTACGTGCAGAACCGGCTCACGCCCGAGCAGCAGCGCCGCCTCCTCGACCGACCCGAGATCATGGAGGCGATCTCGGGCGACATGCTCGAGTCGGCGAAGGCCTCGATCGCGTCGGCCTCGTAGGGACGAGCCCCTACAGCTCCGTCCCCACGCCGCGCTCCCGCGCGCGGCGAACCGCCTCGGCCCCGAGCGCCACGTCCCAGGCCGCCAGGCCGTTGGACTTGAAGACGACGACGTCCTCGTCCGACTGACGGCCCGCGACCTCGCCCGAGACGACCTCGTGCAGCTCGTGCACCTCGAGCCAGTCGAGGACGCCCGCGGCGACCGGCTCGACGAGGTCCCCCGACTCGAGCCTCGCCTGCTCGAGCGAGTCGCAGCAGACGAAGGTCGCGCGCTCGAGCACGGCGTTGTCGAGCTCGCGCCTGCTCACGACGTTCGCGCCGGCGGCCGCGACGAAGGCGCCGGGGCGCAGCCACTCGCCGCGCAGCACGGGATCGCGCGAGCTCGTGATCGTGACGACGACGTCCTGCGCACCCGCCTCGCGGTGGCTCTCGGCCGCCTCGGCGCCCACGCGCTCGCAGAAGGCGTCGAGCCGCTCCGGCGTTCGGCAGTACGCGACCACGTGCTCGATGGACGGGACGGCAGCCCGGACGGCGGCGACCTGCGTCTCCGCCTGCCGGCCGCAGCCGATCACGCCGAGGCTCGACGCGCCGCGCCGCGCGAGGTGCTTCGCGGCGACGCCGCTCGCCGCCCCGGTCCGCAGCCTGCCGAGCCGGTCCGCCTCGATCACCGCGACGAGCTCTCCCGCCACGGCGTCGAAGAGGCAGACGACGAACGCCACCCCCTCCGAGGTGGCGGCGTAGAGCTTCCCTCCGGCCATCCCCAGGCCGGCATCGGCAGCCGCCATGTCCGCCAGGGCGCCTTCGGGCAGCCGGAGGCGGCGCCGCGGCGCGTTCTCCACCTCGCCTGCCGCCATGCGCAGGAAGCACCCCTCGAGGACCTCGACCGCGTCGGCCGGCTCGAGCAGGCCCGAGACGTCGCTCTCCGTCAGGAACAGGGGCATTGCGGCAGTCTAGGTTCGTCGTAGACTCGTCCTCTGTTGGAAACAGAGGACTATCTCGACCTGCGGCTCGACGACTTCCTCGACCGCCTCTCCGCGGGCGGACAGGCGCCTGGGGGCGGCTCGGCTGCCGCGCTCTCCGTGGCGTTCGCCGCGGGGCTCGTCGCGATGGTCGCCCGGTGCTCGCGCGGATCGTGGGAGGACGCGACCGGAGTCGCCGCCCAGAGCCTCGCGATCAAGGACCGCGCCGCGCACCTCGCGAGGACCGACGCCGCCGTCTGGCAGGAGGCGACGGCGGCGCTCCACAAGGCGGGGAGCGACGGTGCCGGCAAGCAGCGCGACTTCGAGCTCGAGCAGAAGCTCCAGCGCGCGGCCGCCGTCCCTCTCGAGATCGCGGAGCTCGGCGCCGACGCGGCCGCCCTCGCCGCGCTCGTCGGGGAGTACTGCGAGGGCGCGTACCGCGCGGACGCCGCCGCCGCCGCGGCGCTCGCAGCGGGCGGCGCCAGCGCGGCTGCGCATCTCGTCGAGGTCAACCTTGCCGTCCGCGAGGGCGACGAGACCTTGCGCCGCGCGCGAGCGAGCGAGCAGGCGGCCGCCGAGGCGGCACAGCGCACCCTCGCCTCCGTCCGGTGAGCCGCTCGTGAGCCAGCTCTCGGCGCTGTCGGACGCGGAGCTCGTCCAGCGCTGTCGCGCAGGGAACACGGACGCCTGGAACGAGCTCGTCGAGCGCTTCTCCCGCTACGTGTACGCGGTCTGCACACGCGGGTTCCGCCTGAGCGAGGAGGACGCGGAGGACGTCTTCCAGGAGGTCTTCACCCGCGTCTTCACCCACCTCGACACCCTCCGGAACGACGCCGCGCTCCGCCCCTGGATCGCGCAGCTGACGCGGCGGCTGTGCCTGGACTCGATCCAGAAGGGCGGGCGCGAGCAGGCCAGCGCGGAGCCGCTGGCCGAGGACCTCGCAGCCGACCTGGAGGAGATCGACGAGGCCTTCACCGTCCGCGAGGCGATGACGAGCCTGTCCGACGCCTGCCAGGAGATCCTCGACCGCTTCTTCGCGCGAGACCAGAGCTACCGCACGATCTCCGACGAGCTCGACATTCCCTCGGGAACGATCGCGAGCCGCATCGCGCGGTGCCTGTCGAAGCTCAGGATCGAGCTCGAGGGAAGAAGCGAGCCCCCTGACCTGTCTAGGAAGTAGATGGCGACCTACGACGACGAACGGATCGGCGAGCTCCTGCGAGCACTCCCGCCCGCGCCCACGGGCTGGGTCGAGGCAGCGCAAGAGCTCCCCCTCGCGCGCGGCTCGCTCGACGAGATCGTCGCGCGCGCCGAGGCCGACGTCGCCTTCCGCCAGGCGCTCGTCGCCGACCTCGAGGCCACGCTCGCGCTCGAGGGCTACGAGCCCGACCGGCGCGTCGTGCACGAGCTGAAGCGGCGCTTCTCCGAGAGCTGACGCCTCTCTAGAGTCCCGCGCATGGACGACGTGGCGGGACACGCCGGCGAGACGCTCCCCGCGTGGAGCCTTCCGAAGGACGAGGTCGAGCGCATCGCGCTGCCGATGGAGTGGCCCGAGCGGGTCAACCGCGAGTGGGCATGGGGTGACTCCACGGGCAAGGGCGTGCGCGTCTGCATCCTCGACTCGGGCGTCGAGGCCGGGCACCCGCTCGTGGGAGAGCTCGAGAGCGCCGTCGCGATCACCGTCGGCGAGGACGAGGTGCCGGTCGCGACCGAGGACACCGAGGGCGACGTCAGCGGGCACGGGACCGCAGTGCGCGGGCATCGTGCGATCGGTCGCCCCGGAGTGCGCATCTCGAGCGTCCGCGTGCTCGGCCAGGGCTTCAAGGGGAGCGGCAACGTGCTCCTCGCCGGCCTGCGCCACGCCGTCGAGCAGGGCTTCGACCTGATCAACATGAGCCTCTCGACGACCAAGAAGCCCTTCGCAGCGATCCTCCACGAGCTCGCCGACAGCGCGTACTTCCGCCGCACGGTGCTCGTCGCCTCGGCGCACAACATGCCGGTCGAGAGCTACCCGTGGAAGTTCTCCTCGGTGATCTCGGTCGGAAGCCACGAGGAGACCGACCCGCTCGCGTTCTTCTACAACCCGAGCCCGCCGGTCGAGTTCTTCGCGCGCGGGGTGAACGTCGACGTCGCGTGGTCGGGCGGCCGTTCGCTCACGGTCTCCGGCAACAGCTTCGCGACCCCGCACGTGACGGCGATCTGCGCGCTGATCCTCGCCAAGCACCCCGAGCTGACGCCGTTCCAGCTCAAGAACGTCCTGTACCTGACCGCGACGAACGTCGGAGGTGGGAAGTGACGAACGAGAGCGAGCTTCGAGCCGCGGTCGCGTCGGGGGTCGTCGGCTCCACCGAGTCCTTCCGGGCCCTGCTCGGCGCGATCGTGCAGGTCGCGCGGGCGATCTTCGGCGCGAAGGCGTCGTCCATCCTCCTGCTCGACGAGGAGGCCGACGAGCTCGTGTTCGAGGCAGTCGTCGGCGAGGGAGAGGAGTCCCTGCTCGGGATGCGCTTCCCCGCCGACCACGGGATCGCCGGCTGGGTGCTCGCAACCCGGACGCCGCTCGTCATCGAGGACGTGCGCACCGACCCGCGCTTCGCCTCGGACGTCGCCGAGGGCACGGGCTATGTACCGAGCGGGCTCATGGCCGCGCCGCTCCTCCACGACGAGCAGATCCTCGGCGTGCTCGAGGTCCTCGACCGCCCGGAGCAGTCGCACTTCAGCCTCCAGGAGATGGACCTCCTGGGGCTCTTCGCCAACCAGGCGGCGATCGCGGTCGACCTGCTGCAGAAGGCCCGCCGCGCCGAGCGCGTGCTCGCGGACGAGGACGATCTCTCCGTCGTCGCCCGCCTCGCCGCCTCCGTGAACGCGCTCGAGGACGAGCGGCGCGCGGCCGGGCTCAGGCTGCTCCAGGACCTCGCGGGCACCCTCGGCCGGAGCTCGGGCGGCTAAGTAGCCCGGCCTCCTCCAACTTCGGACACCGGAGGGAGCGATCTGTGCGATCAGCGGTCCGAAGGGCCGCGCTTCAGGGATTCCGGCGAGAAGGGGATCCCCGCCTTCCGCAAACCGTGGCGAGCGAGTCCTCTGTGCGATCAGCGGCCCGAAGGGCCGCGCTTCAGGGATTCTCGCGAAGACGGGATCCCCACTCGGGGATCCCGTCTTCTGCGCAATAAAAGGAGACCCGGGCGACTGTACATCTCGCCCGGGCCTCCAGAGGTGATGCGCTACGCCGACTCGAAGCCTGCCGGCTCGGTGCCCGCGGGCTCCGTGCCTGCCGCTGCGGGCTCCGTGCCCGCCGGCTCCGTCCCCTCCGGCTCGAAGCCGTGGAGCTCGAAGTCGTCGCCGCTTGCTGCGGGCTCGGTCCCTGCTGGCTCGGTGCCTGCCGCTGCGGGCTCGGTCCCTGCTGGCTCTGTGCCGTCCGCCATGTCTCCTCCTTGTCGTGCGCGTCAATCCGCGCGTATCTGATCAACAAGACGTCGTTCGAGGCATGAATCTTCCATCGCCCGTTTCCTCGATGCAAGCGGAGATGAGATGCTGCGCCCGTGGGCGGGCTGACAGCGCACCTCCGGGAGTCCGTCTCGGCCTTCAAGGGGGTCTTCGCGAACCCCGACCTGCGGCGGCTCCAGCTCGCGTGGGCGGCAGTGATCGTAGGGCACTGGGCATACCTCGTCGCGGTCGCCGTCTTCGCCTACGACGTCGGTGGCACCGGGGCGGTCGGGCTCCTGGTCGTCATCCGGACGGTGCCGGCGGCGCTCGTCGCCCCGTTCGCGGCGGTGCTCGCGGACCGGTACAGCCGGGTCCGGGTCATGATCGGCTCCAACCTCGTCCGCGCCGTGCTGATCGCGTTGGCGGGCCTCTGCATCTACGCCGACACGCCGGCCTGGATCGTGTACGCGATCGTCGGCATCGCGATGCTCGTCGGGACACCGTTCCGGCCGGCCCTCGCCGCGATCACGCCCGCCGTTGCACGCACCCCCGGCGAGCTGACGGCGGCGAATGCGGTCTCGAGCACGCTCGAGAGCATCGGCTACTTCGTCGGGCCTGCTCTCGCAGGCCTGCTGCTCGCCGTCGCGAGCCCGGAGCTCGTCTTCTTCCTCACCGCTGCGGCCTTCGCGCTCTCGGCGCTCGTCATCTCGCGCGTCACCGCCCCGCCGCCAGCCGCGCACCGCGAGGGTGGCGAGCGAAGAGGAGTGTTCTCGGAAGCGCTCGTCGGGTTCCGCACCGTCGGCGGCGACTCGCGGCTGCGCATCCTGCTCGGCCTCTTCTCCGCCCAGACGCTCGTGGCCGGCGCGCTCACGGTCCTCATCGTGGTGATGGCCTTCGAGCTCCTGGACATGGGCGAGGCCGGGGTGGGCTGGCTCAACTCCTCCATCGGGGTGGGCGCGCTCGTCGGCTCGATCGCCGCGCTCTCGCTCGCCGGGATGCGCCGCCTGAGCCCGGCGTTCATCGGCGGGATCGTCCTCTGGGGTCTCCCGCTCGTGCTCATCGGCCTCTTCTCGGAGCCCGCCGTCGCGATCGTGCTCCTCGCGGTCGTCGGCGCCGGCAACTCGGTGGTCGACGTCGCCGTCTTCACGCTCATCCAGCGCGCGGTGCCGGACGACGTGCTCGCGCGCGTGTTCGGCGTGATCCAGTTCCTCTGGATCTCGACCTTCGGCCTCGGCGGGCTCCTCGCCGTGCCGCTCGTCGACTGGCTCGGCGCCGACGGCGCGCTGATCGTGGCGGGGGCGTTCCTGCCGGTGCTCGCGCTGCTCACCGGGCCGAAGCTCCTCAGGCTGGACGCCGCCGCCGAGGCGCCCGGGGCCGAGCTCTCGCTGCTCCGCTCGATACCGATCTTCGCCCCGCTCCCGGGGACGCCACTCGAGCACCTCGCGGCTCGGCTCGTCCCCCTGCGCGTCGACGCCGGGACGGTGATCGTGAGGCAGGGGGACTCCGGCGACCGCTTCTACGTCGTCGTCGAGGGCGAGGTCGACGTCAGCGTCGACGGCGCTCGCGTCTCGGAGCTCGGGCCCGGCGGCTACTTCGGCGAGATCGCGCTCATCCGCGACGTGCCGCGCACGGCGACCGCGACAGCACGGACGGACGTCGTGCTGTACGCGCTCGAGCGGGAGGACTTCCTCGCAGCGGTGACCGGCCACGCCCCGAGCGAGGCGGCCGCGGAGAGCGTCGCGAGCGCGCGGCTCGGGAGCGTCCCCACGACCGGCGCCGGCCTCCCCGCCTAGCGTGGCCACGCTCTCGCCCGACGCGTTCGAGTCGCGCCTGCGTAGCTACCTGTTCGAGCGCTCGGAGGAGTCGAAGGCGCTCCGCGTCGGGGAGAAGGAGACCTCGGAGCAGGCCGCGATCGTCGAGCGCTACGCCGACCTGTTCACGCGCGAGCAGCTCGACGCGCTCGGCGAGGCGGTCGAGGCGGCACCGGGAGGCGACGAGCGCGAGCGGCTGTACCGGCTGCACATGACCTGCGAGTCGGGCGTCGTCACGGCGCAGCTCGCCCCGTTCCAGGACGAGCTCCAGAACGCGGAGCTCGCGACGCGCGTGGAGCTCGACGACGAGGAGCTCTCCCTGCGGGCGGCGTCCGCGCGGATGAGCACGCTCGCCGGCTACGAGGAGCGCGAGACGCTCGGGCCGGCGGTCTGGGACGCCGCCGCGACCCTGAACGACCGGCGGCTCGAGCTCGTGCGCGCGTCGGAGAGCCTGAAGGCCGAGCTCTCCGCGGAGCCCGACCCGGTCGCGCGCAACGAGGCGCAGAAGGGGATCTCGCTGCGCGAGCTCGCGGACGTCCTCGCGGACGTGGGCGAACGCGCCGCCGCCACCTACGAGGAGCTCCGCGAGCGGTGGCTCGACCGCCTGCTGGGCGCGGACCGGGCGCCGCGCCCTCCTCGTACCACGCGGCCTACCTCTTCCGGCTGACGCCGCTCGCCCACGTGTACACGAAGGAGCACGCGACGGAGATCTGCGAGACGACGCTCCGCGATCTCGGCTGCGACCTCGACGAGAACGAGAACATCCGCACCGACCTCGAGGACCGCCCGCAGAAGACGCCGCGCCCGAGCGTCATCGCCTCCGACCCGCCGACCGTCGTCCACTTGATCACCCGGCCGCAAGGCGGGCTCCAGGACTACCAGGACTTCCTGCACGAGGCGGGCCATGCGCTCCACTACGCCGGCTGCGACCCGGACCTGCCGTTCACGTTCCGCGCGCTCTCCCGCGACTACGCGCTGACCGAGATCTACTCGTACATCGTCCAGAGCATCGCGCGGGAGCCCGGCTGGCACGCGGCCCACTTCGACCTCTCGCCTGCCGAGGCCGCGGAGAACGCGAGGCCGCACTCTTCCTCGACCGCTTCATGTTCCGCCGGTACCTGGCGAAGCTCCTCTTCGAGCTCGACTTCTGGTCGCGCTTCTCCGAGGACGGAGGGACGCCCGGCGGCTACGCGGAGCGGCTGACCGAGGCGACGGGGCTCGGCTACCGCAGCGACCGCTACCTCGCGGACATGGACTCGGGCTTCTATTCCGCCGACTACCTCCGCGCGTGGATCCGCTCGGCGCAGCTCCGCGCGTACCTGCGCGAGAACGTCGGCGACGACTGGTGGCGCCGCCGCGAGACCGGGGCGTTCCTGCGCGAGCTCTGGCGGGAGGGCCTCCGCCCGTCGAGCGAGGAGATGGCCGGCCGGATCGGCTTCGACCCCCTCGACGTCGGAGCCGCTTCTCGCCGAGCAGACCGTCAGCGGGCTGAGCGGACGGCGGCGTCGCCGCCAGAGGGCAGAGAAGCGCCCGCTGACCCGATGTCGTCCCTATGTGACGAGCGTCACGTTCCGGCGTCGCGGTCGCGTGCGACACGGGGGTCGAGTGCGCCTACCTTCGACTCAGGACGAGACGCAACGGAAGGAGCACACGATGAAGCGCACCGCAGTCATCCTCGCAGTCACCGTCGCGATGGGCGTTCTCGCACCCAGCGCCGTCGCAGCCAAGGGGCGGTCGGACGGGCTGCCGGTCGTCAAGCCGGCAGCGAGCGACGTCAGCCTGCACACGACGAACAACGGTCGATCCGGCCAGACCATGTACCGGCTCGGGAAGACGGGGCTGTGGATGGAGTAGGGGACGGAAGGACGGCGAGCGTCCTTCCGAGCGGGGAGAGGAGAGGAGCCGCGAGGCTCCTCTCTCGTGAGGACGCCAGACCCAAGCGCCCGGCATCCAGCTCTCGGACGCCACAGCCCGTGAGCGCTGTGCACGGACTCAGGCGCGGCGAGGGTCGTTCGATACTCCGAGCGCATCGGCACCGCGCGGCGTGAGGACGTACCGCAGGGCGACCACCTTTACGTCCAGGACGTGTGCCTCTGTCTCTCTGGGCTCTTCGAGCACCGACTCCACGAGCTGCGCTCGCACGAGGCGCGCCATGTCGAACCCGGGAAATGCCCGCGCGAGGTCTTCGTACGACCTGCCCTCGCCGCCGATGTAGGCGAGAACCTCCTCGTCCTTCGTCACCCTATGAGGGTACCCACGTTCCGGCACTCTCCAACAGCCGGGGGCACATGAAAGTCACACGTCAGCACGTCCCGGCGTACCGCGTTCACTCCACTTCCGGCGCCGACGTCGGCCCCACTCGAGCCCCCTGAGCGCGAGGGTCGTGCGTCAGGATGACCACTCGGAGCGCCTACGCCGCTCACGCAAGGTCGCATCGCGCCTTGTGCGCTGCGTCGCTGTGAGCGCAGCGTCGAACGCAACGAGCTGCTTCGTCGACACCGCGCGCTCCGTGTGCGTCATCTGTCGGACGACGAGCTCCCCGGAGGCGACCTGGTCGCGCATGTGCGCGAGCTTGGCTTCGCGAGCATCTCGCGCGCGCTCCTGGTGGGTCCTTGTCACTGTCACAGTCTACGCGTCGGGCTTCGTGCTGCACTTTCGGCGAACTCGAGCGCCGAAAGTAACGTAGGCGGGGCCTGTATGCCTTCGCGACCGAGCAGACCGGAGTCCTCGAGGATTTGGCGTGGAGTAGGCGTCCCGGCGGGTGCGGCGAGGGAGATACACGAAAGCCCCGCACTTGCGGGGCTTCTCTGTCATGCGCCCGGCATGATTCGAACATGCGACCTCTGCCTCCGCAGGGCAGCGCTCTATCCCCTGAGCTACGGGCGCGGGGAAGGCAAGTCTAGCGGCCGAGCGGTGCGGCCCCCGAGGTCGAGCTCCGCGTCCTCCGGCACCTCGACGCGCACGTAGCCGAGTGCGACGACCCCGCGCTCCGGGTCGCGGGCGGCGCTCGTGACGCGCCCGACCACCTTTCCCTCGTGCACGAGCTCGGAGTCGTACTCGGGCAGCTCGCTCGCCCTCGAGCTCGAGCACGCGCAGGGAGCGGTTCACGCGGCCGCGGTAGTGCTGGCGCGCGATCGGCTCCTGCCCCGGGTAGCACCCCTTCGTGAAGCTGATCGCCCGCTCGTCGAGGCCGGCCTCCGCCGGCAGCACGCGGTCGTCGACCTCGCGTCCGAACCGGGGCGTGCCAGCCCGGATCCGCAGCCGCTCGAGCTCCTCCTCGGTGACCTGCGCCCGATCGGACGCCTCCTCGTCGACGAGCTCGTACGCGGCGATTCCGTAGTCGCGGTTCTCGACCGCTCCTCGCGGCGCCTCCTGCCCGAGCACGAGCGTCGAGACGTGCGACTCCTCGTCGACGTCGACCCTCGCGGCGAAGCGGCTCCGCAGCAGGACGTCACGAAGCCGCCCGGCGACGTCGGGCTCGGTGAGGAGCAGGTAGTCCTCCCCGTCACGCCGCCAGACGGTCATCGGCGCGATCACCCGCCCCTTGGCCGTGAGCAGGAGCGCCTCGCACGAGTCGCCCGGGAGGAGCGCCTCGACGTCGTTCGAGACCATCTTCTGGAGGAACGACGTCGCGTCGGGCCCGCGGACGCCGACGAACCCCCGCGGTCTCTGGGCGATCCGTAGCGCGGCTCCCGGCATGCGAACTAGTGTAGGCAGCGTGTTCCGGAGCAAGGCCGAGAAGAAGGTGATCGAGGCGGGGTACGACCCCGGGCGGCTTCCCCCGGGCCAGTACCTCACCGAGAAGTGGCCCGTCCTGCACGCGGGGTCGATCCCGGAGACGGACCTCGCGACGTGGGACCTCTTCGTGTCGGGCGAGGTGGAGAGCCCCGTCCGGCTGTCGTGGGAGGAGCTCAACGCGCTCCCGCGCACGACGATCACCGAGGACATCCACTGCGTCACGCGCTGGAGCCGCTTCGACGTGACCTTCGAGGGCGTGCACTGGAGCGCGCTCGAGGAGCTCGTCGTCCCGAAGCCCGTCCGCGCACTTCGTCGTCGCGCACGCCGAGCAGGGCTACACGGCGAACGTCCCGATCGCCTTCCTGCGCGACCCGCTCGCGCTCCTCGCGACGCACGCCGACGGCGCTCCGCTCACGCCGGAGCACGGCGGGCCGCTCCGCCTCGTGATCCCGGGCAAGTACTTCTGGAAGAGCGCGAAGTGGCTGCGGGGGATCGAGCTGACCCCCGACGACCGGCCGGGGTTCTGGGAGCGCTACGGGTACCACAACGACGCCGACCCGTTCGAGGAGCAGCGCTACGGCTTCTGAGGTGACTGTCACCGCAGGTGACTGTCACCTGGTTGCCTGCGGGTGATTGTCCCCCGCAGGGGACTGTCCCCGGTTTCCCGTCTGCCCTCCTCGATTTCCCCAAAGGGGGGACGAGCGGAAGAGGCCTTTCGACGACAACCAGTGCAACCCATCCTCCCCCAGTTCTTCCCCCTAGAGTGGCCGTCCCAGCGGCCACTCTCTTTAGAGGAAAGGACTACGAAAGGGCCGGCGAAAGCCGGCTCTTTCGTCCCCGGGGCTAGGCGGGCACCGGCGGGGCAGCGGCCTCGGCGACGCCGATCATGCTGTCGCGCGTCACGAGTGCCGCCAGCTCCTCCTCGGCGAGATCATCGGTGCCCTCGGGGCGGCGTGGGACGACGAGGTACCGGATGTCCGCGGTCGAGTCGACCACCCGGAGCTCGACGTCGTCGGCGACGTGCAGGCCGAACTCCTCGAGGACACCGCGTGGGTCGGAGACGGCGCGCGACCGGTAGGGCAGGCTCTTGTACCAGTCGGGCGGCGGGCCGAGCAGCGCCCGCGGATAGCACGAGCAGAGCGTGCACACGACGACGTGGTGGACGTCCGCGGTGTTCTCGAGCGCGACGACCACGGGCGACGGCCCGGGGTCGAGCCCGAGCTCGAGCGCTGCCGAGCGCGCGTCCGCGAGCAGGCGCTCCCTGAACTCCGCGTCCACCCACGCCCGCGCGACGAGACGCGCACCGTCGGCGGGCGACCGCGACACGAGCCAGTCGATCCCGCGGCGAACCGCCTCCCGGTCGACGACGCCCTTCTCGACCAGCAGCGCCTCGAGCACCCTCGCGCGCCGGGCCGCCTCCGGCTCCCCGGCGTCCGTGACGGGCGCGTGATCGTGGTCGTGGTCGTGATCGTGGTCGCTCACGCGACCTCCTCCAGCCAGTGCTCGAAGACGTCGGCGTACAGTCGATCGCCGGCAGCGCCTGGGTGATCGGGGAAGAGGTCGCGCTGCGAGAACGCCACGAGGTACAGCGTCCGCCGCGGGAGCCCGTCGGCGCCGTAGGCCCCCGTCTCCGGGTCGGTGAAGGCGCCGTGCACGCGCTCGACGACACCCGTCTGCCCCTTGAGATAGCCGGGCGTGCGGTGGTGTCCCTCGTGATACCGGGCGGCGATGCGCACCCTCTGTCCGGGCGAGAACCTCACGCCAGCCTCGCTTCGACCTCACCCGGGGCGAGGACGCCCTTTTCGGCGAGGATCGTCTCGACGGAGAACAGCCAGCGCTCGTAGTAGGAGGCCTGCTCGTACGCGTCGGGCGGCATGCTCTCGATGCCACGCCGCAGCTCGTCGACGTTCATCACGCCGCCGGCGCCGAGCGCGCCGACCAGTGCGTCCGTGAGGAGCTCCCAGTCGGCCAGCTCGTGCTCGCGGCGGTCGATGGGGTCGTCGGTGGCCCGACCGCCACGGTCGTGCACGGCGCGCTCCATCGCCCGATCGTACAGCGACCCCGGAGAGCGCGGAGGGCCGGCTCTCGTCGGCCCTCCGTGCCCCCTGCACACGGGCCTCAGGCGGCGACGGCCGGCGGTCGCTCCGCGATCCCCTCGGGAGCCTCCGCGAAGGCGGCCGTCGTCTCGACCGCGTAGCAGAGGTTGACGCTCGCGTCCCCGAGCGTCTCGTCCACGTACGACTGCACGTCGGCGACCGACGCGCTCTGCCACAGGCACGTCACGAGCGTCCCGTCCTGGCTGGGCAAGAACTGCAGCACCCGACTGCCGGCCGGAGCACCCTCGCCACGCTTCAGGCGCTCGCCCCGCGCGAACGCAGCCGGAGGGTCCGTGAGCCTGTGCTGGACGACGATAAGCATCGCTCCTCCTTTCGTCACGTGTAACGTTACGCGTAACGTAACAGGTGACGATATAAAGGTCAAGAATGGGCCGCCCACGGGAGCACGACGAGCGGACGCGCGCCGCGCTCCTGGCGGCTGCCGAGCGGATCGTCGCCGACGGCGGCGCGGCGGCGCTCTCGGTTCGAGCCGTCGCCAAGGCTGCGGGCACGAGCACGCGCGCCGTCTACAGCGTGTTCGGCTCGAAGGACGGCCTCCTCGCGGAGGCACTCGCACGCGATGCGTTCGCGTTCCTCTTCACGGAGATCGACAAGCTCGAGGAGACCGACGACCCGGTGTCGGATCTTCTCGAAGTCGGTCTCGTCGCGTTCCGCCGGCTCGTCCGCGAGCATCCCGCCCTCTACCGCATCGCATTCCAGCGGATCGTCCCGGGTCTCGATGCAGGCCCGGAGCTGACGGCGACACGACAGAAGGCGTGGAACCAGCTCCTCGCGAAGGTCGAGCGGCTAGAGGCCGCCGGACTTCTCGGCAGCAAGTCCGTTCCGGAAGCGGCCGTCGAGTTCAACGCAATGATGGAGGGCCTCGGGAACGCCGAGCTCCGCGGCGCCGTGCTCCGGTCTACTCCCCGAGGGGAGCGAGGAGGAGGCCTGGCGTGATGCGCTCACGACCGTAGTCCGCGGGTTCGCCGCCACGCCTTCGTGACCGGTCCCGGAACGCACGGAGGGCCGGCAGCGCCGGCCCTCCGTGCTTCCTGCCTTGGGGAAGGGACCTCTAGAAGTCCATCCCGCCGCCGGGCATGCCCGCGGGCATGGCCTGCTGCTTCTCCGGCATCTCCGCGACGATGGCCTCGGTCGTGAGGATGTTCTTCGCGATCGAGGCGGCGTTCTGGAGCGCGGAACGAGTGACCATGGTCGGGTCGATGATCCCCGACTTGACCAGGTCCTCGATCTCGCCCGTGTCGACGTTCAGGCCCTCGCCCTTCTTGGCGCCGCGGACCTTGTCGACGACGACGGAGCCCTCGAGGCCCGCGTTGTAGGCGAGCTGTCGGAGCGGCTCCTCGACCGCGCGGAGGATGATCTGCGCGCCGGTCCTCTCCTCGCCCTCGAGCTGCTCGAGGAGCGTGGTCACCGCAGCGCTCGCGTTCAGGAGCGCGACGCCGCCGCCCGACCCGATGCCCTCCTCGAGGGCTGCCCGGGTGGCCTTGAGCGCGTCCTCGACGCGGTGCTTCTTCTCCTTGATCTCGACCTCGGTCGCCGCGCCGACCTTGACGACCGCGACGCCGCCCGACAGCTTCGCGAGGCGCTCCTGGAGCTTCTCGCGGTCGAAGTCGGAGTCGGTGTTCTCGATCTCCTGCTTCAGCTGCTTGATGCGGCCCTTGATCGCGTCGGTCTCGCCGGCGCCGTCGATGATCGTCGTCGTGTCCTTGTCGATGACGATCTTGCGGGCCCTGCCGAGCTGCGAGAGCTTCGTGTTCTCGAGCTTGAGGCCCATCTCCTCGGTGATGACCTCGCCGCCGGTGAGGATGGCGATGTCCTCGAGCATCCGCTTGCGGCGGTCACCGAAGCCCGGCGCCTTGACGGCGACGGCGGTGAAGGTGCCGCGGAGCTTGTTGACGACGATCGTCGCGAGCGACTCGCCCTCGACGTCCTCGGCCACGATGAGGAGCGGCCGACCGGCCTGGATGACCTGCTCGAGCACGGGGAGGAGGTCCTTGACCGCGCCGATCTTCTGGTTCGCGATCAGGACGTACGGCTCCTCGAGCTCCGCCTCCATGCGCTCGGGGTCGGTGATCATGTACGGGGAGAGGTACCCCTTGTCGAACTGCATGCCCTCCGTGAACTCGAGCTCGAGCCCGAAGGTCTGACCCTCCTCGACGTTCACGACGCCGTCCTTGCCGACCTTCTCGATCGCGTCGGCGATGACGTCGCCGATCTCGCGCTCGCGCGAGACGACGGTGCCGACCCGGGCGATGTCCTCCTTGCCGGACGACCTCCTTGGACTGCGCCTTGAGGTCCTCGACGATCGCGTCGACGGCCTTCTCGATGCCGCGCTTGAGCCCCATCGGGTTCGCGCCTGCGGCGACGTTCTTGAGACCCTCGCGGACGATCGCCTGCGCGAGCACGGTCGCGGTCGTCGTGCCGTCACCGGCGACGTCGTCCGTCGATGTCGCGGCCTCGCGGATGAGCTGCGCGCCCTGGTTCTCGAACGCGTCCTCGAGCTCGATCTCGCGGGCGATGGTGACGCCGTCGTTGGTGATCGTCGGCGCGCCGAACTTCTTGTCCAGGACGACGTAGCGCCCCTTCGGTCCGAGCGTCACCTTGACCGCGTCGGCGAGGACGTTGACGCCCCGCTCGAGCGAGCGGCGCGCGTCCTCGTTGAACTTGAGCTCCTTGTGAGCCATCTATTCCTCCTCAGCGAAACGAGCTATGCGGTGGCGCCGGCAAGCTTCCGCTTACCCTTGCCGCCTGTGGTTACGACCTTCGCGAGCACGTCGGACTCGCGCAGGATCAGGACGTCGTCGGCGCCGACCTTGATCTCGGTCCCGCCGTACTTGGAGAAGATGACCTCGTCTCCGACCTCGACGTCCATCTTGATGTACTCCCCGTCCTCGTCGCGCGGGCCGGGGCCGACGGCGAGAACCTTGCCGCGCTGCGGCTTCTCCTTCGCCGTGTCGGGCAGCACGATGCCGCTCACCGTGGTCTCCTCCTCGTCGAGGACCTCCACGATCAGCCGATCACCCAGGGGCTGCAAATCCATTCGACAAACCTCCCTGCAATACGGAGTTTGTGACACGTCTGGCACTCCACGACCGTGAGTGCCAGATGCACTCTAGCACCCTGGCTTCTTTCTGGCCAAGACTAATTGAGTCCAGCCGACTCAGATCTCATGCCCAGCTCACGCCGGAGTGTTACAAAGTCGTGATGCGCAGGGAGCTCTCGTCGGGCGCTCGTCCTCACGCGCCGGATGCAGGGCGCGTGGTGGCTCGCGGCCGTGCGGCCGCAGGGGAAGCCCGAGGGAACCTGGGCGCTGCCGAAGGGCCTGATCGGGGCCGGGGAGAGCCCCGCCGAGACGGCCCTGCGCGAGGGCTACGAGGAGACCGGCGTGACCGCGCGCCTCGGGCCGAAGCTCGGCGACGTCCGCTACGTGTACACGTGGCAGGGAGAGCGCGTCTTCAAGATCGTCAGCTTCTATCTCGCACACGCGGCCGGCGGGCGCATCGGCGATCTGCCGCCCGGCATGGACGTCGAGGTGGCCGAGGCACGCTGGCTGCGGCTCGACGAAGCGCCCCGCCTGCTCGCCTACGAGGGCGAGCGCGAGATGGCGGAACGTGCGCGGGAGACCCTGGCGGACGACCCTCTATAGTTGCGCAGCCGCCGTGCCGAGCTACGCCCTCAACTTCTACAACCCCGCGGTCGGGGACCAGCTTCGCTCGGGCCGGAAGACCGCGACGATCCGCCTCGGGGACAAGTCCCCGAAGTACAAGAAGGGGATGATCGTGACGGTGCTCGCGGGCGCCCGCTACGGGCTGCGCGAGCGCGTGTTCGACGCCGTCATCGACAAGGTCGAGGTCAAGCGCCTGGGCGACCTCTCGCCGCGCGAGATCGAGCACGACAACCCCGAGATCCGCCGCGCGGACGAGCTCGCGCGCTTCCTCGGCCAGCTCTACAACCGCGAGGTCACGGAGGACGACATCGTGACCTTGATCCGGTTCTCGCAGATCGGGTAGTGCGCAAGGCCGGAAGCCGCTAACGCGGGCTTCCGGCCGCGCGCGAAGATCCCTGAAGGCCGCCGCTTCGCGGCGGCTGCGTTTGTTCCACCCTCGCTGCCGAGGTAGCCCGGATCAGCGGCCGGGCTTGCGGATCGCGGTGCCGAAGAGCTCGCGCGAGCGGACGGGCGCGCCGCAGTCCTCGCACTCGACCGCGAACGCCGAGGCGATCGGCGCGCCACACGAGGGGCACCGGTGGCGAAGCACGCCTCCACACTGGGGACAGTCCCCGAGCTCGCCCTCGAGCTCCAGGAAGTACCGCTGCGTGTGGCCACAGGTGAGGCAGAAGGCGACCCAGTCGCCGAGCGTCCTGCGCCGCTCCTCCTGGATCCAGTTCCGCTTCTTCGGCACGTCGTCAAGGTACCCGGCCAAAAGCAGCGCGGAGCGAGCCCCGCGATCAGCGCCCGCGAAGGCGGGCGCGCTTTAGGGATCTTCGCGCGACCGGGCTCCGCGCGAGCGGAGGCCGGTCTGGCGCAGTAGTTAGAGTGGGGTCGACCCGTCCGACGACTGGAGATCGCTGCATGGCCGTACGCGAAGCCGAGCCCGTGGGCTCGTTGCAGGAGGTGAAGGAGGCAGGCCTCGACCGCGAAGACCTGCTGGGCATCTACCGCCACATGCTCATCACGCGCGGCATCGAGGAACGCGGTCACATCCTCTACAAACAGGGCAAGATCCCGGGCTCCTTCTACACGGGGCGCGGCAACGAGGCGGCGGCCGTCGGCGTCGCGACCGCGATGGGGCCGAACGACGTCGGGACGCCCCTCCACCGCGACATGGGCGTCCACGTGACGCGCGGCGTCGAGCCCTGGCGGATCTTCGCCCAGTACATGGGCCGCGAGGACGGCCCGACACGCGGACGTGACGGCAACGTCCACATGGCCGTCCCCGAGCTCGGCCTGCACCCGATGGTCAGCCATCTCCCGGCGATGCTCCCCGTCGCAACCGGCATGGCGCTCGCCTTCAAGATCCGCGGCGACCAACGAGTGGCGCTCGGCTGGTTCGGTGAGGGCGCGGCCGCTCGCGGCGACGCGCACGAGAGCATGAACATGGCGGGCGTCCGCCAGCTTCCGATCGTGTTCGTGTGCGACAACAACCAGTGGGCGTACTCGACGCCGACGTACCTCTCGTACCCCGTCGAGCACATCGCAGACAGGGCCGCCGCGTACGGGTTCGACGGCGTCGTCGTCGACGGGACGGACGTGCTGGCCGTCTACCGCGAGGCGCGCCGGGCGATCGACAAGGCCCGCGAGGGCGGCGGGCCCACGCTGCTCGAGTGCCTGACGCTCCGCATGGAGGGCCACGCCGTCCACGACGACGCGTTCTACGTGCCCAAGGAGATGTTCGAGCAGTGGGCCGCCCAGGACCCGATCGAGCGCTACCGCTCGTGGCTCCACGTCCACGCCGGTCTGACGGACGACGAGGAGGACGATCTCACCTCCGGCGTCAAGCGCCTCCTGAGCGACGCGCTCGAGCGGGCCGAGGAGTCTCCGCTTCCCGGATCCAGCGACGCTCGAGGCGGGCGTCTTCGCCTCGCCCGAAGAGCTCGACACCCCCCACCACAAGTGAGCGGACCGTGCCCGAGCTGACCTACATCCAGGCGATCTCCGACGGGCTGCGGCAGGAGATGCGGCGCGACCAGCGCATCTTCGTCCTCGGCGAGGACGTGGGAGTGTACGGAGGCGCGTTCAAGGTGACGCTGGGTTTCCAGGAGGAGTTCGGGCCATGGCGGGTGATCGACACGCCTCTCTCCGAGACCGCGATCGTCGGTGGCGCCACGGGTGCCGCGCTCATGGGGCTCCGACCGGTCGCGGAGATGCAGTTCGCCGACTTCATCTCGTGCGCGTGGGACCACCTGGTCACCGTCGCGGCGAAGCAGCACTTCCGCGGGAAGACGCCTGTCCCGATGGTCGTCCGGCTCCCCTCCGGCGGCGGCTTCTCGGGCGGGCCGTTCCACTCCCAGAACCCGGAGAGCTCGTTCGCGCACATCCCTGGCCTCAAGATCGCCTGCCCCGCGACGCCGCACGATGCGAAGGGCCTCCTCGCCTCGGCCATCGAGGAGCCGAACCCGGTCCTCTACTTCGAGCACAAGCACCTGTACCGACGGATCAAGGGCGAGGTGCCGGAGGAGCGGTACACGATCCCGTTCGGCCAGGCGCGTGTGGAGCGCGAGGGTGACGACGTCGTCGTCGTGACCTGGGGCGCGATGGTGCACACCGCCGCGGCGGCAGCCGGGGAGCTTGCAAAGGAGGGTGTCGAGGTCGAGGTGCTCGATCTCCGGACGGTCATCCCGTGGGATCGCGAGCGCGTGCTCGAGAGCGTGCGCCGCTGCTCGAAGGTGCTCGTCCTCCACGAGGACACGCGCACGGGCGGATTCGGCGCCGAGATCGCGGCGACGATCGCGGAGGAGGCGTTCGAGGACCTCGACGCGCCGGTCAAGCGCATCGCCGCGCCGGACACCCCGGTGCCGTTCTCCCCGGTGCTCGAGAAGGCCTTCATCCCGCAGGTCGAGGACGTCGTGACCGCGCTCAGGGAGCTCGCGGCCTACTGACGGCGGGCTCGCCGCCGACGAGGAGGAGACGTGTCGACAGGAACCCAGATCGAGGTCGTGATGCCCCAGATGGGCGTGTCCGTCTCCGAGGGCACGATCACGAAGTGGCTCAAGCAGCCCGGCGAGCCTGTCGGCCGCGACGAGCCGCTGCTCGAGATCTCCACCGACAAGGTCGACACCGAGGTGCCGAGCCCCGGCGAGGGCGTCGTCGCCGAGATCCTCGCCCAGGAGGGCGAGACGGTCGAGGTCGGGACCGTGATCGCACGCATCGCCCCGCGGGCAGCCGAGATCGCCGCCACTCTGGCGGATCCGGCCGCGCCCGAGTCGGCGGCACCCCAGGAGCCGGCCCCGGTCGCGGCGGCACCCGTCGGGGCCGCTCCCGTCGAGGCCGCTCCCGTCGAGGCCGCTCCCGTTCCGGCGCCTCCCGTGCCGACGCCTTCTGCTCCGGAGCCCGCCCCGGCCCCCGTGGCGGTCGAGCCGAGCCCCGGTCGCCGCGGCTGCCGGTGGGAACGGGCGCACCTTCGTCTCCCCCGTCGTCGCCCGCATCGCCGCCGAGCACGGCGTCGACCCGACCTCGGTGCCCGGGACGGGCACGGGCGGGCGCGTCACGAAGAAGGACATCCTCGCGTTCATCGAGTCGGGCGCGGCGGCCGCGCCGCCGCCTGCCACCGCTCCCGGCCCGAGACCGCGCCGGCCGCGACCCTGGCTCCTGCGCCGGTCGCAGAGCCCGCGCCGGTCGCTCCCGAGCCTGCCCCCGCGGTCGCCGCGGCGGCTCCGGCAGCCCCGCCTCCGGCCCCGGCCACCCCGAGCGCACCGCCGGCCGCTCCACCGCAGCCACCCGCCGCGCCGGCCGAGGGAGAGCCCATGCTCCTCCCTGGCGAGCAGCTCGAGCCGATGACGGCCATGCGCCGTGGCATCGCCGAGCACATGCGGCGCTCGCTCGACACGTCGGCGCACGTCACGAGCGCGATCGAGGTGGACATGTCGCGCGTCGTCGCGCTCCGTCAGAAGCTGAAGCCGGAGTACGAGCAGGCTCACGGCGTGAACGTCACCTACCTCGCGTTCGTCGCCCGGGCGGCGGTCGAGACCCTCAACGATTACCCGTGGGTCAACGGCGAGATCCGCGGCGACCAGATCGTCACACGCGGCCACGTGAACCTCGGCTTCGCCGTCGAGCTCGCCGACGGCAAGGGGCTCATCGTGCCGGTGCTGAGGAACGCGGAGACGCTCAACCTGCTCGGCATCGCGAAGGGCGTCGTGGACATCGCACAGCGGGCGCGCGACAAGAAGCTCCTCCCGGACGAGGTCCAGGGCGGGACGTTCACCATCACGAACCCGGGCGGCTACGGCACCTTCCACGGCACGCCCGTCATCAGCCAGCCGCAGGCGGCAATCCTCGGCACCTACGCGGTCGTGAAGCGACCATGGGTCGTCCAGGACGAGCTGGGGCAGGACGTGATCGCGATCCGCCCGATCATGAACCTCACGCTGACGTACGACCACCGCCTGGTCGACGGGGCGCTCGCCGGGAGGTTCCTGCGCGACCTGCGCGAGAAGCTCGAGAACTGGGACGAGGCCGCGTACTGATGCTGTGCGCGACCGTGTCGCTGCGAATCCCAGGATGACTCCCTTGAACGGCACCTGCCTCTGCGGAGGCGTCCAGTTCGAGGTGACGGCACCGTTCGAGCGCGTCAGCACATGCCACTGCGAGTTCTGTAAGCACATCTCCGGCGGCTACGGCACGGTCAGCGGACGTGTGGCCACGGCGGCGATCCGCGTGCTCGAGGGGGACGAGCTGCTTTGCTCGTATGCACCGGAGGGAGGGTCGGCGAAGACGTTCTGCTCCACCTGCGGCTCGAACCTCTTCGGCGGCGGCTGGCCCGAGTCCGAGTCTTCGAGCGTGCGGCTCGCCTCGTTCGGCCTCGCGTACGACCGCAGGCCGGAGGCGCACACGTTCGTCCGCTCGGTCGCCGCCTGGGAGATCCTCCCCGACGACGGGCTGCCGCGGTACGAGATCCGTGCCACCTGACATGGCCCAGACGATCGTCCCGATGATCGCTTACGAGGACGCGGCGGCGGCGATCGACTTCCTCACCGCCGCCTTCGGCTTCACCGAGCGCGAGGGCCAGCGGCACGTCATGGACGACGGCACGATCGGGCACGCGGAGCTCGAGCTGGACGGCAGCATCGTCATGCTCGCCACGCCGAACCGCGAGTACCAGAGCCCGAGAAGACACCGCGAGACGTGCGAGGCCGCGCGGCGCTGGCAGGACAACCCCTGGGTGATCGACGGCGTCCTCGTCCTGGTCGACGACCTCGGCGCCCACCACGCGCGAGCGGTCGAGGCGGGCGCGGACGTGATCCGTCCTCCGGAGGAGGGCCCGGACGGCCCTCTGTACACCGCGGAGGACCTCGAGGGCCACCGCTGGATGTTCGGCCAGCGACGGTGAACGGCGTGGAGCTCGTGCGCCTGACGGTCGTGCCGAACGAAGCCGAGGCCGAGATGATCCGGAACCTGCTCGCGACGGAGGGCATCGAGTCGATGCAGCGGACGACCGACTTCGCCGCAGGCGCTCTGGACGGCTGGGCCGCCGGGGGCGCGAGGGAGGTCCTCGTCCACGCAGACGACCTCGAGGCCGCCCGCGAGCTCGTCGGTGGCCCACGAGCCGACAGCGCAGACGGATGAGCCGAGGCGGCGCCTACCTCCTGCAGCTGGGACTCGTCCCCTACGCGGAGGCGTTCGATCTTCAACGGTCCCTGGCAGGCGCCGTCTCGCAGGGCGCGATCCCGGAGACGGTGATCTTCCTCGAGCACCCGCCCGTGGTGACCCTGGGCCGCCGGACCGAGACGGACCGAGAGCTGCACATCCCGGAGGACGCGGCGGTCGAGATCGCCGAGACCGACCGCGGCGGCAAGTCGACGTTCCACGGCCCGGGACAGCTCGTCTGCTACCCGATCCTCGACCTGCAGCACCACGGCCGCGACGTGAAGCTGTACGTACGGAACCTGGAGGAGGCGCTCATCCGTACGCTCGCGGCCTACGGGCTCGAGGGCGTTCGGTACGAGGATCTCACCGGGGTCTGGATGGCTCCGAGCGGAGGGCAGGGACCGCGCAAGGTCGCCTCGATCGGCGTGCACGTGTCCCGCTGGGTGACGACCCACGGCTACGCGCTCAACGTCGACCTCGACCCGGCGCCGTTCACGGAGTGGATCACCGCCTGCGGGCTCGAGGACGCCGCGTTCACGACCATGAGCCGCGAGCTCGGGTCACCGCTTACCGTGCACGAGGTTCGGCCGGCCGCGGTGGCGGCCGTCGCCGACGTGTTCGAGCTCGACTTCGAGGAGCTCCCGGCCGACGACGGCGCGGGGCTCTGGCCGCAGCGCATCCACGCTTCGATCGCCGTGCAGTGACGGTCGACGTCCGCCCGGTCCCGCGGCCCGGTTGGGACCCGCTACCCGGCGGAGAGGGGATCGTCGGTCGCGTGCTGGTCAGCGAAGGACCGAACGACAGGCGTCCGGACCTGCTCGTCGCCGAGCTGCGCTTCTCCGAGCAGGCGAGAATCGAGCCGCACCCGGGCGAGCGCGACGCGATCGTCGTGTGCCTCGATGGAGAGGGCTTCACCTCGGTCGCAGACGAGACCGTTCGGCTGCGCGAAGGTCAGCAGGTGCGCTGGCCGAAGGGAATCATCCACGGGCTCTGGACGGAAGGCTCGACCATGACGACGCTCATGATCGAGCGCCTCGACTGATCAGGCCGGGAACTCGTCCGGACAGGCGACCGGCTTCGGCTTCTCGAAGCGCGTGTACGCCTCCCTCGGACTGCCCGTCTCCTCGGTGACACCGGCGCCGTGCTTGAGCGCGACCTCGTCGACCGGGTAGTGGAGGCCTCGGCCCTCACCCCTCGTGCCGACGGCCAAGATCAGGCACGGCGCCTCGCCCGCGCCCACGAAGATGTGCTCCGTCCACGGTGGGCAATGGACGAAGTCCCAGGCCACGAGCTTCCGCTCCTGGCCCTCGACGATCAGCAGGCACTCGCCGGAGAGCACGAGGAAGTCCTCCTGGGCCTCCTCGCCGTGGTACATGCCGCTCGGCTCCCCCGGCCGCAGGATGCTGAGGTTGACACCGACCTCCCCGAAGGTCGCGTTCTCCCCCTCGAACGGGGCATAGAAGCCGAGCCCGTCGCTGTCGAACCACTGCGCGTCCCGGGCGTTGACGACGAACCAGCCTTCGCCGTACGGGAACGCGCCGTGCTCCGTCCGCTCGAGAGGGGCTTCGGGCACCACCCTCTCTAGACTAGTCGCCGATGGAGCGTTCGCTTCCCGTTTCCGAGCGACCCCGCCGCCCCGAATGGATGAAGGTGCGCGCGCCGAGCGCGGCCTCCCGGTACTTCGAGGTCAAGAGCCTCGTGCGGGAAGGGCACCTGAACACGATCTGCGAGGAGGCGCGCTGTCCGAACATCGGTGAGTGCTGGGGGCGGGGCACCGCCACCTTCCAGATCCTGGGCGAGACGTGCACGCGGGCGTGCCGGTACTGCTACGTGCACTCGGGGAAGCCCGACGAGCCGCCGGACCCGCTCGAGCCGTTGCGGCTCGCGCAGGCGGCCGCGCAGATGGGGCTCTCGCACGTCGTCGTCACCTCGGTCGACCGCGACGACGTGCCCGACCGCGGCGCAGGGCACTACGCGGCGACGATCCGTGCGCTCCGGCGAAAGCTCCCGGACGCGGACGTCGAGATCCTGACGCCCGACTTCCTCGGCGTCGAGGAGCAGGCGCTGCGGACCGTGCTCGAGGCGCGGCCCGACGTCTTCGGCCACAACATCGAGACGGTGCGCCGGATGCACGCGCGCATGCGCGGCGCCAAGGCGAGCTACGACAAGGCGCTCTGGCTCCTGCGGCGCGTCAAGGAGCTCGCCGACTACCGGGTCTTGACGAAGTCCGGGATCATCGTCGGTCTCGGGGAGACGAACGACGAGGTCGTCGAGACGATGCGCGACCTGCGCTCGCACGGGGTGGACGTCGTCACGATCGGCCAGTATCTGCAGCCCTCCCCGAAGCACGCGACGATCGACCGCTGGGTGCACCCGGACGAGTTCCGCTGGTTCCGGGAGCAGGGCGAGGCGCTCGGCTTCGGCTCGGTCTTCTCCGGCCCGCTCGTGCGCTCGTCGTACCGCGCCGACGAGCAGCGCCACGCCGCCCAGACCGGTCGCGGCGCGGTCGCGTACTAGGCAGGCAACGCAAACCCGATGACGAAGGGCCGCCCGGAGGCGGCCCTTCGAAGCGAACGATCCGGGACGAGCCTAGGAGGCGGTCGGGTTGGCGATGAACGCCTGCACGTCAGCCTTGTCCAGGCGGAACACCCCACCCGTGCCGGCGCAGTTGCCGTTGAGGCCGAACGACGTCACGCCGGCGATCACCAGAGACGTGCCGAGGAAGTTCGGCCCGCCGGAGTCGCCGAAGCACGTCCCTCCGGTATGGGCGTTGTTGGACAGCAGCATCGAGAAGTCGCCGACGATCCCGCCGTTGATCTGGTTCAGCTTGGGATACGCGACCATGCGGACCCTCAGCGCGGAGTCCTTCCAGGACGCGGCGTCCGGGAAGCTCTTCTGCAACCCGTAGCCGACCGCGGTGAACGTGACGTCCTGCCGGCCGCGGCGCGTCTTCAACGCGTCGAGCGAGCCGACCGCGGGAAGCGTGCCGTACGTCACTCCCGTCACGGGCGTGTTCAGGACGACCACGCCGGCGTCGTGCAGGAAGAACGCGTTCGGGTCGTAGTCGGGATGCGTGTACGTCGTGCCGTCGACGTCCCCGTTGAACGGGTAGCCGTTGCCGGGGATGCCCGACTCCACGTCCGCGGCGAACCAGATCTCGGCCCGCGCCGCGGGCGGCTCGGTGCAGTGGCCCGCCGTGAGGAACTTCGTCGGCGAGATCAGCGTTCCGCTGCATCTCCAGAGCGGTGTTCCGGTTGCGGTCTGGGCGACCATGAGCCCGACCCCGGGATGCCCGTTCCCGTCGAGGTCGCCGTCCGTGATCGCGCCGGCAGGCATGGCGACGACGGCGATCGCGGCGACGAGCCCAGTCACCAAGGCTGTGAGCCTTCGCATGTAACTCCCCTCGTTCGTGCCCGGACGGCCCGGGCAGGTCCTTCACAACTAGTCGGCGCAGCCCCCGCTCGTCAAGTGAGAACCGTCGAAGTCCCTCAACCGTGGGGCTTCGCCATTGCGTGGTAGTCGAGAGCATCGTCGAGGATCTCGTCGTCCACGCCCGCCTCCCGCGCGACGTCGCGGAGCGATCGCCCCGAGGTCGACGCCTCCTTCACGATCTCCGTCGCCTTGTCGTACCCGATGTGCGGGTTGAGCGCAGTCGCCGCAGAGAGCGTGAGCTCCGCGTAGCGCTCGCACTGCTCGCGGTTCGCCTCGATGCCGTCCACGCACGTCTCCGCGAGCAGGCGGCTCGCGCTCGCCAGCAGCCTGATCGAGTCGAGCAGGTTCCGCGCCATCATCGGGATGAAGACATTGAGCTCGAAGTGGCCCTGGAGGCCACCGACCGTGATGGCCGCGTCGTTGCCGATGACCTGCGCCGCGACCTGGGTGACGACCTCCGGGATCACCGGGTTGACCTTGCCCGGCATGATCGAGCTCCCCTTCTGCAGCTCGGGGAGGAAGATCTCGGCCAGCCCGGCACGCGGGCCCGATCCCATGAGCCGCAGGTCGTTCGCGATCTTCGTGAGGCTGACCGCCACGACCTTGAGCGACCCCGACGCCTCGACGAGCCCGTCCCGCGCGGCCTGCGCCTCGAAGTGGTCGACCGGAGCCGCGACGGTGAGCCCAGTGTCGCGCGAGAGGTGCTCGCGTACGCGGGCGGCGAATTCGGGGTGCGTGTTGAGGCCGGTGCCGGTGGCCGTGCCGCCGAGCGGGATCTGGCCGAGGCGCGGCATCGCGTCCTCCACGCGGGCGATCCCCTGTCGAACCTGTGCGGCATACCCTGCGAACTCCTGCCCGAGCGTGACGGGGACGGCGTCCATGAGGTGCGTCCGACCGGATTTCACCACGTCGTCGAACTCGAACGCCTTTCGCTCGAGCGAGGCCGCAAGGCGCTCGAGAGCGGGAAGCAGGTCGTGGGCGATCTCGCCGAGCGCGGCGAGGTGCACGGCCGAAGGGAAGACGTCGTTCGACGACTGGCCCATGTTCACGTGGTCGTTCGGGTGGACGTCGTCCCCGGCCAGCGACGCGATCACCTCGTTCGCGTTCATGTTCGAGCTCGTCCCGGAGCCGGTCTGGAAGACGTCGATCGGGAACTGGTCGTCGAACTCGCCGGCTGCGACGCGGTCGCCTGCGGCGGCGATGCGCGACGCGACGTCGGGATCGAGCAGCTCGAGCTCGGCGTTCACGCGAGCCGCGGCAGCCTTGATGCGGCCGAGCCAGCGCGTGACGGGAACGGGGATCGGCTCGCCGGAGACGGGGAAGTTGGACACCGCCTTCGTCGTCTCCGCGCCCCAGAGCTCCCGTTCCGCCTGCTCGCTCACGCTCCGAGTCTAGCTCCGAGCTGCTGCGAGCAGCTCCTCCCACGTGCACAGCTTCACGCGCGGACGACCTTGCTTCTCGCCCCGCGCGCGCTCGACCGCGTCGATCGCCTCCCAGCCGTCGTACGTCACCATCTCGACACCGCGCTCGGCGAGCAGCGCGTCGATCGACCCGTTGTCGGCGACCGGGGAGAGGACACCTGCCCGCGCGTCCTCGAGCAGGAGGTCGACGGTCTCGGTCGC
This sequence comes from uncultured Actinomycetes bacterium, assembly GCA_963705535.1. Lineage (GTDB taxonomy): Bacteria > Actinomycetota > Thermoleophilia > Gaiellales > Gaiellaceae > GMQP-bins7. The sequence goes on from CAVPJY010000014.1 coordinate 182,166, forward strand.
GTCCTTCTTGTTCGTGCCGATCACGCCGGTCGGCCCGCGCTTGATCCATCCCGCGCAGTACACGCCGGAGATCGGCGACCCGGTCTCGTCCAGGACGCGGCCGGCCGCGTTCGGCATCGTGCCGGCCGCCTCGTCGAACGGGGTGCCCGGAAGCGCGACGCCGTGGTAGCCGACACTGCGGAAGACGATCCCGCACGGAATCACCTCCCGCTCGTCGGTGGGGACGGCGCGGACGCGGCCGCGCTCGTCGGCCTCGAGCGTGTTGCGCACGATCTCGATGCCCTCGACCCGCTCCTCCCCGTGAATCGCCACCGGCGAGACGCAGAAGCGGAGGCGAACCGAGCGCGGCTTCCCGTCCGGCTCGCGGGACGCGAAGCCCCGCAGGATGTCCAGGTTCCGCTGGACGACGTTCGACGCGTCGGCGAGCTCTGCGGCGCTCGCGTCGTCGAGCTCGAGCTCGGCCGGGTCGACGAGCACGTCGGCGCCGGCCAGCTCGCCCATCTCCTGGAGCTCGGTCGAGGTCCAGGCCGCCTGCACGGGACCGCGCCTTCCCAGCACGACGATCTCCCGGAGCCCCGACGCCGAGATCGCCTCGATCGCCCGGTCGGTCGTGTCGGTGGGTGCGAGCTCCTCCCGGGTCAGCGCGAGCATGCGCGCCACGTCGAGCGCCACGTTCCCGACGCCGACGACGACCGCGCGCTCGACCGAGAGGTCGAAGCGGAGCGTCCTGGTAGTCGGGATGGCCGTTGTACCAGGCGACGAGCTCCGTCGCGGCCCACGATCCCGGGAGGTCCTCCCCGGGGATCCCGAGCCGACGGTCGGTCTGCGAGCCGACCGCGAAGACGACCGCGTCGTAGAGGCTCCTGAGCTCCTCGTAGGTGACGTCCCTGCCCACTTCGACGTTGCCGAGGAAGCGGAAGCCCGGGCGCTGCGCGATCTTCTCGAACGCCCGTGACACGGTCTTCAGGTTGGGATGGTCCGGCGCGACACCGAGGCGGACGAGGCCCCAGGGCGTGGGCAGGCGCTCCAGCAGATCGACCTCGACCCGCGGCTCCTCGCTCGCGAGGAGATGGCCGGCGGCGTAGAAGGCGGCAGGCCCCGAGCCGACGACGGCGACGCGCAGGGGTCTCTCCACGAAGGCCACCGGGCAGGATCCTAGTGACGGGCTGGGGTAGGGGCGGTTCGTGCGACGATGCCGCGATGCGCGCGCTCGCCCTCCGCGTCGTGCCCGTCGCGGCGGTCTGTCTCCTCCTCGCCGCGCTCGCGATCGTGGGCAAGGCGTGGTGGGACAGCCGGCTGCCCGGCACGTACAGCGTGATGGACTACGGCACGCACGACTACGGCGGCGGGAGCGTCCCCGCGTCGCACGACGCCCACGGCGGAGGCACGTCCGTCGCCGACCTCCACGGGCCGCGATCGGAATCCCCGGACGCGCGGTACACGCTGCATGCGCGGGAGGCGACGATCCGCCTTGCGTCCGGCCGGGAGATCGACGCGCTGACGTTCGACGGGCGGTCACCCGGCCCCGAGCTCCGCGTGCGGAAAGGCGACCTCGTCGAGGTGACGCTCGTGAACGAGGACGTCGAGGCGGGAGTGACGGTCCACTGGCACGGCGTCGACGTGCCGAACGCCGAGGACGGCGTGGCCGGGGTGACCCAGGACGCCGTCCTGCCGGGCGAGCGCCATGTCTACCGCTTCCGCGCGGAGCAGGTCGGCACGTTCTGGTACCACACGCACCAGGTCTCCTCGAAGGAGGTGCGGCGAGGGCTCTTCGGCGTGCTGGTCATCGAGCCGAAGGGCGGTTCCACCTTCGATCTCGACGAGGCGGTGGTTGCGCACACGTTCGAGGGAGTTCCCGACGCTGAACGGGAGCGACGAAATCGACCGACGCGCGATCCCGCCGGGGACGACGGTGCGGTTCCGCCTGGTGAACTCCGACTCGACGCCGCACAGCTTCGAGGTGTCGAACGCGTCGTTCCAGGTCTTCGCGATCGACGGGACCGACCTCGTCGAGCCCTCGCCGCTCCGTAACACGACGATCGAGCTCGCGGGCGGCGGTCGTGCGGACGTCGTGCTCACCGTCCCCGACGTGCCGTTCTCGCTCTCCCTGGTCGACACCGACCTCGCGATCGCGGTGAACGCGCCTCGCCCGACACCGCCCATCTCGACCGAGGAGCGGCTGTTCGACCCACTGAGCTACGGCGAGCCCGGGCCGACACCGTTCGACGCGACGAGCGCGTTCGACCGGAGCTTCGAGCTCACCATCACCCGCAAGCCCGCCTTCCTCCGCGGTCATCCGGGGCTGCAGTGGGCGATCAACGGCCACGTCTACCCCGACGTCCCGGTGTTCGAGGTCGAGGAGGGCGACCTCGTGCGCGTCACGGTCACGAACGACACCGACGGCATCCACCCCATGCACCTGCACGGGCATCACGTGCTCGTGCTGAGCCGCGACGGCGAGCCGTCGTCAGGCAGCCCGTGGTGGTCGGACACGCTGAACGTGCGAGCCCGACGAGCAGTACGTCGTCGCCTTTCGCGCGGACAACCCCGGCCTCTGGATGGATCACTGCCACAACCTCAGGCACGCTGCGGACGGCCTCACGATGCATCTCGCGTACGCGGGCGTGACGACGCCGTTCCTCGTGGGCGACGCCCACGACAACACGCCCGAGTAACGGGTTCGGCTACGTCGCCGCCGCCGGCGCGCCGACGGTCTTCCGCCGCTGCCACTCGTCCCAGGAGATCCAGCTCGAGAGGGCGAGGATCAGCATCGCGTTGATGGGGTGCAGGAAGCCGACCGGGAACGGCAGCTCGAAGCCGATCCACGCGAGCCACAGCTGGACGAAGAGCAGCAGGAAGAGCAGGCCGTGCCGGCCGAGGCGCCACTTCCCGATCCCTGCCGCGATCCCGATGACCATGAAGATCAGCCCCCCCAGGATCACGAGGTATCCGAACCCGACGTGCCAGCCGAAGCCGTCCATGAACACGTCGTCGTCGATCGTCGACCCCTCGTCGTCGAGCTTGTTCGCCGCGTAGAACGCGCCGTAGCCCGCCAGCCCGATCTGCACCACGATCGCAGCGGTGAGAAGCATCGACCACGCCCAGTAGACCGTCCTCACGTCGCCTCCCGGAGTTCGCTGACCGCGCGACACTACGCCTCTCCGCGGACGAACTCAACCCCAGGACGCGAGCGCGGCCCGGCTGCTCGCGGCGTCGGTGGCTACAGCCACTTACCGAAGCGCGCGCGTCAGTGACTGCAACCCGAGCCGCAGCCGCCCACTTGCGTCCCCTCGGGCAGCTCCTCGTCCTCGGCGACCTGGAAGGAATGGCCGCAGCCGCAGGACGAGACGGCGTTCGGGTTGTCGATCTTGAAGCCCGACTCCTGGATCGTGTTCAGGAAGTCGATGGTCGTGCCCCTGAGGTAGGGCGCGCTGAAGGGATCGACGACGACCGGGATGCCCTCGAGCTCGAGCTCGAAGTCACCCTCCGCCGCACCGGCGTCGAAGCCGAGCCCGTACTGGAAGCCGGAGCACCCGCCACCCTGGATCGCCACGCGCAGGACGAGGCTCTGGCCGTCGGGCTCCTCCGCCAGTAGCTCCCTGACCTTCTGTGCCGCGCCGGGCGTGAGCGTGATCAGCGTGTCCGTGTGCTCGACGGTTGCCATGGGCTCATGGTAGCGGACGGGGTCACGGGGTTCAGCAGGAGTTTGTGACACTCGTATCGCGCTTTCTGCGCGGGGTTTTCGATCCCTTCGTGCGCGTGGAAAAGGGAGTGGTAGGTTTCGCCGCGGAAACCGAACGACGAGGTCCACGCGGGGGACGACCTTGCTCACGAACTGGCTGCCCTTCCTCTTCTACGCAATCTTCGCGGCAGCGATCCCGGCCTCGATGATCGCCCTCTCGTTCAAGCTTCCCCAGCGTCCCGTGTCCCGGACGCAGCAGCGGATGCTCCCGTTCGAGTCCGGCGTGTCCGAGGGCGCGCCGAGCCGCGAGCGCCGGTTCACCGTGAGCTTCTACCTCACGGCGATCCTCTTCATCCTCTTCGACATCGAGATCGTCTTCCTCTACCCGCTGGCCGTGCAGCTCGACGCGCTCGGCTGGTTCGGGGTCGTCGAGCTCCTCGTCTTCGTCGCGATCCTCGCCGTCGCCTACGTGTACGTCTGGCGGAAAGGCGCACTCAACTGGCACTGAAGCGCAGCCTCCCCCTCGTGAGCGACCGCCCGCTGGCGAAGGCGGGCCTCCAGTCCGAGCGCGTGCTCTGGCCCGACCGCGGCCCGGGCGTGTTCGAGCGCGAGGTCGCGGAGCTGGAGGACGCGCTGCTCCTGACGACGATCGAGAAGGCCGTCGCCTGGGCACGCTCGAGCTCGGTGTGGCCCGACACGTTCGGGCTCGCGTGCTGTGCGATCGAGATGATGTCGATCGTCTCGTCCCGGTACGACATCGCGCGCTTCGGGATGGAGCGCTTCTCGTCCTCGCCGCGGCAGGCCGATCTCCTCATCGTCTCGGGCCGCGTGACCCACAAGATGGCGCCGGCGATCCGTCAGGTGTACGACCAGATGCTCGAGCCGAAGTGGGTGATCGCGATGGGCGCGTGCGCGAGCTCGGGCGGGATGTTCAACAACTACACGATCCTCCAGGGCGTCGACAAGATCATCCCCGTCGACATCCACGTGCCGGGCTGCCCGCCACGGCCGGAGGCGTTGATCGAGGGCATCGTCCGCCTGCACGAGAAGATCCGCGCCGGCGTGCCTCCGGCCTACGAGATCCGGGGGGTGGCCGAGAGTGACGTCATCGAGGCGGTCGCCCGGGAGGCTCGTCGAGTCCCGCGAGGCGCTCGGCGAGAGGACGCTCGTCGTCGACCCCGCCCGGCTCGTCGAGGCCTGTCTCCACCTTCGCGACGAGGACGGGTTCAACGTCCTGAGCGACGTCACCGCGACCGACTACCTGGGCTGGGGGGAGCAGGGCGTCGCCGGCTACATCGGCACAGGGTCCGGCCGGGACCTCAACGAGCCCGGGTCCCAGGGGCTCGCCCACGTCCCGTCCGCGAAGCCGAAGCGGTTCTCGATCTCGTACCACCTCCTCCGCGTGAGCGACGAACCCGGCACGCGTCCGCGTCCAGGTCTGGCTCGACGACGGAGAGAGCGTCGCGACGGTCCTCCCCGTGTGGCCGGCCGCCGACTGGTTCGAGCGGGAGGCGTGGGACATGCTCGGGGTCCGCTTCGACGGACATCCGAACCTCGTGCGCATCCTCATGCCCGAGGACTGGGAGGGCCACCCCCTCCGCAAGGACTACCCGCTCGGCGGCGAGCCGGTTCGCTTCTCGGACGAGGACTGAGTGGCGGTCTTCCCCTCCACGCGGATCTACGAGGGCACGCGCATCCCGCAACCGGTGCCGACGATCCTCGAGGTCGATCCCGAGAAGCACGATCCCGACGACATCCTCCGCGTCAACTTCGGGCCCAACCACCCCTCGACCCACGGCGTGCTCCGCCTGATCGTCGACCTCGACGGCGAGGCGATCGCCGGGATCCAGGCGGTGATCGGCTACCTGCACACGGGCTTCGAGAAGACGATGGAGCAGAAGTCGTGGTGGAAGTCGGTGACGTACCCGGCCCGCATCGACTACCTGGGCTTCCATGCGAACGAGCTCGAGTACGTCCTCGCCGTCGAGAAGCTGCTCGGCATCGAGGTGCCGCGCCGCGCGACCTGGGCGCGCATGTGCCTGGCCGAGCTCAATCGCATCCACTCTCACCTCGTCTGGCTCGGGACGTCGGCGCTCGAGGTCGGCGCGATCTCGATGTTCTGGTACGCGTTCGACGACCGCGATGCGGTCCTCGACCTCTTCGAGATGGCAGGCGGGACGCGCCTCCACACGCGCTACGTGCAGGCGGGCGGCCTCGCCGAGGACCTCCCGCCCGGCTTCACCGACGAGACCCGGAAGTTCTGCGAGGTGATGCCGAAGTCGGTGGACGAGTACGAGGCGATCCTGGACAAGCAGAAGATCTGGCTCGAGCGCACGAAGGGCATCGGCCTGCTCTCGGCCGAGGACGCCCTCGCGCTCGGGCAGTCCGGGCCGATCCTCCGGGCATCCGGAGTCGACTGGGACCTCCGCAAGAACATGCCGTACCTCGCCTACGAGGAGGTCGACTTCGACGTTCCCGTGTACGCGAACGGCGACGTCTACGACCGGTACAAGGTCCACATGGACGAGATGCGCGAGTCCGTGCGCATCGTCCAGCAGTGCTGCGACCGGCTCGACGCGATGGAGGGCGAGCCCTGGATCGCGGACGACCGCAAGGTCGTGCTCCCGCCTCGCCACGAGCTGCACACGTCGATGGAGTCGCTCATCTACCACTTCAAGATCGTCACCGAGGGCTACCGCGTGCCCGAGGGCGAGGTCTACGTCGTGATCGAGTCGCCGCGCGGCGAGGCGGGCTGCTACGTCGTCTCCGACGGCGGCGCGAGGCCGTGGCGCGTGCGCTTCCGAGCGCCGAGCTTCGCCGCCCTCCAGGCGACCGCGACCGTCGTTCAGGGCTCCCTCGTCGCCGACATGGTCGCGGTTGCGGCCTCACTCGACTTCCTCATGGGAGACACGGACCGGTGAGCACCGTTCGCCTTCGGCAAACGGTCGTGGGGGAAACCATGTTTCCCCCACGTGCCCCCTTCTTCTCGAAAGCGTGGGGAACCTCCCGGTTCCCCTCACCCCTCCCCGCTCACCGAGCGGAGGCTCGATGAGCACCACGCTCTACGAGCGCGTCCAGGGAATCCGCAAGCGCTACCCGGAGCGCCGCTCGGCGATCCTGCCCGCGCTGCGGCTGGCCCAGGAGGAGCACGGCGGCTGGCTGCCCCCGGACGCGATCCGGGAGGTCGCCGACGCGCTCGACCTGACCCCGGCGTACTGCGTCTCGATCGCGTCCTTCTACGACCAGTTCCGGCTCGAGCCCACGGGCCGCACGGTCGTCGAGGTGTGCACGAACGTGTCCTGCGCGCTCACGGGCGCCCAGCAGGTGGTCGAGGCGTTCGAGCGCGAGCTCGGCGTGACCGCCGGCTCGACCTCGGCGGACGGCGCGTACAGCCTCGCCACCGTCGAGTGCCTCGGCGGCTGCGGGTGGGCGACCGTCGTCGCGATCGACAACCGCCACCGGTTGCGGGTGCAGGCCGAGGACGTCCCCGGGATCGTCGAGGAGCTGCAGGGTGCCGGAGAGGCCTGAGGTCGTCTTCGCCGGGACGGACGGGGGCGCCGTCCTCTCGATCGTGGACTACGAGGCCGCGGGCGGCTTCCGGGCACTCGCGAAGGCGCGCGAGCTGCCGCCGGACGACGTGATCGCCGAGCTCGAGGCGTCCGGCCTGCGCGGCCGCGGCGGCGCGGGCTTCCCGACCGGGCGCAAGTGGGCGTTCGTCCCGAAGCCGGACCAGCTCCCCAAGCCGCACTACCTCGTGGTCAACGCGGACGAGTCCGAGCCCGGGACGTTCAAGGACCGCGAGATCATGCTGCGCGTCCCGTTCCGCTTCCTCGAGGGCTGCCTGATCTCGGCCCACGCGATCCAGGCGAAGACCGTCTTCGTCTACATCCGCGGCGAGTACGAGCGCGAGTTCGAGATCCTCAGGGACTCCCTGGAGGCGATGCGCAAGGCGAAGCTCCTCGGCGGCGTCACGATCGTGCTCCACCGCGGCGCCGGCGCGTACATCTGCGGCGAGGAGACCGCGCTCCTCGAGTCGCTCGAGGGGAGCCGCGGGCTGCCACGCCCGAAGCCGCCGTTCCCCGCGATCGAGGGCCTCTACGCCGCACCGACCGCAGTCAACAACGTCGAGTCGATCACGACGGCGACCATGGTGCTCGAGCTCGGAGGCGCCGAGTACGCGAAGCTCGGCGTCCAGAACTCGAGCGGCACGCGCGTCTTCTCCCTCTCCGGCGACGTCGTCAACCCCGGGAACTACGAGCTCCCGCACGGGATCACGCTCCGCGAGCTGATCTACGACGTCGGCGGTGGCGTCCCTGACGGGCGCGAGCTGAAGGCGATCATCCCGGGCGGCTCCTCCACGCCGATCCTCACCGCCGAAGACATCGACACGACGCTCGACTTCGACGGGCTCGTTGCCGCCGGCTCGTCGATCGGCTCGGCAGGCGTCATCGTCATCGACGACCGCTGCTGCATGGTGCAGCTCGGCGCGCGCGTCTCCCAGTTCTACGAGCACGAGTCGTGCGGCAAGTGCACGCCCTGCCGCGTCGGCACCCGCTGGCTCACGCAGATCCTCCAGAAGATCGAGGACGGCCGGGCCTCGCAGGTGGACCTCGACCTCCTGCTCTCGGTCTGCGACCGCATCCTCGGCAAGTGCCTGTGCCCGCTCGGCGACTCCGACGCGATCGCCGTCGCGAGCTACGTCGCGCGCTTCCGCGAGGAGTACCAGGCCCACGTCGACCTCGGCCGCTGCCCGTTCGAGGGCGAGTCCTCGCTGGAGAGGATCCTCGCGCCCTCGGCGATGCACGAGCACCGCCACGAGACGGCCCATGCCTGAGCACCGTCACCCTCACGATCGACGACCGGCCCGTCGAGGTGGCGAAGGGGACCGGGCTCGTCGAGGCCGCCCAGGCGGCCGGCGTCGAGATCCCCGTCTTCTGCTACGAGCCCCGCCTGGGACCGCCCGTCGGCGCGTGCCGCATGTGCCTCGTCGAGATCGAGGGCATGCCGAAGCTCCAGGCCGGCTGCACGCTGACCGCGCAGGACGGGATGGTCATCCGGACCGCCGCGACGTCCGAGAAGGCGGCCGAGGGCCAGGAGGCGACGCTGGAGTTCATCCTCGTCAACCACCCGCTCGACTGCCCGGTGTGCGACAAGGGCGGCGAGTGCCCGCTCCAGGACCTGACGTTCCGCTACGGGCCCGGCCGGACGCGGATGCACTTCCCGAAGCTCACGTTCGACAAGCCGATCCCGGTGTCGCCGCTCATCGCCCTCGACCGCGAGCGGTGCATCCTCTGCTACCGCTGCACGCGGTTCTCCGAGGAGGTGTCGGAGGACGGCCTCCTCGTGCCGAGGAACCGCGGCGCGCACACGGTGATCGCGACGTTCGAGGACGAGCCGTACCGCTCGCCCTTCTCGGGCAACGTCATCGAGCTGTGCCCCGTCGGCGCGCTGACGTCGACGCTCTACCGCTTCGAGGGACGGCCCTGGGACATCCAGAACGTCCCGACCGTGTGCACGGGGTGCCCGGTCGGCTGCAACGTCTCCGCGACGATCCGCGAGGGGAAGGTGAAGCGGATCCTGTCGCGCAACCACCCGGAGATCGACCGCGGCTGGCTCTGCGACAAGGGACGGTTCACGTACCCGCACCTGCGCGCACGCGACCGGATCACGACACCCCTGCGACGCGGCCGCGACGGGCTTCGCGAGGTCGAGCTGGGACGAGGCGCTCGACGCGGCCGAGGAGATGCTGCGCGCGGCCGGCAACGCGGTCGTGACCGCGCTCTCGGGATCGGAGACGACGGAGATCGCCTATTCGCTCGGGCGGGTCCTGCGCGGCGGGCTCGGCGCCCACTCCGCGGTCCTCACGGAGGCGACCTCCGACGTGCTCGACGCGTTCCGGCTCCCGCTGTCGGCGATCGCGGACGCGGAGCTCGTGGTCGTGGTCGGCGACGACCCGGTCGTCGAGCGGGCGCCGATCGTCGACCTCTGGATCAAGGAGGCCGCCCGGCGCGGGCGCCGACGTCGTCACCTGCTCGCCGAGCGGGGACGTCCCCACCGCACCGGCGGGGGCGTCGGCACTCTGCGCGGAGCTCGCCGGGCCCGGGCACGCGCTCGGGAAGCGACTCCGGAAGGCGGAGCGCGCGGTCCTCGTCTGGTCGGGCCCGGGCGGCGGGGGCGGCGCCCGGATCGCCGAGCTCGCGCACGCCCTCGGGTTCCACGAGAAGCCCGGCTGCGGCGCCTTCCATCTCCCCGCCACCCCCAACGGACGCGGTGTCGCCGCCGCCTGGTCGGTCGCCGCCGACGCCGACGAGACGAACCCCGAGCCGATCGGCGTCCTCGTCGTCTCGGGCGACGAGGCCGCAGCCGACCCGAGCGTCCGCGCGCTGGCGGAGGAGGCCGAGCACGTCATCGTGCTGACGATGTTCCACGGGCTCGCCGCGGGCTGGGCCGACCTGATCCTCCCCGCGACCGCGGCCCTCGAGCGCGACGGGACGACGATGAACCTCGAAGGCCGCCTGCAGCGCCTCCGGCGCACGGTGCTGCCGCCCTGCCCCGACGAGCTCGCCTGGCTCTCGAAGCTCGGCGCCCGGCTGGGGGTGTCGATCCCGCCCGACGCGCCGGCCGTCTACGCGGAGCTCTCGGAGAGGCTCTTCCGCGACCTCCCGCTCGAGGACCTCGGCCTCCATGCGCCGCTCGCGGCCCGGCACGCGTACGTGGCTCCCCCGGCCGGGACGACGGAGCCCCCGGCGCCGCTTCCGGCGCCCGCCTCGGAGCACTTCGTGGGCGAGCTCAGGCTGCACCGGTACCAGCCGCTCTTCTCCGGCCCCGCGGTCGAGCGCGTCCCGGAGCTGCGCTTCCAGCGGCCCGAGCCCGAGGTCGAGATCTCCGCCGCGGACGCCGAGCGGCGCGGCATCGCGACCGGCGACGCCGTGCTCGTCCGCTCGAACGGGACGTCGGTGGAGCTACGGGCCCGCGTCGACCGCCGGCTCGTCGAGGGCGTCGCACGGGTCGCCGACGAGCACGCCGGAGACCTGCACGCGGCCGTCGAGGTGGTGAAGGCCCAGTGACCCCGGAGTGGTGGGTGAGCCTGATCGAGGCCTTCGTGGTCATCAACCTCGTGATGGGGGCGTTCGCCTACCTGACGCTCGCCGAGCGGAAGGTCATGGGGCGCATGCAGCTCCGCTACGGGCCGAACCGCGTGGGCCCGTACGGGCTCCTGCAGCCGATCGCCGACCTGCTCAAGCTCCTGCACAAGGAGAGCTTCTACCCCGCCGCCGCGATCGACTGGCTGTACCTCCTCGGGCCGTTCCTCGCCGCTTTCACGGCGCTCACGACGTTCTCGGTCATCCCCTTCGGGCCCGGCTGGGAGGTCGGCGGCGTCTACATCCCGGGCCAGGTCGCGGACGTCGACATCGCGCTCATCCTCGTCTTCGCCATCGGCTCGATCGGCGTCTACGGCTTCATCGTCGGCGGCTGGGCGTCGGACTCGAAGTACGCCCTCCTCGGCTCGATGCGGACCTGCGCGCAGCTCGTGTCGTACGAGGTCGCGCTCGCCCTGTCCGTCCTCGGCGTCGTGATGATGGCCGGGTCGCTCTCGCTGACGGAGATCGTCTCCGCGCAGTCCGACACCGTCTGGTACGCGGTGCCGCAGATCGTCGGGCTCGTGGTCTTCCTCTTCGCGGGGACGGCCGAGACGGCCCGCGCGCCCTTCGATCTCCCCGAGGCGGAGCAGGAGCTCGTCGCCGGCTACCACACCGAGTACGGGGGCATGCGCTTCGGCCTCTACTCGATGTCCGAGTACATCAACCTGATCACGCTCTCCGGGCTCTGCGTGACGCTCTTCCTCGGCGGCTGGCACGGCCCCGGCTGGGACGGGCCGAGCTGGCTGGCGCCGATCTGGTTCCTCGCAAAGCTCGCTGTGCTCCTCTACGTCTTCATCTGGATGCGCACGACGCTTCCGCGACTGCGCTACGACCAGCTGATGCGCTTCGGCTGGAAGGTCCTCCTGCCCCTGGCGACGGTCAACGCGATCGTCACCGGGATCCTGGTGGTGGCGTTGTGAGCCCGCAGCCGTTCGACTCGCTCAAGGGCTTCGCGGTCACGTTCCGGCAGATCTTCCGGAAGCCGATCACGCAGCAGTACCCGGAGTACAAGCGGCCCGTCTACCCGCGCTTCCGCGGGCGCCACCGGCTGTGGCGCCACGAGAACGGCCTCGAGAAGTGCGTCGGCTGCTCGCTCTGTGCCGCCGCGTGCCCGGCGGACTGCATCCGGGTCGTCGCGGAGGAGAACACCGCCGAGAACCGCGTGTCGCCGGGAGAGCGCTACGCGCGGATCTACGAGATCAACATGAGCCGCTGCATCTTCTGCGGCTACTGCGAGCTCGCGTGCCCCTTCGACGCGATCACCCTCGGAAACGAGTTCGAGATCTCCGAGTACTCGCGCGACGACCTCATCTACACGAAGGACATGCTCCTCGCCGAGCCGATCAAGCGCGTGCCGGTCGCCGATCCCGTCCGCTTCGACACGCCCGTCCCCGCCTACAAGACCGACTCATGACGACTGGCGTGATCACCACACACAGCGGCCGCGAAGCGGGCGCCTTAGGGATCCTGAGCGAGCGGAATTCGCGCGAGCGGATTCCGCTCTGCGGAGAGTGATGGGGAACTTCCTCGTATGGGTGGTGTGGTTCCTCGCGGCCGGCGGGTGCCTCGCGAGCGGCGTCGCGGTCGTCAGCCTGACGAACCCCTTCTTCTCGGCGCTCGCCCTCATCGGGAACCTCGCCTCGCTGGCGGTCCTCTACCTCCTGCTCGCGGCCGAGTTCGTCGCCGCGGCCCAGGTGCTCGTGTACGCGGGCGCGGTCATGGTCATGTTCCTCTTCGTCGTCGCCTACCTCGGCGGCAAGGCGGACGCGCCGTGGGCCGGGGGCCCGCCGCTCCTGCGCACGGCCGCGGTCGTGGCCGCCGGCGCGCTCCTCGTCGAGGTCGTCGTCGTGCTCGGCCTCGCCTGGGGCGACGAGCTGAGCGAGCCGGCAGAGGTCGCAGACGGCTTCGGGAGCCCGGCGGCGATCGGCGAGCTCTTCCTCACCGACCACCTGCTCGCGTTCGAGATCACCTCGATCGTCCTGCTCGTCGCGGCCGTCGGCGGTGTCGTCCTCGGGACGGCGCGCGAGCGGGAGCAGGCCGCCTGATGGACGGCCCGGACGTCGGCTGGTACCTGATCGTCGCGGCGATCCTGTTCGGGATCGGCGCCCTCGGCGTGATGCTCCGACGCAGCCCGCTGATCGTGCTCCTCTCCCTCGAGATCATGCTGAACGCGGGGAACCTCACCCTGATCGCGTTCGCACGGCAGCAGGGCAACCTCGACGGCCAGATCTTCGCGCTCGCGGTGATGGCCGTGGCCGCCGCCGAGGTCGCGATCGGCCTCGGCCTGATCGTGGCGATGGCGCGCAGGGAGATGCCCCTCGACGTCGATCAGGCGAGCACCCTGCGAGGCTGAATGGCTGTCGGCGGCTGGATCTGTCTGCTCGCGCCGCTCGCCGGCGCGCTGCTGATCACACTCGCCGGCGGGCGGATCTCGAGGCGCACGGCCGGCTGGGTCTCGACGCTCACGACGTTCGTCGCCTTCGGCGGAGCGCTGACCGCCTTCTTCGCGACGTGGGCCGAGGACCGGACGGAGCGCGAGCAGCTCTCGACGGCGTACACCTGGCTCGCCGCCGGCGACTTCGAGGTCGGCTTCCAGATCCTCGTCGACCCGCTCTCGACGGTGATGATGCTCGTCGTCTCCGGGGTCGGCGGGCTCATCGTCTGGTACTCGATGGGCTACATGGCAGGCGACGACGAGGAGCGTCGCTACTTCGCGTACATGTCGCTCTTCGTCTTCTCGATGCTGATGCTCGTGGAGGCGGGGAACTTCCTCCTGCTCCTCGTCGGGTGGGGCCTCGTCGGCCTCGCCTCGTACCTCCTGATCGGCTTCTGGCACAAGCGGCCCGAGGCGGTCGCGGCCGCGAAGAAGGCGTTCGTCATGAACGCGGTAGGGGACGCGACGTTCGCGCTCGGCGCGGTCCTGCTGATCTGGGAGACCGGGACGCTCGAGTACTTCGGCGTCTTCGAGCGGGTCGACGGCCTCTCCTCGACGACGGTGAACCTCGTCGCGCTGGGCCTGCTCGGCGGCGCGGTCGCGAAGTCGGCGCAGATACCGCTCCACACCTGGCTTCCGGACGCGATGGAGGGCCCGACGCCGGTGTCCGCCCTGATCCACGCAGCGACGATGGTGACCGCGGGCGTCTACCTGCTCGTCCGCGCGCATCCGATCTTCGAGGCCGCGCCCGACATCCAGCACCTGGCGGCGATCCTCGGCGCGGTCACGCTCCTGGTGGCCGGCGCCGTCGCGCTCGTCCAGTGGGACATCAAGCGGGTCATCGCCTACTCGACGATGTCGCAGATCGGCTACATGTTCATGGCGGCCGGGATCGGGGCGTACGGCTACGCGATCTTCCACCTGATGACGCACGCCTTCTTCAAGGCGCTGCTCTTCATGGCGGCCGGCGTCGTCATCCACCATCTCGGCGGACGAGCAGGACATCCGCAGGATGGGCGGGCTGCAAGGACGCACTGCCGCGGACGCACATCGCGTTCCTCGTCGGCACGCTCGCGCTCGTCGGCATCCCGATCTTCGCGGGCTTCTGGTCGAAGGACGGGATCGTCTCCTCCGCGCTCGCGACCGACGACGCGCTCGGCTGGACGCTGTACGTCGCCGCGCTCGCGGCGCGCTCCTCACCGGCGCTCTACGCCTTCCGGCTCTACTTCACCGTCTTCCGGCGAGACTCGAAGCCGGCGCGTCACCTCCGGTGAGCAGGCACCCGCACGGCCACGGTGAAGGGCCACGCTCGATGCTCGTCCCGGTCGGCATGCTCACCGTGCTCGTCGACGATCGGCGGGCTCGTCGTCATCCCGGGGGTCTGGCAGCCGTTCCCGACTGGATCGACGAGACGGCCGAGCCACTGGTCGAGCCGACGACGGCCCAGGACTACTGACGAGCGCGATCGCGGTGACGCTCGGGGTCGTCGGAGTCCGGGTTCGCGCACGCGGGCGTTCCGCGCGCAGCGGCAGCTCGTCACCTCGCCGGGCGTCTGGACGCGTGCTCGAGCACAAGCTCTACTTCGACGAGCTCTACGACGCGCTCTTCTACCGCCCGGCCGTCGCCCTCTCGAACGCGCTCCGGCGCGACGTCGAGGAGCCGATCGTCGAGCGCTCGATGGAGGAGATCGGCTCCGGGACGATCCAGGTGGGCGGAGGGGTCGGCCGCCTGCAGTCCGGGCTCCTGCGGAGCTACGCCCTCGCGATCGCCTTCGCGGTCGCCGTCCTCGTCGTCGTCTTCGTGGCGGTGCGCTAGCCGATGCTGACCACGCTTCCTCATCCTCCTCCCGATCGTCGGCGCGCTCGTCGTCGCCGTGCTCCCGCTGCCCCGCACGGCGACCGCGGGCCTCGGCTTCCTCGTCGCGCTGATGGAGGTCGGGCTCTGGATCGTGGCCGCCACGCAGTACGACTTCGAAGACGGCGGGCTCCAGCTCGGCACCTCGCGGGAGTGGGTCGAGAGCCTCGGGATCTCGTACTCCGTCGGCTTCTACGGCTTCTCGATCTGGCTCGTGGGCGTCACCGTCGTCGTCTCGGCGGCGGCGATCGGGTACGCGCTCTGGGTCGGCCGCGACCGACCGCGCGCCTACCACGCGCTCATGCTCTTCCTGACCGGCGCGGTGGTCGCGACCTTCGCCGCGCAGGACCTGCTGCTCTTCTACGTCTCCTTCGAGGCGATGCTCATCCCGCTGTACGTGCTCGTCGGGGTCTGGGGAGGAGCGCGCCGACAGGCGGCCACGCTGACGTTCGTCGTGTACACGATGGCCGGCTCGCTGCTGATGCTCGCCTCGGTCGTCGCCTTCGGCGTGACGCAGGGGACGTTCAGCCTCGTCGACTCCGGGACGAGCGACAACGTGTGGATCTTCCTCGGCTTCGCGATCGCGTTCGCGGTCAAGGCACCACTCTTCCCGTTCCACGGCTGGCTCCCGCTCGCCTACCGCGAGGCGCCGGTGGAGGTCGCCGCCGTGCTCTCGGCGATCGTCTCGAAGACGGCGATCTACGGGTTCCTGCGCATCGGCCTGCCGAAGTTCCCCGAGCCCGTGGACGACCTCACGGTCCCGATCCTCGTCCTCGCCGGCGCGGGGCTCGTGTACGGCTCGCTGCTCGCGTTCCGGGCGCCCGACCTGCGCGGCGTCGTCGCCTACTCCTCGATGGCGCAGATGGGCCTCATCACGCTCGGCGTCTTCGCGTTGAACGACCTCGGGCTCGACGGCGCGGTGCTGCTGTCCGTCGGCCACGCGCTGATCTCGGCGAGCATGTTCCTCCTCGTCGGGATGGTGGAGCGACGTTGCGGCACCGGCGAGCTCGACGCGCTCGGCGGCATGGCGCGCGGGCGTCCGGCGCTCGCGACGGTGCTCCTCACCGCGGGAGTGATCGCGCTCGCTGTGCCGGGCTCCGCGACCTTCGCGGGCGAGTTCCTGATCATGGCCGGCGTCTACCAGGAAGGCTGGGGATACGCCGCGATCGTCGCCCTCGGGATCGTCCTCGCGGCGATGTACACGCTGCGCCTGATCTCCGCAGTCCTCCACGTGCGACCCGGGCCGGCCGTTCGCGACGAGGCGCTCGACCTCCGACCGGGTGAGCTCGCGCTCGTGCTCCCGCTCGTCGCATGCCTCCTCGTGCTGTCCGCATGGCCGGCCCTCGTCAGCCAGAGCTCGTTCGCCGACGACCGACCCTCACAGGTCCTCGCCGAAGGCTTCCGCCGATGATCGAGACGCCCTCCGTCGACTGGTTCGCGCTCTCGCCGACGCTGGCGCTGCTCGCGGCGGCGGGCCTCGCGCTCATGGCCGCGGTCCTGCTTCCGCCCTGGATGCGGCGGGCCGCGTCCGCGACGATCGCGTTCGCCGGCTTCGCCACGGCCGCCGTCCTCGCCGGGTACGTGTTCGACCAGAGCCCCACGCCGACCGTGCTGCTCGACGAGTCGATGACGCGCGACCAGCTCGCGGCGCTCACCCAGGTCATCCTCGCAGTCACGGGGGCCGTCGTCGTCCTCGTCTCGTGGGCGGAGCGACGGCGCGCCGGTCACGGCGAGTACTACGCGCTCCTCGCGACAGCCGGCGCGGGGATGGTGTTCTTCGTCGGCGCCGCGAACCTGATGACGCTCTTCCTCGGGCTCGAGTGGTTCTCGCTCTGCCTCTACGTCCTCGTCGCGTTCGACACCGACCGTGCCGCCTCCCTCGAGGCGGCCCTCAAGTACCTGATCGTCGGCGGGTTCGGCTCGGCGGTGCTCCTCTTCGGGTCGGCGCTCGTCTACGGCGCCACCGGCGAGATCGGCTTCTCGCAGATCGCCGCGGCGGGAGCCGGGGACGACGCGTTCCTCGTCGCCGGGCTCGCGATGATCCTCGCCGGCCTCGCGTTCAAGGTCTCGGCGGCGCCGTTCCACATGTGGACGCCGGACGTCTACGAAGGAGCGCCGACGTCCGTCACCGCGTTCATGTCCGCCGCGACCAAGACGGCCGCGATGGTCGTGACGCTCCGGCTGCTCGTCACGGCCTTCCCGGAGGAGAGCGACATCTGGACGATCGCAGTCGCCGTCCTCGCCTGCGTCTCGCTCGCGTGGGGCAACCTCGCCGCGCTCGCGCAGCGCGACGTGAAGCGGATCCTCGCGTACTCCTCGATCTCCCACGCCGGGTTCCTCCTCATCGCGGTGGCGGCCGCAAGCGAGCGCGGCACGGAAGCGCTTCTCTACTACCTCGTGCCCTACTCGGCGATGTCCGTCGGCGCGTTCGCGGTCGTCGCGGCACGCGAGCGCGAGCTGGGCAAGGCGGTGACGCTCGAGTCGCTCGCCGGCCTCGGCTGGGAGCGGCCCCTCTACGGCCTATCGATGTGGATCTTCATGCTCGGTTTCGCGGGCTTCCCGCTCACGGGCGGATTCTTCGGGAAGCTCTTCGTCTTCTCTGCAGCCTACGACGCCGGCGACTGGTGGCTCGTGCTCGTCGGGGTCGCGGCGACCGTGGTCTCTCTCGCGTACTACCTGAACGTCGTCCGCTGGATGTACATGCGCTCGGGAGCCGAGCTGCGCCTGGCGCCCGCCGGCGGCTCGCCGCCGTACGACCCGGCGCTCGGCACCGCGGTCGGAGTCGCGGTCTTCGTCACGGTCGGGTCGTTCTTCGCCGCGCAGCCGATCCTGGACGTCGCCTCCGAGGCGGCAGCGTCCCTTCCGTTCTGAGCCTGCCGAGTTGAGAACTGCGCCAGGCAGGGCGCATGATCTCGCCAGATGCGCGCGGACCTACCGTCCGGCACCGTCACCTTCCTCTTCACCGACATCGAGGGCTCCACGCGGCTGCTCGAGCGAGCTCTGGCAGCGAGGCCAGTACGCCGAGGCGCGTCGGCGGAGCACCGGCGGGTCGTGCGCTGACCGCCTGAGGCACCGAGCCGAGCGGCGGGCGTCGAGGTGTCCGACGACGCAGGGAGACTCCTTCTTGCGACGCGCGCCCGGCTACCTGACGTAGTCGATCGGCCGGAACGACTCCGGGATGACGCCGTAGCGGGCGAAGACCGGGAGCCACGGCTGTGCCAGCGAGACGCGAAGCCGCGTGCCGAAGGTCGTCCGGGACATGCGCGCGATCACGTTCGCGTCGAGCGGCGCGTACCTCGCGAGGATCTTCCCGCTCACCTCGTCGTTCGCGTCGTCGTTGGCCCACACGGCCGCTCGCTGGATCGCATTGCGAAAGCGCGCGACCGTGTCCGGGTCGACGTCCGCCCGGGCGATCCAGAACGTCAGCTGGCAGGTTCTTTCGCACACGGCCACGAACGGGTCCGCGACCTGCTTCGACCCTTGCTGCAGCGCGATGGTGCGGTACGGCTCGGGCACGACAGCCGCGTCGACCCGCCCCTCCGCCAGCGGGGCGAGCATGTCCTGGAACGGCAGGTAGGTGAAGCTCACCCGGCCGGAGTCGACGCCGTTCTTGCGGAGCCACTCCCGCATCGCCAGGTCCGCGATGGTGAAGGGACCGTCGAGGGCGACCGTCCGGCCGACGAGGTCACGCGGACGCGTGATGGTCTTCCCCCTCGCGGAGACGAGGGCGGCCGTCGGCTTCCTCGGGTCGTAGATCGCCCCGGCGGCGACGACCCTGATGGGGGCGCGGTCCGACCTCAGCTTGGCCGCGGCGCCGACGTGCGTCGCGGCGAACTGCACCTGTCCGGACAGGAGCGCTGTCACGGTCTGCGTCGGAGCCGAAAGCAGGACGAGCTCGGCGTCGAGCCCCTGCTTGCGGAACATCGCCCGGTGCTTCGCGTACATCGCCTGGGCGACGGGCTCGAGCCTGAGGATCGCCACCTTGACCTTCGTCAGGGGGCGGGTCTGCGCGATCGTCGACGTCGATGCGCCGGACGAGGAGACGACGACGAGCGCGGCCAGGACGCCGAGCAGCACCGCGCGGAGAAGCGCTCGCTTCGCCTGCCCGCGTGACAGCAACGGTGCTCATAGGCCTCTCGGATCCAGACGATCGTACCGCGTTCTCCGAGGAGATCGAGCCGTGGAGTCCCATTTCTCTCAAGACGGCCCCGGCACGCGCGATCTTCTCGCCGGCCGTCACCGGCGCCGAGTTGAGCCCATGCCCGGGATGGCCCATGATCGCGCAGTGTGGAGGGATCTCCCGGCCGGCACCGTCACGTTCCTCTTCACCGACGTCGAGGGCTCGACGAAGCTGCTCGACGGAGCTCGGGAGCGAGGCGTACGCGGAGGCGCTCGCGGAGCACCGGCGCGTGATCCGCGAGGCCGGCACGGCCGAGGGCGGGGTCGAGGTGGACACGCAGGGCGACGCGTTCTTCTTCGCGTTCCCGACGGCACCCGGGGCACTGGCGGCCGCCGGAGCAATGCACGGAGGCGCTGGCATGCGGGCCCGATCCAGGTGCGGATCGGCCTGCACACCGGGACGCCGCTTGCTCGCCGACGGAGGGCTACGTCGGCGGCGACGTCCACCGCGCGGCCCGCATCGCCGCCGCCGGCCACGGGGGCCAGGTGCTCGTCTCCGCGACGACGGCGCTCGCTCGGTCGAGGTCGAGCTGCACCGATCTCGGCGAGCACCGCTTCAAGGACCTCGGGGCCCCCGAGCGCGTCTACCAGCTGGGTGCAGGCGACTTCCCCGTCCTGAAGTCGCTCTACCGCACGAATCTCCCGGTGCCGGCGACGCCGTTCGTCGGCCGCGAGCGCGAGCTCGCGGAGGTCGTCGAGCTGCTCTCCCGTGACGATGTTCGCCTGCTCACCCTCACCGGCCCCGGCGGCACCGGCAAGACACGGCTGGCGCTGCAAGCTGCGGCGGAGGCGGCCGACGAGTATCCCGACGGTGTCTTCTGGGTGCCGCTCGCTCCAGTGCGCGATGCGGGCCTCGTCTTCGACCAGGCCGCTCAGGCCCTCGGGTCGGGCGAGCAGCCGCTCAGGACGCTCGTCGGCGACATGCGCATGCTGCTCCTGCTGGACAACTTCGAGCACCTGCTGGACGCTGCGAGCGGGCTGGCTGACCTGCTGGCGGCATGTACCAACCTCGACGTCGTCGTCACGAGCCGAGAGCTCTTGCAGCTGCAGGGTGAGCACGCCTACCTCGTTCCCTCACTCGACGAGTCCGACGGTATCGCGCTGTTCCTGGCACGCGGGCGCGCCGTCTCGCCCGATCTCGAGGCTGACGGGGCCGTCCGGGAGCTCTGTGAACGGCTCGACAATCTGCCTCTCGCGCTCGAGCTCGCCGCATCGCGCACGCGGCATCTCACGCCCGAGCAGCTCCTCGCGCGTCTCGGCGAACGCCTCGACCTGCTCGTGGGCCCCCGCGACGCCGATCCGCGACAGCAGACCCTGCGGGCGACGATCGCGTGGTCGCTACGACCTCCTCGAGCCCCGGCGAGCAGGAGGCCTTCAGGCGACTGTCGGTCTTCGCCGGCGGCTGGACGACCGGGGCCGCCGAGAGCGTCGCGGAGTCGAGCTTCGAAACACTCGCATCGCTCGCGGACAAGAGCCTCGTCCGGCGGACGGGCGAGCGCTACTGGATGCTCGAGACGATCCGTGAGTTCGCCGCCGGCGAGCTCGACGAAGCGGGCGAGACCGAGCTTCTGCGTCGACGCCATGCGGAGCACTTCCTCGATCTCGCGCGGACTCTCGGCTTCACCATCGAGTCGGTCGAGGCCGGAGCAACGCAGCGTCACGACGTCGCGATCGCCGAAATCGACAACGTCCGCGCCGCGATCGACTGGGCGTTGGACGCCGACGCCGCTGCTCGGACGTCCGACTCGCGACTAGCCTCGAGACCTTCTGGAACTCGTACAGCCCATACGAGGCGAGCCGGATGTTCGAAGAGCTCGTCCAACGAGTCGAGGAGATGCCGGCCGACCTGGAGGCGCTCGCGACCCGCTGCCGGGCCAACTTCGCGGTCTTCACCGGCGACGGCGAGCGTGGTATCCAGCTCTACGAGGAGAGTCTCGACCAGTATCGCCGGCTCGGCGACGAGCACGGGCAGGCGGTCGTCGAGCTTCGCCTGGCGGGGAACCTCGTCCGCTACGGGCAGCCGGAGCGGGCGCGGGCTATTGCTGCCAGCGCTCTTGTGCGGTCCCGGGAGAGTGGCTTTCGGATCAACGAGGCGATGATTCGCGGCTGGCAGGGCGAGCGCGAGCTCGAGACGGGGAATACGAGGCGCGGGCTCGAGATGATGCAGGAAGCGCTCGAGCTGGCGCACGAAGCGGGCTTCAGGTGGATGGAGGCAAATCTCCTGAATGCGCTCGCCGGCCGTCTGCTCGAGCTCGGCGGCCTGGACGACGCCGAGCGTCATGCTTGCTCGGCCCTGGCGGTAGCCCGCGACATGGGCGACCGGCGACACGGAGTGCAGGCGCTCGCGATCCTCGCGGCGGTCGCCGCGGGGCGCGGCGACTCGTCCCGTGCCGGGCGGCTCTGGGGCGCGGTCGAAGCCGAGGAGCTGCGGGGACCGCTCGGAAGCAGGCCGCGCATGGCCGCGTGGGACGAGGAGAGGGCGAAGTTCCATGCGCTCGCCCACGCCGCGCTCGATGCGGCCTTCGAGCGAGCGCTGACTGAGGGCCGCCGCCTCTCGCTCGACGACGCGGTCGCCTACGCGCTCGCGCGACGCTACCTGAGAAGGTCGCCGGGCTTGAAGTCCGGCGGGATCAGGCCGCGCTTCTTGAGCACGTCGAGCCACGGCGTGGCGAGGGACACGCGCAGACGCGTCCCGAACGTCGCCCGCCTCATCTTCGCGATGACCTTCGAGTCGATCGGCGCGTACTTCGCGAGAATCCTGCCGCTGATCGGATCGTTCTTGTCTTGATTCGCCCAGACGGCGGCGTTCTGAACGGCGTTTCGGAAGCGCGCGGCGAGATTCGGGTTGACGCTGGCTCGCGCCACCCAGAGCCCCAGCTGGCAGGTCCTCGCACATACCGCGTCGAGGTGCGTCGCGAACTGCTTCGCGCCGTTGTCGAGCGCCAGCGTCAGGAACGGCTCCGCGACGACGGCGGCATCGAGGTTGCCCCCCGTGATGGCACCCACCACCTGGGGGAACGGGATGTACACGATGTCGACATCGTCCGCGTCGACGCCGCTCTTCTCGAGCCACTCGAGGGCGCCCAGGTGCCCGGGCGTGTTCGCGCCCCCGACCGAGAGGGTCTTGCCGACGAGGTCGCGGGCGCGCCGAAGCGTCCTCCCCGGAGCTGCGACGACGACCGCGTCCGGCTTCTTCGGGTTGTACATCGCAGCGGCGGCCACGACCTTGACCGGGAAGTCCCTCGACTTGGCGGTGGCCGCCTGGGCGAGGCTGATGGCGACGAAGTCCGCTTCACCTGACAGGAGAGCCGGGATGGCCTGCTCCCCCGCCGAGAGAGGAATCAGCTTTGCGTCGAGCCCCTGCTTGCGGAACATCGCGCGGTGCTTGGCGTACATCGCCTGGGCATTGGGCTCCAGCGGGACCATCGCGACCTTGATCGGCGTCAGCTCGGCCGTTCGACCGGCGGCAGGGACCACGGCGATACCAGCCACGGCGACCGAGACGACTGCGATCCACGGTCCTCTATGTAGCAATCGCTTCGTTCTCGGGATGGTAGCCCGAGATCAGCGCGTGGATCTCGTTGCGAACCTCGAGAAAACGGGGCGAGCTGCGCGTCACCGTCTGCTCGCGAGGCCGCGGGAGCTCCACCTCGATCGAGGCCACGACCCGGCCGGGTGCTCCACCGAGCACGAGCACGCGGTCGGCGAGGTACACCGCCTCGTCGATGTCGTGCGTGACGTGGACGATCGTCACGCCGCGCTCCTCGTGTGCGTGGAGGCGGAGCACGAGGTCCTGGAGCTCGGCGCGCGTGAGCGCGTCGACCGAGGCGAAGGGCTCGTCGAGCAGGAGGATCTCCGGGCGCGAGACGAGCGCGCGAGCGATGGCGACGCGCTGCTGCATGCCTCCCGAGAGCTGCCACGGGTACTTCCTTCCCACGCCTTCGAGCCCGACCTCCGACAGGACGGCTTCGGCGCGTGCCCTCCGCTCCGCCCTGGGCACGCGCGCGCTGCGCAGCGGGAACACGACGTTCCGGCTGACGTTCAGCCAGGGAAAGAGCGACCGGCTGTAGTCCTGGAAGACGATGGCAGCCTCTCGCGGCGGAGACGTGACGAGGCGGCCGTCGAGGTGGACGGTGCCGCCACTCGGCGGAGTCAGTCCGCAGAGGAGCCGCAGGAGCGTGGTCTTGCCGCAACCCGAAGGGCCGACGACCACGAGCAGCTCTCCCCTCGCAACGTCGAACGTGACCTTGCCGAGCGCGGCCGGCCCGTCTTCCGCGTACCGCTTCTCGAGGTCCGTGACCTGAAGGACGGGGTCACTCACCGGCAGCTCCGTAGTGCCAGGCGAGGACGCGACGCTCGACGACGAGGAACAGGCGGTTCAGGACGTAGCCGAGGACGCCGAGGAACAGGACGCCGGCGTACAGCTCCGGCACGTTGAAGAGCGACTGCTGGACGAGTATCCAGTGCCCGAGGCCGTTGCCCTCGCCGACGAACTCAGACACGACGACGAGGACGAGGCCGATCGACACTGCGATGCGCAGCCCGGCCATGATCGACGGCAGCGCCGCGGGGAAGTAGATGCGCGAGATCCGCTCCACCCGGCCGACGTGCAGCATCGACGCGGTGTCTCGCACCTCCGGCGGGATGGCCCGCACGCCCTCCGCGGTGTTGACGAGGATTGGAAAGCACAGGCCGAACGCGATCACGGCGATGCGCGAGGCGTCGCCGAAACCGAGGACGATGATCGCCGCCGGGACGATCGCGATGGCCGGTATCGCCCTCGTGAACTCGAGGAACGGCTCGAGCGTTCGCCTCGCTCGCCGCGAGGCCCCGATCAGGAGTCCGAGGCCGATGCCGATCGCGGCGGCGATGGCGAACCCGGCGCCAGCCGCTTCATGCTCATCCCGACCTCCCTCAGGAACTCCGAGGTCGGCCAGATGTCCCACGCCCGCTCCGCGACCTCGCTCGCCGTCGGCACGAGGAAAGAGTTCTCGGCGCGCGCCCAGAGCTCCCAGACGACGAGCGCGGCGACAAAGACGAGCGCGCCGAGCGCCGGCCCGGTGAGGCGCCGAAGACCGCTGCTCCTCATCGTGCCGAACGCTCCTCGCCCGTCCAGAACAGCGTCCGGCGCTCTACGGCGCGCAGCCCGACGTTCACGAGATAGCCGATCAGCCCGACGAGGACCACCGCGGCGTACATCTCGGGAAGCCTGTTCGCGATCTGCTGGCGCTCCATGTACGTGCCGACGCCGCCGCTGCCGATGAGGAACTCGGCGGTCACGCACACGAGCAGGGCGATCGCCGCGCTGACGCGGATGCCGGTGGCGATGCTCGGAAGCGCGGCGGGCAGCGTGACGCGGAAGAGCCTCCCGGTCCGGCCGACTCCCGACGTCCTGGCGACGTCGTGGAGCAGGCGGTCGACGCCGCGGACGCCGTAGAGCGTGTTGATGAGGATCGGCCAGGCGGCTGCGTACGCGATCACGAAGCGGCGGGCGGGAACGCCGAGCCCGAAGAACAGGATGGCGAGCGGAATGAGCGCCACGCCGGGTATCGGCCTCAGGAACTCGATGATGACCGACGTCGCGTCGAGCAGGGTCCGCGAGCTCCCGATGAGGACGCCGGCGCCGATCCCGATCACGATCGCGATGGCGAGGCCCTGGAAGTAGGCGGAAAGCGTGTCGCCGAGCTCACCGGACAACTCGCCCGACCACAGCTCGTCGACCAGCGCGGGGAGCGTGTCGGACGGCCTCGCCACGCTCAGCTCGTAGTCGAACGCGCGGACCCCGGCTTCCACGAGCAGGGTGACGAGGACGACGAAGAGCCAGCCCGCGACGTTCACTCGCCTCACGATGAGGCGGTCTATCACGCGGTCTTGGCCGGCGCACAAGACGCGTGCACCGGCAGGCGACTAGATTCCCCTGCATGGCCACCGATCTCACCTGGCTCGGGCACGCGGCCTTCCGCGTGGACACCCCGGGCGGCAAGCGCATCTACCTCGACCCCTTCCTCACAGGCAACCCGAAGACCCCCGAGTCGGAGCGCGAGCCCGAGCGCTGCGACCTCCTGCTCGTAACGCACGGCCACGGCGACCACGTCGGCGATACGGTCTCGATCCATCAGCGTTTCGGCTGCCCCGTCGTGGCCCAGGTCGAGCTCCGCGGCTGGCTGACTGCGCAGGGAATCGCCGACGACGGCTCGGCGCACTCGATCAACAAGGGCGGAACGGTCTCCGTGGAGGGCGTGAAGGTGACGCTCACGCACGCGAACCACTCCTCGAGCGCGCCGGACGGAACGTACACGGGCGAGTCCTGCGGGATGGTCCTCGAAGTAGAGGACGGCCTCAGGATCTACTTCGCCGGGGACACGAACGTCTTCGGTGACATGTCCCTCATCGGCCGGATCTACGCGCCGGACGTCGCAGTACTCCCGATCGGCGACCACTTCACCATGGGCCCGCGCGAGGCCGCCGTCGCCCTGGAGCTGCTGGGGGTCGTCCGTTGCGTCCCGTGCCACTACGGGACCTTCGGTCTGCTGACCGGGACGCCCGACGAGCTCCGGGAGCTGGCTCCACCGGGGGTCGAGGTGCTGTCGCCGGAGCCCGGCGAGACGCTCGCGCTCTGATGCGTGAGCGGTGGTTCGGCGCCACGGGGCGCAAGGTGCCGCAGATCGCACTCGAGGGAACGCTCGACCTCGAGGGAGCGCTCGTCCTCGACGACGTCTCGGACCTCGCGGCCATCCGTGCGGCCCACGAGCGCGGCACGCCGGTCGTCGTACGTGCAGCGACCGTCGGGGACGTCAACGCGGCGCTCTCCCTCGGCGAAGTCGCGTGCGCGCTCGTCCGGAACGAGGCGCTCCTCTCCCTCGACCTCCCGCAGCTGACCTACGGCTAGCGTGCTCGTCTCCACGTACTCGATCTGCGCGTGCGACCTGGAGGCACGGCAGTGGGGAGTCGCGGTGCAGTCGAGGTTCCTCGCGGTCGGCTGCATCGTCCCGTGGGCGGAGCCGCTCGTCGGCGCCATCGCGACGCAGTCGTGGGCGAACCCGCGCTACGGCCCCGACGGCCTCGCGCTGCTGCGGGAGGGGTTGCCAGCGGACGAGGTCGTCCGGCGCCTCACCGACGCGGATGACGGCCGCGCTCAGCGGCAACTCGGCGTGGTCGACGGCGCAGGGAGAGCGGCGACCTTCACCGGGGACGAGTG
>CAVPJY010000015.1:0-35891 GCA_963705535.1 uncultured Actinomycetes bacterium
CGTGCGGATGTCAGGAGCTGCCCCTTCGAGGAGAATACGTGGCGATGGGAGAGATCGACCCGACGGGTGAACGCGAGGCCGCTCTCGATGCGTTCCTGGCGATGAAGGTGCGCGAGGGGTTCACGATCGAGACGCACACGGAGACTCACGCGATCGTCGTCGAGCCGAGATCGTTCGTGCGGCGGCTGGGGGGCGGCTCGGCTGCCCGCTACGTCGTCTCGGTCGACGAGCACGGCCAGATCACGATGATCCCCGCGGAGCCGAAGCGAAGCTGACCTCGACGACTGGAGCTCGACGACACCAGAGCGGTCTCCATCCGGGGGTTCCGTGTCTCTCGAGGCGCTCGGAGCCTGTGCCACGATGCCGACTCCGCGCCTGGACGAGACTCGTTCTGCTCGTCGGGCGGGCCTAACCTCGACGACGGAGGCTGCCGATAGGTGCAGCATGGATCCGTGGTCGGCATCGAAGCCGAGCTCGTCGTGAGACTCTGGCGGAGGAAGCACCGTCACGCCGAGGAGGTCGTGGCCGGTCTCCCCCCGCGCACGCTGGAGGAGATCAGCGCGCTCATCGTCCCTGACGCCTCGTGGGAGACCACGTCGAAGAAGTTCATGGCCGACGACCTTCGGCGGTGGCAGCGTGCTCAGCGCGGCGAACCCCACACGCTCTTCCCCGACGAGCAGGACGGCGTCGTGCCTCTGGGCCAGGGGTTCACCGTCGAGCGCACACAGCAGGGCTGGTCGGTGGTGCATACGGACGGCGTCTTCACGGCCATCGTGGCCTCGTACGAGGCAGAGGACGAAGCGCGACGGGTCGCCGACGAGTGGAACGAGATCGAGGCGAGACAGCCCCGGCGCCTCGCTGGGTGAAGACTCGCTCGAGGATCCGATCGCATGGCTCGACAAGCGCAGGCGGGGCGACGTGCATGCACGCGCCCGACGAGCGGGTGCGGCTCGTGACGGCGCCATAGCAGGGAGCCCCTTCGTCCACTCTCGGTTCCGAGTCGCAGGGAGTACCTTTTCGGGCATCGACGAGGAAGCGTTCCAGTCCCTGCTCGAGCAGGTGCGCGAGCTCCACCGGCTCGCCGACGAGATCACGCTCGAGAGCAACAGGCTGCACGCGAACGTTCGCGCTCGCCTCAGCTGGGACCGGGACGCGCCGCCGCTCCCGCCCGAGCAGAGGAAGATCGCCGACGAGGCCGTCGACGCGCTCTCGACGCCGAGGCTCTCGTCCGCGCAGTCGCGGCTGCTTCAGCGAGCGTTCTTCGGCAGGTAGAACGCGAGCCCGCCCGGGCTCGCTGCGTCGAGTCCCGGTGCCGGCGCGCCTGACCGCCCCGCATCCGACGGGTCGATCACCCCGACAGGGAAGCGGACGTACCCCTCGGAGTCGAGCTCGGGCTCAGTACCGTCGCGTGCCCGCGATCAGCCGCACAGCCCGCTCGACCACGTTCAGGCAGAGCACTACGAGCCAGATCACGGAGAGCGAGACGACGGCGAAGACGCCCGCCGTCAGGGGGAACGACTCGCGGTCGCCCCACTCGACGAACCAGCCCCAGACGGCCCACTCGAGACCGACGACGAGGATGACGGCTGTCAGGAGCAGTCCGAAGCGAACGACCATGCCACGAGGGTACAGCGACGCCGGCGACGTGACTAGATCAGGTCGAGGGAGACCGCGATCGCGACCGCCTGGGCGGTCGTGCTCGCCCCGAGCTTCGCGCGCGCGATCGCGAGCTGCCGCTTGACCGTCTCCGGTGAGATGCCGAGCTCCTCGGCGGCCTCCGGCCCGGTCAGTCCCAGGGCGATCTTCCGCAGCACGCGGTGCTGACCCGGTGTGAGCGGCTCGCCCTCGTACCGGAGCTGGCGCAGCTCACGCGGCAGCGTAGGCATTCGTCGTGCGGTCGAGGAACAGCAGCAGGACGCGGTCACACCACTCCTCGCCCAGGCCGCGATGGTCGGCATAGCGTCGAATGCGCCGGTACGCCACCCGGAGCGCGTCCGCGCGTGGAGTCGAGCAACGCGGGTTCGTCAGTCGCGCGACCGTCGACATGAGCCTCGTCAGCTCGTGGTCGGGCATATCCCCTCTCCTCTCTCTTCGCCTGCCCCTGCGAAGCGCGCGAGGATACAGCCCAGCGAGTTGAGTCCGTCCGACTCAAGATCTGCGGATCGGTGGAGATTCGAGGAGCCAGGGCGTCCTCGCTTTCGACTACTCTGCCCGTTCGATCGGGCGCGGCGGACTCCCCTGAGGCGTGCTCGGCTTGCCGACTCGCCCCTTCCCCCCGTCGCGCCCGATCGAACTACCGCAGGCACGTCGAACGCTAGCCGGGCCCTCACCTGACCGTGAAGCGAGACCGCGCCCCCCGAACGGGCGGAATAGCGCACCTCGGGTCGAGCGGGCTCAGGAAGCCGTGACCGTGCGGAGGCCGGCGGTTGCGCCGCGCGCGACGAGGCCCCCTAGCGCGAGCACGAGGATCGCGAAGACGATCAGGACGAGATAGATGCGCTTCCTCATGAACGCAGAGGCTAGGTCACCCGGGACTCGCGGTCGTCGGCCGGGAGGTCGATCTCGTCTCCTCCTCGAGGAGGATTTCCGTCAGGCCGTGACCGGCTGCTCCAGCTCCGCGCTCCACGCGCCGGCCGCCGCGAGCGCGTTCATGCGCGCGCGGTGGACGAAGGCCGCCTGTGCCGCCTCGGCGTTGGCCGCGTCACCCGCCCACGCGGAGAGCGCGGAAGCCTGTAGGGCACGGCCGTAGGAGAACGAGAGCGCCCACGGCCCGCCGACCTGGTTGATCGCGTTCAGGTTCTCGGTCGCTTCGACCTCGGACTGGCCGCCGGAGAGGAAGACGATGCCGGGCACCGCGGCGGGCACGTGCACGAGGAAGCAGCGGATCGTCTGCTCCGCGATCTCCGCCGAGCCGGCCTGCGTCGGGCATCCCTTGCCCGAGATGACCATGTTCGGCTTCAGGAGCGTGCCCTCCAGGTCGACCCCCTGCACGATCAGCTCGTGGAACGTCCACTTCAGCGTGCGCGACGTGACCTCGTAGCAGCGCTCGATCGTGTTGTCGGCGTCCATCAGGACTTCCGGCTCGACGATGGGGACGATGCCCGCCTCCTGGCAGAGCGCTGCGTACCGGGCCAGCGCATGCGCGTTCGCGCGGATACAGGCGACCGACGGGATCCCTTCGCCGATCGTGATCACGGCGCGCCACTTCGCGAAGCGCGCGCCGAGACCGCGGTACTCCTCGAGCCGTGCGCGGAGCCCGTCGAGGCCCTCCGTGATCTTCTCGCCCGGGAAGCCGGCGAGGTCGTTCGCCCCTGTGTCCACCTTGATCCCGGGGATCACGCCCTTCGACGCGAGCACGTCCGGGAAGGGCGTGCCGTCGTCGGCCGCCTGACGGATCGTCTCGTCGTAGAGGATGACCCCGCCGATGCAGTCCTCCATCCCCGGCGCGGTGAAGAGGAGCTGGCGGTAGAAGCGCCGGCTCTCCTCGGTCGACTCGACGGCGATCGAGTCGAAACGCTTCTTGATCGTCCCCGTGCTCTCGTCGGCCGCGAGGATCCCCTTGTGGTCGGCGACGATCGCGCGAGCGGTGTCGTGTAGCTCGTTGCCCGCCATCAGCGCGCTCCTTTCATCAGGCTCTGGATCTTGCTCAGTGGGTGGGTCGCGACGATTCTCCGGACGGTTCCCGAGCGCGAGCGCATCACGATCGACTCCGTCTCCACGTGGTCCCCGACGACGCGGACGCCGCGGAGCAGCGCGCCGCCGGTCACGCCGGTCGCGGCGACGAAGACGTCGTCGCCCCGCACGAGGTCGTCGGCCGTCAGCACGTGGCCGAGGTCGAAGCCGGCGTCGAGCAGCCGCTGGCGCTCGTCGTCGTTCCGCGGCCAGAGCTTCCCGTGCATCGCACCGCCCAGGCACTTGATCGCGGCGGCGGAGATGACGCCCTCGGGCGTCCCGCCGATCCCCATCAGCAGGTCGACGCCGGTTCCGGGCTGCGCGGCGGCGATCGCGGGAGCGACGTCGCCGTCGCGAATCAGGTTCACGCGCGCACCGGCCTCCCGCAGCTCGGCGATGAGGTCGTCGTGGCGGTCGCGCTCGAGCACGACGACGGTGAGGTCGTTCACGTCGACGTGCTTCGCCTCGGCGACGCGCTCGAGGTTCTCGGTGGCAGACGCGTCGATGTCGATGGCGTCGGCCGCCTCGGGCCCGACCGCGATCTTGTCCATGTACAGGGCCGCGCCGGGGAAGAACAGCGTTCCCCGCTCGGCGACGGCGATCACGGAGATCGCGTTCGGCATCCCGAGCGCCGTCAGCCGCGTGCCCTCGAGCGGGTCGACGGCGACATCGACCTCGGGCCCGCTCCCGTCGCCCGACCGCCTCGCCGTTGAAGAGCATCGGCGCCTCGTCCTTCTCGCCCTCGCCGATGACGACGACGCCGCGCATCGAGACCGTGTCGAGCATGAGGCGCATCGCGTCGACCGCGGCCTGGTCCGCCGCGATCTTGTCGCCGCGGCCGATCCACCGCGACGCGAAGGTGGCGGCGGACTCCGTGACGCGGACGAGCTCGAGCGCGAGGTTACGGTCCGGAGGGATCGCGCTCATGCCACGATGCTACGCCGAGCGTGCATCCTACATCCGTGTCCGGCGGCTTCCGACGGCCGACTCAGGTCGAGGCAACGGGCGACGACGACCTGGGTGGCCGCGCAGAGGGCGAGGCGGAAGGCCTGCTGCTCGGACTCGAGCACGCGGTGGTGATGGTAGAAGCGGTGGAAGTCGTCCGCGACCCGGATGGCATAGGTCGGGATCGCGTGCGGAGCGCGGCGCTCGGCGGACTCCGCGGCGATCTGCGGGAGCTCGAGGAGACGCTTCACGAGCTCGCGCTCCTCCGTCGAGAGCGGCCGCGTCGGCTTCGGGCTCGGGGTCACGCCGTCGGCATTCCGCAGGATCCCGGCGATCCGGGCGTGTGCGTACTGCACGTAGTAGACGGGGTTCTTCTGCGTCTGCTGCTTCGCGAGATCGACGTCGAGCTCGATCGTCTGGTCGTGCCCGCGCGAGACGAGGTACCAGCGGGCGGCGTCCACGCCGATCGCATCCACGAGCTCGTCGAGGAGCACGACGTCGCCGCGCCGCTTCGACATCTTCCTCGCGGCGCCGCCCTCGAGGAGGTGCACGAGCTGGTAGACGAGCACCTCGACGGACTCGCGCGGGTAGCCGAGCATCTCCGCCAACGCCTGGAGGCGCGCGACGTACCCGTGATGGTCCGCGCCGAGGACGTACACGAGCCGGTCGAGGCCGCGCGCGAACTTCCTGCGGATGTAGGCGGCGTCGGCCGCGAAGTACGTCGGCGTCCCGTCGGAGCGCACGAGCACGCGGTCCTTGTCGTCGCCGAATGCGCTCGTGCGCGCCCACAGCGCGCCGTCCTCCTCGAAGGTGTCGAGGAGCGCGATCGCCTCGGGGATCTCGGCCTCGACCTCGCTCTGCCGCTCCCACGAGTCGAAGTGGATCCGGAACCGCTCGAGGGTCGCCTCGATCCGCTCGAGCATCGCCGGCACCGGGTCGCCCGGTGCCGCGGCCAGCTCGGCCACGTACTCGCCGCGGTAGCCGTCCTCCGGAGGCTCCTCGCCGCGCCGCACCGCCTCGACGGACGCGCGGAAGCGGTCCATCTGCGCGCCGGCGTCGTTGTAGTAGTACTCGCGCTCGACCGCGTGCCCCGCGAAGGCGAGGAGACGCGCGACGGAGTCGCCGTAGGCGCCGTTCCGCGCGCTGGCGACGGTGACCGGCCCCGTGGGGTTGGCGGAGACCATCTCCACCTGGATCCGCTCGCGGGTCGACCGCCGAGCCCCCACCGTAGGACGCGCCCGCGTCCAGGATCTCGGCCAGCGCCTCGCCGAGCCACGCATCGGAGACGTGCAGGTTGACGAAGCCCGGCCCCGCCGGCTCAGCGGCCTCCACGAGCCCCCGCTCCACGGCTCCGGCGGCGATCTCCGCAGCGAGGTCGCGGGGAGCCTGCCGCCGGGTCGGCGCGAGGCGGAGCGCGACGTTCGTCGCGTAGTCGCCGTGCTCGGCGTCCCCGGGCCGCTCGAGCTCGACCGGCGCGCCCGCCACCTCCGTGAGAGCGCCGGCGAGACGGGCGAGGGCGTCAGGCAACCGGTGCCCCGCGCGGCGCAAAGAGCTCCTCGAGCCGGCGCATCTCCTCCGTCGTCCCCACGCCGATGAGCACATCCCCGGCCTCGAGGACCGCGTCGGGCTTCGGGGTCACGTCGAACGCTCCACCCGCCCGCCTCAGCGCGACGATCGCGGCGCCCGTCGAGTCCTGGATACGGAGCTCACCGAGCGAGCGGCCGGCCTGACCGCACTCGGGCGTGACGACGATCTCCTCGAAGCGGAGGCCGGCCACCGGCCCACCGGCCGTGGCGACGATGTCGAGGAAGTCGGCGACCTGCGGCTTCACGACGAGGTTCGCCATGTGCAGCCCCGCGTGGGTGTACGGCTGGACGACGCGGTCGGCGCCCGCGAGCTCGATCTTGCGCGCGGCGGAGGCGTTCGACGCGCGCGCGACGATGGTGAGGTCGGAGCGGCGGGAGCGCGCGGAGAGCGTGATGTAGAGGTTCTTCTCGTCGGAGTCGACGGATGCGACCAGGCCGCGCGCTCGCATGATCCCCGCGGCCTCGAGGTCGTTGTCCTCCGTGCCGTCTCCGAGCACGACCGGGACTCCGTCGGACTGCGCGAGCGCCACGGACTCCGGCGTCACGTCGACGACGACGCACGGGGTGCCCGTGGCGGTGAACTCGGCCGCGACGCTCCTGCCCACGCGGCCGTAGCCGCAGATGATCACGTGGTCGCTGATCTCCTCGATCTTCCGTTTCCTCCGTCTCTCGTCCAGAACGCCGCTCAGGACACCCCGGGTCATCACGTCTACGATCACTCCCGCGATGTAGAGGAAGACTGCCACGCCGCTGAAGAGGAGGAAGACGGTGAAGATCTTCCCCGCCGCGGTGTCCGGCGCCGTGTCGAGGCCGGTCAGCGTCGTCGAGACGACCGAGCGATAGAACGACTCGACCCAGCTCTCGTCCAGCAGCAGGACGAAGCCGACCGTCCCCACGAGCAGAACGGCGACGAACACGAGCAGGGCGAGGACGAACCTGCGCAGGTTGGCGCTCTCCACGCAAGGGATCGTACGGTGGGTCGCGGCCGCGACCGCGACGTGGCTCCGAAAAGCGCTAGCGGCGCGCGGCGGACGGCGCGGACCTGATCGGCACGACGACACCGTCGCGCTGGAGCGCGGCCTGGACTTCCTCCCGCGCCTTGTAGATCCGCCACTTGACGGTCGCCAGGGTGATCTCGAGCGTCTCGGCGATCTCCGTGTAGGAGAGCCCGACGACGTCGCGCAGCAGCAGCGCCATCTTCAGGTCGGGGTTCAGCTGCTCGACCGCACGCCACACGGCGTCGATCGTCTCGGCGCGCTCGGCCGGTGCGTCGACGACCTCGAGCGGCGGGATGTCCTCCAGCGCGGCGACGGAGCGCGGCCGGCGCTCGAGGGCGCGGAGCTCGTCGAGGACCCTGTTCTTCGTGACCTGGAAGAGCCAGGTCGTGAAGCGCGAGCGCAGCGAGAACCCCGGGAAGGCCCTGGTAGACGCGCAGGAACACCTCCTGCGTCAGGTCCTCGGAGAGCGAGCGGTCGCCCGTGAGTCGCAGGACGTAGTTGAAGACCGGCTGCTCGTACGTCCGGACGAGGATCGAGAAGGCACGCTCGTCTCCGCGCTGGGCTTTGCGGAGGACTCCCGGATCGGGCTGTGGCAGTGCCATGAGCGGGCGGAGTATAGAACGAGTTTCGTAAGGGGGTTGTTCGGGGGCCTTTACGCGGATGTTGTGAGGCTCGTCCCGGTCATCTCGGCCGGGATCGGAAGCCCGAGCAACGTGAGGATGGTGGGCGCCAGGTCGGACAGCTCCCCTCCTTCCCGCAGCGCGACCGCCGCATCCGTGACCACGAGCGGCACCGGGTTCGACGTGTGCGCGGTGTGCGGGCTCACCCCGTCGGGCTCGAGCATCACCTCGGCGTTCCCGTGGTCTGCGGTCACCAAACACACGCCTCCCGCCCGCTCGACGCAGTCGAGCACGCGGCCGAGGCAGCGGTCGACGACCTCGACCGCGGTCCGCACGGCGGGGATCGACCCCGTGTGCCCCACCATGTCCGGGTTCGCGAAGTTCACGATGGCGAAGCGGTAGCCGTTCCCGACCTCGCCGCAGAAGCGGGCGGCGAGCTCGACCGCCGACATCTCCGGCTTCAGGTCGTAGCTCGCGACGTCACGCGGCGACGGCACGAGAATCCGCGTCTCGCCCTCCCACTCCCGCTCCTCGCCGCCGTTCAGGAAGTACGTGACGTGCGCGTACTTCTCGGTCTCCGCGGCGTGGAGCTGGCGTGCGCCGGCGCCGGCGAGCGCCTCGGCGAGCGTGTTCGGCACCATCTGCTCCTCGAACGCGACGGGGAACGGGAACTCCTCGCGGTAGCGCGTCATGGTCGTGAGGTCGACGCCGGCCTCGAGGAGCCGCTGGCTCAGCTGGCGTGCACGATCGGGGCGGAAGTTGAAGAAGATCGCCGTGTCACGCGGCGGGGTCGAGGCGCGGCCTCCCCGCGATCGCGACCGGCTCGAGGAACTCGTCCGTGACCCCGCGCTCGTAGCTCGCAGCCACGGCCGCGACGGGGCCGTCGGCGACCTCGTCCCCACCTTCGAGGATCGCGCGGAGCGCGCGGTCGGTCCGCTCCCAGCGCTGGTCACGGTCCATCGCGTAGTAGCGCCCAGCCACGGTGGCGATCCGCTCGGGCGGGAGCTCCGCGAGGTCGCTCACGGCCGACCGCGGCGAGACGTCCCTCCCGTCGGTGAAGGCATGGATCCACGTCCGGTCGGCCATCCCCTCGCGGTCCGCGAGCTCGAGCAGCGCCCGGAGGTGCTCGATGTGCGAGTGGACGCCGCCGTAGGAGACGAGCCCGAGGAGGTGGACGTCCCCGCCCCGCTCCCGCGCACGCGCGAACGCGCCTGTCGAGCGCCTCGTTCTCGAAGAACGAGCCGTCGCGGATGGCGCGGTTCACGCGCATCAGGTCCTGGAAGAGGACGCGTCCCGAGCCGATCGTGAGGTGACCGACCTCGGAGTTCCCCATCTGGCCGGGAGGCAGCCCGACCGCCTCACCCGAGGCCTTCAGCGTCGTGTGCGGGAAGCGGGCCAGCAGCGAGTCGAAGACCGGAGTGTCGGCGAGCTCGACGGCGTTCCCCGGCCCCGGGGGCGCGAGCCCCCACCCGTCCAGGATGACCAGCGCAACGAGATGCTTCACGAAGCGGCCTCCGCGCCGGCGAGGCAGATGGCCTCGAACGACGGGAGGTCGAGCGACGCGCCCCCCACGAGCGCGCCGTCCACGTCCGGCTGGGAGAGGATGCCGGCGGCATTGTCCGGCTTCACCGAGCCGCCGTAGAGCACCGCCGTGGGATGCAGCGACTTGATGAACGCATGCGCCTCCTGCGCCGTCTCCGCGGTGGCGGTCCGGCCGGTGCCGATCGCCCAGACGGGCTCGTACGCGATCACGAGCCGCTCGTGGCGCGGGAGCACGGCGACCTGGCGCTCGAGGATCTCCTCGGTGCGCTCCTCGTCGCGCTCCGCCTCGGTCTCGCCCACGCAGGCGATCACCGCGAGCCCGGCCTCGAGAGCCGCCTCGGCCCGCAGGCGCACGGTCTCGTCCGTCTCGCAGAAGAGCTGCCGCCGCTCGGAGTGGCCGACGAGCGCGCCCGCGACGCCGAGCTCGAGCAGCATCGGCGCCGAGACCTCACCCGTGAACGCGCCCTCGAGCTCCCAGTGCACGTTCTGCGCGTACACGTGCGCCCGCGTCTCGGCGCCGAGACCCTCGATCGTGGCCCCGAGTGCGACGTACGGCGGGCAGACGACGATGTCGATGCCCGGTAGGCGCTCTGGCAGCCGCCGGATCTGCGCGGCGAACTCGCGCGCCTGGTGGGCGCCCTTGTACATCTTCCAGTTGCCCGCAATCAGCATCCGCGGCGATCTTAGCCCTGTTCTTGTTCGCAGACCGAGGATCCGCAGAGCGGATCCTCGGTCGCGGAAGATCCCTGAAGGCGTCCGC
This sequence comes from uncultured Actinomycetes bacterium, assembly GCA_963705535.1. Classification (GTDB taxonomy): domain Bacteria; phylum Actinomycetota; class Thermoleophilia; order Gaiellales; family Gaiellaceae; genus GMQP-bins7. Next base: position 10,124 of record CAVPJY010000015.1, read on the forward strand.
TTCGCGGCCGCTGGGTCGCCTCTTCGCAGATCGGACTCTCTGCCCTCTGCGGGGATCCGCGAGAGCGGATCCGCGGTCGCGGAAGATCCCTGGAAGGCGTCCGCTTCGCGGCCGCGGCGTCGCCTATCCGCTCGTCGTTGGCTAGCCTCCGTTCCGGTGACCTCTGCCGCCGAGGCGATGATGGCCTGGGAACGTCGCTTCCGGGCGCCGCTGACGTTCCTGCCGTCGTGGTCGCCGACCGCGCCCGACCTCCTCGTGTACGCGTCCAACGAGTCGGGCGTGTGGCAGCTGCATGCGCGAGACCTCGCGACCGACGTGCACCGGCGCGTCACCGACCACCCGGTCGGCGTCCTCGACGGGACGCCGACGCTCGACGGCGAGGGCATCCTGTGGTTCCAGGACGAGACGGGGGACGAGTCGGGACAGTGGCTCGTGCAGCCGTTCCACGGCGGCGAGACGCGCCCCTTCCTGGCGGGAGTGCCCCACGGGTGGACCGACGGGCTCGCGCAGGCTCCCGGGATCGTCGTCGCCGCGATCAGCGACCGGGACGGCTTCGCCGTGTACGTGTCGCTCGACGGGGCACGCGCGCGCCTGGTCCACCGCTCGCCGGAGTCCGTGCAGCTCGGGAGCGCGGAGACGGGTGGGTTCCTACGGGGCGCGCTCTCGGCCGACGGCTCGCTCCTCTGCCTCCAGCACGCCGAGCACGGAGACCTCATCCATCCCGCGCTCCGCGTGATCGACCCCCTTGGCGGCGCGACCGTCGGCGAGCAGCTCGACGAGGGGATGTCGCTCGCCGCCAAGTGCTGGTCTCCCGTGCCCGGCGACCAGCGGCTCGCGATCGAGCACGAGCGGGAGGGCGACGAGCGGCCGGGGCTCTGGAACCTCTCCACCGGCGAGCGCCACGACCTTTCCTTCGACCTCGCGGGAGGCGTCTTCGTGGAGGACTGGTGGCCCGACGCGTCGGCGCTCCTCCTCAAGCACCGATTCGAGGGTCGCGACCAGCTCTACCGCTACGACCTCGCTTCCGGCTCGCACGACGCGCTCGCCAACGAGCCCGGGTTCGTGTGGAGCGCGCGTGTGAGGCCGGACGGCCACGTCTGGTTCCTCCACGAGCAGGGTCACCGCCAGCGGCTCGTGCTCGACGACGTCGCCGCCGAGCCGATCACCGTGGAGGGCGAGCGCGCGCCCTCTTCCCGGCCGTACGAGTCGTGGCACTTCCAGAACCCGCACGGCCAGCGCGTGCACGGCTTCTACGTGACGCCGGACGACTCCGGCGGCCCGTTCCCGGTGATGATGTTCGTCCACGGCGGGCCGACGTGGCTCGACCTCGACCGCTGGCAGCCCGAGGTGCAGGCCTACGTGGACGCGGGCTTCGTCGTGGGGATGGTCAACTATCGGGGCTCGATCGGCTACGGGCGGGAGTGGCGCGACACGCTCGTCGGGAACATCGGCGGGCCGGAGCTCGAGGACGTGAACGCGGGGCTCGGGGATCTCGTCGCACGCGGACTGGCCGACCCCGAGCGTGCGGTGATCGCCGGCTACTCCTGGGGCGGGTACGTCACGCTCCTCGAGCTCGGCAAGCACCCCGACCTCTGGACTTGCGGGATCGCGGGCGTGCCCGTCGGCGACTACGAGGACGGCTACGAGGAGCTGTCACCCATTCTCCAGGCGTACGACCGCGCGCTCCTCGGCGGGCACGAGCCGAAGGACCTGCCGGAGCTCATGCGCGACCGCAACGCGATCAACTTCGCGGACGACGTGCGCGCGCCGGTGATGTTCCTGATCGGGCGCAACGACAGCCGCTGTCCGTACCGGCAGGCGATGCGCTACGTCGAGAAGCTGGCCGCCCGTGGCCACCCGCACGAGGTGTACGTGTACGAGACCGGGCACGGCTCGTTCGACGTCGACGAGCGCGTGCGCCAGGTGTCCGCCAACCTCGCCTTCCTCGCGCGCCACGTGCCCGGGATTCGCGCCTGAGCCCTTGCTCGACGGGATCGCGGCTACGCCGGGGAGCTCCTTGCCCTCGAGCAGCTCGAGCGAGGCGCCGCCGCCGGTCGAGACCCAGGAGACCTCGATCCGCGAGCCCGAGCTCCTGGATCGCGCGCACGGAGTCACCGCCGCCGACGACGCTGTAGGCGTCCGCGTCGGCGACGGCCTGCGCCACCGCCTTCGTCCCCTCCGCGAAGCGCGGCCACTCGAAGACGCCCATCGGGCCGTTCCAGAAGACCGTGCGCGCGCCGCGGATCACGTCGCCGAAGCGCGCCCGCGTCTCCGGCCCGATGTCGAGGCCGAGCCAGCCGTCGGGCAGCTCGTCGTAGGGCGTGACCTGCGACTCGGCGTCCGCCTCGAAGGCGGCCGCCGCGACGACGTCCGATGGGCAGCTCGGCGGCGAACGGGAGCGGGCTCCCGTCGCGCAGCTCCTCGGCCATCTTGCCGCCGACGAGGACCGTGTCCGCGCGGCCGCCGAGGTGCTCGAGCACGCCGAGCTTGTCCTCGACCTTCGCGCCGCCCGCGACGAGCACGAACGGCCGCTCGACCTCGCCGAGGAGCCGCCCGAGCATCTCGAGCTCCTGCTCGAGCAGGAAGCCCGCGTAGGCCGGGAGCAGCTCGGCGACGCCCACCGTGGACGCGTGCGCCCGGTGTGCGGAGCCGAAGGCGTCGTTCACGTACAGGTCCATCCCCTCGGCGAGACGTCGCGCGCTCTCCGGGTCGTTCTTCGTCTCACCCGGGTCGAAGCGCGTGTTCTCGAGCACGGTCACGCGGTCGTCCGGCAGGAGCTCGCGCAGGCGCGCGGCGACCGGCGCCATCGCGAACGCGGGGTCGGGGCCCTTCGGACGGCCGAGGTGCGAGCACACCGCGATCCCTGCGGCTCCCTCGCTCGAGGAGGTAGCGCAGCGTCGGCAGCGAGGCTCGGATCCGCGTGTCGTCGGCGACGCGGCCGTCCTCGAGCGGGACGTTCAGGTCGGCGCGGACGAGGACGTGCTTGCCGGCGACGTCCGCCTCGCGGACGGAACGCGGCTTCCTCACTGCTCCTCGAGGACCTGGAAGAGCTCGAACAGGTTCCCGTCGGGGTCGCGCAGGTAGGCGACCCGGCCGCCCCACTCCGGCTGGTCGACGGGCGCCTGCGACGACGGCCTCCCCCAACCGCGCGACCTCGGCGTCGACGTCGTCCACCTCGAGCACGACGAGCGCCGAGTCGCCCGGCCGCGCAGAGATCGACGACGCCTGCCTGACCGGCCCGGCGGAAGATGGCGACGTGCCGGCGCCGGCAGTGAAGCTCGCGTAGTCGTCGTCCTCGGCGCCGAAGCTGCACTCGAGCCCGAGGTCGTCGCGCAGGAACCGGAAGCAGCCCGGGAAGTCGTCGACGAGCAACCTGACCTGGGAGAGCTTCACGGGAGGAGCTTCGGGATCAGGTCGACGAGCCGGCACGAGTACCCCCACTCGTTGTCGTACCAGCCGAAGACCTTGACCGTGCTGCCGTGCGCCATCGTCAGCGGGCTGTCGAAGATGCACGAGTACGGGTTGCCGTTGATGTCGGTCGAGACGATCGGGTCCTCCGAGTACTGGAGCAGCCCGTCGAGTGGACCCGGCGGCGGCCTCGCGATAGGCCGCGTTCACCTCCTCGGCCGTCGTCTCACGTCCGAGCTGGACGACGAGGTCTGTCAGCGACCCGGTCGCCACGGGCGCGCGCACCGCGATGCCGTCGACCTTCCCCTTCGAGGTCCGGGAGCACGAGGCCGATCGCCTTCGCGGCGCCCGTCGAGGTCGGGATGAGATTGATCGCGGCCGCCCGTGCGCGGCGCAGGTCCTTGTGCGGGAAGTCGAGGATCACCTGGTCGTTCGTGTACGCGTGGATCGTCGTCATGAAGCCGCTCTCGATCCCGGCGAGCTCGTGGAGCACCTTCGCGAGCGGGGCGACGCAGTTCGTCGTGCAGGACGCGTTCGAGACGATGTGGTGGGCGTCGGCGTCGTACGCGTCGTCGTTGACGCCGAGGACGACGGTGATAGTCCGGGTCCTTGGCGGGGGCGGAGATGACCACCTTCTTCGCGCCGGCGTCGAGGTGCTTCTGCGCGCCCTCGCGGTCGGTGAAGATCCCGGTCGACTCGACGACGACGTCGACGCCGAGGTCGCCCCAGGGAAGCGCCGCCGGATCGCGCTCGGAGAGCATCTTCACGTCCTCTCCGGCCGCGTGCAGCACGCCGTCGCCGAGCTTCACGTCGCCCTCGAACGGGCCGAGGTTCGAGTCGTACTTCAGCAGGTGCGCCATCGTCTTGGCGTCGCCGAGGTCGTTCAGCGCCACGATCTCGATGTCGGCGCCGAGCGCCTGCTGCGCCCGGAAGAAGTTCCGCCCGATACGACCGAAGCCGTTGATCCCTACCCGGATGCCCATGCTCACACTCCTCGTCCCGTCGTTGCCCGAATCTGGAACGAGTCTAGCCTGGGGGCCTGGAGCCGTAGGTGAACAGCGCGACCCGGCGCGAAGCGCCGGCTTCAGGGGTCTTGCGCGAGCGGAATCCGCGCTAGCGGATATCCGCTCTTGCGCACGTGTGTGGGCCGGGGGAGGGGCTCCGAGGACGACCCCCTCCCCCCGTTGCCGCGCACCGTTTCCACGGCAGATGGGGTCTGGATCCACCGCAGCGGGGGCGCGTGCCCACGTAACGCGTGAGTATCACCCATCGTGCGTCTCGGAACAATGCCTCGCGGACGAGGCGCGGTCAGGCTCCGGCGAGCTCCTGGATCCGACGGAGCCTTCGCTGCATCGCCGCCTTGCTCGCCCGGGGATCGGTCCGTCCCGCGAGCTCCCGGAGCGACTCGCCGGGATGCCGGACGCGGAGCTCGGCCGCCTCCTTGAGCGGCGTCGGCAACCGCTCGAGCGAGCCGTCGGCCCGAAGTCGCTCCACCGCCTCGAGCTGCAGTCTCGCCGCCTTGCTCGTCCGTACGAGGTTCGCGTGGTCCGCGTTCGCGAGGCGGTTCGCCTGCTCGCGCGTCGCGGCGAGAACCGCCCGCTCCTCCAGCACGAGAACGGCCTCGGCCGCGCCCGCCACGGCGAGCAGCGACTCGATCGCATCCCACTCCTTCGCGTAGGCGACGGCATGGGTGCCGCGATCCAGCGCCGCGAGAGCGAACCCTGACCTCGCCGCGACGGCGCCGAGCAGGAGCGCCGCCTCGAGCGTGGCCGTTCTCAGCTCGAGGTGCGCCGACACGCTGGACCGAGATCGAGCCGCCGCCGAGGAATGCGCCCCGGAGGTACGCGGCCCTGCAGCACGCGCGGGCGATCGACGCGGCGCGGCGGTCTCTCGAGCGGGGCATGACGGCGATCGAGCACGCCCGCCGCGGCGAGGACCTCGAGCGCGCGGCTCTCCCCCTCCACGTGGAGCTGGTACCGGGTGGAGCGGTCGAACGCGCGCCGCCGGTAGGTGCGGATCTCGGAGCGGATTCCCTCGTCCCGCAGGAGCGCGAACGCGCGTCGCGCGGCCGCCCCGCTCCCGAGGTCGAGATGGAGCGCCCACTCGCCCCGGCCGCGCAGATGGAGGCTCCCGGCCGAGTGGAAGAGCGCCGACAGCTCCGCGAGCCGATCGCAACGGCGCAGCGGGACGATCAGGGCGAGCTCCTCCCGCACGTCCTCGGAGGTGATCACAGGAGGACGCCCTCGAGCGCGAGGAGGCGTCGCTTGACGGCTGCGCCCGCGCTTCCGTAGCCCCCGATGCCGTCGGCCGCGACGACGCGGTGGCAGGGGATCAGCAGGGCGAAGCGGTTGCGGGCGCAGAACGAGCCGACCGCGCGCTGCGCGCCCGGGTAGCCGGCGAGCGCTGCGAGCTCCCCGTAGCTGACGACCTCGCCGCGAGGGATGGTGCGCAGGGAGGCGGCGACCTCGCGCTGGAACGGCGTGCACCAGGCGAGGTCGAGCGGGACGTCGTCGAAGGCGACCGGCGTTCCGGCGAGGAAGGCCGCGAACCGCTCCACGAGCTCGTCGGGATCGACGTCGCGGGCGGGGGCCGGCGCGTGCACAGTCGGCGCGAAGGTGCCACCCACGTGTGAGGAGGTCGCGGGTACGGTGCCTGCTGGGGGGCTCGCCGCCCCCTCGTGGGGGGCTGCGCTCGGGCCTACGGCGGGCGTTGAGGCGGCGACTGTGGCGAGGTCGTCCGCGGGCTCAGCGGGTGGCATCCGGCTCGCCCGTCGCGCCCTCGGAGAACACGAGCTCGTGATCGACGACCGCGTCCCTCGTCGTCCAGAGCTCGCCGACTCCCCAGCCGGGCACCTCGTAGCGCGTTACGTCGCCCGCACGCCCCTCGACTCTAGCCTCTCGCCCCCGGCACGAGCCGGGCCGCAACTAGAATCGCGCCCGTGAGCGCCCCCGGCATCTTCACGCCGCCGACACCGGTGAACGAGCCGGTGAAGGGGTACGAGCCCGGCGTCGCCGGAGCGCGCGGAGCTCCGGGCTCGTCTCCGGGAGATGGAGGGCGAGCGAGTCCGGCATCCCTCTCGTCATCGGGGGCGAGGACGTGTTCACGGACGAGACGTTCGAGGCCGTCATGCCGCACCGCAAGAGCCACGTGCTCGCGGACGTCGCGAAGGGCGGGCCGGAGCACGTGGAGCAGGCGATCGCGGCGGCGCGTGCGGCGCACGACGACTGGTCGCGGACGCCGTGGCACGAGCGCGCGGCGGTGTTCCTCCGGGCGGCCGAGCTCCTCGCAGGCCCGTGGCGGCAGACGCTGAACGCCGCGACCATGCTCAACCAGTCGAAGACCGCGCACCAGGCCGAGATCGACGCCGCCTGCGAGCTCATCGACTTCTGGCGCTTCAACGTCGAGTTCCTCGCGCGGATCTACTCGGAGCAGCCCTACTCCCCCACCGGCACCTGGAACCGCATGGAGTACCGGCCCCTGGAGGGGTTCGTCTTCGCGGTCAGCCCGTTCAACTTCACGTCCATCGGCGGGAACCTCTCGACATCGCCAGCGCTCATGGGCAACACGGTCGTCTGGAAGCCCGCCTCGACCGCCAGCGCTCGCCGCGTACTACCTCATGCGGCTCTTCCAGGCCGCCGGCCTGCCGGACGGCGTGATCAACCTCGTCTACGGGTCGGGAGCGACGATCGGCGACGCCGCGCTCGCGAGCCCCGAGCTCGCGGGCATCCACTTCACGGGCTCGACGGGCGTGTTCCACGGGATGTGGAAGACCGTCGGGACGAACATCGACTCGTATCGCAACTACCCGCGCATCGTCGGCGAGACGGGAGGGAAGGACTTCATCCTGGCCCACCCCTCCGCCGACGCCGACGCGGTCGCGACTGCGGTCGTCCGCGGGTCCTTCGAGTACCAGGGCCAGAAGTGCTCGGCCGCCTCGCGCCTGTACGTCCCGTCGAACCTCTGGCCCGAGGTCCGGGAGCGCCTGGTGGACGACGTCGGGTCGATCCGGATGGGCGACGTCGCCGACTTCGAGAACTTCATGGGCGCGGTCATCGACTCGAGCGCGTTCGCGACGCACCGCGACGCGATCGACGAAGCGCGCGCGGCAGGCGCGGAGATCCTCACCGGCGGCTCGACCGACGACTCGGAGGGGTACTTCGTCGAGCCGACCGTGATCGCCACCGACGACAGCGGCTTCAGGCTCCTCCGCGACGAGCTGTTCGGGCCGATCCTGACGACGTACGTGTACGACGAGAAGCGGTGGGACGACACGCTGCGCCTCGTCGACGAGACGGCGCCGTACGGGCTCACGGGCGCCGTGTTCTCGACGGAGCGCGCGGCCATCGACGAGGCGCAGGACGCGCTCCGCTACACGGCGGGCAACTTCTACGTCAACGACAAGCCCACGGGAGCGGTCGTCGGCCAGCAGCCGTTCGGCGGCGCCCGCGCGAGCGGGACGAACGACAAGGCCGGTTCGATGTGGAACCTGATCCGCTGGGTGTCGCCGCGGACGATCAAGGAGACGTTCGTCCCCGCCACCGACTACCGGTACCCGTTCCTCGGCCCCGACGGCGACGGGGCGAAGTAGCCGGGCGGGCTGCGATGCGCGGCCCCGGCTCCTGCGGCCGCGAAGCGGCGGGCTGGCGACGCTCACGGCGGCCCACGCGAACGTCCCGACACGCAGCCGCTAGGCGGACGCGATGACCCGGGTCCTCGACGGCATCGACGCCTTCCTCGACCAGCTCGGGTCGGTCGACGTCGTACCGCTCCTCATCGCCATCTGCTGCCACCTGGTGAAGATGGCCTGCACCAGCCGTGCGTGGCGGAACGTGCTCGCCGCCGCGTACCCGGAGGCCGGCGTCAAGTGGAGCTCGATCTACGCCGCCTACCTCGCCGGCGTGGGGATCAACGCGATCATCCCCGCCCGCGCGGGCGACGCCGCGAGGATCTATCTGGCCCACCGCGCCGTGCGGGACAGCACGTACACGACGGTGATCTCGAGCACGCTCGTGCTCTCGATCTTCGACATGACCGCCGCCCTGGCGCTCTTCACCTGGGCGCTCGGGATCGGAGCCCTCCCCGGCCTCGACGTCCTGCCGAGGCTCGAGAGCTTCGACTTCGCGTTCCTCCTCGACCGGCCCCTCGTCTTCGTGCTGACCGTCGCGGGCATCCTGATCGGCGCCGGGCTCGTCGGGATCTGGATCCACGGCCATGTCCTCGACTTCCGGGAGCGCGTGCGGCAGGCGTTCGCCGTCATGAGCCCGCCCACGCGCTACCTGCGCGCGGTGGCCGCCTGGCAGGCGGCCGACTGGCTCCTCCGCCTCACCACGATCTGGTTCCTCCTCGACGCGTTCGACATCCCGCAGTCGCTGCACAACGCGACGCTCGTCCAGGTGTCCCAGAGCACGGCGAGCCTCCTCCCCATCACGCCGGGCGGGCTGGGCACCGAGCAGGCGTTCCTGCTCTACGTGCTGAACGGCGTCGCGCCGGCGGCCGTTCTTCTCGCGTTCAGCGTGGGAGCGCGGCTCACGATCACGACCGTGAACGTCGTCGCCGGGTTCACGGCGATCGCCCTCACGATGCGCACCTTCCGCTTCCGCAAGGCCATGCGCGAGGCCGGCGAGGCCCAGGGCTCCTAGGAGGGCCCCGCCTTGTGCAGCTGCTGTAGAGGGCACGCGCGGTCTTCTGCGGCAGTCCGGGAACGCCCTCGAGCTCCTCCTGCGAGGCGTCGAGGAACCGCTCGACGGACCCGAAGTGGCGGAGGATCGCTCGGCGTCTCACGGGCCCGACGCCCTCGAGCGTCTCGAAGATCGTCTCCATCGCCTTCGTCCCCCGCTTCCTGCGGTGGTAGCGGAGCGCGACCCGGTGCGCCTCGTCGCGCGCGCGCTGGAGGAGCTGGAGCGCGGGGCCTGTACGGTCGAGGCGGACCGCCTCCGGCGAGCCCGGGACGAACACCTCCTCCTCCCGCTTCGCGAGCGCGATCACGGCGACCCGCGGGAGGTCGAGCTCCTCCATCGCGGCGAGCGCGGCCGCCAGCTGCCCGCGTCCTCCGTCGACGACGACGAGGTTCGGGATCCTGGAGAAGCTCTCGTCCGGCTCGCCTTCCCGGGCCCGCGCGAACCGCCGGGCGATCACCTCGCGCATCGCGCCGACGTCGTCCGGCCCACCCTGGACCCCGCGGATGGCGAAGGTACGGTAGTGGGCGTTCTTCGGCCGCCCGTCGACGAAGACGACCATCGACGCGACGATCGACTCGCCCTGGATGTTGGAGACGTCGAAGCACTCGATCCGCACGGGGAGGCTCTCGAGGTTCAGGCACTCGCGGAGGTCCTCGAGCGCGGCGACGCGGCGCCGGCGCTGGTCCTCCCGGCGCGCGGTGTCGGACTCCAGCGCGAGGCGGGCGTTCTCGGCGGCGAGCTCCACGAGCCGCCGCTTCTCGCCTCGAGCCGGTGCGCGCACCTCGACGCGGGAGCCGCGCCGCTCCGAGAGGAACACCTCGAGCGCTGCGAGGTCGCCACTCCCCTGCGGCACGAGAACCTGCGGCGGGACGCTCGGCGCCGAGCCGTAGAACTCGACGACGAATGCCTCGAGCACCGACTGGACGTCGCCGTCCACGACGTTCTCGAGGTGGAAGCCGTAGCGGTCGATCATCTTGCCGTCGCGCAGCGGGAAGACCTGCACCGCGGCCTCGTCGCCGTCGATGGCGAGCCCGATGACGTCGACCGTGCCGACAGCCCGCTGATCGGCCGCCTGGCGCTCGGCGAGGTGCCGGATCGAGAAGAGCCGGTTCCGGTAGCGGGCGGCCTCCTCGAAGCGTTCGTCGGCTGCCGCCTCGCGCATCCGCTCCTCCAGCTCGCGCTGAATGGATGCCGTGTCGCCCGACAGGAACCCGACCACGCCCTCGATGATCCCGCCGTAGTCCTCGCGCGAGATCGCCTGGATGCACGGGGCGAAGCAGCGGTCGATGTGGAAGTCGAGGCACGGGATCCCCGAGTGCCGACCCGGCCGCGGCCCCTCGCAGGGGCGGAAGCGGAAGACGCGGTTGAGCACGTCGAGGGTCTCGCGCACCTTCTTCGCGTTCGCGTAGGGGCCGAAGTACACGGTGCCTCGCCGGTGCCGCTCACGCGTGAACATGACGCGCGGGTACTCATCCTCGAGCGTCACGGCGATGTACGGGAACGACTTGTCGTCTCGGAGCCGGATGTTGAACGGGGGCCGGTGCCGCTTGATCAGGTTCTGCTCGAGGTGGAGCGCCTCTGCCTCGTTGCGGGTGACGATGACCTCGACGTCCGCGGCGCGCGCAGCGAGCTGATCCATGCCCGGGCGCGCGTCACCGCGCTGGAAGTAGCTGCGGACGCGGCTCCGCAAGGACTTCGCCTTCCCCACGTACAGGACGTCGCCGGTCGCGTCACGGAACAGGTAGACGCCGGATCCGCGCGGGAGCGAACGCAGCTGGTCTTCAAGGTTTTCATGCATTCCGCCGCTAGCGTATCCCCGTGGGTATGGCGCTCCGGAGTGCCCTTCTGGCGGCCGTCGCGGCCGTGGCGGCGCTCGGTGTGCCGGCGGTCGCCACCGCCGGGCCGGGCATGACCGTCGGTGCGGCGGAGGACGACGTGCGGGCGACGAGCGTCGTCGAGGCGGAGACGCGGATGGAGCTGCTCCGGGTGTCCGGGTTCCGAGCGGTTCGAATCACGAGCTACTGGACGCCCGGGCGAGCTGCGCCGACGGACAACGAGCTCGCCATCCTCGAGAACGTCGCAGCCGCGGCGGAGCGGAACGGCGTACGGCTCTACGTCACGGTCATGACTCCCGGCGCCGCGACGACCCCGCTGACCGACGAGGCACGGACCGAGTTCTCGTCCTACGCGGCGGCGATCGCCCGCTCCGCGGGCGTGCGGCACGTGATCGTCGGCAACGAGCCGAACCTGAACCGCTTCTGGCTCCCGCAGTTCGGGCTCGACGGGACGAGCGCCGCTCCGGCCGCCTACCTCCAGCTCCTCGCCCAGACCTACGACGCGCTCAAGGCCGTCTCCGGCAGCGTCCGCGTGTACGGCGGCGCCGTCTCGCCGCGCGGGACCGACCGCCCCGCCGGCGTTCGGCCGACGCACTCTCCCACGACGTTCATCGAGGGCCTCGGCGCCGCCTACCGCGCGAGCGGGCGCGCGCAACCGGTCATGGACGCCTTCGTGATCCACCCGTACGGGGACAACTCGAGCCAGCCGCCCACGTTCGCGCACCCGAAGAACACGACGATCTCCGTCGCCGATTACGACAAGCTCGTCGCGCTCCTGGGGCAGGCGTTCGACGGCACGCCGCAGCGCGGGACCGACCTCCCGATCGTGTACGGCGAGTACGGGGTCGAGTCGGAGATCCCGGAGAGCAAGGCGGCGCTGTACACGGGGAACGAGCCCTCCACGACGAAGCCGGTGCCGGAGGCGACCCAGGCCGCGTACTACCAGCAGGCGCTCCAGCTCGCCTACTGCCAGCCGACCGTCGAGTCGATGCTGCTCTTCCTCGCGCGCGACGAGCGCGCGCGGCCCACCTGGCAGTCGGGCGTCTACTACGTCGACGGCACGGCCAAGTCGAGCCTCCCGCAGGTCACGGCAGCGCTCGACAAGGCGGCCGGAGGGTCGATCGCGCGCTGCGGCTACAAGCTCGCCGTCCAGCCCACGTTCCTGCGCTTCTCGGGACGCGCCGCCGCGCGACGCGGGTCGTTCCAGGCGCGGTTCCGCTGCAGCCTCGACTGCGTCTACCGCGTCCGCGTCGAGAACGTCGCCACCGGGCGCACGAAGCTCTCCCGTCGTGGTCGTGCTGCGGTTGGGGAGCTGATCGAGGTCGAGCTCGGCCCGCGGCGCCTGGCGCCGGGCACGTACCGGTACACGCTGCAGCTCCAGCATCCCGTGAACCCGGCGCCGCCGACATTCCGCTACGGCACCCCCTTCCGCCTGCCGTGAGCCGCGACGCGCCTGCTCGAGCGGGGCGCTGCGGCGGCGGAGCCCGTCGCCTTCAGGGGTCTTTGCGCGATCGGGATTCGCGAGAGCGAGTCCCGATCTTGCGCCTACTAGTAGCGATGCTCCGTGCGCCAGACGCGCACGGCGACGTATGCGCACGCGGCGATCACGAGAACGAGCGCCAGCGCGTCGCGGCTCCCGGGCAGGCCGTACCCGAGCGCCATCCCGATCGCGACGACGGCGAGCGCGATCGCGGCGTAGAAGAGCCGTCGGTTCCGGTCCGACCAGGCCTCCAGGTCCCCCCTCCGCTCGCGCCAGACGAGGAAGAGGAAGAACGCGACCGCCAGGAAGAAGGCGATACGGAGGATGCCGCCCACCGTCGCGAGTACCGGCTCGAGCGAGAGCACTACGACCACGAGCGCGATCAGCGCGACGATCCCGAGCCCGCGCGCGAGCGGCGGGGTCCTGTCCCAGAGCCGCCTCACGAGCCCGTCATGAACGCGCGCACAGCGAGCGCGCCGGCGAGGAGCGTCGTGCCGGCGAACCAGAGCAGGCGCCTGCGGGGGTCACCAGGAGCGTAGAACCAGGGCGAGAGCACAACGCCGAGAGCGATCGCCCCGTACGTGTAGTGGAGACGATCCGGCGCCCGCCTGCCGTCGGAGAGCAGGAGCAGGCCGGCGGCGGCCTGGGCGATGAGAGCGGTCTGCGCGAGCGCCAGCACGTGCGCGACCCAAGGCCCCGCGGCGCCGCGCCGGTAGGCGACGAGCCCGAGCACCGCCGCGCCCGCGCACACGACGAGCACAGCGACCCCGAGGAACACGTGCACGCCCACCATCGCGCGCACCCTACCGGCGTCGTCCGGGGGCCGACCGGGCAGGCCTGGCCTTGAACCGACGACGCAGACGGCCTAGAGTCCCGGCCGTTGTGGCGCCCACGCCGAGGGAGGCCTCGGTCGAGCACGAAGGGAGGTCAGTCATGCGGCATCGACCGCTCGTCGCGTTGGTCGTGCTGCTTCTCGCGTCGACCGCGATGGCCATGCCCGCGGGCGGGCAGCCACCGCCGCCCTCCGGGACGGCCTCGGTCACCCTCACACACGACGGAGGCTGCACCGTCACGGTCACCTATACCTGGAGCGGGTTCAAGGGGCGCGACCTCGTCGCGCAGTACGGCGTGCGCTGGCCGGGTCCCGGTGGAACCGTGTTCGGGATCCACGTGCAGGCGTACCCCGTCACCGGGAGCGGGACGGCAACGCACACGTTCGACCTCACCGGGCACGGCGAGCACGCCTACTACGGCGGCGGCCAGCTCCTGACCACGAAGGGGAAGACGGTCGCCGGCTCCGCCGCTCGGTCGCCGACGGACACCAGCCTGGACTGCTAGCTCCGGCGTGGCGAACTCGCCATGCGCCAGCTCCGTGGAGCGGGTTCGAAAACCGCGTGCGCGCCGGGGCATTATGCGGCGAGCGATCGCGCGAGGATCTCGCCGAGGTCCCGACACCACCAGGTCCGCGCCCCGAGCCCGCAGGGCGCTTGCCTGGCCGCCGCCGTGGTCGACGGCCACGACGACGTCGAAGCCGCCCGCGCGTCCGGCCTCGACTCCGTCGACGGACGTCTCGAACACGGCCGTGCGTTCGGGCGGAACGCCGAGCCGGCGGCCGGCGGCGAGCAGCATGTCGGGGGCCGGCTTCCGGCGCAGCCCCTCCGCGCGCATCGTCGTCCCGTCCACTCCCGAGTCGACCAGGTCGGACAGGCCCGCGCGCTCGAGCAGGTAGGTCATGGTGGTGCTGCCCGAGACGACCGCGCACCGGATACCCGCCTCGTGCGCCAGCTCGAGGAAGAGGCGGGTGCCTTGGTAGGCCTTCACGCCGCGCGCGTCCAGCAGGCGACGGAGCGCCTCGCTCTTGTAGCGCGCAAGTCCGTTCACCGTCCCGACGCCCGGCGGCTCGTCGGCCGAGCCCTCGGGAAGGCTCAGCCCCCGGCTCGCGAGGAACTCCCGGATCGCATCGTGGCGCGTGCGTCCGTGGACGTGCAGCTCGTAGTCGGCCTGGACGCTGAAGGGAACGAACGTGCCTCCCGTCCGGTCGATGGTGCTCGAAAGCAGCGCGTCGAAGGTCTCCTGCCACGCATCCGCATGCGTTGCTGCGCTGGGGACGAGGACGCCGTCGACGCCGAAGACACATGCAGCGACCCCGGCCGGAAGCCCGAGCAGCCGCCGCGCATCCCACGTGGAGCCGACGAGACGGACGAGGAGCCGTTCCTCGCCGCGAACCCCGGCGAGCGCCTCGAGCAGTCGCACCGTGGCGTTCCTCTCCTCCGCGAGACGCGTGGAACGCAGGCGAAGCTCGCTCGGCGGGAGATCGCGCGCAGCCGCCTGGAGCGCCGCCTGCGCTGACGCGAGCGCCAGTCGCCACGCACCCACGAGCGAGGAAAGGTCGGTCGGCCGCGACACCACAGCGCAAGCCTGACACTCCATCGGGTACTGCTGGCTAGGATCGACGCGTGATCGTGAGAGTCACGGCGACGGCGCTCGCGGTCACGATCGTGCCTGCCAACGAGGCAAGCTGGGAGGATCTCCAGACCGTGTTCGGCGCCCGCGGGGCCGCAGCGACGTGCCAGTGCCAGCGGTACAAGCTGCAGCCGAGGGAGTCGTTCCGCTCGTTTCCCGCCGAGGAACGGGCTCACCGGCTGCGGATGCAGACCGAGTGCGGGCACCCCGACTCGAAGACGACGAGCGGCCTCGTCGCCTACCTCGACGGCGAGCCCGTCGGCTGGTGTGCGGTCGAGCCGCGCACGGCCTACCCGGGCCTGCTGCGCGTCTACCGGGTTCCCTGGGAGGGACGGGCGCAGGACAAGAGCGACGACAGCATCTGGGCCGTTACCTGCCTCTTCACCCGGGCAGGGTTCCGACGCGGGGGCATCAGCTACGCGCTCGCGCGGGCCGCCGTCGACTTCGCGCGGCGGCGCGGCGCACGTGCTCTCGAGGGCTACCCGATGCTCACCGAGCCCGGGAAGGAGATCACCTGGGACGAGCTCCACGTCGGCAGCCGAAGCGTCTTCGCAGCGGCAGGGCTCACCGAGGTCAGCCATCCGACGAAGCGCCGCGTCGTCATGCGCATCGACTTCTAGGCAGGCACGTTCTCCCTCGACAGGACACCTACGAAGGTCTTCACGAGGAGGCACGCATGATCGACGAAGGAACAGTGGCCCCGGACTTCGAGCTCGCGTCCGACGACGGCTCGGCGGTCAGGCTCTCGGATCTGCGGGGCAAGCCCGTCGTCCTCTACTTCTATCCCAAGGACGACACACCGGGTTGCACGGCGCAGGCCTGTGGGATCCGCGACGCCTGGGGCGAATTCGAGGAGCGCGGCGCGGTCGTGCTCGGCGTGAGCCCGGACAGCGAGACGAGCCACGTGAGGTTCAAGGAGAAGTACGGGCTCCCGTTCACGCTCCTCGCCGACGAGGACCACGCGGTCTCGGAGGCCTACGGCGTGTGGGTCGAGAAGAACATGGCCGGCAAGCACTACATGGGCGTCGAGCGCTCGACCTTCGTCATCGACGCCGACGGCAACGTCAGGACGGTGATGCGTAGGGTCAAGCCCGACACGCATACGGAACAGGTGCTCGAGGCGCTGCCGGCCTAGGTCTGGGAGCCCTTCGAGGCGATCGTCACCGGAGCCCGCACCACCGGGTGCGCTACGGGAGAGTTGCCCGACGGGCGAGGCTAGAATGAGGCCCTCCGCGCGGATGTGGCGGAATTGGTAGACGCGCACGGTTCAGGTCCGTGTGCCCGTAAGGGCGTGGAGGTTCAAGTCCTCTCATCCGCATTCCACCCTCGTCTCGACTTTCGGGCACCCGACGCGTCTCAACTCCCGATGACACGGCTCGCAGCTCTCGCGCTCGTCGCGGTCGGGGCCCTCGCGCTCGGCGGTCGCGAGCTACCGACGACGGTTCCTTCGCCGGGAGGAGACCGGACGGAGGTCGTCGTCACGCTCGCCTCGCCGGCCCTCGGTATCGACCCGCAGGCCGGCGAGCGGATCGAGCGCCAGCAGCGCGCGTTCCGCCGAATGCTCGCGAAGCGGCTCCCCGACGCTCGCACGTACTGGCGGTACCGCCTCGTCGCCAACGGCTTCGCCGTCGACCTCCCCCGCGCACAGGTGCCGCGGCTACGCGGGCTGCCGAGTGTGAAGGACGTCTTCGCCGGGGGGACGTACGGACCGCAGCTCGACCGGAGCCCGGGGCAGATCGGCGCGCCCGCGCTCTGGGGTCCCACGCTGGCGACGGCCGGGCAGGGCGTGAAGATCGGGATCGTCGACACCGGGCTCGACGCAGGGCACCCGTTCTTCGACCCAGCGGGCTACACGATGCCCGCCGGGTTCCCGCGCGGCCAGGTGCGGTTCACGAGCGCGAAGGTCATCGTCGCGCGCGCGTTCGCTCCCCTCACCGCCAGGTCGGCGCTCGCTCGGCAGGCGTTCGATCCCGGACAGTCGAGCCACGGGACGCACGTCGCGGGCATCGCCGCCGGCAACCACGGGACCGGGGCTCCGGGCGGGACCACCGTCTCGGGCGTCGCCCCGGGCGCATACATCGGGAACTACAAGGCGCTCGTCCGGACGGACTCCGGGCTCAGCCCGAACGGGAACTCCCCCGAGCTCGTCGCCGCGATCGAGGCGGCGGTCCGGGACGGCATGGACGTGATCAACCTCTCGCTCGGCGAGCCCGAGATCGAGCCGCGCCGCGACATCGTCGCGCTCGCGCTCGACGCCGCCGCCGCAGCCGGGGTCGTGCCCGTGGTCGCCGCCGGGAACGACTACAACGAGGTCGGGGCCGGGTCGGTGTCGTCTCCGGGGAGCTCGCGCCGGGCGATCACCGTGGCAGCGGTCGAGATCGGCGGCACCCCGCCGGAGACCGTACACGCGGACTTCTCGTCGGTCGGCCCGACGGCGATCTCGCTGCGCCTGAAGCCGGACGTGTCCGCGCCGGGCGTGGGCATCCTCTCGTCGGTCCCGAACGGCTGGACGTCCTCCTCCGGCACGAGCATGGCCTCCCCCCACGTCGCGGGAGCTGCAGCCCTCCTGCGCCAGCGGCATCCGACCTGGACGGTGGCGCAGGTCAAGTCCGCGCTCGTCCAGACGGGATCGGACGTCCGGGACGAGAGCGGTAACGTCCTGGGCCCGTCGTTCCAGGGGGGCGGCCTCGTGGCCCTCGCGAAGGCGGACCGGCCGCTCCTCTTCGCCGAGCCGAGCGGGCTATCGTTCGCCCTGCTCGCCCGGGGAGAAAGAGCAGGCGGGTCGATCCAGCTCACCGACGCGGGCGGAGGGGCCGGTACGTGGGTCGTGTCCCAGGCCCGCGCCGCGGGCTCCACCGGCGCGGCGACGCTCGCGCTTCCGGCAACGGTGGAGGTGCCGGGCACGCTCGCGTGGGAGGTGACCACGCCGGCCGACGCCCGCGAAGGAGGGCTCAGCGGGTTCGTGGAGCTGCGCCAGGGCGCCGACGTCCGCCGCGTGCCGTTCTGGGGCCGCGTCACGGCTCCCGCCCTCGGCCGCCATCGCGTCCTTCCCCTCACCCGGGCCGGCAACCACACGGGGACGACTCGGGGACGACCGGCGCTCGTCTCCCGGTACCGCTATCCGGAGAGCCCGCGAGGAGTCGGCGTGACCACGGTGCTGGACGGCCCGGAGGTCGTCTACCGGGTGCGCCTCACCCGGCGCTTGGCGAACTTCGGCGTCGTCGTGACGCGGCGCGGCCGCGGAAGCCTCGTCGAGCCGCGGATCGTCGCGGGGCTCGACGAGAACCGCGTCGTCGGCTACGCGGGCCTCCCCTTCGCCACGAACCCGTATCTCGCCGGGCCGTTCGGCTTCCAGGCCCGCGTGCCCGTCGTCGCCGCGCTCTCGCCCCTCCCGGGCGACTACGCCGTGGTGTTCGACAGCGCGACCCGCGCGGGGGCGGGTGAGTTCACGTTCCGCTACTGGGTGAACGACGTGACGCCCCCGAGCGCGCGCCTGCTCGATCGTGCAGTCACATTCGGGGAGCGCATACGGGTCAGGGTGGCCGACAGCGGCTCGGGCGTCGATCCGAGCTCGCTCTTCGCCTCCCTGGACGGGCGTCCCGCGCTCCTCACCCACCGGAACGGGCTGGTCCGGGTCGCGACCACCGGTCCCGCGGTCACGTTCGGGAGGCACACGCTGCGCCTCACCGTGCACGACTACCAGGAGAACAAGAACACGGAGAACGTCGCGCGCATCCTCCCGAACGCACGCGTGCTGACCGCGACGGTCACGATCCGCAGGCCACGCTGACGTCGCGACGTCGGCCCTAGGTCTTCCGGTCGCGCTCCTCGATCGTAGGGATTGCGTCCAGGTCCCGCTGGACCGAGCGGATGAACTCCTCGCTCTCCTCGTCAGGCGTGACGACATGGAGCCGGGCCTTGCGACGCTGCCGCTCCCTGCGTCTCCGGGCCTCGGCCCCGAACCGCCGCCCCACGCGCGGCCACTCGACCGCCACGACCAGCGCGGCCGCGAAGACAAGCACCACGAGCCACGGCCAGCTCACGCGCCCGATTGTAGCCTCACGCGCACGGCTCTTCGAAACGCCGTCACGCGAAGAAGACCTGCATGGGCAGCCCCGAGAGCGGCTCGCCCCCGTCCGCCGTCACGAGCCAGGTCTCCTGCATGTACAGGCAGTCGTCGCCGCTCTGCGCGATGGCGTGGGGGTGCATCGACAGGACCATCCCCTCGCGGAGCTCCGTCTCGACCCCCTCGCCCACCTTCGGGAACTCGATCATCGTCATCCCGATCGAGTGCCCCGTGACGTGCCCGAGGTGGAATCCGCGCTCCAGGAACCCCGCCGCGACGGCGCGGTGGACGTCGTGGCACGCCGCTCCGGGCCGCATCGCACCCTGTGCAGCCTCGAAGTACTCGAGGTACGCGTCGACCATCCGAGCGGTGTCGCCCGAGAGCGAGGCGCCCCCGGCGCCGATCGCCCGAGAGACCTCGACCCAGTGCATGCCCGGCCCCGCGATCTCGAGCGACGGAAGCACGAACCCCCCGAGCACCTCCTCCTTCCTCGCGATCTTGAACTCGGGGCGCGCGAGCTCGTCGGTACCCGTCAGCACCATGTTCATGGTCAGCCGCCCGCAGCCCTCGGCGACGAACCACTCCTCCGCCGGAGCCATCACCTCCGCGGCCGTCTTCCCCGGTGTGTAGCTCTCGAGGAAGATCTCGAACCCCCGCTCGTTGATGCGTACTGAGTCGCGCACCGACTCGAGCTCGGCGTCGCTCTTCACGGCGCGGGCCAGGTCGAACTCGACGTCGAAGGGGACGATCTCCAGCCCGCCGACGCACTCGAGCGCGCGGTAGTCGCGCACGGCCATCACGTAGTCGAGCCCGTAGACGCCGAGCCGCTTCCACTCCTCGTCGCGCGCGCGGCTCGCGATGTGCTCCCCCGGCCGGTCGTGGAACAGCTGCTCGATCCGTGAGGTCCCGTGCTCGCCGACGTAGCGAGCCTCCGCCGGGAAGACGACCGAGGCGTCGCCGTTCGCCGGGAGGACGACGTACGCGTAGCGGTGGACGATCTGGAACCCCGAGAGGTACGTCACCGCGCCCTCGAAGCCCGTGTACTCGCTCCCGGACACGACGAGCGCATCCAGGCCGTGATCCGCCATCGCCGCGCGGACGTTCGCGTAGCGCCGCTCGAGCTCCAGGTTCAGGTCCACGAGGCCTCCAATCCCTTGACGAGCTGGGTCATGGCGTCGTTCAGCGGTGTGGGGACCCCGAGCTCCCGGCCGAAGCGCGCGATGCCGCCGTTCAGGTAGTCGATCTCCGTGAGGCGGCGCGCCTCGACGTCCTGGAGCATGCTCGCCTTGTGGTCGTACGCCACGTCCGGGCGCGCGGCGTGGTCGACGAGCTCCTCCGGGTCCGCGTCGAGCACGATCCCCTGGGCCGAGGCGACCGCCTTGCCCTCGTCCACGAGCGCACTGACGAGCGCGCGGAGGTCGGGCCGCTCGCACACCCGGCCGTGCGTGAGCCCGGTGAGCGCGCCGACCGGGTTCGTCGCAGCGTTGAAGACGACCTTCCGCCACTGGGCGGGGCGCGCGTCGGCGACCGCGTTCGTCGGCATGCCGCCGCGCGTGCAGGCGTCGGCGAGGCGCTCGATCTCCTCGAGCCCTGCGGGGCTCGGCTCGAACGGCCCGAGAGTCGTCTCGCCCTTCACGTCCCACTGCACGACGCCGGGCTCGAGGATCTTCCCGGCCGGGAACGTCGTCCCCCGGATCACGCGCGCGACGTGGCCGGCGACGACCTCCTCGTTGCCGACGCCGTTCTGCACCGTCGCGACCGATCCGCCGGCGAACGCATGCGCCGTGGCGGAGATGGCCGCCTCCGTGTGCATCGCCTTCGTCGCCACGATCCCGAAGTCGCACGCCGGCAGCTCGCTCGCGTCGGCCGTCGCCCGCGGCTGGGCGTACACGTCCCCGGCGCCGGTGAGCCGCAGGCCGCCTGCGTTGATCGCGTCCACGTGCCGGCGGTCGAGGTCGTATGCCCAGACCTCGACGTCCTCGAGACGCGCGAGGTTCGCGGCGAACAGAGAGCCGACGGCCCCGCACCCGACGACGCACACCCTCATCTGGACCTTGCCGCGCGAAGTCGGCGCAGCCGTGGCGGGATGGAGAACTCGCGGCCGCCGGTCAGGCCGCTGGGGCGCAGGATCAGCACGAGCGCCATGAGCGCGCTCACGACGACGATCCGGGTGCCGGTTGGAACCTCGATCGTGCGACCGAGGGCGTCGAGCCCGTTCTCCGCCTTCGAGAGCACGGAGTCGAGCGCGCTGACCGCCAGGGCTCCGACCACGGCTCCCCAGAGACTCGTCGCGCCGCCTATGACGAGCATCGCGAGCGTGATGAAGGTCAGGTTGAGGTAGACCGCATCGACGTTGATCGGCAGGAAGTGCACGTAGAGACCGCCTGCGAATCCGGCGAGAAAGCCCGAGAGCACGAATGCCCCGAGCCGCTGCCGGTAGATCGACACTCCCACGGCCCGGGCCGCGGCGGGATCCTCGCGCGTCGCGCGCAGCTGGCGCCCGAACCGGCTCTGCTGGTACGCGAAGGCAGCGGCGATCACGAGTAACGCGCCGACGGCGGACTGCAGCAGGTCCGATGTCTCCGGAACGGACGAGAACGTGTTCAGCCCCGGCCCGATCTTCTCGTAGTAGCGAAGGATGTTGTTCGTGATTCCGAGGACGGCGAAGGTCGCGATCCCCGCGGCAAGTCCCGAGAGGCGCATGAGCGGTAGCCCGACGAGCAGCGCGAAGGCGCCCGCGACAGCCGCTGCGATCACCAGCGAAGGGACGTTGCCGACCGTGGTCGAGCCGAGGAAGTCGAAGAGGTACGGCATCGTGGCGGGCTTCTCCGCCTCGGGAATCGAGAGGACCCCCGCGGCCCACACCCCGGCGGCGAAGAAGCTGATATGTCCGAAGGACAGCACCCCCGAGTTGCCGACGAACGTGTACAGGGCGACCACGATCGACACCGATATGAGCGCGTTGATGAAGTAGATCTGCGTCGGGCGCGACATCGTCGCGCCGAGCAGGGCCGCCGCGATCACCAGCACGGCCGGTGCCAGCACTTGCTGAGCTGCGCGCGTGAGTCTCACACGCGCTCCACTAGCCCACGGTGTCGCGTGAACAGCCCGTCCGGCCGCATGAGCAACACCAGGATCACGAGCACGAACAGGAACGAGGGCAGGTACTGGCTCTTGTCGGTCGGCAGCGCGCCTCCCAGCAACCCGGACACGTAGCCGATGGAGAAGCCCCCTAGCGTCGCGGACAGGAGCCGTGTCATCCCGCCGACGACGACGCCGGCGAGCACGATGATCGTGTCCTGCAGCGCGAAGGTCGGCGTGACGGTCGGGTACTGAACCGTGAACATCACGGCGACCAACGCCGCGAGGCCGCCCGCGATCAGCACTGCGACGCCGCTCACCATGTTGGCGCGCACGCCCAGCAGCCGCGCAGTCGGGAAGTCCATCGAGGCCGCACGCATGTGCAGCCCGATCGACGTGCGGTTCAGGAGGAGCACGAGCAGCGCTAGGCACACCGCCGCCGTGACGATCGCGACGATCGTGATCTTCCGCACCTCGACGCTCCCGATCGAGACGGGCTGGTTCAGCTCGACGAGCGAGGTCGCCGTCTTCCCGAGCGGACCGAACCAGAGGAGCGCGATCGATTGCAGCAGGAACGCGACGGCGAACGTGGCGATGAGCATCACCGCGCCCGACTGCGTCCGGAGTGGTCGGAACACGACGCGCTCCATTGCCAGCGAGAGGAGAAGAACGACCGCGAGACAGAGCGCGATGCCCACTCCCACGGGCCAGCCGCGATCCGAGGCGTAGGCGAGCGCGAACGCACCGGCCATGATCAGCTGTCCGTACGCGAAGTTCACGAGGCGGAGCACGCCGAAGACGAGGCCGATCCCGACCGCCATGAGCGCGTACACCGCGCCAAGACCGATTGCGTCCACCTGGACCTGCGGGTCGAGGGCGTCGCCGACAAAATCGGTGAGCCCGCTGCCGAGAAAGCCGTTCACGAGAGATAGGCCGCGACCATGCGGTCCGTGTCTGCCGCATCGTCGGGAGTCAAGGTCAGCTGCAGGACGCCGTTGGCGAGGACGTACGTGCGGTTCGCGAGCGCGACCGTGCGTTGCGCCCGCTGCTCGACGAGCAGCACCCCGAGCCCCTGGTCGCGGATCGCCTCGAGGGTGGAGAACACGATGTCGACAACTGTCGGGGCGAGCCCGAGCGAGGGCTCGTCGAGCAGGAGGATCGAGGGGCGTGCGACGAGGGCACGTGCGATCGCGAGCTGTTGCTGCTGCCCTCCGGAGAGAGCTCCCGCGTGTCGATGCCTGTACTCGTCGACCACAGGGAAGAGCTCGGCTACACGCGCGAGATCGTCGTCCGCTCCCTCGGGTCGCGCGCGACCGGCCAGCCCCAGGCGGAGGTTCTCCTCGACCGTGAGCTCGCCGAACAGCCGTCGCCCCTCCGGGACGAGCGCGATGCCGCTCCGCGCGATCGCTTCCGGCGTGAGGCCCCGCAGCGAGCGCCCTCGGAACAGGACCTCGCCCGCACGCGCAGGCGTGAGGCCCATGATCGCGTGCAGGGTCGTCGACTTCCCGGCCCCGTTGGGCCCGATCAGGCCGACGATCTCTCCAGGCGCAACCGTCAACGACAGGTCGTGCACGGCCGGAACGCCGCCATAGGCGACCTCGACGCCCCTGAGCTCGAGGGCGTCCTCAGCCATCGTCGCCCTCCTGGACGGCGCTCTCACCCAGGTAGGCGGCAGCGACGTCCAGGTTGCGGCGGATCTCGTTCGGCGAGCCTTCGGCCAGCGTGCGACCCTGGTCGAGGACCTGGACGCGGTCGCAGACGTCCATGATCAGGGCCATGTTGTGGTCGATGAGGAGCACACCGGCGTCGTGCTCGTCGCGTACCGAGCGAACCAGCTCCGCAAACGCCGGCACCTCGCCCTCCGGGAGCCCCGCCGCCGGCTCGTCCATGAGCACGAACCGCGGTGACGTCGCGAGCGCTCGGGCTACGCCCAGTCGTCGCTCGTCGCCGTGTGGCAGCGACCCGGCGGGTGCGTCCGCATAGCCCTCGAGCTGGAGCGACGCAAGCAGGCCCTCCGCTCGGTGGCGCGCCTCACGGGGACTGACCCCGCCCCCGAGCGCCGCGACCTCGACGTTCTCGCGCACTGAGAGCCCGCGGAACGACCGGCTGTGCTGGAACGTTCTTGCCAGGCCGGCGCGACCGCGCCGGTTCGGCCTCCACCGGGTGATGTCGCGGCCCTCGAGCTGGACGCTGCCCCGTTCGGGGTAGTCGAAGCCGGTCAGGACGTTCACGAGGGTGGACTTACCGGCGCCGTTCGGGCCGATGAGCCCAACCACCTCGTGTCGCCGGAGCTCGAGCGTGACGTCGCGAAGCGCCTGAACGCCGTCGAACGAGCGCGAGACCCCGGCGGCCCGGAGTGTTCCGGGCCGCCGGGGTCCTCTACCAGCGTCTCCTCCGGCAAGGCCGCCTAGATCTTCGGGACGACCTTCGCCCTGATCGTCCCCACGACCGTCGGGGTGTTGTCCTGCACCCGGATCACGCGGTAGAGCCGGCCGAACACCGTGTGGAACTCCGGCGAGAAGTTCACGAGCCCGGAGATCGTGGGCACGTTCTTGAACTTCTCCATCTGCGCCGCCATCGCGACCCCCTTCTTCGAGCCAGCGAGCTTCATCGCCGTGACGATGCCGTCGATGGCAGCAGGGCCCGTGACGAACGCGCCCGTGCTCCCGGCCTTCTGGATCGCGGCCGCATTCCGCTTGGCGAGCGCATTCACGGCAGCCACGGGATCGTTTCCGAAGGCCGACGCGAACGTGACGTAGTAGTAGTTCGTCACCCTGGGGTTCTGCGTGTACCAGTAGTTGCCGTCACCGGCCCACGAGTTCAGGAACGGCGTCGTGTTCCCGAGCGTGCGCAGGCCGTTCAGGATCGGTACCTGGGCGCCGAACGCGGCCGCGGTCGCGGTGACGATCACGTCGGCCTTCCTCGCGTTCAGGCGGGTGACGAGGCTCTGCCAGGATGCCGGCGAGCCGCCTGCCGACTGGTACGTCTCCTCGGTCACGATCGTGCCCCCCAGCCGCTGCCAGCGGGCCTTGAACGCCTGCACGACGTTGCGGAAGTAGACGATGACCGTGTCCGTGGCGAGAGACGCGCTTCGCCAGCCCCTCTTCCACGCGAACTCGGCCATCGCAGAGCCCTCGTCCTGGGCGACATTGCCGTACGAGAACGCGAGACGACCTTTGGCGCCGAACCGCTTCGGCCCCATCTGGTCGGTTCCGATGCAAGGCGCAACAGTCAGCTTCCCGGCGTTGAGCGCCTCCTGGACGACCGGGGTCGCGTAGTCGACGTCGCACGTCGTCATGATCACGTCGGCCTTCTTGCCCAGGAGCGACGCTGCGCACGACTTGGCGGTCGCCGGGTCGTTGCCCTGCGTGTTGCACGTGAGCAGGTTGACCCTGACCGTCGAGCTCGCCTTGTTGAGCGTCTTGACGTACGACGTCGCGGTCGCGAGTGCAGGCCCGTCGAACGGCGCCATGTTCCCCGTGTCGTCGTAGGCCCAGCCGATGGTGAGAACCGTCTTCTTGCTCGGCGCGGCCGCGCCCGCCGTCACGGCCACGGCCGCCACGGCCGCGGCGACCGCGAGTACGACCATCGCCTTCCCTGCTCCCTTCATCACTGCCCTCCTGTCGGGGTTGCCTGCCTTCGAACGGGTGTCTCCTGCTGCCACGACGCCTCCTTGCCCTGCACGAGCGCGTAGAGCGCGGTGTGCAGGGGGACCGGGACGTCGCGCTTCTCGGCCTCGCGGACGAGCGAGCCCGTG
>CAVPJY010000016.1:0-26538 GCA_963705535.1 uncultured Actinomycetes bacterium
CACCGGCAGGTGCTCGGTGTGTCGTTCAGTTGGTCTCTCAATCCGAACATGGGCTACGTGCACCGACGCACGTGCTGGTACGTGGAACAGTCACTTCTTTCCTCAAGGACGTCGCCAGCGTGACCGCGACCGCGTGAGTCGGGAAACAGTGCTCCGGCTCGCTGGGAAGGCGAGGAGTAGCTCCGGGCGACGCTCTCGATTGACCGGGCACCAGGGACTTCGCTCCGACGAGAGGTCATTCGGCTGCGCCAGTGTTCGGGAATGTCCCCTGAGCCTCAGCGCGCTCGTCGCAGTTTCCGTTGCCGAATGCCGATCACAAGAAGAGCGACGCCAAGGCAAATGAGAAGGATCCGCGCGACGAGAAGCGGCCACGTGCTCGGCAGAGTGAGGGCGAGCAGGGCCGCACCGACAAACGAGGCGAGCGACACCAGGAATGGCCAATGCGTGCGAGCCACCTGTCCGAGGATAGACCTGTGCCGTGCGCCAGCGTTCGGGAATGTCACCCGACGACCTCGGCTGGTAGGAATCCCGGCGTGCCGTCGGTGCCCGCGCTACAAGGGTCAATCGTTCGTTGGGCTGAAGACGATCCGAACGTCATCGCCTTGATCAAGACCGGATCGAGTGCTCGTGATGGTCAAGGGGATGAGTTCTCCGACCTCGATCTCGAGGTTATCGCCGCCGACCCGGGCAGGCTCCAGCGTGAGGACGACTGGTTCCGCGCCTTCGGTGGTGTCTGGGTTGTTCTTCGACTTGATGAGCTTCGGTTCCCAACCCGGCTCGTGGTCTACGACGGCGGGTCGAAGGTCGACTACACACTCGCAGGTGTCGAGCGGCTTACTGAGCTGTACCAAGGCCTCGACTCGCTGTACGAGCGTGGATACGAAGTGCTGCTTGATAGGGAAGGAGTGACGGAGCGTCTCCCTCGCGCGACCGGAACGTTCCCGATCCCCGCCGCCCCGAGCGAAGCGGAGTTCACCTTCATCGTCGAGGAGTTCTGGTTCGAGGCCACGCACATGCCGCGCTACCTCAGCCGTAGTGATCTGTGGGTGGTGAAGTTTCGTGACTGGACGATGAAGCGTGACCTTCTGCGAATGTTGGAGTGGCGCGCAGTAGCTGGATCGGCCGAGCCCGTCGATCTGTGGCACATCGGCACCCGCATGCGGGAATGGGTTGACGACGCGACGTGGCACGACTTACACGGAGTCTTTGGTCGCTTCGCCGAGGATGACGCCTGGCACGCGTTGTTCGCGACCACGCACCTCTTCGCGCGTGTCTCACGGGAGGTGGCGGCTGCGTACGGATTCACGTACCCCGCGGGGATGGAGGAGCAAATACAGAGCTATCTCGCCAGCCATGCGCCGCCCTCAGCAGCGGGCAATGCGTAGCTCCCACTCGCCTGGGCGAGCGTCCTCTCGCTTGAGCGCACCCGTATGGGGCGTGCACACAAATACACCTCTTGCTACGTCCGCCACTTCGAGCAGCGGGCCGACCGCCCCTCGGACGACCGCTACGGGCGGTCGATCCGCGTCAAGGTCAACGTCGCGGAGGTGCTTCGCGCCGAGCTCGCGAGACCCACCTGGCAGCGCGAGAGCGTATCCCTCGGAGCGGCAACCGATCCGTACCAGCCGGCCGAGGGGAGGTTCCGGCTCACACGCGCGTGCCTGGTCGAGCTCGCCGAGGCGTGGACGCCGTTCTCGATCATCACGCGCGGGCCGCTCGCGGTCCGCGATACGGACGTGCTCCAACAGGCCTCGTCCCGTGCCGAGGTGAGCGTCTACTTCTCCCTCCCCACCCTCGACGAGCGCGTCTGGCGCACGACCGAGCCCGGCACCGCTCCGCCGGAGAGCCGCCTCCGGGCGATCCGGCGGCTCGCGGACGCGGGGATCGCCGTCGGCGTCGGCATGGCGCCGATCCTCCCCGGCCTGTCCGATCGGCCCGGGCAGCTCGAGGCGGTCGTCAGCGCGGCCCGGGAGGCAGGCGCCCGGAGCATCTGGGCGAGCCCGCTCCATCTCCGACCCGGGACGCGCGAGCACTTCCTCGAGGCGCTCGAGCGGGACTGGCCGGAGGAGGTCGCCCGCTACGAGCAGCTCTTCGTGGGACGCACCTACCTCCCCGCGTCCTTCGCCGAGCCGCTCCGGGAGCGCGTGCGCGGGAGCGCCCGGGCGACCCCCGTGAGGCACGTTCCGTCGCCGACTCGACGGCCCGCGCCGCCCGATTCCCCCCAGCTCCGGCTTGCCGTGTAGGACGTCCGAGGAAGGAGCCTGCCGGGGCACGCCGTAGAATCGCGGCGTGGCCGACGAGATCACCTGCCTCATCGCCGACGACCACGAGGTCGTGCGCGAGGGGCTACGGCTCGCGCTCTCCCGCTCGCCGCGCATCCGCGTCATCGGCGAGGCGAGCGACGGCGCCTCGGCGGTCGCCCTCACGGAGCGGCGTCGGCCGGACGTCGTGATCATGGACCTGCGGATGCCGGACATGGACGGCCTCGAGGCGACGGAGACGCTCCTCGAGCGCGTGCCGGACACGGCGGTGCTCATCTTCACGGCGTACGGCGAGCGCTCGCTCCTCCAGCGCGGGCTCGAGTCGGGTGCACGCGGGTACATCCTCAAGGAGACCCCGCACGAGACGCTCCTGCGCGCGATCGAGAAGGTCGCCGCGGGCGAGACGTTCGTCGACCCGGGCCTCATGGCCGAGTTCATCGCCGGTCGCGGCCAGATGGACGTGCTGACGCCGCGCGAGCGCGAGATCCTGCAGCTTCTCGCCGACGGCCTGTCGAACGTCGACGTCGCCCAGAAGCTCTTCATCAGCCAGGAGACCGTGAAGAGCCACGTGCGCCACATCCTCTCGAAGCTCGAGGCGGACACCCGGACCCAGGCGGTCGCCATTGCGCTTCGCGAGGCGATGATCGATTGAGCCAGCACGATGCCGAGCGAGCGCTCGTCGCGGAGCGGATCCTCGCGGAGCAAGAGGAGCGGCGCCGGCTCGCGGAGCTCCTCCACGACGGACCGGTCCAGCACCTCTCGGCGATCGCGCAGATGCTCGACACAGCGGTCGCGGCGATCCGGGACGGGCAAACCGACGGCGCGGACGAGCCGCTCGCCCGCGCGCTCGAGCTCGCCCGGACGACCTCCCGGGAGCTCCGGGCGCTGTGCGACGATCTCGAGCCGCGGACGCTGCGCGAGCTCGGGTTCGCCGCAGCGGTGGACACGCTCGCGCGCCGCATCGCCGCGACGCGCGAGGTCGAGTTCGACCTCGACCTCGTGCACGCCGCAGAGCTCGGCGACAACGCGCTGATCGCCCTCTACCAGATCGTGCGCGAGGCAATCGACCAGTCCCTCCGCCGCGGGTCGAGCCGCGTCACGATCTCGCTGCGTCCGCTCGCCAACAAGGGGGCGGAGCTCGTCGTGTCGGACGACGGGCTCCCCGAGCGGCGCAGCGCGGTGCTCGAGGCGCTCGCCGAGAGGGCCGCGACCCTGAATGCGCGCTCGAGCTCCGAGGTCTCGGAGCCCCGGGGCTCTACGATCCGGGTCGAGCTCCCGCCCTCGGCGGCCCGCCGCTAGATGGTTGAGCGGGTACTTGTCGTCGAGACGAGGAATTTGCCCGTCAACCATCTACCATCCGCGGCGATGGACGGGAACGGCAGAGGCGGGCACCTCGTCTTCGTCTGGTCCCCCGCCGGCTACACGCTCGAGGAGCGAGGTGGCGACCCACCGCAAGTCGGCGCCCAGGTCGAGGAGGGCGAGCGCAGGCTCCGCGTGGTGAAGATCGCGCCCTCGCCGCTGCCGGGCGATCTGCGCCCCTGCGCCTACCTCCTGCCCGCCTGAGCCGCAGGCCGCCGGCCGCTCCCGGGCGGCGGAGCCGCCCTCCGCGTCCGGCTAAGGACGCTCGCTTCGCGATCCGGCGGGCGCGCCGCTTGGCCGTACCACCCGTACTGTCCTGTGCGGCGCGCCCTTGGCTCGCTCGCGAGCGCCGTCCCTGCGACGTCAGGCACGTTCGTGCCCTCGCGAGGGCCGCCCGGAACGCCGTGCGCCTCGTCCGCCGTGCCTCGTCCGCCGCTCCCGGGCTACTCGGGCAGGACGTTGTGGACGTCGTGCTCGGTCGCGTACGCGTCCGTGAGCGCGTTGATCTTGTCCGCGTCCGGGAACGCGTAGTTGATCTCGACGAAGGCGTTCCACTTGTCCGGGTTGGCGTCCTCGGGAAAGATCGCCTCCACGGGGCATTCGGGCTCGCAGGCCCCGCAGTCGATGCACTCCTCGGGATCGATCACGAGGATCCGCTCGTACTCGTGGATGCAGTCGACCGGGCAGACGTCCACGCACGAGCGGTCTTTGATGTCGATGCAGGGCTCGGCGATGATGTACGTCACGCGCGCGAGTCTAGCCGGATCGCCAGGACCTCCCGCAGCCGTAGCGCTGTCTAGGTGGTGAGCTCGGCGACGAGCTCGGGCGCTCGCTCGACGAGGGCCGACTTGACGATCACCTGGTCGAATCCCGCGGTGTGCGCGCGCTGGAGACCGGCCCGGTCGGTGTGGTTCGTGAACCCGACGATCGGGACGTCGGGCCACGCGTCGACCACCTCCTCGGGCTCGACCCTCGCGATGTCGGCGATCACGAGGTCGGGCGGGTCGACGCTGTCGCTCGTGACGAAGCGATGGCCCGGAAGCAGGGTCTCGAGCTTTCCGCGGAAGAAGAGATCGACCCCAACGAGCAGGATCGTCGGCACCGTCCGACAGTAGCACTCCGCAAGACCGGAGTCCGCTCTCGCGGACTCCGGTCGCTGGACATCCCTGAAGGCGGCCGCTTCGCGGCCGCGTGCTCGAGGTCTCCGACCCAGGCGCCGTCGACCGACGGCACCCGGCAGTAGCACTCCGCAAGACCGGAGTCCGCTCTCGCGGACTCCGGTCGCTGGACATCCCTGAAGGCGGCCGCTTCGCGGCCGCGTGCTCGAGGTCTCCGACCCAGGCGCCGTCGACCGACGGCACCCGGCAGTAGCACTCCGCAAGACCGGAGTCCGCTCTCGCGGACCCCGGTCGCTGGACATCCCTGAAGGCGGCCGCTTCGCGGCCGCGTGCTCGAGGGTCTCCGACCCAGGCACCGTCGGCCGACGCGGATACTTCACCCCATGGCACTCGAGGAGGGCCTCGAGCTGATCCGGGCGGGCGCGTACTTCGAGGCTCACGAAGAGCTCGAGGACGAGTGGCGCGACGCCCCTGCGGAGGAACGGGACTTCCTCCAGGGGCTCGTCCACGTCGCCGTGGCCTGGCTCCACGCGGCCCGGGGCAACCGGCCCGGCTGCGAACGCCAGCTCGAGAAGGCCGCACGGCGCCTCGGCCCGTACCGACCGACGCATCGGGACGTCGACGTCGACCGCATTCTCGAGGACGTGGAGCGCGCGCGTGGCCTCGTCGCGGGCGGGTCGCTGGCGCTGCCGCCGCCACGGGTCTGATCCCGACCCGTCGAGAGACGAGGCTCGGCCACGACGTGTGCCTCGGCCCCCCTTTCGGCACGTCTCAGACGGCTGGCTCGAGCCCCACCCGGTCGAGGAAGCGGTTGAGGTAGACCCGCAGCACGTAGAAGCGCTCGAAGAAGAGCAGGAGCCCGAGCGCCACCATCATCCCGCCGCCGACGACCTGGACGACGCGGTAGTGGTCCCGGACCCAGCGAAACGCACCCATGGCGCGAGAGAACACGGCTCCCGCGAGCACGAACGGCACCGCCAGCCCCAGTGAGTAGAAGGCGAGGAGCACGGCACCCTCGGCGGCGGTCTCGGACGAACCGGCGAGGACGAGCGTCGCCGCGAGGACCGGCCCGATGCACGGCGCGGCGCACACGGCGAACGCGCCGCCGAGCAGGAACCGCGAGCCGCGGTCCTGGGCTCCCTGGACCAGGCCCGCGCCGAGGAGGCGCTCGGGCCAGGGCAGGAGCCCCATGAGGGCGAGCCCGAACACCACGAGCACGAATCCCGCGATCCGCTCGAGGAGGAACTGGTCGGCGAGCAGACGCCCGCCGACGAGCGCCGCACCGGTGCCGAGGAGCACGAAGAACGTCGTGAAGCCGAGGACGAAGGGGACGCTGGCCACCACCACCCGCCGGGCGTTGCCCGGCTCGCCCAGCTTGTCCGCGTCGACCGCGGAGACCGCCGAGAGGTAGCCCGGAACGAGCGGGAGCACGCACGGCGCCAGGAACGAGACGAGCCCCGCGAGGAAGGAGACGGGTATCGCGGTCGGGCTCACTCCCGGCAGGACCGGGCCCCGCCGGAGCCGTCATCGTGAAGGCGGTCGTGCGCGACGCACGGGAGCAGGCCCATCAGCCGTCGAAGCGTGCGAGCTCGTCGTCGACGCGACGCTCGAGCTCGGGGTCGAGCGCTGCCTCCTCGGGCAGCGTGTCGCGGGACCGGCTCCACGCGCGGACGAGCAGGCCGACGACCACCGCGCCGACCGCGAGCACGGCAAGCGGGACGAGCCAGGCGAGGAGCCCGAACCCGCTCTTCTCCGGCGTGGCGAGGACGGCGGGCCCGAACTCGCGTACGAGCGCGTCCTTGATCTCCTGCTCCGTGTCCCCGGCCGCGATACGCTCGCGGATGTAGAGCTTCATGCGCTCGGCCACGGGGGAATTCGACTGGTCGAGCGTCGTCTCGCAGACGGGACAGACCACCTCCGCCTCCAGGTCTGCGGCGTTCGGCGGCGCCGGCCGCGCGCCCGCCGGCACGATGGCGGCGGCGCACAGCGCGACGAGCGCTGCGGCGGCGACGCGCGTCACGACTCGAGCGCGCGGTCGACGGCGGCCGCCAGGTCGGCGCGATCCTCGTCCGAGTTGACCGCGCCGACGAAGGTCTCGATCACGCGCCCTTCCCGGTCGAGGACGAACGTCTCCGGGAATCCCGTGACCCCGTAGCGCCCGGCCGTGTCGCCGGGGCCGTCGAACACGACCGGGAACGTGAGCTCGTACCTGCGCATGAAGCTCCGGGCGTCGCGGCGAAAGTCCTTGGCGTTCAGACCGACGACCACGAGGCCACGCGCCCGTTTCTCGCGCCAGACCCGCTCCAGGAACGGTGCCTCCTCGCGGCAGGGGACGCACCACGATGCCCACACGTTGAGGACGACCGCCTTGCCGCGCAGCGACGCGAGCGCGAGCTCGCCGTCCTCGTCGAGCCGCTCGAGCTCGAACTCGGGAGCCGGGGGCCGCTCGCCGCGCGCTGCGGCCGCGACCAGGTCGCCGCCCTCGTCCGTGACGAGTGCCCAGACGAGGAGGGTGAACAGCAGGGCGACGAGCCCGATGGCCACGCCCTGGGCGACGAGCCGCGCGCGTCGCGCCATCGACGGCTACCGGGCGACGATGAAGACCGGCAGCCCGATCTCCACGTGCCGGAACAGCCACTCCGCATCGGAGATGCGCATCCGGATGCACCCGTGGGAGGCCGAATAGCCGATCGATGCGGCGTCGGGGGTTCCGTGGATGCCCACGTACGGCGCCGAGATCCCCATCCAACGCGTGCCGAGCGGGTTCCCCGGCCCGGGCGGCACGGGGTCGGACGCGGCGGCCCAGGGCGACGGCGGCGGATACCACCACGGGTTCCGCTGCATGTTCACGATCTCGTAGTCGCCGAGCGGCGTCGGGTAGGCCGTCTGCCCGGTGGCGACGCCGAACCTCCTGACCAGCTTCACCTCGTTGAAGTAGAGGAGCCGGTTCGAGTTGCGGAGGATCACGATCGCGCCGTCGTAGTGCACCGACAGGACCTTCGGCTTGCGGACGTCCCACGCCAGCGAGATCGCGGTCCGGGTGTTGCGCTTGATGGCGAAACGGATCGCGCGCGAGTTCGGGAGAAGCTTGAGATGCCGTCCCTCGCGCGCCTCCACCGCCCGCGGTCGGGTCCCGCGGAGCACGACCTTCGCGTCCACGGGCTCGCGGTCGAGGTCGCGGGCGAGGCGCTCGACGTACGTCCGGATCCGCTCGGCGGACACCGCGACGTCGAGCGGGACGATCCTCCCCGGCCTCGCCTTTCGTGCGCGGAGGATGGCCTTCGGGAAGTTCGGTCGTGCGCCGAGGGCGCCCGGCGCGAGGCGGATCGTCCGCGTGTCGCTGACCTCGAGCGGCACCGGCCGCGCGTACGCCTTCTTCACGGCCTCGGCGGCCTCGGACGGGAACATGCCGCCGACGGACACGCCGCCGACAGTCACGCCGAAGGCGATCGGAGCAGGGCTGGGCGCCGGGGGAGGCTCGCTCGGGGGATCCGTTGGAGGAGGCTCGGTCGTCGGAGGGGGCTCCGTCGTCGTAGTGGTCGTGGTCGTCGTCTGCCCCGGCCCCGCGTCGGCAGCAGCCGCCAGGCCGAACGAGGCCGCCACGCCCACGACGGCGGCGGCCACGAGCAGCCCAACCAGCAACGCGCGCGCTCCCGTGCTCACGCCATCAGTGTAGAGACGAAGATCGTCGGATCGTCAGCAACCACCGCGTCGACGCCGGCGACGTCCATTCGTGCCAGGTCGCGAGGGTCTCTCACCGTCCAGGCGACGACCGCCGCCGAACGGGCGTGTGCAGCGCGCACCGCCGCGGGTCCGAGGAGCACGTGGTGGGCGACGAGGGCGCTCGCGTCGGCACGGGAGAGAAGCCGCCCGACGAGAAGCGGCGTCACGACGCGGAGCGCCCGGAGCCCCGCCCAGACGAGGGGAGCCGATCCCCGCCGCGCCTGGATCCCCATCCTGTCCTCGGGGAACGAGACTCCGACGCGCACGCCCGGCGCGAGCACGCGCAGCCGGCGGAGCGCGCCCGCGTCGAACGAGCTCACGAACGTGCGGTCCCCGAGCCCGAAGCGGTCGAGCGCAGCGACGAGCGCCGTCACCGCGCCCTCCGACTTCAGGTCGACGTGGACCCCGACCTCCGGCGCCTCCTCGGCAAAGAGTGCGAGCGCCTCGTCGAGCGTGGGAAGGTCGGGGCACGTCTCGCGCAACTCTGCGAGCGACCTGTCGCGCACCGTCCCCTGCGCGGCCCCGTGGCTCACCTCGTGCAGGTCGTCGGAGTGCGCGACGACGACCTCGCCGCCGCGCAGGTCGAGCACGTCGAACTCGACGAGGTCGACGCCGGCCTCGACCGCGGCGCGGAACGAGGCGATCGTGTTCTCGGGCGCGAGCGCCGCCGCGCCTCGATGGCCGATGCGGAGCGGGCGGCCGTCCCGTCGCTCGAGCGAGATCACGGCACCGGGGGGCGTGTCGGCAGGTAGTCCTCGTCGAGGCGTCCGCCCTCCGCCGCGTACGAGACGATCATGCGGTCCGTCAGCCACTCGACGGGCGCGCGGTCGTCGGTCCACGGCCGGCCCGAGGCCGCGAGGGGCCGCGCGTCATGTGCGAGGAGCTCGCGCAGCGGGGCGAGGTCCTCGGGGCCGGACCGGAGGCGCCGCGCGAGCTCGTCGCGCTCGAGCGCCGTCGTCAGGCCGAGGACGATGGTGTTGAAGCGGAGCGCCGGCCACTCGAGGACCTGTGGGAGCTCCGACGCGAGCGTGCTGCCGATCGCGCGGACGAGGCGGTCGTCGTCCGGCACCCTGGCCACGTTCAGCGCGACGATGCCGCCGGGCTCCAGGTGGTCCCGCACGAGCCGGAAGAACTCGCGTGTCGCCAGGTAGAAGGGGACGTACGGCTGGTGGTACGCGTCGACGACGATCAGGTCGTAGCGCGTGTCGGTGGAGCGCAGGAACGGGCGCGCGTCGGCGTCGTGGACGGTGAGGTGCCGGATCTCGTCCATGCCGAAGTAGCGACGGCCGACCCGGCTCACGGCCGGGTCGAGCTCGACACCGTCCACCCGGGCGTCCGGGTAATAGGTGCCGAGCGCACGAGCCGTCGTGCCCGCCGCGTTTCCGAGGATCGCGACACGCTCGAGCGGCCGCCCGAGGAGCGGCGGCAGAGCGAGGAACGCGTCCCAGACTCCGCCTGTCAGCACGGAGTCGGCTTGCCACACCGAGTGCACGGCGACCCCCTCGTTCAGCTGCAGGACGCGGCGCCCGTCCGGGCGCTCGACGACCTGGATGTACTGGTGGTACGAGGTCTCCTCGTGCAGCAGCCCCGCCTCCGCCTTCACCGCACCGGGAGGCACGGCGACGAGCGCGGCGAGCGCCGCCGCGACCACGAGGTAGCGCGCACCGAGGAGGAAGCACGAGGACACGGCGAGCAGCGCCGCGATCACGAGGAAGGTCCGCTGGGTGCCGATCGCCGGGATGAGCACGAGCGCCGGGAGGAACGTGCCGAGGAGCGAGCCGGCCGTCGAGAGCGCGTAGAGCCTGCCGGCGACGGCGCCTGCGGTCGCGACGGAGGTCACGGCGAGCCGGATCGCGAACGGCGAGACCATCCCCAGCAGGACGACGGGCGGCGCGCAGAGCAGGAGCACGCCGAGGAAGCTCCCCACGACCGCCCCGGCCGATGCCTCGTCGAGGCCCTCCACGGTCAGGTCGAGGAGCGGCTTGGCCACGAACGGGATCGCGGCCACGCAGACCGCGGCCGCGAGGACGATGAAGCCGAGCAGCGCCGGCTCCGGCCGCCGGTCCGCGAGGCGCCCGCCCAGCCAGTAGCCGAGCGCGAGGGCGGCGAGCACGATCCCGATCAGGTTCGCCCAGACGATCGTCGACGAGCCGAAGTACGGCGCGAGCAGCCGCGACGCGCTGATCTCGGTCGCCAGGGCGCCGATACCCGCGCCGAACACGAGCGCGCCGAGAGCGAGGCTCCCGCGTCTCCCCTCGACGCCCCGGCGGAGCACGGCTCCTAGATGGTTGACCGGCAATTCATCGCCGCGCGGATGGTGGCCGAGACGCATCGCCGGCTGGCGCCGCCCCCCCTCGCCCGTATTCCCGATACGCGCTCGCTCGGGCGGCGTCCCCGGCTCGGTCTCGGCCATCCCCGCATCGACGCCAATTACCGGTCAACCATCTAGAGGCCGAAGAGTCGCTCGATCTCGCCGAGCGTCTGCGCCGCCAGGAGCACGACCCCGGCGACGACCAGCAGCAGGACGAGCCAGAAGCGCACACCCGCCCAGCGCCGCTCACGGTGCCGGCGCTCGCGCGCCGCACGCCGTGCGCGATGGAACCGGTAGGCGCGCTCGACCGCTCCCGGATCGAGCGGCGGCGCCTCGTCGGGGGCCGTGGTGGGCGCCGTCTTCGCCACGGTGAGATTGTAAGGGGGCACGCGCGGTTCGACCATGAGGCACGCAGCGCGTGGCGGGTGTGGGCCGCGGTCGGGCCGTCGCACGGCCGCCGAGGAACCCATACTGTTCCCGCGATGGAACGCGGAGGACCTCTCGCCCGCGTGCGGACGCCCTTCGGCCCTGGGCGCTCACCTGATCTCGGCGAGCGGCTGACGTTCCTGTTCGGGCTGCTCCTCGCGCTCTCCGCCCTCACCGGCTGGTACACGGGCGAGGGGGAGAACACCACCGTCTCGGTCATCGGATGGCACACCGGCACGGTCGGCAAGATCGTGCTCTTCGTCGGGCTCGCGGCCGTGCTCCTCGTGGTCCTGCGGGAGGTCGGCGTCGCGCTCCCCGCGGCCGTGCCCGAGAGCCTCGTCACGATCGCCCTGGGCGCGCTCGGGACGATCCTCGTGCTCGTCCGCCTCGTCTCGATCCCCGACACGTTCTTCTTCGCGCACCGCGGTGTCGGTATCTGGATCAGCCTCGTCTGCGCGCTCGGGATCATCGCCGGCGGTCTCCTCGAGGCCTCCGAAGAGCTCTAGGCACCGCTGGGCAGCGCGCGTCGGCGCATGCCCGACGAATCGTTCGCTTCTCGACACGAAGCCGTGTCCCACGCGTGCTGCCTCCGACGATACGCTGGCAGCGGGTGGTGGGCTGGGGTGCCCCGGGCGAGGCCGAGCGTTCGCTGCGGGGATCAGGGCGAGGTCACGGTCACCGTCACCGTCCGCGCTGGTGGCTGCTGGGGAAGGGGCGTGAGCGTGCGCACGTCCGTGACCGCGCCGCCCGACCTCGGACGCTCGTCCAAGGTGCGGGCGAAGGCGATCCCGAGGACGAACGCGAAAGCGGCGACCACCACGACCAGGACGACACGGACGACCCGATTCCGACGACTCGGTGCGGCGGGCCGCCGGGACCGCTCGACGCCGCTCACGGCACGTAGTCCAGTGCGCCCCGCGAGTACAGGTGGAAGGCTGCCCCCTCGACGACGGTCAGCGACGACAGCCAGCCGGGAAACGGAGCATGGGCGACCGCATCCCGGGCCCAGTCGTCGGCATGCGCGTACTCGGCAGCCAGCTCCTCGAGCGTGAACGTCGAGCCGACCCGCTTGCGCAACTCCTCGGTCAGAGCCCGGAGCTGACGATGCACCGCGGCCCCCGCACGCAGATCGGTCTCGACCTGCGTCAGCCGCCGGTGGGCATCCTCCCAGTCGCGCCTCGCGCTCTCGACGTCGGCCGCCACGGGGGTTGAGGTTAGCCGCTTGCCTGGAGACCCTCGGTGCAGCAGCGCTCGGTCGGCCAGAGCGGCTCGACCTCGGCGAGGATGCGCTCTCCGAGCAGGTAGCCGGGGCAGGCGAGGGCGAACGCCGCATGCGCGTGCAGGCACTTCAGACTGCCGGGCGAGCGCGATCCACCGATCCCGAGATCGAGCGATGCTCCCCCGTCGCGGACGGGTTCCGCCTCGACCAGCTCGTGGCGAATCCTGCGCTGCTCGTCCGACGCACTCGCCAACGAGGCGACGAACAGGGGATCCTCGGTCGCACGACGACTCCAGCGTTCGACTCCCCCCGCGGCCTCCACTCGCGCGATCGCGGCGACGAGGTGCCTGCACGTCAGGTAGTACGTGGTCGGGAACGGTCGGCCGTCGCGGTCGTACGGGTGCTGCTCCGTTACCGCCGGCCGGCCGAACGGACAGCGGGCCGCGACCCCACGGAAGGCACGCGGTGGGCGCCCGAGCTGCGCTTCGACGATCGCGCGGTCATCCATCGTCCCCGAGCGTACGCTGCGCACGCCGCCAGGCCGGGATCCCCTTGACGACGAAGAGCTGCTCGCCGGGTCGCACGTAGCCGATCCGCCGCGCCTCCCGGCGCGTCGCCTCGACGCTGGTCGACGTCACGAGCCGCAGTTCCAGCTCGGCTTTCACGACCCGGAGCGTCTCGACCTCGCTCCGCTCGGCGGCCAGCTCGTTTCGCGTCTCGAGGTACGACGCGATCGGCTGGTAGTACAGGTATACGGCCGCACCGACCGCGAGGGCAAGGCAGACGAGGCGCAGCCGCCGTCGCCAGAAGCGGGTCCGCTTCGCGCGCGCGCGCACCCGAGGTCTCGTCGTCGCCCTCCCTGCCACGCCGCCAGGTTCTCCGCGGAGGCGTCCCTCCCTCCCATGGACCGAGCCGCCTCAGCCGGCACCTGGGGTCGCAGGAGCGTCGTCAGCCGGACGCGGAGGGCGGCTCCGCCGCCCGGGTGCGGCCGGCGGCCTGCGGCGTCAGGTTCCTGGGGTCGCAGGGGCGGCGCTCGCGAGCGAGCCAAGGGCGCGACGCGCAGGACAGTACGAGTGGTACGGCCAAGCGGCGCGCCCGCCGGATCGCGAAGCGAGCGTCGTCAGCCGGACGCGGAGGGCGGCTCCGCCGCCCGGGAGCGGCCGGCGGCCTGCGGCGTCAGGTTCCTGGGGTCGCAGGGGCGGCGCTCGCGAGCGAGCCAAGGGCGCGACGCGCAGGACAGTACGAGTGGTACGGCCAAGCGGCGCGCCCGCCGGATCGCGAAGCGAGCGTCGTCAGCCGGACGCGGAGGGCGGCTCCGCCGCCCGGGAGCGGCCGGCGGCCTGCGGCCTCAGGCGGTGTCGACCTTGATGACGTTGGTGGACCCGGGAATGTTCACGGCCGTTCCCGCGGTGAGGACGACCCGGTCCCCCGCACTCACGATGCCGGCATCGCGTGCGGCGTCGATCGAGCGTCGCCACAGATCGTCGACGTCGGTCGA
This sequence comes from uncultured Actinomycetes bacterium, assembly GCA_963705535.1. Classification (GTDB taxonomy): domain Bacteria; phylum Actinomycetota; class Thermoleophilia; order Gaiellales; family Gaiellaceae; genus GMQP-bins7. Next base: position 13,916 of record CAVPJY010000016.1, read on the forward strand.
CTGCTCGATCTCGAGCGGCGTCACGCCCCACTCGATCGCCATGTGCTGGAGCGACGTGCGGACATGGGTCAGCGCGACGATGGGCCGCTGCGGGCGGAGACGTGACACGGCCGACGCCGTCCGTCCCGTGAACGTGGGCACGAGGATCGCCTTCGCGGAGAGCGCCTCCGCGAGATCGCACGCGGCATTGGACATGGCGCGGCCGACGGTGGGCGCCTCCGCGGCAGCCGGAAGCTGGTGGCGATAGCCGAGGCTCGGCTCGACCGCGCGGGCGATCTCCGCCATCGTCTCCACCGACTCGATCGGGTACTCGCCGACGGCCGTCTCGGCGCTGAGCATCACCGCCGAGGTGCCGTCGAGGATCGCGTTCGCGACGTCCGAGGCCTCCGCGCGCGTCGGCTCGGGCCGGCTGATCATCGACTCGAGCATCTGGGTCGCCGTGATCGCGGGCTTTCCGCGCTCGAGCGCCGAGAGGATGATCTGCTTCTGGAGCAGCGGGACCTCGGCGGGCCCGACCTCGACGCCCAGGTCTCCGCGCGCGATCATCACCGCGTCGGCCTCGTCGAGGATGTCGGGCAGGTCGGCGACCGCCTGCTGGAGCTCGATCTTCGCGATGACCCAAGCCTCCGACCCCGCCTGCTCGATCCTGGCGCGCAGTGCCGCGACGTCGGCGCGGGAGCGGACGAACGACTGGGCCACGTAGTCGACCTCGAGCCCGAGCGCGAACTCGAGGTCCGCGATGTCCTTCTCCGTAAGCGAGGGGACCGGGAGCGTGACCCCGGGGAAGTTGACTCCCTTGTGCGGCTTGACCACCCCGCCGATGATGACCCGGCAGAGCGCCCGCCCCGCCTCCACGCGCTCCACGCGAAGCCGGACGAGGCCGTCGTCGATGAGGATGTCGCGGTCGGGCTCGAGCACCGCTCCGAAGGCCGCGGGGGCAACCGGGAGATCGCCCTCGCGCGCGGAGGCCTCACCCGCGACGACGACGGTGTCGTCAGCGCGCAGGCTCATCGGCTCGGCGAGGTCGCCGATGCGGATCTTCGGCCCCTGCAGGTCCGCGATCAGCGCCAGCGGTCGTCCCGCGACCGACTGCGCCTCGCGGATGCGGCGCGCACTCTCGCCGTGATCCGCGTGCGTCCCGTGCGAGAAGTTGAGCCGCGCGCCGTCCATGCCGGCCTCGATCAGGCTGGCGAGCACGCCGTCTGCCGACGACGCAGGGCCGATCGTGGCGACGATCTTCGTCCGGCGGTCAGGCGTGGCCATGGCAGCCCAGGCTAGCGGTCGCGCTGGAAGGCGGACCACCCGGGGTAGACCGCCCGGTCCCCGAGCTCCTCCTCGATCCGCAGAAGCTGGTTGTACTTCGCGACGCGATCGGACCGCGACGGCGCGCCGGTCTTGATCTGCCCTGCGTTCACGGCGACCGCGAGGTCGGCGATCGTCGCGTCCTCCGTCTCCCCGGAGCGATGGGAGATGACCGTGGCGTACCCGGCACCGCGCGCCAGCTCGATCACGTCGAGCGTCTCGGTGAGTGTCCCGATCTGGTTGACCTTCACGAGGATCGCGTTCGCGACGCCCTCGGCGATCCCGCGTCGGAGGAACTCGACGTTCGTGACGAAGAGGTCGTCGCCCACGAGCTGCACACGGTCGCCGAGCTTCGCCGTGAGCGCTCTCCAGTCGTCCCAGGCGTTCTCGTCGAGCCCGTCCTCGACGGACACGAGCGGGAAGCGATCGGCGAGGTCGGCATAGAACTCGATCATCGCACCCGGATCGAGCGATTTTCCCTCGCCCGGGAGCTCGTAGACGCCGTCCCGAAAGACCTCGCTCGCGGCGGGATCGAGCGCGATCGCGACGCGATCACGGTGTCCCGCGCGCTCGGCGGCCTCCAGGACCGCCTCGATGGCCCGTTCGGTGGACTCGAGATCGGGCGCGAATCCGCCTTCGTCGCCCACACCCGTGGCCAGGCCGCGCTCGTGGAGCACGGCCCTCAAGTTGTGGAACACCTCCGCCCCGATTCGGAGCGCGTCGGAGAACGTCTCCGTGCCGGCGGGGACGACCATGAACTCCTGGAGGTCGAGCCGGTTCTGCGCGTGGGCTCCGCCGTTCACGACGTTCATGAGCGGAACCGGGAGCGTTCGGGCCTCGTCGCCGCCGAGGAAGCGGTAGAGGGGCAGGCCCGCCGCGGCGGCCGCGGCCTTCGCGGACGCGAGCGAGCAGCCGAGGATCGCGTTCGCGCCCAGTCGGCCCTTGTTGGCGGTCCCGTCGAGGTCGAGCAGCGCGCGATCGACGGCGCGCTGGTCCGCGGCGTCCATCCCGACGAGCGCGTCGGCGATCTCCCCGTTCACGTTCGCGACCGCGCGGCCCACGCCCTTCCCCAGGTACACGCCGGGATCCCCGTCGCGCAGCTCGACGGCCTCGTGCTCGCCGGTCGAGGCGCCGGAGGGGACGGTGGCACGCCCGAACGCACCCGACGACAGCTGGACGTCGACCTCGACGGTCGGGTTTCCACGCGAGTCGAGGACCTGGCGCCCGTGCACCCGGGCGATGGTCGTCATCGCAAAGCCTCCTTCGCCTGTTCGTAGTAGCGATCCTGCGCTTCGAGATCGAGCGCGCGCCAGTCCTCCTCGCGCTCCGCGGCGAGCTCGGCGGCGAGCTCGACGCGCGTGACGAAGCGGCGGGTCGCCGAGCGCAGCGCAAGCTCGGGGTCCACGTTCAGGCGACGAGCGACGTTCACGAGCGTGAAGAGGACGTCCCCGATCTCGTGGCGCACACGCTCGTCGGGCTCCGTCTCGGGGAGTGGCGCGGGCACCTCGCCGATCGCATGCAGGAGCTCGTCGCTCTCCTCCCGGAGCTTCTCCAGAGGGCCGGCGAGGTCCGGCCAGTCGTAGCCGACGGCAGCCGCGCGACGCTGGGCCTTCCGCGCGAGCACGAGCGCCGGCAGGGAGCCCGGGACGTCGTGGAAGATCCCGGAGCGGCCCTCGCTCTCCGTCTTGAGCTCGTCCCAGCGCTCGCGAACACGGCCCGCGGTCGCGGCCTCGGCGTCGCCGAAGACGTGCGGGTGCCGGCGCACGAGCTTCGCGTGGAGCTCGCGTGCCACGGCCTCGAGGTCCCCCGCCCCGCGCTCCTCCAGGAGGAGCGAGAGGAAGTACACCTGGAAGAGCAGGTCGCCGAGCTCGCCGCGGAGCGCCTCGTCGTCGCCTGCCATCGTCGCGTCCGCGACCTCGTAGGCCTCCTCCACGGTGTGCGGAACGATGGTCTCGGCGGTCTGCTCGCGGTCCCACGGGCAGTCCCGGCGCAGACGCCGCGTCAGCTCCTGGAGGTCGAGAAGCGCCTCCGCGAGGCTCATCGAGGGGGAACCTACTGGTTCCCGGTATCGGTCGTCGTCTCGTCGGGGAGCTCCGGCGGCTCGTAGCCGGCCGCGTAGCTCACCTTGCCGTCGTACTTCTTCCGGAGATCCTCGAGCCACTTCGTCATGGCCGCGTCCTTCTTCTCCTGCAGCAACGTGGAGCGGATGGACGCGCGGGCGTCGTCGATCGGCGTCACCTTCGCCTTGCGCACCGGGGACAGCGCCTCGATCAGGTGGTACCCGTAGGTCGTCTTCACCGGCTGCGAGACGACTCCCTCCTTCAACTCGAATGCGACCTTGTCGAACTCGGGCACCGTCTGACCGCGCGTGATCGTGAGCTTCCCGCCCGAGTCCTTGCTGCCCGGGTCCGCCGAGCGCTCCTTCGCGATGGCCGCGAAGTCGCCGCCGTCCTTCAGCTCCTGGTAGACCTGGTCGGCGACGGACTTGCTCTTCGCGAAGTCCGTGTCGCCGTTCGCCTTCTTCTCCTGGATGAGGATGTGACGGACGTCGCGCGACTCGGGCGTCGAGTACTGCGACTGGTTCTGCGTGTAGTACGCGAGGATGTCCGGCTGCGTCACCTCGACGTCCTTGGTGACGTTCTCGAAGATCTTCTGCGAGAGGATCGAGAACGTGAGCGTGTCGCGGAAGTCCGCCTCCGTGTAGCCCTGCTTCTCGAGGGCCTTCACGTACTCGGCCCGCTTGCCGTCGAAGCGCGACGTGATGAAGTCCTTCACGGCCGCGTCCTTGTCCTTCTCCGTGACCGTGATGCCGAGCTCCTCGGCGGACTGCGCGAGCTCCTCGCGCTGCACGAGGTACTGCACGAACTGGGTCTGCAGGGTCTGGTACTGGGGCGTGCCGACCTTCGGGAAGTCGAGCTTCTGCGAGGTGTAGCCCTTCTTCGCCCGCGCGACCAGCTCGTCGAGCTCGGCCTGCTCGATGTCGGTGCCGTCCACGACCGCGATGGCGCCCTGCGGCACGCTTCCGGACCCCCCACCGCAGGCGGCGGCGAGGAGCACGAGAGCGGTCGCGGCGAGAACGGCGGTCGTGGCGCGCAGGAGCTTCATCGGAGCGGTTCCCTTATAGCCGAGGCGTTGTTGAGCAGGCGTTGTGGTCTGTGAGAGAGCCGTGTGCCCCGCGGGCACGAAAAAGGCCGCGATCAGGCGGCCAACCGGGAGGCGACTATAGCATCGGGCAGCTCCAGGGCGTCCCTGAGGGTCTCGACGCGGAGCGACACCTCCCGCTTCTCGACGGAGTAGATCGCGGTCGGTCGCGCTTCCCTGAGCGCCCGGACGTCAGCGGACCCGAGCGAGAGCGGTCCCACGGTCGCCCGCCCGCCCCGGAAGACGAGGTAGTCGGCGCCGAGCCGTGCGAGCTTCAGCTTTGCCTCCTGGATCGCGAAGAGGTTCTCGACCGGCTCCGGCACGGGCCCGTACCGATCCTCGGTCGACGCGTGGAGCTCGCGCAGCTCCGTCTCGTCCTCCACGAGCGCGATCCGCCGGTGGAGGTCGATCTTCAGCGCCTCCGCGGCGACATACGTCGCGGGCACGTAGGCATCCACCCGGGCGTCCACGCGCACCGGGCGCGCGATGACCCGCGCCTGGCCGGAGAGCTCCGCAACCGCCTCGTTCAGCATCTCCACGTACAGCTCGAAGCCGAGCGCGGCGACGTGGCCCGACTGCTCCTGTCCGAGCAGGTCGCCCGCCCCGCGGATCTCGAGGTCGCGCATCGCGATCTGGAACCCGGCGCCGAGCTCCGTGTGGTCGGCGAGCGTGGTGAGCCGAGCGCGGGCCTCCGGGGTCAGCTCCGACGCCTCCGGATAGAAGAGGTACGCGTACGCGAGCACGTCGGAGCGGCCGACCCGGCCGCGGATCTGGTAGAGCTGGGCGAGCCCCAGCAGGTCGGCCCGCTCGACGACGAGCGTGTTCGCCTGTGGGATGTCGATGCCGGACTCGATGATGGTCGTCGACACGAGGACGTCCGCGTCGCCCGCGAGGAAGGCGTGCATCCGCTCCTCGAGCTCGCGCTCGGACATCTGCCCGTGCGCGACGAGGAACCGCAGGCCCGGGCAGAGCTGCTGCAGCTTCTCCGCGGCCTCGTCGATCGTCTCCACGCGGTTGTGGAGATAGAAGGACTGGCCCTCCCGAGCGTGTTCTCGCTCGAGCGCGGTTCTCACGAGCTCGTCGTCGTACTCCCCCACGTTGGTCCGGATCGGCTGCCTCCCCTCGGGCGGCGTCTCGATGATCGAGATGTCGCGCAGGCCGGAGAGAGACATGTGCAGCGTCCGCGGGATCGGCGTCGCGGAGAGCGCGAGCACGTGCACCTCGAGTCGGAGCGAGCGCAGCAGCTCCTTCTGCGCGACGCCGAAGCGTTGCTCCTCGTCGAGCACGACGAGCCCCAGGTCCTTGGGGATCACGTCCCTCGAGAGGATCCGGTGGGTCCCGATCAGCACCTCGACCTTCCCCTCGCGGAACTCCTCGAGGATCCGGCTCTGGTCCGCGCGCGTCCGGAAGCGCGAGACCATCTCGACGCGGATGGGAAAGTCGCGGTAGCGCTCGCGGAACGTGTTCCAGTGCTGCTCCGCAAGGATCGTCGTCGGGCAGAGGACGAGCGACTGCTTGCCGTTCAGGGCCGCGGCGAACGCGGCCCGCACCGCCACCTCCGTCTTGCCGAAGCCGACATCCCCGCAGACCAGCCGGTCCATCGGCCGCGGCGCCTCGAGATCCTCCTTGACGGCCTCGATCGCCTGCTGCTGGTCGTCCGTCTCGCGGTAGGGGAAGGACGCCTCGAGCCGCTCGAGCCAGTCGTTCGCGAGGTCGAGCGCGAACCCGGGCGCCTGCTGGCGCTGCGCGTACAGCGCGAGGAGCTCCCCTGCCAGCTCGCGGACGGACGCGCGCGCCCGGCTCTTCAGGTTCAGCCACGCCTTCCCTCCGAGCTTCGAGAGCGACGGCGCCTTGGCGTCCGCGCCGATGTAGCGGCTGACCTTCCCGAGCTGCTCGTGGGGGACGAACAGGCGATCCTCCCCGCGGAACGCGAGGTGGAGGTAGTCGCGCGTGACGCCCGCGACCTCCTTCGTCTCGAACCCGAGCAGTCGCCCGATGCCGTGGTCCTCGTGGACGACGTAGTCCCCGGTCCGGAGGTCGGCGAAGGACTGCAGCGCCTTCCCGAGCCTGGCGTCGGCACGCGGGGGCCGCTTGCGGAAGACCTGCGTGTCGGGCAGGAGCGCGAGCCCGAGCTCGCGCCAGACGAAGCCCCTGCGCGCGGGGCTGACGACGAAGCGGACGGACGGAGCGTCCGGCAGGGCCGGGACCTCGTCGACGACCTCGGCCTCGACCTTCCGGAGCAGGCGCTCGGATCGCATCGCCTCGCCGCGGTGGGGGAAGGCCACGACCACACGCCTGCCCTGACGCACCATGGCCGCGAGCTCCGACTCCGCCTCCGCGTGCCCGCGCGCCGCGATCGCGGGCCGTTGGGCCTCGAAGGAGTGCGTCTGGGCGCGGGGGAACGGGTCGAGCTCGACGGCGCCGGCGAGGGACGGGGGCTCCGCCCCGCCGTCCTCCTCCCACGCTCTCCTCACGTCGTCCGGCTGCCAGACGAGGTCGGGAGCGCGATCGAGGACCGGGCGCAGGTCCTGCGCGGGACGTGACGGGTCGGCCTCCGGCTCCACGAGGTCGCGGCGACGCTCGGACGCCGGGAACACGGTCGCCTCCCCGACGGCATGGAGCGCGCGCTGGGTGAACGGCGAGAACGCCCTGACCTGCTCGATCTCCTCGCCGAAGAACTCGACGCGAAGCGGCTCCCGCCCCGTGCTCGGGAAGACGTCGACGAGCCCGCCGCGCACGGCGACGTGCCCGCGCTCCTCGACGCGCTCGGCACGCTCGTAGCCGGCGAGCGCCAGCGCCTCGACGAGCCCGTCCAGGCCGGGCTCGTCGCCGACCGCGAGGCGAATCGGCGCCGGCCGGAGGTCCCGCGGCGGGAGGCCTTCCGTCACCGCGCGCGCCGAGGCGCACACGAGCCCACCGGCGTCGAGCACGCTCAGCGCGCGGGCGCGCTCCCCGACGAGGTGGGCGGGCGGCTCGAGCCCCGAGCCCAGGCGGACGCCGCGGCTCGGGAGGAGCGCGACGCTCGCGGGATCGAGGTACCAGGACGCCGCTTCCGCGACGTCGCGCGCCTGCGCGTCCTCCGCGACCAGGCAGACGAGCGGCACGGCGAGCTCGCGGTGCAGCGCCGCCAGGACGAGCGGCAGCGCGGCCTCGGAGACGCGTGCGTCGGCCGGGAAGTCCTCGACGTACGCGCGGAAGCGCTCGCTCCGGGCGAGCTCGTCGACGAGGCCGGTGAGGGGCGAGGCGGTCGGGTCCATGCCGCTGGCGGGAACGGCGTCCCGCGGCCCCATCGTACCCGGGGCGGTGCGCTCCCCGACCGCCGAGTCGGCGTGCACGAGAGCCTGCTTGGCGTCCCCCGGGCGGCGGGCTCGGCTTCGTGGGGCCACCCCAAGAAGCACGGCGTAGACGCCCGCGGGAAGCCTTCTCTGTGAAGCGCCCCCAGGGGCACTCCCGTGTCCCTACATCGAAGTTATCGAGGAAGCCGTCACGGGTGGCAGGCGACTCTGTGCCGGAATCGCGCCGGCAGCCGGGCGCCCGAGCGTGCGACCGAAAGGGAGCCTCAGTTGAAGCGCTGCTGCGTCACGACGAGCCCCTCGGCGACGAGCGACTCGACGGCGTCCGCGCCGCCGGAGACGATGGCGTCGACGTCGTCCTCCGGCCCGAACGGGGAGAGGACGTAGTCGGCGACCGGACGCCGATCTCCGCGGCCAGGTCTCCCGACCCCGACGCGCAGGCGCAGGAACTCCCGGGTGCCGAGGGCCTGCGCGATCGACCGGAGGCCGTTGTGCCCGGCGAGGCCCCCTCCCAGCCGGGCCTGCAGGCGTCCGACCTCGAGGTCGACGTCGTCGTGCACGACGAGCACGTCCTCGGGAGCCACCTTGAAGAACCGAGCCGCGGCCGAGATCGAGCGGCCGGACTCGTTCATGTACGTCTCGGGCTCGAGCAGCGCGACCCGGGACTCGCCCACACGCGTCTCCGCAAGCCGGCCGCTGAACTTCGAGCGGAACGATCCTCCGTGACGCCGGGCGAGCTCGTCGACGACCATCCAGCCGGCGTTGTGCCGGTCGCGCGCGTGCTCGCGGCCAGGGTTCCCGAGGCCCCCGACCAACAGATCGAGCGTCGAGGCGACCTCACCCCGACGGAACAGCCGCACGGGCTACTCCTCGGACGCTTCGTCGGCGGGAGCCTCTCCCGCCTCGGCCGCCTCTTCACCCTCGGCGACCTCGCCCTCGACTTCCTCGCCTTCCTCGACCTCGGCGACGGGCTCGACCTCGACGCGCGGGGCGGAGACGGTCGCGATGACGGTCTCGTGCAGATCGTCGAGGAACGTCACACCCTCGATCGCAGGGAGGTCCTCGAGGCGGAGGACGTCACCGACCTCGAGCGACGAGACGTCGGCATCGATGTGCTCCGGGACCTCCATCGGCAGCGCCTCGACGTTGACCTCGCGATTGACGAGCGAGAGCACGCCTCCGTTCTTCACGCCTAGCGACTCGCCGACGAGCTGCACGACGACCGCCGCCTGGATGGGCTGGTCGAGCCGCACCTCGCGCAGGTCGATGTGCGAGACCGTGCCGCGGATCGGATCCTGTTGCAGATCGGCAAGGATCGACGGGTGCACGGTCTTCTGCCCCTCGAGGACGACGTCGAGGATCGCGTGCATCCCGGACGAGCCGGTCAGCGCGGCGCGCAGCTCACGCTCGCGCACGGCGATGGCGCGGGACTGCCCCTTCCCGTAGAGCACACCCGGGATGAGGCCCTGGGCGCGCAGTCGCCGAGACTCGCGCGAGCCGCGCGACTCTCGCTCCTGCACCTCGAGCTGGAACCTGTCCCCGGACACGGCGGGGGATTGTAGCCGAGCGGCACAATCGGGCTGCGCGGGGTCAGAGCAGCCGACTGTCCTCCCGGCGGCCTCCCCGCCATGAGAGGGCCGTGGAACGACGCTTGCTCAGGGAGGGCAAGCCGTCCCGTTCGGCGGGAGGCTGACGCCGAGGACGCCAGGCGTCACCACCCACACGGATGCAACGAACCAGAACACGCGGGCTGCTCTCCGGCGCGCGGGCTCATCGAGAAATACCGCGGCCACGCCTGACAGCCCGGCGAGAGGACGAGCTCCGTTGGCGACGCAGTACGTGGCCCGGACGACAGCGAGCAAGCCCGCGGCGAACGCGATCAACCGGCCGCTCTCGACAGCCACTTCGTCCGGGCGGAACAGGACGCCGAGCGGCCGTGGCTAGAACAGCTGGTTCTCGCCGCCGAAGATCGCGGACACGGAGTCGTCGGCGAAGACGTTCATGATCGTCTCCGCGAGGAGCCCGGAGACCGTGAGCACGGTGAGGTTGTCGGGGCGGTCACGCGGATCGATCGGCACCGTGTCGGTGACGAGGATCCCCGTGATGGCGCTGTCCGCGAACCGGTGAAGAGCACCGTTGCAGAAGAGGCCGTGCGTGGCGAAGACCCAGACGTCTTTCACGCCGTGCTCCTTCAGCGCGGCAACGTTCGCGAGCAGGGTGCCGCCGGTCATGATCACGTCGTCCCCGACAATCGCGACCTTGTCGCGAACGCGACCTGCGATCTCGGTCACGGAGACCTCGTCGTGCGCGGGCCGGGTCTTGTGCATGATCGCGAAGTCGGCGTCGATCATCTCCGCGAAGCGCACGGCGAGCCGCGCCCGGCCGGCGTCCGGGGACACCGAGACGACGCCGGAGCCCGTGAGCCCGAGGTCGCGAAAGTGCCGGGCGAAGAGTGGCAGCGCCGTCATGTGGTCGACGGGGATCGTGAAGAATCCCTGAATCTGACCGGCGTGGAGATCCATCGTCAGCACGCGGTCGGCACCCGCGAGCTGGAGGATGTCCGCGACGAGGCGGGCCGAGATCGGTTCGCGGGGCTTCGCCTTCCGGTCCTGGCGCGCGTACGGGAAGAGCGGCATGACCGCAGTGATCCGCTTCGCAGAGGCGAGCTTGGCCCCCTGGATCATGAAGAAGAGCTCCATGAGGTTGCGATCGACCGGCTCGCACCCCGTCTGCAAGATGAAGACGTCTGCTCCGCGTATCGACTCGTCGTAGCGGCAGTACGTCTCGCCGTTCGCGAACGTCGTGAGCTCGACTTCGCCGAGCTCGACGTTGAGCTGCTCGGCGATCTTCCCGGCCAGCTCGGGATGCGACCGGCCCGAGAACACCATCAGCCGCTTCTTCGGCGTCAGGGGTATTGCATGGCCGGCTCTCATCTCGACCCGCGGGACGTCGGCCTCGAGCCCGGGGAGCGTCTGCTCAATCGTTCCGCTTTCCACCGCGTCCTTCCTTGTTCTCCTGCCGCGCCCGGGCGATCGCCAGCGCGCCGGGGGGTACATCCTCTGTGATCACGGAACCGGCTGCAATCCATGCGTCGTCGCCGATCGACACGGGGGCGACGAAGGCATTGTCGACGCCGGTCCTGACGTTGCTGCCGATCGTCGTCCGGTGCTTCGTCCTCGTCTCGTGCTCCAGGTTGACGGTGATGTTGCCAGCGGCGATGTTCGTGTCCTCGCCCACGTCCGCGTCGCCGAGGTAGGAGAGGTGCGGCACCTTCGTCCTCGCGCCGATCCGCGTGTTCTTCATCTCGACGAACGTGCCCGCCTTCGCTCCCGCCTCCAGCACGGTTCCGGGGCGAAGGTAACAGAACGGACCGACGAGGGCTCCGGCACCCACGACGGCATCCACGACGACCGCGTGCGGACCCACCTCGGCCCCCGCCGCGACGCGCGAGGCGCCCCGGATCACGGTGAACGGGTGGATGACGGCGTCCGTCTCCAGCACGACCTCGGCCTCGATCCACGTCGTCGCAGGGTCGACGATGGTCACGCCGGCCAGCATGTGCGCCTCGTTGATGCGCTCGCGTAGCGTCGCCGCCGCCTCCGCGAGCTCCGCACGCGTGTTCACGCCCTCCGTCTCCACTGGATCTCCTCCCTTGTGCACCGCCACGCGATCCCCGTCCGCGACCAGGAGCCCCACCGAGTCCGTGAGGTACAGCTCTCCCTGCACATTGTGCGGCGTCAGCCGGTCGAGGACCCGCCACAACCGCTCGGCTCCGAAGACGTAGATGGACGAGTTGACCTCGCGGACCTCGAGCTGCTCGGGGGTCGCGTCGCCGGCCTCGACGATCGCGGCGAGCCCACCCTCGGCGTTCCGCAGGACGCGCCCGTAGCTGCGGGCGTCGTCGGGCTCGAAGGAGAGGACCGTCGCGACCGCGCCGTCGCTCCGATGAGCCGCGACGAGATCGCGGAGGAGGCCGGGCCGAAGCAGCGGCGTGTCGCCCGAGAGCACGAGCACGTCGTCCACCCGTCCCTCGAGCGCACCTCGCGCGCATCGCACCGCGTCGCCGGTTCCCAGGGGCTCGGCCTGGATCGCAACCTCGACTCCGTCGAACGCGGAGGCGCTGGCGGGGCCGGCGACGACGACGAGCGGATCCGCGCCGAGCGACCGCGCGGCCTCGCGACGACGAGCTGCGCAACCTGGGCAAGCGCTAGTGTGATGATCGACAAATCCGCTACATCGCTTTGGGCTGGGGTCGAGAGCGGACTTCTCGATCTGAATTACACTAGCATCATGATTTCGCTAGCGTCCTTCAGATCGCGAAATTCGTGCCGCGCTCGCTGCACACTGAGACGAATTTCGCGATCAGGACACTAGGAGCGCCGCGCCCTACCGCAGGTTCGGGCAGCGTAGGGTGCAATAAGCGGCAGCGCATTGCACCGTCTGGAGGGGGCATCGGTGCAATGCGGCTTCGCCTTATTGCACCCTACTGACGCACGGTCCTTATCCCCGTGCCTCGCGCCCGTGCTAATGTTCTGCTTACCCCGGAGATGGGACGCGCGCTACCTAGTCTAGAGGCCGCGTCTCAGGACTAGGAGCCGGGGGTCGCAGTCCGCAAGCCTCTGCGGGCCGGCCGCGAGACCCCGCGGATCGCCATGTAGGGGCCCGGATGTTGGCAGAGCAGGGCGCCCGGAGCGCCTGTGCAACGCGCAACTCTTTGGGTCGACAAGGCGCAGAGCGCCCTGCTCCTCCTCTCTCTTCCCAAACCTCGAGGCCATAGGGCCGGCGAGGCTAGAGGTGTTTGGCGCGTTTTGCGCTTCGCTTGGCGGGAATGACTGGGTTGAGGTGTTGCGCGAGCGGGCGGAGTTGGCACCGGCATGCGGGCCCCGC
>CAVPJY010000017.1:0-108409 GCA_963705535.1 uncultured Actinomycetes bacterium
CTCGACGTCTCGAACGAGGTCGCCGCGGAGCTCGCGGGCGTGGAGGACGGCGTCCTCGACGCGCTCCGGGAGCGGCTCGGCTGCACGATCGCTCTGCGCGGCAACCGGCTGACCCTGGGCGGTGACGACGAGCACGTCTCCGCGGCGCGAGCGGTCGTCGACGAGCTCGTGGAGCTCGTCGAGGGCGGCCACCAGATCGGGCCGGACACGGTGGGCGCCGTGCTCACGGCTCTCGACCAGGCGGAGGACGTGCGGGACGTGTTCGAGGACGTCGTCTGGCGGCACCGCGGCAAGAAGATCGCGCCGAAGACCGTCAACCAGAAGCGCTACGTGGACGCGATCCGGGCGCGGACGGTCACGTTCGCGGTCGGACCGGCAGGGACCGGCAAGACCTATCTCGCGATGGCGCTCGCGGTCTCGGCGCTCTCGGAGGGTGCGGTCGGCCGCATCATCCTCACGCGCCCGGCCGTGGAGGCGGGCGAGCGACTCGGTTTCCTGCCCGGCGACATGCTCGCGAAGGTCGACCCGTACCTGCGCCCGCTCTACGACGCGCTCTACGACATGCTGGAAGCCGAGCGCCTCGCCGGCTACATGGAGCGCGGGACGATCGAGGTCGCTCCGCTCGCGTTCATGCGCGGACGGACGCTCAACGACTCGTTCGTCGTGCTCGACGAGGCGCAGAACACGACGCCGGAGCAGATGCAGATGTTCCTCACGCGGCTCGGGTTCGGCTCGAAGATGGTCGTCACAGGAGACGTCACGCAGGTCGACCTGCCTCGCGAGCAGGCGTCCGGGCTCATCCAGGTGCGCGAGATCCTGGCGGGCATCGAGGACATCGGCTTCGTGGAGTTCGGGAACGAGGACGTGGTGCGGCACAAGCTCGTCCAGCGCATCGTCGAGGCCTACAAGCGTCACGCCGAGGAGACCGGGACGGCGCGGAGCCGGTGAGGCGGGACGCATGATCACGGTCGAGACGTCGAACCGGAGCGGCGCCGAGGTCGCGGAGTCGGACGCGGCGTCGCTCGCGCGGCACGTGCTCGCCTCGGAGGGGGTGGCGGACGGAGAGCTCGGCATCGCGTTCGTGTCGCCGGAGGAGATCCGCGCGCTGAAGCAGGAGCACCTGGGCGTCGAGGAGGTGACGGACGTGCTCTCGTTCCCGCTGGACGGGCGCGAGGAGCTGCCGGACGGCGTTCCCCGCGCGCTCGGAGACGTCGTCCTCTGTCCGCAGGTCGTCGGCGACGAGTGGCGCGCGCCCCTCGTGCACGGCCTCCTGCACCTGCTCGGCTACGAGCACGGCGACGAGATGGACCGGCGGGAGCGGGAGCACACGGGGCGATGACGCCGCTCGGCCGGCCCCCGTCGCTCTTCCAGAGCTTCAACCACGCGACGGAGGGGATCATCCATGCGCTCCGGACGCAGCGGAACCTCTGGATCCACTTCACCGTGGCCGCCGCGGTGCTCGTGGCCGCCCTCGCGTTCGGCGTGGAGCGGATCGAGCTCATGGTGCTGCTTCTCGCGATCACGTTCGTGCTCGTGGCGGAGCTCGTCAACACCGCCATCGAGGCCGCCGTCGACGTCGCGTCCACCTCCTTCGATCCGATGGCGAAGCTCGCGAAGGACATCGCGGCCGGGGCGGTGCTCGTCGCCTCGCTGAACGCCCTCGCCGTCGGCTACCTCGTCTTCTCCGGCGAGGTCGCGGATCGCAGCTCGCGCTTCCTCGACCGGCTCAGCGACCAGCCGGCCGAGCTCACGCTCGTCGCACTCGCGCTCACCGTCATCATCGTCATCGCGGTGAAGGCGTACACCGGACGTGGGACTCCGCTGCGCGGCGGGCTGCCGTCGGGCCACGCCGCGGTCGCCTTCGCGGGATGGATGGCCGTCACGCTGATCCTCGACGACTCGTCGCACCGGTTCCTCGTCTCCTCGGTGACGTTCATCCTGGCGCTGCTCGTCGCGCAGACGCGCGTCGAGACGGGCGTGCACTCCGCCACCGAGGTGGCGAGCGGCGGAGCGGTGGGAGCGCTGACGACGCTCTTCCTCTTCCAGGCGTTCGCGTGACGGGCGAGCCGCTCTCGGACGCGGAGCTGCTCGCCGTGGCCGACGCCGCCGCGGAGCGAGCCTACGCGCCGTATTCCCGGTTCCACGTCGGGTGCGCCGTGCTTGCCCGGGATGGCCGCGTGATCGAGGGTGTCAACGTCGAGAACGCGTCCTACCCGCTGGGAGTCTGCGCGGAGGAAACGGCGTTCGCTCGGGCGATCGCCGAGGGCTACCGGCCGGGCGACTTCGCGGTCGCCGCGATCACGGCCTCGCCGTGCGGCGGGTGCCGCCAGTGGCTGCACGAGATGCGGGTGGGACGCGTCGTCTTCCGCAACGGGGACCGCGTCGTCACGATGACGCCGGACGAGCTCCTGCCGGAGTCCTTCGACTCGTCGAAGCTGCGATGACCTCGCCGCGCTCCTTCCACCCACTCGGCACGCCGGCGTATCCCATCCGTCACGCCTTCCTCGTTACGATCGCAGTGGGTGGTGGGCCGGGGTGCCCCAAGAGAGGGCGCGCGTGAAGAGCGGGATCGTCGCCGTCGCCGGCCGCCCCAACGTCGGGAAGTCGACCCTCGTGAACGCGCTCTGCGGCGAGAAGATCGCGATCACGTCGAACGTGCCGAACACGACGCGGCGGCGGCTCTTCGGCGTCGCGAACGGCCCCGGGTACCAGCTCGCGCTCGTCGACCTGCCGGGGTTCCAGCGCCCGCTGGACGCGCTGACCGAGCGGATGCAGCAGACCGTGGACGCGTCGTTCGAGGACGTGGACGAAGTCCTTTTCGTCGTCGACGCCCGTGCGCGCATCGGCGCCGGCGATCGCTTCGTCGCCCGGCGCGTGTTCTCGCTCGACAAGCCCGTCCTGATCGCGCTCAACAAGGTCGACCGCCTGAAGCCGGCGCACATCGCCTCGCAGATGAAGGTTGCGGCTGCGCTCGGCGACTTCCACGCGCTCCACCCCGTCAGCGCCAAGACCAAGGACGGTGTCGACGAGCTCCGCGGCGACCTCGTGTCGCTGCTCCCCGAAGGGCCTGCGTACTTCCCGCAAGAGCAGACGACCGATCTCACGGTCGAGGAGCGGGTCGCGGAGGTCATCCGCGAGAAGGCGCTCCACCTGACGCGGGAGGAGGTGCCGCACGCACTCACCGTCGAAGTCGACGAGCTGGGGGAGAAGGTCGTGCGCGCCCACCTCTATGTCGAGACGGAGTCCCAGAAGGGCATCCTCGTCGGGAGCAAGGGGTCGATGGTGCGCGAGATCGGCACGCGTGCGCGGCCGGAGGTCGAGGCGCTGGTGGGAAACCGGGTGCACCTCGAGCTCGTGGTCAAGGTCCGTCCGAAGTGGCGCCGCGATCCACGCATGCTCGAACGGCTCGGTCTCTGAAGGCGTCTCGGTAGTTCGCCGAAGCCGCCGTCCGGCGCTTTCCCCGATGGCTGAGGAGGGCGGGTCCGCGACGCTTTGTGGCAGCGAGACAAGGAGGCAAGATGGGCGTCGCAGTGCGTGCCCCGGTCGCGGATGTGCACGAGGCGGCCGCGACTCCCGGGGCGACGATCGTCGAGGCTCGCTCGGTCCGGAAGACCTACGACACGGGGGCCGTCCGCGTCGACGCGCTTCGTGGCGTCGATCTCTCCCTCGAACAGGGCGAGATGGTCTCCATCATGGGCCCGAGCGGCTGCGGGAAGACCACGCTCCTGAACTGCCTGTCCGGGCTCGACTCGGTGGACGGGGGCGAGATCGTGATCGAGGGCACTCCGCTCTCCGAGATGTCGGATCGGGAACGCACCGACTACCGGGCGCGGCGGATGGGCTTCGTCTTCCAGTTCTACAACCTGATGCCGGTTCTGACCGCGGTCGAGAACGTCGAGCTCCCGCTCCTGCTCGCCCGGGCGAGCGGGGAGGAGTCGAGGCGGCGGGCGCTCGCGGCGCTCGAGCTCGTGGGCCTCGCGGACCGGGCGAACCACGTCCCCGACGCGCTCTCCGGCGGCGAGCGCCAGCGCGTGACGATCGCGCGGTCGCTCGTCAACGACCCCGCCATCGTGTGGGCCGACGAGCCGACCGGCGATCTCGACTCCGAGAACGCAGCGGAGATCGTCGAGCTGATGCGGCACCTCAACGTCGAGCGGGGGCTGTCCTTCCTCATCGTCACGCACGACATCGCCGTCGGACGGAAGACGGACCGAATCGTGCGGATGGTCGACGGTGAGATCCGCGGCGAAGAGCTCATGGGGGTGAGGTAGCGATGGTCGTACGCGCAACGGAAGCCGAGATCGACGTCGTCCGGACGGATCCGGCCGACGCGATCACGCTGTTCAAGGAGTCGGTGCTCCCGGCGCTCCACGAGGAGCGGGGGTACGAAGGCTGCTACGTCCTCCTCTCGGAAGAGGGCAAGATGCTCGTCCTCACCTTCTGGGAGAGCGACGAGACCGCGCGGGCCACCCGCCTGAGCGGCTTCTACGAGCAGCAGGTCGAGAAGTTCTCGGACGTCGTCTTCTACCGGCACGAGCCCGGCCGCGAGGCCTATGACCTCGTCGTCGCAGAGGCACCGCAGGGGGCGATCGCCTGACCCGATGAAGGAGATCTTCGGTATCCCCGTCGACACCTTCCTCCTCATCCTCGCCGTCACGCTCGGGACCACCCTCGGCGTCCTCGCCGTGCTGGCAATCCGTAACCGCATCCTGCTCAAGCTCGCGCTGCGCAACGTCGGTCGTCGCCGTGGCCGCAGCGCGCTGATCGTGGTCGGCTTGATGCTCGGGACGACGATCATCGCCGCAGCACTGACGACCGGCGACACGATGAGCCACACGGTTCGCGCTACGGCGGTGGACGCGCTCGGCGAGACGGACGAGACGCTCGCCGCCAGAGGTGCCGCCGACGACATCCCGGGCGCGCTCGGCGCGGCCACGGGCACGCGTTGGATCGACGACTCGGCAGTGGAGTGGATCGAGCAGGCGGTCGTCGGAGCCGACCTCGTGGACGGTGTTACCGGCGCGATCGTCGAGGGTGTCGCCGTCCAGGCGCCCGTGCAGCGTCAGAGCGAGCCGAGCGTCGTGCTCTTCGCAGCCGATGCCCAGCGCATGGCCGGGTTCTCGCCGATCATCGGATCGGGCGGGAACCGACTGTCGCTGGACGCCCTGCGCAAGGGCGAGGTGTTCCTGAACCGGAAGGCGGCAGACGAGCTTCGCGTCTCCACCGGGGACCGGGTTCTCGTCTACGCGGGAGACGCCCGCCGGAGCGCACGCGTCCGCGACGTCGTCCGGTTCGAGGGCGCGGGACCGCGGACGCGGCCCTGCTGATGCCGCTCGCGGCCGCCCAGCAGCTCCTCGGGCATCCGGGCAAGATTCGTGCGGTCCTCATCTCGAACCGAGGAGGGCCGCTCGCGGGCGCGGAGCACTCGGACGACGTCGCGCGCATGCTGCAGCCGGTCGCCGACCAGCTCGGTCTCGAGATCAAGCCGCTCAAGCAGGACGCGATCGAGGACGCCGACGCCGCCGGCGCCGCCTTCGTCGCGTTCTTCACGACGTTCGGCACGTTCTCGATCGCGGCCGGCATCCTGCTCATCTTCCTCATCTTCGTGATGCTCGCGGCCGAGCGTCGTGGCGAGCTGGGCATCGCCCGGGCGATCGGCACCCGCCGGGGCCATCTCACCGAGATGTTCACGTTCGAGGGCGTCGCCTACGACGTCGCTGCGGCGCTCGTCGGCGCGCTCCTCGGCGCCGTGGTCGCGTTCGGGATGGTCTTCCTGATGGCGAACGCATTCGGGGCAGCCGACGCGGACGAGGGTCTTCAGATCCAGTTCGCCGTGACGGCGCGGAGCCTCTTGATCGCCTTCTGCCTCGGCCTCGTTCTCACCCTCGTCGTTGTCGCCGTGTCGGCATGGCGAGTGAGCTCGATGACCATCGCGGCGGCGATTCGCAACCTCCCGGAGCCCCCCGTCGTGCGGGGGCGTCGTCGTATCGTGCGCGCGGCGGTCGGCCTCGCGATCGGCCTCGGGCTCGTGTATCTCGGCCTCTCGGGCGACACCGCCACGCCGCTGCTGTTGGGCGTCTCTCTGTCCCTCATGAGCCTCGTGCCGCTCCTCCTCCTCGTCGGCGTGCCCGAGCGCCTCGCGTTCACCGCGTGCGGCCTCGCCGTCGTCGTGTTCCTGCTCCTTCCCTGGAGATGGCTCGAGGACGTGTTCGGCACGCTCGCGATGGACTTCACGACCTGGATCGTCTCCGGCCTGATGATCGTCGTCGGCACCGTCTGGGTGATCGTCTTCAACGCCGACGTCCTGCTCGGGCTCGTGACGCGTGTGTTCGGACGCATCCGCGCGCTCGCGCCGGTCCTCCGCATGTCCATGGCGTATCCGCTCCGCGCTCGCTTCCGCACGGGCACCACGCTCGCGATGTTCACGCTCGTCGTCTTCACGCTCGTGACCGGAAGCGCCGCGAACGGGTCGTTCGTGCACGGCATCGACGCCGAGGACTACGGCGGGGGCTTCCAGGTGCGTGGGGGCACGGTCGGCGCGGGCGCCGTGCCCGACATGGCGGCCGCCCTCCGGACCGCTCCCGGGATCCGGGCCGCCGACTATCCGTTCGTCGGCAGCCAGTCGGTCCTCGCCGTCCAGGCGAAGCAGCTCGGCTCGGGCCGGAGGCCGGAGGCCTACCTCGTGCGGGGGCTGGACGACGCCTTCCTCGCGCACACGACGTTCGGGCTCGGTCAGACGGCGCGGGGCTACGACTCCGCCCAGGAGGTGTGGAAGGCGGTGCGAGAGCAGCCGGGACTGGCGGTCGTCGACAGCCTGATCGTCCCCCGCCGTGATGCATTCGGCTTCGGCGTCCCGCCCGACTTCGCGCTGAGCGGGTTCTACTACGAGGAGGGCCAGTTCGATCCGATCCCGGTCGAGGTCTACGACAAGCAGACCGGCCTGAGCGTGCGGCTCACCGTCATCGGGATCCTCAGTGACACCGCCCCGATGGAGATGGTCGGCATCTCGACCTCGCAGGAGACGCTCACCTCGGCCTTCCCGGGCCGGACGACCCCGACGATCCACTACTTCGGGCTCGCGCCGGGCGTCGACCCGGAGGACGCCGCGGCCGACCTCGAGTCCGCCTTCCTCGCGAACGGGCTCGAGGCGCAGTCGATCGAGGAGGTCGTCGACGACATGGTCGCGGCGAACATGACCTTCAACAAGCTGATCCAGGGCTTCATGGGCCTCGGGCTCGTCGTCGGTGTCGCAGCGCTGGGTGTCATCAGCGCGCGCGCGGTGGTGGAGCGACGCCAGCAGATCGGCGTCATGCGGGCGATCGGCTTCCGGCCCCGCATGGTGCAGTTGGCCTTCCTGCTCGAGTCGTCCTTCGTCGCGCTGACCGCGATCCTCGTCGGCACCGTGCTCGGGCTCGTGCTCGCGTGGAACATCGTCGCCGACACGCGCCAACAGCCGAGCTGGGAGAACCTCGAGCTCGTCGTCCCGTGGGCCAATCTCCTCGTGATCTTCTTCGTCGTCTACGTCGTCGCACTCCTCGCGACGCTCGCGCCCGCGGTGCGCGCGTCGCGCATCAGCCCGGCGGAGGCGCTCCGCTACCAGTAGGGCCGGGGCGACTACCCGCGGGTCGCGTAGACGGCCTGCCGCAGGCTCGTCCCGACGGGCTGCGATGCGAGCACCCAGACGACGAGCGGGTGCGATCCGGCGTAGTGCACGGAGATGTAGTCGGCGAGCATGCGCCCCGACGAGGTGTTCGGGAGCCACTCCGGCCGCATCGTCCGCGCGGAGAGGCGTCGCGGGGCGCTCCAGCCCCCGCCGGGACGCGACTCGACGAGCTCGACGTCGATCCCTCCGTTCGGGCCGAGGACGTGGTAGGCGAGCGCTACCCGCCCGGACGTGGGGTGGATCCCCACGGTGGGGAGGAAGGCGTGACGCCCGGTCGTGACGCGCACGGGCGGCGTCCAGGACCTGCCGTCGTCGGATGTTGCGACGACGACGCTGTTCGAGGAGCAGCCCGCGCTGAAGCGGCAGTCGTGCCACGTCACCCAGAGCCTTCCACTCCGGCGGTCGACGTCCGCCGCCGGGAGCGGGAAGAACCGGAGGCCCCGGGCGTTCCGCGCCTGGACGTCCGAGACGACCTCGGGGAGCCCGAACGTGGCACCCCCGTCGACGGACACGGAGGCCTCGACGCTGTCGACGCCCCGGAGGTAGACGACGACGAGCTCGCCGTTCGGGCGGATCAGCGGAAGCGCGCCGACCGCGCTCGTGACGGGGACGCCGACGGGCGCCGACCAGGTCAGGCCCCCGTCGCTCGACGTCGTGACGCCGATACGGTCGTTCCGGACGACGTCGGTGTAGGCGAGGTAGCAGCGCCCGCGGAACGGGCTCGTCGCGCCGTTGTCGCACGCGATCCAGTTCTTGTCGAGGGAGATCCCCTGGTTCGCCGTCGCCTCGACGGCGAAGACCGGTGCGCTCCAGGTGAGCCCGTCGGCCGAGCGGCTCACGGTCAGGCGCGTCGCCGGCTCCTGGAGCGCGAGCGTCGAGATGAGCCAGACGCCGTGCTCGGCGTCGTACGCGACGACGGGATCGCTCGCTCGTGTGTGTTGCCCCGCGGGGCGGCTCGCCAGGGTCAGACCGGGGAGGAGGCCGCTCCGCCAGGTCCGGCCGTCGTCCGGTGAGACGGCGAAGCCGATGTTCGTCGCCGCTCCGCTCGAACCTGCGCCCGACCTGGTACGTCGCCACGGTGGTGCGGCCGACCGTGAGGCTGTCGGGCTCGACCTCCGTCTCGTGCTGGCTCGCCGGATCCGTGTAGGGATCGCGGGACAGCCGCCTGCCCACGAGCTCGCAGTCGGCGGCGACGGAGTCCGCGAGGTCGGCGTTGACGAGGTCGACGCCGGTGCCGCACCGCACGGTGTCGCGGGCGCCGTCGTACTGCACGGCGACGCGGTCGGCGCCGGCCCCCGCCTCGACGACGTCTCGGTCCGGCCCTCCGTCGAGGACGTCCCCGCCCGCCGCCCCGAGCAGCCGGTCGCGACCGGCGAGGCCGAGGATCGTGTCGGCTCCCGGTGTGCCGACGAGCCGGTCGTCGCCGGGGGTACCGCCGATCCGCGCCGCCGCGGCGCCTCCCACGACCACGAGCGCGGCGGCGAGAGCGGCCGCGAGGCGAATGCGCCGACGGCCTCGCCGGCCGTGCGAGCGCCTGGCCCGTTCGCGCGCTGCCCCGGCCCGGTTAGCATCCCGCCGGTGGGAAAGCTGAGCCAGGCGATCGCCGAGGGTGACGGCATCTCGATCCTCGTCCACACGGAGGACGCCGCGACGGCCGATGCGGCCGAGCGACAGGGCGCGGACGGCCTCGTGGCCCGGTCCGGGGCCGGAGCGGTGCGCGCCGCGTCTCAGCTGCCACTCCTCCATCTCGGCAGCCTCGCCGAGGCGAGCGGCGTCGAGGCCGACGGCGTCGTCGTCCCGGTCGACCCCGCGTCCTGGAGCGAGGCGCACTCGCTGGGCCTCGACTGCGTCGTGCGCGTCTCGCACGAGGACGAGCTCGAGCTGGCCCTCGAGGAGCTCGATCCCGAGATCTTCCTGCTCTCGCCGGCGCTGGAAGGCGAGGAGGATGCACTCGAGGCGCTCCTCGGCCTTCTCCACGACGTCCCGGCCGGGAAGCTCGCGATCGCCGAGCTCCACGACGCGAGCGCGGCCGACGTGGCCGAGCTCGAGCGGGCGGGCGTCGACGCGGTGCTCGTGGCCGCCGGTGACGTCGCCGCTCTCGTCCCGGCCGAGCCGCCGGACGTGTAGCCGGCGCTCCGGGGCCCAGCGCTAGGCGACGACACGCCCGTCGCGAATCCACTCGGGAGGCACGCCCTTCCGCGTCGCGATCGCCTCCTCGAGCGAGACGTCGACGATCTCGCCGCCGCGCGACGCCGCCATGCGGCCCCAGCTCCCCGACGACGCGAGCTCGACGGCCTTGAGCCCGAGACGCGTCGCGAGCAGGCGGTCGCGGGCCGTCGGAGTGCCGCCGCGCTGCACGTGGCCGAGCACCGTTACGCGCGACTGGAACCCCGTGAGGCGGGTGATCTCGTCGGCCACGACCCGCCCGATCCCGCCGAGGCGCGCGAAGCCGTACACGTCGACGTCCTGCACGACGAGCTCCTCCTGCTCGCCGGAGCGGCGCGTCAGCGAGTAGCCCTCGGCGACGACGACGATGGAGAAGTCCTTGCCGTCGTCGTGCCGGCGGCGGATCTGGTCGCAGGCGTCCTCGATCGCGGTCGGCTCCTCGGGCACGAGGATGACGTCCGCTCCGCCGGCGATGCCGCTCGCGGCGGCGATCCATCCCGTGTGGCGACCCATGACCTCGACGACCATGACGCGGTTGTGCGACTCGGCCGTCGAGTGCAGCCGGTCGATCGCCTCCGTGCAGACGTGCACGGCCGTGTCGAACCCGATCGTCGCGTCGGTGCCGGCGAGGTCGTTGTCGATCGTCTTCGGCACGCCGACGACCGGGAACCCGTGCTCGACATGGAGACGGTTCGCGATGCCCATCGTGCCCTCGCCGCCGATCGCGACGACGCCGCCCAGGCCGAGCGTGTCGCACCGCTCGAGGAGCGTCTCCAGCGCGCCTTCCTCGCGGAACGGGTCGTAGCCGGACGTCCCCAGGATCGTGCCCCCGCGGGGGAGGATCCCCGCCACCGTGCGCCGCGTGAGCGGGAGCAGGGCGCCGTCCGCCAGGCCGCGCCAGCCGTCGCGGATGCCGACGACGTCGTGCCCCTCGGCCGTGAGCCCGCGCACCGTCGCGCGGATGGCCGCGTTCAGACCGGGGCAGTCGCCTCCACCGGTGAGGACGCCGACGATCACCGATCAGTAGAGGAACATCGGCTTGCCGAGGACGTGTCGGACCTTGGGGCGGTACTCGTCGGTGTCGTACAGCTCGTCGACGTCGACGCGCTTCACGCCCTCCCGCGTCGCGGAGATGGGGACGGTCGTGTAGCTGCCGTTCCGCAAGGACACCATCCGGCCCGTCTCCCCGGCGATCGCGAGGTCGGCCGCCATGACCGCGTAGTTCGTGGCGACCATGAGGTCGAGCGAGTCGGGGCTGCCCGAGCGCATGAGGTAGGCGAGCTGCTGGTAGATGATGTCCTCGCCGGTTCGCTCCTTGAGCGCCTCGCCCAGGAGCTGGCCGATGCCGCCGAGCTTGCGATGCCCGTAGGCGTCCGGCTCGCCGGAGAGGACGAGCTCGCCGCTCGCGTCGGTCGCTCCCTCGGAGACGGTCGTCATCGCGTACCGCGACGGGTTCGTCCGCTTGTCGTGCAGGAGGAGCTCGGCGAGGCGGTCGATGTCGAACGGCACCTCGGAGATGACCGCGCGGTCGACGCCCGCCAGGTAGGCGGTGATCAGCGAGGTCTCTCCCGAGTAGCGGCCGAAGAGCTCGACGACGGCGATCCGCTCGTGGCTGCCCGCGCTCGTGCGGAGGTCGTGGATGAAGTGGACGCCGCGCGTCACCGCCGTCGAGAAGCCGATGCAGTAGTCCGTGCCGTGGACGTCGTTGTCCATCGTCTTCGGGATCGCGATCACGGGGACGCCCTCGTCGTCGAGCCGGAGCGCGTAGGACAGCGTGTCGTCGCCGCCGATCGCCACGAGCGCCCCGATCCCGAGGTGCTCGATCGCGCGCAGGACGTGCGGTGTGAAGTCGAAGGGCCCCTCGCCCGTGGCGGCGCCCGCCAGGAACGCCGGCACCTCGCGCGCACGCACTGCACCGGGGTTCGTGCGGGAGGTGTGGAGGACGGTTCCCCCGGTGCGGTCGATGGTGCGGACGGTGGAGGGGTCGAGCGGCACGAGATGGCCGGCCGAGCCCGGGTTCTCGGGGTCGAAGTGCAGGAGACCCGCCCAGCCCCTCCGGATCCCGACGACCTCGTGCCCCGCGGCTTCGACCCGGTTGACGAAGGCCTTGATGCAGGGGTTGAGCCCGGGGACGTCACCGCCGCCCGTGAGGACCCCGAGGAGCATGGGCGAGAGCCTAGACGCTGTCACGACGGCGGCTACGATCGTCCTGCTCGCCGGAGTGGCGGAACTCCACGCGGGGGAACCCAGGTTCCCCCGCGAGCCCCCTCCTGCGGTCGCATCCGAGCCGGCGTCGGTCTGGCCTCCCGGCCGGCGAAGCCGGCCTTCGGCCCCGCGGGGCGGACGCCCGCACCGACGCTACGATCGTCCTGCTCGCCGGAGTGGCGGAACTGGCAGACGCGCGGGACTCAAAATCCCGTGCCCCTCGGGACGTGTGGGTTCGATTCCCACCTCCGGCACCTGACGAAGGGCGCCCGCCGCGCGCGGCGTCCGTGGCCGGAGGCCGGCTGGCCGGTCGGGAGGCCAGGCGCGCTCCCTGCGATTACCGGTTGCAGAAGACGGGGGGAGCGCCGATACTTGCGGGACGCCGGCGCCGCCGGCGCATCCCGTACCGCGAATCCGAGTGAGGAGGAAGAGGTTGACTGTGAGAAAGCGAAGTGCGCTCTTCGCGTTTGGGCTGCTCATCGCGGCTCTCGCGCTCGTGGCCGCGGGCTGTGGCGGCGACGACGGGGGCGGGGGAGTCGAGGCGCTGCCGTCGTCCTCGTGCACCGAGATCGAGTACGAGGGCGAAGGCGATCCCGACGTGCTGATCGCGTCGGACCTGCCGCTCCAGGGCGGTGACCGGACCCAGACCTTGCAGATGCAGGACGCGATCCGGTACGTCCTCGGGCAGAACGAGTGGAAGGCCGGCGACCTCAACGTCGCCTACCAGGGCTGCGACGACTCGACGGCCCAGGCGGGCTCGTGGGACTCGGGCAAGTGCTCCGAGAACGCCAGCGTCGTACGCCGCGAACGACAAGCCTCATCGGCCTGATCGGGACGTTCAACTCCGGGTGCGCGCAGATCATCATCCCGGTCCTGAACGAGGCCTCGGACGGCGGGATCGCGATGATCTCGCCGGCGAACACGAAGGTCTGCCTGACCGTTCAGGTGCCGTCGTGCGAGGCGACCGAGCCGGACAAGTACTACCCGACGGGCACGCGCAACTACGCGCGCGTCGTGGCCCTCGACGATGCGCAGGCTGCGACTATCGCGACCTACGTCAAGGACGACCTCAAGCTCTCGAGCGTCTACATCCTCAACGACAAGCAGGCCTACGGCCTGGGTCTTGCCACGAACCTCGAGAACTCGTTCAAGTTCCTCGACATCGAGGTGAAGGGCAACGAGGGCTGGGACTCCAAGGCTTCGAACTACGAAGCCTTGATGAACAAGGTGAAGGCATCCGGCGCGCAGGCCGTGGTCCTCGCCGGGGTCGTGCCGCTGAACGGCGTCAAGCTGATCAAGGACAAGTACGCGGTCCTCGGTGACAACGAGAAAGTTGCGCTTCTGGCCCCGGACGGCTTCACGCCGTTCACCGAGGTGGACAAGGCCGGGACCGACGGTGACGACGGGCATGTTCATCACCGTCGCCGGCTCGTCGGCCGACGCTCTCGCTGCGCAGGGTGGCGCGGGCGCGGACTTCGTCGAGGCGTACAAGGCCGAGTACGGAGTTGACCGTGTCGAGCCGTACACCGCCTACGCGGCTCAGGCCGCCCAGGTGCTGCTCAACGCGATCGCCGAGGCCGGCGACGACCGGGCGGGCGTCATCGCAGGCATCCACGACGTGGACGTCGACGGCATCCTCGGCCAGTTCTCGATCAACGAGAACGGCGACGTCAACTCGGGTGCGATCACGGTCTACGGAGGGCCGGACTGGAAGGACGTGACGGTGATCACGCCGACCGTCGAGCTCGTCACGGCGGCAGGCGGAGGCTAGTCAAAGGAGCTCGTTGACTCCAGAGCGGGGAGGGCCAGTCGCCCTCCCCGCTCGCGTTGGAGACCGACGATGAGTGATCACGAGACGACGAAGGGCAAGCAGAGGGCCGTGCACGAGGTCCTCGCGGTGCTGCGGCGGCCGAAGCTCGTCTCCGTCCTTGGCCTTGCCTTCCTCGGAGTCATTGCAGCCTGGCTGTTCGTCAACCTCATCAAGGAGCCGTCGGACTTCTTCCAGATCGCCGTCATCGGGCTGACGAACGGCTCGGTGTACGCGCTCGTCGCGCTGGGCTACACGCTCGTCTACGGCATCTTGCAGCTGATCAACTTCGCGCACGGCGATGTGTTCGCCCTCGGCGGCCTCGTCTCCGCGACGCTCATCCTCGACCTGTTCGACGTCGACTCGGGCTCCTCGACCGGCGCGATCGTGCTCGCGATCGGGGGCTCGCTGCTCATCGCGGTCGCATTCTCGTCGACGCTCAACACCACGGTCGAGCTCGTTGGGTATCGCAGACTGCGCAACGCCCCGCGTCTCGCTCCTTTGATCACGGCCGTCGGGATGTCCTTCATCCTCCAGAACGTCGGCCTCTACTTCTGGGGACCGAACTACACGTCGATCGACCCACTCATCTCAGGGCAGCCCGCCTTCACGATCGGAGGCGTCGAGTTCCAGTGGGACAACCTGGTCATGATCATGCTCACCGTCCCGCTTCTCCTCGGTCTCACGTGGCTCGTCACCTCGACGAAGCAGGGCAAGGCGATGCGTGCCACCTCGCAGGACATGGAGGCAGCGGCGATGATGGGCATCAACGTCAATCGCACGATCTCGTTCACGTTCGCGCTCGCCGGCGGCCTGGCCGGCGCCGCAGGGCTGATCTACGTCTTGCAGTTCACGACCATCCGCTTCGACCAGGGGTTCCAGCTCGGCCTGATCGCGTTCACCGCAGCGGTGCTCGGCGGGATCGGCAACCTCGCGGGCGCCGTTCTCGGCGGCGTCCTCATCGGCTTCGTCGAGGCGTTCAGCGACGGCCTGACCTGGCTCACGCCAGGGGCCAACTGGACGCGCTCGATCGTGTTCGCGCTCCTGATCGCCGTCCTCGTCTTCCGCCCCGAAGGCCTGCTCGGCGAGCGGACGCCGGAGGGGGCGTGACGGGATGAGCACCGTCTTCGACCCGGTTCGGGAGGGCTGGAGCGGGCTGCCCCCACGACTGCGCCAGTACGCACCCGCCGGTGTGGCGATCGCCCTCGCCGTCCTCTATCCGTTCTACGTCGACATTCTCGGAGGCGCCTTTCCGCCGGTGAGCATCGCCGTCGTGATGCTCGTCTTCGTCATGATGGCTCTCGGCCTCAACATCGTCGTCGGCTACGCCGGTCTGCTCGATCTCGGATATGTCGCGTTCTACGCCGTCGGCGCGTACATCGCGGCCTGGTTCGCGTCGCTCCACTTCGAACAGGTCACGTTCCATTTCGGCTCGGTGGGCACGCCGAGTGACGCGCCGGGGATCCACATCTCGGTCTGGCTCGTGCTGATCGTGGCCGGAATCGTCACGACCATGGCCGGGATCTTGATCGGGCTGCCGACGTTGCGGCTCCGGGGCGACTACCTCGCGATCGTCACGCTCGGCTTCGGCGAGATCATCCCCGTCTTCGTCCTGAACTCCGACGAGCAGGGGATCGGCTTCGATCTGACGCATGGCGCCTTCGGCATCAACCCGATCGACTCGATGGGCTTCGGCACGCTCGGCGCTGCGATCGGCCTTCCGGAGGTGTACCGGACGTCCGAGAACCGGGCGGAGCTGTACTTCTGGACCGCGCTCGGGCTCGTCCTCTTCACCGTCTTCTGCTCCATGCGCCTCCGTGACTCCCGTCTCGGTCGGGCGTGGGTCGCGATTCGCGAAGACGAGACGGCGGCGGCCGCGATGGGCGTCCCGCTGATGCGGACGAAGACGTGGTCGTACGCGATCGGCGCATTCTTCGGCGGCGTCGCGGGCGCCTTCTACGCCGTCTACAAGTCGGGCGCCTTTCCCTCGGACTTCTACTTCCAGTTCTCCGTCTTCATCCTCTGCATGGTCATCCTGGGCGGGATGGGGTCGATCTGGGGCGTGATCGCGGGGGCGCTCATCCTGTCCTGGCTCGACCGCGAGGGGCTCGCGAAGATCGGCAACTGGATCGGGGACCTCTCGGGCCAGCAGGTCGACGTCCCGAAGTACGCGTTCGGGATCTACGGCGCGATCATCGTCACGATGATGCTGCTCCGACCAGCTGGTCTCATACCCGAGCGCCGCCACAAGATCGAGCTGGAGGAGGGCGTGCACGACACGCCGTTCTACGACGTTCAGCACGAGGGCACGCTCACCGACCGCAACCCCTCGGACGACTGATGGCCGACGACCTCCTCGTCGCCGAGCGCGTGCGCAAGGAGTTCGGTGGGCTCATCGCGGCGAACGACATCGACTTCGCGATCCCGCGCGGCGCGATCGTGGCGCTGATCGGCCCGAACGGCGCAGGCAAGACCACGTTCTTCAACATGCTCACCGGCGTGTACAAGCCGACGGCGGGCACGATCCTGTTCGACGGCGAGGACATCACGGGCATGCCCCCGCACGCCATCGTCGAGCGCGGGATCGGCCGCACCTTCCAGAACATCCGGCTCTTCCATCAGATGACGGCGCTCGAGAACGTCCTCGTCGGGATGCACAGCCGCCTCAAGGGCGGCATCTTCGGCTCGATCCTGCGGACTCCGCGCGTGCGGCACGAGGAGAAGGAGGCCGACGAGCGCGCGCGGGAGCTCCTCGTCTACTGCGGGCTGCCTCGCCGGCACGAGACGCTCTCGGGGTCGCTGCCGTACGGCGACCAGCGCCGCCTCGAGGTCGCGCGTGCGCTCGCGACCCAGCCGAAGCTCCTGCTCCTGGACGAGCCGACCGCCGGGATGAACCCCCAGGAGACGGCGGACTTCACCGCCTTCGTCTCGCGCGTCCGCGACGAGAAGGACCTCTCCGTGCTCCTCATCGAGCACGACATGAAGGTCGTCATGGGCGTGTCGGAGCACATCACCGTCCTCGAGTACGGGGCGAAGATCGCCGAGGGCACGCCCGCGGAGGTGCAGCACAACGAGCGAGTGATCGAGGCCTATCTGGGGAAGGGCGCGGCGGCGTGAGCGAGCCCGCCCGGGACAACGGCCTCGTCCTCGAGCTCGAGGACGTGCACGTCTTCTACGGCGCGATCCACGCGGTGAAGGGGATCTCGATCGAGGTCGGCCGGGGGGAGATCGTGACCCTGATCGGGGCGAACGGCGCCGGCAAGTCGACGACGCTCCGCGCGATCAACGGCCTCAACCGCCCGCGCACGGGCACCATCCGCTTCCAGGGCGAGGACATCACCGGGTCCAAGTCCCACGACATCGTGAAGTCCGGCATCGCGCAGTCCCCCGAAGGGCGGCGGCTCTTCCCCCGCATGAGCGTCATGGAGAACCTCGAGATGGGGGCGTTCCAGCGCGAGGACCGCTCGACGCTGCAGGAGGAGTTCGACCGCGTGTTCGAGCTCTTCCCGCGCCTTCACGAGCGCCGTACCCAGAAGGCGGGCACGCTCTCCGGCGGTGAGCAGCAGATGGTCGCCATCGGACGGGCGCTCATGGCGAAGCCGAAGCTGCTCCTCCTCGACGAGCCGTCGATGGGCCTCGCGCCGATCTTCGTCGAGAAGATCTTCGAGATCATCCTCGAGATCAACGCGGCCGGCACGCCGGTCCTCCTCGTCGAGCAGAACGCCCTGATGGCGCTCGACACCGCGCATCGCGGCTATGTCCTCGAGACGGGCCGAATCGTCCTCTCCGGCGAGGCGAAGTCCCTCCGCGACAACGAGCAGGTTCGACGCACCTACCTCGGCGAGGCGTAACCCGGGCGGCCGGCGTCCCTGACCGCGCTCGTCAACCGACCAGGATCGGAGCGTAGGGAGGGGCGAGCAGAACTCCGATCCGCGCCTTCCCGCCCGCGACGCCGTGGGCCATCTCGAGCGCGCTCCCGATGCCGTGGCTGGGGACGAAGCCGAGCGTCCTGGCGGCGATCGCGTCGCGGCAGCCGGCGACGACGACGCGGCCGATCCGTGAGAGGGCCGGCCGGCATCCGGCCCAGTCGGCGTACGGGAGCAAGGGATGGCAGGCTCCGCCCGCGCGATACGCGTCGAGGCTGCGGGCATCCGTTCCCGCCGAGGCCTCGGCCGCGTCGAGCTCGTCGCCGTCCCGGGCGGTCCTGAGCGCGTTGAACATCGCGGAGTAGGGGTCTCCCGCTCCGTGCTCGAAGGAGCGCGCGAGAGGGTGGACGATGACGACCGTTCCGTTCTCGCGAATCGGGAACGCGTCCCGGTAGAGGCGCAGGGCGAGCCCGAGCGCGGAGGACGCGGCGCTCACGGGGTTCGACCGCTCGCGGGGCAGGTGGTGCCCCATCCACGGCGCGCCGACGACGAGCGCGTCGACAGGCTGCTCCAGCCGCAGGCCGCGCAGCTCGACGCCGCGGAGGAGCGCCTCGGCATGGGCGACCGACGGGGATCCTCCGAACGCGGCGATCACGGTCGCGCGCCGGGCCTGGCGCTCGAGGATGTCCCGCCGGAGGAAGCCGGGGAAGGCGCCCGAACACCATCCGGAAGGGAGACCGAACGGCGTGCCTGACGGCCTCGGGATCGTGAGGATATTCGCGGTACGTCCCCGTGAACCTCGGCAGGTCGAGGACGAGCGACACGCCGAGCATCGGCACGACGGCATCGAGTGCCTCCTCGACCTCGAGAGCGCGGCGCCACTCCGGAGCGCCTCCCGGCCTCGACGAGGGACTCCGCTCCGGCGACCGCGCGCATGGTGGCCGAGTCGCACGCAGCGAGGAGCGATCCCGGTCCGCCGTGGAGGACCGTCTCCGCCGCGCCGACCGTGAGCACGAGGTCCGTCTCGACGAGGGTGCGGTTCAGGCGGGCCGCCGACGCAACCGGGACGAGCTCCGGGTCCTCCGCGTCGTGGGTCACGACGTGCCCGCGGAACGACCGTGCGCGGGGCGGAGGAAGGAGGCGCTCGAGGTCGCGCTGCCCGTACCGTCGCTCGAGCCCGCCGGCGACGAGGATGGTCACGCGCTCGTCCGGGATGCCGCAGCTCTCGAGCTCGTCGATCGCGGCCGCGAGCGCTTGCGGTCGCGGGTCCTGCTGGGGCTCCGGGTACGGAAGCGCCGGATGCTCGACCACGATCGTCGCCCGGCCGCCGGCGGGCGCCACCTGCTCGAGCGTGGGACCGGAGAGCGGGAAGCGCAACGCGTCGCGCACGGAGGCGGGGACGTCGACGACCTGCTCCGGCGGCGGTGGCGGTGCCAGCACGACGTCGTCGTCCCCGACCGGGACGAGGGCGATGCGTGAGCCAGCGAGGACGGGAACCCGGCGCACTTCGCTATCCAAGCGCACGCCGGTGTCGGACACCGTCGAGTTCGCTTCGTAGCCGGTTTTCGCGGGTCTGGACGCCGGGGGGAGCGCGGCGGGCACCACGTAGACTCGATCCGTGCCGAAGACGCTGACCGGCGAGGAGCTCCAGCTCGACGAGGCGCCGGCGCGGGGATCGGAGCTCTTCCTCGTCGACGGCAACAACCTCGCCTACCGCGGCTTCTTCGCGCTCCCCGAGGAGCTCCAGACGACCGACGGCCAGCCGACGAACGCGCTCCTCGGGTTCACGAACATGCTCTTCAAGCTCCTCGCCGACTACAGCCCGCGCGGCGTCGCCGTCGCGTGGGACACGCGCCCGGTGCACCGGACCGAGATCTCGGCGGAGTACAAGGCCGAGCGGCGGCCGATGCCCGATCTCCTGCGGGAGCAGTTCCCGCACTTCCGCCCGATCGTCGAGGCCTTCGGGTACCGGAACCTCGAGTTCGAGGGCTGGGAGGCGGACGACGTGATCGCGACGATCGCGACGCTGGCGGACGAGGCGGGGATCAAGACGTGCGTCGTCTCCACCGACCGGGACGCGTTCCAGCTCGTGTCGGAGAACGTCTGCCTGATGATGACGCCGCGCGGGGTCGCGGACGTCCACGTCTACACCCCGGAGCGGGTCGAGGCGCGCTACGGCGTCCGTCCCGACCAGGTGCCCGACTTCATCGGGCTCAAGGGCGACACCAGCGACAACATCCCCGGCGTCCCCGGGATCGGGGACAAGACCGCAGGCCAGCTCGTCGCCCAGTACGGCTCGCTCGAGGGAGTCCTCGAGCACGTCGGCGAGCTCTCCCCGGCGCGGTCACGATCGATCTCCGAGAACGCCGAGCAGGCGCGCGCCTCGAAGCTCCTCGCGACGATGCGCCGCGACCTCGAGCTCGACGTCGACCCGGACGAGCTCGTCTCGCGCCCGCCGGACCGCTCGCAGCTGAAGGAGATCTTCCGGAGGTTCGAGTTCCGGGGGCTCCTCGGCCGTGTCGACACGCTGGACGAGGCGCTCCCCGCGGCGGAGCGTCCGGTGGCCGAGTCGCAGGCCGTGCCGTGGCGGGAGGGCGACCTGCCGACGCTCTCTGGTCGCCGCCGGCTACGCCGCGACTGAGGATCGAGTCGCGGTCGCGACCGCGGACGGCGTCACGGTCGCCCCGAGGCCACGTGACACGGCGTCACTCGGCACGAAGGTCGCTCTCGCCACCCACGACGCGAAGGCGCTTCGCGTCACGCCCTCCGACGACACCATGATCGCGGCATACCTGATCGACCCCGGTCGCGCCGAGTACGACCTCGACGACCTCTCCGCCGAGAACGCGCTCGAGCTCGAGCCGGACCCGCCGGCCGAGGAGGAGACCGCCGCGCTCGTACGGCACGCCGAGGCCGCCCGCCGGCTCGCGCCGCTGCTGCGGGAGCGTGTCCGCGAGCGCGGGCTGGAGCACCTCTACGACGAGGTCGAGCTTCCGCTCACCGGTGTGCTCGCGGCGATGGAGGACGCGGGCGTGCGCATCGACACCTATCGCATGGGGGAGATCACGGCGCGGCTCTCGGACCGGATCGAGGAGCTCGAGGCGAGCGCGTACGAGCTCGCCGGCGAGGAGTTCGTGCTCGGGTCGCCGCAGCAGCTCGGACGCGTCCTCTTCGAGAAGCTCGGCCTCACGCCCGGGCGGAAGGGGAAGACCGGGTACTCCACGGACGGGAAGGTGCTGGCCCGGATCCGCGGAGACCACGCGATCGTGTCCGTCGTCGAGGAGTGGCGCGAGCTGACGAAGCTCGTGAACACGTACCTGGGGCCCCTTCCGACACTCATCGGCGAGGACGGCCGCCTGCACACCACGATCAACCAGACCGTCGCCGCGACGGGCCGGCTCTCGACCTCGAGCCCGAACCTCCAGGCGATCCCCATCCGCACCGAGCTCGGGCGAGAGATCCGCTCGGCGTTCGTGGCGGAGCAGGGCCGGCGGCTGCTCTCGGCCGACTACTCGCAGATCGAGCTTCGGATCCTCGCGCACGTGTCCGGCGAGCCCAGGCTGCGGGAGGCATTCCTGCGCGGCGAGGACATTCACACGGCGACCGCCGCGGAGGTTCTCGGGAAGGATCCCGCGACGCTGACGAAGGACGAGCGGAACGTCGCCAAGATGATCAACTTCGGGATCGTCTACGGGATCTCGGCATTCGGCCTCTCCGAGAACCTCGACATACCGAAGGAGGAGGCGCAGGCATACATCGACGCCTACCTCGCGCGCTTTCCGCAGGTGCAGGCGTTCATCGCGCGCACGATCGCGCAGGCGGCCGAGGACGGCTACGCGACGAGCCTCCTCGGCCGGAGGCGCCCCGTTCCGGAGCTCCGGGCGTCGAACCGACAGACACGCGGCTTCGGCGAGCGCGTGGCGGTGAACTTCGTCATGCAGGGGTCGAACGCCGACATGATCAAGGTCGCGATGGTCGCCATCCACCGGCGCCTGCGCGACGAGGGCCGCTCGGCGCGGATGGTGCTCCAGGTGCACGACGAGCTCCTGCTGGAGGTGCCGGAGACCGAGGTCACCGCCGTGCGGGAGCTCGTGCGCGAGGAGATGTGCGGCGCCTATCCCCTCGACCCACCGCTCGCCGTCGACGTCGGCGTGGGCGACGACTGGGCCGAGGCGAAGGCCTGAGCCCCGGACGCGTCGTTGCTCCCGCCCTGGGCGCCTACAATGCCCTTCGGGTCAGACGGCTGAATAGCGATCCGAGGAGGAGATCTCGCATGAACGTCCGAGTCGCCCTCGTCCTAGCCCTCGTCCCGGCGCTCCTCGCGTCGGCCGGCGCCCAGGCTGCGCCAGGCGCCGCGACGAAGATCTGCGGTCAGATCAAGAACGGCCCGCACGCCTCGTACTGGTCGAAGGTGTCAGGGATCAGGCAGAAGGACGGCACGACCTGGACCGTCCTCGCGACGGGTGTGGACTGCGCCAAGGCGCTCAGCTCGACGAAGAAGCTGTTTCCCGCGTGGCAGCGAGCCGCGCTCGGAGCGCGCCTCCCGCTGACCGGGTACACGTGCGTGAAGATGATCGACAGCTCCTACTCGGGCACGGGGAAGGCCTCCGGCGGAGGTCTCTGCCACGTCGGGACGACGCCTGCGACGAGCGTCTTCTCTTCGCGCACGTTCGCCTTCCGCATGACCGGCGTCTACACCATCGCCCAGATCAAGGCCTTCTTCCATCTGAAGTAGGTCGCCCGGGATGAGGCGCGACCAGGCCGCGAAGCGGCCTGCTTCAGGGATCTTCGGCGCGACCGGGGTCGGCGCGAGCCGATCCCGGTCTTGCGCTGCTGATCAGAGCTGGACCGTCGCGCCGTCCTCCTGAAGTAGACCGCTCGGGATGAGGCGCGACCAGGCCGCGAAGCGGCCTGCTTCAGGGATCTTCGGCGCGACCGGGGTCGGCGCGAGCCGATCCCGGTCTTGCGCTGCTGATCAGAGCTGGACCGTCGCGCCGTCCATCTGAAGTAGGTCGCCCGGGATGAGGCGCGACCAGGCCGCGAAGCGGCCTGCTTCAGGGATCTTCGGCGCGACCGGGGTCGGCGCGAGCCGATCCCGGTCTTGCGCTGCTGATCAGAGCTCCACCGTCTCGCCGTTCTCCGGCACGAGGACGGCGGGCAGCGCGGCGCGCAGGTCGGCGCGAGCCAGGAAGCAGTGGTTGAGCGCCTCCATGTGCACGGCCACGACGACCGGTACGCGCTCGGCGACCTCGCGGACGTCGTCGATCCCCATGACGATGAGGCCGCCCTCCTGGAAGCAAGCGCCGCCCGCGTTGACGACCGCCACGCGCGGACGGAACCGGGCGATCGTCTCCTCGACGCCCTCGTACCAGACCGTGTCGCCGGCGAGGTAGAGCTCGTCGAGGACGAACCCGCTCACCGGCGCGAGCGCCTCCGCGATCGCACCCGATCCGTGCCGGGCCGGCACGCGTGCGATCCGCACGCCGTCGAGGTCGATCTCGTCGTCGACGGAGCGGGCGTCCAGACCGAGGTCCCGCAGGGCGCTCTCGTCCTCGGGCTGGCACAGCACGGGCACGTCGCGGGGAGTGAGCGCGGCCGCCCGTCCGTCGAAATGGTCGCGGTGCCTGTGGGTCACGATGACCGCGTCGAGGCCGCGGACGACGTCCTCGGCCGGGAACGGCAGCGGGACCGTGGGGTTGCGCACGGGGTTCGCGGTGCCGTCGATCGGCGGGCGGGCGCCGGCGTCGTCGAGCATCGGGTCGACGAGGATGCGCCGCCCGCGGAGCTCCAGGATCACGGTCGCGCTGCGGACGAGCGTCAGGCGCACGACCCGTGTTCTACCCCAGGAGAGGCCGCGGGAGCGGTCGCGCCGGAAGATCCTGGAAACGGGGCGAACCTGGCTATACTCCGCGATCCGATGGCGAACGAAACCGTCGAGAAGCCCGCGGCCGCCGAGCAGGGCGTCTGGGTCACCGGCCCGGACGGCGAGCTCGTCCCCGACTACGAGGCGTCGTTCCCCGAGATCAACGAGGGGGAGGTCGTCCACGGCACCGTGGTGCGGGTCGACAAGGACGAGGTGCTCGTCGACATCGGGTACAAGTCGGAGGGCGTCATCCCGGTCGCGGAGCTCACGATCCGCCGCTCGGTCAATCCCGCGGACGAGGTGTCCGTCGGCGAGGAGATCGACGCGCTCGTGCTCACGAAGGAGGACGCCGAGGGGAGGCTGATCCTCTCGAAGAAGCGCGCCCGCTTCGAGCTCGCCTGGAAGAAGATCGAGGCGGCCTCCGAGTCGGGCGAGCCGGTGACGGGCAAGGTCATCGAGGTCGTCAAGGGCGGGCTCATCCTCGACCTCGGGGTGCGTGGCTTCCTGCCCGCGTCGCTCGTGGACATCCGCCGCGTGCAGGACCTCGACGAGTTCCTCGGCCGCGAGCTGCGCTGCAAGGTCATCGAGCTCAACCGCTCGCGCAACAACGTCGTGCTCTCGCGCCGGGCCGTGCTCGAGGACGAGCGGAAGGAGATGCGCCAGGCCATCCTCGATCGGCTCAGCCCCGGCGACGTCATCGAGGGCCAGATCTCGAACATCGTCGACTTCGGCGCCTTCGTCGACCTCGACGGGATGGACGGGCTGATCCACATCTCCGAGCTCTCCTGGAGCCACGTGAACCACCCGTCCGAGGTGCTCGACATCGGGCAGACGGTCAAGGTGAAGGTGCTCGACATCGACCGCGAGCGGCAGCGGATCTCGCTCGGTCTCAAGCAGACGCAGACGGATCCCTGGCAGCAGGTCGTCGACTCGTACCGCGAGGACGACGTCGTCGAGGGGCGGGTCGCGAAGGTCGTCACGTTCGGCGCCTTCGTCGAGATCCTCCCCGGCGTCGAGGGGCTCGTGCACATCTCCGAGCTCGCAGCCCATCACGTCGAGAACCCGCGCGAGGTCGTGTCACAGGGTCAGGCGGTCAACGTGCGCATCCTCGAGATCGACGGCGAGCGCCGGCGCCTCTCCCTGTCGCTGAAGCGCGTGGAGGAGGGTGAGCAGCCCGTGCCGCGCGCCGACGGCGCCGAGTCCGTCCACACGACCCCGGACCTCCGGCTCTCCGAGGAGGCGTTCCCGGCGGGAGCGCCGGCGGCCGAGGTCGCGGAGGACGTCGAGGAGCCTTCGGAAGCGGTCGCAGAGGGCGTCGAGGAGCCCTCGGCAGCGGTCGCACCCGTGGACGGGTTGGCTCCGGAGCCCTCGGCGGAGGTCGCACCCGTGGACGAGTTGGCTCCCGAGGCCGAGCCGGAGACGGACGAGCCGGACGTGCAGGAGCCTGTCGCGGAGGCCGAGCAGCCTCTCGCCGAGGCCGAGGCAGACGCGGAGGCCGCCGCGGACGAGCCGTCCGAGCCTGCCGACCAGGCCGACGAGGCCGAGCAGACCAAGCCGTAGCATGGAGTCAGGCCCCACGGGGTCTGGGCCCTGCACCGTCCCGATCGCGGTCGCGATCACCGGCGGCATCGGCGCGGGCAAGTCGACCGCGCTCGACAGCTTCCGCCGGCACGGGGCTGCGACCGTCTCGAGCGACGAGATCGTCCACCACCTGCTCGCGACCGACCCGGACGTGAAGCAGGCGCTCGTCGACCGCTTCGGCGACGACGTCCTGGGGGCAGACGGCGCGCCGGACCGCGAGCGGATTGCGCTCCGCGTCTTCAAGGATCGGGACGCCCTCGACTTCCTCGAGAAGCTCCTGCACCCGCTCGTCTCGCGTGAGTACCTCACGTGGCGGGAGCAGCTCGCGGCGCTTCCGAGCCCGCCGCGAGTGTGCGTGACCGAGGTTCCGCTCCTCTACGAGGTCGGGGGCGAGACGCGTTTCGACAAGGTCGTCGTGATCACGGCTCCGTCGAAGCTGCGCGAGGCGCGGCGCGGCGGGCGGAAGGACGACCGCGAGTCACGGCTGCTCCCCGACCGCGAGAAGGTGAAGCGCGCGGACTTCGCGTACGTGAACACGGGCACTCCGGAAGAGCTCGACGCCTGGGTGGCCGGGGTGATGGCTACCCTGACCGGGCACGCCGCCGCCGCCGTGTAGCCACGTGGCTCTCGCGCGACCCCGGAGCAGACCGTTCCGTTGCGACTTCTCACTCTCTCAGCGCTTGCCGTTCTCGTCCTCGCCGCAGGAGCCGCCTGGGTCGTGGACGAGCAGCCGGACTGGTACCTGCGGACGCGCTACCCGCTCGAGTACGAGCAGATCATCCTCACACACGCCGACGACCACCATCTCGACCCGGCCCTCCTCGCGGCGGTGGTCTACGTCGAGAGCCGGTTCGACCCGAACGCGCGCTCCTCGGCGGGCGCGATCGGGCTCATGCAGCTGCTGCCCGACACCGCGAGGGGAATCGCCCTGCGCACGGGCGGGCACCGCTTCGTCGTCGCCGACCTCCGCGACCCCGAGATCAACGTCCGGTACGGGTCGTGGTACCTCGACCACCTGCGGGCGCGCTACGACGACATGCGCACGGCGCTCGCCGCGTACCACGCGGGCCAGGGCAACGTCGACGCCTGGCTGCGCGAGGGCACGAGAATCGAGTTCCCGGAGACACGCAGCTACGTGGACGAGGTGACCCGGGTCAGGGACGTGTACGCGAAGGCGTACTCGAGCGAGCTGGGCCTCCTATAGCGTCCTCGAGGAGGCGAACGACGAGGTCGACAGGGGGAGGGTCGTCGCCGGACGCGCGCTGGAGCGCGAGGCCGTTCAGGACGAGGTTCACGAACAGGCCGATCTCCCGCGCCTCGACGTCGTCGCGGAACTCGCCCGTGCGCTGGGCCTCCTCGGCGCGCTCGCGGTTTACGGGCACGACCGCCTCCTGGCGCTTCTCGATCCGCTCCCGGAACTCCCGGTCGGTGCGGACGCGCCGGATGAGCTCGAGGTAGACGCCGAACCACGCGGGATCGGTCTCGACGACCTCCTCGACCACGGCGCGCAACCCGTCATGCACCCAGAGCGCGGAGATCCGCGCCGCATCCTCGACCGCGAGCTCGATGAACAGGTCCTCCTTCGAGCCGAAGTAGTGGAAGATCGCGCCCCGCGACAGCCCGGTCTCGTCCTCCAGGCGCGAGACCGTGGCCCCCTCGTACCCGTGCTCGGCGAAGCAGCGGCGCGCGCCGGCGAGGATCTGCTCGACGCGCTCCGCCTTGCGCTCCTCGGAGATCTTCGGCATCGCAGCTCGTACTTTACAAAACCGTACAGACGTTTTATATTGTCACCGCGATGAGCGAGCACGAGCTGATGCCCGTGAAGAAGAGCGCCGTGAGCGCGCTCGTCCTGGCGGAGACGGTCTCGGTGTTCGGGACGCGCATGACGTATCTCGCGCTGCCCTGGTTCGTCCTCGTCACGACGGGCTCGCCGGGGAAGATGAGCCTCGTCCTCGCGGCCGAGATCCTGCCCATGGCCGTCCTCGGGATCCCGAGCGGCGCCGTCGTCCAGCGCCTGGGATCGCGCACGACCATGCTCGTCGCGGACTTCGCGCGCGCGCCGATCCTCGCCTCGATCCCCCTGCTGCACGCCGCCGACCGGCTGAGCTTCGGCCTCCTCCTGGCGATCGTGGCGCTTCTCGGCTGCTTCATGCCTCCGTACTTCGCAGCCCAGCGGACGATCCTGCCCGAGCTCGTGGGTGAGGACGAGCGGCGCATGTCGCAGGCCAACAGCGCGATCGAGGGCGGCACCGCCTTCGCGGCGCTCCTCGGGCCCGCGGTCGCGGGCGTCCTCATCCCGTTCCTGGGCGCGCCGAAGGTGCTGTACGTCGACGCGGCCACGTACCTCGTCGCCTTCGTCCTCGTGCTCGCGTTCGTCCCTCGCCGCAAGACGGTCGGCGCCGCGGTCCGATCCGGCGTGCTCGCCGGGCTTCGCTTCCTCCGCGGCGACCGCCTGCTCGGTCCGCTCGCCGCCGCGGTCGTGGTCACGGGCTTCTTCGGCGCCGGCATGTCGGCCGGGCTCCCCGTCTACGCGTACGACCAGTTCGACGGCAGCGCCCGGATCGCGGGGCTCTTCTATGCCGCCCTCGGAGCCGGGGCTCTCGTCGGGAGCCTTCTCGCCGTCGTGGCCGTCCGCAAGGTGGCACCGCTCCGGCTCGCGGGCTACGCCGTGCTCGCGTTCGTCGTGCCGCTGTGGGTGCTGCCGTTCCTCCCACCATGGCCGGTCGTCTTCCTCGCGCTCTTCACGGCCACGCTCTTCACCCCGCTCGTGAACGGGCCGCTCATCGCCACGCTGACCGCTCGCACGCCGGAGGCCCTGCGCCCGAAGGTGATCACCGCGGTGATCTCGATCAACACGCTCGCGGCGCCGCTCGGCTTCCTCGCCGCCGGCCAGGTGCTCGAGCGCTGGGGCGTCGTCCCGCTCTTCACGCTGGTCGTCGCCGGCATGACGTGGATCGCGATCGTGCTCGCGGCGATCGTGCTGCGCCACCGCGACGCCGAGGCTCCCACCGCGGAGCTCGCAGTCTGATCTCGGACCGGCCGACCGCCGGCGCGGGACGGAGCCCACGCCGGCGGTCGTTCCCCGCCCGGCCCTACTTCAGGCACTGAACGACGACCGTCCCGGAACCGGCCGTCGAGGAGCTGAAGTTGATCAGATCCTCGGTCCAGCCGACGCCGTCGGACGTCGCGAAGGAGCCCGCACTCACCACGAGAGCGCTCGTGGGGTTGCTGAAGCCGCCTCCGACTGCCTTGCTGCCTGCGTCACACGCTGCGGTGACGATCTGCTCGCCCTCGGGTCCGACGCTGAACGGAACGCTCTTGGTCGTTACGAGGCTGGCCGCCGTGCTGGCGGGCCCCGGAGCCTGCGATGCCTGCTGGACGGCCTGCTGGACCGCCCGGCTCGTGAGCTGCGCGGACGTCTGCCCGCCCAGCTTCTTCGCGTTCTCGGCGACGAGCGCCCGCTTCGCGAGCGGCACGGCCTGGGTCGCGACGGCGCCGGCGGTGCCCCCGAGCCCGACGAAGAGCGCGACCATCGCGACCACGAACGCCGGGCTCGGCCGCTTCATCCGAAGTACGTTCATCTGAACCTTCCTTCCTCGCACCGGCCCTCCGGGTCGGCGCTAGCTGATGGAGAGAGCCTTGCTCGGCGCGCTCAAGAAATGCTCAACGCGTGAACGGGCCGCACCACGGCGGCCCGTTCGGAGCGCAAGCGGGAGCGTCTAGCGGATCCTGAAGGCGAACGGCTTCGTGGCGCTGCTCGCACCCGTCACGGACACGCCGAGCGTCCCGCGGAGTGTCTTGCCCTTCGCGCCCTTCGGGACTCGCATCGAGCAGCGGGCCGATCCCCCGAGCAGACGTCCCGTTGCGCGGAGCGAAGCAGGCCCGATCTTCGCCTTGCAGGTCACTGCGGCAGCGACCGGCTGCCCATCGCTTCGCGCCACCGGGGCCGAGACCGTGAACGCCTTCCCGGCGCGCGGCTGACCGGATGCGGCGACGGGCTTCCCGACCGTGACCACGACCGGGACCTGGATGAACGAGTACTCGTATGGCGCGCCATCAGGAGCGTAGTCCGCGCCCATCGTGTTCCCGTCCGCGTCGTCCTGGTCGGCCTCGACGACGAAGGCGAAGCGCTCCGACTCGCCCAACTCGCTTCGCTGGAAGCTGGCGGTCAGCTTGCCAGCGGCGTAGCTCGCCGTGAACGTGGAGTCGAAGTCGATCGTGAATCCCGTTGCGTTCACATGGAAGATCACCCCGCCGTCCGCGTCCGCGAGAAAGAAGTGGTCTGCCCCGAGCCCGCGTACGGGCATTCCCGTCGAGGGGTTTACATCGGCGTCGATGAACCCCCAGAAAGCCGCATCGGGAGGCAGTGCCGGCTGGTTGGTCGTGACCGTGAGCGTGACGAGGCCCGCGTCATCGTGTCCGACGGTGACGGCCGTGATGTCCGGCGCGACGCCGGAGTCTCCGGCCGGATCCGAGTACGCGCGATCCCCGAGCGCGGCCGGAACAACGAGCAGCGCGAGCGCAGCGATGGCGACTGTGATGGTCTTGGGCACTCCGAGCCTCCTTCGGTTCGAGGCTCCGATCGTCCACCGCTGCGCTCAAGAAAGGCTCAACGCACGGGCGACTACCTGCGCACGAACACCGCGCGGACGTTCGTGCCGGCGGTCATGGGGACCCTGCATGCGCTCGCGCCCCGGCACGCGCCCGCCCACGCCTTGAAGCGCCACCCCTTGGCGGGGCTCGGCGTGAGGCGGAGCGTCTGGTACGAGGGAACGAGCCTCGAGCACCGCGGCGGGCACGAGACGGCGCCCTGCGAGCTCCGGACCAAGCCCTTGCCCTTGACGGAGACGATCAGTCGATACCTGCTCGGCGCGAAGAGCGCTGATACGCCCGGCGCCTGGCCGACGACGACGTCGCACCCGGCTGCTCCCGAGCAGGCGTCGCTCCAGCGGACGAGCTTCGCTCCCGTCGCGGGAGTCGCGATTAGTGCGAGCTCGGTCCCGGTGTTCCACGTCGTCGTGCACGACTGTCCGCACTGCAGGCCGGGAACGTCCGCCGTGACGGAGCCCGGGCCCGTGATCGCGAGGGCCAAAGGCGCCTGGCGGTCGAGCTGGACGAGCCACGGGGAGTCCTGCATGTCGAGCCACGCGCCCGAGTGCCCGTAGTAGTCGTTTCGCCCCGTGTCGAGCGTGAGACCCGTGATCGGCGTCTCGTCCCCGTAGGGGTACATCATGTCGTGCGGGTCGTCGCACACGTGGCCGTCGTCCGGCTCCGCGCACATGTTCGGCGCCCCGTCGGGCACCGCGCCCATGGTGTGGAGCACCTCGTGCGCGGCGGTCGTGTCGAACGCGACTCCTGCGCAGGCCTGCACGTACACGATCGCGAAGCCGAGCCCCGACCGGCTTCCGCCTCCCTGCCCACAGATGTCCGGCTCGACCGGCCCGTCGTAGTACACGACGTACTTCGTGTTCTCGGACTCGAAGCTCAGGGAGACGAGCTCGTCCGCGATCCGTCCGAAGCGCGTGTCGACCGACGCCAGCTGCGCGCCCGACCGGCTGAGCCGGATCGTGGACAGGTCGATCTGCGCTCCGCACGGAAACCGGGCGAGATCGCTGCGGAGCGTCCGCGTCGGGTCGCTCGCGCGCCACCAGGCGTCGATCGACTCCGCGTCCGTCTCCATCGAGCTCGCGTACGTCGACGACCGGTCGGGCCCGTCGGAGGGGATCGCGTAGATCCAGTGCACGGGCTTGCCGGCGACCGCGTTCGGAGCGAGGTCGGTCCGGGTGGCCGCGCCGCACCAGGTCGCAGCCGTCCGCGAGGCACGATTCGAGAGCGGCGCGACCGATGCTGCTCGAGCGTCGCGGGCCGTGAGCGAGTGCACGTTCCAGTTGCTCGGGGCTGCGCGCATGCCCGCACCGGCTCCCGCGGCGAGGCCGACGCACAGGGCCAGAGCGGCTCCGAGCAGGACGGTCGACCGGGCGCTGCGTGGCTGTCTCATCGTGCGCGTGCCTCCTTCCGGATCCCGGGGTCGTGGACGTCCTGCCGGCTCACGAGCCCGGGCTCCGTGTCGGCACTCGCTGACGCTCGAAGCTTAGCCCTCCACGAACTCGATGCTTGCTCGACTCGAGAGCACGAGCGTGCCCCCGTCGTACCAGCGCCCTGCGAACTCGTGCCAGCCGGCGGGCAGGCCGGACGGGAACTCGGCGATGTCCGTCTTGCGAGCCGGGGCGGCGCGTCCACCTTTCCGAACGCTCGTGCGCACGTCGACCGGCGCGCCGTCCACGTCGAGCTCGAAGCGCGTGTCGGACCCGAGCTCGCGCCGCGCCGCGACCTCGTCGTCCTGCTCGGGCGCGAAGCCGTAGCCGATCCAGAATGGCGCCCCCGCAGGGAAGACGGACGGCGTCGCTCCGCCCGGGAAGATGCCGATTCGTGCTTCCGCACGACCCATTCCGCTCGCGGGCGAGACGGTGACGACGAGCGCTGCCATGACGACCTCCCTGGGTTCGATGTCCACATGCGCCCGAGCGTGCTCGTCCGCGCTCAAGGACGGCTCAAATCGAGGGATGGCGTTACGACGCGCCGTCGTGAGAAGGTGCGACACGCACGAAGACAGGCGAGGAGCAGGAGATGGACGGAGCTCGTCGCGCAGGCACCCAGGGCACCGAGGTCACGCTCCTCGGCCCGATCGAGGCGGTCCGGGACGGAGAGCCCGTCGCCCTGGGCGGGCCGCAAGCCGCGGACGCTCCTCACCGTGCTCGCGCTCGATCTCGGCCGCGTCGTCTCGGTCGACCGCCTCGTCGAGGCGCTCTGGCCCGGCGACGCGCCGGAGACGGCGCCGCACGCGATCCAGG
Organism: uncultured Actinomycetes bacterium; assembly: GCA_963705535.1. Classification (GTDB taxonomy): domain Bacteria; phylum Actinomycetota; class Thermoleophilia; order Gaiellales; family Gaiellaceae; genus GMQP-bins7. The sequence goes on from CAVPJY010000017.1 coordinate 32,003, forward strand.
TCTACGTCTCGCAGCTCCGCAAGGCGCTCGGCCCCGTGATCGCGACGCGGGCGCCCGGCTACGTGCTCGAGCTCGAGCCGGACGCGCGTCGACGTCCACCGCTTCACGCGCCTCGCCGCCGACGGCAGCACGGCGCTCCAGGCGGACGCCCCGAGGTCGCCGAAGGCCTCGCTCCGCGAGGCGCTCGCGCTCTGGCGCGGGCCTGCGCTCGCGGACTTCCTGTACGAGCCGTTCGCCCAGACCGAGATCGCGCGGCTCGAGGAGCTCCGCACGGCGTCGCTCGAGGAGCGGATCGAGGCCGATCTCGCGCTCGGGCGCCACGCCGAGCTCGTGTCCGAGCTCGAGGCGCTCGTCCAGGCGCAACCGCACCGGGAGCGCCCGCGCGCCCAGCTGATGCTCGCGCTCTACCGCTCGGGCCGGCAGGCGGACGCCCTCGCCGCGTACCGCGCGGCCCGCGAGGCGCTCGTCGACGAGCTCGGGATCGAGCCCGGCCCGGAGCTCAGGGAGCTCGAGGCGGCGATCCTGCGCCAGGACGAGTCGCTCCTCCTCGCCGACGACGTCGCCGCCCGCCCGGCGATGCAGTTCCGGCGGCTCGCCACGATCCTCTTCGTCGACGTCGTCGACTCGATGGCCGCTCGCCGAAGCGCTCGACCCGGAGGCGCTCGGGAGCGTCCAGCGGCGCTACTTCGAGATCGTGTCCGCGGCGATCGCGCGGCACGGAGGGACGGTGGAGAAGTACGCGGGCGGACGCGGTCATGGCCGCGTTCGGCATCCCCGTCGCGCACGAGGACGACGCGCTCCGCGCCGCCCGCGCCGCGCTCGACATCCGCATCGGCGTCGCCGCGCTGGACGAGCAGCTCGTGCACGAGCACGGGCTCGGGCTCGAGATCCGCATCGGCCTCGCCGCGGGCGAGGTGGTGGCGGCGTCGACCGAGTCGCGACAGCGCTTCGTCGCCGGGGACGCAGTCGGTGTCGCCGCCCGACTCGAGCAGTTCGCCGCACCGGGCGAGATCGTCGTCGGCGACGTCGTCGCCCGCCTGATCGACCACGCGGCGAGCCTCGAGCCGCTCGGCGAGCTGAACGTGAAGAGCCGGAAGGCGCCGATTCGCATGTTCCGGCTGGTGGACGTGCACGCCGTCGCGCCCGCGTTCGAGCAGCGCCTCGACGCGAAGCTCGTCGGTCGCAGGCGGGAGCTCGCGGCGCTGCGTCGAGCGCTCAAGCGCGCCGTCGAGGGCGAGTCCGTGCAGGTCGCGCTCGTCGTCGGCCCGCCGGGCGTCGGCAAGTCACGACTCGCGGGCGAGCTCACGCGCCGCGCGAAGGGCGTGACGACGCTCTGGGGCCGCTGCCTCTCCTACGGGGAGGGCATCACGTACTGGCCGCTGCGCGAGGTCCTCGAGCAAGCGCCCGAGAGCGAGGAGCGCGACGCGGTGCTCGCCGCGCTCGAGGCCGACACGCCGCCCCCAGCCTCGGAGATCGCGCTGGCTCTTCCGGCAGCTCTGCGAGGCCCTGGCGCGCGAGCGGCCGCTCGTCCTCGTCCTCGACGACGTCCACTGGGCCGAGCCGACCTTCCTCGAGCTGGTGGAGCAGCTCGCCGAGCGGGCCGACGGGCCGATCCTCGTCGTCTGCCTCGCGCGCGAGGAGCTGCTCGAGGAGCGGCCCGCGTTCCTCGAGGGCGCGGGACAGCGTCGAGCGGATCGAGCTCGACGCGCTCTCGGACGACGAGGCCGATGCGCTCGTCGCGGGGCTCGGCGGCGAGGTGCTCGAGTCCGACCAGCGCTCCCGGATCGTCGAGGCCGCGGAGGGCAACCCGTTCTTCGTCGAGCAGCTGCTCGCCCTGGCACTCGAAGGCGGGCTCGCGGGAGGCGCGCTCCCGGAGACGGTCCAGGCGCTGCTCGCCGCCCGCCTCGACCGGCTCGGCCCGGGCGAGCGTGCCGTGCTCGAGCGTGGTGCCGTCATCGGCAAGGAGTTCCGACTCGAGGACGTGACCGCGCTGCTCGAGCCCGATGCCGCGCCGACGGTCGACACGCACGTGCAGACGCTCGCGGCGCGTGGGTTCCTCCGGCCGCTGCCGGAAGGCGAGTTCGCGTTTCGCCACGTGCTCGCACAGGAGGCGGTCTACCGCGCTGCGCCGAAGCGCCTCCGGGCCGAGCTCCACGAGCGCTTCGTCGACCGCTTCGAGGAGAGGGCGGAGCGGATCGCGGACCTCGACGAGTTCGCCGGCTACCACCTCGAGCAGGCGTACCGCCTGCGGACCGAGCTCGGCGAGTCGGATCGGCGCACGCAGAGGCTCGCCGATGACGCAGGACGACATCTTGGAGTCGCTGGAATGCGTGCCATGAAGCGGGGTGACAATCACGCGACGACGAATCTTCTTCTACGAGCAACGACCGTGCTGGACGCGGACCATCCGCTGCGTCGAGAACTGCTCACCGAGCTTGCGATCGCCCAGCGTGCGTCAGGCGATCCCTTCTCCGCCGCCGAGACCTTGGCTCAGGCGATCGCTGAGTCTCGCAGAGCACGGGACAGGCCGATCGAAGCTCGCGCGCGAATCGAGCTCGAGTACTCCAACGTTCGGCAGCGGCCCGGAGCCCTTGCGGACGGGCTGCTCGACGCCGTCTCGGATGGCATCCCGATCTTCGAGAAGACTGACAACCACCGGGCGCTCGCCCGCGCGTGGCTGTTCTCGGGTTGGGTGCACGGCGGGCGGCGTGCGAACCATGCGGCCTGGCTGGAGGCCGCCGAGCGTGCACTTGTCCACAACCGAGCGGCAGGATGGACGACCTCTTCGTGTCTCGGCGAGATCGGTATCGCTCTCTACTGGGGCCCTACGCCCGTCCCGTCTGCCATCGCGCGGTGCGAGCAACTGGCTCGCGAGGAGGCCTCCGATCGAGTTGGGGGCGCGTACCTGAGCACGTTCCTGGGCGGACTGAGAGCTCAAGAGGGAGATTTCGTGTGCGCGCGGGGACTCATCCAGTCCGCCTGGGCGACGCTCGATGACGCGGGATACCGCGAGTCCGTCTTGGCCTACAGCGCAACGGTATTGGGCGAGGTCGAGCTGCTAGCCGACGATCCTGCCGCGGCTGTCGACATCCTCCGCCCGCTGTGCGAGGAGCTTGCGGAGAGGAGTGCTTACAGTCAGCTCGCGAGTCGCGCCAGCGATCTCGCAGAAGCGCTCGTTCGAGACGGGCGCTGGACCGAGGCCGACGAGTGGATTCAGGTTGCCGAACGGAATGCGGCGACCGACGACGTCAATGCGCAGATGATGTGGCGTCCCGTGCGTGCAAAGCTTCTCGCTCGGAGGGGTGACTTCGACGCAGCCGAGAAGCTGGCTCGGGAAGGGATTCGGCTCGGCGACGAGACTGACGACCTCAACCGGAGAGCGAAGGCCTACTGCGACCTGGCCGACGTTCTGCTGGGGTGCGATCGAGGCGGCGATGCGGCGGCAGCGTACGAATACGCCGCGCAGCTGTTCGAACAGAAAGGGAATCGCGTCGGCCTCGCTCGTACACGAGCGCTCCAGACGGACCTGGCGATCGCTTGATCCTCACATGACCCCGATCTCGAGGCGGGGTCATGTGAGATGGGTGGGCGCTGTCCTCCCGCAGACGTACACCGCGAGCAAGTGCACGGCCCGATAGCGGGCCGTGCACTTGCTCGCGATCCATTGCTGTCTACTGCCCTCCCGGGCCGCCGCCGTCTGCATACGCGAGCAGCGGAGCAGCGAGTGCGAGCAGACCGACTGCGAGCACGACCAGCGTGCGGTGCAGATGAGTGACCTGGCGCATCGTTCCCTCCCTTCCGGTTTCTCGAGTGCGCCGGTCACGCTCGGGCCGACCGCTAACCGCTCGGTCACGAGCGGCTAACGAGCCACTAATCTGAGCCGCATAATTTCCGTCGATCCGGCGCTTGGTAGCCACGCGCCGGATGCTCGAATTTCAGGACCGATTTCTCTTCGGGAAAACGCAGGGACTTCCGTCGAGCTATTTCCTCGATCTCGTGTCGGGCGTGCTCCGGACAGAAGTCGGGGAAGGTCGGAGCCGCCTCCGGGCTTACCCGGAGGCTCGTCCCGGGTGCGCCCTGTTGTCTCCGACCGGGAAGTGCGTGACGATTCGCGCGTGAACCGACTCGCCACCGTCGCCCTCGCTACCTTGGGGGTCGCCCTCGGCGTCCTCGCCTACCGGGTGCAGGTCGACAACCTGCTCCAGACGACGTCTCTGCGGTCGGGCGCGACCGTGCTCGCTGCCTGGTCGTTCCTCCTCGCCGGCCTCGTCGCGTGGAACCGACGGCCGGGGAACCGGCTCGGGCCGCTCATGGTCGCGGCGTCGATCGCCCTTCTCTGCCGGCAGTTCCGCTACAGCGGCGACCCGCTCGCGTTCACGGTCTTCTTCGCGCTCGGCGAGCTCGGATACGCCCTCGTGGCCCACGTGGCGCTCGCCTACCCGTCCGGTCGGGTGACCGACCGCCTCGAGCGCTGGTTCCTCGGGGTCACGTACACGGTCGCGCTGGCGTTCCCGCTCGCGATCCTGCTCTTCCACGACGGGACCGCCGCGCTTCGCTACTACCCCGCGCTAGCACGGGAGAGCCTGCTCCTCGTCCACGGGGACAGCGACGTCGTCGAAGCCCTCCAGAGCGTCTACGCGGTCACCGCGTACGGCGTCCTCGCAACGGTCTTCGTCTTCCTCATCGCGCGGAAGCTCGTGCGCGCGACGCCGCGCGCGCGTCGGATGCTCGCGCCGCTCCTCGTCGCGGCCGCGGTCGCAGCCCTGCGCGCCGTGTTCGACAGCGTCCTCACCTTCGCGACGCCGCCGCCGGACGTCTTCTACGCGAAGGTCTTCTGGTGGCAGATCGCCGCGCTCACCGCGCTCCCGCTCGCGCTGCTGTGGGGGCTCCTCCGCGAGCGCCTCGCCCGCTCGCACGTCGGCGATCTCGTGGTCCACCTCGAGACGGCGTCGCCGGGAGAGGTCCGCGACGAGCTTGCGCGGACGCTCGACGACCCGACGCTCGAGGTCGCGTTCTGGCTCCCCGGCCGCTTCGAGTACGTCGACGCCGACGGACGGCACGTCGATGTTCCCGACGAGAGCCCGACCCGTGCAGTGACGAAGCTCGAGCAGGACGGCGAGCCGCTGGCGGTCATCGTCCACGACCCGACCCTCCTCGAGGAGCCGAAGCTCGTCGAGGCGGTCGCGGCTGCGGCGCGGCTGTCCCTCCAGAACGCGCGTCTGCACGCGGAGGTGAGCGCGCAGCTCGAGAAGGTGAAGGAGTCGCGCTCGCGGATCGTCGCGGCGGCCGACGAGGAGCGCAGGCGCATCGAGCGGGACATCCACGACGGTGCGCAGCAACGCCTCGTGGCGCTCGCGCTCGAGCTCAAGAGCGCGCAGCGCAAGCTCGGCGAGGACGTCGACCCCGAGCTCGAGGCGCTGCTCGTGTCGGCGGCCGACGAGCTCCAGGTCGCCGTCGACGAGCTGCGCGAGCTGGCGCAGGGGATCCACCCCGGCGTGCTGGTGCAGGGCGGGCTCGCGGCGGCGCTCGAGGCTCTGGCCGGACGCTCGCCGGTGCCTGTCACCGTGGAGGCGATCCAGGAGCGGCTCCCCGCGGAGGTCGAGGGGACGGCCTACTTCGTCGCCTCGGAGGCGCTCGCCAACGTCGTCAAGCATGCCGGCGCGACGAAGGCGTCGATCCGGGCGACCCGCGTGAACGGGACGCTCGTGGTCGAGGTCGAGGACGACGGGATCGGCGGCGCGGCGTCGCGGAACGGGTCGGGGCTGCGCGGTCTGGCGGACCGGGTCGAGGCGCAGGGAGGCAGCCTCGCGGATCGAGAGCGCACCGGGCTCGGGGACGCGCATCGTGGGGGAGATCCCGTGCGCGTCGTGATCGCCGACGACTCGGTGCTCCTCCGCGAGGGGCTCGCGCGGGTGCTCGCGGACGGCGGGTTCGAGGTCGTCGCGCAGGCGGCGAACGCGGACGAGCTCCGCCAGGCCGTCCGCCGCTACAAGCCGGACGTCGCGATCGTGGACGTGCGCATGCCGCCCACGCACACGGACGAGGGCGCGCGCGCGGCGGTCGAGATCCGCGCGGAGCAGCCGGAGGTCGGTGTCCTCGTCCTCTCGCAGGTGATCGAGGCTGCGCACGCGTTGAAGCTCTTCAGCGAGCGCGCCGAGGGCTTCGGGTACCTGCTGAAGGACCGCGTGCTCGAGATCGACGACTTCCTGGAGGCGGTGAGCCGCGTCGGGAGGGGCGGCACGGCGATCGACCCCCAGGTCATCGGCCAGCTCGTCGGGCGCCACCACGACGACGGCCCCCTGGAGGAGCTGACCCCGCGCGAGCGCGAGGTGCTCGAGCTGATGGCGCAGGGGCTCTCGAACCGGGGCATCTGCGAGAAGCTCGTCGTGAGCCCGAAGACCGTCGAGACCCACGTGAGCTCGATCTTCCTGAAGCTCGGGCTCATGCCGGCGCCGGACGAGCATCGCCGCGTGCTCGCGGTGCTCGCGTACCTGCGCTCGTAGCGCGCTCCGGTCGCCAGGTGGGCTCGCACCCGGCCGCCCTGAACGCGTCCACGGCGGCGAGGTAGCGGCGGATCTCGTGGATCAGCCGCTTCGTGTCGGTGTTCGTGCGGCGCTGCATGGCTCGAGGGTTCCGCGCGCGGCTCAAGATCCGCTCAACCCGCCCGAACCACGAGCGGGAAGCGGGACGCCGCGTGGTTCCCGCGGGTGTCCCGGACGGCGACCTCGACGACGTACCGGCCCGCGTGGAGGCTCGAGCCCGCGCGCGAGGACGAGCCGGTAGTGGCCCGGGCTCCGCACGTGGTTCTGGGTGGTTCCGGGCGCCCACACGCGGTCGAACTCGGACGCCGACGGGATGGTCTCGCAGAAGTCGACCACCGTGTCCCAGCCGCGCACCGTGCGCCCCGTCGCGGTGACGAGGCGCCAGCGGACGAGCGCCGGCATCACGGGCAGGCCGAACCAGGGACGTGGAATGGCGAGCGGCGTCTCGTCTCCGACCTCGGTGACGAGGTCGAACGCGCCGTCGGCGCCGGAGGACTGGAGCCGGCGCCCGCCGCGCTCGGCGCTGACGCGCGCCACGAACGGCGTCGTGCCGTCGACGAACGGCCCCAGCGCGCCGGGCCGGAGCGGGTTCAGGTAGCGGCCGTAGCGGCGCCTCGGAGAAGTGCACGTGCGCGTACGGCTTCTCGATGTGCCCGATGACGGTGCGGTACGCAACCGCACGCTGTCCGGTGCGGACGGTCGGGACGACGTGCCAGTAGCTGAACTCGACTCCGTCGCGGCCGACGACCGCGATCGTCGTCGGGTGGAGGGGGTGGATCCAGATCCTTCCCGTGAGCGTCGCGTAGACGGCCGTTCCGTTCGGCGCGGAGATGTCGATCGCCGAAGTGGAACTGCCGGCTCCGACCGTGGTTGCCGATGCGCGGGTCGCCGAAGAAGCCGCGGACGGGATGCTGCGCCCGGAACGGCTTCACCGGCCAGCCGTAGCGGTACGAGAGGGGGTCAGCCCGAGCCGGGGTGGCAGCAGGCTCCTGTGCTTCGGCCGGTCGCGGGAGCGCTGCGGAAGACGTCGAGGAAGCCGTCGTCGTGGCAGGCGACGCCATCGTCCCGACGAGCACGGCCCCTGCCGCGCCGAGCGCCGTCAGAGCGGAGGCGACGACCCGGGTCGGCCAGTTGATATGGGGGAGTGATCTCTTCATCACCCCCACGGTCGAAACGCGCCCAAACGGGTCGGCAACCGGCCGCTAACGGCGTGCCAACGAGAGGAGCGCCGCGGCTGCGGCGCTCCTCTCGCCCGTGAGCCGGCGCTCAGCGCTGGTGCGTCATGGAGGCCCAGAGGTTCTCGAGGATCCGCGAGACATCGGGGCACTCCGACGAGCCGGCCAGCGTGAAGGAGCCGGCCGCGAAGACCCTGCCGCCGCTCCTCGTGCGGTAGATGGTCATGTCGGCGTGGTGTCCCGGGCCGAAGACGTTCGGGATCCGGGCGATCAGCCGCACGTTCCTGGGCGAGCTCGGGCCGATCGCGTCGATCTCGATGCCTCCATAGCCGAAGCGAGAGCCGCGCTGGAGGCCGGTGCCGTCGAAGATCCAGCTCTCGGAGGTCTCGTCCAGCACCACGTAGCGGCCGAACAGCCGCTGGTTGCCCGTGTACTGGATGCCGATCAGTGCAGCCTCCGGCCGGCCGAGGTCACGCCACCTCTTCGTGCGTTCGATCACGGCGCCGCGCTTCACGACTTGCCAGAAGAAGTTGTTCGCCGACAGGAACATGAGGCTGCCGCCGCGATCCCGGTAACCGCGGATGACGTCGTACTCGTGGGTCGTGACGTACTCGTGGTGGCCGGGGAAGACGATCAGGTCGTAGGCCCGTGCGAGCATCTCCGCACGGGGCGTCGCATCGAGATCGCTCTGTGCGAGGAAGTCGACCTCCTTGTCGTTTCGCACGAGCCAGTGCAGAAACGCCAAGTCGTAGCTCTTGAAGTGGTACGGGACGCCGCAGTTCAGGAACGGGCGGTACAGGCGTACGAAGTTGTTCCTCCAGTCCGCGTACCACGAGTCGCCGCGGCCGTTCCCGTCCTCGTCGCGGAGGTTGTAGGCCTGCCACGTCAGCGTCGGCAGGACGACGGCCACGTGATGCTCCCCGAGGCGCCGTGGGCGGACGACGAACGGAGCGAACCCGACGCGTCCGTCGGCCGCGTCGAGCCTGGTGAAGTACAGCCCACTCGGCCACTCGCCGACCCTGATGCTGACGAGGCGCCCCCTGGTCGAGTTTCCGATTGCGAGCCGGCGGGTCACCGGCACGCCGCGCATCTCGTTCGTGCCGACCGTGCGAGCGCGCTCGGCCCCGACGCGGAAGACCTGGAGGCCGATGCGGGGCGCACGGTTGAAGAACCTGAGCGTCGCCACCGTCTGCGGCCCGTAGCTCTCCCGCTGGAAGGCGGCTTCCACCGAGGGCTCGAGCGCTGCAGCAGGTGGGACGCCGCTTGTATCCGCGCCCAGCGGGAGCCAGCTCGGCACACCGTGTGGATCTCCGGTGGGCGCGCCCGCCGGGACGGAGAGCGCGCACACGAGACCCGTGATTCCGAGTATGAGCCTGGCTGTCATCGTGATCATCTCCTCGTCGATCAGAGGTCCGATCCGTTGTCGATCGTGAAGCGGAGGCTGAGGACGTCGCTGTTCCCGCCCGCATCGCGCGCGGTCACGACGAGCTCGTAGACGCCGTTGCGGAGCCGGCGCGTGTCGAGTGGCTTGGACGAGAGCTTGAAGAGGTAGCGGCCGGTTACGAACTGCGCCTTCTTGCCGTGGAAGACCGGCCAGTTCTGGTACGTCCCGCGTGCGTAGGTCTGCCAGAACTGCGCGTTCTTCGGCACCGTGCGCCCGTCCCGTGCGATCCCGCTCATGACGGTCCGGCCACTCCGCTCGAGCCTCCAGGAGAGGCGAGCGGGTGTCACCGGGAAGCCATGCCAGCGACCGGGCACCGGCACCGAGGGGACATCCGCCGTTTGGGCGACGAAGGTCACATTGCCGCGGGCCTTGGCGCCGATGCCGGGCCGCGTGCCGCTGCCCCTGATCTCGAGGCGGAGCACCCTCGGGGTCGTCGGGTCGCGGTACGGGGTGAGGAAGCCGCGAGCCAGCGGGTTCACCGCGCGCCGGTTCTCGAGGTGCGTCAGGTGGACGTGCTCGCGCTTCCGTTCGATCCTTCCGAGCACCGTGTGTCCGATCTCCACCGACTGGCCGAGCCGCACCGCAGGGGTGAGGTGCCAGTACTGGAAGGCGCGGACGCCGTTCGCGCACGCGACCGTCAAGCGGTGCTTGCTGACGAACGTGACCGTTCCGGAGGCCACCGGGTACACGCGCGACCCGTCCGGGGCCGAGATGTCGACGCCCTGGTGGAACGAGAAGGTCCCGTCGCCCTCGAGGATCGTCGTCACCTTCCGGCGGCCGTCGAACACCGTGCGCGGGTCACCGAAGTTGCCGCGGATCGGATGCTGGCGGTCGAAAGGCTTCACCGGCCAGCCGTACGGGCCCGAGCAGGGGTCGCTCTGCGACCCGGCCGATGCCGGCGCCCCGGCTGCCGCGGCGCCGAGGGCGACGAGCGACGTGGCGGCGATGATGGTGATCGCCCGCTTGACCGAAGGTGATGGTGTCCTTTTCATCACCCCGACCATCGATCCGGCTCCAAACCGGCCGGCAACGGCCCCCTAACGGCTCACCAACAGCGTCTATGCTGGGTTTGGACGACCTGTTACAACCGGCTCGACATGCTCGAGTTCCGCATCCTCGGTTCGCTCGAGGTCACCGACGTGACAGGTCCGATTGCACTCGGCGGACAACGGCAGCGAGCACTGCTCGCAGCGCTCCTCCTCGAGGCAGGGCGGGTCGTTGCGACCGACCGGCTGGTCGACCTGCTGTACGGGGACGAAGCGCCTAAGACGGCGACGACGTCCCTCCAGAACTCGATCTCACGCCTCCGCAGAGTGCTCGGGCCGGATGTCCTGGAGACGCAGCCGCCCGGCTACGTGCTCCGGGTCCAGCCTCGGCAGATCGATGCGCGCCGCTTCGAGGCGGAGCTGAACGATGCCCGCCGCGCCGGGCCGGAGGAGCGCCGCGAAATCCTCGTCAGAGCGCTCTCGATGTGGCGCGGGCCCGCCTTGGCGGAGTTCACCTTCGAGCAGTTCGCCCAGGCCGAGATCCGGCACCTCGAGGAGCTGAAGATCGTGGCGCTCGAGGAGAGGATCGATGCCGATCTGGAGCTCGGTCGACACGGAGACGTCGTCGGCGAGCTGGAGGCGCTCGTCCAGCAGCATCCCCTGCGTGAGACGTTCCGCCGTCAGCTGATGCTGGCGCTCTACCGGGCGGGGCGCCAGGCTGAGGCGCTCGAGGTCTACCAGGACGCTCGCGCCCGGTTCGTCGAGGAGCTCGGCATCGACCCGGGGCCCGAGCTCAAGACTCTGCAGTCGGAGATCCTCCGCCATGCGGCGGGAGTCGCCGCACCCACCGGGGCTGCCGCCGGCCCGGACGAGGAGGCCGAGATCGTCAAGGCGGTCCTCGCGGGTCGCGTCGTGCCGGTGCTCGGGCTGGATGGAGCGGGCGACCTCGCCTCCCACCTGGCTGCCGCGTTCGAGGTGCCCGAGGACCAGCCGGTCGACCTGGCCCGTGTGTCGCAGTACGTCGCGACGATGCAGGGCTCGGGCCCGCTCTACGACGAGCTGCACGCCCGCTTCGAGGCTGCGGTCGAGCCCGGCCCTCTGCACCGTTTCCTCGCACGACTTCCCGCCGTTCTCCGCGAGCTGTCCGTGTCTCACCAGCTGATCGTCAGCACGAACTACGACCTGGCCCTCGAGCGTGCGTTCGAGGAAGCGGGCGAGGAGCTCGACGTGGTCACCTATGTCGCAGCGGGCCAGCATCGCGGTCACTTCTGGCACCGGCCTCCGGGGGAGGCGCCTCGACCGATCGAGGTCCCGAACACGTACGCGACGGAGCTGTCGCTCGAGCGGCGGACGATCCTCCTCAAGCTGCACGGCGCCGTCGATCCGCTCCCGGAGCGCGAGTGGGAGAGCTTCGTCATCACCGAGGACGACTACATCGACTACCTGGGTCGCTCCGACCTGACCGCCGTCGTTCCCGTGTCGCTCGTCGCGAAGCTCCGGCGGAGCCACTTCCTGTTCCTCGGATACGAGATGGCCGACTGGAACCTGCGCCTGATACTGAACCGGATCTGGGGTGAGCGGCCCGTCGCATACCGGTCCTGGGCGGTGCAGCTCTCGCCGAGCCCCCTCGCCCAGGCCTTCTGGCGCCGCTACGACGTCACGCCCGTCGACGTCGACCCGCAGGCGTACGTCGAGCTCCTCGAGCGGCGTCTGGAGGCGGTATGAGCGACCTGCCGTCGTCACCGTACAAGGGGCTCAACGCGTTCGACGACTCGGATCTCGACGCCCTTCTCTTCTTCGGGCGCGAGCGTGAGCGTGAGATCGTCGTCTCGAACCTCATCGCCTCGCGGCTCACGATTCTCTACGGCCCGAGCGGTGTCGGGAAGTCATCGTTGCTGCGCGCGGCGGTCGCCCGATCGCTCCGCGAGCTCCCAGAGGAGCCGCTCGTCGTCGTCTTCTCCCGCTGGAGCGAGGATCCCGCGGCTGCACTGGCGGAGGTGGTCGCCGAAGCCTCCGGCGGCGGGGCGACCGCGTCACCTCTGGAAGCCCTGGAGCACGCACAGGCCGATCGGGACGTGTACCTGATCCTCGACCAGGTCGAGGAGTACTTCCTCTACCACGCGGACGACGGGGGGCCCGGCTCCGTCGCGGAGGCACTCCCGGCCGCGCTGGCCGCAGATCGTCGTATCAACGTGCTGATCTCGCTGCGCGAGGACGCCCTCGCCAAGCTCGATCGCTTCACCGGCCGGGTCCCCGGCCTGTTCTCGAACACGCTTCGGCTCGACCGGCTGGACCGACAGGCCGCGCGTGCCGCGATCGTCCGACCGGCCGAGCGGTTCGCAGAGTTGACCGGGGAGACCGTCGTCGTCGACGACGAGCTGGTCGAGCGCGTCCTCGACGAGGTCGGTACGGGGCGGATCGAGCCGGCGCTGGGAGGCCAGGGCGCTGTCGAGGCGAGCGGCGACGAGGCGCGGGTCGAGGCTCCGTACCTGCAGCTCGTGATGCAGCGGCTGTGGGAGGAGGAGCAGGCATCGGGGTCCAGCACGCTGCGCGCGGCGACGCTCGAGCGGCTGGGTGGCGCCCAGCACATCGTGGAGGAGCACCTCGAGGGAGCGCTGGACGAGCTGACCCCCGAGCAGAAGGACATCGCAGGACGCCTCTTCAACCACCTCGTCACCCCTTCCGGGACGAAGATCGCGCACGAGGTCGGCGACCTCGCCGACTTCGGGCGAGTCTCTCCTGACGAGCTGCAGCCGGTGCTCTCGATCCTCGCCGAGCGGAGGATCCTGCGCTCGCTCGAGGAGGGAGCGGGCGTTCGCTACGAGATCTTCCACGACGTCCTGGCGCAGCCTGTCCTCGCCTGGCGCACGCGGCACCGCACGGAGCGAGCGGTGGAGGCGCAGCTCGCCGAGGCCCACCGCAGACGCTCCCGACTCCAGCGGTTGCTTGCCCTCGGGGTCGTCCTGGCCGCCGTGCTCGTCGCCGCGACGGCGTTCGCGCTCGTGCAGCGGAGCAACGCGAGCGCGAAGAACCGCGACGCGCGTGCGCGACAGCTCGACGCGTCTGCCATCTCGCTGCTCTCGAGCGACCCCGACCTCGGGCTGCTCCTGGCGCGCGAGTCGGCGCGCATGTCACCCGGCCCTACCACGGAGGACGCACTGCGACAGGCGCTGCTCGCATCCCATGTACGTGGGCTCATGCGGGCGAACGGGCCGGTCGGCGAGGTCGAGTTCTCTCCCGACGGCCGGTTGATCGCCTTCGCGGACTCGGCCGGGTGGGCGAGCGTCCGCGACGTGTCGTCGGGAGAGGAGCTTTTCCGGCGACGGGTGGGTGAACGAGGCGGAGTCTCCTTCTCACCGGACGGAGCCTCGGTGCTTCTGCACGGCGCTGCGATACCGCCCGTGGAGGTTTCCGCGACGACCGGAGACGTCGAGTGCGTCCTCGACCGGAAACGTAGGGCGGTTGCCGACGCGACGGTCGCGGGGGACTACGCGGTGACCGTGCGGAACGCGCAGGGCGCCGTCTGGCGCCGCTCGACATGCAGGCGAGTCCGCGGGATCGCCGATGTCGGGCGGACCGCCGTCTCCCTCGTCGCGAGCCGCGACGGCTCCCGGGTGGCGTTCGTCTCCGGGCCGCAGGCTCTCATCGTCGGTGTCCCGTCGGGGGAGGTCCTGCTCGAGCTCGAGCACCCTGCTCCGATCGCGAGCCTTGCCTTCGACGCAGGCGCCGACACCATCATCACCGGAGGAGGCAGGACGAACCGCCGCATCTGGAGCGGGGTTACGGGCCGGCTCCGCAGAGAGCTGCGCGGAGACCAGGGGCATGTGTTCGAGGTCACGCTCGATCGCGAGGGGGTGAAGGCCGGCACCGCCGGTGCGGACGGCACGGGGCGCGTGTGGGACGCGCTGGCCGGCACCGTGCAGGCGATCCTCTTCGGCCATACGAACTTCGTCGACGCGATCGAGTTCAGCCCCGACGGCGAGTCGGTCGTCACGGCGAGCCTGGACGGCTCGGCCCGCACGTGGGCTGTCAACGGGAGGCCCCTCGCCGTGCTCACCGGTCACACGGGCGCAGTCCTGGACGCGCACTTCTCGCCTGACGGAGCGTTGGTCGCCACGGGAGGCGAGGACGGCACGGTGCGGATCTGGGACGCGGAGACCCGGGGCGACCTCGTGAAGACGGACGCCGATCCACCGCCTGCCCCCGAGCAGGAGGCAGCGAGCCCGGTCGGAGATGCGACTGCGCGCATCGATGGCAAGGTCGTGCGGCTCGAGCGTGGCGACGGTACGACGAGCGAGCTCGCGGGGCACACGCGGCTCGTCACGAGCGTGGCCTTCTCACCCGACGGCCGGCGTCTCGTCACCGCGAGCCGGGACCGTGACGCCATCCTCTGGGACGTCGCCTCGGGCAAGCCGCTCAGAGTTCTCCGGGCGCACTTCAACGCGGTGTCCGACGCGCGTTTCAGCCCCGACGGGAGGTGGATCGTGACCGCGGGGCCGCGCTCCGTCGGGCTGTGGAAGGCCTCGACGGGCGAGCTCGTGCGGTTGCTCCGGGGTCCGTCGGGTCCCTTTACGGCGGTTGCGTTCAGCCCCGACTCCCGGACCGTGGTCGCGGTATCGGCGGGCGACGCGGTCAGCACCTACGACTGCCGGATCTGCGGCGAGATCCCGGAGCTCCTCGAGCTCGCGGAGGACCGTCTGCCCGCGACCGGGCGCGAGCTGACGCCCGAGGAGCGCGAGCTGTACCTGGGCTAGCGAGCGCTCAGGCACGAGGCGCGGGTGGCCGTGACCGTGCGCCGGCCCGCTCGAGATCCGCTCAAGGCGCGGCACCGGCCGCGGGGCGGCCCGCCACCCGACCCATCGCTACGCTGACCCGATGCGCGAGTTCCGGGCCTCCGACCTGTACGCGCCCCTCGGCGACCAGCCGCGCGCGATCGACGAGATCGCCGAGTCGGTGGCCGCCGGGAACCGCTTCCAGACGATCCTCGGCGCCACCGGGACCGGCAAGACGGCGACGATGGCGTGGACGATCGAGAAGCTCCAGCGCCCCGCGCTCGTCATCGCGCACAACAAGACGCTCGCCGCGCAGCTCTGCAACGAGTTCCGGGAGTTCTTCCCGGAGAACGCCGTCGAGTACTTCGTCTCCTACTACGACTACTACCAGCCCGAGGCGTACGTCCCGCAGGCCGACCTCTACATCGAGAAGGACTCGTCCCAGAACGACGACATCGCCCGCCTGCGACTCTCGGCCACCTCCTCGCTGATGACGCGGCGGGACGTCGTGGTCGTCGCCTCCGTGTCGTGCATCTACGGGCTCGGCTCGCCCGACGAGTGGCGCGAGCGCGTGCTGATCCTCGAGGTGGGGGAGGAGCACGACCGCGACGCGGTCCTCCAGAAGCTCGTCGACAGCCAGTACGTGCGCAACGACACCGTCCTCGGCCGGGGGCGCTTCCGCGTGAAGGGCGACGTCGTGGAGGTGCAGCCCGCGAACATCGAGACGGCGTACCGCGTCTCCTTCTTCGGGGACGACGTCGAGCAGATCACGCACTTCGACCCGCTCACGGGCGAGGTCTACGCCAAGCTCGACAACCTCGTCATCTGGCCCGCGACGGAGTACGTCACGTCGAAGCCGACCGTCGAGCGGGCCGTCGACGAGCTCCGCGCCGAGCTGGAGGAGCAGGTCGCGAAGTTCGAGGCGGAGGGGCGGATGCTCGAGGCGCACCGCATCCGCCAGCGCACCGAGTACGACCTCGAGATGATGAGGGAGCTCGGCTTCTGCTCCGGCATCGAGAACTACTCGCGCGTGCTCGAGGGCCGGCCTCCCGGCTCGCACCCGTTCACGCTCATCGACTACTTCCCCGACGACTTCGTCTGCTTCGTCGACGAGTCGCACCAGACGGTGCCGCAGCTCGGCGGCATGTACGAGGGCGACCGCTCCCGCAAGCAGACGCTCGTCGACTACGGCTTCCGGCTCCCGTCCGCGCTCGACAACCGCCCGCTCCGCTTCGACGAGTTCCTGGGGAAGGTGCGCCAGCTCGTGTTCGTCTCCGCGACACCGGGCGCGTTCGAGCTCTCGCGGTCGAAGGTCGTCGCCGAGCAGCTGATCCGCCCGACCGGGATCATCGACCCCGAGGTCGAGCTGCGCCCGACGCGCAACCAGATCGACGACCTCCTGAACGAGATCCGCCACCGGGAGGAGGCGGGCGAGCGCGTCCTCGTCACGACCCTGACGAAGAAGATGGCCGAGGACCTGACGGACTACCTTCTCGAGGCCGGCGTCCGGGCGCGCTACCTGCACTCGGAGATCGACACCCTCGACCGGATCGCCATCATCCGCGAGCTGCGGCTCGGCGAGTTCGACGTCCTCGTCGGCGTCAACCTCCTGCGCGAGGGGCTCGACCTGCCCGAGGTGTCGCTCGTCGCCGTCCTCGACGCCGACAAGGAGGGGTTCCTGCGCGGGAAGACCGCGCTCGTCCAGACGATCGGTCGCGCGGCCCGCAACACCGCGGGGAAGGTCCTCATGTACGCGGACAAGCGCACCGAGGCGATCGTCGGCGCGATGGAGGAGACGAACCGCCGCCGCGCCTACCAGGTCGCCTACAACGAGGAGCACGGGATCACGCCGGAGACGATCGTCAAGGGCGTCTCCGACATCTCCGAGCTCCTCGCGCTCGAGTCGCCGCACGTCCCCTCCTCCCGGCGCCGCCGCGGAAAGGCCGAGGTCGAGGGCATGTCCCGCGACGAGCTCGAGAAGCTCGTCGTCACCCTCGAGGAGGAGATGTACCTCGCGGCCGAGGAGCTCCGCTTCGAGTACGCCGCGAAGCTCCGCGACGAGATCAAGGAGCTGCGCCGCGAGCTGACGGCGTTCGCAGAAGTCGCCTTTCCGAGCCACCGCGGTGACGGGCTCCAGCCGGGGGTCGACCTCGACGACACGGCATCCACCCGCGACGTGATGGACGAGCCCGGCGCCCGCATCTGACCTCCGAGCGCTAGGCCGTGGCGAAGAGCTCGATCTTCGCTTCGTGCCCGCGAGACCTGGCAAGGCGTGAGTCACAGGTGACGAGCGGAACGTCGAGAATCTCCGCGAGCGCGACGTATGCGGCGTCGTACGCCGTCAGATTGTCTTGGAGCGCCCAGATCCGGTCGATGAACGACAGGTGCGGATAGCGCACGATCCGCAGCGCCTGCAGGTCGTCGATCGCGTCGGCGGCACGGTCGTCGCTGATCTCGCCTTCCGATCTGAGTCGTCTCAGGGCGCTCGTGACCTCGATGTCGATGAGGTGCGGTGCCCGGAAGTCGCCGTCCTCATCGAGTCGCCGGGCGAGTCCGGGGCTCGGCGCGGGTGTTGCGAGCGCGTCGACGACGACCGATGCGTCGACGACGATCACTCGCCGGGCAGTGGACCGCGCAGCTCCCGGATGATGCGCACGACAGCCTGAGGTGACGCGCCCCCGTGCCGCGCGCGGGCTCGCGCCAGCACTTCGGCAACCGTCGGCCGGCGAGCGATTTCGGTCAGCTCGTCGAGGAGGTAGTCGGAGAGAGACATACCTGCGGCGGCGGCGTGCGACCGGAGCTGTGCGTGGACGTCGTCCGGGACGTCGCGGATCTGGATTGCCTTGGGCATCGCGATGCGGACTATACAACCATCTTGCATGTACGACATGCAAGATGCCTTCACGGGTCATGGCCGCTACGGTAGAGCCATGTGCCGGAACATCAGGACGCTCCACAACTTCGAGCCGCCCGCGACCGAGGACGAGGTGCGCGCGGCCGCGCTCCAGTACGTGCGCAAGGTCAGCGGGTCGACGAAGCCGTCGAAGGCGAACGAGCTCGCATTCGGCCGGGCGGTCGACGAGATCGCGACGATCACGAGCCGGCTCCTGCGCGAGCTCGTCACGGCCGCGCCGCCGCGTGACCGCGAGCTCGAGGCCGCGAGGGCGCGAGCCCGGGCCGAGAAGCGCTTCGGACACGCCGCGTAGCCTCGCGCTCGGACGGCCGCCTGCCCTTCGTGGCCGCGACTACACCGCTGCGAGCGTTTCCAGCTTGTCGCGCAGGTACGCCAGGTAGGGCTGCGGGTCGATCGGCCCGCCGACCACGCGCTCGATCGTGTCGGTCGGAGTGAGCTTGCTGCCGAGGGCGTACAGGTTTTCGCGGAGCCATTCGTGGAGCGGTGCGAACTCGCCGCGTTCCCACTGCGCGTCGAGGTCGGGGATGGCCTCGCGTGCCGTCTCGGCGAACTGGACCGAGAGCACCGTGCCGAGCAGGTACGTCGGGAAGTACCCGAACGAGCCGCCGGACCAGTGCGAGTCCTGGAGCACGCCGAGGCGGTTGCTCGGCACGGGGAGGCCGAGCAGCTCCTCGAAGCGCGTGTTCCACGCGTCGGGTAGGTCGCGGACGGCGATCTGCCCGGAGACGAGCGCCCGCTCGAGCTCGTAGCGGAGGATGATGTGGAGGCCGTAGCTCGTCTCGTCCGCGTCCACGCGGATGAGCGTGCGCTGGGCGCGGTTCACCGCGCGATGGAACTGCTCGAGGGTCACGTCTCCGAGCTCGACCGGGAACGCCTCCTGCACCCGAGGGTAGAACCAGCGCCAGAACGGGAGCGAGCGTCCGACGACGTTCTCCCAGAGGCGGCTCTGCGACTCGTGGAGCACGGACGACATGCACCCGGCGAGCGGCGTCCGGTCGAGCGCGGGGCTCGACCCCCACTCGTAGAGAGCGTGCCCGCACTCGTGCATCGCGGTGAAGAGCGAGTTGAGATCGTCCTCCGCGTAGCGCGTGGTCAGCCGGATGTCGTCGAGGCCGAACGTGACCTGGAACGGATGGACGGTGAGGTCGAGGCGGAACGCGTCCCAGCTCCCGCCGAACGCCTCGATCAGCTCGCGGGAGAGGGCCTGCTGCGCTCCGACGTCGAACGTCCCCCGGAGGACGTCCTCCTCGCCGGGGTCCGCGTGCTCGGCCACGAGCCGCGTCAGCTCGGGCTCGAGGACGGAGAAGACGCTCCGTACGTCGTCCTGGCGCAGCCCCTCCTCGAACTCGTCGAGCATGGAGTCGTACGGCTCCAGGTCGGGATCGATGCACGCGGCGATGCGCAGGCGGAGGTCGACCATCCGCTCGAGCCAGGGCCGGAAGGCGGGGAAGTCGTCGTCCTCGCGCGCCTTCACCCACGCGCGGTACGACTCCGCCTGGGTCTTCGAGAACTCGGCGGCGAGCGCGGTCGGGACCCGGCGCATCCGCTCCCACTGCCGTTTGTGCGACCCGGACGAGGCACGCGTCGTCGTGGTCGGCCGGGAGGCTCGCGGCGTACGGCTCCAGCTCGGACAGAAGCTCGCCGATGCGATCGTCGATCTGTCGCTCGTGGACGACGGCGGCGAGCGTTCCGAGCTGCGTGCCGCGGGAGTCGCCACCCTTCGGGGGCATCCAGACCTCCATGTCCCAGGAGAGGACGCTGTGCGCCCGCTCGAGGTCGGCGATCATCCCCAGCCGGTCCTTCAGCTCGCCGAGCGCCGCAGGCTCCACGACCGGACTCTACCCGCGGCGCCACGGCTTCTCGTCCCCCGTCTCGGGAGGCTCGCGCGGCCACCGCCGGGGCACGCTATACACTCGAAGCGTGGCCAACGAGTCGCCGGAGCTCTTCGACGACATCTACCTCGGCCTCCAGGCGGGGGGCGCCGTTCGCAAGCAGCGGCGCGGCGAGCCGCTCTCGGCCGAGGAGGAAGAGGTCATCGGGCGCTGGGAGCGTCTCTCGCTCTGGCGGAAGTTCATCGCGATCGGCGCGTTCGCGCTCGGCACGTTCGGCCTCGGGTTCACCGTCGGCGGCCTCATCTTCGGCCGCTGGCGCGCCGCGCGCCGCTAGGGCCGGGGAAACCGGTCCGCCGCCCGCCCCGAAGAAGGGGTGCAGTCTCTTCGGAGGAGGACCTCATGTCGAAGCTTCTCGCAGGACTCACTGTCACGGCGCTCGCGCTCGCCGGCCTGGCGGCCGCCGCGCCGCAGAAGGACACGTACACCCTCACGGCCAACCTCAGGGCGCGCTCGGAGGTGCCGAAGCCGACGGGAGTGCCGCGCGGGGCGACGGGCCTGTTCACCGGCAAGACGGTCGAGCTCCAGAACGACCGGGCCCGGCTCACGTGGCGCCTGACCTTCTCGAAGCTCAGCGGTCGCGCGCTGCAGGCGCACGTCCACATCGGGCGCCCCGGCAAGGCCGGCAACGTCATGGTCGCGCTGTGCGCCCCGTGCAGGAGCGGTCAGCGCGGAACCGCGACGATCACCCACGCGCAGCTGCGGACGATCACCGCGGGGAACGCGTACGTGAACGTCCACACGACGAAGAACGCCGCCGGTGAGGTTCGCGGGCAGGTCAAGGCCTCGGAGGTGGGCGACTCGTCGGACGATCCGCCCGCGCCGGGCCCGAGCCCGACCCCCAACCCGCCGCCCTACCCCTAGGGAGCCGCTCAGACGCAGGGCGCGGCCGAGAAGTCGTCGTGCCCGCGGCCCGGCTGGCAGCGCTGCTCGCGGAGCGCGGCGGTGAGGACGTAGATCTCGTCCTCGGGCTCGAACCCGAGCGTCCAGCGCTCGGCGCGGACCGAGTCGTCCGCGAGCCCGTCGAGCGTGACGACCACCGTCTGCGGGCCGGTGCCCTCGCCGCTCTCCGCCCGCGCGTCGATCGTCGTCCTCGCCACGGTGCGCTCGTCGAGCCGCAGGAACTCGCCGGCGGCCATCGCCGGAGACCGCTCCCAGGGCTCGTCGACCGAGCCCTGGAAGCTCGCGAACCCGTCGACGGAGACGCCGCCGGCCTCGCCGGGCTCGGGCGGGCCCGCCCACACGAGCTCGACGTCGACGTCCGACCCGCCGCACCCCGCGAGCACGAGGACGGCAAGGCACGACGCTACGGAGGCGGCGAGACGCACGCCGCCGTTGTACCCGATGGAACAACCGCTACGCGATAGCGCCGATCTGCTCCGTGTAGTACGCCATCTGGCTCTGGAGCCGTTCGCCGAGGTCGGCGCCGACGACGCCGATGCTCTCGACGAAGAGGTCCGCGCGGATCGTGAACTGCGTGAACTCGTCGCTCACTCGCAGCGCGGCGAGCTTCGCCGCATCGCCGCGGATGAGGATGAACCCACTCAGGTCGCCGCCGTGCGGCTCGAGGAAGACCGGCTCGAAACCCTCGATCTCACCCTCCTCCTGGAGGCTCGCGTACCACGCGAGCGTCTCGTTGAAGAGCTCGACCGCCTGCGCCTCGCGCCCGCGTACCGGGTTCCCGAAGCCGACGAAGATGCCGGCGTCTGCCATCGTCCCACCTCCTTGGGTGTGGTGCCTTCGAGGATGGCACTTCGCCGCGGCTCCCGCCATCGAACGTCTGTTCGACCGGGTAGACTGGTCCGTCCGATGACCGCCGAAGAGCTCGTCGTCCACGGCGCCCGCGAGCACAACCTGAAGAACGTCACCGTCCGCATCCCGCGGCGCGCGCTCGTCTGCATCACCGGCCTCTCCGGGTCCGGGAAGTCCTCGCTCGCGTTCGACACGATCTACGCGGAGGGGCAGCGCCGGTACGTCGAGTCGCTGTCCGCGTACGCGCGGCAGTTCCTGCAGATGATGGAGAAGCCCGACGTCGACTCGATCGACGGGCTCTCGCCGGCGATCTCGATCGACCAGAAGACGACGTCGCGGAACCCGCGCTCGACGGTGGGCACCGTGACCGAGATCTACGACTACCTCCGGCTCCTCTACGCGCGGATCGGGCGGCCGCACTGCCCGATCTGCGGGCGGCCGATCGCCGGGCAGTCGCTGGACCAGATCGTCGAGCAGGTCCTGCGTCTTCCCGAGGGGACGAAGTTCACCGTGAACGCGCCGGTCGTGAGGGACCGCAAGGGCGAGTACAAGGACGTCCTCGAGGAGCTGCGCCGCGACGGCTTCACGCGCGTGAAGGTCGACGGCGAGCAGCGCCTGCTCGAGGAGGAGATCGAGCTCGACAAGAAGTTCAAGCACACGATCGAGGTGGTCGTGGACCGCCTCGTCATGAAGCCCGACCTGCGCCAGCGGTTGACCCAGTCGGTCGAGACCGCGACCTCGCTCGCCGCGGGCCTCGTCGTGGTCGACGTCCTCGATGGGACGAGCCTCTGACCTTCTCGGAGAACTTCGCCTGCCCGGAGCACGGCGTCTCGCTGGCGGAGCTCGAGCCGCGCATCTTCTCGTTCAACTCCCCGCACGGCGCCTGCCCGCGGTGCACCGGCCTCGGCGCCCAGCTCGAGATCGACCCCGACCTGCTCGTGCCGGACACGTCGCTCTCGATCGAGGAGGGCGCGCTCGTGCCGTGGACGATCGGCAGCCAGGGCTTCTACGACAGCGTCATCGAGGCGATCGCCGACCGGTACGAGATCTCGCTCGACACGCCCTGGCGCGACCTGACCCAGGAGGCGCAGGACCGGTTCCTGTACGGGACGGGCGGCGACAAGATCTTCGTCACGTACCGGAACCGGATGGGCCGCAAGCGCCAGTACACGATGGCCTTCGAGGGGCTCGTCAACAACCTCCAGCGGCGGTACCGGGAGACGGACTCGTCACAGCAGCGCGACCGGATCGAGGAGTACATGAGCTTCCGGGCCTGCCCGGAGTGCGGCGGCGCCCGCCTCAAGCCCGAGGTGCTGGCGGTCACGATCGGAGGCCGGTCGATCCACCAGTTCTCGCAGCTCTCCGTCACGGCGGCGCTGCGCTTCCTCGAGGAGATCGAGCTGACGAAGACCGAGGAGCTGATCGGCCGGCGGATCGTCAAGGAGATCCGCGAGCGGCTCACGTTCCTCGACAACGTCGGCGTCGGCTACCTGCAGCTCGACCGGGCGGCGAAGACGCTGTCGGGCGGCGAGGCGCAGCGGCTCCGGCTCGCCACGCAGATCGGCTCCCAGCTCGTGGGCGTGCTCTACATCCTCGACGAGCCGTCGATCGGGCTCCACCAGCGCGACAACGGCAAGCTGATCGCCACGCTCGAGCGGCTGCGCGACCTCGGCAACACCGTGCTCGTGGTCGAGCACGACGAGCAGATGATGCGATCCGCCGACTGGATCGTCGACATGGGCCCCGGCGCCGGCGAGCACGGCGGCGCGGTCGTCGCGGAGGGCTCCGCGGAGGAGATCGCCGCGGCGCCGGGCTCGGTGACGGGGAAGTTCCTGAGCGGCGAGCGCCGCATCGCGGTGCCGCCACGGCGTGGCGAGGACGGGCGAGGCTGGTTCGGCGTGCGCGGCGCCACGATGCACAACCTGAAGGGCATCGACGTCGAGTTTCCGATCGGGAGGTTCGTGGTCGTGACGGGGGTGTCCGGGTCGGGGAAGTCGACGCTCGTGAACGAGGTCCTCTTCAAGGCGCTCGCCAACCGGCTGAACCGGATGCGCACGAAGCCGGGCGACCACGAGGACGTCGAGGGGATCGAGTGCTTCGACAAGGTGATCGACATCGACCAGAGCCCGATCGGCCGGACGCCGCGGTCGAACCCTGCGACCTACACGGACCTCTTCACGCACGTACGCGAGCTCTACTCGCTGACGCCGGAGGCGAAGATCCGCGGCTACAAGCCGGGCCGCTTCTCGTTCAACGTCCGCGGCGGCCGGTGCGAGGCCTGCAAGGGCGACGGGACGATCAAGATCGAGATGCACTTCCTGCCCGACGTCTACGTTCCGTGCGAGACGTGCCACGGGCGGCGCTACAACCGTGAGACGCTCGAGGTCCGCTTCAAGGGCAAGTCGATCGCCGACGTCCTCGAGATGTCCGTCGAGGAGGCGCTCGAGTTCTTCGCGAAGATCCCGAAGATCCGACGCCGCCTGCAGACGCTCCACGACGTCGGGCTCGACTACATCAAGCTCGGCCAGCCCGCGACCACGCTCTCCGGCGGCGAGGCGCAGCGGGTCAAGCTCGCCGCGGAGCTGTCGAAGGTCGCAACCGGCAAGACGCTCTACATCCTCGACGAGCCGACCACCGGGCTCCACTTCGCCGACATCGAGAAGCTGCTCGAGGTCCTGCAACGCCTCGTGGACGCGGGCAACACCGTCCTCGTGATCGAGCACAACCTCGACGTCATCAAGCAGGCGGACTGGATCGTCGACCTCGGGCCCGAAGGCGGGCGACGAAGGCGGCGAGGTGATCGCGGCCGGGACGCCCGAGGAGATCGCCGAGGTCGAGGCGCTCGTACACCGGGCACTTCCTGCGCGGCGTCCTCGCGGAGCGGGCCGCCGCGGCCGCGTAGCCCGGGGGGAGACCCCTAGCCCGACGGCCGCGCGTCTGTTCTGCCGGCGGTAGGCGGGGTCTCCCGGCAGCGCCTGCAGGGCGCGTTCTCGAGCGCGTAGATCCGGCCCTTGCCGACGAGGAACGCTCGCTCGCCGGCGACGACGAGCGGGGAGTACTTGCCGTCGCCGAACACCCACTCGATCTCACCCGTGCGCGCGTCGAGAACCAACGTCTGGCGTGCGCTCGTCGCGACGTACACGCGTTCGTTCGTCACCGTCGCGGAGCCGAGGATCTTGCCTCCGAGCTCGCGCTTCCAGAGGACGTGCCCGTCCCGGGCGGAGAGCGCGAAGAAGGTGCCGCCGGTCGTCCCTATGTAGACGGCCTCGTTCCAGAGCGCGGCCGACCCGTAGATGGCGCCGCCGAGCCGGCGGCTCCAGCGATGCGTGCCGGTACGCGCGTCGAAGGCAGAGAACACGCCGTCGATCGTCCCCACGAAGATGCGCCGGTAGGCGACGGCGGGAGTCGCGTAGTAGCCGCCCTCCGTCCAGGAGCGTCGGCGGATGAGGCTCCGGACGCCGAGGAGCAGCCGCGCCTGGGCGGCGTCGGAGAAGGCGGTCGTCTCCCAGCGGAGCCTGCCGTCGCGCGTGTCGAGGTTGTAGAGGCGACGGTTGTATGCGGACACGAACAGCGTCCTGCCGATGAGCGCCGGGCTCGATGCCACCTTGCTCGCGATCGGGAAGCTCCAGCGGATGCGACGCGGACTTCGTCAATCGCATCGCGAAGACCCGCGACTCGCTCCGGCTGCGAAACGCCGAGAAGTACAGCGTGTCGTCCACGATCGCGGGACTCGCCTCGACGTTTCCCGGGCTGAAGCGCCACAGGATCTCGCCGGTCCGGAGGCTGAGCGCGGCGATACCGCCTGTCTCGTCCTTTCCGGAGTGGCACGGCGCCCGGCCCGACCAGCCGATGTAGACGACGCCGTCCTGCACGGCCGGGGACGACGCGATGCAGCCGCCCAGGTTCACGGACCACGCTTCGGCGCCGTCCTCGACGCGTGCGCCGACGACGAGGCCGTCGTGCGTTCCGAACACGATCCGCCCCTGCGAGACGGCGGGCGGCATCTCGATCAGGCCGCCGCCGCCCGGGATCCGGTAGAGGAGGCGGAACGGCGGGCGCAGCTGCGTCGGAGCGAATCGCGTGCGCGCGGGCGAGCCGCCGAACATCGGCCAGCTCGCCTCGGGGATCGCCTCCCGGGCGAGGCGATGGGCCTGGGCGGGCGTCTGCGAGCTGGCCGCGAACCGCCCGCCGACTCCGGGCAGGAACGGCACGAAGGCGAGGGTCACCCACGCGCTGGCCGCAAGCAGAAGCACGGTCGCGAGCAGACCGGTCAGGGCGAGCGGCCGGCGATGCCCGTTCACGCCCGAGACTCTAGATGGTTGCTGCCATGAGATCACCGACTCCGGGGCGCGCACGGTTCCGCATGTCTCGTGCCCGGTGGCATACTCGGGACATGACGAGGGTGACGCTCGTCGTGGGTCTGTGTGTGCTCGCCGTCACGTGGTCGGCCGTCGGGGCCCTGGGGGCAACGAGCCAGGCGCGTCCGGCGCTCGGGGTCGTGGACACGAGCCCGTTCGACGTCAGGGGCTTCGGCTTCCAGCCGGGAGAGCGGGTGCAGGTGCTGCTCGCCGTCAACGGGCGCCAGTACTGGCGATCGACCGTCGCGGCCGGCAACGGGACGTTCAGGGCGTCGTTCCAGGCGTCGCTCGGCCCGTGCGGCCGATTCGTCCTGCGCGCTCTCGGCTCGAAGGGCAGCCGGGCGCGCGTCCTGCAGAGGCGCCTGGTCCCCGACTGCGTGTCGCCGACCGGCGTCGGCTCGCACACGTAGCACCCACCAGAAGTGAAAGGCCCCCGGCGCCGAGGCGCCGGGGGCCTTTCGTGTTCCGCGGGACGGCGTCGGCTACTTGCTCATCTGGATGAGCGCGGCCTCCGCCTCTCCGGCAGCGTTGTCGTTCACGAGCACCATCAGCCCGCGGGCGGGAGTGACGTCCCACTCGGCGGAGTCGATCGTGACGGCGGTGGACGCCGAGGCGCCCGGGGCCACCGTCAGGAAGTCGAACTCGTTCGCCGTGTAGATCGCCGGCGTCCACGGGTTGAAGCTCGCGGTCAGCGGCATCGGGTCCTCTTCCTCGTCGTTGAGGTCGAAGCCGATGGCGTGGTACGTGAACCGCGGGTTGGTCGAGTTGAGGCACGGCTCACCGGTGCGGCAGAGCTGGCTGGAGATGATCGGCAGGAAGACGGTGCTCCCGTCCGTCAGCGCTCCGAGGCTCCCCGCGAGCGAGCTCGCGCCGCCGCTCCTCGTGCTGAACACGTACGCGTCGTACAGCCCGTTGAAGGCCCCCGCCGCGACGGCGCCGTTGTCGACGCCGACGACGATGTAGTCGTCGCCGTTCGCGTTCTGCGGGTCGACGTCCACGTAGATGTCGAACTCGGTCGTGGACGCGTTCGACCAGCGGTGCCACGTGCTCACGCCGAAGCCGATGAGCCGCTGGCCGCCGCCGATGTCGAACGACTGCACGCCGATCGCCCGCAGGTCGGCCGGCGACCCCTCGAGGTCGTTGCCGTCGCGCAGGCCCCACGCGTAGTAGTCCGCGCTGCCCGAGATGGCAGCCTCGGAGTTGTTCGTCACCGTCGACGTCGTCACGAACGACGGCGTCGAGTCGGCCACCGTCACGTCGATCTGCGACAGCGCCCGCGGGACGAGGTAGTACGGCACGCGCAGAGCGACGCCGTTGTTCCCGCCGCCGGTCGGCGTGAACGTCACGAGCCCGGACACCTCCCGGAACGCGGACGCGTTCCCGACGGTGCCGATCCCGACGCTGAGCGTGACGTGCAGCGGCGAGAACCCGCCCGCCGGCACGGTCACCGACGACTGCGACGACGTCAGCGAGTGTGCCGAGCCCGCCTGGTTCGACGTGCCGACGTTGAACGTCACCGGTGAGGCGCCCTTGTTCCAGAGGCGGATCGTCCTCGTCGCGGTGAAGTTGTCGGCACCTTCGAAGTAGCCGAAGTTCGCGATCGGCTCACGGTTGCCCGCGAACGCGATGACCTGGGTCCTGGACGCCGCGAGCGGCGAGACGAGACCCGTGCCGGCCCGGCTCGTGAGATACGGGGTCGTCCCCACGATCGCCGCCGGGTTGCCCGTGTTCACGATCGCCGCGCTCAGCTCGTCGCCGAACCAGCCGGGATGAGCCTGCCGGACGATCGCCGCGACGCCCGCGACGTGCGGTGCCGCCATCGACGTGCCCGAGTTACCACCGGGCAGGTTCCCGCTCCCGACGAGGGTCGAGAAGATGCTCACGCCGGGTGCGGTGATCCACGGCTTCAGCATGCTGTCGCCGTTCCTCGGGCCGCCGGAGGTGAAGCTCGCCAGGCCCGAGAAGTTCGGGTTGGAGACCGACGTGTTGTTCACCGTCGTCAGCGAGCCCGACGCCGCGCGGAGCCTGTTCCCGTCCGTCCCGGCGGTCGTCGCGAGGCCACGGACGCCGATGAACGGGATCGTCACCGTGAACGGCACGCCGTCGTCGGGGTTCGAGAAGATCGGCCCCTCGAACGGCGGCAGGGAGGTCGCGTTGTTCACCATCGCGACCGCGGCGTACCCGGCCTGCTGGCCGAAGATCGCCTTCGCCACGCGGGCGCAGACACCGCGGATGACGACTGCCATCGAGTTCCCGTTCGGCGGCGGCGGGAACGACGCCACGCTGCAGCCGAGCGACTCGTCGACCGTCGCGGTCGCCGGGTTGTCGTTGACCGAGACGATGGTGTACTGCGTCCCGTCCGTCACGTCCGTCTCGCCGTTCGCGTTGATCCCCGTGATGGGGTTCGGCGAGCCGGACGGGAGGCTCAACGTGAAGCCCGGGAACGATCCCAGCGACTCGTTGGCGGCGACGTTGATGACGTTGGTCGCGATGCCGGGCGACCCTGCGATGTACGGGCTCGGGCCCTCGTTGCCGGCCGACGTCACGACGACCACTCCCGCCTTCGCGGCGTTCGTGCGCCGCGACCGCCGACGGGTCGTTCCGGAGGCCGAACGATGAGCCGAGCGACATGTTGATCACGTTCATGCCGTTGTCGAGCGACCACTCGATCGCGTCGACCGTCATGTCGGTCGAGCCCTCGCAACCGAAGACCCGGACGGCGTACAGGTTGGCCCTGGGTGCGACGCCCGGCCCGACGAGGAACCGGTTGGGCGTGTGCGTCGTCGCGTCGTACGGGCCGCCGAACGTGCTCCCGTTCGCCAGGACGCCGAAGCCGGCTGCGGTGCCCGCCACGTGCGAGCCGTGGCCGTTGCAGTCGAGCGGGTTCGGGTCGGGATGCGGAACGAGCGCCGGATCGCCGTCCGGGGCGCTCGCGTTGTAGTCGTCGCCGACGAGGTCGACGCCGCCCTTGACCTTCGCGGCGGCAGGACCGAAGAGCGCCGGATTGGCCGGCAGCGTGTCGGCTGCGTCGGCTGCGTCGAACTCGGCCGACGTCGCAACCGTGCCCGGGAAGCGGAAGTTCCCGTGCGTGTAGTCGATGCCCGTGTCGATGATCGCGACCTTCTGGTTGAGGCCGCGCCAGAAGAACGGCGTGCTCCACGCCGCCGGGACGCCGAGGTACGGAACGCTGTTCGCGTTCGACCGCTGCATCGGCCTCATGATGTGGACGCCCACGACGCCGGGCAGCGTCTCGGAGCGCGGACAGCTTGTTGCGCGCGATCCGGATGCTGATCCCGTTGTAGGCGTTCTGGTAGTCGCTCCGCACGACGCCGCCGGCGGCCTGGATCGCCGGCTTGATCGCGTTCTGGCTCGCGAGGAGCTGCGCGCGGATCTGGCTCTTCTGGCTCGAGGTCAACGGTGTGGCGGGCTGTGCCGCCTGCACCTCGGCGATCGGATCGCCGCTCAGCTCGACGATCGCCGTGACCGTGTCGGTCCGCAGACTCATCGGTGTGTAGTAGGAGGCCTGAATCTGCGCGCCTCCCGACGGGCTCGGCGCCTTGGCGGCTCCGCCTACCGCGGCGGTCGCCAGCGACACCGTGAGCCCGGCCGCTACGAGTCCGACGAGCAGTCGGAACGTGCGTCTCTGGGACAAGGTCTCTCCCTCCTCGAATGACGACATGCGAGAGTTGCTCTCCACTCCCACCCGCCGGGGATCCTTTCGCCCCCGGATGCCGGTGTCAAGCGGGAACCGGCGTCAGGCGGAGGCGCCCGCGGGGGTCGACTCGGCGGCGGCACCTGCGGCTCTCGCGGCCGGAGGTCGGCCGAGTCTCTGAGCGGCTCGAAGTGGGACAGGAGACGAGCGGCCTCGGCCACGTCGCCGCGGTACAACCACACCTCGAGGACGGAGCTCAGGAAGCTCAGCGTGAGTGCGTCGAGCAGATGCTCTTCGGGCACCTCCGCGAAGACCGCCGACGCCTCCTCCCAGCGTCCGAGCATGAACAACGGGTAGCTCATCTCCGACAGGACGCCCCACTCACCGGTTCTCGAGCCTCGACGCCGTGCGATTGCGAGAGCGTCAGCGAGGTAGGTCAGCGCGTCCTCGTAACGGTCACGCCGAAAAGAGAGATCGGAGAGATTGAAGAGGGCCGTGTATTCGATCTCGAGGGCGTGCTCGCGCGTGATCGCGAGGCACTGCTTCAGAAGCGCCGTCGCCTCTTCGGGTCTCGTTCCGACCACGACGAGGGCCATCGCCGCGAATGCCCGAGCGAGTGCCTCCGGGTCGCCGAGCGACTCGGAGAGCTCGACTGCCAGGTCGGCCTTGACGAGCGCCTCTTCGTACTCTCCGATGAAGAAGTAGCCCTGAGCGAGACGGCCCGCGAGCACGGCGAGTTCCTCTCCCGGCTCGTATGCGCCGAGCGATTCGAACGCCGCTTCGGCGCGCGCGACGGCGTCATCCATGCGCCCCTGATTCGCCTCGATTGCTGCAAGGCGACCGGAGACGCGCGCCGCCGCACGGACGTCGCCTGCGGCTTCGTGCAGCATTATCGCCTCGCCGAGCAGGCGCTCCGCGGTCGCGAAGTCGGCCGTATAGAAGCCGAGCCAACCGGCTCGGTC
The DNA here is from genome assembly GCA_963705535.1 of uncultured Actinomycetes bacterium. Lineage (GTDB taxonomy): Bacteria > Actinomycetota > Thermoleophilia > Gaiellales > Gaiellaceae > GMQP-bins7. The sequence continues at coordinate 62,449 of CAVPJY010000017.1, forward strand.
GAGGAGCTCGGCCCGCTCGGGCGCATCGTCGGTGAGCTCGGCGGCGCGCTCGAGGTAGCGGAGTGCTTCTCCCGCAGCTCCGAGCGACTCGGCGCGATTGCCCGCGCGCACGAGCGCCGATTGGGCTTTCCCTTTGACCGCGTGGGCATCGTCGGCGTCCGGGAGCGTCGCGTACGCGTCGACATAGTGGGAGGCGAGGACTTCGGCTATCTCCTCCTCGTTCGGGAACGCGTCCGCGAGGTACGCGGCCGCAGCCAGGTGGCGCATGCGCCGCTCCTTCTTCGAGAGCGTCTCGTACGCGACGTGGCGGAGGAGGTCCTGGAGAAAGCCGTACTGCCCGTGCTCTGGCGACGTCGGGTCGGCCTGCACGCCGAGGATCTCCTTCCGCGTGAGCGAGCCGAGGAGGGGATCGAGGTCGGCCTCCGGGACACCGCCGACCGCTGCGAGCGCCTGGCGCGTGAACGTCTTGCCGAGCACCGCCGCGTCCTGGAGGAGCCGTCGCTCCTCCGCCGGCAGCCCGTCGAGGCGCGAGGCGACGAGGCCGTGCAATGTCTCGGGCACCTCGAGCGACGGGATCTCGCCGGTCGGGCGGTAGATCGAGCCCTCCTGAACGAGCAGACCCCTGTCGAGCAGCATCCGCACGGTCTCGACCGCGTACAGCGGCACGCCCTCGGCACGGGCCAGGATCTGCTCGCGGAGCTCCTCGGGAGAGGCAGCGGCCGCGGTGCCAGTAGATGGTGTCCACGAGCCCGTCGAAGTACTTGTAGAACTCCCACGCGAGCCGCGACTTCCCGATGCCGGCAATTCCCATCGCCGACACGAGGTGAGCGGTGTGCTCGTCGGCGGAGGCGTGGAAGAGCTCCTTCACGAGCCGCAGCTCACGGTCTCGCCCGACGAAGGGCGGCTCCAGGCCTGTCGACTTCAGGGCGCCACGGCGACCCGAGGCGACGCGCAGTGCCCGGAAGAGCTGCGCTGCGTCTTCCTTCCCCTTGAGCTCGTGCGTGCCTGCGTCCTCGTAGACGACTGCCTGCTCGCTCGCGCGACGCGTGGCGTCGCCGACGAGAACGGAGCCCGGCTGCGCGGCCGATTGGATGCGCGCTGCGGTGTTCACGAGGTCGCCCGCGACCATCCCCTGTCCCTCGGCACCGAGCGTGACGGCTGCTTCGCCCGTGAGCACCCCTGCGCGCGCCTGCAGCTCCGGTGCGCCGACCTCGTCTCCGAGTGCCGAGACCGCTGCGACGAGGTCGAGTGCCGCACGGACCGCACGCTCCGCGTCGTCCTCGGTCGCGGTCGGCGTCCCCCACACGGCCATGACCGCGTCCCCGATGAACTTCTCCAGCGTCCCCCCGTAGAGCTCGATCAGGCGTCTGCTCGTCTCGAAGTAGCGGGACAGGAGCTCGCGCACCTCCTCCGGGTCGCGAGTCTCGGAGAGCGTCGTGAAGCCGACGAGGTCGACGAAGAGAACGGAGACCAGCCGCCGTTCGGCGGCCGGACCGGAGGTCTCTGCGAGAGCGCCGTCCGAGGCTCGCTGACCCGCCGACCCGTCCAGCGTCAGCGCCGCCCCGCACTCCCCGCAGAACTTCTCTCCCGGCTCGTTCGCCGCACCGCACGACGGGCAGCGCGCCGCGAGCCCCGTTCCGCACTCGGAGCAGAACTTGCGTCCCTCCCGGTTCTCCGTGCCGCAGCTCGGGCAGATCACGCCGATACCTTCGGACGGTTCAGCTCGGCCGCCGTCAGTCGCTCGAGCCAGGGCGTCGCCCCGAGCCGCTCGAACGCCTCACGCGCCTCGGCGAGCAACGCGGCGTCTCCGTCGAGCTCGCCGCGCTGGAGCAAGGTGACGGCGAGCCAGAACGGTGTCCCCAGCGCGGCGAACGCCTGCTCCGCGGCCTCGAAGCGCTCCCCGGCGCCGTCGTCGCCGGTGAGAAGCGCGCGAAAGCGCACCGCCTGGGCACCGAGGTACGGCGAGCGGAGGCCTGGCGGGACCGCCTCGATCGACGCGACGAGCTCGTCTGCGCGGTCGCGCTCGCCGAGCGCGAGCGCGGCCTCGATCGCTTCCACGAGGCCGAGCTTCGCCGCCTGGGAGGCGTCGCCGCCGACGTCGCGGGCGAGCCGCGTCGCCTCCAGCCCGTGCCCGATCGCCTCGTCCAGCCGGCCCTCGGCGCGGCCGACCGTGGCGGCGGCGGCGAGGTACATCGACCGGCGCTGGCGATTCTCCGACGTCTCGTAGGGCGCGTACAGGGAGAGCACGTGCGCTGCCTGCTCGACGTCGCCGCGCGCGACGTGGATGTCGGTGATCGAGCTCAGGAAGCTCTCCGTCGTGCCCTCGTGCAGCCGCTCCTCGGGGACCTCGGCGAACAGCGCGAGGGCCTCGTCCCAGCGACCCTGCATGAAGAGCGGGTACGTCAGCTCGCCGAGCACGCTCCACTCTCCGGGCCGCGAGCCGCGCCGGCGGGCCACGGCGAGCGCGTCGTCGAGGTACGAGAGCGCCTCCTCGTAGCGGTCGCGCTGGAAGCAGAGGTCGGAGAGGTTGAAGAGGGCGTTCGTCTCCAGGTCGGGGAGGTCGTGCTCGCGCGTGAGGGAGAGCTGGTGCTTCCGGAGCGCGAGCGCCTCGTGGGGACGCGTGCCCTGGGTCGCGAGCGCCTTGGCGCTGAAGGCCCGCACGAGGAGCTCCGGCGTCCCGAATGCCTGGGCGAGCTCGAGCGCGAGCTCCGCCTTCTCGAGCGCTTTCTCCTTCTCCCCGATGAACGAGTAGCCGCTCGCGAGCGTCGCAGCGACCGCGGCCATCTCCTCTCCCGGCTCGAAGCGCTCGAGCGTGGCGAACGCGGCCTCGGCGCGCGGGATCGCGGCGTCTGACTTCCCCTGCCAGGACTCGACGATGGCCAGGCGCCCCGAGACGCGCGCGGCGGCGCGGGTCTTGCCCTCTGCCTCGCAGAGCGCGATCGCCTCGGCGAGACGCTGCTCGGCGCCCGCCCAGTCGGGGACGCTGACGTTGAGCCAGCCGGCGCGCTCCAGGAGGCCTGCGCGCTCGAGCGCGTCGCGGGTGAGCTCCGACGCGAGCACGAAGTACCTGACGGCCTCTCCGGCAGCGCCCAACGAGTCCGCGCGCTCGCCCGCACGAACGAGCGCGGCCTGTGCTCGTGCCCGGATCTCGGCTGCGTCCTCGGCGTCGGGAGCCGCTGCGCACGCGTCGAGGTAGTGGGACGCGATCACCTCGGCGAGCTCCTCCTCGTTGCCCGGCGCGCTCTCGAGGTAGGACGCAGCCGCGATGTGGCGAGCCCGCCGCTCTCTCTTCGACAGCATCTCGTAGGCGACGTGGCGAACGAGGTCCTGGAGGAAGCCGTACTGGCCGTGCTCGGGTGAGGTCGGGTCGGCCTGGACGCCGAGGATCTCCTTGCGGACGAGCGAGCCGAGCAGCTCCGCGACGGCCTCGTCGTCCCCGGTCACGGCGGCAAGGCCCTGGCGGGTGAAGGTCTTCCCGAGGACCGCGGCGTCCTGGAGCAGACGCCGCTCCTCCGGCGGGAGCCCGTCCAGGCGAGACGCGACGAGGCCGTGCAGCGTCTCGGGGACCTCGAGCGACGGGATGTCGCCGGTGGGCCGGTAGACCGAGCCCTCCTGGACGAGGAGCCCGCGATCGAGGAGCATGCGCACGGTCTCGACGGCGTAGAGCGGGACGCCTTCGGCGCGCGCGAGTATCTGCTCACGCAGCGCCTCGGGCAAGCCCGGGACGAACCCGTCCAGGAGCTCGACCATCGCGTCGGCCGAGAGCGGGTCGAGATGGAGCGACGTGAAGTTCCGCCGGCCGGCGCCCCAGCTCGGCCGCTTCTCGAGGAGCTCGGGGCGGGCGAGCACGACGACGAACAGCGGGCTCGAGCGCGACCACTCGAGCAGGTACTCGACGAAGTCGAGGAGGCTGGAGTCCGCCCACTGCATGTCCTCGAACACGAGCAGGGTCGGGTACGTGTCGGCGAGTCGCTCGAAGAAGAGGCGCCACGCCGCGAACAGGTCGTGGCGGTCGTGGGAGACCTCGCCGTCGCCGATGCCGACGAGCGTGGCCAGACGAGGCTCGACGAAGGCGCGCTCCTCCGCGTCGAGGAGGTGCTCGTCGAGCGTCGCCTCGAGCTTCGAGCGCGCCTCGTCGTCCCCGTCGTCCTCGGAGATGCGCGCCCGCATCCGCACCATGTCCGCGAGCGCCCAGTACGTCACCCCCTCGCCGTAGGCGAGACAGCGGCCGCGGTGCCAGTAGACGGTGTCGACGAGGCCGTCGAAGTACTTGTAGAACTCCCACGCGAGCCGGGACTTCCCGATGCCGGCGATGCCCTGCACCGAGACGAGGTGCGCGGTTCGCTCGTCCGTCGATGCGTGGAAGAGCTCCTTCACGAGGCGCAGCTCCCGCTCGCGACCGGTGAAGGGCGGCTCGAGGCCGGTCGACTTGAGGGCGCCCTGCCGCCCGGAGACCACGCGGATCGCCCGGTGGAGCGCGACGGGCTCGTCCTTCCCCTTGAGCTCGTGGGTCCCCGCGTCCTCGTAGACGACCGTCGGCTCGCTCGCCCGCTTCGTCACGTCGCCGACGAGCACCGTCCCCGGCTCGGCGACCGACTGGATCCGCGCGGCGGTGTTGACGAGGTCGCCGGCGACCATGCCCTGCCCCTCGGCGCCGATCGTCACCGCCGCCTCCCCGGTCAGGACGCCGGCGCGGGCGTGCAGGTCGGCGGCGCCGACCTCGTCCCCGAGCGCCGAGACGGCCGCGACGAGGTCGAGCGCGGCCCGAACGGCACGCTCCGCGTCGTCCTCGGTCGCGGTCGGCGTGCCCCAGACCGCCATCACCGCATCGCCGATGAACTTCTCGACGGTGCCGCCGTACAGCTCGATGAGCCTCCTGCACGTGTCGAAGTAGCGGGACAGGAGCTCGCGCACCTCCTCCGCGTCCCGGCTCTCGGAGAGCGCCGTGAACCCGACGAGGTCCGCGAAGAGGACGGACACGAGCCGCCGCTCGGCCGCCGGCGCCGCCGCAGTGACGGTCCCTGCCGGGGCGGCTGCGCCTGCGCCCGCCGCGAGCGGAGAGCCGCACTCGCCGCAGAACTTCGACGCCCGGCGCATTCGCCGCGCCGCACGACGCGCACGCCTGTGCGAGCGCGGTCCCGCACTCGCCGCAGAACTTCCGACCCATCTCGTTGGGCGTCCCGCAGGAGGGACAGGCGAGCATGTCCGGCACGCGTCAACTCTAGTGTCGTGCCCGCGAATGCTCAATCGCCGGCGGCTAGGCTGCCCGGGTGGCCTCCGACACGGTCGACGTCCCGTCGAGCTCTCGCCGGACCGCGCCTGGTGGCTCCGTGTGCCCGCGGTGCTCGTGAGCCCGCGGCCGGTGTTCTTCGCGCTGCGGGACGACGATCCCGACGATGTCGCCGCACGGTCGGAGCCGGTCCTGCTACTCGTCCTGCTCGCAGGCATGGCCGCAGTGCTGGCCACTCCCACGGCCGGCGCGCTGCTCGACCAGGCGGACTACGACGCGCTCGTCGTCGCGATCTGGGCGTTCGTCGCGGGGGGTCTCTACGGCGCCGTCGGCTACTTCCTCTTCGGCTTCGCCCTCTTCTTCGGCGCCCGCCTCTCTCGGAAGCCTCGGCGACTTCCGTCGCGAGCGCCAGCTCGTCGGGTTCGCGCTCGCGCCGCTCGCGCTCTCGCTCCTCGTGCTGCTGCCCGTGCGTCTCGTGCTCTACGGCGGTGACACGTTCCGCGCGGAGTGGCGCCGGACGAGGGCACGGGCGAGACCATGCTCCTCGTGCTCCAACTCGTCTTCGTCGCCTGGTCGCTCGTGCTGCTCGTGCTCGGAGTGAGGGTCGTGCACGGGTGGAGGTGGCTGCGCTCGCTCGCGGCGATCGCCGGCGGCGTCGCGCTACTGGGTGCGATCGTCGGCGTGTTCGCGACGGTCTGACGTCGCCCCCTGCTCGAACAGCGCAAGCTCCTCGTCGGGCATCGAGTACGTGTGCTGCTCCTCCGGGAAGCGGCGCTCCCGCACGTCCGACGCGTAGGCCTCGAGCGCCGACCGGATCGTCTCGCCGATGTCCGCATAGCGCTTGACGAAGCGCGCGGCGCGCCCGTCGTAGAGGCCGAGGAGGTCGTGCCACACGAGCACCTGGCCGTCGCAGTCCGCACCTGCGCCGATCCCGATCGTCGGGATCGAGAGCTCGTCCGTGATCCGCTTCGCCACCGCCTGGGGGACCGCCTCGAGCACGAGGGAGAAGCAGCCCGCCGCTTCGAGCGCGCGCGAGTCCGCGAGGAGCGCCAGCGCCTTCTCGGCGGTTCGGCCCTGCGCCTTGAAGCCTCCGAGCATCGTCGCCGACTGCGGCGTGAGGCCGAGGTGGCCCATGACCGGGATCCCGGCTCCGACGATCGTCCGGACGCGCGAGAGCATCGGCCCGGCGCCCTCGAGCTTCACCGCGTCCGCGCCGCCCTCCTTGACGAAGCGGATCGCGTTCCGCACCGCGTCCTCGTCGGAGACCTGGAAGCTCCCGAACGGCATGTCGGCCACGACGAGCGGCCGCGCTGCGCCACGTGTGACGGCGCGCGTGAGGATCAGCATCTCCTCCATCGTCGCCGGCACGGTCGACTCGTGCCCGAGCACGGTCATCGCCGCGGAGTCGCCGACGAGGACGAGGTCGGCGCCCGCCTGGTCGGCGAGGCGACCCCCTGGCGCGTCGTAGGCGGTGACCATCACGATCGGTTGCCGGCGAGCCTTCATCTCCGGGAGCTCCGTGAGCGGGAGCTTCCCGGGCGCGGGCGTCGCAGGGGCGGGCTTCTGTGGGCGGATGCTCACGTCGTGTCTCCTTCCAGTGGGACGTTGTCGATCAGACGGGTGGTGCCGACGCGCACCGCGCCGGCGAGGACCGGGGGGTCGAAGTCGGCGACCTCGACGTAGTCCACGACGAGGCCGTTCGACCGCTCGAGGACGGCTCGCGCCCGCTCGGCGTTCTTCGTCGCCAGCGCGCGGGGGAGAGCGAGCGCCCGCGCGCGCTCCTCGCGGGAGAGGAGCGCGTTCCGCGAGGAGAGCGCCAGGCCGTCGTCGTCGCGCACGGTCGGGAGCGCCCGAAGCTCGACCTCGAGGGCGAGGTCGGCGATCATCCGGCGGACACCTCGACCTGCTGGGCGTCCTTCTGCCCGAAGTACACGTGGCTGGGTCGCACGATCGCGAGCAGCTTGAGCACGACCGTCGCGACTCCGCGGAAGTGGTTCGGCCGGAACCTCCCCTCGAGGACCGACCCGAGCTCGGTCACCTCCACCCAGGTCTGGAAGCCCTGCGGGTACATCTCCTCCGTCGACGGCGCGAACACGACGTCGACCCCGGACGCCTCCGCGAGGCCGAGGTCGCGGGCCTCGTCGCGCGGGTAGCGCGCGAGGTCGCTCGTCTCCGCGAACTGCGCGGGGTTCACGAAGAGGCTCATGACGACGGTGTCGCACTCCGAGCGCGCGCGGCGCGCAGGAGCGAGAGGTGGCCCTCGTGGAGGGAGCCCATGGTCGGGACGAGCCCGATCGTCGCGCCGCGCCGAGGGGCGAGCTCGACGCGGGCGTCGGCGATCGTCCGCGCGACCTTCATCCGGCGCCTCGGACGCCGAGTGACACCGTGTCACGAGGGATCGTGCGGCCCGCCACGCGGGCGGTCGCCTCCGCGAGCGCGAGGTAGAGCTCCTCGAGCTCGGGCCGCTCGGCACGAATGACGTCGAGGTGCCGCTCGACCGTCTCCCAGTCGCCGCGCGCGATCGGGCCGGTCAGCTCGAAGCCGTTGTCCACGACCCCGCGGATCAGCGGGTCGAGCGCCTCCGGCGGTGCACCGGCAGCCTCGAGCAGCGAGCCCGCGGCCTCACGGATCGTGACGAGGTAGTTCGAGGCGAAGGCGGCTCCGGCGTGGTAGGCGCTCCGCCGCGCGTCGTCGAGGTCGAACGGCCGGAGCCCGAGCGTCTCGGCGAGCCAGTGCCCGACGTCGCGCCCCTCCTCCGACTCGGCGGTCACGGCGGCCCAGGCTCCGTCGAGCTGCTCCGGACCGCGCGACCTCGAGAACGACTGGAGGGGATGCATCCCGAAGCGGCGCTCGTGCGGCTCGAGCGCCGCGAGCGGCGTCGCGCCGCTCACGTGCGCGATCCACGGGCCCCGCTCGATCCGTGCGGCGACCTCGGCGATCGCACGGTCGGGGACGCAGAGGAGGACGAGGCCGGGCTCCCCGGCGTCGAGGCGCACGCCGCGCTCGCGGAGGCGCGCGCTCACCGCAGAGCCGACGCGGCCGCCGGCGCCGATCACGTCGATGCTGTCGATCATCGTGGCTCCAGTTCCGTCTCCGGATACCGGGCAGCCGGAGGGTAGCAGCGTCGTCCTATCTCGCAACGAGCCGGAGACTCGAGCCGGCCCCGCACCGCCGGCCACTCGTCGTCGACGACGCTGTACCAGGCGCTGTCGCGGCTCTCACCGTCCCGTACGAGCATGTGCTTGCGGTGGATGCCCTCGAAGGTGGCGCCGAGCGCCTCGAGCGCGCCGCGGGAGCGGTCGTTGAGCGCGTCCGTCTTGAGCTCGACCCGGCGGCAGCTCCCACGTCTCGAAGGCGTGGCGGAGCTGGAGAAGCTTCGCCTCGACGTTCGCCCCGCTGCCCCACGCGTCGGGATGCAGCCAGGTCCACCCGATCTCGACGGACCGGTGCTCGGGGCGAAGCGCAAGAAAGCGGGTCGAGCCGACGACGTCCCCGTGGAGCACCGTCACGAGCGGGATCTCGCGCCCCGCGTCGGCCTCGGCGAGCGCATGCTCGATCCAGGCGCGCCACTCCTGCGCGGTCCGCGGCTGGACGACGCTGAGCCAGCGCCAGGTCCGCGGGTCGCGGGACGCGGACCAGAGACCCGCCTCGTGCGACCTGGTCAACGGCTCCAGCCGGACGACACGGCCCTCGAGCGTCGGGCAGCTCCACCGCTCCACCGCCCGCGACAGTACACTCGGCTCGTGCCGATCTACGAGTACGCGTGCATGGCCTGCGAGTCCCACTTCGAGGAGCTCGTGCGCTCGGAGGGCCAGGCGGTGACCTGCCCGGAGTGCGGGGCCGGGAACGTCCTCAAGCAGCTCTCCACGTTCGCCGTGCACGGCGCTGCCGCGAAGTCGAGCGTCTCCGCGCCCTCGGCCGGCGGCTCTCGGGCCGGCGGCTGCTGCGGCGGCTCCTGCGGCTGCGGCCACTAGCCCGGCGACCAGAGCGTCCTCCCGGTTCACTCGGACGAGGGATTGAGCGGGCGTCGCCGCCGCCTACGGTCTGGCGCAGGGAGGGGCGGACAAGGGAGGAAGCATGGGGCAGAGGTACTCGCGCTGGGTCGCCGCGGCGGCCGGAGTGACGCTCGTCGTCGTCTCGGTCCTCGCGGACGCGCTTCGTTTCACGGGCGAGGACTACACGTTCGGCTGGCTCCAGAAGACCGGAGTGCTCGTCGGGTGCGGCCTGGTCGCCGCCCTCGTCGTGCACGCTCGCGGATTGCACCGGTCGCTGCCAGGGCACACACGCGTCCGGCGCCTGTCCGCCCAGCTGGCCCCCGGGGTGCGGCCGCCCGCGGCCTGATCGGTCCCACCCAGGCCCCGTTCCGGGCGAACTGGCGAGCGCGAAACCGCATCCGGGCCGCGGCGTAGACTGACGTCCCGATGGATGTCGTCGAGCGCGCCGCTGCGCTCCGGGAGTACGCGGAGCAGACGGCCACGTGCACCCGGTGTGCGCTCGCCGAGGGCCGCACGCAGGTCGTGTTCGGCTCCGGGAGCCCCGACGCCGACCTCATGTTCGTGGGGGAGGCGCCCGGCTTCCACGAGGACCAGCAAGGGATCCCGTTCGTCGGGCAGGCCGGCAAGCTCCTCGACCGGCTGCTCGAAGGCATCGGGCTCACGCGTGCCGACGTCTTCGTCGCGAACGTCCTCAAGTGTCGCCCGCCGGGGAATCGCGACCCGCTCCCGGAGGAGATCGCCGCGTGCGAGCCGCACCTCTTCCGGCAGATCGAGCTGATCGAGCCCAAGCTCGTCGCGACGCTCGGCAACTTCGCGACGAAGCTGCTGTCGGGGCGGCCGACCGGGATCACCCGCGTGCACGGGCACGAGCAGGAAGTGACACTGGGTGCGCGGACGGTGTTCCTCTACCCGCTCTACCACCCGGCCGCGGCTCTCTACACGCCGTCGATGCTCAAGGTCCTCGAGGAGGACTTCGCCCGGATCCCCGCGCTGCTCGAGAGCGCGGCCGACACTCCGGCGACGAGCGCAGAGCCCGAGCCGCTGCCAGGTCGGAGAGCCCGAGCCCGTTCAGCTCGGCCTCTTCTGATGGCATCGAGTCGCTGATGGCGCGGGGCCCCGCGGGGTCCGACCCCGTCGAGCAGGGCGCAACCGCGCGAGGGCACGCGCCTCGTCGTCGCCACCGCGTCGGCTGCGGAGACGGAGGCGCGTCGCCGCGCGCGTCGCACCGCGGCTCGGGGCGGGCGACGTCGTCACCGTCTCGGGGGAGCTCGGAACGGGCAAGACGACGCTCGTCCGGGGCGCCTGCCGTGGGCTCGGGATCACGGCTCCGGTCACGAGCCCGACCTTCACGATCGGGCATCGCTACAGCGGCCGGCCGGACGTGTCGCACCTCGACCTCTATCGCTTCACCGGGCTCTCTCCGGCCGAGTGGGGCGACCTCGAGCCGTACTTCGACGACGCCGTCGTGTTCGTCGAATGGCCCGAGGCCGGCCTCGCCGCGCTTCCGTCGCGCGCGTCTCGCGATCCGGATGGCGCACGAGGGCGGCGACCGACGGTCGATCGAGCTCGTCGCGGGTGACGAGGCGCTGCTAGAAGGGATCGCGGAATGCTGATTCTCGCCTTCGACACGGCGACCGACGTCGCGACGAGCGCGCTCGTCGACGACGGAAAGGTGCTGGGCGAGCGCGTCTCGGTTCCGCGCAGCCTGCTCGCCGGACGTCGACGGGCTGCTGGCCGACGCGGGTGTCGCCCCGTCCGACCTCGACGCGCTCGTGGTCGGGACGGGCCCGGGGAGCTTCACGAGCACCAGGATCGGCCTGGCGACCGCGCGCGGCCTCGTGCTCGCCCTGGGCCTCCCGGTCGCGGGCGTGTCGACGCTCGACGCGCTGGCCGCGGCGCGCGAGGATGCGTACCCGGTGATCGACGCGCGGCGTGGCGAGGTCTTCGTCCGCGGACCGCGTGCCGTCGCGTCCCGACGACCTCGAGCTCGAGACCGGGACGGTCTGCGTCGGCAGCGGCGCGGTGCGCTACCGGCCCACGTTCGAGCGCTCGGGCGCCGTCGTGCCACCCGACGACGATCCGGCCCACGTGCCGCACGCGTGGTTGCACGTGCCCCTCGCGCGGGAGCTCGGCCCGGTCGACGACCTGCTCCCGATCTACGTTCGTGCTCCCGACGCGCAGGTGCGGAGCGCCGCGTGAAGCGTCGAGCTTCGCCGCCTCGACGCCCGCGACCTCGACGCCGTGGAGACGATCGAGCGCGCCTCGTACCCGACCCCGTGGTCGCGCTCGATGTTCGCGGCCGAGCTGCGCAAGCCCGGCTCGGTCGCGATCGGCGCCTTCGGAGAGGAGGACGAGCTCGTCGGCTACGCGTTCGTCTCGCGCTACGTGGACGCGTGGCACGTGATGAACGTCGCCGTCGCGCCGGACTTCCGGCGGCGCGGCATCGCGACGACGCTCCTCGAGCGCCTGTTCGAGGCAACCGAGGCGGATCAGCGCCGCGGGTACACGCTCGAGGTCCGGGTCTCGAACCTCGACGCGATCCGGCTGTACGAGCGCCTCGGCTTCGAGGCCCGCGGCACCAGGCGGGGCTACTACACGGACAACCGCGAGGACGCCCTGATCATGTGGCGCGAGTCGGCGCCCGAGGAGAAGGCGTCGTGATCCTCGCGCTCGAGACGTCGTGCGACGAGACCGCGGCGGCCGTGGTCGACGACGAGGGCCGCGTCCTGAGCTCGATCGTCTCGTCGCAGGCCGAGCTCCACGCGCGCTACGGGGGCGTCGTGCCGGAGATCGCGTCCCGCCGCCACCTCGAGCTCGTCGTGCCGGTCGTGCGTGAAGCGCTCGACGCCGCGGCCACGCCGCTCGAACGCGTCGAGCGTGTCGCGGTGACACAGGGGCCGGGGCTCGTGGGAGCGCTGCTCGTGGGGATCTCCGTGGCGAAGGCGCTCGCGTGGGCCCGGCGCCTCCCTCTCGTTCCCGTCGACCATCTCGAGGGGCACGTGGCCTCGCTGTACCTCGAGCCCGAGCCGCTCGAGCCGCCGTTCCTGTGCCTGCTCGCGAGTGGAGGGCACACCCTGCTCCTGGCGGTCCGCGAGCGTGGCCGTTCGCAGCGGATCGGGACGACGCTCGACGACGCGGCGGGCGAGGCGTTCGACAAGGGCGCGCGGCTGCTCGGGCTCGGGTACCCGGGCGGAGCGGAGATCGACCGACTCGCGAGCGAGGGCGACCCCGAGGCCTTCTCGTTCCCGGTCGCGCGCGTCCCGGGCCTCGACTTCTCGTTCTCGGGGCTCAAGACTGCGCTCCTGTACGCGGTCCGCGACCTCGGTCCCGAGGAGGCAGAGGCGCGGAGGGCCGATCTCGCCGCCGTCGTACCAGGCCGCGATCGTCCGCGCGCTCGTGCGACGGCTCCGCGAGGGGGCCGAGCGGACCGGCCTCGAGCGCCTCGCAGTGGTCGGAGGGCGTCGCGGCGAACTCCGCCCTGCGAGCGGCGCTCCCCGACGCCCGCTTCGCGCCGCTCGCGCTCTGCACGGACAACGCCGCCATGATCGCCTCCGCTGCCCGCTACTCCCCGGCGCTCGCCGATCGCGACTACCTCACCCTCGACGCCTATGCCTCGGTCGCGTAGCGCCACCTTCCTCGTCGCGGCGCTCGCTTCGGTCGCGCTGCTGGTCGGCGTGGTCGGCGCCCGTGCGCAGCAGGCGTCGCCGCTCGAGGCGATCGACGAGGCCGGCTGGCAAGGGGTGCTGGGCGTGCGCTCGTCCGTCTCCACGGCGCAGCGGTACGTCGTCCTGCTGCGCGCGCCGTCGTTGGCCACACGCGTGCAGGCGAACGGAGGGAGGGCGTCGGAGACCGAGATGCGGGCCTGGACCGGGGAAGCCATCACTCTCCAGGAGCAGTTCCTCGCACGCATGGCGTCGCGCGGCGCGCGCATCTCGGCGGAGCATCGGTACGTTCGGGTCGTCAACGGCCTGTCGTCCCGGCTCGATCCGACCTCCCTCTCGCTGCTCGAGAAGGACCGCGAGGTCGCCGCCGTGTACCCCGTCCGCATCGCGTACCCGGCGCAGAGCGCCGAGACGATCGCGATGACCGCCTCCGCGGTGACCGGGCTCGAGGTCCCGGGGCTGGACGGCAGCGGCGTGACCGTCGCCCTGCTCGACACCGGCGTCGACCCCACGCACCCGTACCTGCGGGGAAGCGTGCTCACCGGCATCGACGTGATCAGCCCGGGGAGCGGTGCGGTCGCCCAGCCCCATCCGACGATTCCGGGCCGCCCCGAGCGCCACGCGACGGAGCTCGCCGGGATCGTCACGGGCTCGGACGGGCCAGAGGGCCTGCACGGCGTTGCCCCCGGAGCGTCGATCCTGCCGATCCGCGTCGCAGGCTGGCAGCCGGACGCCGAGGGTGGGTACACGGTCTACTCCCGGACCGACCAGATCCTCGCGGGGCTGGAGGCCGCAGTCGACCCGAACAACGACGGCGACACGCTCGACGCGGCTCGGGTTGCGCTCGTGGGCGTGGTCGAGCCGTACGCCTCGTTCGCGGACGGCCCGCTCGCACGCGCGATCAGCGGAGCGACGATCCTGGACACGCTCGTCGTCGTGCCCGCCGGGAACGACGGCCGGGCGGGGCCGAGCTACGGGAGCATCGCCGGCCCAGGTGGCGCGCCCGACGCCCTGACCGTCGCGGCCTCCGACGCAAGGCCCGCGACCCCGACGGTGCGCGTGCTCGTGCGCGCCGGGCTCCGCGTCCTGTTCGAGGGCCTGCTCCCGCTCGGCGGCGCCCCGACCGAGACGGTCACCGCAGACGTCACGCTCGTGACGGGGGAGCAGGCGAGGGAGGGGATCGCAGGGCTCTTCGGGCCGGACGGCGTGAGCGTCATCGCCGGTCGCGCGGCGCTTCTCCCGCGTGGAGCGCTCTCGGACGAGGCCGTGGAGGAGGCGACCACGGCCGGCACACTCGCCGTGCTCGTCGACGGGCCGCTGCCGGCGGGCGCCTTCAGCCTCGACGTGCCGGCGGGCGTGCCCGTCGTCGGGCTGCCGCAGGATCTGGTGCAGGAGGTCAGGTCGTTCCTTGCGAGCCGGCGTCCCGGTGACGGTCTCGATCGGGTCGGTCGACGTCGCGGAGAACGTCGGCGGCGGGTCGATCGCGGCGTTCTCCTCACGTGGCCTCGCGCTCGGCGGCGGACTCAAGCCCGACGTCCTGGCAGCCGGAGTGGCTGTGCCGACCTCGGAGCCCGGGCGCGGGGACGAGGGAGAGGTTCGTTTCGGCACCGTCAGCGGGACGAGCGCGGCAGCCGCGATCGCCGCCGGCGCCGCGGCGGTGCTCGCCGAGGGGCGTCCGCGCGTCGACGCCGCGGAGCTCCGCGGGCTCCTGGTCGGGTCGGCGCAGCGAACCGATCTCGACCCGGCGGCCTCGGGAGCAGGGCTCCTCGACCTCCGCTCGGCCGTCCAGCAGGAGGTCGTGGCGACGCCGGCATCGGTGTCCTTCGGGACGGTTGACGCCGCGCCCGAGTTCGATCGCTTCGGGCTGGAGCGGACGATCCGCGTGCGGAACGTGTCCACGCGGACGCTCGACGTCGGGATCGGGCTCGCCGCGCTCGCGCCGAAGGGCGTCCAGATCGCGGTCGACCCCGATCGACTCCGTCTGAGGCCCGGAAGGAGCGCCGCCGTCCTTGTCCGCGCGGACACGCAGGACCTGTCCGAGGAGGCCGGTGTGGCGACGGGCGAGCTCGTCCTGCGGGTTGCGGGAGCACAGGAGGCCCGCGTTCCGTGGGCGGTCGCCGTGCCCGAGAAGGACGTCGACCTGATCTCCGGCCTGACCCTGCGCCGGACCGGGCCCCGCGTGTCGGATGCAACGCCTGCCGTCCTCGGCCTCGTCGCTGGAGCGGTGACCTCGACGCCCGATCCGCAGGTCCGGGCGGTCGACGAGCTCGACGTGCAACTCTGGCGAGGAGAGAGGCTCCTGGGCGTCCTCGCGACGCGGCGCGAGCTCCTTCCCGGCCGGTACACGTTCGGGCTCACGGGCCGCGATCCGAGCGGGCAGCGCCTGCGCCGGGGGCGCTACGTCGTGCGCGTCGTCGCCCGCCCCGGAGACGGCACCCGGCGGCAGGTCGAGGCCATCGACTACGCGATTCCGTGACCGTCCTATACTCGCGCCGTCCCGTCGAGTCGAGGAGGCGCGTGCCATGTCCGAGGCGGTAGCAAGGGTTTCACACCTCCGGGAGAACCCCTTCGAGATCGCACGGTCGCAGCTCCGGCGCGTCGGTGAGGCCTTCGGCATCGACCCCGATCTCATCCGGGTCCTCTCGCAGTGCAAGAAGGCGGTCGAGGTGTCGATCCCGGTCTCCATGGACGACGGGTCGATCGAGGTCTTCATCGGCTACCGCGTGACGCACAACATCGCCCGCGGGCCCTCGAAGGGCGGTATCCGGTACCACCCCGACGTCACGCTCGACGAGGTCAAGTCGCTCGCGATGTGGATGACCTGGAAGTGCGCCCTCATGGCGCTTCCGTTCGGTGGGGCCAAGGGCGGCGTCGTCTGTCAGCCGAAGAACCTGTCCGCGGGCGAGCTCGAGCGGATGACGCGCCGCTACACCAGCGAGATCATCAACGACATCGGGCCCGAGCGGGACATCCCGGCGCCGGACGTCGGCACGGACGGTCGCGTGATGGCGTGGATGTTCGACACGTTCTCGATGAACAAGGGACACTCGGTGCTCGGAGTCGTCACCGGGAAGCCGCTGTCGCTCGGCGGGTCGCTCGGGCGCGAGGAGGCCACCGCCCGCGGGTCGCTCTACTGCACCCAGGCGCTGGCCGGGAAGCTCGGGGAGCGGATCGCGGACTACTCCGTCGCGATCCAGGGCTTCGGCAACGTCGGCGCGCACCTCGCGCGTCTCCTGCACGCGGAGGGAGCGAAGGTGGTGGCGCTCTCGGACTCCCGCAGCGGCGTTCACAACCCGGCCGGCATCGACGTCCCGGCCGCGCTCGCGCACAAGCAGGAGCACGGGGTGCTCGAGGGTCTCGCCAACGCGGAAGCGGTGACGAACGAGGAGCTCGTCGAGCTTCCCTGCGACCTGCTCGCGCCCTGCGCGCTCGAGCAGGTCGTCACCGAGAAGAACGCGGACAAGGTGAAGGCGCGGATCGTCTGCGAGGGCGCGAACGGGCCGGTGACCCCCGCCGGCGACGCGATCCTGGACGATCGCGGGATCATCGTGATGCCCGACGTGCTCGCGAACGCGGGCGGGGTCGTCGTCTCCTACTTCGAGTGGGTGCAGGGCCTCCAGGAGTACTTCTGGCACGAGGACGAGGTGAACGCCAAGCTCCACGACATCGTCGCACGCGCGTTCGAGGAGGCCTGGCACACGCACGAGAGCCGTGCGATGAGCCTGCGACTCGCCTCCTACGGCCTCGCGGTGCAGCGGGTGGCGGAGGCGACGACGACGCGGGGTCTCTACCCGTAGCCGGGCAGCGAGTCACGCTGTACCACGCCGAGGGCTGCCACCTCTGTGAGAGGGCACTGGAGGTCGTGCGCGGGGTGCAGGAGGAGCTCGGCTTCGACCTCGCGCTCGTGGACGTCGGCGGAGACCCGGAGCTCGAGTCGAGCTACCGAGAGCACCTCCCGGTCGTCGAGATCGACGGGGAGCGGGCGTTCACCTACTTCGTGGACGCGGACGCGCTCCGAGCCCGGCTCTCGCGCTGACGGTTCCCCGCGCGGCAGTCGGTACGCCGCTGGCAGAATCGTGACACTTTGTCACAAGCGGTGAGGAGAGGATGAACGTGGCCGAGCGTCTTACCGTCGGGGTCGCGGCGCGCCTGAGCAGGTACCTCCAGGTGCTGACGCAGGCGAGGAAGATGGGCAAGGAGCGGATCTCGTCCCAGGAGATCGCCGAGTACACGAACATCAACGCGACGCAGATCCGCCGTGACCTGTCCGCCTTCGGCAAGTTCGGCAAGCGGGGGGTCGGGTACAGGACGGACGCGCTGCTCGACGAGATCCGGAAGATCCTGCGGACCCAGGGCAAGCACAACATCGCGCTCGTCGGCGCCGGACGGCTCGGCACCGCGGTCACGAGCTCGCCGATCTTCGCCGAGCACGGCATCACGATCGCCGCGATCTTCGACAACGATCCCGACAAGGTCGGCCAGCGGATGGGCGATGTCGAGGTGAGCTCGATGGTCGACGTCACCGAGGTCTGCCGGGACCGGAACATCATCGTCGGCGTGCTCGCCGTCCCCGCCGAGAACGCGCAGGAGGCGGCGGACGCGCTCGTGCGAGCCGGCGTGAAGATCGTCTTCAACTACTCGGAGGCGCTGCTCGACGTCCCCGCCGACGTCGCCGTGCACACCTCCAACCCTGCCGTCGATCTGCTCTACGCGCTGTATTTCCACCTGACCTGAGGCCGCCGGCCGCTCGGGGCGCTGCTCCGCCGGTCGCCGAGGCAGCGCACGGAGACCGCGGTGGTCCGGCTGTGACGGTCCCCTGCGGGGACAGTCACCCCGCGAAACCACGGTGAGAGTCTCCCCTGCGGGGACAGTCACCCCGGGAAACCACGAAGATGGCTGCCGTGAGGATCCTGCTCTGGCACGGGTATCTCCTGGGCGGGACGGGGTCGAACGTCTACACGCGCCAGCTCGCGCGCGAGTGGAGCCGCGCCGGGCACGACGTGACGGTCTTCTGCCAGGACCGCGATCCCGGGCGCTACGACCTCGGGGGCTCGGAGGTCGGTGCGTCCGGACGTGGCCGGCCTGCTCCCGGTCTTCGTCCTCGACCGCTACGAGGGCTACGACGTGAAGCTCCTGCAGGACTGCACGCGCGACGAGCTCGACGCCTGGGTCGAGGCCAACGCGGCGGCCGTCCGCGAGCACCTTCCGGCCGACCTCGTCTTCTGCAACCACGTGCTCCTCGGCGGGCCGGTCGGCGCGGCGAGCGGCGCCCGCTACGCGGTCAAGGCGCACGGCTCGGAGCTCGAGTACTCGATGCGCGGTCGGCCGGAGCTCGAAGCGTGGGGGAAGGAAGCGCTCGCCGGCGCGACGTCCGTGTTCGTCGGCTCGGGCCACATCCGCGAGGTCCTGGAGGAGGTCTGCGGGCACGTCGACCGGGTGCACGAGGTCCCGCCTGGCGTCGACGTCGAGGAGTGGCGCCCTCGACCTCGCGAGGAGGCGCTCGCCGCCCTGCTCGACGAGGCGCGGCTCGACCCGCCGAATCCCGGGAACGCCGAGGAGCGCCTCCCCGACGAGGGCAACGCCGAGAGGCTGGCGGCGTTCCTCGCCGACCCGTCCGTCCCGACGGTCGTCTACTTCGGGAAGCTGCTCGAGAACAAGGGGGTCCACGTGCTCCTCGAGGCGCTCGACGGCGTCGACGCCCGCGCGGTGGTCGTCGGCTTCGGCGACTACCGCGATCGAGCTCGAGCGGCACGCCGACCCGGCTCGCGTGCTCTTCACCGGCCCGTTCGAGCACCGCCACCTCGTCCACCTGCTCGCGCTCGCGGACGCCTGCGTCGTCCCTTCGATCTTCCCCGAGGCGTTCGGCATGGTCGCCGCCGAGGCCGCGGCGGCGGGGTGTCCCCCGATCGTCGCGCGCCATTCCGGGCTCGCCGAGATCGCCGAAGGGCTCGAGGCGGAGTACCCGCCGGGCCTCGGCCGGCTGGCGTCGTTCCCGACCGGTGACGCCCTCGCGCTGCGCGAGCGGCTCCAGGCACTCCTCGCGCTCTCCGGCGCCGAGCGCGAGGGGGTGAAGGCCGCCGCCCGCCGTGCGGCCGTCGAGCGCTGGAGCTGGGCGGGGGTCGCGGAGCGGCTGCTCGCCCCCAGCCGCTGACAACGCTTCAAATACGATAGTGCGCCGATGGGCGACGAACAGAAGCTCGCTCCGGAGGAGCTGATCGCGGAGGCGCGGGAGCGCTTCGAGAGCGCGACCGACTTCACGGTCGCGGTGGAGGAGGAGTTCGCGCTCCTCGACCCCTCCACCCTCGAGCTCACGAACCGCTTCGAGGACGTGCAGGCGGCGGCCCGCGGCACGCCGCTCGAGCCGCACCTCGTCGGGGAGCTCATCGCGTCCGAGGTCGAGATCCGCACCGGTCGCTGCGACTCCTTCGCCGACGTCCCGGCCGCGATGTCGGAGCGACGCGCGCAGCTCCAGTCGCTCGTCGAGCCGATGGGGCTCGTCCTCGGAGCCACGGGCACGCACCCCTGGTCCGACTGGAAGGACCAGCGGATCATCGACACGCCGCACTACCGGCGGAACGACGAGATCCTCCGCTACGTCGTGTGGCGCAACAACTCCTTCGGGCTCCACGTCCACGTCGCGATCAACGGGCTCGATCGCGTCATCGCGGTCGTCGACGGGCTCCGCAACTTCCTCCCCGAGCTGCTCGCCCTCTCGGCGAGCTCCCCGTTCGTCGAGGGCGTCAACACGGGACTGCACTCGGCGCGGACGCAGGTCTTCACGCGCTTCTTCCCCCGCTGCGGCGTGCCGGACGCGCTCGGCTCGTGGGACGAGTACGAGCGCTTCGTGCGGTTCCTCTACGACACGGGCTCGATCACCGAGCACACGCAGATCTGGTGGAGCGTCCGACCGCACCTCGCCTTCCCGACGGTCGAGATCCGCGTCTGCGACGGCCAGCCCGAGCTCGGCGAGGCGCAGTCGCTCGCGGCGCTCGCGGCGTCCCTCGCCGCCCGCGTCGCGCTCGCGTTCGACGAGGGCGAGCCCGTGGCGCCGCTCCCGGGCCGGCTGATCGAGGAGAACTTCTGGCGGGCGATCCGCTTCGGGCTCTCCGGCGAGCTCATCGACTTCGAGCGGCGGGAGCCGATTCCCGCGAGGCAGCGCATCGAGGAGCTGATCGAGTGGGCCCTCCCAGCCGCGCAGACGATCGGCGCCGCCCCGTACCTCGCCGTCCCCGAGCGGAACGCGGCCGAACGGCAGATCGAGCGCTTCACGGAGGGGGCGACGCTGGAGCAGATTTACGCCGAGCAGGTGCGGGCCACGGAGCCGATCGGTGGCTGAGGGCGAGCTCCCGACCGAGGAGGAGCTGCGCGACGCGCTCGGGCGGGTCGGCGTGTCCGACGTCCTCGTGAACGCCCTCTCGGCGACGGCGTCGCTGGGCTTCCACCGCGTCTCACCCGAGGCGCGCGACCTTCCGCAGGTACGGCTCGCGATCGAGGCTCTGCGCGCGCTCGAGCCCGTGCTTCGCGAGGGTGGCGTCGAGGAGTCGGTCCTGCGCGACCTCGAGCAGGCGCGCGCGAACCTCCAGCTCGCCTACGCGAGCGCGGTCGCGGAGTCGGCGGAACCGCCCGCGGAGGCGCCGTCCGAGACGCGGTCCGAGCCCGGCGAAGAGCCGGCTTTGTGATAGATAATCCGCCGCGCCGGGGCGACTCGGCGCTCATCTTGTGACGGCCTCACCGACCGGAGGATCATGGACTTCTTCGTAGACCACGCCGTCGGGTTCGCGCTTGCCTGCGCAGCCGTGGCGGTCCTGTACGGCCTGTATCTGACCTGGTGGCTGCTCAAGCAGCCGGCCGGGAACGAGCGGATGCAGGAGATATCGGGCGCGGTCCAGGAGGGCGCCGCCGCGTATCTGCGCAAGCAGTACACGACGATCGCCGTCGTGGCCGTGGTGCCGTTCCTCCTGCTCGGCTTCTACAACGAGCTGGGTTGGGGCACCGCGATCGGGTTCCTGATCGGCGCGCTCTTCTCGGCCGCGGCCGGCTTCATCGGCATGAACGTGGCCGTGCGCTCGAACGCGCGCACCGCCGAGGCGGCGCGCGAAGGCCTGCAGCCTGCCTTCAAGGTGGCGTTCCGCGCGGGCTCGGTCACCGGCCTCCTCGTCGTCGGGCTCGGGCTGCTCGGAGTTGCCGGCTACTACTGGGTGCTCACCGACTGGATCGGGAACGATCCGTCGTCGGCCGTCGACGACCTCGTCGGTCTCGCCTTCGGCGGTTCGCTGATCTCCGTCTTCGCCCGTCTCGGCGGCGGCATCTACACGAAAGCCGCCGACGTCGGCGCGGACCTCGTCGGGAAGATCGAGGCCGGCATCCCCGAGGACGACCCCCGCAACCCGGCGGTCATCGCCGACAACGTCGGCGACAACGTCGGGGACTGCGCGGGCATGGCCGCCGACCTCTTCGAGACATACGCGGTCACGGCGGTCGCGGTGATGCTGCTCGGGATCGGGTTCGAGAACACGGACCTGTGGCTGTACCCGTTCGCCCTCGGCGGCATCTCGATCCTCGCTTCGATCGTCGGCACGCTCTTCACACACGTCGGCACCGGGAAGAACGCGATCATCAACGCGCTCTACCGGAGCGTCCTCGTCGCGACCGTGCTCTCGGCCGTCGGCTTCATCCCGGTGACGATGGCGTTCGACGACCGCACCGAGGAGTTCGACTTCTGGAACCTGTACGGCTCGGCGCTCATCGGCCTCGCGGTGACGTTCCTCCTCGTCGCGATCACCGAGTACTACACGGGTACCCGCTGGAAGCCGGTGAAGGACATCGCGAAGGCCTCCCAGACCGGCCACGCGACGAACATCATCGCGGGCCTCGCCGTCGGGATGCAGGCGACCGCCCTCCCCGTGATCGTCATCGCCGCCGGGGTCGTGGGTGCGTACTACGCGGCCGGCGAGGCCCTGTACGGGATCGGCGTCGCCGTCATGGCGCAGCTCTCGATGACGGGCCTCATCGTCGCGCTGGACGCGTACGGTCCGGTGACGGACAACGCGGGCGGGATCGCCGAGATGGCGGACCTTCCCGAGTCGGTGCGCGGGATCACGGATCCGCTCGACGCCGTCGGCAACACGACGAAGGCGGTCACGAAGGGCTACGCGATCGGCTCGGCCGGCCTTGCGGCGCTCATCCTCTTCGACGAGTTCGGACGTGGACTGGCCGACGAGGGCCTCACGGTCTCGTTCTCGCTCGACGACCCGTGGGTCATCGCAGGGCTGTTCATCGGCGGCCTCATGCCGTTCCTCTTCGCCTCGCTCGCGATGCAGGCGGTCGGTCGCGTCGGCGGCCAGGTCGTCGAGGAGGTGCGCCGCCAGTTCCGCGAGGACCCGGGGATCATGGAGTGGACGTCGCGGCCCGACTACTCGCGCGCGATCTCGATCGTGACCGGCTCGGCGATCAAGGAGATGATGGTGCCGGCGCTCATCCCGGTCGCGATCCCGATCGTCGTCGGGATCATCAAGCCGGAGATGCTCGGCGGCCTCCTGATCGGCACGATCGTGACCGGCATCTTCCTGGCGATCTCGATGACGTCCGGCGGAGGCGCGTGGGACAACGCGAAGAAGACGATCGAGGACGGCCTCTACGGCGGGAAGGGCTCGGAAGCCCACGCCGCGGCCATCACGGGCGACACGGTCGGCGATCCCTACAAGGACACCGCCGGCCCGGCGATCAACCCGATGATCAAGATCGCGAACATCGTCGCGATCCTGCTCATCCCGGTGATCGCCTCGATCCACGGCTAGTCCGTGGGGGGAAACGTCGTTTCCCCCGACGAGCCCCCCTTCCCCGTCGCTGCGCACGGCACCGGTCGAGCGTCGCCTCTCGGCCGGCGAAGCCGGCCTCGGCGACCGGTCGAGGCGCACGGCGGGTGTGTTCGACCGTGCGCGAGAACGAGCGCTTCCTTCAGCTGTAGGCTTCCGCGCCGTGCCTGGTCGCCGTCGCAGACGGCAGGTGGAGATGGAGCGGGTCCTCGGGACCCCCGCGCTCTTCGCCACCGCGTACGGCAACGTCGGCTCCTCCATCTACTACGCGCTCGGCCTCACCGCGTTCTACGCGCTCGGGCTGACCCCGCTCGTGTTCGTCGCGGCCGGGATCGTGTTCGCGGCCACGGCGGCGACCTACGCGGAGGGAACTGCCCGCTTCCCGGAGGCCGGTGGCTCGGCGAGCTTCTCCCGGCATGCCTTCGACGAGCTCGTGAGCTTCACCGCGGGCTGGGCGCAGATGCTCGTGTACGTCGTCACGGTCGGGGTGTCGGCCTTCTTCGTCCCCCACTACCTCTCGATCTTCTGGGAGCCGCTCCGCGAGAACCCGTGGGACATCGTCGGGGGCGTCGTCGTCATCGTCGTGCTCGTCGCGCTGAACGTCGTCGGCGTGCAGGAGGCGGCACGGCTCTCGATCTCCCTCGCGGTGATCGACTTCGCGACGCAGGTCCTCCTCGTCGTCATCGGCTTCGCGCTCGTGCTCAGCCCGGACGTGCTCGTCGAGAACGTGCACTGGGGAGTCGCTCCCACCTGGTCGAACCTCGCGATCTCGATCCCGGTGGCGATGCTGGCCTACACGGGGGTCGAGACCGTCTCGAACCTGGCCGAGGAGGCGCGAGACCCGGTGCGCACGGTGCCGAACTCGTACAAGCTCGTCGCCGGCGCGGTGTTCGCCATCTACTTCACGTTGCCGCTCGTCGCGCTCTCGGCGCTGCCGGTGCAGGAGATCAACGGCGAGCTGACGACGTATCTCGCGCTTCCACCGGAAGAGGGCGGCTACGCGAACGACCCCATCCTGGGAGTCGTGCGGAACCTCGGTCTCGAGGGTTTCTCCCTGGACGCCGCGGAGCTGTACGTCGGGGTGCTCGCGGCGACGATCCTCGTCATCGCGACGAACGCGGGCGTCATCGGAGCCTCTCGCATCACGTACTCGATGGCGAGCTACCGCCAGCTGCCGGAGGCGCTCCGGCGGCTGCACCCGCGCTTCAAGACTCCCTGGCTGTCGCTCGTGCTCTTCGCGGGGATCGCCCCGATCCTCGTGATCCTCCCGGGAAGCGTGAACTTCGTCGGCACGCTCTACTCGCTCGGGGCGACGCTCTCGTTCACGATCGCGCACGTCTCGCTCGTCCGCCTCCGCATGCGCGAGGGGGCGGAGGCCGAGGTGGTGTACCGCGCGCGTCCCAACCTTCGCGCCGGAGGCGTCGACTGGCCGCTGTTCGCGATCGGGGGGGCGATCGCGACCGGCGCGTCGTTCCTCGTCCTCGTCGTGCAGAACCCCACGACGCGCTGGGCGGGCCTCGGCTGGATGGTGCTCGGCCTCGTGGGCTACATGGTCTACCGCCGGCGGTTCGTGCGCTCGTCGGTGCGCGAGCTCGTGAAGGCGCCGCCCGCGTTCGGCCCGGCGCTCGCCCTCGAGTACCGGCGCCTGCTCGTGCCGGTGATCCCCGGTCAGCCGTCCGACGCCGCGATGGACGTCGCCTGCCGCCTGGCCGCCGAGCGCGGGTCGCGCATCTTCGCGCTCAACGTCCTCGAGATCCCACTGGACCAGCCGATCACGCACGAGCTGCCCGAGCTCGAGCGCGCGGCGAACCGCGAGCTCGACGAGGCCCTGGCGATCGGCAACTCGTACGGCGTGAACGTCCTCACCCGCCTCGAGCGCGCCCGGGCCGCCGGCCCGGCGGTCGTGAACGAGGCCGACGCCAGGAACGCCGAGATCATCGTCCTCGGCGCGCCGCGGAGACGCCTCACCGCCACACAGGCTGCGGTCCTCGGCAGCACGGTCGACTACATCCTCAAGCACGCCAAGTGCCGCGTGCTCGTCACGGCCTCGGAGGGGACGTGAGGGCGTACTCGTGGGCGGTCGCCGCCTTCTCCGCCGCCTTTGTCGCGATCGGGATCGCGCTCCTCGTGCGCACCGCCGCCGCGGGTGGCGGCGTGGTCGGCTTCGTGCTCGGCGCGCTCTTCATCGCGCTCGGCGTCGCGCGACTGACCTTGGAGCGCAAGAGACGTGGCCCGTAAGCTCCGCGGCTTCGAGCGTGTGCTCGACGCGCCCGCGCTGTTCGCGGTCGCGTACGGCGAGATCGCGTCGTCGCTCTACATCGCGCTCGGGATCGTCGCGGCGGCCGCGCTCGGCCTGACCCCGCTCGTCCTCCTCGTCACCGGAGCGTTGTTCTTCCTCGTCTCGCTCTCGTACGCGGAGGGCACCGCCGCCCTGCCCGAGACGGGCGGGGCGGCCACCTTCGTGCGACGGGCCTTCAACGACCTGGCCGGGTTCGTCGCGGGCTGGGCGCTCTTCCTGGACTTCCTGATCGTCATCGCGCTCTCGGCGCTGTTCGTGCCGCACTACGTCGGCGCGGCGATCTCCGCTCCGTCCCTCCGCGACGACCCGTGGGACGCGCTGCTCGGCTGCGCGCTGATCGCCGGTATCGCGGGCGTCCGCCTCGCGCGCCGGACGCGCCTGCACGTCGGGTCGCTCGCCGTCGCGGTGCTCGACCTCCTCGTGCAGGGGGTCCTCGTCGTGCTCGGTCTCGCCTTCCTCGTGTCGCCGGAGACGCTGGTCGACGGGCTGGGCTTCGAGCGCGGGCAGGACTGGAGCGACCTCGCCTTCGCGCTACCGCTGGCCATGCTCGCCTACACGGGCCTCGAGACGGTTGCCAACCTGGCCGAGGAGACTCGGGAGCCCGGTCGCGACCTGCCGAGGTCGCTCTTCTCGGCCGTCGGTCTCGTCGTCGTGGTGACGGTGCTCATCGGGAGCATCGGCCTCTCGGCGTTCCCGGCCTCGGGAGGAGAGACGGCGCTCGGGGACGAGTGGTTGGAGGCGCCGCTCGTCGGGATCGCGGTCGCCTTCGACGGATCGCTGCCGGACCTCGTCGTGGACGGCGTCCGCGTCGCGGTCGGGATCTCGGGTGCGCTGATCCTCGTCGCCGCGGCCACGACCTCGTTCTCCGGCATCACGCGCCTGGCGTACTCCCTCGCGGGCCACGGATCGCTTCCGCGGCGCTTCGCGAGGCTCGAGCGGCGCGCTCTCGTCTCGAGCGAGGCGATCCTGATCGCGGCCGGGCTCTCGATCGGCCTCATCGTGCTCATGCAGGCCGCAGGCGGCGGGGATCCCGCCTTCCTGGCGGCGATGTACTCCTTCGGCGTCCTCGTCGCGTTCACGGCCGCCCAACTTGCGGTGCTCAGGCTCCGGGTGCGCGAGCCCGATCTCGAGCGGCCATTCCGGGCGCGCCCGAACGTGACGGTGCGCGGACGGTCGCTGCCGCTCCCCGCGCTCGTCGGCGCGCCGCTCACCCTCGTCGTGTGGGTGCTCGCGCTCCTCACGCACGACGGCGCCCGCTACGCCGGAACCGCCTGGCTGGCGCTCGGCCTTGCGATCTTCGTCGTCGTCCGCCGCGCCGGGCGGCACGGCCTGCTCGAGCACGTGGCGCCGGTCGCGACCCTCCCGGCGGGGGCGGAGTTCGGGCGCATTCTCGTCCCTCTCAAGCTCGGCGACATCGGTGAGGAGATGGTCGCGACGGCGATCGCGCTCGCCAAGGAGCGCGCCTTGGAGATCGAGGCCGTCACCGTCGTCCGCGTCCCCAGGAAGTACCCGCTCGAGGGGCCGCTCCCGTCGGACATCGCCGCGCAGGTCGACGCCGCTCTGGACGAGGCTCGGCTGCTCGGCGAGGAGCACGGGGTGGAGGTACGGACAGGGGTGCTGCGAGCGCGCTCGATCGGCCATGCGATCGTGGACGAGGCCCGCTCGCGAGGCGCCGACCTCGTCGTGATGGGCTCCTCGGCGCGGTGGAGGCGCCAGTCCCGCTTCTTCTCCCCGACCGTCGACTTCGTCCTGCGGCGCGCGCCCTGCGAGGTGCTCGTCGTCGCCTTCCCGGAGGACTCCTTCCCCGAGGGCTCCGTCAAGGAGTAACCTGACGCGCCGTGAAGGCCGTCGTCATCGGATGCGGTCGCGTCGGCTCGGCGGTCGCGAAGGGGCTCCTCGCCGCCGGCTGGGACGTCACGGCCGTCGACGAGAACGACGATGCTCTCGTACGCCTCGGCCCGGTCTGGAAGGGAGGGTTCGTCGTCGGGCACGGAATGGACGTCTCCGTGCTGGAGCGCGCCGGGATCGACCAGGCCGACGCGGCCGTCGTCTCGACGAACGGCGACAACACGAACCTCGTCATCGGGCAAGTCCTCCAGAAGCGCTACGAGATCCCCTGTGTCGTCGTCCGGGTGCTCGACCCGGCGCGTGCCGAGTTCTACGCGAGCCGCGGCATGCGGACGGTCTGTCCCACGGAGACGGCGATCTCGGTCCTGCTCGACACGGTCCGCGAGACCACGCGGGTCCCGGAGGTCGCCTCCTGATGTACGTCGTCGTCGCCGGCGGTGGGAAGGTCGGGGCGAACTCGACGCGGACACTGCTCGAGATGGGCCACGAGGTCACGCTCGTCGAGCAACGACCGGATCGGTTCACGCGCCTCGAGGAGGAGTTCGGGCCGGTCGTGATGCGGGGCGACGCGACCGAGATCAGCGTGCTCGAGCGGGCAGGCATCGCGCGCCCGCCGGAGCTGCTCCTCGCCGTGACGGGAGACGACGAGGACAACCTCGTGATCTCGCAGATCGGGAAGGAGGGCTACGGCGTCGCGAAGGCGATCGCGCGCGTGAACGACCCGCGCAACCAGCCGCTCTTCGACCTGCTCGGAATCACCCAGACCGTGTGCGCGACGACGAGCATCCTCGGCCTCGTCGAGCACGAGGTGCCCGAGCACGGGCTCGTGCAACTCCTGAACCTCCAGCGCGAGGGCCTCCAGATCGTGGAGGTCCAGATCGAGAGCAACTCTCCCGCGGTGGGGACGCGCGTCGCCGGGCTCTCGCTTCCGCAGGGCTCGCGGCTCATCTCCGTCTTCCGCCACGGCCGCACGGAGCTCGTCGAGCCCGGCACCGTCATGCGCCCCGGCGACCAGGTGCTCGCGGTCGTCTCCGACGACTCCGCGATGGACTTTCGTCGCGTTCTCCTCGGCGCGAAGAAGTAGACGGTGCATCCCGCCGCGACTGCGGGTCGGCAGCGCCGGCGGCCAGCGGCCTCAGAGGCGCCAGTAGCTGCGGGTGAGGAGCACGACGACCGGCACGATCTCGAGCCGGCCGACCCACATGAGCAGGATCATCGTGACCTTGGAGACGTCGCCCAGGGGAGCGAACGAGGCCATCGGGCCGGTGATGCCGAAGGCCGGGCCGCCGTTCCCGAGCGCGCTTCCCGAGACGGCGAGCACGTCGAGCGTGCCGAGGTCGACGCCGACGATCGCCGAGTCGATCCCGATGACCGCGGCGCCGAGCACCCAGAAGCCGACGTAGAGGAGGATGAACGCCGCGATCGCGCGAAGGGTGCGCTCGTCGACCGGGGACCCGTTCAGGCGGACCGGCATGACGAGCTCGGGGCTGACCGTCTGGTCGAGCTCGCGGCGCAGCACCTTGCCGAGGAGCACGTGGCGCACGACCTTGATCGATCCCGTCGTCGATCCTGCGGATCCTCCGACGAACATGAGCGCGAAGAGCGTCAGCACCGGGAGCACCGGCCACAGCGCGAAGTCCTCGGTCGCGTAGCCCGGTCGTCGTGATGACGGAGATCGCCTGGAATACGCCGTCGAGCACGACCTCTTCGCCGGAGGCGAGCCCGTAGCCCCAGACCTGGATCGTCAAGGCGACGGAGGCCACGAGCGCGAGCGCGAGATAGATGCGGAACTCCTCGTCCCGCAGGAACAGCCTCGGGCGGCGGCGGAGAAGCCCGCGGTACAGGAGCATGAAGTTCACGCCCTCCGAGGAGCATGAAGAGGGCGACGATCCACTGGGTCTCGGGCGAGAAGCTCTCCATCGAGTCCGCCTTCGTCGAGAAGCCGCCGGTCGGCACGGTCGAGAAGGCATGCGCGAGCAGCCTCGTACTCCGTCATCTCGTCGTCGATCCCGAGCCAGCCGAGCGAGGCGAGCGAGAGCGCGGCGAGGACCGTGAGCGCGACGTACAGGGTCCAGAGCGTGCGCGCCGTCTCCCGGATCCGCTCGGGGAGGCCGGCGATCTCCGGGCCGGGGAGCTCGGACTCCATCATCTGCCTGCCGCCCACGCGCAGCCGCGGCAGGACGGCGATCGCGAGGACGATGATGCCCATCCCCCCGAGCCACTGCGTGAACTGCCTCCACATGGCGAGGGATCGCGGGAGCGCGTCGTAGTCCGTCACGACGCTCGCACCGGTCGTGGAGAAGCCCGACATGCCCTCGAGGTACGCGTCGATCGGGCTCCCGAGCTGGTCCCCGCCCTCGAAGAGGTATGGCAGAGCGGCGAAGGCGGCGGTCAGGAGCATCGTCGCGGAGACGACGAGGAATCCCTCGCGGACGCCGACGCGTGTCGCCGCGCCGGTCGTCATCCGCTCGAGCGCGAGACCGACACCGCTCGTGATCGCTCCCGCGACGAGGAACGGCCAGACGGGCTCGTCGTACCAGAGAGCCAGGGCCGTCGGGAACAGGGCTGCGAGCCCGAGGTACTTCAGGAGCATCCCGATGAGGTTCGCGGCCGCGGGGAGGTCGACGGCGAGCCGGCGCCTCGGTCCGATTCGCCGAGCAGTCGCCTGGGGCAAGCTCAGAGCGCCTCGACGACTCGAGCGGCGTCGGCCGACTCGGTGAACACGATCACGCGGTCGCCCGCCTCGAGGACGTCCTCGCCGTGGGGGAAGATCGCCGTCCCGTTCCGCACGATCGCGCCGATGAGCGCGCCGTGAATCGGCATGTCCCTGAACTTCGACCCCACGTAGCGGCTCGTGTCCCGCGTCGTCACGTCGAGCACCTCGTACCGGCTTCCCTCGAGCAGGGCGATCTGCTTCGTCCTCGGGTCGTGGGCGAAGCGGATGATCTCCTCCGCGGTCACGGCGCGCGGGTTGACGGAGACGTCGATCCCGGCGTGGTCGAACGCCTGCACCGAGACGGCCTCGTGGGCGATGCCGATCGTGAAGGGAACGCCGTGAACCTCTGCCAGCGAGGACGCGTACAGGTTCTTCGCGTCGTCGCGCATCGCGAAGACGGCCGCCTGCGCCTTGCCGATGCGCTCCCGCTCGAGGAAGTCGGGATCGAGCCCGGTCGCGTTGTACACCCGTGCCTCGGGCAGCGCCTCCGCGACGCGGATCGCCTGTGCCTTCGACGCTTCGACGACGCGAACGCCGATCCCCTGCTCGAGCAGGACGCGCGCGATCGCCGTGCCCACACGCCCGGCGCCGAAGATCACGACGTCGCGCACGGCCGCCTCTCCGGGCGAGAGCAACGCTCCCCACGACTTCGCCGCCTGCGGTGAGCCGATCACGACGATCCGGTCTCCGGGGCGGATGACGTCGTCGCCGCCCGGCAGGAGCGTCTCGTCTCCCCGGATGATCGCCGCGACCTTCGAGTCCCTGGGCGTCGTCGCCTGGCGCAAGGGGAGATCGACGACGTCCGAAGAGGCGCCCTCCTCCACCTCGAACTCGACGATCTGCACCTGGCCCTCGGCGAAGACGTCGGTCTGCCGCGCAGCGGGCACGCCGATGATCCGGCTGATCGCGTTGGCCGTCTCGAGCTCGGAGCAGACGACGAAGTCGACGTCGAGCTGTCCGGACCGCCAGAGATCGACGTACTCGACGTTCGACGTGCGGATGACCGTCGTCGCGCCGGGTGCCTCGAGACGCGCGAACATCCCGGCGACGAGGTTCACCTCGTCGCGCGACGTGCACGCGATGACGAGGTCGACGTCCCGGATGCCCGCCGCCGCGAGGTCGTGCCGGCTCGCTCCGTCGGCCTCCTGGGTCGCGACGTCGAATCGCTCCGCGAGAGCCCGCAGGCGTGCCTGCTCCGTGTCGACGACCATCACCTCGTGCTCGTGGTGGAGGGCCTCGACGACCGCGGACCCGACCTGTCCGGCCCCGATCAGGAAGATGCGCACGGCCGCGTAGCGTACTCCGGTCGTCGTGCGGCGTCAGCCGTCGGCTACCGTGATCCCGTGCGCCCCGCGTCCACGCTTGCGGCCCTCGTCGTGGGCGTCGCGCTCGTGAGCCTCACAGGCTCCGCGCGGCCGCCGAGAGCGCGTTCCGCCTCGCCGTCGTGGCACGTGGGTTCGACGACCCGCTGCACATCGCCGCCGCGCCGGGCGAGCCGCGACGCCTCTACGTCGTCGAGCAGGGCGGGACGGTGCGCGTGGTGGACAGGGGGCGGGTTCGACCGGGGCTCTTCCTCGACGTCCGCGACCGCACCGAAGGCGGCGGGGAGCAGGGTCTCCTCGGCCTCGCCTTCGACCCGAGCTACGCGAAGAACCGGTCTCCTCTACGTCAACTACACGGACAGGAGCGGCGACACGCGCGTCGTTCGCTACCGGACGAACGGCCGGCGCGCGCTTCCGGGCACGGCGCGACAGCTTCTCCGGGTCGACCAGCCGTACTCGAACCACAACGGCGGGGACCTCGTCTTCGGGCCGGACGGCTTCCTCTACGTCGGTCTCGGCGACGGAGGCTCGGGCGGCGATCCCGAGGGGCGGGCGCAGAACATGAGCACCTACCTCGGCAAGATGCTGCGCCTGAACGTCCGGCGTCCCGGGCGCGGCGCCCGAGATCGTCGGGCTCGGGCTGCGGAACCCCTGGCGCTACTCGTTCGACCGCGCGACGGGCGACCTCTACATCGGCGACGTCGGACAGGGGTCCGTCGAGGAGGTCGACTACACGCCGAGGTCCAGCCCGGGGCTCGAGAACTACGGCTGGGACCTGTACGAGGGCTCGCGGCGCTTCGAGGAGGGCGAGCCCGGCCCGGGACAGCTCGTCTTCCCCGTCTTCGAGTACGGGCGAGCCGAGGGGAGCTGCACCGTCGTCGGGGGGTACGTCTACCGCGGGAAGGCGCGGCCCGCCGAGCGGGGTCGCTACATCGTCGGCGACTACTGCAGCGGGATCATCTGGAGCTTCCGCGTCCGGGCCGGGGAGGCCGCGGGCGTGCGGCGCGAGCCGTTCCGTATCGGCGGCCTCACCTCGTTCGGCGAGGACCTCGCGGGCGAGCTCTACGCCGTCAGCCAGGGCGACGGCACGCTCTACCGGCTGAGCTGATGTTGTGCGCAAGATCGGAATCCGCTGAGCGGATTCCGATCGCGCAAGATCCCTGAAGGCGCCCGCTTCGCGGGCGCTGTCGTGCTGGCCGACCCGCGCGTCGCGTGGGCCGAGACAGCGTCAGCTCGCGCGGCGTCGCACGCGCGGCGGCGTCTGGCCGAGCGCGGCGTAGGCGAGCGTGCTCAGGGACTCGTTCAGCTCTCGCAGCTCGCGCGCGACGAGCGTGAACCCCTCCTGGTGCTCGGCGGCGCGATTGAGCCGCTCGAGCTCCGCGGTGATCCTGTCGAGGCGCTCGAGGAGCGCGTCCAGCTGGCGATCGCCGACCTCGCCGGGTTTCTCCATGCGTCGAATCTTACGCGGCGGCCCCGTCGAGCTCCTCCCGCGTGCGCACGACGACGGCATCCTCGCCGAGCCTCGCGCGGAGCCGGTCGAGCGCGCCGGTTCCGGTCTCGAGCGCCGACACACGGCGGTCCGCGCCGAGCTGGGCGAGCGCGACTCGCGCGAGCGGCTCGGGAGCGTCGGTGAAGACGCCGATCGCGTGTCCGCCGTCGGC
The DNA here is from genome assembly GCA_963705535.1 of uncultured Actinomycetes bacterium. GTDB lineage: Bacteria > Actinomycetota > Thermoleophilia > Gaiellales > Gaiellaceae > GMQP-bins7. The sequence goes on from CAVPJY010000017.1 coordinate 94,997, forward strand.
GAGCGCTCGCAGGGCCGCCGCTGCTGCCGCGTCGCGGCGCAGGTAGACCGGGGCGCGCTCCTCGCCGAAGCGCTCGAGCAGCGAGCGCCAGTTGCCCGCCCCGTGCCGGTCGAGCTCGGCGGCCGCCTCCGCCCGGTCCGACGGCAGCGAGTCGGGGTCGACGCCGAGGAGCGGTGCCGCGGAGGCGAGCCAGTCGCGCCAGAGTGGACGCGTGTCGCCGAGGGCGCCGTCGAGGTCGATCGCGACTGACCGCGAGCCCTTCACGCGAAGCGGCTCCGGGCGAGGGCCCGCTCCCAGAGCGACGACCCCGGCGATGACGCCCAGCGCGTCGATCGCGACGTCGATCGGCGATCCCATCCGTCCGGGCACGAACGTCTGGTGCGCCTCGTCGCTGACGGCGTAGAGAACGCCGAGCACCACGGCGAGCCCCGGCCGACGGAAGCGCGCGCGCGAGGAGCGCGCCGAGCACCGCGTACTCGGCGGCGTGCGCGATCTTCCGCAGCAGGAGGTCCCAGCCGCCGAGCCCCGTCCCGAGGTCCGGCACGGACGAGAGCGCGAAGATCAGGCCGGCCCACGCGACGACCGGGAGCCAGAGGCGAAGGAAGGTCCCGGAACTCCCGGTGTCCGACACCGGGAGGGCGCAAACCCGCATGGTTGCGTGGGCCGGTGTCGGACACCGTCCGATGATAGGCTCGCCTCCGAACCAGGAGCGCGGTGAGGGAACCCGGTGCGAGTCCGGGACGGTCCCGCCGCTGTGAGGGGAGACGCTCCCCCGCCACGAAGCCACTGGCCCCGGCCGGGAAGGCGGCGGAGGAGGGAGCCCCGAGTCAGAAGACCTGTCGCGCTCCCCATAGCCGAACCCCTCGCGGAAGGAGGATTCAGGTGCTTCGCTCGTCCTCTCTCGTCGCCGTCTCCGTGGTGGCGGCCCTCACCGTGCTCGTCTCGAGCGCCGCGGGCGGCCCCGCGGCGTCGCCCGAGTTCCCGGTCACCATCGTCACGCCGGCCGGCAAGGTGACCGTCGCGAAGAAGCCGCGCCGCATCGTCTCGCTCTCCCCGACCGCGACCGAGTCGCTCTTCGCGATCGGCGCGGGCTCGCAGGTGATCGCGGTCGACGACCGGTCGGACTACCCGAAGGCTGCGCCCCGAACGCGGCTCTCGGGCTTCACGCCGAACGTCGAGGCCATCGCCGCGTACCGGCCCGACCTCGTCGTCATCGCCTACGACCCGAAGGGCCTCTCGAGCGCGCTCCGGAAGCTCGACATCGTCGTCGTCCACCACGACGGGGCGCGGTCGTTCCCGGAGGCGTACCGGCAGATCCGCCAGCTCGGCCTCGTCACGGGCCACGCGCCGGAGGCGAGCCGTCTCGTGGCGAGGATGAAGGCGAGGATCGCCGGCATCGTCGAGCGGTCGAAGCCCACCGGCGCACGCCTCTCGGTGTTCCACGAGCTCGACCCCGACCTGTTCTCGGCGACGTCGAAGACGTTCGTCGGGAAGGTGTACGCCGCGCTCGGGATGCGCAACATCGCCGACGCCGCGGACTCCACCGGGAGCGGCTATCCGCAGCTCTCGTCCGAGTACGTCGTCTCGGCCAACCCCGACGTGATCGTGCTCGCGGACGGCGTGTGCTGCGGGCAGAAGCCGGCGACGGTCGCCGCGCGACCGGGTTGGGACCACGTGAGCGCCGTGCGCTCCGGGCTCGATCGTCCGGGTCGACGACTCGATCGCCTCGCGCTGGGGACCGCGGCTCGTGAACTTCTTCCGGGCGATGTCGTCGGCGCTCGCGCGGCTCCGCGAGTAGGTGACTGTCACCGCGGAACGTGGCGCGGACGTCCGGGCGCGCGGGCTCACGCCGCTCTGGGCCGTCGCGCGCGGCGGGATTCCTCGTGCTCTCGCTCCTGGTCGGCGTCGTCGTGGGGCCGATCGACCTCGGCGTCGGCGCCGTGCTCGAGTCGGCGGCCGCGCGGCTGCACCTCCCGGGCGCCACGTCGCCGCTCTCCTCCACCGAGGAGGCGATCCTCTGGGAGATCCGCGTTCCGCGCGTCGTGCTCGGCGCGCTCGTCGGCGGAATGCTGGCCCTTGCTGGAGCGACGTACCAGGGCGTCTTCCGGAACCCGCTCGCGGACCCCTACCTGCTCGGCGTCGCGGCGGGCGCCGGGCTCGGCGCGACGATCGCGATCGCCTACCTGCCGGAGGGGCTGCGCGGGCAGCGCGCCCTCCCGATCGCCGCGTTCCTGGGTGGAACCGTCGCGGTCGTGCTCACCTACGCGGTCGGGCGCTCGGCGCGGCGCGAGCGGGACGCCGCGACGCTCGTCCTCGCCGGGGTGACGGTGGCCGCGTTCTTCACCGCGTGGCAGACGTTCCTGCAGCAGCAGAACACGGACACGCTGCAGCAGGTGTACTCGTGGATCCTCGGGAACATCCCGAGCACGGGGTGGCCCGACGTCGTTCTCATCCTCCCGTACGTCGCGGTCGCAGCCGTCGTGATCCTCGCGCTGCGGCGCGTGGTCGACGTTCTCTCGCTCGGGGACGACGAGGCCGCCAGCCTGGGCGTGCACGTGGGGCGCGTCCGCCTCGCGCTCGTCGTGGCCGCGACGCTGGGCACGGCCGCTGCGGTCTCCGTGACGGGCCTGATCGGGTTCGTCGGGATCATCGTCCCGCACGCGATCCGGCTCGTCTCCGGGATGAGCTACCGGGCGCTGCTCCCGCTCTCGGCGATCGTCGGCGCGGGGTTCCTCGTGCTCGCGGACGTGATCGCGCGCACGGCGCTCTCGCCCGCGGAGATCCCGCTCGGGGTCGTGACCGCCTTCTTCGGAGCGCCGTTCTTCGCACTCGTTCTCCGCTCGACGCGCGGAGGCGTCGGATGAGCGCGATCGAGCTCCAGGACGTCACCGTCGAGCTCGGCGGTCGCGCGGTGGTGGATCGGGTCGCAGCTACGGTCGCGTCGGGTGAGTGGCTCGCGCTGATCGGCCCGAACGGCGCGGGCAAGACCTCCCTGCTGCGGGCGATCGCGCGCCTCGTGCCGTTCTCCGGCTCGATCGCGCTCGAAGGGCGCTCGACCTCGTCCCTGAGCCGCACGGAGCTCTCGCGCCTGCTCGCGGTGGTGCCGCAGGAGCCCTCGACGCCTCCCTGGATGACCGTGTCCGAGTACGTGCTCCTCGGTCGCACGCCGTACCTCGGCCCTCTCGGCAAGGAGGGCGCCCGCGACCGCGACGCCGCGGGGCGCGCGCTCTCCCGGCTCGGCCTGCTCGACTACCGCGCGCGCCGGCTCGGCACGCTCTCGGGCGGAGAGAAGCAACGCGTCGTGGTCGCGCGCGCGCTCGCCCAGGACGCGCGCATCGTGCTCCTCGACGAGCCGACCGCGGCGCTCGACATCGGCCACCAGCAGCAGGCGCTCGAGCTCCTGGACTCCCTTCGCGCCGACTCCGGGCTGACACTCGTCGCCGCGATGCACGACCTCACGCTGGCCGCCCAGTACGCCGACCGGATGCTCCTCCTCGACGGAGGTCGGGTGATGGCCGAGGGCGCGCCGGCCGACGTGCTCACGGAAGCTGCGCTCGCGGCCCACTACGGCGCGACGATCGACGTCGTGGCGGTGAACGGCCGGATCGCCGTCGTTCCGCGTCGCGTTCGACATACCTAGACAACCCATTCGGGCTGGGTTCGAAGCTCCGGCTCGGGTCGCGTGCTTCACTGTGGTCGGTCGGCCGCGCGGACTGCGACGGTCGAGACCTGAAGGGGGTTCCGTGCGCGTGCTCATCGTCTTCGTCGCGATCGCTGCGATCGCAGTGCCCGCAGCGGCTCTCGGCGCAGGCCCCGGCAAGGTCTTCTTCGAGGACACCGTCCCGTCGGGCTCGTCGTCCTCCGTGACCATCGTGACGCACCGGACCGCCGCGTTTCGCATCCTCCTCCGGGTCCCGACGCAGGGCACGGCGAAGCTCTTCCTGCTCGGCAAGAGCGCGCCGAAGGGCGGCCCGCTGATCCGGACGAGCCCGACGCAGCCGACCGCATGCGAGGGAGCAGCCGGCTCCTTCTACTGCACCGCCGCGTACGAGCCGCTTCCCAGGGGCACCTACACGTGGCGGGTGAGCTGGATGGGCCTGCGGAAGGTGCCCGCGCACGTGGAGCTCACCGTTCGCTGGTAGCGAGCTCCACCGGGGCTCACGCGAGACGTGTCCTGAGCGACGCCGGGGCCGCGGGTAGCATCGACGAGTGGCCGTCGCACCCCCTCGCAGCTCGCTCGCGGACCTCAACGAGGCCCAGCGCGAGGCCGTCCTGCAGACGGAAGGGCCGCTCCTCGTCGTCGCCGGCGCCGGCTCGGGGAAGACCCGCGTCCTCACGTACCGGGTCGCTCATCTGGTCGTCGACAAGAAGGTGAAGCCCAACGAGATCCTCGCGATCACGTTCACGAACAAGGCGGCCGGGGAGATGCGCGAACGACTCGAAGGGATGCTCGGAGGGACCGCGCGTGCGATCTGGATCCTCACCTTCCACGCCGCCTGCGGCCGGATCCTGCGGCGGGAGGCCGAGCGCCTCGGCTACCGCTCGACGTTCACGATCTACGACGACCAGGACCAGGTGCGCCTCACGAAGGCGTGCCTGGAGGAGCTCGGCAAGGACCCGAAGCGCTTCTCCCCGCGCGGCGTCCACTCCCAGATCTCGCGGATGAAGAACGAGCTCGTCCTGCCGGACGAGGCGATCGCCCGGGTCGCGTCGTTCTGGGACCAGACGGTCGCGGAGACCTACGAGCTGTACCAGCGGCGGCTGCACGCCTCGAACGCGGTCGACTTCGACGACCTGCTCATGCTCACCGTCCAGGTGCTCGAACGCTTCCCGGAGGCGCTCGACCCGCTGGCAGAAGGCGTTTCGCTACATCCTCGTCGACGAGTACCAGGACACGAACCACGCGCAGTACCGGCTGCTGCAGCTTCTCGCGGCCGAGCATGGAAACGTCTGTGCCGTTGGAGACGGGGACCAGAGCGTCTACGGCTTTCGCGGAGCCGACATCCGCAACATTCTCGAGTTCGAGAAGGACTTCCCCGGCACCCGAGTCGTCACCCTCGAGCAGAACTACCGCTCGACGAACCGGATCCTGCGCGCCGCGAACGACGTCATCGACGAGAACAGCGAGCGGAAGCCGAAGAACCTCTTCTCGGACCTCGGCGAGGGCGAGCCCGTGCGCGTCATCGAGGTCGAGGACGAGCACGCGGAGGCCCGCTTCGTGGCCGCGGAGATCGCGGGCCTGATCGACCAGGGCACCTCCGCCAGCGAGATCGCGGTCTTCTACCGGACGAACGCGCAGTCGCGGGTGCTGGAGGACGTGCTCGTGCGCCAGGACGTCCCGTACCAGGTCATCGGCGGGCCACGCTTCTACGAGCGCGCGGAGATCCGCGACGCGACGGCGTACCTGAGCGTGCTCGTGAACCCGAGCGACGCCGGCTCGCTCCTGCGGATCGCGAACCGCCCGCGCCGGGGGATCGGCCAGACCTCGCTCGCGCGACTCGTCGCGCACGCGGACGCCACCGGCCGGACGCTCTTCCAGGCGATCGGCGACCCCGAGGCGGCCGGCGTCTCGTCCGCAGCGTGCAAAGCCGTCCGCGGGTTCCACGCGACGATGGAGTCGCTCATGGCGCTCGCGCAGGAGCTTCCGGTGGACGAGATCCTCGAGCGCACCCTGGAGAAGACCGGGACGCTCGACGCGCTGGAGGCCGAGCGCACGATCGAGGCGCGCGGGCGCATCGAGAACCTCCAGGAGCTCGTCGGGGTCGCGCGCGAGTACCGCCAGCAGACGGCCGATGCCTCGCTCGCCGGGTTCCTCCAGGACGTCGCGCTCGTCTCCGACCAGGACACGATCCGCGACGACCGCGGCCTCGTCACCCTGATGACCCTCCACAACGCCAAGGGGCTCGAGTTCCGCGCCGTCTACATGATCGGCATGGAGGAGGGGATCTTCCCGCACGTGCGCGCGATCGAGGAGCAGGGGGTCGAGGAGGAGCGCCGCCTCTGCTACGTCGGCATGACGCGCGCGATGGAGCGACTGACGCTGACGCACACGATGTCGCGCTCGCTCTTCGGGCGACGGAGCTACAACCTCGCGTCCCGCTTCCTCGACGAGCTGCCTCCCGAGGTCGAGCGCGAGCGCCTGCGGCCCTCGTCCTGGAGCGGGTACGGCTCGCCTCCGAGCGCGGCTCCGCGGGGGACGTCCGATCTCGTGGTCTCGACCGGCGACGCCGTCCGCCACGCGTCGCTAGGCGAGGGCATCGTGACCGCCGTGGAGCCCGGCGGGGTCGTCACGATCCGCTTCGCCGAGGACGGCACCGAGCGGCGGCTCATGATCGAGTACGCGCCCCTCGAGAAGATCGCGTAGCCTGGCGCCCGCGGTGGACCTCGAATATCGGAGCCCGAGCGCGGAGGAGTTCGAGGCGGTCTACCGCGCTGTCTACGTCGCCTTCGGCGAGGAGCCGAAGGAGGACGACGTCGAGCGCGCCCGGCGTTCGATGCCCGTCGATCGCGTGCTCGCCGCCTGGGACGAAGGGCGCCCTGTCGGCGTGGCCGCGTCGTGGCCGTTCGAGCTCACGGTCCCGGGCGGGACCGCGCCTGCGGCGGGTGTCACCTGGGTCGGCGTCCTCCCGAGCCACCGGCGCCGCGGCATCCTCAGCGAGCTCATGCGCCTCCAGCTCGAGGACGTGGACCGGCGCGGAGAGCCCCTTGCGATCCTGTGGGCCTCGGAGGCGCCGATCTACGGCCGCTTCGGCTACGGGATCGCGGCACCCGAGACGTTCATGGACGCCGAGCGGGGATCGTTCGCGCTGCGCGACGACCCTGGCTCGCGGGCGTCGGTCCGGCTGCTCACGGCGGACGAGGCGTTCGAGCTCTTTCCGCCGCTCTACGAGACCCGCCGCAGGGAGCGGCCCGGCTCGCTCGCCCGCTCGGAGACATGGTGGCGCGACGCGCTTCTCGCCGACCCCGAGCACTGGCGCGATGGGTACGGGCCGAAGTTCTACGCGCTCGTCGAGATCGACGGCGAGCCCGCGGGCTATGCGATGTACCGCATCAAGGGCAAGTGGGAGGAGGGAACGCCGCAGAACGACCTTCGTGTGACCGACGCGTTCGCCGGCTCGACGGAGGCGGTGGCGGAGCTCTGGCGGTACCTGTTCGGCGTCGACCTCGTCGTGCGCGTGAAGAGCGGGAGGATGGACCCATCCTGGGCGCTGCCCCTCATGGTCACGGACGCACGCCGTCTCCATCTCTCGCTGGCGGAGGGTCTCTGGCTACGCCTCGTCGACCTGGACGCGGCGCTGGGCGCGCGCACGTACGCGGATGCCGAGCCCGCCGTGCTCGAGGTCGAGGACGGTCTCTTCACGCGGAACGCGGGGCGGTGGACGGTCGGTCCCGAGCCGGGGCGCACCGACGCCGACGCCGACGCCGACGTCGCGCTCGACGTCTCGGACCTCGCCTCGCCGTACCTCGGCGCCTTCACCTTCGAGCAGCTGGCCGCGGCCGGGCGCGCGCGAGAGCTGCGGCCGGGCGGTCTCGCGCGGGCCACTGCGCTCTTCGCGACGCCGATCCCGCCCTGGTGCCCGGAGGGGTTCTGATGGCCCGCGGCAGGCCGGGGACGATCGACGTCGCGCCGTGCGCGGACCTCGACGAGTTCGCGCAGGCCGCCATGGCGATCGGCCAGTACTTCGGGCTCGACCCCACCGACGAGTGGACCGGGCGCTTCTCGAGGAACCTCCCGGTCGAGCGCATGCACGCGGCGCGCGAGGGCGGCCTGATCGTCGGCGGCGCCGGGGCGTTCCCCTTCGAGCTCACCGTCCCCGGAGGCACGGTCGCGACCGCGGGCGTGACCGTCGTCGGCACCTACCCCACGCACCGCCGGCGCGGTGTCCTGCGCGCGATGATGCGCGCCCAGCTCGACGACGTGCACGAGCGCGGCGAGCCCGTCGCGCTGCTCTGGTCCTCCGAGGAGACGATCTACGGCCGCTTCGGCTACGGGATGGCCTCGCTCTGCGGGGAGATCTCGCTTCCCACCGGGTACGCGGCGTATGCCCGGCCGTTCGAGCGCGAGGGCACCGTTCGGATCGTCGAGCAGGAGGAGGCGCTCCGGCTCTTCCCCAGGGTGTGGGAGCGCGTGCGTCGCGAGATCCCCGGGATGCTCGCGCGCTCCCGCGACTGGTGGGAGTACCGCATCCTCTTCCAGTCGCCGGGCGCCGCGGGAGCCGGCCCGAAGCGTTTCGTCGTCCTCGAGCGCGGCGGGCGCCCCGACGGGTTCGCGATCTACCGGCACAGGCCCAAGTTCGAGCAGGGCGTCCCGGAGTCGGACCTCGAGGTGGTCGAGGCGGTAGCCCTCGACGGCCGGCCGACCGCCGAGCTCTGGCGCTACCTCCTCGACATCGACTGGGCAGCGAGGGTCAACGCACGGCTGCTCCCGCTCGACCATGCGCTCTTCCAGCTGCTCGCGACGCCGAGGCGCATGCTGTTCCGGGTCGGGGACGCGCTCTGGGCGCGGCTCGTCGACGTCGGGGAGGCGCTCTCGGCGCGCACCTACGCGACGGACGGCGCCGTCGTCTTCGACGTCGTCGATTCGTTCTGCCCGTGGAACGAGGGCCGCTGGCGCCTGGCCGACGGGCGGGCGAGACGAAGTCGCTCGGCCGCGCAGCTCCGCTGCGACGTGAGCGCGCTCGGCGCCGTCTACCTCGGCGGCTTCACGTTCGCCGAGCTCGTGCGCGGTGGCAGGGTCGAGGAGCTTCGCCGCGGCGCGGCCGCTCGGGCGGACGCGATCTTCGGGCGCACCCGCGCCCCCTGGTGCCCCGAGATCTTCTGACGCAAGGCTGAACGGCCGAGGCCCGGCGCGTGGCCGGACCTCGGCGTAGTTCGGGATCGATCAGAAGTTGACCGAGCCGCTGTAGACGGGATACGAGTTCGAGGGTGTGAACGAGCTGCTCTCGCACTTCGCCGTCGCGTCCGTGCCGTCGATGGCGACCGAGAAGCCCGCGGTCGGCGTGGCCCCTCCGGTCACCCTCCAGACGATCCAGAGCCCGCTGAGGCCACCCTCACCCGGCGGGATCTGGTACGCGAACCGCAGGACGTTCGGTGTTGCGCTGTCGAAGTCGACGCAGCTCGGGGCCCCGGAGTAGTCGACGGCGCCGTCCACGTTCACGTAGCCGTAGGTACCGGAGTCCGGGCTGTCGTCGAGAGAGAACGTCAGGTGCTGGTCGGGGACGCCGCCGGGAGCGTTGTCACCCATCCAGATGTCACCGGCGATCGGGTCGTCGTCCACGATGAACCCGAGGCCCCACAGATCCGTCAGGGCGAGGTTCCCGGCGAAGTCGGGCGGGAGAGTGACGTTCGTCCCACTGGTGATGTGCGTCCAGACGTACTCACCCGGTCCGAGCGTCGTGGCCGGCTCGTAGAGCCCGTCCTGGTTCGTCTGCACCGAGAAGGTCTCCGTCGAGTCGCCGGGGACGAACGTCAGCGTCTGCGAGTTCGTCGTGTAGTCGCCCGGCGGTTGAGCTGTGCTGAACCCCGCAACCGTCTCGATTGCGACGGTCGTGGTGAGCCAGGGCGCGAACGAGAGCTCGACCTGGTAGCCCAGCACCCCGCCTTCGTCGACCTGCGGGTTGTTGGCGACCCGCACCGTGGGAAGCACCGGGGTGTACGTGAAGTACGTCGCCCAGTTCTTGCCCGGGAACTGGATCGTTCCGACCCCCGTCCCGGCCCATGCGCTCTCGTTCTGCGCGTAATAGTTGACGCGGGCCTCGTAGATGAGGCCGCCCGGGTTGTTGTCGATCGTCCCACCGATGCCGTACGACAGGGCGCTGTTCGTCGCCGCGAACAGCAGCGTGTTCGCGCCCTTGACCGGAGCGAACGGGCTCGCGTTCTGCACCGTGGGCCAGTTCGGCCAGGCTCCCGATGCGACCTGCGAGCCGTTGAGCGCGGCCGTGAACGCGTCGTCCGTCGTGACCTTCATCCAGCTGCCCGGAGCCGGAAGCCCCGGCACGGCGAACGTGTGCCGGAACGTCGCGGTTTCGTCGACGGTCGGCGTGTTCACGCGGTAGTCCGACCAGATCCAGTCGGCGAGGGCGAACGTGCCCACGCCCACGCCGGTGTCCCACGTCGACGGCGTCGGATCGACCGGATCGCCGAATGCCTCCCAGGCGTCCACGGCCGGGCGAGGCGTCACGCCGGCAGGCGAGGAGATGACCGTCGCCTTCCCGGCGTCGCTGTACACGTCCAGCGAGGAGAGTGCGCCCCAGACCTCCGCATGCACTGCGATGATCAGCGGCTGCCCGGCCACGGCACCGAGCGATGCGAGGGAGAACGTGAACGTGTCTCCATCCGCGCACGGGTCGTAGTCGTCACCCTGCGGGAACTGCCCGGGGATCGGGTTCCCCTTGCTCGTCTGCGGGATGCCCGCGAGGCTCGTGGCTACTGCTACGTGGCTCTCGGTCATGCACCAGCCACTCGCCATGTCGATCTCGATGTAGGCGTTGGCATCGTTCCAGACATAGACGTCGCCGACGTCGGTCGTCTTCCCGGCGAACAGGTCGACCTTGAATGCTCCGGCCGGAGCCGCCGTCGAGACACTTGTCGCCACGAGTGCCGCGACCAATGCCGCAAGCACGCCGATGACGAAGATTGCCTTTCGCTTCATCGTTCTTGCCATCCTCTCGTCGGGTGCGCGTCCGACCGGGCTGAAGACGGGACTCTCCCGATCCCTCCCCGACACGCACCGCGCCACAGAAGGTGTGCCCGCATGGGGCCACCGGCTCCTCTCGAGTCCCTGCCCAAGAGCGTGGCCTCTCAGGGGTGCGTTGCCATCGGTAGTTCCTGCTGAGCTCCGCGCAAAGCGCGTCGTGAACCCAAGAACCTGGATCCGCGACGCTCCAGCTGCCGAGCACACCCGCGAGGAGCAACGCCATTGCCTACGCGCGCGGGGCGCCGCGAACGCGACGCCCCGCTGCAGTTCGGGATCCGGCGCACACGGTGCGCGCAGCGCCGGCCCCGGGTCCTCTGCTAGGCCTCGAACTCCTCCAGCTCCTCGAGCTCGATCGCGATTCCGAGCGCGCGAGCGATGTTCCCCACCGCCTTGACGATCCGCGGGGTGCCGACGATCGGTGCGAGGGCCAGAAGGACTCCGCGCACCTCCTCCGCCTCGATGCCGATCTCGGACGCTGCTCCGAGGTTCAGGAGGTAGGAGGCCGGGGGAGCGTCGATCGCGACGAGTGCCGCGATCCGAACGAGCATGAGCTCCCTCGCATCGAGGGTCGATGCCTCGATCGAATCCTTGGTCATCTTCGCGATCAGATCCAGGACCGGAGTCTCGGTCTTCATCGCCATGGAATCTCCCTTCGTCGAGTGTCTGCACGCTCGACGCTAGGCACCGCGAAGTCCCACGGCATCGGTAGTTCACCGACGGCGTCGACTAGGCGGGTTCGTCGTCCTCGACGAGATGGAGGGGGGCCGCGCTCAGAGCCGCACGCAGCAGCTCCGCGAACGGAATCGAGATCGTTCGTCCGCTCGCGTCTTCGAGGTAGACCAGGCGCGGCTCGACGCCGTCCGGATCGAGCCCCCGGACGGAATAGCGTCTCCCCTCGAGCCTGACGATGTCGCCGATGTCCATTCCGCCTTCGCCCGGCGGCAGGTGGTTGGTTGTAGGGGGCCGCTCCTCAGCGGGGAGGACGGCGCCGGTGCCGCCGCTGGTCCGGTGGTCGCCGTCCTCTCCGCTGAACCCTGGTCGGGAGTCCGCGCGCGCTACGCCTTCGCCGGATGCGCGACGATCCGCGCCGCCGTCAGGGCAGGCATGGCGTCGTCGGCTAGGTCCTTCTTGCACACGCGGGCCTGCGCGAGCACCCATTCGCCGTGGACGAGCTGGGCTGCAAGCGTCTTGTTGCCGTTGCGCCGCACCTTCGTGTCCTGGTCGACGGTCAAGGTCGCGGAGCCCGCCTCGACCCACGCGCGGCCCCAGCGGTTGGAGTGGGTGACGTCCATCTTCAAAGAGCCCGCCGAGGCGCTGTCCACCGTGCCCTTGAGCACCACGGTCACCCGGGGCTTGCAGTTGTCGCCCGTCTTCGACGGCTTGCCCTTGCCGGGCTTGGGCTTCGAAGACGTGACTGTGCCCGGGGAGGGCGATGGCTTGCCCTTTCCGGGCGGAGGGGCGGCAACCGCGGCCGAGACGCACAGGCCGGCCACGACCACACCCACGAGCACGGACTTCAGCTTCATGTCTTCACTCCTCTTGGCATTACGTCCTCACCGATGACGACGCTCGCAGGTCGAGGAACTTGCGGACGCAGGGGGATTTCCCTCGAAGGAGGGCCTCCTGACGGGTGACGGCTCGACCGCGTCTACGGGAAGTCCGAGCTTCCCGGGTCGAGGTCGAGCGCGCCCCCGTCGCGGCATTCGCGCGGAACGCGGTACTCGAGGCTGCCGGCGTCTCGGAGCGCGTTCTCGGTCAGTTGCTGGCGCATGAGTTGTCGCGCGGTGCCCTCGGACAGGCCGAGCCGGACGCCGAGCTGGACGCCGGACTGGAGCGCATGGCACTCGGTCGTCCCTTCGTCGCGCTCGCCGCGGAGGTGCCAGGCCTCGTGCGCGAGCACCGCGAGGGCGCGCCCCGTGCGGGCTCCCGTCGTCTCGCTCTCGAAGGCCAGGCGGTAGAGGTCGTGGCAGATCTCCGGTGTCAGGATAGCGAGGTCGCCGCCCACGACGGCGACGCCGTCGGCGTGCTGGACCGCGCCGACGTAGTCGCGGGACTCGTCGCAGCGGATCGAGGCGGGCTTCCCCGCGATGCGCGACGCCTCGTCGGAGAAGCGGGCCACGGCCGCGGCTCTCGTTTCTCCGGAGAGCGAGTCCCAGCCGGTTCGGCTCTCGGCGAACCAGATCGCGAGGGCGAGCACGGCGATCACGCCGAGGCCGAGCGCGAAACGGCGGACCGGCGCGAGGAACGGGCGTGGCTCGGGCTCGTACAGCTCCTCGTCATCGAAGACGGCTTCCTCCGCCAGGAGGTCCTCCTCCGCCGTCTCTTCCGACACGGCCAGCCAGACTTCCGCGTCGTCGTCGTCCACGACGACGAGCTCGTCCGGCTCGCGCTCGAAGCCGTACCGCGCGCGGTCGATCTCCTGCGGCCTCCGGTCGGGCGCGGCGCGCGCTTCGCCGCGGAGCGCGCTCAGGAGGAAGTGCAGCTCGAGGCCGAGCGCGACGAGGAACACGGGCACGATCGGGATCGCGTCCCGCAGCTCGCTCGGGCCGAGGATCCAGGCGAGCACGAAGACGACGAGCGCGATGCGCACCCACGTCCCCCAGCTCGTGCTCGCGCCGCGCACTCCGCGGACCGTAGCGACGGCGGTGCCGGGCGGACGAGCGGCGCCGAACGTCGTGCCTCCGACACTCGGCTAGAATCCGCCGCGACCGGGGCGG
>CAVPJY010000018.1:0-88615 GCA_963705535.1 uncultured Actinomycetes bacterium
GTGCGCCTCGACGGTGGACGTCCGCGCCCTCGCTGCATCCAGCGCGGCGGGCGTGACGAAGGTCGCGCCGGTGTCGCGCGCGTACTCCAGCGGAAGGCGGCTTCCGACGGGACGCGACGGCTGTCCGTCCCGCGGTGCAATCGGCTGCGAGCCGATCGGGCGTCCGTTCGCCTCGCGCCAGCGGGCCTGGTGGGCACGCAGCCTCGTCGGAGGTCGGTCGTCTCCGGCTGGCCCTGACGCGGTCGTCGGTCTCCCAGCAGCGCGCGAGCCCGAGCGCCTCCTGCGACGGTGCCTCAGACACGCCCGAGGAAGGCGAGCACGCGCTCCGTGAGCAGCTTCGTCGCGTCTCGTCGTAGCTCGGCAAGCTGCTGTCCGCGAAGTAGTGCTGGTCGCCGGGGTAGAGGAAGAGCTCCGCGTCCTCGGCCGACGCGACGAGCTCGCGGGCGGCGTCGACGTCACCCTCGTCCATGAAGTACGGGTCCGCATCCGCCCCGTGGATCTGCACCGGCACTCCCTCGGGCCATGCCTCCCCGAACTCGGACACGGGCACACAGGAGTAGAAGAGCAACGCGCCGCGCGTGCCCGGGCGCGTCTGTGCGAGCTTCTGCGCGGGGAGGACTCCGAGCGAGAACCCCCCGTACACGAGCTCGGTCGGCAGGCCGTCCGCCGCGCGCACGGCGCGCTCGATCATCTCGCCGAAGCCACCGCTCTCGCCGACGTAGGCGAGACCCTCGTCGATCGAGCCGAACGTGCGGCCGTCGAAGAGGTCGGGCGTGTGCACCGTGTGTCCCGCAGTCCGCACTTCGTCCGCGAAGGCGTGGAAGCCCTCGGTCTGGCCCTGTGCGTGGTGGAAGAGCAGCACCTCTGCCATCAGTCCTCCTTGTCGTGTTCGGTCGTGGGCAGACTACGGTTCGCGGAGCGCGTCCCGCCCGGGCGATCAGGCCGCACCGACGAAGCGCTCGAAGCGGACGGCGAGTCGCTCCGGATCCGGACGCCAGAGCCGGCGCGACGGCGCCTCGACCGTCGTGCCGTGGAAACCCTTCAGCACGTCGAGCATCGGGCCGTCTTCGTCGTCGAGCAGGCGAGGCGAGACGTGTACGCGGAGATCCGGCGCGACGCCGACGAGGTCCTCGTCGAAGGCGCGGTGGTGGATCGAGCAGAGGCTGAGGCCGTTCGAGACGACCGGCTCGCCCATCTCCTCGGCGTCCCCGACGATGTGCGCGGCGTCGAGCAACCGCACCTCGCGCAGGCGGCAGATTCCGCAGCGGTCTCTGTACGCCGGGAGGACTACGCCGCGGAACTGCGCCTGGTGGATGCGCTGCTTGACCTCGCGGACGACGTAGCGCCGCTCTATCTCGTCGGGGATGTGGACGGGCTCGCGCTCGTCGTACGGCCCGCGCATCTTTCCGAAGGTCAGGAGGACGCGAAGCCTCGCCGGCTCGTCCTGGTCGACGTACGTCGGGTAGATCGGCCGGTAACAGTTCGGTCGCGTGCCGACGAAGTAGACGATCGGCACGTCGAGCAGGTGCGCGCTCCGGAGCCAACGGTTGAAGTGGTTGTCCCGGTCGTCCCCCTGGTAGCGGTAGAGGACGCCGTCGGGCGTCTGCTCGTCCTGGTACCGGATCTGCCTCGGAGAGCTGTTGACGGAGAGTGCGGCCGGCCCGCGCTGCACACCGGCGGCACGGTAGATGCCGTATGCGCGGTTCAGGAACGGAACGTGACGGCCGCGGAAGTTGAACCCGTCGGCGAGCGCGGCGTACGGGACGTCGGCTCCCCACTTCGCCTGGAGCACGTCGAGTGCCGCGAAACAGGCGCTCCTGACGTCGTCGTCGCGCACCTCGCGGATTCTTGGTGGCAGCGCCGGGTACGTCAATGCGAAGCGGCGAGGCGCGTCCAGTGGACCTGTGTCTCCCACAACCGTCGGTACTCCGCTGCGTCGAGCAGAGTCCGCACCTCGGCGAGCAATGGCAGTCGCTCCGGATCGGGGAGGTCCGCGAGCCAGCCCATCGATGCGTAGTACGCGACGAGCCCTTCACGGTCCAGTGCTTGCAGATTCGGTAGCCGCGTCGCCTGAAGCGGTTCGAAGGAGGACGCCGCGAGCGTCCAGTCGTCCGACGCGAGGCGGCCTCCCCTCCCGAGGTCGAGCGGGTCGTAGCTCACGTCGCCTGGTCTCGGCGCGCGACCGAGCAACAATTCCTCCGCCGCGGCGGTCGACGGCTCCCACGGCCCCGCCGGGACGTTCCACATCAGCACGAGCGCGCCGCACGGACGCAGGACGCGGGCGAGTTCGGCGACTGCGCGTCGATCGTCGAACCAGTGGAAGGCCTGCGCCGCGAAGACGGCGTAGACCAACCCATCCGCGAGCGGAATGTTCTGGCCGGTGCCCGAAAGCGCTTCTGCCCCGGGGCAGAGCGTCTCGAGCATCCGGCGCATCGGCTCGGCCGGCTCGACGGCGACGACGCGGCAGAAGCGCCGGAGCAGCAACCGCGTCAGCTTCCCCGTCCCGGCGCCGAGGTCGAGCACGGTCGCCGTCGGCTCGAGGCCAGGGTGATCCAAGACTTCGGGTGGCCAGCCGGGCCGGCCGCGCTCGTAATCCTCTGGCCACCGATCGCCGCTCCCGGCGGGCATGCTCCAGGTGTCGGACAACGCGGCGACCATACAGAGAAGAGGAGCCCGCGTTTCCGCTGACTCCTGCCCGAGTCGGTCGTTGGCCCGGTCTCCACCGACGCTCCATCCCGCCTCAACCGCGCCGTCCGAGTCTTGAGGGCATCCCGAGACGAAAGGAGACGCATGGCCACGAAGCAACCAAGAAGAGGGGCGACCACGAGTCGAGCACGCGCGGTGCTCGCGGTGAGCGCTCTCCTCGTCGCGGGCGCCGTCGCGGCGGGCAGCGCTTCAGGATTGGCACTCGGCGATGACGAGCCGCCCCAGAGCCGATCGGGGGCCCTCGTCGGGACGTGGGATGTCACGCTCTTCCTCCCTGGCGCGCCGCCCGGGCGTGTTCTTGCGACGTTTGGCGAGGACGGAACGACCGTCGAGAGTGCCGCGGCTCCGCCCCAGACGCGCGGCGCGTCGCACGGCGTCTGGATGCGACTGGGACGCGACATCTACGCGGTCACGCGCATCTTCTTCCGGTTCAATCCGCAGACCGGTGCGCTCCTCGGAACGACGAAGGTCAACGCCACGGTCGAGGTCGCGGCCGACCGAGAGACCTTCCGCGCCGTCTCGATCTCCGAGCTCCGAGATCCGGCCGGAGCGCTCGTCGCAGGCAATCTCCGTGGGAGCGCGTCCGCTGTGCGCGTTCACGTCGAGGAGATACCCGATCGTCCGTGAGGTGTGGGGCAACGAGAAGGGTCGCTCGCGACAGCGACCCTTCTCCGATGTCCTGGGGCCGGCTCTAGCTGCAGCCGGTATTGGTCCCGCAGTCGCGGCACGTGTAGCAGCTGCCCGTCCGCACCATGCGGCCGCCGCACTTGGCGCACTCGACGGCGTCCTCCCACTGGTTGAAGAGGGCCGTCTGGCCGGCGGGCGGAGCGTCTGCGATCGCCGCCACGCCGCCCGCGCTCTCGCCGGCGTCCGAGTAGGCCGCCGCGAGCCGCGCCTTCACCTCGGCGGTGAGGATGCCGGCCTCCTCCTGCTGGTCGGTGGAGAGGAACTTCTTTCCCATCCAGCGGAAGATGTAGTCGACGATCGACTTCGCGACGCGGATGTCCGGGTCGTTCGTCATGCCCGAGGGCTCGAAGCGCATGTGGCTGAACTTCGAGACGTAGACCTCGAGCGGCACGCCGTACTGAAGGCCCAGCGAGACGGAGATCATGAACGAGTTCATGAGACCGGCGAGGGTCGTGCCCTCCTTCGCGATGTCCACGAAGATGTCGCCCGGCGTCCCGTCGTCGAAGAGCCCGACGTGGATGTAGCCCTCGTACTCGCCGACCTTGAACTTGCGGCCCACCTCGACGCGGTCGTCGGGGAGGCGGCGGCGTTGCGGCAGTGGCGAGACGACGCCTGCGACCGGCGCGAGCGTCGTTGCGCCCGCGTCGGCCTTCCCCGAGAGCGGCTGCGCGACCTTGCAGTTGTCGCGGTAGATCGCGATCGCCTTGACGCCGAGCTGCCAGGACTCGATCAGGAGCTGCGAGATCTCGTCGACCGTGACCTCCTCGGGAAGGTTGACGGTCTTCGAGATGGCGCCGGAGATGAAGGGTTGGACGGCACCCATCATCTTCACGTGGCCCATGTAGTGGATCGCACGGTCGCCGATCGCGCAGTCGAAGACGGGGTAGTGCTCGGTCCTGACGTACGGCGCGCCGACGATCGTGTTGCGTTCGTCGATGTAGGCGGTGATCTCCTCGGTCTCGCTCGGCGCGTAGCCGAGCTCGCCGAGCGCCATCGGCACCGTCTTGTTCACGATCGTGATCTCGCCGCCGCCGACGAGCTTCTTCGACTTCACGAGTGAGAAGTCGGGCTCGACCCCGGTCGTGTCGCAGTCCATCATGAAGCTGATCGTCCCGGTCGGGGCGAGGACGGTGGACTGGGCGTTCCGCCAGCCCGCGACCTCGCCGAAGTCGAGCGCCTCGTCCCACGCACGGCGCGCCGCGGTCAGGAGGTCGTCGGGCACCGAGTGCGCGTTGTCGATGTTGCCGACGGCGGCGCGGTGCTTCGCGATGACGCCCGTCATCGCGGCCGCGTTCGGCCGGTAGCCGGCGAACGGGCCCATGCGCTTCGCGACCTCGGCCGACTTGCGGTACGCGCGGCCGGTCATGAGCGCGGTGATCGCGGCCGCATACGCCCGACCCTCGTCCGAGTCGTAGGGGAGGCCGCGCGCCATGAGGAGCGCGCCGAGGTTCGCGTAGCCGAGCCCGAGCTGGCGGTACGCCTTCGCGTTCTTGTCGATCTCGGGCGTCGGGTACGAGGAGTAGCCGACGGCGATCTCCTGCGCGAGGAACATGACGTCGACGGCGTGCTCGAACGCCTCGATGTCGAGCTCGCCGTCCTCCTTGCGGAACTTGAGGAGGTTGAGCGAGGCGAGGTTGCACGCTGAGTCGTCGATCGACATGTACTCGGAGCACGGGTTCGACGCGTTGATGCGGCTCGTGTTCGGGAGCGTGTGCCAGGTGTTGATCGTCGTGTCGTACTGCACGCCCGGATCGGCGCACTCCCACGCCGCCTCGGCGATCTGCCTGAGGAGCGAGCGCGCGTCGGCCGTCTCGACGACGGAGCCGTCGGTGCGCGCGGTGAGGTTCCACTCCTTGCCCTCGAGGACCGCCTCCATGAACGTGTCCGTGACGCGGACCGAGTTGTTCGCGTTCTGGTACTGGATCGAGGCCCAGTCGGGCGAGTCGAGCGACATGTCGTAGCCCGCCGCCTCGAGGACGCGCGCCTTGCGCTCCTCCTTGGCCTTGCACCAGATGAACTCCTCGACGTCCGGGTGGTCGACGTCGAGCACCACCATCTTGGCCGCGCGCCGCGTCTTGCCGCCCGACTTGATCGTGCCGGCGGAGGCGTCGGCGCCGCGCATGAACGAGACCGGCCCGGACGCGTGGCCGCCCTTCGAGAGCTGCTCCTTCGAGGAGCGGAGGCGGGAGAGGTTGACGCCGGAGCCGGAACCGCCGCGGAAGATGATCCCCTCGCGCCGGATCCAGTCGAGGATCGACTCCATCGAGTCGTCGATCGAGAGGATGAAGCAGGCGGAGCACTGCGGCTTCGTCTCGAAGCCGACGTTGAACCAGACGGGGGAGTTGAACGAGGCGTACTGGTTGACGAGGATCGCCTTCAGCTCGGCCTCGAAGGTGTCGGCCTCCTCGTCGGTCGCGAAGTAGCCGCCCTCACGGCCCCAGCCGCCGATCGTGTCGACGACGCGGCCGACCATCTGCTTCACCGAGCGCTCGCGCTCGGGCGACGCCATGCGGCCGCGGAAGTACTTCTGCGCGACGATGTTCGTCGCGGTCTGCGACCAGAACTTCGGAAACTCGACGTCCTTCTGCTCGAACGCGGGGCCGTCCTTGCCCGGGATGTACGCGTGGCGGAGCTCCCACTCGACCTCCTCGAAGGGGTCGCGGCCGGGGATCGTGAAGTAGCGGCGCGGGGCGACGCTCGCGTCCGCCTGCACGACCTCGTTCACGACCTCGTCGGCGCCTGCGGTCGCCTGGGGTGCCTGCTCCTGCGTTGCCATCGTCTCCTCCCGAGCCGAGTCGGACATTACGTTCCTCCGCCCGGCGGAGCGACGAGCAGCGTGCGAGCGGACCAGGGAGGGTAGGAGGCGGGCCGGACGGTGCGGGGGCCGGGAGATTTCCCTGGAAAGAGCCTTTCCACCCCCGGATTTTACCTGCGCTTGTCCGCCTCTCCGGGGCCGGCGCCGCGCGCGAGGACGCCGATCGCAGCTGCTGCGGCGAGCGCCACCGTGGCCACGGCGAACGCGGCGAGGAGCACCATGCGCGAGGACGAGGACGACTCCGCCGACCGCGGGGCGGCCGTCACAGGGCCCTCGCGCACGGCGGTGTAGAGCGCACGCTCGATGACGTCCGCGGCGTCCGTGTAGTCGCGGATGTCGGGCGGCAGGTCGTCGAGCGCGTCCTCGTAGCAGCTCAGGCGGTACAGGCGGTCGACGCGGCCGTTGTCCGCCCAGTCGAGCAGCACCCGCTCGCCGCAGGAGGGCGCAGCGGAGGCCGGTTGCGCGAGGCCCAGTGCGAGCACGAGGCTGGCGAGCGTGGCGAGAACGACGGCGGCTGAGGTGTCGGAGGACACCGCGTCGAGAGAGTACCCGCGTCAGCCGGCCATGAAACCGGCCGTCAGGAGATCAGCGGCTCAGACCGGGAAGTCGTCGTCGTCGTGCGGGACGTCGTCGTGCGCCGCCTGGCGCCGTCGCGAGAGGTAGCCGAGGCCGCCGGCCGCGAGCAGCGCGAGCGACATGCCGCCGAGCACGATGAGCGGGATGGGCACCGCGGAGGGACCCGACGTGTCCACGTCCGGCGTCGCCTCCCCGCCGTTCGAGCCGTTGGGATCGTTCGGACCGCCCGTGCCGCCCGAGCCGGTCGGGTCGTCCGAGCCGGTCGGGTCGTCCCCCGGAGTCGGGTCGCGGCCGCCCGGGGCGAGGTCGCCGCGCAGTGCGCTCTGCAGCGCGCGCGAGATGACCTCCTCCGCGTCGGCGTAGTCGCGCAGGTCGTCGGGGATCGCGTCGATGGCGTCCTCGTAGCAGTGGAGCGGATAGAGGCGGTCGATGCGCCCGTTGTCGAACCAGTCGGCGAGCACCTTGTCCCCGCAGGTCGTCTTGGCCGCGGCGGACGCGGGCGCCGACGTGGCGAGCACGACGACCGCGCTCGCGATGAGGGCGAGCACCGCGGCAAGCGCGAGCGGATGGCGGTGGGTGTACGAGGGGGAAGTCACGAGGCGCTGCCGGAGGCCCAACTCTAGGGCGAGTCTTCCGGCTCGAGGTGATCCGGGCGTTTGGGCAGAGTAAACGATCTGTTAGACGGAGCCGACGTTTACCCTCCCGCGGAGGCCGGCAAACGCCGCGAGCGATGGTAGCGTGGCCCGCCATGGATGCGGCGCCGGAGCCGGCCGCTCGGGCGCCGGGCGTCGGCCCGATCGTCTTCACCGGCCTCGTCGGGATGGTGCTGCTCTGGGCCGCGGTCGCGGGAGACGGGTCCGGCTTCGGCGCGACGCTGCCCGTGGGCGGCGCCGCGGTGCTTCTCCTGCTCGGCGCCGCCGTCGCCATCGCCCTGGGGAGGCTCGCCGCCCCGCGCGTCGGCCGCTCGGGTCTCGCTCTCGTCCTCGCGTTCGTCGCACTCGGCGCGTGGACGGGGGTCACGGTGTGGTGGTCGATCGTCCCCGACCGCAGCTGGGACGTCTCGAACCGTGGGATCGCCTTCGCCGCGTTCCTCGGGCTCGGGATCGTGGTGGCCGGAGCGGTGGGGAGCCTGGCCGCCCGGATCGGCGCGCTGCTC
Source organism: uncultured Actinomycetes bacterium (assembly GCA_963705535.1). Taxonomy (GTDB): domain Bacteria; phylum Actinomycetota; class Thermoleophilia; order Gaiellales; family Gaiellaceae; genus GMQP-bins7. Next base: position 7,941 of record CAVPJY010000018.1, read on the forward strand.
CTGTCGGTCGTCGCGGGCGTCGTCGTCACCTGGGCGCTCCTCGCAAAGGCGGTCCCCGCGCTCGATCCGGAGGGCGACCGCGTTGCCCGCCTCCGCGAGCCGGTCGGCTACTGGAACGCGCTCGCGCTGGTCGCGGACGTCGCGGTCGTGCTCGGTCTTTGGCTGGCGACCACGAGCGGGCGGCGGACGATCGTGCGCGTCGCGGGGGCTCTCCTGACGTACGCCGCCACTCTCACGCTGCTCCTCACGCTCTCGCGCGCGGGGGCGGTCGCCGGGGTGGCCGTGGTCGGTCTGTGGCTCGTGCTCACGAGCGAGCGCCTCGCGAGCGGCCTGTTGCTGGCCGCCTCGGTGGGGCCGGCCGCGCTCGTCGGCGCGTGGGCGTTCACGCGCCCGGCACTCGTCGAGGACATCGCCCTGCGGTCCGATCGTGAGGCGGACGGAGCCGTCTTCGGCGTGCTCGCGCTCGTCGGCGCTGGTGTCGTCGCGCTGCTGGTCGTGCTCGGGTCGAGACGTACGCTCGCCGGGGAGACCCGGCGGAGGGTCGGGCGCGGGCTGGCGGTCATGGCCGGGGTGGCCGCGATCGCGGTCGGCGTGCTTCTCGTCGCAGGCGCGGTGGGCGCGGTTTCGCAGGGCCGCGACTGCGCCGAGGTCGTAAACGACCCGGGCCGCTTCGGCTCGCTCGAAAGCGCGCGGCTCTGCTGGTGGGGGGAAGCGTGGGACGTCTTCACCGGCCACGCGCCGGAGGGAGCCGGCGCGGGCTCGTTCGAGGTCGCCCGCAAGCGGTACCGGACGGATGCCCGGAACGTGCTCCAGCCGCACAGCGTGCTGCTCCAGCAGCTCTCCGACGGAGGCGTTTTCGCGCTCCTGCTCCTGCTCGCGGTGATCGGAGCCGGCGGAGCCGTGTGCGTCTGTGCGCTCCGGCGGCTCGGGGACGAGGAGCGCGCGGCCGCGGTCGCCCTCGTCGCCGCACCGGCGGCGTATCTCCTGCATGCACTCGTTGACTACACGTGGGACTTCGTCGCGGTGACCGCGCCGACGCTGTTCGCGCTCGGCGTCCTCGCGGGTGCCGGGCGCCCCGCGGGGCGGGTCGTACGCGGCCCGGTCCTCGGGGTCGCGGCGGTGCTCGTGGCGCTGGCCGTCCTCCTCTCGGTCTCGGCGCCCGAGGTCGCGGACCGCGCGGTGCGTGCCTCGACCCGCGCGCTCGACGACGGGGACTTCGGGCTCGCCCGCGACCGCGCTCGGCTGGCGCAGCGCCTCGACCCGCTCTCCGTCCGTCCCATCGTCGCGCTCGCCCGGATCGAGGAGCGCCGCGGAGACCTCGACGCCGCGGAGGACCGCTACGTCGACGCGGTCGAGCTCCAGCCCGAGAACCCGGCGACGTGGTACGCCCTCGGGATCTTCGAGTTCGAGGCGCGCAGGCGGATGTGCGCGGCGTACCGCTTCCTGAACGAGGCGTACACGCTCGACCCCTCGGGGAACCAGTGGGTCGTCGGCGGGCCGCTGGACGTCGCTCGCGACGCGGTGAATGCCGGCGCCTGCGAGCCGTCCTAGTAGTCGTGCGCAAGACCGGACGTTCCCGAGCGGGAACGTCCGGTCGCGCGAGAGTCCCTGAAGGCGCTGGCTAGGCGCCGAGGATGAACACGAGCTGCGCGCGGCCGAGCTCGCCGGCGCGCATCCCGTCGAGCGGGCCGAACCGCTTCACGCCGAGGTCGCGTGCGAGCCGGCGGCCCTCGCCGGCGAAGGCGGGGCGGTACATGACGAGACTCGTCGCGTAGTCGCTCCGGGACGCGTTCCCCACGTGCCCGATCTTGTAGCCGCGCCCCCGCACGCGCGATGCCGCAGCCGCCGCCGCGCCCGTGCGTCCGTTCCCGTTGAGGACGAGGACAACGGTCGCGGAGCGCGGGCGCTTGGCGGCGGGGGCCGGGACGGGCTTGCGAGCTGCGGGCTTCTGCGAGGAGACGGGGGCGAGGGCGCGATCGCGCGCCTCGAGCTGGAGCCGGGCGGACGCTGCGTCGACGAGCGCTCCGCCCCCGATGGCGAGGAGGAGGATCAGCTCGACCGCAGCGATTGCAACGGCGACGTACGCGGCGGTGCGCCAGGGTCGGACGAGGGCCTCGTTGCCGGGGAGCGGGTGGTCCACAGGGCGCTCGTTTCGCTCGCCGCGCCGCCACTCCTGCAAGGGCCGCGCACTAGGCTTGCGCGGTGCGCGTGCTCCGGCACCCGGCCGCGACCTTCGTCGCCATCCGGGTAGCGTTCCTCCTCGGGACCGGGCTCATGCTCGTCTGGGCGGTGCCCTCGAGCGCGGCCGCGGCCGCGTCGGGCGGATACGACGCGGTCACCGACTACCTCTTCGGCGGTTTCGCGCAGTGGGACAGCAACTGGTATCTCAGCATCGTCGAAGATGGATACCGCAGCGAGTCGGCGGCCTTCTTCCCGCTCTATCCCGGGCTCGTCCGCGTGCTCGGCGCTGTGATCGGCTCGAACATGGTCGCGGGCGTGATCCTCTCCCTCGCCGCCGCTGCGGTCGGGGCGTGGGCGCTGGTCGAGATCGCGCGGCCGCTGGTCGGGGAGGCCACCGCGAGGGACTCGATGCTCCTGCTCGCGCTCTACCCCACCGCGTTCGTGTTCACGTCCGTCTACTCCGAGGGCCTCTTCCTCGCCTTCGCGACGACGTCGTTCCTGGCGGCGCAGCGCGGCCGGCCCTGGCTCGCCGGCCTGCTCGCGGGACTCGCGGTCGCGACGAGGCTGACCGGGCTCGCGCTCGTCCCGGCCCTCGTGGCGCTCCTCTGGCCGAAGACACGAGCGCAGCTCCCGCGGCTCGCCCCCGTGATCCTGCTGCCCTGCATGGGGCTGGCGTCCGTGGCGCTCCTGTTCGACGTCGAGCTCGGAGACTCGCTCGCGTTCGTGCACGCACAGGCGTACTGGGCGCGGGATCCGTCGTGGCTCGGCCCGCTCTCGGGGATCTACGAGGCGTTTGCCGCCCTGCCGGACAGCCTCGACGCGCTGACGTCGCTCCCCGCCCGCATCGGCACGCCCGACGCTCCCGCCTCGCCGCTCGAGATGCTGGCGATCCAGCACGCGCAGCTCGGGCTCTGGAACCTGGTCGACCTGCTCGCGCTCGTGGGCGCGGCGGCGCTCACGGTCGTCGCCTACCGGCGGCTCGGGCTCCCGTTCGCGCTCTTCTCGGCCACCTCCCTGGCCATCGCCACTTCGGCGCCGGGCGGGTCGTTGCCACTCCACAGCATGGTCCGGTTCGTCATGGTCGACTTCCCGGTACTCATCGCCGGAGCGACGCTGATCGCCGATCGCCCCCAGCTCCGAACTGGCGTGCTCGTGACGCTAGGCGCCGTGACCGCGGTCGCCGGCGTGGCGTTCGGCCGTGCCGTCTGGGTCGCCTGAGAGCCACTCCCACGTCGCCTGCAGCCCGTCGTCCAGGTCGACCATCGCGCGGAAGCCGAGCTCCGACGAGGCGAGCTCGGTGCCGAGCACGCTCCGCTGGAGCTCGCCGAGACGTGCGGGCGCGTGGACGGCCTCCGTCCCGGAGCCCGCGACGCGGCGGCAGCGCTCGTAGAGGTCGACGACCGACGTCTCGCGGCCGGTGCCCACGTTGAAGACGCCGCCGTCGTGCCCGAGCGCGGAGATCGTCGCCCGCGCGACGTCTGCCACGTAGACGTAGTCGCGGGTCTGGAGCCCGTCGCCGAAGATACGCGCCTGCTCGCCGCGCGCGAGCGCGCCGAGGAAGATCGCGACCACGCCGGCCTCGCCGTGCGGGTCCTGCCGCGGCCCGTACACGTTGCCGTAGCGGAGGGCGACGTGCCTCGCGCCGTGGAGCCGGTTGTACGCGCGCAGGTACTCCTCGCCGGCGAGCTTCGCCGTGCCGTACGGGGAGAGCGGCGTCAGCGCCGACGTCTCCGCGGCAGGCCCCGCGTCGCACTCGCCGTAGATCGCGCCTCCCGTCGAGCTGAACACGACCTGCGCACCGTGCCGGCGCGCGGCCTCGAGCACCCGCACCGTTCCCAGCACGTTGACCTCGGCGTCGTACACGGGCTCGTCGACCGAGACGCGCACGTCCGCCTGCGCCGCGAGGTGGAGCACGGCCTCGGGGCGGAGGTTGTCGACGATCTCGTCGAACGGCTCCCGGATGTCGTGCACGTGGAGCGTCGCCTGCGCGGGGACGTTCTCGCGCTTCCCGTTGACGAGCGAGTCGACCACGACGACCTCGTCGTCGCGCGCGACGAGGGCATCCACGACGTGGGAGCCGATGAAGCCCGCTCCGCCTGTCACCAGCACGCGCATCGCGCCGCATCCTACGGACAGTGCCCCGATCTGCCTGGTGACCTGGGGACAGATCGGCACGCAGTCGTCGCCTTTACAGTGCCAGGCACTGTAAAGAGGGCCGCCCTCCGGCGCCGCCGGCCGCCGTAGGATCCACTCGCATGTTCGTCTCCTTCGAAGGTCTGGACGGGTCGGGGAAGTCGACCCAGGCGGAGCTCCTCCGCGCTCGCCTCCAGGCCGCGGGCGAGGAGGTGGTCGCGACACGCGAGCCGGGAGGGACGGAGCTCGGAGAACGCCTCCGCGACCTCGTCCTCCACGGAGGGCACGTGGCCCCGTGGGCCGAGGCGCTCATGTACGCGGCCTCCCGTGCCCAGCACGTGGAGGAGGTGATCAGGCCCGCGCTCGAGCGCGGCGCCTCGGTGATCTGCGACCGCTACGTCGACTCGTCGGTCGCGTACCAGGGCGTCGGGCGCGGCCTCGGGCTCGAGCGCGTGCTCGAGCTGAACCTGGACGCCGTCGGTTGCCTCCTCCCCGACCGCACGTTTCTTCTCCTGCTCGACCCGGCCGAGACGCACACGCGACTGACCGGCGACCACGACCGGCTCGAGCGCGAAGGGGAGGAGTTCCGCGCGCGTGTGGACGCCGGCTACCGGGAGCTCGCCGCGCTCTTCCCGGAGCGGATCGTCGCACTCGACGGGTCGCGCTCGCCCGACGCGATCGCCGAGGAGGTCTATGGAGCCCTTCGCGTCCGTTCCTGAGCAGCCCGAGGCGAAGCGGCTGCTCTCGGCAGCGCTCGTCGACGGGCCTGCGCACGCGTACCTCCTCCACGGCCCACCGGGCGTCGGGAAGCGAACCGCGGCCTTCGCGTTCGCGGCTGCGCTCCTCGGCGACGAGCGGCGCGTGCTGGCGGGCACACATCCCGACCTCTACCTCCTCGAGCCGCTCGGGGAGATGATCCGCATCGACGACGTGCGGGCGCTGCGCCACGACCTGCACATGCGGCCCTTCGAGGCTGCGCGCCGCGTCTACCTCGTCCTCGACGCGGAGCGCCTGAACGAAGACGCTGCCGATGCGCTGTTGAAGGACCTCGAGGAACCGCCTCCGTACGCGGTGCTCGTCCTCGTCGCGGGCGAGCTCGGGCCGCTCCCGCCGACCATCCTCTCCCGCTGCCAGCTCGTCCCGTTCCGTCGGCTCTCCGAGCGAGTGGTGCGGGAGTGGGTCGCCGCCCGTGCTCCGGACCGGAGCGAGGAGGAAGTGCTGGCGCTCGCGCGGGCCGCGGCAGGTCGGCTCGACCGGGCGCGCCGGCTGCTCGACCCGGCGGCGGCCGGACGGCGCGACGCGTTGATCGACGTCGCGCGCTCCGTCTACCTGGACGACGACTTCGAGCCGAGCGACGCCGCGTCCGTCCTGCTCGGGGCCGCGGACGAGCGCGGACGCGAGGCGAAGGAGCGCGAGCAGGAGGCGATCGAGGGGATCGACCTCCCGGCGCGCGATGCCGAGCAGCGCGTGCGACGGGCGCAGCGCGGGGCCGAGCGGGAGGAGCTGCTCGCCGGCCTCGAGGCGCTCGAGGCGTGGTACCGCGACCTGGTCGTGCTCCAGGCGGGCGCGGAGGCCGCTGCCGTGCACGCCGACCGGCTCACCGAGCTGCGGCAGGACGTCTCCCGCGACCTCGGGCTCGGTGCGATCGAGGCCGCGGAGACGGTGCGGGAGACGTGGCGGGCGCTCGAGGAGTTCAACCTCAACCCCTCGCTCGCGCTCGAGGCGCTCTTCGTGCGGCTGCACCGCGCGCTTGACGCCGCGCACGTGCGCTCGTAGCTCCCGGATGACCGACGCGAGCATCCTCGTCCCGACCCGCCGTCACGTCCTGCTCCTCCCGTGGGCACTCGCGAGCGCGCTCGACCAGGAGGGCGCCTCGGTGGAAGTGCTCGCCGTCGGTGACGGGGTCGAGGACGCGACGCGTGAGGTGATCGCGCGCCACGCAGACGACCCGCGGCTCAGGTTCTTCGACTTCCCGAAGGGGCCGCGGAACGGGGAGGCGTACCGCCACGAGGTCCTGCAAGAAGCGCGGGGCCGGATCGTCTGCTACCTGTCCGACGACGACCTCCTCCTGCGCGATCACGCCGCGGAGATGGGCCGGATCCTCGAGGACGCCGACTTCGCGCATCCCCCGGCGGCGAGGTTCACGACGGACGGCGAGCTCCAGTTCTTCCCCTGGAACTACGCGCGGCCCGAGTTCCGCGAGGCAGGGCTCACGCGGGTCGGCTCGGTCGGGCTCACCGGCGTCGCGCACACGCTCGAGGCGTACCGCAGGCTCCCGCATGGCTGGCGGACGACGCCGACGGGGATGCCGACCGACCACCATATGTGGCGCCAGTGGCTCGAGCTGCCCGGGCTGCGGGCGGTCATGGGAGAGCGGCTCACATACCTGAACTTCCCCGACCCGTTCTGGAAGGAGCTTCCCGAGGAGGAGCGCGCGAAGGTGTTTGCCGACTGGTACCGACGCTCCCGCGAGCCGGGATTCGACGAGGAGGTCGACCTCCTGCTCCGGCGCGCTGTCAAGAGGGCGGCGGAGGACTACCACCTGTGGGCGCGCGCCGAGCAGCGGAACGCGGACGCCATGCGCTCGAGCCGGCTGTGGCGCCTCCGCGGGCTGCTGACCCGGCGCCGCTGAGTATGCTCCCCGCCGTGGCGACGGTTCCTGCGGCAGTCGAAGGCCTCGAGCACGCACGGAAGGACGCTCCCTCGGTCACGGCGGAGGGGGAGTCTCTCCAGGAGCCGATCGAGGGCGTCCTGATCCGCCGACCGCCGACCCATGCCGACGAGCGCGGGACCATCTGCGAGGTCTACGACCTGCGCTGGGGCTTCACGGACGACCCGCTCGTCTACGTCTACCACGTCACGATCAGGCCGGGGCAGGTGAAGGGCTGGGTCCTGCACCGGGAGCAGAACGACCGGCTCTTCGCCTACGCGGGGACGCTGCGGATCGTCCTCTACGACGCGCGCACGGACTCCGAGAGCTTCGGCCGGCTCAACGTGCTGCACATCGGCGGCCACGATCGCACGCTCGTCAGCATCCCGGCCGGCGTGTGGCACGCCGTCCAGAACGTCGGGCACGACGAGGCCGCGTTCATCAACCTCCCCTCGCAGCCGTACCGGCACGACGACCCGGACAAGTACCGGCTCCCGCTCGACAACGACGTCATCCCGTACCGCCTGACGAAGCCGCGCTGACGCGGTCGGGGCGGTCAGCCCCGATGCTTGCGGGGGCGTCCCGGCGAGCGCTTGCCGGATTCCCGTGGGGTGCTCTCGAAGGACGTCGGCGCCCGTCGCAGCTCGCCGATCGCCCGCTGCGCGTCGGTCAGGCCCTCCGGCCGGAGCGCGTACCAGTAGCCCCTCGCGTTCCCGCGGAGCGCGACGAGCCCCGCCGCGCGGAGCTGTGTCAGGTGGTGGTGCGTCGTCGACCTCGCGAGCCCGCTCGCCTCGGCGAGCTCGTCGAGCGTCGCCTCCGCGAGCGCCAGCCTGCGGAGGATCTGCACGCGGCGCCCGTCGCCGAGCGCCCGGCCCACGGCGACGGCCCGCTCGGCGAGGGAGGCCTCCGGGTCGCTGGGCTCCTCCGCGAGCGGGTAGCAGATCACGCGCGCGTCGCGATGCTGGCAGAGGAGGAGCAGCGGCCGCGAGCCGACGTGCGGCACGAGGACGACCCGCGCGAACTCCGGCTCCGGCTCGTACAGGTACCCGCGCGTCACGTCGGCGATCAGCTCGCGCGGAGCGAGGGCTTCCGCCCGGTGGCGGGCAGCCTCGGCGCTGGCGACCAGCAGGCTCATGATCTCGTCCTCCCGAGGGGAGAAGACCTCGGCCGCGAAGAGACGGAGTGCGTCGAGGACGCGCGCCTTCGTCTCCTCCGGCGAGCCGTCGAGCAGGCCGGGGAGCGCCTCGGGCGCGCGTCCAGCGTAGTAGCGCGGGTGCTCGAGCAGCGTCGCGATCGCGGCGTCGTCCGCCGCCGCGGCATGCTCCAGCGCGTCCGCTCCCACGAGCGTCACCCACGCGGGCACATGGACGCCGACCAGGTGGCGGCGGAGCTCGAGCGGGTCGACCTCCTCCAGCGCGTCGACGAACCCGGCCGCCGAGTAAGCGGACAGCTCGAGCGCCAGCCCGAGCAGGTGCAGCCACGCCTCGCCGCTCCTCTCACCCGCCGCCCGCACGGCCCGGGCGAGAGCTCCCGACCAGCCCACGCGGGGCCACGCCCAGCTCTCATCGAGCGACTCGCCGCCCGAGGTCGCCGCCGACAGCCCGACGAGCAGCTCGAGTCCGGGGCGTGCCTCGACCTCGACGGCGAGGCGGGGCGGCCAGGGCTGGACGTCGCGGACGGTGGCCTCGTTCATTTGACAAGAATAGTAATTATTCGATAAATATAGAACACACGTATGACGACCCTCCGCTACCAGCTTCTCGGCCGCAGCGGCCTCCGCGTCTCCGAGCTCGCCCTGGGGACGATGACGTTCGGCCCGGACTGGGGTTGGGGCGCCGACCTCGACGAGAGCCGCAGGATCTTCGACCGCTTCGTCGAGGTCGGCGGCAACTTCGTGGACACGGCCTCCAACTACACGGACGGGTCGAGCGAGGAGTTCGTCGGCGAGCTCGTGAAGGGCGACCGCGAGCGGTTCGTGATCGCGACGAAGTACACGCTGTCGCTCGACCCCGGCGATCCGAACGCGGGCGGGAACCACCGCAAGAGCCTCGTCCGCGCGCTCGAGCAGAGCCTGCGCCGGCTCCAGACCGACTACGTCGACCTCCTCTATCTCCACATGCGCGACGACACGACGCCGATCGAGGAGGCCGTGCGCGCGCTCGACGACCAGGTGCGCCTCGGCAAGGTCCTGCACGTCGGGATCTCGGACTCGCCGGCGTGGGTCGTGGCGCAGGCGAACACGCTCGCGGAGCTGCGCGGCTGGAGCCCGTTCGTCGCGCTCCAGGTCCCCTACAGCGCCGCGGGGCGCTCGCCCGAGCGCGAGCTCTTCCCGATGGCGGCGTCGTTCGGCCTCGCGGTCGTCGCGTGGGGCGTCCTCGGCGCGGGGATCCTCACCGGCAAGCCCGCGGAGGAGCGTCGCTGGCCGGAGGACGCGGTGTCCGAACGCGCGCAGCGCGTGCTCGATGCGCTCACGCTCGTTGCACGCGAGCATGGGTGCACGCCCGCGCAGGTTGCGATCGCGTGGGCCCGGCAGCGACCCGCGCCGCCCACCGTGATCCCCCTCGTCGCCGCGACGCGCGAGGAGCAGATCGTCGAGAACCTGGCCGCGGCTTCGATCGACCTTGACCCGGACGAGCTGGCCGCGATCGACGAGGCGGGCCGCCCCGAGCTCGGCTTCCCGCGCGACTTCCTCGAGTCCGACGGCGTGCGCGAGCTGATCTACGGCACGACGTACGAGCGGATCCTCGCCCGCGCCTGAGCGCGGCGCGGCCGGCGCTACACTCAGACGGCCTCGCCGACGTAGCTCAGCTGGTAGAGCACTTCACTCGTAATGAAGGGGTCCGCGGTTCGAGTCCGCGCGTCGGCTTGACTCCAGCACAGGGTTTGCCGACGTGAGAGGCCCCTTGCGGGGCCTCGTTTTGTCTCTGGGTCAGATCTGGGTCAGGATTGGTGACCAATGATGCGCAGAAAGCGGAATGGCCCGGCCACGAGGCAGACCGACCGAAGGGGAGAGCCTTCGGGTCGCACGAGACCCGCTCATCGAGGAGTTGGTCGCGGCGTGTCAGTCGAGCCGCGTTGCCAGCAACCGCCGTCGTCGGAGGGGGATCGCAGGGCTCGCGGCGGCGTACCGCCTCGAACAGCTCCCCACGCTGACGACTATCCAAAGGACGACCCCGACCAAGGAGGCGTCTATGCTCGTCACTGCCTGACCGTCAGACCTGGGCCGCCGCCACGAAATTCCACGGCAAGCGAGACATCCTCAGGAAGACGCATGAGCTGGGTCAGATTTGGGTCAGATCACACTGACCAGCGCTGCCCGATCGTGACCTTGCAGTTCAGCGAAAACCCGCATGACTGTGTGCCCTGACCACCGGTGTCCTCGTTCTCCCCGACCCTCGTAATGAAGGGGTCCGCGGTTCGTGGCCGCGCGTCGGCTTTGAGCTAGGAACTCGGTTCTCGGCCTCTCGCTCGCTCTACGGGGCCCCAAAGTGTCCCCGAATGTGTCCCTCGAGCTCTCTGACCTCGCTCTCCCGGAACTACCGAAGCCTTCCGCTCCGATGGCCTCGGCGAGCGGTCGTCAGTCGGAGCCGCCCGAGGGGTTCCGGATCGTTCTCACTCCTCAGTCCCGTGCATGCCCGGGCAGGCCAGCGCGTAGAACAGCCGGTTGAACGCTTCGTCGCGACGGTGTATCCGGAACCGATTGCGGGCGAACTCCCGCTCCAGCGAGTCCACGGTGATGCCGCCGTGGTCGACCTCCCATACGTGGTAAGGCTCGTCGATACGGCCCTTGTTCACCCTCCAATCGAGCGATCTCGCTCTGAGCTTCGGGAGCTTCACGTGGATCCTCAGAACGAACTTCATGTTCCGTGGAACGCTCAAGAAGACGTAGTGCCGCGCGGTCGCAGAGAGCCTCGCGAGCACCGAGCAGAAGTCGTCGTACGGAACATGCTCGAAGACCTCGAACGCGAGAATCGCGTCGTGGGTCGTGGGGAAGTCGTATCGCACGACGTTTGCGACGACGTCCGGTTGTTTGTCGGCATCGATGTCCAGCGTGGTGACGGACACTCCTCGGGACCGTAGGTAGTTGGCCGCAAAGCCGGTGCCGATGCCTATCTCCAGCACGTGATCTCCTCGATTGACCAGCTCTCGCATCAGCTTCTGCTGACGCCAGTAGAGACGCCAATGCGGTTCGTTCTCCAGCTCGTGGATCCAATCGGTCGAATAGCGATATGCAACACCTTCCGCGACGTCTGACTTCTCGCCCACACGTGTCATCGTGTCTCCCGCCCCGAAGTCGTTCATCCGCGGTCCGAGTCTTGCACGCGGCGGCGCTACGGGCCACCCGGCGGTCGAGCTGCGCGTGACGATGACCTCGTGCTCGTCGCAGTGAGAACGAGCGCGGCGTCAGCGGACGACGACGGCAAGTGCCGAGGCCAAGAGGTCTTCGAGAGGAACTGCCTGGTTCGCTCGCGCCTCGCCACAGCGGAGCCTCCTGGATGTTGCGACCGTCGTCCATCATCAAGCAGTGCCCTCGGGTCCCCCTCCAGCCCCCAATCACGCAAGACTCGTAATGAAGGGGTCCCCGGTTCGAGTCCGCGCGTCGGCTCTCGGAAACCGCCTGGAAACCGGTGGTTTTTCATTGCGACGATCCTGTGCTCGCGGTCTGGTTCTCAAGCGATGTGACCAAAATGTGACCTCGACGGGCTTCGAGGATCAGATCCTCGGCAGGTCCTCTTGCACGAATCTCTTCGCGGAGTACAATCGCGATATATCGTGAGAGGTCGCAAGCGACACACAGGAGTGACCACATGACGGCATTCGCAGTCACCTATCAACCGCGCGGGTGCCGCGCCGAGGGCTGGCACCTGATGACGGGCAGGAGTCGCCGAGGTCGGCGACATCGGGGCTTCGGAGGGCCGGGAATGCGCGGCTTCCTCGGCGCAGGTCCGCGGGCGAGCCGCGGCGACATCCGGTCGGCGATCCTTGCGCTCCTCAGCGAGCGCCCGATGCACGGGTACCAGATCATGCACGAGCTAGCAGAGCGGACGGCCGGAGTGTGGCGCCCAAGCCCCGGCTCCGTCTACCCGACGCTGCAACAGCTGCAAGACGAGGGGCTCGTGCGCGAAATCGAGTCCGAGGGCGGACGGCACACCTTCGAGCTGACCGACGAGGGGCGTGCAGCCGCCGAGGCGCTCGAAACCCCGACGCCCTGGGAGGCCGTCGCGGACGAATCCGAAGCAGCCGCAGTCGAGTTGCGCGACCTCGTCTTCCAGGTGATGGCCGCGGCGCGCCAGGTCGTGCACGCGGGCGACGCGTCACACCTCGCACAAGCGAAGGACGTCCTGCGCGAGACGCGCCAGCGGCTCTATCGCATCCTCGCCGACGACAGCTCCTCGAGCGACTGACCTTCAAGGCTGATAAGTGAGGCCGGCCGGCGTCCTTCTAGTTCGCGGCGACGCCAACGAGGTGGCCCTGAGCATCCGCGAACACGCCGAATGTCACGCCGGGCACACTCTGGGCCGGCTGGATCGTCCTGCCGCCGAGCTGCTCGGCTCGTGTGAGCGTCGCCTCGACATCTTGGACGCCGACGAAGAACAAGACGGCATCGGCGCCGCCCTGCAGGGGCCCGATGGCAGTCGGAAGTGCGCCTTCGACCTCGGTGTCCACGAAGGTGTAGCCGGGAAACGCGCCGTCGGAGTACGTCCAACCAAATAGCTCTCCGAAGAATGCGCGCGTTGCGTCTGGATCGGCTGAACGGATCTCGGCGTGGATGACGGGATGGGCCATGACAGCCTCCTCGGGCAGTGCGGTCGACGAATCCGACTTGTCCTGAAAGAACGAACGGATAACGCCAGGATCGACAGATCAGGGTTGTGATCTTGACTCTTGCGAGCGCAGGCGAAGAGTGGACCGCCTTGATCGTGGCTGGTTCGTCTGCCCCTGAAGCGCGCTCCACCGGAAAGGCGCTGGCCACGAGAGCCGCCCCGCGAACAGCACAGCGTGCGACCGTAGCGCTATGCCTCGTGCCGGTCAGGCGTTCGACAGACGGCGAGCTGCCTCTGACTGGGTCATCCGCACGTTATAGATCGGGGAGCCCGGCTGCTGGCGGCGGCCACCCTCGGCCAGCGTCCCTGTATCGCATGGCGCGAACCCGATCTCCTTGATCAAGTCCGAGACGACGCGCTTGGCCTTCTCGTCGTCACCGGCCAGGAAGATGACCTCGCGCTCCTCGAGCGGCGCTCCGGGCCGGCCGTTCTCCGCCAAGCGCTGGAAGTGGATCGTGTTGAAGGCCTTCACGAGTCGCGCCTCCGGCATCAACCTGGCCACTTCCTCGGACGAGGTCGACGGCTTGACGTCGATCAGCCCACCTGCCCCGTAGGGGTTCATGGCGTCGACGACGACCTTCCCCGCGAAGAGCGCACCCGGGGGAAGCTCGTCGCGCCGGCGCCAGGGGATCGCCAAGACGACCATGTCGCCGAACGCCACCGCCTCCTCGACCGGAAGCGCTCGCGCGACCTCACCGACCGTCTCGACGAGTTCCTGCAATGTGTCGGGCCCACGCGAGTTAGCGATGGCCACCTCGTTCCCGGCGCGCGCGAACAACCCGGCCAACGTCCCTCCGATCCTGCCGCTTCCGATGATCCCGATCCTCATCGTCTCCTCCTACTCGAAACTGCATCTACCCGCTAGCAACGTCGTTCTTCCGGGCGCTATTCGACCAGCCGCCGCTCGCGCGTTGCTCGCGAGTGGGTCACATCCAGCTGACTCAGGCAGGAGCTGATCGGGACGGGCGTGGATGTCGTCGTATCCGGAGGGGCGAGCTCCCGGCGGCCTCGAGGAACCCGTCGTCTGGACGGACCCGCATGTTGAGGAAGAATCGCGGGTGTGCTGGCGTCTTGTTCACTGTGCCAGTGAACACGTATGGCCATGAGCGGCTTGCGCGCCTGTTGCGGCTGCTTCGTCCCGCTCCACTGGGTTGGGTCACGAGAGCTCAGCGAACTCTGCTTGAAATGAGCGTTCGGGGCCAGCGGGTCACGGTACAGACGAGGATGACAGACGGTGATCTGGGGAAGCTCAGGCGGGCGCTCGAGCTCGACCCGTTCTTCAAGCAGCGCTTCGACGCCAATCCCGTGGCTGCAGTCGAGGCGGCAGGGATGCGCGAACTCGCCTTGGGGCTAGAGGGGGAGATGCGCGAACTCGTCGCTCTTGCCGAGCGGATCGGAAACGACGATGTCTACCGAGGCGAGCTGAAGGCGGACCCGGTGGCCGCACTCGACGCCGCGGGCATGCCAGCGGCGACCGCGGAGCCGCTCTTGCAGGCGCTCGCGGTGCCGGACGAAGTGCTTGCGAAGTTGCCAGAGGTCGTCGCGCATCAGCATGAGCGGCTGTCGCTTAAGGCGCGACTGTTGCTCCTTCTCCTGGAAAGCGCTGCGGTCGTCCGGAAGATTCGCGCTGCAAACGGTGGCGCGTAGCTGAGAGTCGCGCACGACGAGGTCGGGCAGACCGCCCACGAAATCGAGCCGGGCGCACAGCCGGTGATCGCGAAGCGGGAGTCGGATCTGGGCACGGTCCGGCTCCCGCCGGCGATCAGCTACTAGACGTGAACAGCCGCGCCGGGCGCGACGTATGCCACGTCCTGCGCCTGTTTTAGCGACTTGAGCAGCTCGTCCTGCGTCATGAGGACGGTCGTCTCGAACCTGCGGAACGCTCCGCTCGCGTTGATGACGATCGCGATGCTGGCACCAGTCACGTTATCCGGCGCCTCGATCAGGGCAAAGCCGTCGCTCTTGCCGAAGGCGTACCAGAGACCCTTCAGCTTGCAGCCTGCGTCCTCGAGGATGCGGCTGACGCTCTCGGTGCGGTTCTCCGGGTTGTGGATGAGCTCAGCCCAGACTGCGGGCTCGTAGTCGAAAGTCGACATGTAGAGGGGCATAGTGCCTCCTATTCTCGACCGCACTCTGCTCGTCCGACTAACGGCTCCTCCAACAAACGAGGCCGAAGTGGCGGTCTACCGGCGTGCAGCAGACAAAGGCGTCTGACTCGCGCGCTTCGTATCATGAGTGTCGTACGCGAGTTCCCGACTTACATCGGGGGAAGCGCTGATCATGCCAATGCTGATCATCCCAATCGAGAGCGTTGGCTCGTTTCCGAGTGCTCGATTGCGCTCGCCGAGCCAGGCTCTCCGAACGTAGTCGCTAGTGCCTACGATCACGCTTCCGGCCAGAAGCGTGACCGAGACTGCGAGCGAATTGCCGACGCGTTCAGCGAATATCGAACTGCTCCCAGCGCACCCGGCTTGCTGGCTCGAGCTGGCGGAATCCGTGTGCGAGCGCGGTCAACCGCCTCTCCGTCCGGCGGTCCCTCTCAAGCGGCTCTACGCCGTGGCACGATGAGCGCGCCCAGAATCGCGCCGGACAGCAGGAGTTGCAGAGCTGGCGGGAAGCGGCCCGAGCGGTGCCAGCCGAGGCGGTCGTGAAAGAGCTTCCTTCCGCCAGGGCGCAGGAACGGGAGGACGTGCTCGAGGTCAGGGGCGGAACTCGCCATGGCGCCAAGCGTCGCCGGATCGAGTGGGCCTCGCCGCGCGGTGAGGAGGAAGACGCCCGCGAGACCGCTGCCGATCTCGAAGCGACGCGAGCGAATGTCCTGGTGCGGCAGGCGATCGCCCGCGAGATGGAGGATTGGGCCCAGGAGGAGCGCCGCGAGTCGCGACCCGCTCGCGGCGCCGGCCACGGCGCCCGTGGCCACGTGGAGCGCGACGATCACGGCTGCCCTTCCTAGCAGATGTGCGCGCGGCGAGTGCAGGCACACTAACGCGCGCGCCCCCGCGCTAGAGCCCAATCCCGACTCGGGCTATGCCGGCTCGCGGGAGACCGCGACGAACTCTAGGTACACGGCGAGCTCGCGTTCGAGGCGTTCGGCGCAGCACGAGCAGACCGGCTGAGTCGCATCCTCGTCAGCATGCTCCTCGCCGCAGCTCGGGCAGCAGCCCTCCTCGAACTCGCCCAGATCGAGCTTCATCTCCACGACTAGAACGGTAGGAGGCAACGGCTCTGCGGCGCCAGGCGAAAGGGCTAGATCGGTACGCCGAAAGGGCTAGGATCCGCTTCTCGTTACGGGGTCGCTGCCTGCCCGTCGCCGAGCTGTCCTCGGAAGTGGTCGCTTGAGGACGACGACTGTACGTTCAGGCGATGCTCCGCTCGGTACCGTTCGCACTCGGATGGGCCGCCCGAAAGTGCCCGCTGCCCGTCAAGTCGGCCTCGGCCGGGGACCGAGCGGCTAAGACATGGCTAGGCTAGCGATGAGCTCGACGAGCTACCACGAGATCTGCGCAGGTCATCGCTGGGCGGTGACTCCGTGGCAGGAGTCACTTAGTGCGAGCCGAGGAGGTCTGGGTCCGCGACCCCTGGCTACTTGTTGACGAGGTGTTTAGGGCTGTGTGGGGCGTCTGTCAGGCCGCTCTGTCTGCTCTTGAGAAACCCCGCCAGCAGCTGACCCCCGTCGAACACGCGGATAGGCATGAGGTTCGTGAGCAGAAGTACAGCGTTGATCGTGAAGCCGAATCCGAAGAGGAAGGGCGCGGGCTCGGGCAACGTGGCTCCCGCACTGAAGACGAGAGCGAGCAAAGCCGTCGTCGCAAGCCCACCGAGGGCCACCTTCCACAGCTCCTGCAGCTTGCCATTCGGATCGGCGACGAAGGCCACCCCGTACCAGCGCCAGCGCAGGCCGACGATCTTCCATCCAACTGCGCGCGCCGTCCAGGCGTGGCCGAACTCGTGGAGGAGCGCGGAGGCTCCAACGACACAGACGGCCCACGTGAGGACGAGAGCGTTTTCAAACTGCATGCCAACACCTCCCCCGCGAGCGGTGCCGGTTCCGCCACTAGCTCGACGCCGGATAGGGCGGCCACCGCATGCCCGGCGCGTCAACGCTTCACCGCCGAGTCGAGCCTACAGCCTCCTTCATGGGCAGGCCATCGGAATCCCTCGATTGAGGGACTGGGGACCGCTTGCGCATCGCTTTTGCGGCGGCAACGAATTCGCGGGCGGCCTGCGGGCCGGTCCCCGCGTTTGTGGCTACAGCGAGCGACTGCTCGACGTTGAGTCCATCGAAGATGGCTTCGAGTTGCGCTTCGTCTGGCTTCGGGGAAGGCCCCGGCGTAGAAAGGTCTCGGACGGACATCTGGCGGGCCGTCTCACCCTACTGACCTGAAGAGACAGTGGTAGCTCTGCGATCATCCCCCGCCATGAACGCCACCGACCTTCCCGAGCTCGAGCGGCGCCTCTGGTCCGCAGCCGATCAGCCGCGTCTCACAGGTCTGTGGGTCCCACAGCTAGACGGCTAGACGGTTTTCCTGAGACCCGCGCCGCGCGCGCACCGGTCCACCTCCGCGTTGAGCTCCTCGTACGACCAGCTGATCGCCTGGTGGCGTGAGACGAGCGCCTGGGAGCCTCCATGCTGGGCGACTACGCCGTCCCACATCTGACCGATCGTCTCGCCGCGGAGCGGGACGTCCGTCGCGCCGTGCGCATACGCGAGCACCAGCCGGTTGTCGAGGGTCACGGCCCCGTCCTCTCCTGCGTCCTCTCGGTCGCATGAACCCTACGCCGTCCACCGAGACCACCTGATCCTCTAGTGAGCTGGGACGAGGGTGGCGCGCCCGCCGGCGCAACCACCCTCGTCGCGACTGTCTCTACTGCACGATCTTCAGCACCTCGCCGACGTCGGGCGCCGTGCTGAAGTTGGCGACGTAGAGCGCGCCGTCAGGCCCGACCGCGAGACCCGCCGGGCGGTTCAGCCGTCCCTGCGTGTCGACCATCGTGCGCGCGCCGCCCGGCGCGATGCGGACGATCGAGCCCGGCCCGCCGAAGAACGGCATCGCCGCGTGCTGGAGCACGTAGAGCGATCCGTCAGGGCCGAACGCGAGATCGGTCACTTGCGTGAGCCCGTCTGCGTAGATGGTCTTCGATCCGTCGGGCAGGACGCGCCACACGCGCGCGCTGCCCGGGGTGAACGGCACGCCGCTCAGGTTCGAAACGTAGTACGCCCCGTCAGGGCCGAGCACCACTTCCGTTGGAACCGCGTCGGCCGGACCGAACGCGCCGGTCACCTTCGGGAATGTCGTCACCGTCGAGATCGAGCCGTTGGCGCGAACGTCGAGGAGCGAATTGCCTCCGGCATCGGTCACGAGCTGATGGCCCGGCAACGCGAGCACCGCGTAGGCGTTGGTGTCGACCTGCAGGCCATCCGGATTGTTCGCGGCCTCGTACGCGCCGATGTCGGCGACCGAGTGCACCACGCCCGATGGCGTGATCTTCAACAGCTGCGAGAAGCCGAGCCCGGGGAAGAACGCGTCGCGGTCGCTCGGGTCGCCGCCGAAGCCGATAGTCACGTACATGCCGCCGCGTCCCTGGAACGAGATGTGCTGAGGCCCGGCCGCCGGCGCGGCGAACGCCGGGTTCTCCAGCGACGGCAGACCCGTCACGATCCGTTCCTGAGTCCCGTGCCAGTAGCGCGAGATCGCGCCCGTCGCGCCGTAGCAACGGAAACCGAGATCCGGCCGCGGGCTCGTCCAGCAGAGCCCGGAAGCCGGGCCGCCGCGTCCGGCCTCGGCGACGTAGAGCGCACCCTCGGGCCCGAACGCGAGCCCCTTCGCGTTGTCCAGTCCATGCATGACCTGCGTGATCGTCGACGCCGAAACGCCCGCGGGTATCGCAAGCGCAGCCACAGCTGCGCCGAGCAAGAGCAACTTCCTCATGGTCCACTCTCTTTCCACGGTAGATGTTCCCGTGCCTTCAGGCTCTCGCCTGTGCGCCGCGCGTTGTCAACGACGCGCGTGCGGCGATCGCGACACGGAGTACACGCTTGTCATCCACATTCAAGTCTCCTGTCTCTCGTCATCTCGGACTCCTTTCGTCGCGGACCGAGCTCGTGAGCGGAGTCTTGAGCGTCATCGCTGCTCCTCGCTTGTCTCCACTGATGGCCGGTGCGGCCACTGGGTTCGAGGCTAGGGGCAGCGCATAACGGCGCCGTAACGGCGGACCGCGGCGGTCTGTAGGTGGGCGAGTCGCGGTGTTAGCGTCGCCTCATGGGGCTGTTCGACTTTCGCGTTCTCGGGCCGCTCGAGGTCCGGCGGGACGGTCAGGAGATCGGGGTGCCGGCGCCCAAGCAGCGAGCGCTGCTCGGTCTCCTGCTCTTGCACGCGAACGAGCCGGTGTCGCCGGAGCGGCTCGTCGACGAGCTGTGGGGAGAGACGCCGCCGCCGACGGCGCGCGAGTCGCTCCGCAACCACGTCCACGCGCTGCGGCGGCTGCTCGGCCCGGACGTCTTGGAGCGCCGCGCGTCCGGCTACGTGCTGCACGTCGAGGCGGGCGAGCTCGACCTCGACGTGTTCGAGCGGCTGGTCGCGGAAGCCCGGCGGGCCGAGCCGCGGGAGCGGGCCGCGAAGCTGCGATCCGCGCTCGCGCTGTGGCGCGGGCCTCCCCTCGTGGAGTTCCCCAGCGAACCGTTCGCACAGCACGAGATCGCGAGGCTCGAGGAGCAGCGGCTCAGCACCCTCGAGGACCGGATCGACGCCGAGCTCGAGCTCGGCGAGCACGCGGCCCTCGTGCCGGAGCTCGAGTCCCTGGTGCAGCGGTATCCGCTCCGGGAGCGGCTCTGGGAGCAGCTGATGCTGGCCCTCTACCGCGCCGGCCGGCAGGCAGAGGCGCTGGCGGCCTACCGTCGTGCACATCGGACGTTTGTCGACGAGCTCGGCCTCGAGCCGGGCATTCGGCTGCGCGACCTCCAGCGGGCGATCCTCGTCCAGGACACGGCGATCGACGATCGCGAGTACCGGCCGGGCCTCACACTGGAGCGGGCGGCGGCGATCCTGCCGTCCCCTCCCGGCCAGCGTGCAGAGTCGTTGTACGAGTACGGGCTGGCCCTCTTCCGAACAGGCGAGCGGCGGCGCGGAATCGCGACGCTCGAGGCCGCTGCTCGGATGGCGGCGGCCGTAGGCGATCAGCCCGTGGAGGAGTGGGCGCGCCTCGACCTCGCCTATCTGTCGATCTGGACCGGAGGCACCGAGGCCGCGGTCGTCGTCGATCTCGCCGAGCGCGCCGCGAGGCGGTTCGCGGAGCGCGGAGACGGCAAGGGGCTGAGCCTCGCCCTCCGCCGCCAGTATCACGTGCTACCAATGCTCGGCCGCAGCGACGAGGCGGCCGAGTTGGCTCTGCGTGCGGCAACCCTCGCCGCGGAGAGGGGCGATGCCTACGAGGAGGCGGCTGCGCTGATGAACCGCGCTGAGCTGCTGGCAGACGGCTCCACTCCAGTGCCGGCGGCGATCGCTGAATGCGAACGCATACTCGACGACGGCGAGACGCGCGGTATCTGGGACACGCCGCCGCTCCCGCTACGAGTCCTCCGTGCGCTGGCCAGCCTCTATTCCCAGGCCGGCCGGCCCGATGATGCCCGCTCGGTGCTCGACCGGGCGATTGGTAGAGCACGGATCTTCGGCCTCGTCTGGTTTCTCATCGGCCTCGAGGCCGACCGCGGCTGGGTCGAGCTCGGCGCAGGCGACCTCAACGCAGCTGTCGAGCACATGCGCTCCGCCTACACCCTCACCGACACGGAGCAGGACTTCGCCATGAAGCCCCAGATCGGAGCCAGCTTCGCCTGCGTCCTCGCTCGCGCGGGGCAGGTCGAAGAGGCGAAAGCTCTCGCGCTGGAGGCGCGAGCCCAGTCGACCGGAGACCTCTTCGTCGAGGTCGCCTGGCGGCGGGCGCTCGCGCTCGTCTCGGCGCAGGAACGGCGCTTCGACGAAGCACTCACGCTCGTCGAGGAGGCAAGGCGCCGCGTCGAAGCCACGGACTGGCTCACGACCCGCGGCGAGACGCTGGAGGAGGCGGCCCTCGTTCACCGGCTCGCCGGGGACGGCAGTGGCGAAGCGGACGCCCTTGCCGAAGCGCTGGCGCTCTACGAACGGAAGGGGAGCGTCTCCGGCGTCCGCCGGATCACGCAGGCGCGGGCGAGGCCTGCCGGCGAGGAATAGCGGGAACTCTACGGTTCGACGCGCGCGGCCAGCTGCGTCGCAGCGTCCTTCTCCCCGGCGTTCTGAAGCAGGAACGCCATCCCGTCGTAGTTCCAGAGGAGCGCGCCGGGACCGACTTCGAAGTGCTCACGGTGTACGGTTCCGTCCGCGCCGATGAGGGTGAACGTCCCTCGCGCAGCGCCTTCGGCCCAGAGCGCGGGCAAGTGCTTTGCCGTGCTCGTCGCCGGTGGAGCCGGCGCGGTCGGGAACGCGGCGATCCAGCTCGCCCGCTGGGCAGGAGCAACCGTCATCGCCACGGTCAGCGGAGACGCGAAGGCGAAGCTCGCCACTGCCGCATGGGGCTCACCATGTCGTCAACTACAAGGACAGGGATGCTGCCGAACAGATCCGGAGCCTGGCCCGGGACGGCGTCGACCTGATCGTCGAGGTCGCGGCCGGCGCGAACGCCGAACTCGACGAGACCGTCGTCGTCCGCGCGGAACAATCTCGATCTACGCAAACGACGGCGGCGCCCCGTTAACGTCGACGTGAGGCGCAACATGCTCCTCAACTCCCCTACCAGTTCGTACTCCTCTACACGGTCGGCTGGGAGCGGATCACCGCCGCCGCCGCAGACATCAACCAGGCAATCGAAGACGGCGCATTCCGGGTCGGCGAGCAGGCTGGGCTGCCGCTACACCGCTTCAACCTCGAAGACGCGCCCGCCGCACACGCCGCCGTCGAGAGCGGAGCGGTCGGCAAGGTGCTGATCACCGTCGGGAGCGGATGAACCAGGGCGACGGCTTCGCAAGCCGCGGCAACAGGTTTCGCGCCTTTGAGGCGTTTTCGTCGCTGCACTTGTCGCCGACTTCCGGCGTTCATACCGCTTTGACCCCATCCTGTTTGTGCGACCGGGCCACAAGCGTGCGTCAAAAACACGGTATTTGCAGGTAGTTCCCTCAAACGTTTGGGCCATTGGTTTGGGCCACGGGGCGTAACCGCACGCCCATCTAGACAACATCCAGTGCCTGTTTGCAAGCACTTCAAAAGACAGGAGCGACGGGACTCGAACCCGCGACCTCATAGAGCGCGATCCGTTGCCTCATCCGACAATTGTTGTGTGGCGAGGCTCCAGATCGGTGACTACTTCGTCGACGGCGACGGGCACCTCTGGGCGCGTGCTGCGGGTCGGCGCGGGCACGGTAGATGTCCGGACCACGCGTTGAGGCACGGCTTTTCCCGAGTACTGTTGTCCCGCAGGCGCTACACAGCGGGAGTGGGTCTTGATGCGGTTCGCGTACGTCTACTTCATGAAAGACAAGCCTGAACGAATCAGGCTGGCGGTCCCGAACCACGTTCGCCACTGGCGGCGGCTGCAGCTGGAGGGCTACTCAGGCGGGCCGTTCGCAGATCGCTCGGGTGGCCTGATTCTCTTCGAGGCGCCCAGTCCGGATGAGGCGCGACGTGCAGTCGAGTCGGACCCTTTTGTCGTCGAAGATCTGCTCGAGACCTACTGGCTCAAGGAGTGGTCGCCCGAGTAGTCACTGCGGCGGTAGTACATGACGCCGAGCATGGCCAATATCGTCGCGAGGCAGTAGAGACTGCAGAGCGCGCCCTTGGTCACATCGAAGAGGACAAGGCAGATGAAAGGGATCACCGGGACGACCATCGCCGCCCCCATCTCGGCCGAGCGCTCCCAGCCATGTCGCCTATGACGCATCCAAGCCAGCATCGGCGCCGTCATCGACACCACCATGACGAGCAAGGACTGCGCCGGATACTGGATCAGTGCTTCATCCCAGGTCACCTGCACGATGGAAAGGAAGATAGCGGCACCGGCGAACATCCCAATCCCCATCGCGCCGAGCATCTCCAGGAAGTGACGCCAGAAGGGGGATAGGCGTCCTTTGCGGCGGGCTGCGGGCCTCTTGACGGTGCGGATTTCGGCCATACGGCCACCTCCTCACGCACTCTCGCTGAGCTGATCACGCTTGCATCGCCCGATACGAGCTACATCGGGGAAAACCCGCATGTGCTGACCCTCGGTACTTCCGCTCTCCGCAGCCAGCCTCGGTGCGCAGGAGTAACGATCTTTGGTTCGAGCCCAGGTGTGCGCCCACTCAGATCGGCTTAGCGTTCCAGGCCCCTTCTCGGACGGGCGGACGTCCTATCCTTGCCCGGTGACGGTCTGCACAAGTTGCGGGCGACAGAATGACACGGGCGCACAGGTCGTAGGTGGCGGTCTGTCCCGGGCGCGACGGCCAAGCGGAGCCGATACGAACCTTGCCCCTGTGGCTTCGGGACGACCCGCGTCAGGCTCCGCACGACCTTCGCGAGGTCGTCGAGTGCGACGTGCCGCGAGGTGACAACAAGCAACGTCCGCTTGGGGCCAGGCTGGCGCAGGTAGAGGAGGAAGCCGTTCGCGAATCCATCCGCGGCCGTGCAACCACTCCCCCCGTAGCAGAAGACCTGCACCGGCACCTTCACACCGTTGACGTCGATCGAGCCGACAGGTTCCCGCAGAACTGCGGTATGCCTCGTCGAAGAAGAATGCCGGCGCCTTGGTGCCACTACCCTTCTTGGCTGGGTTCACGGCGGCGGGCCGACAGCGCCAGGTCGGCGGCTGGCGCACGTTCTCGTCACCGACCGGAACGGGACTCCTACGATCTCGGGCGCCGCTGGCCCCTCGGGCGCAAGCAGCGCGTCGAACTCAGCGTGGGTCGTGGGGCGCTAATCGGCGGTGATCCGGCCTCGAATGGGCAGCAACTTCAACGCACCGGGGACTCCATGGTGGAGCGGCTGGCGCAGCACTGGATGGGCGCGGGGAATCGGTCTCAGCCATGTGACCAAGATGTGGACGCAGCCCGTTGGATCGGGTTGTAGTCCGTTGCCACAGAAGGTCTTAGCTATCCCAAACAACGGGATCGCGACAACGCTTTACGATGGTGCACTACGGCCTCCTCGCGGTTGGATCTCCCTCGTAATGAAGGGGTCCGCGGTTCGAGTCCGTGCGTCGGCTTCTTCGAAGAAGCCCGAGGCTACGCCGCCCGCTCGCCCGGCTCGTGCACGGCGACGAGGAGCGGGCGCCAGTCCTCCTCGTCGGCCGGCTTCACGAGCAGCGGGGCGTGCGCGGGCTTCGGCCGGTTGCCCGGGAAGAGCGCGCGAAAGTCGCCTGCCGACCGGAAGCGGCCGGCGATGTCGCGCTCTGCCCCTTCCATGCTCCACTCGCGTATCAGGTCGGTCGTGTTCATCGGCTCGACGCTGGCAAGGCTCTGCGCTCACCGTATCCCCCCGTTGGGGGAGCGCAATCCCTCGAACAGGCCCTGCGTCTCGGATTTCACCCCTTCGGGTAGCGTCGCAGCGTGGTGGCGCAGGCTCCGCTCTCGACTGCTCTCTCACAGGTCCTGATTGCGTTCACGATCGAGCTCGACAACGAGTTCGAGCGTCGTTTCCGAGAGGCGGGAGGCGGAGCGCGCGTCACGTCGCTGACGATGTGGTCGAACCTTCTGCGCGTCGTCGGGGACGGGATCACGGTGCGCGAGCTCGTCGCCGCCGTCGGTCTGCCCAAGGCCAGCGTGCTCTCGAGGGTCGGCGGCGTCGAGCGCTGGGGTTACGTGTCCGTCGGGTCGTCGACCGGAGAGCGCGAGGGGTACGGAAGCGCGAGGGGAGTAAAGGACGAATGGGTCGTGCAGTTCACGCCTGCTGGTCGCAGGGCTGCGGGACTCTGGCCGGCGCTTCCCGGCGAGATCGAGGCGCGTTGGCGGGAGCGGCTCGGTGCCGCGGAGATCGACGAGCTCGTCGGCGCTCTACGCGCGGTGGACGAAGGGATCGACGCAGATCTTCCCGAGTACCTGCCGATCGTCAGCAGCACGCACGCGATGGCGCTCGAGCTCGGACAGCAGAAGCCGCGGCAAGGCGTCGACCTGCCGCTCGTCGTTCTCCTGGCACATGCCCTGATGGCCTACACGCTCGACTTCGAGGACGGCTCTGCGCTGTCCTTGCCGTTGAGCGCGAACGTATTCCGCGTGCTCGACGGCGACAGCGTGCCGATACGAGACCTTCCCTCGCTCACCGGGATCTCGAAGGAGGCGGTTGCCGTTTCGCTGACATCTCTCGCGAAGACGGACTACGTGATCGTGGAAGGTGCGCCGGCGTCCGAGCGGACGATCCGCCTGACGCCGGCGGGCGAGAAGCTCCGCACCATCCAGCGTCGTCTCCATGCCGGGATCGGGAAACGCTGGGCTACGCGGTTCGGCACGAACGTCGTCCTGCCGCTCCGGGGCGCGCTCGAGCACATCCTGGATCACCCGGAGCTCCCTAGAGGGCTGACGCCGTATCCCGATGGCTGGCGGGCGAGCACACCGTACGCACACAAGACACAGGCAGTACTCGCCGATCCGCGAGGGCGGCTGCCGCACTGCCCGATTGTGCTGCACCGCGGCGGCTGGCCGGACGGCAGCTGAACCACGTACGGCGCGGGCGCGACCTCGAACTCCTGGCGAGGGTCTACGCGGGGTCCACGCGCTCGCCGTCCGATGTCCTCGGCCGCCAGCGTGGCCGGAGCGATTCCATGGATTTGTGCGGCTTCGCGCGACTCGGTGCGACTGGCGACGACACCTGGTCGGGACGCGGCCGCTGTGTGTGTGCGAAGGCCCGCCGGAGCGGGCCTTCGTCGAGCGGGCTGCTTCGGGGCCCGGCTCAGCCGTCGAGCTGGCCCGCGAGCTCCGCGATCTGTGGCCTCGTTGCGTGTCCGGCTTCTTGAAGGATCGCCGGGACCTCGGGGTCGGAGAGGAAGTTCTGCCAGCCCTCGGCATCCCAGTCGAAGAGCACCCAGACCCGGCCCTCCTCGTTGGGATCGCGAAACGCGTGCGAGCCCTTGGATCCGTGCTGCTTTCGCTTCTCGAGGCTCGTGGTCGAGAAGACACTCCACCAGCGGTCGAAATCCTCGACCTTCGTCGTTCCCAGAAACATCTCTCTCCTTCTCAGTGGGAGTGTCGCTTCTGCGACATAGCCGCCCGGCTACTTCCTGCGACGGTATGGGTTCGCAGCGGACCCGTCAGTGCCGGGTGAACAGACGTTCATTGGCGGGCGACGTCGGCGACCGACGGCAGACGCGAAGATCCTTCGTCGCCGGTTTCCTGTCCGTCGCAGCAGGGATACGGTGCGAGCGTGGGGCGCGTGCTCGATGCGATCGTGGCGTTCTGGGACTACCTCGCCGCCGTTCGCCTTCTGCCGCTTGCTCTGGCGATCGCGTGCCATCTGCTGAAGGTCGCGTGCGCAAGCCGCGCCTGGCGCAACGTGCTCGTCGCTGCCTATCCCGCCGTGACCGTCCGCTGGCGCGCGATCTACGCGGCGTACCTCGCAGGTGCGGGCGTCAACGCGATCTTCCCGGCTCGCGCCGGCGACGTCGTGCGCCTCTACCTGGCACGCCGGGCGATCCCGGGCTCGACCTATACGACGCTCGTCAGCTCGACGCTCGTGCTCATGATCGTCGACGTCGTCGCCGGTCTCAGTCTCTTTGCATGGGCATTCTCCCAGGGCGTCCTTCCAGGGCTCGACGTGCTGCGCTCCCTGCCCAGCTTCGACTTCCGCTGGTTCCTCGAGCACGAGTCCGCCACGCAGGCGATCGCTCTCGCGCTCGTCGCCGGCGTGATCGCGTTCGTCGTCTGGCTTCGCATGAATATCACCGACCTGCGCGCTCGTGTGGCGCGAGCGTTCGCCGTCCTCCGCCACCCTGCCCGGTACCTCCGCACGGTGGCCACCTGGCAGGTCGCAGACTGGTGCCTCCGCCTCGCGACGATCTGGTTCTTCCTCGACGCGTTCGGTATCCGGCAGAACCTCCACAACGTGCTCGTCGTGCAGGCAACGGCGAGCCTGGCGACGCTCCTCCCCGTGAGCCCGGGCGGCATCGGCACCGGGCAGGCGCTGCTCGTCTACACGCTGCGTGGCCAGGCCACACGTACCGCACTGCTCGCGTTCAGCGTCGGCATGAAGATCACGCTCACGGTCGTCGACCTCGTCGTCGGCTTCGCGGCGATCCTCATCGCGCTTCGCACACTCCGATTCCGTTCGAGGATGGCCCTCGACAACCCCTGATCTGGCTCGCCTCTCTTTCGGCCAGCCGTGTCGACGCCCGTGTCGAGGCGAGCTGCGAGAGTAGGTCGCGGATGACCGAGACGGCGACCTGGCATCGGCACGGACGGTGGCGTCACTCCCATTCGTACGCGGGGGTTCACCGTCATCTCCGGCTGGGGCTCCGCAGATCCTCGCCCGACGCCGTCTCGTCCGGCCATCACGAGCTCCACGTGCACGGTCATGACCATGACCACGACCACGCGCACGGTCACGGCCACTCGCATGGTCTCGTAGACCGCTCGATCGTCCGCTCGCGCGAGGGCGTCAGGGCCGTCGCGATCAGCCTGGCGATCCTCGGGCTGACGGCGATCGCGCAGCTCCTGATCTTCGTGCTCACGAGCTCGGTCGCGCTCTTCGCCGACCTCGTCCACAACTTCGGCGACGCGCTCACCGCCGTGCCGCTCGGGATCGCCTTCTTCCTGCGCAGCTTCCGCGCGGAGAAGATCGCCGGCCTCGCGGTCGTGCTCGCGATCTTCGTCTCCGCCTGCGTCGCGCTCTACGAGACGATCCAGCGCTTCGTCGACCCGCAGGACCTGACGCATCTCTGGATACTCGCGGCGGCCGGAGCAATCGGGTTCGCGGGCAACGAGCTGGCGGCCCAGGTACGACTTCGAGCAGGCCACCGGCTCTCGAGCCCGGCGCTGGTCGCGGACGGAAACCATGCTCGCACCGACGGGTTCGTGTCACTCGGAGTCGTGGCGAGCGCGATCCTCGTTGCCCTCGGCTTCCCCCTCGGCGATCCGATCGTCGGCCTCGTCATCACGCTCGTCATCTTCAAGATCACGTGGGACTCCTGGCGCCTCGTCTCGACGACCGATCCCGGCGAGATGGTCGACGACGGGCACGCGCGCTGAGCTCTTCGCCGGGCGTCAGTCCGTCCGGTTCAGTCGCACGTCCCGGAAAAGGGCGTAGAGGCCGAGGTCGTAGACGGACTTGATCGCCCCGGCGATGACGAAGGGCGCTCCGAGCGAGACGGCGATGATCGGCCCGGAGAGCAGGGGGCCCAGAGGGCGGACGACGTACCTCGCCGTGTTCGTGTAGGCGGCGGCCGCCGTTCGCTCGTCGGGCTCGACGACGGCGACGACGTAGGCCTGCCGCGTCGGGACATCCATCTGCGAGAGCGCGAAGCGTCCGAAGACGAGCGCGATCGCGATCCCCTGGCTCGGCGCGAACGGGATGAGCGCGAGCAGCAGGTTCGAAGGCAGGTGGGTGAACACCATGGTGTTCAGGAGGCCGATGCGGCCCGCCAGCCGCACGGCGAGCTGGAAGGAGCCGGCCTGGAGGAAGCCGATCGCGAAGAAGATCACGCCGAGCGTGGCCGTCGACGTGCCCCATCGCTCGGTGAACCAGTACGCGAGGAAGGCCTGGGTGACGAACCCGCCGCCGAACGAGTCGAGCGCGAAGAGGCCGCTCAGGCGGGTGACGATGCCGCGCGACTTCTCGAGGGGCCGGTGAGGCTCGGAAGCCGTGGCCGGTCGCGGCTCGACGGTCGCGCCGAGACCGAGGGCGACGGCGATCGCGACCGCTGCGGCTGCCGGGTACACGAGCAGGAATCGCTGCGGCTCCACGTCCACGAAGCGCGTGCAGATCGCAGCGAGCGCTCCCAGGGACCCCGCGAGGGTCGCGATCGTGTTGTACGTGCCGAAGAGGGGGGTCGGGTCGCGGCCCGCGGCCGCGCTCGGGAGCATCGCCTGCTCGAGCGAGGTGAACGGGCCGGACTCGACCACCTCGGTCGAGACCGTTCCGGTCAGCGCCGCGAGAACCATGAGCCACACCGAGCCCGTGAGCGCGAAGACCGTCCCCGCCAGCCCCATCGTCACCAGGAGCGCCAGGTACCACCGGCGGCGCCCGATCCGGTCGCCCGAGCGCGCCAGCACGATGGAGACGAGCGCGGTCCCGGCGACGAGCGCGCCGAGAACGAGCCCGACCTGCACGCCAGAGAGCCCGAGGTCGGCGAGCGTGACGCCGATGAGGACGCTCCCGAGCCCGTACGCGAACGCCCGCAGCGCCTGGACGAGGAGGATGCGCCGGGCGTCGGGAGGGGTCGCCAAGGGCTATGCGGCCGTTCGTCCCGAGCGCACTTCGTTCCCGCACCAGGCATGGAGGGCGTCGTAGACCGGGAGGGACAGCTCGAGCTGACGGTGATCGCCCAGGTCGAGCAGGTGGAAGCCCTCGGCCACGGCGAGCAGGCCGCGCGACTCGGGCGTCGCGTCGCGGTCGTCGGCGACGTCCGCTCCATGCACGATCCTCGCCAGCAGCTTCACGGCCGGGTCGTCGATCCCGTACTCCTCGACGAGCACCTCGAACGAGCACAGCCCGTCGCGGTGTGTGTAGTCGGCGCCCGGGGCGTCGTACGAACGCGCTCCTTCCCGCTCGGCCACCGCCAGAACCTCGTCGGCCGGGACATAGAGGAACTCCGCGTCCGGGTCGATGAACGCCCGGATCAGCCACGGACACGCGATCCGATCCGTCTTCGGTCGCTCTCGGGTCACCCACTTCGCCATCTCCGCCTCCTCGTGGTCGCGCCGCGCCGTCGCCTCCGTCGTCGGGAAGACACATAGCACGCTGGTCACGCCGTTCCACGCCCCCGGGCTCGACGGGGAATGCCGCAGCCGGTTCGGGACTCTCTACCGATGTCCGGCGGGGCAGGGCTGCAGCAGGCTGTGCAGGGAAGGAGGAACAGATGACCACACATGCCGTTGGTCGCGCGGACGCTGACGTTCGCGTGCGGCACGCGCTCTCCGTGCACTGGGCGTGGCTCGCCGGCGGGCTCGTCGTCGCCTTCGCGGTGCCGTACGTGCTCGCGGACGTGCTCGAGATCAACCGCGATCTCTTCTACGGACTCTATGCAGCCGCGGTGCTCGCGCTCTTCGCTCTCTGGTCGCGCTCGACCGGATACGACCTCGTTGCGGCGATCAAGCGCCGGTGGCTGGCAGCACTCCTGCTCGGGCTCGCGGTCGCAGCCGTGCTCACCGTCATGGTCGTACGGACGGAGGACGCGACGTCGCGGCCGGACGGGCTGGAGCTCGCCGCTGCCGTCGCCTGGCGCGGGATCGTCTACGGGGTGACCGACGGGCTACTCCTGTCGGTGTTCCCGATCCTCGTCGTGTTCGCTGCCTTCGCCGGGACGCGCCTCGACAGGCGCCTCTCCGGGAAGCTCGTCATCGGCGTCGTCGCGCTCGCGGCGTCGCTCGCGATGACCGCCGTCTACCACGCCGGATACGGCGAGTTCCGCTCGGCGAAGATCCGGAAGCCGCTCACCGGAGACGTGCTCTGGAGCGTGCCGACGCTCGTCACGCTGAACCCGATCGGGGCCCCGATCGCGCACGCGGGAATGCACACGTCGGCCGTCCTGCACAGCTACGAGACCGACACGTTCCTGCCCCCGCACAGGTAGCGCCGTTCGAGTCGCACGCAGGCCCGCCCGCCCACCGGCGGGCCGGTGCGGCCCGGCCGAGCTCGTGACGGCACACTGAGAACGTGCGCGTCGTCGCACTTCTCCGCGGGGTCAACCTCGGAAAGAGGCGGATCGCCATGCCCGAGCTGCGCGCGATCGTCGAGGGCCTCGGCCACGCGGACGTCGAGATCTACCTCCAGAGCGGGAACGTCGTGTTCACGCCCGCCGCAAAGGCGCCGAAGGACCTCGCGGGCTCGCTCGCGACCGCGATCTCGGACGCGACCGGGCACGACGTCCCCGTGGTGATCCGGACGGGCGCGGAGCTGCAGCTTGTCGTCTCCGGCAGCCCGTACCCGGTCGCCGACCCGACGCGGCTGGTCGTCGCATTCCTGAGCGAGCCCGTGGAGCTCGTTGCCCTCGGTCTCGGCGACCTCGCGGACTACCTGCCGGACGAGCTCACGCTCGCGGGCCGCGAGATCTACGTCAGCGTCCCGAACGGCCAGGCCCGCTCGAAGCTCATGGAGAAACTGACGACGAAGCGGCTCCCGGCGACGCTGACGGTGCGCAACTGGCGCACCGTGACGGCGCTGGCCGAGATGACCGCGTAGCCCGAGATGACCGCGTAGCCCGTCAGACGAGGACGAACCGGGAACCCAGCGTCGACGCGAGCGTCCGATGAGCGGGCCCAGTTCCGACGAGGAGCGACTGCGTCAGGTCGACCTTGTGTCTGCGCGCGAACGCGAGCGCCAGGCCGGGAAGCGGTGGGCGGCACCAGCATGTCGGCGGCCCTGCGGGATGTGGGCAGAAGGCGGTCTCGACCAGGCCCTCGACCGCGGCCGTTAGGCGCGCTGCGGCGGCTCGTAGCGCGGTGTCGTCACCGACCGGGCTCCAATCGAAGAGGAGGTGTGGGGTGGCTCGGTCGCCCGCTCCCACGGCCTCACCCCAGCCGGGCCGTGCGACGGCACCCGCGACCGCGAGGACTCCGGGCCGGCCCTGCTTCGCCGACGGCTCTCGCTCGAACGGCACCTCGTCCACCGACTCCCAGCCCTCGTCGGCGGACGGCGGCTCGAGCTCGCGGAACGCCCGCATCTGCGAGGTGGGCGCCAGCAGCCCCTGCTCGTGTTTCGCAGCGTCTCGCAGCTCGCCTGGCGTCGGAAGTGAGCCGAACCGCGCCAGGAGCCGCTCGACGAGGTTGACCTGGGCCTGGGCCAGGGACGTGTCGAGCCACACGCACCGTGCTCGCGCTCCGTGGCGCTGCGCGGTCTCGAACACGTAGCTCCGCGACGCGCGCGTCAGGTACGTGTTGTCGAGGACGATGCGCCCGGCCCCCGACGCCAGCGCGTCGTCCAGTGCCTTCGCGAGCTCCCGCAGGGATCCGCCGCGCTCGTCGCGGTTCAGCCGGAGATAGCCGCGCGCGGCGTAGCTCTCGGCCACGCGGCTCTTCCCGGCGCCGGGGATGCCCATGACCACGACGACCTCGGCGGCCTCCCTTCGCCGCCGGGGCCGCTGGGTTGGGCGCAGGCTCGTGGAAGGCGGCCGCCACCCTCGCGGCAGTGCGCTCGTCGAGGACGAGGCTCGACGCGCGCGCCGCGGAGCGAGCGGTCTCGGGCCGCCGCGCTCCGGGGATCGCGACGACGACCGGAGAGAGACCGAGGAGCCAGGCGAGCGCGACCTCGGCCGGTGTCGCGTCGCATTTCCTCGCGATCTCCGACAGCAGCCGGGTTGCGGTCGAGACGCTTCGCGCGACGCGGGCCGCCGAGCGGCGAGTGGGCGATCAGAGTCACACCCACCTCGGTGCAGCGATCGACGACACCACCGCGGAGCGCGCGGTCGTCGAACAGGCTCAGCGCGACCTGGACGGCGGACACGGGAGCGAACGCGAGGGCCTCGTCGAGCTGCCCGCGGGTCACGTTCGCGACTCCGACGCGTGCGACGAGACCGTCGTCGACGAGCCTGGCGAGCGCGCGCATCGAGGTCGCCCACGGCGTCCGCGGATCGGGGGCATGGAGGAGGTAGAGGTCGATCGGCAGACCACCGAGTGCGGCGAGGCTCGCCTCGCAGCCGGCACGGACGGCCTTGGCTCGGCCGTCCGGCCTCCAGTCGCCGCCCGGTCTCGACATCCCGCCCTTGGTGACGATCCGCGCGGTCGTATCCGCGCCGCACCGGCGGAGCGCTCGGGCGAGCAGCGTCTCGTTGTCGCCGTAGGCCCGGGCCGTGTCGAAGACGGTGATGCCCGCCTCCGCCGACGCCGCGATCGTCTCCAGCGCCGTCTCCTCGTCGGCGCTCTCGTCGGTCGACAGGCGCATGCAGCCGAGCCCGACGCGGAGCTCCGACGCGGAAAGCCAGTCAGGGCGGCTCAGAGCACGCAGAGTACGTCAGCCGGCCGAGGGCGCCTGCGTGCAGGCATTTTCGCCCGAGCGGCGAACTGGACGCTCCCCGATGCGTGCCCTGACGGTCACCCTGGTGCTCGCGCTCGCGGGCATGCTCGTCGTGGATCTGGAACCCGGCTCGGCGCCGCGGGCCGCGCGACCCGTCGCCGTCGGTGCGGTGAAGACCGTCAGCCCGGCGAAGACGGTCGAGGTCGTCTTCGTGCGCGGAGACCGGCTCGTCGCGGTCGAGCGCGTCGTCCCGCGTGGCGTTCGCCCCGCGCGTCTCGCGCTCCGCGAGCTGCTGCGCGGCCCGAGCCCGGAGGAGCGCGCCCGCGGGCTGCGCAGCGCGCTCGGGCGCGGCGGCGTGGTGCGCCTGCGATTCGTCTACGCGCGAGGTGACCTGTATTTCGTCAGGTTCTCGCGGGAGCTCGTGCGAGGGGCGAGCGGGGCGAGGATGCAGCAACGGTTCGCCCAGATCCGCGCGACGCTCACCCGCCTGGGAGGGCTCCCCCGCCTCGCGGCGATCGCGGTCGAGGGCCGCCTCGTCACCACCCTCGGTCTCGGCGCGCCGCTCGAGTCGTGGCGGCCCGAGCGCGGCGAGCAGGGATACCCGTACAGTGCCCGTGGCGTCCAGCTCCGCCTGTGGACGCTCGGGTACCTCGACCGCTCGGATGTCGGCGGCGCGCTCGACTACGTCACATCTCAGGCCCTCCTGGCCTTCCAGGGCTGGGAGGGGCTTGGCCGGACGGGAACCGTCACCGGTGGCACCCAGGTTCGGCTCTTCCGCGCCGAGCGCCCCAGGCCGCTGACGCACCGAGAGGGGCGACGCCTGGAGATCCACCGCGATCTCGGCGTGCTCCTCATGCTCGACGGCAACCGGGTCGAGCGCGCGGTCCACACCTCCACCGGCGCCGGCGGCGCGACGCCGTCGGGCGGCTTCCACATCTACCGCAAAGAGCTGTACTCCTGGTCGGTGCCGTTCCACGTGTGGATGCCGTACGCGGCCTACTTCACCGGCGGCATCGCGACGCACGAGTACCCCGACGTCCCGTCCTACCCCGCCTCCCACGGGTGCGTGCGGCTGCCCGCGGGCGAGGCTCATCGCGTGTACGAGTTCGTCGACATCGGCACTCCCGTCCGCGTCTTCTAGAGAACGCGGCTGCGCCTTCCCCGGGCGCGACGAACTCGGCACTGAGACGGCACACAGGTGTTGGAGGTGCGCTCGTACCCTCGAGGCGTGTCCCGTCTCCTCGGTGCAGCGGCCGTGATGGCCTCCGGCTCGCTCCTGCTCGTCGCCCCGGCGCCGGCGCACTTCGACGCGGCCGGGCGGTTCACGCACGTCGCCTGCCCGGGGTCGCCGGCGGCCCGCTCGGACCCTGTCAACGTCGTCTTCCACGGCTGGGGCACGTGGGGACGGGCGGAGAGTCAGCTGATTGCGCACACCGGCTGGACGGCCTCGTCGGGGACGACGCAGCACTTCCTCGACCACGGCGGGTGCCTTCCGCAGCACGTGCAGCGGGCGAGCGGGGAGGGATCGCGCTTCCACGTGCGCATCCGCGGCCAGCACTGGGACACGAGCCTCGGCTGGGCGGCGGCGGCAGCGGCGCATCACGAGGACCTCGTCCTCTTCCCGTTCCCGTGCGGTCACGCCGTCGACGCGAACGGCGCCGAGGGCAGCGGCTTCGACCAGGGACGCGACGAGCTCGAGGCGCGCTTCCGGGCCGGCGGGCACGAGACGTCCCGAGTGTGGTGGGGCAACACCCAGTCCTTCGAGCAGTGCGACGGGGACTACGCCTCCTCGGACGGCTGGACGCTCTTCGTCCGGCTCCACCAGGTGAACCACTGAGGCGGCGGGGTGCGCGTCGTCGGCCTCCTCGGGCTGGTCGCTTCTGTCGCCGTTCTCGTCGCGGGAAATCCGAGCGGCCCTCGCGGAGACCTCTCCCTCCAGGAGGCGCGGTCGTTCGACGAGTTCCCGCTCTTCTACGCGGGAGAGGAGGTCGACGGCCTGCCGCTTGCCGCGGTGCTGCGGCGTGACGAGAGCGCCGACTACGTGTCGTTTGTCTACGGCGCGTGCACGCCGAGCCCGGACAGCGGGTGCGCGCCGCCCGCCGAGGTGCAGGTGTGGCCCGCCGGGGTGAGGAGCGCCGGTTCGTACGATGCGTCGCCGGGAGCGCCCGGCCTCGAGCCCACGCGGATCCGCGGCCGGCCGGCGGCCTTCGTCGGCGACGGCGCGCAACTCGAGCTGTATACGGAGGAGTCCACGATCGTCGTCTTCGCCGACACCCGTGGGCGGCTGCTCGCCGTCGCAAAAGGGCTCCGCTGCCTTCGGCGGGAAGGCGACGGCCCGCGGGAAGGACGGCTCGGGTGCCGGCCCTAGGCGGGGACGAGCGCGGGGGTCTCGCCGGCCTGCTCGATCGCGAGGTCGGGGAAGGGGGAGAGCGGGGCGAACCGCGCCTGGAAGAAACGCAGGTGCTCGGGCTCGTACGTGAACCGGAGGCCCGGGATCTCCGGCGCCCGCTCGAGGGTCTGCGCGACGACGTCCGCGACCCACGTGAGGTGCTCCTGCGTGTACACGCGGCGGGGAAGCGTGAGCCGTACGAGCTCGAGCCCGTCGTAGGGGTGGGTGCCGTGCTGGCCGGAAACGATCCCCCGCTCCATCGAGCGCACGCCTCCGGCGAGGTACAGGGCCGCTGCGAGGGTCTGGGCCGGGAGCTCCGTCTGCTGGAGATGGGGAAGGAAGCGCTTCGCGTCGACGAACACGGCATGGGCGCCGACCGGGAGCACGATCGGCACGCCGACGTCCTCGAGGAGCCCTCCGAGGTGGCGCGCCTGTGAGACGTAGGCGCGGACGATCCGCTCGTCGGTGGACTCGCGGATCCCCTGCGCGAGCGCCTCCATGTCGTGCCCGGCCATGCCTCCGTAGTGGGGGAAGCCCTCGTACACGACGACCTGCTCCCGCAGGCGCTTCGCGAGCTCGACGTCGTTCACCGTGACGAGCCCGCCGATGGGCACGAAGTGGTCCTTCTTCGAGGAGAAGATCGCACCGTCTGCGTGGTCCGCGATGAGGCGCACGAGCTCGGCGAGCGAGCAGTCGGCGTATCCCGGCTCCCGCTCCTTCACGAAGAGCGCGTTCTCGGAGATCCGTGTCGCATCGAGGATGAAGGGCACGCGATAGCGCCGCGTCAGCTCGCGCACGGCGGCGAGGTTGTCGATCGAGAAGGGCTGCCCGCCCGCCATGTTGAGGCATGCCTCCTGGCGGACGTACGCGATCTCACCGGGTGCGGCCGACCTCAGGACCTGCTCGAGCCTGGCGAGGTCGATGTTCCCCTTGAACGGGAACACCGACTCGGGCACCTCGGCCTCTGCGATCGCGACGTCCACCCAGGTTCCCCCGGCGAGCTCGACGTGTGCGCGCGAGGTCGTGAAGTAGAGGTTCGAGGGCACCTTCGTCCCGGGCCGGACGAGCGCCAGCGCGAGCAGGTGCTCCGCGCCCCGGCCCTGGTGCGCCGGGATCAGGTACCGGTAGCCGAAGGTCTCGCGCACGACCTCCTCGAGACGGAAGAAGCTGCGCGAGCCGGCGTAGGCCTCGTCGCCGAGCTCCATCGCCGCGCGCTGCTCCTGCGAGAGGGCGGACGTCCCGCTGTCCGTGAGCAGGTCGATGAACACGTCCTCCGAGCGCAGGAGGAAGGTGTTGTAGCCCGCCTCCCCCATCGCGACACGGCGCTCCGCGCGCGAGCGGAGCTCGATCGGCTCGACGACCTTCACCTTCCACGGAGGCGGAGACAGGTGCGCCACTGGCTCGATCGTCGCCACCCGGGAAGCTCGCGTCATCGGTGGAAAGCCCGTACGCGGATGCGGTCGGGCCGCGTGGCCCGGGAAGACCGTGGCAGTATCGTGCGGCCGTGGAGACGATGCGCGCCGTGCGGAAGCACGGGCCCGGGCCGGGCCTCGTGCTGGACGAGGTCCCCGTTCCCACACCGGAGCCGGACGAGGTGCTCGTCCGGATCGAGGCGGCGTCCATCTGCGGGACCGACCTGCACATCCGGCGCTGGGACGAGTGGTCGTCCGAGCGCGTGAAGCCGCCGCTGACGCTCGGACACGAGCTCTGCGGCACCGTGGTCGACGTGGGGAGCGCCGTCTCGGACGTGGAGGAGGGCGCGTACGTCTCCGCCGAGAGCCACGTGACCTGCGGGGTCTGCTTCCACTGTCGCACGGGTCGTGCGCACATGTGCGAACGCACGCGCATCCTCGGCGTCGACCGGGACGGGGGGTTCGCGGACTACGTCGCCGTCCCGGCGTCGGTCGTCTGGCGCAACGACCGCTCGAAGCTCCCACCCGAGATCGCGTGCCTCCAGGAGCCGTTCGGGAACGCGGTCTTCGCGACGTCGACGCAGGACCTCGCAGGGCGGGCCGTCGCCGTCCTCGGGTGCGGTCCCGTGGGGCTCTTCGCGATCGCCATCGCAAGAGCCTTCGGCGCCGGCCGGCTGCTCGCCTCGGACACCGTCCCGTTCCGGCTCGAGCTGGCGAAGAATCTCGGGGCGGACGCGGTCGTGAACGTGAACGAGGTGGAGGACGTGGCCGCCTGGTTCACGGAGCAGAACGAGGGCATCGGCATGGGCGTCGTCTTCGAGATGTCCGGCGCGCTGCGGGCGATCGAGGACGCGTTCAGGATCGTGCGCCACGGCGGGAACGTCGTCCTGTTCGGCATTCCCGCGCGGCCCGCGACGATCGACATCGCGGAGTCGCTGATCTTCAAGAACCTCACGGTGTCCGCCGTGAACGGCCGGGAGATCTGGGAGACGTGGTACACGACACGCTGGCTGCTCGAGCACGGCGTCGTCGACCTCCGGCCGCTGATCACCGCCGAGATGCCGCTCGAGCGCTTCGACGAGGCCTTCGCGCTGCTCGAGACCGGCGAGGCCTGCAAGATCGTCCTGCGACCGAACGGAGTCGGGCCGTGAACACCGTCCTCACCGAGCAGATCGGCGCCGAGCTCGACGGGTTGCGCGAGGCGCGGACGTACAAGCGCTTCCTGACGCTCGAGTCGCCGCAGGGCCCGGTCGTGCGCATGGAGGGCCGCGGGGACGTCATCGTCCTCTCCTCGAACAACTATCTCGGGCTGGCCGGACACCCGGAGGTGGTCCGGGCGGGCATCGAGGGGCTCGAGCGGTACGGCGCCGGCACGGCGTCCGTGCGGTTCATCTGCGGCACTTTCGCCCCCCACCACGAGCTCGAGCGCAAGCTCGCCGAGCTCTCCGGGACGGACGCGGCGCTCACGTACGTGTCCTGCTGGAACGCGAACGAGGCCGCGATCCCGACGCTGACGGACGAGACGACGGTCACGCTCACCGACGAGCTCAACCACGCGAGCATCATCGACGCGATCAGGCTCTCGAAGCCCGCGCAGAAGGTCATCTACCCGCACTCGGACATGAGCGCCCTCCGCGATGCGCTCGCGGCGGCGCCGCGCTCGGCCCGCAAGCTCGTCGTCACGGACGGCGTGTTCTCCATGGAGGGCGACCTCGCGAAGCTGCCCGACATCGTCGAGCTCGCGCGCGAGCACGACGCGGTCGTGGTCGTGGACGACTCGCACGGCGTCGGCGTCCTCGGCGAGACGGGCCGTGGGACCGTCGAGCACTACGGGCTGCTGGGCGAGGTGGACGTGATCACGGGGACGCTCGGGAAGGCGCTCGGCGGCGCGGCCGGCGGCTACGTGGCGTCGTCCGACGAGGTCTGCGACCTCCTCGCCCAGCGCTCGCGGCCGCAGCTCTTCTCGAACGCGCTCCCGCCGACGGTCGCCTGCAGCGCGCTCCGCGCGATCGAGCTCATGCTCGAGCAGCCCGAGCTGCTCGCCCGCCTGCGCGAGCGCTCGCAGGCGTTCCGCAGGATGCTCGCCGAGGCCGGCTACCGGCCGCTCGAGGGCGAGGCCGCGATCATCCCGATCATTGTCGGCGAGACCGCCGAGGCGATCGCGCTCTCCGCGCGGCTCCTCGACGAGGGCGTCTTCGTCACGGGGTTCGGCTTCCCCGTGGTGCCGGAGGGCACCGCCCGCGTTCGCGTGCAGATGTCCGCGGCGCTCGAGCCCGAGCACCTCGAGCGGGCGATCGAGGCGTTCCGGCGCGTACGCCCGCGGTGAGCCCGCGGCGCGAGGGCGCCGCCTGGGCCACGGTGACCGTCCTCGCGGCCGCGACGCTCTTCGAGGCGCTCGTCGCGCTGGAGACCGTTCCGGTCGGCGACGTACCGGGCGAGGGTGCCCGAGGAGGAGGCGTCGTGTTCGTGGCGGCGCTCGTCGCGATGCTCGCCGGCGCGGCTCTCGCACTCGCCCTCGCTCTCGCGTCGCCGACCACCGACGCACCGTCGTTCGTCTGGATGCTGCTCGCGCCGTCGGGCGCCGCGTACCTCCTGGCACGCTGGCTGACGTTCGACCCCTACTACCTCCCGACGCTCAGGCGGTACAGCGACGGCGGCGTGGGCGCTCCGTGGGTCGCTGGGCTCGCCCTGTCCGGCGTGATCTCAGCCCTTCTCATTCGTCGATACCCGCGCAGCGGCGCGGTTGCGACGAGTTGCGTCCTCGCCGTGTCGGCGCTGACCGCCTGGGTGCTGGGCTTCGGCAAGTAGTCCGAGAAGGGGACGGAGGGCCCTTGGTCGGACGAGGATGATGCGACCAATGGACAAGCTGCCGCTCAACATCGTCGGTCTCGGCCTGATCCTCGCCGGGGTCCTCTTCGCCTACTTCCTGAACTTCGTCGGGATCATCATCGGCCTGATCATGATCATCGGCGGGATCATGGCGCTGTGGATGACGTACCGGCGCAAGAAGTACGGAACGGCGTAGCGCCGCCTCGTCGGTCGCGAGGAAACGGCGCCGGGCCGTCGAACGGAGCTCGCATGGCACCCAACATCATCGGGCTGGGTCTCATCGTCGCGGGCGTCATCTTCATGATCATGGGTGGGGTCGTCCTCTGGATCATCGGAGCGATCTGCCTCATCGGTGGAGTCGGCGCCCTCTTCCTGACCTGGCAGCGCAAACGCCGCGCCGCGGCCTAGGGCTCGCGCGAGCGACTACCGCTTCGCGAAGACGTAGTCGCTCGCGCGCGCCTGCGCGTGGCAGCCCTGGCAGAACGAGCTCTGGCCGATCGAGCCTGGAGCGGCCCGAGGCGGTACAACCCGTTCATGGTTCACGACCACGATCACGACGTCCGTGCTGGGAGCGGTAGGGCCCTCGGGCTGGCGCTGGCTCTGACCGCGGGCTACACCGTCGTCGAGGTCGTCGCGGGCTTCCTCACCGACAGCCTCGCCCTGCTCGCCGACGCCGTGCACATGCTCTCCGACAACGTCTCGATCGCGCTCGCGCTCGTCGCGGTCCGGCTCGCCCGGCGGCCGGCGACCCCGCAACGGACGTACGGCTTCAAGCGCGCCGAGGTCCTCGCGGCCCTCGTGAACGGGCTCGCGCTCGTTGCGCTCGCGATCTGGATCCTGTACGTGGCCTTCCGGCGCCTCGGCGACCCTCCCGACGTCCTCGGCGGGTGGATGCTCGTCGTCGGTCTCCTCGGCATCGGCGTGAACCTCGCGGCCGGAGCAGTCCTGTTCCGGGCGCGCGTGGGGAGCCTCAACGTCGACGCGGCGTTCCGGCACGTGCTCGCCGACCTCCTCGGGTCGCTCGGGGTCGTCGTCGCGGCGCTCGTGATCCTCGCCACCGGCTGGCTCGAGGCGGACCCGGTCGTGAGCATCCTCATCGCCCTGCTCGTGCTCGCGAGCTCGTGGTCGATCCTCCGCGACTCGACCTCGATCCTGCTCGAGGCGGCGCCGAAGGGAATCGACACGAGCGCAGTGGGGGAGAGGCTCGCGCGCGCTCCGGGCGTCGTCGAGGTGCACGACCTCCACATCTGGACGATCACGTCCGGCTTCACCGCGCTCTCCGCGCACGTGCTCGTGGGCCGCGGGGAGGACTGCCACGGACGGCGGCGGGAGCTCGAGGCGCTGCTCCGCAGCGAGTTCGGGATCGAGCACACGACGCTCCAGGTCGACCACACGAGCGCGCCCGACGGTCTCGTAGAGATCACGCGGTACGGTGAGGACCGGTGAGCCTGGTCGACGTTCACGCGGTGGTCACGCCTGCGTCCTCGCCGAGCGAGGAGTGGCTGCGGGCGGCGAGACGGGCGCGGCTCCTGTCGTGGATCTCGCTGGCGTGGATGGGTGCCGAAGGGGCGATCGCGCTCACGGCAGGCATCGTCGCCGGCTCGATCGCGCTCGTCGCGTTCGGTATCGACTCCGCGATCGAGGGCTTCGCCAGTCTCGTCATCGTCTGGCGATTCACCGGCAGCCGCCTCCACTCGCAGGCCGCCGAGCGCCGCGCGCAGAAGCTCGTCGCGGTCCAGTTCTTCCTGCTCGCCCCGTACGTGACCGCGGAGGCGGTGCACAAGCTCGTCACGGGGGAGGAGGCGAAGACGAGCTGGGTGGGCATCGCGCTCGTGACGACGAGTCTCGTCGGGATGCCGCTGCTCGGGGTCGCGAAGCGTCGCCTCGCCGACACGCTCGGCTCCGTCGCGACGCGCGGCGAGGGAACGCAGAACCTCCTGTGCGCGTACCTCGCCGGCGCGGTGCTCGTCGGGCTTCTCGGCAACGCGCTCTTCGGCCTGTGGTGGCTCGATCCCGTGGCGGCGCTCGTCGTGGCCGGGGTCGCGATTCGGGAGGGTGTCCAGAGCTGGCGGGGCGAGGGCTGCGCCGACTGTTGCTGAGCCTCCGCTAGAGCACGAGGACGGCGGCGGCGCGGAGCGCACCCGAGCGCAGGCGGGAGAGCGCCTCGTTCGCGTCCTCCAGCTCGAAGGTCTCGACCGTCGTTCGAACCGGCACGGTCGGCGCGATCGCAAGGAACTCCTCGCCATCCGCGCGCGTCAGGTTCGCGACCGAGCGGACGACGCGCTCGCCCCAGAGGAGCTCGTAGGGGAACGAGGGGATGTCGCTCATGTGGATGCCGGCGCAGACGACGACGCCGCCCTTTCCGACGTGTCGCAGCGCGGCCGGGACGAGCTCGCCGGCGGGCGCGAACACGATCACGGCATCCAGCTCCTCCGGCGGACCGGCTGCGGCGTCGCCGGCCCACGCGGCGCCGAGCGAGCGCGCGAACGCCTGCGTCTCGTCGTCTCCGGGCCGCGTTCCTGCGAAGACGCGTCGCTCCTGCGCCACGGCCACCTGGCAGACGATGTGCGCGGACGCCCCGAAGCCGTACAGGCCGACCGTCTCGGCGTCACCGGCGAGGCGCAGCGCGCGGTAGCCGATCAGGCCTGCGCAGAGCAGCGGGGCGGCCTGGTCATTCGCGTACCCCGCGGGGATCGGAAAGCAGAAGCGCTCGTCGGCGACCGCGAGCTCCGCGTAGCCCCCGTCCACGTCGTAGCCGGTGAAGCGCGCGCGGTCGCAGAGGTTCTCCCGGCCGGTGAGGCAGTAGCGGCACTCGCCGCACGTCCATCCGAGCCAGGGCACGCCGACCCGCGCTGCCGGCTCGAACCGCGTCCCGCTGCCGACCACCTCGCCGACGACCTGGTGTCCGGGCACGAGCGGGAGCTTCGGCTCCGTCAGCTCGCCGTCGACGATGTGGAGGTCCGTCCGGCAGACGCCGCACGCGCGCACGCGGAGCAGCACTTGCCCCGGGCCGGGCTTCGGCTCCGGGAGGTCGGCGGGACGGAGCGGTGTCCCGGCGGCTTCGAGCACCATGGCGCGCATGCGCCGCAGTCTCCCAGGCGAGGCATAGTCGGGACGATGGACGAGCACGAGATCACGTACCGCCGCCTGACGTCAGCCGAGATCTCGCGGGTCGGCGAGATCGACAGGACCGAGCGGATCGACGCGCTGTACGTTCAGCGTGGCGCCCTGCTCGAGCTGCGGTCGGGCGACTGGAGTGCGCCGCCGTGGAGCCCGGACGGGGAGGGCGAGCACTCGGTCGCCGGCCAGCGCGCGAGCCTGGCGCACTACGTCGAAGAGGGCGCGATCCTGCTGGGCGCGTTCGACCGCGACCGCCTCGTCGGCATCGGCGTCGTGTTGCCTCACCTCCGGCCCGGGATCGCGCAGCTGGCCTACCTCCACGTCAGTGACGGCTACCGCGACTGCGGGATCGGTGGACGGCTCTCCGACGAGCTCGAGCAGCTCGCTCGCGAGGCGGGTGACAGGGACATGGTCGTGTCCGCCACGCCCTCGCTGAACACCGTCCGCTTCTACCGGCGGCGCGGCTTCGAGCCGATGGCCGAGCCGCTCCCGGAGCTCTACGCGCTCGAGCCCGAGGACGTGCATCTGGCGAAGCCGCTATGACCGGCAAGCGCTCGCGGGCGGATCACCTCGGCGCAGCGGCCGCGAAGCGGCCGCCTTCAGGGGTCTTCGCGCATCGAG
Source organism: uncultured Actinomycetes bacterium (assembly GCA_963705535.1). Lineage (GTDB taxonomy): Bacteria > Actinomycetota > Thermoleophilia > Gaiellales > Gaiellaceae > GMQP-bins7. Next base: position 51,194 of record CAVPJY010000018.1, read on the forward strand.
ATCCGCGTGAGCGGATCTCGATGCTGCGCTACAAACAACGGTGACTGTCACCTGGCGGTGACACTGTCACCGGCTTTGCGGCGGGCTATCCGCTCACAGAGCGAGGTCGGCGCGCACGGTCCCGGCGCGCTCGTGGCGCGCGACCACGCCGACGCGCTCGCCGGACTTCGCCTCGACGACCCACTCCACCTTCGTCCGCTCGCTGGTCGAGTGGTCGGTGTTCCACCACGTGACCGATCTCCGCTCGACCCGCCCGCCGAGCTGGCCGGCCTCCTCGCGCTCCTTCCCGGTCACGACGCGGGCGCCCTCGGGGAGCTCCAGCGAGACCTCGATCGGCCGCACCGCCTTCCGCTCGAGTGCCTTCTCCGACACGTTCGTCGGCAGCCAGCCCGTGTTCTCGAGAACGAGCCGCAGGCGGAACGCGCCCTCGCCGACCGGTGTCGACTCGAACGAGCGCACCTCCAGACGAGGCGAGACGACAGCGAGGAAGAGCGCGAAGTCGGCGTGGGGCCGGAGCTCCTCCTCGAGCCGGGAGAGCGGCGGGTTGAACCAGAAGCGGACAATGTCCCAGCCCCCCAGCTCGACCGGGCCGAGCTGCGGGTGCTCGAACGGGTACCAGTCGACGTACCCCTCGCCCAGCTCGTCGGCGAGCTTGATCAGTGCGAGGTCGTCGTCCGGCGAGTGCTCGCGGATCCAGTCGATGAAGTGGTAGCCCTCGAGCCCGGCGGCGCGCTGTGGGCTCCAGAACTCGGTCACCCAGGCGAACGCCCCGAGATGGTCGTAGATCCAGTCCACGTCCCCGCCCTTGATGACGAGCTTCGGGTGGTACTTGAAGTCGTGGAAGATCGAGATCGCCGGGTAGCCCGTGAGGCGCGTCGCCTCCTCGCCCATGAGGGTGAACGCCCGCAGGTCGGGGACCGGGAAGTCGTCGTCCGGGTGCCCCGACCACGGGCGCAGGTGAACCCCGCTGAACGTGTGGTAGCCGACGTACGAGGTGATGTTCTTCCGCCCGACGATCGCCTCGACGAGCGCCCGCACCTCGGGCTCCGAGGTCGGGAACGGCCCGGCCCCCTGCTGCTCGCTCTCGGGCGCCCACTCCGCGGGCCAGTTCCGGTTCAGGTCGAGCCCTTCGAGCGGCGGCGCCACGGGGATCGTGACCCCGTCCCAGTTCCGGATCGTGCCCTCGGGGAGCACGCGGTAGAAGTCGCCCTCGAGGTCGTCGGGCCGCCGCGCGACGAGGAGCCGCGGGTCGTCCGGGTGCGGCTTCCAGGAGCCGTTCGAGTCCGGAAGGCGCATGTAGAGCACGCGGCCGTCGCCGTCGACGTCGTCGCGGTGGAGGCCGTCTGCGGGCTCGTCGCGAGGGTAGGGCCGCACGCTCGAGCGGCGCCAGCGGCCGTCGGCCAGCCCCGCCTCGGCGCCGTCCGGGTTCACGCGTGGGACGACGTAGAAGGTGCGCGTGTCGAGCGCGTGCGTCACGCGCGAGTCGTTCCCGTGCTCGTGCAAGAGACGGTCGAGGAGGGCGAGCGCGGCCGTCGTTCCCGTGAACTCCATCGCGTGGATCTGGGCATGGATGAAGACCGCCGGCTTCTCCTCGGGCGGGCCCGTGTCGAGGTTGGTCACCGTCGCGAGCGGGATGTCCCGACCCTCGTACGACGTGCCGATCGACTCGACCGCCAGGAGCGACGGGAACTCGGCTGCCCACGCGTCGAGCGTCTCCCGGACGTCTGCGTACGTGTAGAAGCGGTCGAAGCGGACGCGCACCGCGCGCGAGCCTAGTGGATCCCGCTCACCGGGCGCGGAGGATCAGGCGCCACGCATCCGGCGTGATCGGCGTCTCGCCGTCCCAGGCGCCGAAGGCGTCAACCTCCTGGAACCCCGCCTCTCGAAGCATCTCGGCCCACTCCTTGACCGAGTACACGCGGTGGACGAAGCGGCGCTCGATCCGTTCGCCCTCGGGCGTGACGACGAGGTGGAGCGACGGTGTTGTCCCAGCCGTCCAGTCCGGCTCGCGCTCCTGGAGGAACAGCGAGCCGTCCGGCAGCCGGTCCCACGTCCGCAGCCCGCTGCGCTGCACGAACCGCGCGAAGGCGTCGCGGTGCGCGGTCTCGACGACGAGGGTCCCGCCGGGACGGAGCACGCGGCGGAACCCCCGGAGGACGCCGACGTCCTCGCCGCGCTCGAGGTACCCGAGCGAGGAGAAGAGGTCGAAGACCGCGTCGAAGCTGGCGTCCTCGAAGGGCAGCTGCCGGTAGTCGCCGTGGACGAGTCGTGGCCACTCCGCGTCTCCGCGCCGTCGTTCCGCCTCGGCCAGGAGCACGGGCGAGCGGTCGAGCCCCGTCACCCGGTAGCCCTCCTCCGCGAGGACGAGCGCGTGCCTGCCGAAGCCCGTCGGGCAGTCGAGTATCTCCGCGCCCTTCTCGAGCGCCGCGAGCGCGACTGCGCCCAGCGCCTCCGCCCGCGTTCGCTCCTCGTCGACGAACGGGAGGTACGTGCGGAGGTACGTCTCGTCGAAGACGGCGTCCCAATCGCCCATCTCGGGCAGACTGCGGCTCATACTTCCGCAGATCCCGAGCCTGCAGGAGCAGACTCGGGATCGCGACAACCCCTGAAGCGGCCGCTCACGCGGCCGGCGTCGATCCAGGACATGAAGCGCGAGGCTGACACAGGACATCTCATGCGCGACCTCCTCGAGTACCGGGCGGAGTTCCCGATCCTCGAGCATACGACGTACCTCGCGAGCCACACGCTCGGGCCCATGCCGAGGAGGGCGCCGGAGCTCCTCGCCGAGTTTGCCCGCATGTGGGCAGAGCGTGGGATCCGCGCGTGGGCGGAGGGATGGTGGGCGACGCCGTGGACCGTCGGCGACCAGGTCGGGAGGATCGTCGGCGCCCCGCCCGGCTCCACCGTCATGCACCAGAACGTCGCTATCGCCGAAGCGGTGGCGCTCTCCTGCTTCCGCCCGGTCGATCCGGCGAAGAACCTCGTCGTCTACGAACGCGGGAACTTCCCCTCGGTGCGCTACCTGTATCAGGCACAGCCCGATCTCGAGGTCGTCGTCTGCGAGGACGACGCGGAGATCGTCGAGCGCATCGACGAGCGCACGCTTCTCGTCCCGATCAGCCACGTCCTCTTCAGGGCCAGCGAGATCCAGGACGTCGAGCCGATCGTGCGGCGCGCGCACGAGGTGGGCGCGTACGTGATCCTCGACTGCTACCAGTCCGCCGGGATCGTCCCGCTCGACGTGACGGCGCTCGAGGTCGACTTCGCGGTCGGAGGCTCGGTGAAGTGGCTCTGCGGCGGGCCGGGGAACGCGTGGCTGTATGTGCGGCCCGACCTCGTCGAGAGGCTCCGACCGACGTACACCGGCTGGCAGGCGCATGCGCGACCCTTCGCCTTCGAGCAGGAGCTGGAGCGTGCGCCCGGCATCGCGCGGTTCCTCACGGGGACGCCGAATCCCGCTTCCCACATGGCCGGCACCGCCGGCTACGACCTCGTCGAGGAGATCGGCGTCGCGCGCGTCCGCGTGAGCTCGCTGCACCAGACGCAGCTGCTCCTCGACCTCGCGGACGACGCGGGCTTCGGGGTCGCCAGCCCGCGCGACTCCTCCCGCCGCGGCGGCGCGGTCATCGTGGACGTCCCCGAGGCGGCGGCCGTCTACGCCGAGCTCGAGGAGCGGGCGATCCTCTGTGACTTCCGGCCGGGCGCGGGAATCCGCATCGGCCCGCACTTCTTCACGACGGACGACGAGATTCGCTTCGTCGTCGAGCAGATCGCCGACATCCTCGAGACGGGAGCGTACGAGCGCCACCTGGGCGCCGTCGCGCTGCACTGACTGTGCGCAGCTCGGAATCCGCTCCCGCGGATTCCGAGCGCGCGTAAACCCCTGAAGCGCGCCTGCTTCGCAGGCGCTGATGGCGCCGGTCCATCCGCTCGCGGCGTTCCGGGCGAAGAGCCCCGAAGGCGGTTCGTGTTGGCGGGGCTCGAACCGGCCTGCGCCGTTACGATCGGGCGCGCATGGCCACGACGATGCCTTCGAGCCTGGAGATCGCGCAGGCCGCGACGCTCCGCCCGATTCTCGACGTGGCCACCGAGGCCGGCCTCCTCCCGGAGGAGGTCGAGCCGTACGGGCGCTACAAGGCGAAGGTCGACCTCTCGGTGATCGAGCGGCTCGCCGACCGCCCGGACGCGAAGCTCGTCAACGTCACCGCGATCACGCCCACGCCCGCCGGCGAGGGCAAGACCACGACGTCGGTGTCCCTGACCCAGGGCCTCGGGAAGCTCGGGCGCAAGCCGATCCTCTGCCTGCGCGAGGCCTCGCTCGGGCCGGTCTTCGGCGTCAAGGGCGGCGCGGCCGGCGGCGGGTACACGCAGGTCGTGCCGATGGAGGACCTGAACCTCCACTTCACCGGCGACCTGCACGCGATCACGGCGGCCAACAACCTCCTGGCGGCGATGATCGACGCACACCTGACGCACGGGAACGAGCTCGGCATCGATCCGCTCGCCGTCTCCTGGCGCCGGTGCATGGACATGAACGACCGGAACCTGCGGAACGTGATCACGGGTCTCGGCGGGCGTGCGCACGGCGCTCCTCGCGAGACGGGCTTCGACATCACCGCGGCGAGCGAGGTCATGGCGCTCGTCGCCGTCGCCCGCGACCTCGCCGACCTGAGGCAGCGGTTGGGCGCGATCACCGTTGGGCAGACGCGAGACGGAGAGCCGGTGACGGCCGAGCAGATCCGCGCCGCGGGCGCGATGGCCGTGATCCTGAAGGACGCGATCAAGCCCAACCTCGTGCAGACGCTCGAGGGGCAGCCCGCGTTCGTCCACTGCGGGCCGTTCGCGAACATTGCCCACGGCAACAACTCGCTCGTCGCCGACCGGGTCGGGCTCAAGCTCGGCGAGTACGTGATCACCGAGTCCGGGTTCGCGTCGGACATGGGGATGGAGAAGTTCTTCGACATCACCTGCCGCATCGGCGACCTGCACCCGGACGCGGTCGTCCTCGTGGCGACGGTGCGTGCGCTCAAGCATCACGCCGGCAAGCCCGACGGCGGTCTGGACGCGATCGAGCTCGGCGCGCAGAACCTCGCGCGCCACATCGGGATCGTCAACGGCTACGGGCTGCAGGCGGTGGTGGCGGTGAACAAGTTCCCGGACGACACGCAGGAAGAGCTGGAGGCGGTCAGGAAGCTCGCCCTCGAGCACGGCGCGTACGCCGCGGAGCTGAACGAGGGGTTCGAGCGCGGAGGCGACGGGGCGACTGCGCTCGCCGAGGCCGTCGTCGACGCCGCTGACCAGCCGTCGAGCTTCGAGTTCGCGTATCCGCTCGACGCTCCGATCGCCGAGAAGATCCGCGCCATCGCGACCAAGGTCTACGGCGCGGACGGCGCGGAGCTCCTCCCGCTCGCGAAGCAGCGCGCCGAGGTGTTCGAGCAGTCGGGCCTCGGCAACCTGCCCATCTGCATGGCGAAGACCCACCTCTCGCTCTCGCACGACCCCGCTCTGAAGAACGCGCCGACCGGGTTCACGGTGCCGATCCGCGACCTCCGTCCCTACACCGGGGCAGGGTGGATCGTCGCGCTCTGCGGGGACATGATGACGATGCCCGGGCTCGGCAGGAGCCCCGCGGCGTTCGCGATCGACATCGACGAGACCGGCGAGATCGTCGGGCTCTTCTGAGTCGCGGCGCCGGCCCCGTACCGACGGGGCCGGATAGCCTGTGACGCATGAGCGAGTCGACAGCCGAGCACATGACTCCCGAGCAGCGGGCCGCCCTCGAGGCCGAGCTCGCGGAGCTCGAAGGCCCGAAGCGGGCCGCGGCGATCGAGGCGATCAAGACGGCGCGCTCGTTCGGCGATCTCGCCGAGAACTTCGAGTACCACGCCGCCAAGAACGACCAGGGCCTGCTCGAGGCACGGATCGCGAAGCTTCGCGATCGCCTCCACCATGCGGTCGTGGTGGAGCACGACACCGACGAGCACGTCGGGGTCGGCTCGATCGTCGAGATCGCGGACGAGGAGGGCGAGACGATGGAGGTGGAGATCTCCGCCGTCGGCGGCGTCGCGCCCGGCTCGCCGCTCGGGAGCGCGCTCATGGGGGCCGCGATCGGGGACGTCGTCGACGTCGAGGCGCCGAGCGGCTCGTGGAAGGCCCGCGTGCTGGCCATCCGCCGGGCCGAATGACCATGCCCCCCGTGGCGGCGCCGACGCTGGAGCTCCTGAGCTGGATCTCCGCTCGACCGCGCACCTACCGCGAGACGATCGAGGCGTGGCGGACGAGCTGCCCGCGGCTCTCCGTCTGGGACGACGCGATCGGCGATGGGCTGGTCGAGGTCGCGCGGGCCGGGAGACAGGACGACGCGGTCGTCCGCCTGACACCGACGGGCCGCGCCCTCCTCGAGGGCCGGACGGCGCGTGCAGTCCCGCCTGGCTGAGCTCCGGGCGCGCGAGGAGGCGCGCTTCTGCACCTCTGCGCGCTCAACCGCGCCATCCTCCTGACGCCGTTTCACAACATGGCGCTCATGTCGCCCGCGACGACCGAAGGCCGACGTCGACCGGCACACCGCGGTGTTCCGGGAGGCGGTACTCGAGCTCGCGCGCGACTAGAGCCCGGAGAGGATGTCGAGGTCCGCGCCGTCCTTGGCCGCGTCGCCCGGATCGTCACGAGGCGAAGACTTCCCGCGCGTGAGCGCGCTCAGGCCGAGGACCCGCGCACGCACGCCCTGCAGCACGTGTGCGTCGTCGCGGAACGCATCTTCGGGCCACGGCACGACCCCGTCGCGCAGCGGTGTGACGATGCCGCCGGCGTCGTCGCGAGCGAGAAACGTGAGCTCGAGCCGCACGGCATAGCGCTCGAAGCCCGTGCCTCCGTTCTCGTCCGGCTCGGGCGCATGGCTCCAGCCGGCGGCGTCGAGCAGGTCGGAGATTCGCGGCAGGTCCTCGTGCCAGACGGCGACGTCGACGTCGTCGTGCGGGCGCGTGACCCTGCCCGCATGGAAGTCGACCGCCCATCCGCCGAACAGCCAGTACTCGATCCCCGCCCGGTCGAAGAGCGCGTCGACGCTCGCGAGGGCGGCAAGCTGTCGCGAGGACAGGTCCTCCGGCGGGGCGGGGGAACCGCGCCGATACGTGACGAACGCGAACGGCGTGCCGTCCTCCGAGAGATGCGGCTCCCGGGTCAGCTCCTCGAACGCATCGCGATCCCAGCCAGGGAAGAACGCGTCGCCCTCGACCTCGAGGTCGACCTCCGTCAGCTCGAGCTCGTCCACGAGCGGGAGCGCCTCCGCGTAGAGGGAGGCGCCGCCGATCACGAAGACGGTCTCCTGGTCGTCGAGGAGGTCGAGCGCGTCCTCGAGTGACGCGGCCCGCTCGGCGCCGCCGGCGGTCCACGCCGGGTTGCGCGTGACGACGACGTTGCGGCGGCCGGGGAGCGGGCGGAACCGGTCCGGGAGCGAGTCCCAGGTCTTGCGGCCCATGACCACCGGATGCCCGGTCGTGAGCGCACGAAAGCGCGCCATGTCCTCGGGGAGGTGCCAGGGGATGGCTCCCTCGCGTCCGATCACGCCGTTCCGCGCGACCGCCGCCACGACGACGACCCTCATGGGCCCGCGCACGCGGGCCGAAGGCAAGCGTTCCTCACACGGCGACCGGCGCGCGGATCGCCGGGTGGTGCTCGTAGCCGAAGACCTCGAAGTCCTCGTACTCGTACTCGAAGATCGAGCCCGGCCGGCGGAGGAGCCGCAGCGTCGGGAACGGGTAGGGGGCGCGGGAGAGCTGCTCCGCGACCTGCTCGCGGTGGTTGTCGTACACGTGGCAGTCGCCGCCCGTCCACACGAAGTCGCCGACCTCGAGATCGGACTGCTGAGCGAGCATGTGCGTGAGCAGCGCGTAGCTCGCGATGTTGAAGGGCACGCCCAGGAAGACGTCCGCGCTCCGCTGGTACAGCTGGCACGAGAGGCGGCCGTCCGCGACGTGGAACTGGAAGAAGGCGTGGCAGGGGGCGAGCGCCATCCTCGGAAGGTCCGCGACGTTCCACGCGGAGACGACGATCCGGCGCGAGTCGGGCTCCTCGCGCAGTAGGCGCACTGCCTCGGCGATCTGGTCGACGTGGCCGCCGTCCGGGGTCGCGCCAGCTCCGCCACTGCACGCCGTACACGGGGCCGAGGTCGCCGTCCTCGCCGGCCCACTCGTCCCAGATCGTCACCCCGTGCTCCTGCAGCCAGCGCACGTTCGAGTCGCCGCGGAGGAACCAGAGGAGCTCGTAGGCGACCGAGCGGAAGTGCACCTTCTTCGTCGTGACGAGCGGGAAAGCCCTCGGACAGGTCGAAGCGCATCTGGTACCCGAACACGCTCACGGTGCCCGTGCCCGTGCGGTCCGTCTTCGGCACGCCGTTCTCGAAGACGTGGCGCATGAAGTCCTCGTACTGAGTGTGGACGGGGCGATCGGTCACGACCGGATCGACGATAGCCGCTCCTCCGGCGGCCACCCACGGGCACTGGCTTGAGCGTGTCTTGAGAGGTGGGAGGCTCTCTCTGTGTCGATGCGCAACGCACGCCTGGTCTGGACCGCGCTCTGCGTCGCGGCAGCTGCCTTCGCGTTCTTCTGGCTCCCGGCATGGGACACGGTCAGCGGTGAAGGGTCGGCGTTGTCGTACGACTTCTTCTCCGGGGCCGAGCTGTTCGTCGCGACTCTCTTCCTGCTCGGTGTGGTCTGGCTCGTGGGCCTCGGGCTGATCGCGTTGATCTCGGACGTCGGCGTCGCGGGCGCTCGTGCGCTGAAGCGCCGCAAAGGCGGTCAGTAGCGCACGCCGTGCTCGACGTAGAACTTGAGCAGCGTGAGTGCCTCGCCCCAGCCGGTTGAGCACTCCTGGAACGCCGCCCGGCCATCCGGCGTGTCCGGGTATCCGTGGTCGCGCAGGCGCACGATCGTTCCCTCGTCATGCTCCTCGAAGTCGACCTCGACGGTCGTCCCGCCCAGGCTGGCCTGCCATCGGAAGACGTAGCGCTCCGGGCGGCGCGCCTCGAGCACGGGCCCGCGGTCCTCCGCCGTCACCGCGTCGGGACCCCAGGCCACCCCAGCGCCACACCATCTCGCCGCCGGGGCGCGCCTCGACCTCGGCCCCCGTCGTGAACCACACGTCGAGGTGCTCCGCGCGGGTGAGGGCGTCGTAGACGCGCTCCCGGGGCGCCCGCACGAGCGTCGCCGTGCGGATCTCCGGGAGGGTCACGTGGTGAGGAGCGGCGTCGTCGACCCCTCCTCGACGACGACCCAGCTGTCGAACTCCGTCAGCCTGTACGGGGCGTTCATCGGCACGACGGCCGTGCCGTCGGGCTCGGTGAGGAAGCTCCCGCACAGGACGGCGAGCTCGCCGTTGCTCGTCAGCCACAGCTCGTACGTCGACCCGCCGGCAGACGGCTCGAGGCCCGCGACGCTGACCTCCATCGGCCAGTTGCCCGCCTCGTCGACGCTCGAACAGCTCGATCGACCCGGTCGCGTCGGCCGCCGCGGGCGTGCCGACCATCGTCACCACGTCGAACGTCCCCGGCTCGTCGCGGGAGGTGCCCACGACCACACCGACGGCGAAGAGGAACAGGCCGAGCGCGGCGGCGAGCGCGACGAGCGCTCCGCGCCGGCGCGTCGGCCGCGCCAGCGGGACGACCTCGCCGGTGACCGACGGAGGCGTGGCCTGCGGCGCGTCCGGTGGCGGCCCCGCTGCGACGAGCAGCTCGTGCACGCGGAGTAGGCGCTCGCGCTCGCGGCCGTCGAGGCCCTCGCCGACGAGCTCGTCGAAGTCCGGTCCGTGCGTGCTCACGCGAGCTCTCCCTCGAGCTCGTTCGCCAGCCGCGCGAGGGCGCTGCGGGTTCGCGTCTTCACCGTTCCGAGCGGTATACCGAGCGAGTCGGCGATCTCGCTCTGGCTGAGGCCGCGCCAGTACGCCAGCTCGATGAGCGGCCGCTCGTGCTCGGGGAGCACCTCGAGCGCGCGGTGCACGCGCCAGGCCGTCCACGCGGACTCCGCCTGCTCGGACGGGTCGGGATCCCCCGTTGGCCCGTCCTGCAGCTCCGAGGTCGCAGCGGGAGTCCGGCGTAGTCCGTCGGTGATCGCGTTCCGGGCGACGGCGTACAGCCACGGCGCGCCCGCGCCGCGCTTCGGGTCGAAGGTCCGCGCGGAGCGCCAGATGGCCACGAACGCGTCCTGCGTCGCGTCCTCGGCGCGCCCGCGATCGCCGATGCGGCGGAGCGCGAGACCGAGCACCGCGCGGACGTACCGCCGGTACAACTCCTCGAACGCCGGCCGATCGCCTCCCGCAACGCGCTCGATCAGCTCGCCATCCGTCGACTCACGGCGTTGGACGCGTTCCACGGTCACCTTCGCGGCGGGGGCGAGACGCAGCGGCAGTGCGATCGACGCGGTCATCGCCCGGTGATACGGGGACGCCGCCGCGCCGGATTGCCCGCCGTCGCGCCTAGCGGGCCTCTTCGAACCGGGTGCCCACCGCTCCCCAGTCGACGACGTTCCACCAGGCCTCGAGGTAGTCGGGGCGCCGATTCTGGTACAGCAGGTAGTAGGCGTGCTCCCAGACGTCGATGCCGAGAAGCGGCACGTCCGTGTCCATGATCGGCGCGTCCTGGTTGGGTGTCGACTTGACGGCGAGGCCGGTGCCGTCCCAGACGAGCCACGTCCAGCCGGACCCGAAGCGTTTGACCCCGGCGTCGCTCACCTGCTTCTTGAGCTCGCCGACGCTGCCGAACGTCTCGCCGATCGCGTCCGCCAGGGCGCCGATCGGCTCGCCGCCGCCCTCGGGCGACATGATCTCCCAGAAGAGCGAGTGGTTCGCGTGACCGCCGCCGTTGTTGCGCACGGCCATGCGCTTGTCCTCCGGGATGGCGTCCAGGTTCGTGAGCACCGACTCGATGGGGTGGTCCATCCACTCCGTGCCCTCCAGGGCGGCGTTCAGGTTCGCCACGTAGGCAGCGTGGTGCTTGTCGTGGTGGATCTCCATCGTCCGGGCGTCGATGTGGGGCTCGAGTGCGTCGAACGGGTAGGAAAGATCGGGAACGCTGTACGCCATCGCCTGCTCCTCTCCTCGCTGAGGGACTCGGGAGGAAGGATATGCTCCGCGGCGTTTCCGCCGACCCCAAGGAGCACCGGATGACCAACTTCGTCGAGATCAGGCCCCGCGAGCTCCGGCCGGAGCTGCTCGAGCTCGACGGCATCTCGCGCACGACGGTCGAGGCCCACTACCGCCTGTACCAGGGGTACGTCGCGAAGAGGAACGAGATCCTCGGGCGCCTGTCGGAGGTCGACCTCACGACCGCGAACCAGGTCTACTCCGATCTGCGGTCGCTGAAGGTGGACCTCACGTTCGCGATCGGCGGGATCAAGAACCACGAGGTCTACTTCGCCCATCTCGGCGGTGAGGGCGGCGACCCGGTCGGCGGTATCGGCGATCTCGTCGAGCGCGACTTCGGCTCGGTGCAGGCGTGGCGCGAGGATCTCGTCGCCTCGGGGATGGCGGCGCGTGGATGGGCCTGGACGGCGTACGACTGGGACGAGGCCCGGATCTTCAACTACGTCGGCGACGCGCAGAACACCTTTCCCGTCTGGAACGCCTCGCCGCTCGTCGCGCTCGACGTCTACGAGCACGCGTACTTCCTCGACTACCAGACCGACCGCGCGGCGTACATCGACGCCTTCCTCCGGAATCTCGACTGGGCCGTCGTGAACCGCTGGGTCGAGGCGTACCGGATACCGACGGGCTAGGAGAGCTCCGGGTGAATCGCGGACGCAGCGGCCGCGAGGCGGATACCTTCGGGGGTCGTGCCGCGGCCGCGCTCCGCGCACGTGGGCCTCGGCTCGGCGAATGACCGAGGTCCTCGCCGTCGTGGGCGGATACCTCCTGGGCTCGATGCCGTTCGGGTACTGGCTGCCGCGGCTCTTCCGCGGCGAGGACATCCGCGCGAGCGGAAGCGGGAACGTCGGCGCCACCAACGTGTTCCGCGTCTACGGCCGGCGCCTGGGGGCGGCGGTCGTGCTCCTCGACGCGGGCAAGGGGTTCGCGGCCGCGCTCCTCGGCCTCTGGGCCGGAGGCGCGCTCGTGGGCGTCCTCGCGGGCGCGGCGGCGATGCTCGGCCATGCGCGGCCAGTCTTCCTCCGCTTCCAGAAGGGCGGGAAGATGGTGGCGACGGCCGGAGGGGCGACCTTCGCGCTGGCTCCGCTCGCGGCGGCCTGCTGCGTTGCCGTGTGGATCGTGGTCTTCCTGCTGACGCGCTACGCGTCCGTCGCCTCCATCGCGACGGCGCTCGCGCTCGTCGTCTTCGTCCGGCTCTTCGGCTCCCCGTGGCCGGTCGTCGTGTTCGCGATCGTGGGCACGGCCGCGATCGTCTTCCTGCACCGGCACAACGTGCGCCGGCTCGCCGCGGGAACCGAGCACCGCTTCGAGCTGCACCGCCCGCGACGCGCGTAGCTCTCGGGAGCGCCGATCGGGGTTTCCACGGATGCCCTCGCCGGCGCGAGCCTCGACCATGGAGCCTCGAGGAGGTGGTCCCATGACGACCACGGCCGAGAGGCCCACGAAGCTCTCCTCGCTCGCGGACGAGCGGTACGTCTCGATCACGACCTTCCGGCGCGACGGCACTCCTGCCTCGGCGCCCGTGTGGGTCGTCTCGGACGATCCTCACCGCCTGCTCGTCGCGACGGGTGCGGGCACGTGGAAGGTGAAGCGGATCAAGCGCGACCCGCACGTCCGCGTGGCAGGCTGCAGCGCCCGCGGGAAGGTCCACGGCGAGGCCGTCGACGCCGTCGCCCGCCTGGTGGACGAGATGCCCCTCGTGCGGCGTCTCCAGCACGAGAAGTACGGCTGGCAGATGCGCCTGATCGAAGGAGCCTCCGACCTGTGGCTGCGGTTGGCGCGCAAGCCGCGCCCGGAGGAGGCGTTCATCGAGATCACGCCGGCCGAGTAGCGCGGCGAAGCCGCCGCCTCCAGGGTCTGCGCGCGTTCGGGGTCGGCGCAAGCCGATCCCGAACGCTGCGATCAGCGGGCGAGCCAGCCGGCGAGGCCGGTCTGGTGCGCGCTGGGCACGCCTGTTCGAAGCTCGCTGCGGAGCTCCCCGACCGTGCCGAAGCGCTCCGCGACGACGTCGTGCCGGTGGATGGTCTCGTAGTTGACCTGACGCGCAAGGACGAAGTCGCCGTCGTCGAGCTCCGTGAGCGTCGCGAGGGCGTCCCTGAGCGAGTAGCGCACCGAGTCCTCGACGAACCGGGGCTGCAGGTGCGCGTGCTCGACGACGAAGAGCTCGTCCGGCCGCTTCAGCAGGTCGTAGATCGGGGCGCTCATCGAGCTCTCGGCGATCCCGACCAGGAGCTCTGCGTCGAGGTCGTGCTCGGTGCCGACGTAGAGGGACGCGAGCCCGCGCTGGTTGTGCGTCGCCAGCGGCACGAGCTCGAGGATGCGCTCGACGTCACCGGACTCGAAGCCGGCTTCGAGGAGGCGCTCGCTCGCCCTGCCGCGCACGAGGCCCTGAGCACACGGGCACGCGTTGATGCCCGACGCCTCGACCCCCACCACGCGCCGTGTCCCGGCCGCCGATGCCGTCGCGATCCCGCAGAGCGTCACCATCTCCTGCGTCGCGAGCCCGGTTACCGGCGTGCGCCGGTGGATGGGCCACTGGGCCCGAATCCAGACCTCGGCCTTGAGGGCCTGCTGGCGTTCGACGACCCGGCTCGCGATGTGCTCCGCGAGCACCTCGACGAGCAGCGCCTCGCGCTCGACGACGAGGTCGATGGCGTCCTCGAACAGCTCGGGGAAGCGCGACATGTGCACGCCCTTCTGGTCCGCGGCGAGGTCGACCGTGCAGTCGATCACCGCGGCCATCACCGTCTCGGCGTCGCCCCGGCGGATGCGGACGGCTTTCTGGACGCCGCTCACGCCGGCCTTCGAGAGGGCGAGGGCGATCTCGGGGGGTGACGCCTGGAGGTCTTCCTCGACCCGCGCGACGTCGGTCATGCGAGGCACCGTACCAGCGGGCCCCCGATGGTTGACGCCATGATCTCGCGCGTCCGGATGCGCGATCTGGCGCGTCCGGGCCGCTTCCGCCGGACACAGGCCGCGAAGCGGCCTGCTGTCGGGCGTGCGCTTCGCGACGGGAGAGCGGCGCCAAGGCGTCCAGCTTTGCCACCGCTCTCCCGTCGCGCCCCGGAGCGGCCAGCTCGCGCCCGGAGTCGGCGATCTCGTGGCATCAACCATCTAGCGCAGGAGCCGCGAGAGCCTTCGATCCTTCAGGAGCTTTCCGTGCGTCTGGCAGCTCGGGCAGTAGTAGATCGTGTGCTCCTCGAAGTCCACACGGGCGATCGGCGTCCCGCACTGGGGGCACGGCTCGCCGAGGCGGTTGTGGACGCGGTAGACGTCCTTGTCGCCCTTCCCGCGCTCGCGCAGCTCGAGGGCGCGCTCGAGGTCCTCGCGCAACGCGGTGGCGAGGGTCCGGACCTCCGCGGGCTCGAGCTCGGTCGACGCCTTGAAGGGCGACAGGCGGGCACGGAGCAGGATCTCGTTCGCGTGGGCGCGCCCGATGCCGGCGATCGCGCGCTGGTCACGGAGGAGGGGGTGGAGCTGCCGGCGCTCACGCTCGAGGATCTCCCCGAGCAGCGCTGCGTCCAGGTCGAGCGCGTCCGGTCCGAGGTGGGCGAGGTCGGCCTCCACGTGCTCCGGCGTCCCGAGCCAGACGCCCGCCCGCTTCTTCTTCCCTCCCTCCGTCAGGTCGAGCTCGCCGCCCCCGGCGAAGCGGAGGCGGAACATCGGCGTCTTCGGCACCTTCGAGCCCGGAGCGTGGTAGCGGATCCGGCCGGCGCTCATCAGGTGGACCCGCAGCACGAGCTCACCGTCCTCCGTCGGGAACAGGAGGTTCTTGCCGCGTCGGCGTGCGCCTCCGAGGCGGCGTCCGTCGAGGGAGGAGAGCGGCGGGTCGACGGTCTTCAGCGTCGCGACGTGCGCGGGGCCGGCCTGCTCGATCGGCGACGAGGAGACGAGCGGGTCGAGCTCGCGGACCCAGGCCTCCACCTCGGGCAGCTCAGGCATCGAGGTGGGCGCCGGCGGGGAAGGGCCTCCCGTGGGGGACGGGGTCCGGCTCCGGCTCCGTGGGCATCGCCCCGATGTGGCGTATCGGCGAGAGCGCGATGGGGACGAAGCAGAAGCACGCCCCGATCGCGCCCACCCACAGCGTCGGCCTGAGGCCGATCGAGGAGGCGAGCACACCGCCGGTCAGCGACCCGAGCGGGATCGCCCCGAAGACGACGAAGCGGCGGCTCGCGTTCATCCGCCCGAGCAGGCGCTCCGGGGTGAGGGTCTGCATGAGGCTGAGCCCGGTGATGACGTAGATGGTGCCTCCTGCCGACGAGACGAGGAAGGCCAGCACGAGCGCCGGGATCGGGAAGGACTGCGGCGCGAGCGGGACGAGGACGAGCGGCGGGCCGAACATCACGCACGCGCCGACGATCGTCGGGCCGACGCCGAACCGGCGCGAGAGTCGCCCCGCGACGAGCGCTCCGGCGAGCCCGCCGAGGCTGCCGAGCGTGAGGACGAGCCCGATCAGCTCGGGTGACATCCCGAGCGTTCGAACCGCGTACACGAGGAGTATCGACCCGCAGATCATCCAGAAGAAGTTCGTCCCGCCGGTGGTCAGCGCCATCGCGCGCCAGTAGCGGTGACGGACCAGGTAGCGCAGCCCCTCGACGAGCTCTCGCCGCATGCTCGGGTGCTCGACCTGCTCGCTCCGCGGCTCGACGGTGCGGATCCGGCGGAGCAGCAGGGCCGAGGCGAGGAAGCTCACCGCGTCGAGGACGATCGCGACCGGTGCCGTCAGGATCCCGACGAGTACGCCGCCCACGCCGGGACCGGAGATCTGCGCCCCGGTGCGACTGATCTCGAGCAGGGAGTTGCCCTGGACGAGCTGCGTGCGCTCGACGAGCGACGGGAGGTACGACTGGTACGCGACGTCGAAGAAGACCGTGAGCGTGCCCACCACGAACCCGACCGCGTAGAGCTGCCACATGCTGAGCGCGTCGAGCGCGTAGGCCACGGGGACGGAGGCGAGCGCCACGGCACGCCCGACGTCGGTGAGCACGAGGATGGGACGGCGTCGCAGCCGGTCGACCCAGACCCCGGCGGGCAGCGTGAAGAGCAGGAACGGGACGAACTCCACGGTGGTGAGGAGCGCGACCTCGAACGCGCTTGCCTCGAGGACGAGGATGCCGGTCAGTGGGATCGCCAGCTGGCCGATCTGCTGCCCGAACTGGCTGACGGTCTGCCCCGACCACAGCTTCAGGAAGTCGGCGTGCCGCCAGAGGCCGCCGCGGGGCCAGAGCGGCACGTCAGGCGGCGTCGCCCGCGGGCACGGGCTCGCCGGCGCCGGGAGCGGTCGGGCCTGCCTCGGCGGGGGGATGGTCCTCCACGGGCTCGGGCATCTCGCGGAGGTGGCGCTGCGGGGAGAACACGATCCAGAGGATCGCCAGCGCGCCTCCGACCGCGCCGACGACGATCGTCTCGCGGAGGCCGATCCATCCCGCCAGCGCACCGCCGAGAAGCGTCCCGGGCGGGATCGTCCCCCAGACCATGAAGCGCATGACGGAGTTCATACGCCCCTGGAGTCGCGGAGGGCAGATCGCCTGGCGGTAGCTCACCTGCACGATGTTGTAGACGACCACGGTGAACGAGAAGAGCAGCTGTGCGGCGACGAGGAAGGGGATCGCCTCGTTCCCTGCGGGTGCGAACGCGATGAGAAGCGTGCTCGGGCCCCACGCCAGCCCGACCGCGATCGTCGTCGGGCCGATCCCGAAGCGGTCGGCGAGCCGCCGGGCGGTGAACGCCGCGAGCAGGCCGCCGGCGCTGCCGACGCTGAAGACGATCCCGATGAGCCCGGCGGAGAGATCGAGCTCGCGCACCGCGAAGACCAGGAAGATCGAGAACGCGACGCTCGAGAAGAAGTTCGACGTCGCCGTGCAGCCCGCCTGGGCCCGGAGGTTGGCGTTCCCGAGCACGAACCGGAGCCCCTCCTTGAGGTCGGTCCAGAGGCCGATCTTGGAGCCGTCTGGGGCGACCGCACGCTCCGGGCGCTCCTCTTCCTTTCGGATCCCGATCAGGAAGAGCGCCGACCCGAGGAAGCTCACCGCGTCGACGAGGACCGCCCACGGCGCCGTGACGAGCTCCACGAGGCCGCCCGCGAGACCCGGGCCGGCGACCTGGGCCGTCGTCCGGCTGATCTCGAGCTTCGAGTTCCCGTCGATGATCTGCTGACGCTCGATCAGCGACGGCAGGTAGGACTGGTACGCGACGTCGAAGAAGACGGTGCAGATCCCGACGAGGAAGCCGACGACGTAGAGCTGGCCCATGGTGAGCGCGTCGGCGACGTACGCGACCGGGACCGTGGTCAGAAGCGCTGCCCGACCGAGGTCGCCGGCAATGAGGATCGGGCGCCGGGGGAGGCGGTCGACCCAGACGCCGGCAGGCAGCGTGAAGATGATGAAGGGGAGGAAGACGACCGTCGCGAGCACCGCGACCTCGAAGGCGCTCGCGTCGAGGACGAGGATCGCGACGAGCGGGAGGGCGAGCTGGCCGACCTGGGTGCCGAACTGGCTGACCGTCTCGGCCGACCACAGCTTGAGGAAGTCGCGGTGCCGCCAGAGCCCGCCGGTGGGCCAGAACCTAGGCATCGAGCTCGCGTGGCGGAAGGACGGTGGTCGAGTGGAAGAGCGCGAACGCGAGCGCGTGCATCTCGCCCTCGGGGCTCTCGTAGCGGTGGAGGTCCGCCACGAGGCGGTTGAGGCGTTTCTGGAAGCGCTTGACGTCCTTGTCGGCGAGCCGCACGTGGACGAGCGCGGACGTGTCCTTCTCGACGGTGCCCGACGCGATCACCTCGTCGGCGGCGTGGCGGAGCATGACGGCCGTGATGGCGCCGCCCCGAAGGTCCTGGGGGGCGGACTCCGTGCCCTTGAGGACGAAGAGCCGCGCCACGCGGCCGTAGTACTTCTCGGTCAGCGCCCGGACCTTGCGTGTCCTCACGACGTGGACGAGGCTCGCTCTCTCGAGCGTCTTCAGGTGGTGGCCGACCGTACCCTTTGGCATGGAGAGCGCCTGGGCGAGCTCGGTCGTGCTCGCGGCGCGGTCGCGGAGGAGCGCGACGATCTTCGCGCGCACCGGATGCGCGAGCGCGCGCAGCTGCCCCGGCTCCTCGACGGTGAGGACGTCCTCCAGCTCGTAGTCCGGAATACGGTCGATGATGGCCGAACATACGGGAAATCTCGACCATTCGCAAGCGGGATAGTCTCGCAGCGTGGAGCCGATCGTGGTCGAGGCGATCCGGGGCGACGTCGTCGAAGCGCGCCACCGCGTGCATGCGGTCGCCATCGCCGATGGGAAGGTCGTCGCGAGCGCGGGCGACGCGACGCTCGTCACGTTCCTCCGGAGTTCGGCGAAGCCGATCCAGGCCCTGCCCGCCGTCCGCGTGCGGGCGGACCTCGACGAGGCCGAGATCGCGATCGCGTGCGCCTCGCACCTCGCGCGCCCGGAGCAGCTCGATCCCGTCCGACGTCTTCTGGCGAAGGCGCGGGCGGTCGAGGACGACCTCGCGTGCGGGCGGGACCCGACGCCGCTCGAGCACAACTGCTCGGGGAAGCACGCGGCGATGCTCCTGCTCTGCCGCGCCCGCGACTGGCCGACGGACGGCTATCACCGCCTCGAACATCCCTGTCAGCAGGCGATGCTGGCCGAGGTCGCCGCCGCCGCGGAGGTGGACCCGGGCTCGGTCCCGACGGCGGTCGACGGGTGCGGCGTGCCGACGTTCGCGCTCACCCTGGAGCGGATGGCCCGCGGCTTCTCGCGACTCGAGCGCCTCGACGGCGGCGAGCGCGTGGCGGAGGCGATGCGCGAGCGCCCGGAGCTCATCCGCGGCCCGGACGCGGTGGACACGATCCTCATGCGCACGCTCCCCGGGTGGATCGCGAAGGGCGGCGCGGAAGGGCTGCTGTGCGCGGGGTCCCCGGACGGGCTCGGCGTCGCCCTCAAGGTCGAGGACGGTGCGACGCGCTCCGTGCGGGCCGCCGTGGGCGCGTTCCTCGGGGGCCTCGGGATCGACCACGGCGGCCGCCTCGGGCCGGTGCCGGTGGAGAGCTCGCGAGGCGAGGTCGTCGGCGAGATCCGCGCGGTCTGAGCTGCTAGCTCGTCCGAATCGGACCTTCCCCAAATGGCCACATTCGGATTAGGATTCGCGCGCTTGGTGGTCGGAGAGCCGGTGCGGCAGAGGGGATACCGGCTCGGTGCATGTCGGTAGGTCGGTATCCGTTCGAGCGCGAGAGGAGAAGCCCGGCTCATGCTGTCCGTCGATATCGCTCTCCCCGAGGTCGAGGAGATCCACCGCCTGGTCGAGCAGGGACTCGAGAAAGGGTTCCTCACGTACGACGAGATCGTCTCCGGTCTCGACGACGTGGAGCTGACCAAGGAACAGGTCGAGGACTTCTACACGTACCTCATCGACCATTCGATCGAGCTCGTCGAAGGCGTCGAGCACAAGGCGCTCCCGCACGAGGAGCCGCCGCAGCCGGAGGAGGAGAAGGTCGCGCCCAAGCTCGACCTCTCGGTCGAGCCGTCGCTCGACTCGCTCCGCCTCTACCTCCGGGAGATCGGCAAGGTGCCGCTCCTCACGGCGGACCAGGAGGTCTCGCTCGCGAAGCGCATCGAGCGCGGCGACATGGGCGCGAAGCAGCACATGACCGAGGCCAACCTGCGGCTGGTCGTCTCGATCGCGAAGGGCTACCTCGGCCGCGGGCTCTCGTTCCTAGATCTCATCCAGGAGGGCTCGCTCGGCCTGATCCGCGCCGTCGAGAAGTTCGACTACCGCAAGGGCTACAAGTTCTCGACGTACGCCACGTGGTGGATCCGGCAGGCGGTCACGCGGGCGATCGCGGACAAGGCGCGGACGATCCGGATCCCGGTACACATGGTCGAGAAGCTGAACAAGGTCGTCCACATCGAGCGCCAGCTGGTGCAGCGCCTCGGGCGCGAGCCGCTGCCCGAGGAGATCGCGGAGGAGCTCGACATCGCGACCCACGAGGTGCGCGAGATCCTGCGCATGTCCCAGCTCCCGGTCTCGCTCGAGAAGCCGATCGGGGAGGACGAGGACTCGTCTCTCGGCGATCTCGTCCCCGACGACCAGGCGGAGTCGCCGTTCGATACCGCGTCGCTCTCGCTGCGCCGCGAGGACGTCGAGCTCGCCCTGTCCGCGCTGCCCGAGCGCGAGCGCCGCGTCATCGAGCTCCGGTACGGGCTGGACGGCTCGCAGCCGTACACGCTCGAGGAGGTCGGCCGCGCGTTCGGCGTCACGCGCGAGCGCATCCGCCAGATCGAGAACAACACGCTCAAGAAGCTCGAGGGGTTGCCCGAGGCTCAGGGTCTGCGGGACTGCGTGTAACCCACGCGCGCGTGCGGGTCTAGCCTCCCTGCATGCGCATCGAGTACGTGGGCCACTCGACGGTCGTCGTCGACCTCGACGGCGTGCGGCTCCTGACCGACCCGCTCCTACGGAACCGCGTCGCGCATCTCCGTCGCGCGGTGCCCGTCGCCGCCGACGCGCGGAGGGGGATCGACGCCGTGCTCGTCTCGCACGCGCACTACGACCACCTCGACCTCCCGTCCCTCGAGAAGCTGGGGAAGAAGCTGCCGGTCGTCCTTCCGCGGGGCCTCGGGGGTCTGCTCCGGAAGAAGCGCTTCGAGAGCGTCGTCGAGGTGGAGGTCGGGGAGACCGTCCAGATCGGGCAGGTGCAGATCCACGTCGTGCCGGCGGAGCACGATCCGGGTCGAGGCCCGTTCGGCGTCAGTGCGCCGCCGGTCGGCTACGTGATCTCGGGATCCAGCAGCGTGTACTTCGCCGGAGACACCGACCTCTTCGAGGGCATGGCCGAGGTGGGGCCCGTCGACGTCGGGCTCATCCCCATCTGGGGCTGGGGCCCCGGGCTCGGCGGCGGCCACCTGAACCCCGCCAGCGCGGCCGAGGCCGTCGCCCTCGTCCGGCCGCGGGTCGCGGTCCCCATCCACTGGGGGACGTACTTTCCCATCCACCTCGGCCTGCGGGGTGCGCCGAGGTTCGTCGACCTTCCTCCGGCCGAGTTCGTGACGGCGGTCGGGAAGACGGCTCCCGACGTCGAGGTGCGCGTCCTGCGGCCGGGGGAGAGCTTCGACCTCGAGTAGCCGGTTCGCCTGCGGCGGGCGAGCTACGAGGGCAGGAGGCCGGCGTCGCCGAGGGTCGCCAGAGCTCGCTCGCGGACCTCGCTCGCCGCGCGTGGGACGTTGGTGCCGGGCGGTGCGTACGCCACGACGTTCAGCCAGGCGGTCTTCTCCGTCAGCGAGTCGACGTGGACCTCGAAGTCGACCAGGTCGCTCTGCTCGACCGCCTGCACCGCTTCTCCGGCGAGCCGCCGTGCCTCACCCAGCGAGGCGTCGATGCGGACGGGAAGCTGGACGCGCACGAGTCGCCGCGGGTCGGCCACCGAGTTGTTCACGATGATCGACGCGACCATCTCGCGGTTCGGGACGAAGACCCGGCGGCCCTCGTCGGTCTGGAGGGCCGTGTAGCTCAGCGTGATCTCGTCCACGACGCCGGTCTGGTCGCCGACCGAGATCCGGTCGCCGAGCCGGACCGGCTGGCTGAACGCGAGCATCAGCCCCGAGCCCAGGTTGCCGAGCGGCGTCGTGAGCGCCAGGCCGGCGATGACCGCGAGAACCGCGCTCGAGGCGAGGAACGCCCGGGCGATCTCCGTGGTCGACGGGAAGACCGAGAGGACCACCCAGATCCCGACCAGTGCCACGACCGCGATGACGACGCGAAGCAGGATCGTGAAGGTCGTTCGCCTGCGCGCAGCGACGGACGGATCGCGCTCGGCGAGGCGACGCTCGTAGCGGGCGTAGGCGCGCCACAGCCCGAAGCGGAGCGTGGCGAGCACGCCGATCCAGACGAGGGCGAGGACGACGGCCTCGACCGAGTTGCGCGAGTAGTCCATCGCGGCGAAGTTCGCCGCGACCTCCGCGGAGCCTGCCGGCGGTCCCGTTTGGCGCAGGCCAGGTCAGCTCACGCTGATCCTGATCGCGCGATGATCCCTGAACGCGGCCGCTTCGCGGCCTCGGGTCACCGCTTCGACGGCCGTTACTCGCCCGCGAGCACGCGGGCCTTCGCCGAGGCGAACTCCTCGTCGCTCAGCGCGCCGCTCGAGTGCAGGTCGGCCAGGCCGGCCAGGCGAGAGGTCACGTCGGCGCCCGTCCCCGAAGGGGCCGCCGCCGCCGAGGGCGGAGCGGCCGGCGCCGCGGACCGTGCCCGCTGTCCCTCCCACCAGCTCGTGACACGCTCCCGCGCGTCTGCGAACAGCTCGGGTGCGGAGGCGTCGGGGTGCTCCCGAATCGTCAGCCTGCGCATCCACTCGATCCACAGGGCGCCGAGCGCGAGGAGCACGAGCACGAACAGGTAGCGGGCGAAGTCGCCGACCGGGCCGGTGAGGAGCAGGATCAACGTGAGGACCGCGAGCGCCGCGTACGCCCAGACGCGCTCGCGAACGAGCGGCGCCAGGAGCCGGCGCGCCTCGACGGCGCGACGACCGGGCCCCGCGAGCCACGCGGCGACGAGGAAGAGCACGCCGACGACCGCGAGCCCACGGAACGACGACCGGAGGAGCTCGGTGAGAATGTCCCACGCGTTCGCTGCCGCGTCCCTGTTCTCGGTCTCGGCGACGAGGGAGTCGACGACGTAGCTCCCGGCGAAGCGCGTGACGAGGAGCCCGAGGATGGCGACGGCGATCGCGGCGACGCCGACCCGGCGCACCGCGCGCCGGCGGTCGCCCGCGAGCCACACGGCCAGCGCGAACGCGGCGAGGGCGAGCAGCGGGAGCAGCCAGGCGAGCACCTGGAGCAGGTGGACGGCGCTCTGTGCCGTGTCGAGCTCGTCCGAGCGGAGGACCTCGATCCGCCCGGCGTCGGCCGGAAGCCGCTCCGCGACCGCATCGCCGAGCCCGATGCGGTCGGCCGTGTCGAGGACGATCGGGCGCAGGTCGAGCGTGACGAGGCCTTCCTCCGTCGACACGCGGTCGCCGCCGCCCTCGAGCACCTGGACGAACGTCTCGTGCGATTGCTCGACCGAGAACTCCCACAGGCGCTGGAGCCGCGGCTGCTCGAGCGCACGATCCACGATCTGGTACGAGGCCTGGCGGACGCCGGCCGCCGCCGGCCCGGCAAGCGACTGGTAGTCCGAGGGCAGTCGGTCCTGGAGGATGGCAGCCACGTCGACCGAGGCGTAGAGCTCGTCCACGGCACGTGTCGCAACGGCGCTGCGGATCTCGTCGTCGGCGATCAGCTCCGAGCTCGTGTCCACGAATACCTCCGTGTTGAGCGCGACGCGGTTCACCCAGATCGCGAACGCGGACAGGAGCAGGAGGAGCGCGGCTACGACGAGCGCGATCCAGGCGCCGAGCGCGCGCCCCCGCCGCTTGCTCGCGGGAACAGGCGGCGCTGGAGCTCCGGCCTCGGCCATCCCCACGAGCCTATCCGCCGCGGCCTTCTACGCGGGCTGCGCGAGAGAGAACGTGTCGTGGAGCGCCCTGACGCCCCGCTCGACGTCTCGCCGCTCGACGAGGCAGGAGATCTTGATCGGAGACGTGGAGATCATGCACAGGTCGACGCCCTGCTCCTCGAGCGCGCGGAACGTGCGCGCCGCGACTCCGGGATGCGAGCGGATCCCGGTACCGACGACCGAGACCTTTCCGAGGTCGGTGGTCTCCTCGGTGTCGATCCGGCCGAGCCGCTGCCGCGCGTGCGCGAGCGCGCGCTGCGTGGCGGGCATGTCGTCGCTCGCGACCGAGAACGCGAGCTCCACGGCACCCTGCTCGGAGCGCAGCACGATCGTGTCCACGCTCACGTGCTCGGCGGCGACGGCACGGAGGATCGTGGCCGACGCGCCCGCCCCCTCGGCGAGGCCGTGCACGGTGAAGAGGACGTCATCGGTCGAGTGCGTGACCGCGCGAACGGCGGGCTCGGCGGTCCCAGGCGTCGTCTCCTGCACCCAGGTGCCGGGCTCGTCGGAGAAGCTCGAGCGCGCGTGGATCCGGACACCGTGGCCGCGAGCGAGCTCCACCGCGCGCAGCATCAGCACCTTCGCGCCGGACGCCGCCATCTCCAGCATCTCCTCGTAGGAGACGAAGGGGAGCTTGTGGGCGTCCGGGACGATGCGCGGGTCGGCGGTGAAGACGCCTGCGACGTCCGAGTAGATCTCGCAGGACGCTCCGAGCGCGGCGGCCAGGGCGACCGCCGTCGCGTCCGTCCCGCCCCGACCGAGCGTCGTGACGTCCATCGTGTCGCGCGAGAAGCCCTGGAAGCCGGCGACGAGGACGATCTTCCCCCGCTCGAGCGCGTCGAGGACCCGGACGGGGGTGATCTCGCGGATCTTCGCCCTCGTGTACACGGCATCGGTCAGGATCCCGGCCTGCGACCCCGTGTACGAGACCGCCTCGTGGCCGAGGTCGTGCACCGCCATCGCGACGAGGGCGCAGGCGATGCGCTCCCCGGTCGAGAGGAGCATGTCGAGCTCGCGCGGGTCCGGGTGCGGGGACACGCGTCCGGCGAGCTCGAGCAGGGCGTCGGTGGTCCTGCCCATCGCCGACACCGTTCCGACGACCCGCGCTCCGCCCTCGCGCGCCTCGACGAGCCGCTGTGCGACGTGGCGGATCCGGTCGGGGTCGGCGACCGACGAGCCGCCGAACTTCATGACGACCGTCCCCGCCGCCGTGTCCGGGACAGCGTGCATCTCCGAGCGGATTGTCGCCGCTCGCGCTACCGCACGACCCTGACGTTGAAGTAGCCCGTCTGCAGCGCTCCCCAGAGGCGGATCCAGAGGAGGAGATAGGCCTCGGTGCCCCTCGCGGCCGTGATGTCCCCGAGGTCGACGACGTGCTCCGCGGGCCAGCCGAAGCTCGCCAGCAGCTCGACGACCTGCGCCTTCGCCGACTCGTCGTTCCCGCAGACGAACACGTCGTGCTCGCCCGGGACCTTCCCGGGGTCGACCATCACCTCGCAGTTGACCGTGTTCAGCGCCTTCACGACCTGTGCGTCGGGGAACGCGCGCTGGATCTGCTCCCCCAGGCTGTCGAAGCTCGAGGTGAACAGGCCCGGAGGCATGCCGCGCGAGTGGTCGAGCGGGTTCGCGACGTCGACCAGCACCTTCCCCGCGAGGTCGCCGGGTGCGGCCGAGCCCATCGCTGCGAGCGACGCCTCTCCCGCCGTGCAGTTGAAGAGCAGCTCGCCGTGCGCCGCCGCGTCGGCGAACGTGCCCTGGCTCGCTCCGGCTCCTGCCGAGGCGACCCACTCGGCCGCTCGCTCGTTGTCCGCCGTGCGCGATCCCATCATCACGTCGTGGCCCAGCTCGACGAGCTTGGTGCCGATCGCCGCGCCGACCATCCCCGTTCCGAAGACTCCGATCCTCATGCGTGCTCCTCCTCTCTCATCCGTTACGTCATCGGTCTAGCATGCGAGCTGCAGCCGGTGGCGGCTGTGTTCCAAGGGGAGAGAGACACAGAGGGGAGTTCACGATGAATCGTCCTTCACGCCTGGGGCGGAAGGTCGCGGCGCTCGCCGCCGTCGCAGGCTTCGTGCTCGTGCCGACAGCCGCTCAGGCGGACACGAGCTTCTACGAGTCGCCACTGTTCGGGATCACGGTGAAGTCGAACGGTGTCCTCCTCGTCGCGGACTCCGGGCAGGGGATCGTCAACGGTGACACCGGAGAGCTCGTCGCGGCTCTTCCCGCCGCGACGGACGTGGCCGCGCGCGCGAGCGGCGGCCTCTGGGCCACGACGAGCGGCGACGAGGATACGCAGAAGCTCTTCTTCGTTCAGCGCGGCACCGCAACGGAAGTCGCCGACCTCGGCGAGTTCGAGGAGCGGCACAACCCGCACCCGGACTTCGTCGAGTCGAATCCCTTCGACGTCGCGGACCTCGCGGGGAGCGCCGCGCTCGTCGCCGACGCGGCGGGAAACTCGCTGCTCATGGTCCGGGATGCGAACCACCTGAACGCCGACGTCTCGAGCCGCGTCAAGGTGGTGGCGATCCTCCCGAACGAGCTCGTCTCGACGGCGAACGTCAAGAATATCGTGGGCTGCCCGGGCGGCCCGCCCGACATCTGCAACCTACCGGCGATGATCCCGGCCGAGCCGGTGGCCACGAGCGTGGCCGTCGGCCCCGACGGCGCGTACTACGTGGGCGAGCTCAAGGGCTTCCCGGCGCCGAAGGGTGAGTCACGCGTCTGGCGCATCGACCCGAACGCTCGCAATGCGCGTTGCGGTCAGAGCCCGAAGTGCACGGTCGCGCTCGACGGGTTCACGTCGATCATCGACCTCGCTTTCGGGCCGGACGGCCGCCTCAACGTCGCGCAGCTCGAGGACGAGAGCTGGTTCGCGCTCGAGTTCGCGGACGGCGCGTCGGCGGTCGGCGGCTCCGTGCACGCCTGCAACCTGGTGACCAGGGAGTGCCAGACCGTCGTCGACGGGGTTCCCATGCTCACGGCGATCGCGTATCGCGGCGCCCGGCTGTGGGGCACGATCTGGGCTCTCATGCCCGAGGCGGCGCCGCCGCCCTTCGCGGCCGACGTCGTGCCGCTCACGCCGTAGCTCATCGCCGAGGGGGTCGGGCGGGCTCGCCCGGCCCCCGGCTACGCTCCATGCGTGGCGAGGAAGGTGATGCTCATCGGGCTCGACTGCGCAGAGCCATCGCTCGTGCTGGAGCGCTGGCGCGACGAGCTGCCGACGATCGCGGGCCTCATGGAGCGCGGGACGTACGGGAGGCTGACCTCGGTGATCCCCCCGATCACCGTGCCCGCCTGGTCCTGCATGATGTCGAGCCGGACGCCTGGCGATCTCGGCGTCTACGGGTTCCGGAACCGCGCCGACCACACGTACGACGGCGCGTTCATCGCGATGAGCGACGCGATCCGGGCGCCGCGCCTGTGGGACCTCGTGACGCGGGCGGGCGGCTCGTCGATCGTGCTCAGCGTTCCGGGGACGTACCCGCCGAGGCCGTTGAACGGAGTCATGGTCGGATGCTTCCTCACACCCTCGATCGAGAGCCCCTACACGTACCCCGCCGCGCTCCGCGACGAGATCGCGGACGTGGTGGGCGAGTACCTCTTCGACACGAAGGACTTCCGGACCGAGGACAAGGACTACCTCCTCCGCCAGGTGTACGAGATGACCGACCGCAGGTTCGCGCTCGCCCGGCACTTGCTCGAGACGAAGCCGTGGACGCTGTTCGCGATGGTCGAGATGGGGCCCGACCGCATGCACCACGGGTTCTGGAAGCACATGGACTCCGAGCACCGCAAGCACGAGCCCGGCAACCCGTACGAGAGCGCCATCCTCGACTACCACCGCCACCTGGACGGGCTCATCGCCGGCCTCCTCGGGCACGCGGATGACGAGACGGTCGTCTTCGTGCTCTCGGACCACGGCGCGAAGCGCCTCGACGGCGGCATCCGGGTCAACGAGTGGCTGCGGCGCGAGGGGCTCCTGGCCACGCTCTCGGAGCCGGAAGGCGTGTCGTCCCTCCGTGACGTCGGCGTGGACTGGGCGCGCACCACGGCGTGGGGGGAGGGCGGCTACTACGCGCGCGTCTTCCTCAACGTGAAGGGGCGCGAGCCCGAGGGCGTCGTCGCCCCCGAGGAGTACGAGGCCGTCCGCGACGACCTCGCCCGGCGCCTCGCGGCGATCCCGGACGACGCGGGCAACCCGATCCCCACGGCCGTCTACAAGCCCGAGGAGCTGTACGACGACCCGCAGGGCGTCCCGCCGGACCTCATCGTCGTCTTCGGCGACCTGCTCTGGCGCTCGGTGGGGACGATCGGGGGCGACGAGGGCATCCAGACGCTCGAGAACGACACGGGGCCGGACGACGCGAACCACGCCCAGGACGGCCTCTACGTCGTCGCCGGTCCCGGCGTCGAGGCTCACGGCCGCTCGGACGCCCACCTGCTCGACGTCGCGCCGACGGTGCTCGAGCTGCTCGGCATCGAGGCGCCGGCGGGGATGCGCGGCCGCAGCTTGATGCCCGCACTCACTGCTCGCTGAGTGCGGCCTCGACCGCGTCGGGCTCGGGGTCCATCTCCCGGAACGCGGGGTTGAAGAACCCGTAGCCCACGATCGCGGCCAGGAGCACGCCCATCCCGAGCAACGTGACGGCGACTCCCGCCAGGGCGACCGCGGCGCTCCCGAGCAGGATCCCGAGCGGGATCGCCGCCCACGCGCCGGCTCGCACCGCTCCGAACACGCGGCCGCGCAGCTCCGCCGGGACGATCTCCGTCTGCACCGTGAAGAGGAGCGGGTTGATCGGGCCTGCCGCGAAGCCGGTCACGGCCAGCGCCCCGAGCACCACGGGGAGCGGTGGTACTGACGCCAGGACGAGGTAGCCGACCGGTACCACGGCGAAGCAGACGAGGAACGTCCGCCGACGCGGGAGGCGGTGCCCGACGGCGCCGTACGCGAGCGCCCCGGCGAGCGCCGTCCCTCCCAGCACGCCGAGCATGAGGCCGAGAGAGCGCGCGCTGCCGTACTCCTCCTTCGCGAACACGGTGAGCACGACCGAGCCCGGCGCTTCGACGAGGTTCGTGAGCAGGATCATCGCCACGAGTGCGCGCGGGAGCCGCCGCTCCCAGATGAACCGCATCCCCTCGGCCAGCTCCTCGAAGAAGCGCCCTCGCGTGTCGGCCCCTCCCCGCGCGTGCGGGCGCGGCACGAAGACGGTGACGAGCGCGGCCGAGAAGAGGAAGCTCGCAGCATCGATCCAGAGGGCCGTGGTGGCGCCGAAGCTCGCGACGAGCACGCCTCCGAGTGGCGCGCCCAGGAGCGTCGATCCCTGCTGGATCCCCGCCCGGATGCCGCTCGCACGCTCCATGGGCACCCCGGCCGGCTCGACGACGTCCGGGAAGAGCGCCGCGCGCGCGGTGGCTCCCGGCGCGTCCAGCAACGCACCGAGGAACACGAGCGCCATCAGCTGCCAGAGCTCGATCCCGACCGTCGCGTGCAGGAGGGGGATCGCGGCGACGGCGCCGGCGCTCGCGAGGTCGGCGACCACGCTCGACGCGCGGAACCCGAGGCGGTCGACGACCACGCCGCCGAAGAAGCCGGCGAGGACGATCGGGAGGAAGTTGAAGAAGACGGCGAGGCCCGTCAGGGTCGGGCTCCCGGTCGTGACGAGGACGTACCAGGGGATCGCGAGCTGCGCGACCGCGTTCCCGGTCAGCGAGATCGCGTCGGCGGCGTACAGCGCGTAGAGCGGCGCCCGCTTCACGGGGGCAGGCTAGTGAGGACGGGCCCGCGCACCGCGACGGAACGCGTACAGCTGCCTGCACCCACGATCCACCCGCAGAGGGGGTCGCTTGAGAGATGTCCTGCGCGCGAGATCCGCACTCGCGGGTTCCGCGCTGCGGACGACTCAGTCCAGCGGACGGATGTCGGTCGCGACCGCGGAGGGCCGGTGGCCTTCGAGGTCGCCGGAGAACGCGTCGACCGCCGGGTCGTCCTCCGCGTGCTTCCACGCGCGCGTGTGCATCGAGATCCTCCGGAGGCCGCCCTCGAGGTCGGGAGGCTCCGGGACCGGGCCCTCGAGCGTGACCTCGAACTCGAAGCGACGCTTGTGCACAGGACCCCACGGGCTCGTCCCCGCGGGGCACCAGACGTCCACCGGTCGCGTGCCGTCGTCAACGAGCACGACCGCGTCCCGGCCGATGCCGACGAGCCGCGTCACGGTCCCGGCGATTCGGCCGGTCACCGGCCCTGCCGCCGCCGCGGCGACGAGCTCGTCGATCGTGTGGGTCGCCCCCAACGGCGTGCGGTCCCTGAGGTCGACGCGGCTCGCCTCGAGCCAGTGCGCCGGCCAGGTCCGGAGATCCGAGGAGACCTCGACGGAGTCGCCGTACAGCGGATGCGGCCCGGCGCGGTGGAGGCGTTCGAGCCGCTTCGTCTCGTCGGCCCCGTCCGGCAGGAACACGAAGCCGCCGCTGTGTTCGGCGCGCCGCTCCGAGACGAGCTCGGTGAGCACGTCGAGGAGGTCGGCGAGGGCCGGGTACACGATGCGGAAGCCGTCCTCGTCGTACGCCCAGCGGAAGATCGTCCCGCCCGGGCCCCACGGGCTGGCGAGCTCGCTCGAGAGGCTGACGTGGCTCGCGTAGCCGATGCGGAAGAGCACCGGCGGCGGCACGTGCGGGACGGTGAGCGCGCCGTCCTCGAGCTCCACGCGCTGGAGCTTCAGCGCCGCGGAGGGCGCGACGAGGTCCGGGAACGTCCGCACGGCGAGGCTCGACGGGTCGACGAGCTCCCAGAAGCGGCGCACGTCGTCGGGCAGCCGGTACGGAGCGACGGCCTCGTCGACGTCATCGACGGACACCTCGTCCGTCGCCGGCTCGAGCGGGGGGAGACCGGCTCGCCGGAGGGCGTCGTCGAGCCGGTCGACTGCGGAATCGATCTCGTTATGACGGCTGGTCATGGTCTCCGATCGGCTCTCTGATCGTACGCAGGCGTGGCCGGGAGAAAAGGGTGACTCTCGACGTCGTCACTACAATCCGCCGCGCCGTGAACGTCGTCGTCTACGTCTCCGACGCCCTCCGAGTCGACCATGTCGGCTGCTACGGCGCGCGCTTCCTGAACACCGCGACGATCGACGAGCTCGCCGCCGGGGGCGCACGCTTCGACCAGGCGATCAGCGCCGCCCCTTGGACGGCGCCCTCGATGACGTCGATGGTGACGGGGCTCTACCCGCACCACCACGGGTACCTCCACTGGGACGCCTCTCTCGCCCCGACCACGGAGACGCTCTTCCGCGCGCTGTCCGCCCACGGGTACGAGGTCGGCACCTTCGTCTTCGACACGAACTTCCTCTTCCGGGATCTGCCCGAGGCGAACGTGCTCGGTACGAGCGAGACGGTGGACGGCGCGGTGTCATGGCTACGCGAGAACCACGAGAGGCCGTTTCTCCTCTTCTTCCACAACTGGGCGACGCACATGCCCTACACCGTGCTCCACTCGGAGCGGACCGACTGGCGCGCGGCGAAGGAGGAGGTCATCGAGGGCATCCAGGCCGACTCGGCCGCCGCGCTCGAGGCGACGCGCGAGGCGTACCGGCAGGCGGTCGAGCGCCAGTCGGAAGTGCTCGTCGCCTCGATGTTGGACGAGCTCGACCGCCTCGGGCTCAGGGAGCAAACGGTCTTCGCGTTCCTCAGCGACCACGGCGAGTCGTGGGGCGAGCGCTTCGCCGCGAAGGAGGACGTCAAGGGCGTCTACCACATGCACGGCGCGACGCTGTACGACGAGGTCGTACAGGTGCCGCTCGTCCTCTCGGCGCCGGGCCGGATCGAGCCCGCCGTCGTGCGCTCGCAGGTGCGCTCCGTCGACCTCGTGCCCACGCTGCTCGACCTCGCCGGAGTGCCGAGCGGCGACCTGGACGGCGCCTCGCTCCTGCCGCTGCTCGACGGGAACGAGAACGGCGACCGACCGGCCGTGATCGCCGGGACCGACCGCGGCGCCCTCACGAAGCTCGCCGTCCGCCTGCCGCCGTGGAAGCTGATCCTGCACGTCGAGACCGGCGATGAGGAGGCCTACCGGCTCGACCTCGACCCACGCGAGCGCGAGAGTAGGCCGGGTGAGGTCCCGCCGGAGCTTCGCGCGGACGTGTTCCGCGAGCTCGAGAGCGCGGAGCGGCGCGAGCTCACCGAGGAGGAGGAGGCGACCGTCGCCAGGCGGCTCGCCGACCTCGGCTACCTGTAGGTGAGAGGGTGAGCCCGCTTCCGGCCCTCTACGGGCGGATGTTCTTCATCCGCCGCTTCGAGGAGACGCTCCTCGACCTCTTCGCGCAGGGGAAGCTCGTCGGCACGACGCACACGTACATCGGCCAGGAGGCGAACGGCGTCGGGGTCGTCGACCATCTCGACCCCGCGCGGGACGTCGTCTTCTCGAACCACCGCTGCCACGGCCACTACCTCGCGTTCACCGACGACGCCTTCGGGCTGCTCTGCGAGGTGATGGGGCGCGCGCCCGGCGTCTGCGGCGGCAAGGGCGGGAGCCAGCACCTCTGCAACGGGAACTTCTACTCGAACGGCGTGCTCGGCAGCATCGTGCCGGTGGCGACCGGGATCGCGCTCGCCGAGAAGACCAAGGGCACGGGCGCGGTGTCGACCGTCTTCCTGGGCGACGGCACCCTCGGCCAGGGGGTGACCTACGAGTCGCTGAACATCGCGTCCCTCTGGCGGCTCCCCGTCCTCTTCGTCGTCGAGAACAACCACTACGCGCAGTCGACGCCGGTCGAGCTCGAGCTGGCGGGCTCGATCCCGGCCCGTGCCGCCGCCTACGGGATCGAGACGGCGGAGCTCGACACGACCGACGTGGAGGAGATCCACGAGACCGCGGGGCAGGCCGTCGCGCGGATCCGCGAGACGGGCGAGCCGTTCTTCCTCGTCCTTCACACGTACCGCTTCAGCCCGCACTCGAAGGGCGACGACAACCGCGACCCGGCCGAGATCGAGGAGCGGCGGACGCGCGACCCGCTCGTCGTTGCCGGCGCGCGACTCGCCGACGAGGAGCGGACGGCCATCGAGGAGACCTGCGAGCGGCGTCTCGCCGAGGTCGTCGAGGCGGCGGAGGCCGCGCCCCTCGCCACGCCGGAGGCCGCGTGACGGGCCAGCAGCGCAGGTGCGTGCAGGTCATCAACGAGGCGCTGCACGAGCTGTTCGCGGCGCGCGACGACGTGTACCTGCTCGGGGAGGACGTCCTCGATCCCTACGGGGGCGCGTTCAAGGTGACGCAGGGGTTGAGCGACGCGTACCCGGACCGCGTGCTGACGACGCCGATCTCCGAGGCCTCGCTCTTCGGCGTCGCCGCCGGGATGGCGTTGCGGGGACGGCGCCCGATCCTGGAGATCATGTTCGGCGACTTCATCGCGCTCGGCTTCGACCAGATCGTGAACGGGATCGCGAAGTTCCGCGAGATGTACGACGACCAGGTGACCGTGCCCCTCGTCGTCCGCACACCGATGGGCGGGCGCCGCGGCTACGGGCCGACGCACAGCCAGTCGCTGGAGAAGCTCCTGCTCGGCGTGCCGAACGTCGTCGTGGTCGCGACGAGCGAGTGCCACGACCTCGGCGGGCTCCTGGCGAACGCGGTCGAGGACGACCGCCCCGTTTTCCTCGTCGAGAACAAGCTCATGTACGGCCGCCCCAACCGCAGGCCCGAGGACGGGCACATCGGGGAGCTGGCCGTGCGCGAGACGGGAGCCCGCTACCCGGCGCTCACGTTCTCGGGGACCGGCTTCTCCGAGGCCAGCGCCACGATCGTGACCTACGGGGGGATGGTCCCGGTCGTTCTCGACGCCGTGACGGAGCTGATCCTCGAGCACGAGATCTTCTGCGAGGTGGTCGCTCTCTCGCAGCTCCTCCCGATGGAGATCGAGCCCGTCCTCGAGTCGGTGGCACGGACGGGCGCGCTCGTGACGGCCGAGGAGGGCACGCTGACCGGCGGCTTCGGGGCGGAGATCGCGGCACGCGTCCAGGAGCTCGCCTGGAGCGAGCTGCGCGGGCCGGTACGACGCGTCGCGGCGCGCGACGGGATCATCCCCTCCGCGCGGTCGCTCGAGGAGGCGATGCTCCCGAGCGCCGACGACGTCGTCGAGGCGGTCGTCGCGCTCGAGGGCGTGAGAAGCTAGACGCCGCATGTTGGAGATCGTCCTGACGCGCGAGGACGCGAACACCGAGTTCGCGCTGCTCGCGGAGTGGCTCGTCGCGGACCGCGCCGAGGTCCAGGCGGGTCAGCCGGTCTGCGTCGTCGAGACGACGAAGGCGACCGTCGAGATCGAGGCGCCCGGCGCGGGCACGATCGTTCAGCTGTTCGCGGAGGGTGTCGAGGTCGAGCTCGGCAAGACGATCGCGCGGGTCGCGGAGAGCGCGGCGGAGCTCGCGTCGCTCGACGCAGAACCGCGTGAGGCGGCGGCGCCGACCGAGGCGGCGCCGGCCGACGGGAAGGCGACGAAGAAGGCGCTCGCGCTGGCCGAGCGACACGGGATCGACCTGGGGGAGATCGAGAAGCGCGGGTTCATCACCGAGAAGGACGTCGAGGCGCTGATCGCCAGTCACGCGGCGGAGGCCGAGCCGACGGAGCGTCCCCGACTGGCCGGCGTCTCGACGGAAGGTGTGACCCTCCCCGCGAGCTTCGACTCCGACGAGGGCGACGGCGCCCTCGATCCCGACTTTCTCGAGTACCTCCAGGCCGATCCCGGCTCGTTCCGCTCGGTCTCCTCCGACGAGAAGTGCCGGCTTCTGCGCGAGCACGGCGCGCGCATCGGCGAGGACGTGGTGCTGGGCGACGGCAGCCTCCTCGTCGCCCCGAGGGTCGTCCTCGAGGACGGCGTCGAGATCGGAGCGGGAGCGACCGTGCGCTGCGAGGAGGTCGTCGCGGTCGGAGCGCTCACGCGGTTCGGCCCGGGCCTCGAGCTCGTCTGCCGGCGCGCGTTCGTCGGCGCGGGCGTGTGGGGAGGGAGATCCGTGCGCTTCGGCGGCGGCGGTCATCGGGATCCGTGGGCGATCCTCGCCGTCGGCGACCTCGCTTTCGTGGGGGACGAGGCGTTCGTCAACGTCTGCCGACCCGTCCTCATCGGCCGGGAAGTCTTCTTGACCATGCGGTCCATGATCGTCACCCACAACATCGGCCACTCCGTCCTCGAGGGCTTCGAGAACCGGTTTGCGCCGGTGGTGCTGGAGGACCGGGCGCAGGTGGGGCTCGGCGCGGTCGTCTACGCGGGCTGCCGGATCGGCGCCGAGGCGATCGTCGCGTCGGGCTCGTACGTCACGTCCGACGTCCCCGCCGGGTCGTTCGCGATCGGCGTTCCCGCCAGGGTGACGGGCAGGTCCAGCCACAAGGTCTCACACGCGCGGCGGGCGGAGCTCGCGAGCCGGATGATCGACGACCTGCACGAGCTCCTCGTGCTCCGCGGCCATTCGGTCTCGTCCGTCGAGGAGGGCGATCCCCGCGGCTTCGAGGTCGACGGGACGCGGGTGGTGTTCACGCCGTCCTACCGCGGGGGCGTCGACGTGGGGCCCGCCGTCGTCCTCACGCTGGAGGTGCGCGGCGACGTGTCGGACGGCGTGGCCGTTCTCGACCTCGTCGACCGGCGCCTCCACGGCTCGGGCGGCGAGGTGCTCGACGCCGTGCGGGAGCTGTGCCGCAAGCGCGGGATCCGGCTGGAGCCGGGGCCGTGGCGCTACCGCGGAGGGCTCCTCTAGCCGAAAGCGGTACGTCTTTCCCCTGGTAATGACCTTTCGCACGTATTAGGCTGCGTCCGCGAGGGGACGTCTCGACAGAGAGGCGGGGGATGCTCGGCCGGCTTCGAACAGCTTCGCTCGTCACTGCGCTCGTCGCCTTCGCGCTAGCGTCCGCTTCGTCTGGCCAGAGCCCCGGCCCTCCGGGCAACGTCCCGAGCGTTCCCCCGGGCGGGACCACGCCCGGCGGGCCCTCCGGCGGCGCTCCTCCCGACCTCGATGCCGCGATCGCCGTCAAGCAGCGCCACGCGGACGCGCTCCTCGACCTCCCGGGCGTGGTCGGTGTCGGCGTCGGCCTCGATCCGGCGGGCAAGCCCGTCATCCGGGTCTACAAGGAAAAGGCGGACGCTGCCGTCGTGCCGTCGTCGCTCGAGGGAGTCGCCGTCGAGAGCGCCGTCACCGGGATCATCGAGGCGCGCGCGCCGACCGACAGGTTCCCGCGGCCGGTCCCCATCGGCGTCTCCTCCGGCCTCGACGGCGTCGCCACGGGGACGCTGGGCGCACGTGTCACGAACGGCACGAACGTCTACATGCTCTCGAACAACCACGTCTTCGCAGGCATCAACACCGCCGCGATCGGCGACCCGATCATCCAGCCGGGGAACGTCGACGGCGGTAGCGACCCGGCGGATCGCATCGGGACGCTCGCCGCGTACCAGACGATCGACTTCAACGGGGGCAACAACACGATGGACGCGGCCATCGCCCTGACGACCACCGGCAACGTGGGAACGGCGACACCTGCGGACGGCTACGGCGCGCCGAGCAGCGTGACGACGCAGGCCTCCATCGGGCTGGCCGTCCAGAAGTACGGGCGAACGACGGGCCTTCAGCTCGGCACCGTGGCCGCGACGAACGTGTCCGTGGACGTCTGCTACCTGCTCCTCTTCAATTTCTGCCTGCAGGAAGCGCGGTTCGTCGGCCAGATCTCCGTGAGCCCCGGCGCGTTCAGCGGTCCCGGCGACTCGGGCTCGCTCATCGTCACGCAGGGGGGGAACCAGCCCGTCGCGCTGCTCTTCGCCGGCGGTGACGGGCTCACGATCGGCACGCCCATCGACCTCGTCCTGCAGCGGTTCGGGGTCACGATCGAAGGGCAGCCGCCGGGAGACGGCCCGCCCGGCGCGCCGACGGGGCTCTCCGCGCAGGCGGGGGACGGCTCGGTGTCCCTCTCCTGGTCGGCGCCCTCCTTCGACGGCAACTCGCCCATCACGGGCTACCGCGTGTACCGCAGCACGAGCCCCGGCGGCGAGACCCTCCTGCAGAGCGTCGGCCCGGGGACGACGAGCTTCCTGGATGACACCGTCACCAACGGGGCGACCTACTACTACAAGGTTTCGGCCGAGAACGCCCTCGGCGAGGGTCCACTGTCGTCCGAGGCTTCCGCGACTCCGGCGGGGGCCTCGCCGCCGGCCGAGCCCTTGCCGACGCTGGACGACTTCAACCGCGCGAACGAGAACCCGCTCTCGGGCGGCTGGACGAACGCGATCAACGGCGGGGTCGAGAACGGCCTGAACGTCTCCTCCAACCAGCTCGCCTGCACGGCGACGACGACCTGCACCGCCTGGCGCTCGAACCCACAGTACGGCCCCGACGTCGAGGTCTACGCGCGGGTCGCGGCGCTCCCCGGAACGAACAACCACATCCGCTTGTACGCGCGTCTCAAGCAGCAGGGGAGCGCCTCCTACGACGCCTACCTGCTGCGCACGAACCAGCTCGACGCGACGGACGAGATCTACCTGGAGCGGATCGACAACGGCGCCCACGTTCGCCTCGCGACGGTCAGCCGGGAGCTCGCCGTCGGCGATACGCTCCTCCTGCGAGTCGACGGCTCGACGATCGAGGGCTGGCTTCACGACGGCGCTTCCTGGACACGGCTCGCCACCGTCGGCGACTTGACCTACCCTGCCGCCGGCTACGTAGGCATCGGCCTGCGCGGGACGATCGGCCGCCTGGACGACTTCGGTGCGCGCACGACCAGCCTCAGCGTCCCGGGCGCACCCACGGCTCTCACGGCGGCTGCCGGCAACACCTCGGTCCAGCTTTCCTGGACGGCACC
>CAVPJY010000019.1:0-61082 GCA_963705535.1 uncultured Actinomycetes bacterium
AGCGGGCGGGTCGCGTCCGTGGTGGTCAGGATTTCGCGCTCCGCCCCCTCGAGCTCGTAGACGCCGTCGCCGCCGATGATGGCGACCCGGTCCGCGGTGTCGAGATCCGTGACGAGCGGCCCGAGCGCGAGCGTCCAGCTCGCGCCGCCGACCGCGACCTCGGCCCGCAGGTCGTCCGGCAGGGCGGGGAGCGCCAGCGCAAAGGTCGAGAAGAACGGCCCGTGGTAGAGGACACGGCCGAGCTCCTCGAAGAGCACGGCCTCCTCGACGAACGTGAGCCCGGCGCCGCCGTCCTCCTCCGCGATCGAGACGCCGGTCCAGCCGAGTTTCGCGAGCTCGGCCCAGGTGGGCTCGGGGTTGGCCGCGAGGAACTCCCGCGCCTGCTCCCGAAGGGCGTCCTGCTCGGGGGTGAAGGTGAAGTCCACTAGCGCCTCATCTGGATTTGGGAAGTCCGAGCACGCGCTCGGCGACGATGTTCCGGAGGATCTCGGAGGTCCCCGCCTCGATCGTGTTGCCGCGGCTCCGGAGCTGCTGGTGCTGCCAGTAGCCGCCGTACGGGGCGTTCTCCTCGCCGAGGGCCGCGTCCGGGCCGAGGAGCTCGAGCGCGAGCTTCGTCACGCGCTGGTTCGCCTCCGACCAGACGAGCTTCGAGATCGACCCCTCCGGCCCCGGCATGCCGGTCTTCATCAGCTGCGACAGCGCCCGACCGTTCGTGAAGCGGAGCGCCTGCATCTCGCTCCACTCGTGGGCGATCCGGTCGCGCTGCAGCTGGTCGGCTCCGCGGTCGCGGGCGAGGGCGACGAGCTTCCGCACCTGCACCTCGAGCGCGGCCTGGAGCGCGAACCCGAGCGTCCCGCGCTCGTGCAGGAGCGTCGTCATCGCGACCTGCCAGCCGCCGCCGACCTCGCCGAGGATGTTCTCGGCCGGTACCTGGACGCCGGTGAAGAAGATCTCGTTGAACTCGGACTCGCCGGTGATCTGCCTGAGCGGGCGAACCTCGATCCCGGGGGAGTGCATGTCCACGACGAGGTACGTGAGCCCCGCGTGGCGCGTCGACTCCGGGTCGCTCCGCGTGAGCAGCAGGCACCAGTCGGCGAGGTGCGCGAACGACGACCACACCTTCTGCCCGTCCACGACGAAGTGGCCGTCCTCGACGCGCGCGCTCGTGCGCACTCCGGCGAGGTCCGACCCGGCGCCGGGTTCGGAGAAGCCCTGGCACCAGATCTCGTCGGCGGAGAGGATCGGCGCGAGGTGGCGGGCCTTCTGGTCCTCCGTCCCGTGCGCCATGATCGTCGGCCCGGCCATGCCGAGCCCGATCACCCCGATGTGCGGCGGCGCCTCGGCGCGCGCGAGCTCCTCGAGGAAGATCGCCTGGTGCGTGTACGGGGCTCCGCCGCCCCCGTACTCCTTCGGCCACGTGAGCCCCGCGTAGCCGCCGTCGTAGAGCGCGCGGCTCCACGTGCGCATGTCCGGCGTGTCGAAGCGCGCCGAGCCCCCGCGGTGCCCCTCGAGGTCCTCCGGGAGGTGCTCCTCGAGCCACGAGCGGAGCTCCGCCCGGAACGCGGCCTCCTCGGGCGTGTCGCGCAGGTCCATCGATCACGATCCTAATCGCTTGGAGCGCACGCGAAGTCGTCGAGGCGACGGGTAGATCATCGCTCGAGAGGGTCGACCGCGGACGCCGGCCTCACCGCGAGCAGGACCTTGATCGCTCCGCCGTCGCGGTCGGCTGCCGCCTCGACTGCGCGCCGTATGTCGTCGAGCGGGAAGACGTGCGTGACGAGCCGATCCAGGGGAGCGCCGGCGCCGAGGATCTCCAGCGCACGCGAGAACGAGTGTGCCGAGCTGCCCCGATGGCTGTCCACGCCGTGGCAGAACGATCCGACGAGGTCGAGCTCCTTGAACCAGAAGGGGGCGAGGTCGACTTCGACACGAGCCGCGGCGCCGAGCAGGTGGACGACGCCGCGCTTGGCACAGAGTCGCGCCGCGAGCCCGAGCGTCTCGCCGCTGCCGACCGCTTCGACGACGGCCGTGAAGCCATCGAGGAGCATCGCTCCCCGCCCCCGCCCGGTGACGCCGACGCCCACCTGCTCCGCGAGCTCCTCGAAGAGCGTGCTCTCGTCATCGGTCCGGACAACGCGGTGTGCTCCTAGCTCGAGCGCCGCCTGCTCCTGGTGCTCGTGGCGGGCGATCACGGCCACGCGAACGTCGGGAACGAGCGCACGCAGCGCTGCGACGGCCGCGAGCCCGATCGTGCCTGCTCCGACCACCAGAGCCGCGCCGTCGGCGGCCGGCGGGCGCCGGAGCAGGCCGTGCACGGCGACGGACAGCGGCTCGACGAGCGGTAGGACACGGTCGTCGAGCTCGGGGGGAGCTACGTGCAGCTGGCTCACATGTGCCACCACCTGATCGCCCCAGCCGCCACCGAGACCAGCTGTCAGGCCGATGCCGTAACCGGAGGTCGGGCCCTCGCCGAAGCGCAGGCACGCGGAGTGAGCGCCTTCCCGGCATAGCCGGCAGGGCGGGAGCCCGCGAGCGACGCAGCCGAGCACCTGGTCGACCGCGACCCTGGCACCGACTGGAACCGGACAATCGCGCCCCGCTTCGACGACCGTTCCGCCAATCTCGTGGCCGAGCTGGACCCGTTGCGGAACGAAGGGGCGCAGGGTCGGACTACCGGATCGGTCCGGGTACATGGCATGGAGGTCGGAGGCGCAGATACCCGAGTACCCGACCTGGATGCGCGCCCAGTCGTCGCCGGGCAGATCCGGCTCGGGAAGGTCGAGCAGGGAGACGGGAAACGCGGTGTCGGCGAAGTCGAGGACCGCCGACCGCATCAGAGCGCGGGAGCCCGAGGGCGCAGCGTCGACGATTCGACGAACGACGACCCGCCGGGCACGCCGAGTGCAGCGTCCAGCTCGCCCTCCTCCTCAGGTGCCCCGGAACACGGGCGGCCGCTTCTCGAGGAACGCATCCGTGGCCTCGCGCGCGTCGTCGGTACGCCCGCTCCGGATGTGTCGGTCGGCCTCGCTGTCGAGTGCGGCCGGGAAGTCGAGCCGGAGCGCATCGTTCAGGTTGGCCTTGATGCTCCGGAGCGCAATCGGCGCGGCCGCGGCGAGGCGCTCCGCGATGCCGGTGACCTCGTCCATCAGCGCGTCGTCGGGGACGACCTTCGAGACCAGACCGATCCGCTCCGCCTCGTCGGCTCCGAAGCGCTCCGCGAGGAGGTACGCCTCGCGGGCACGGGCCGTTCCCACAATCCGCGTCAGCGTCCAGGTGCCGCCGAAGTCGCCGGACAGCCCGACACCGATGAAGGCAGTGTTGAAGACGGCCGACGTCGACGCGTAGCGGAGATCCGCTGCGCAGGCGAGCGAGAGCCCCGCGCCCGCGCAGGCACCTTTGATCGCCGCGATCGTCGGCTTCGGCATCTCGTGCAGGAGCTGCGCGGTGCGCATGTACCGGCGCAGGTTCCCGACCGCGCTCTCGACGCCTCCCGCGCCCCCGACCCCGCCTCCGACCCCTTCCGCGAGGTCGCCTCCGGCGCAGAACGCGCGACCCGCTCCCCCGAGGATCACGACGCGGACGTCCTCGTCGTCCGCGGCCTGCTCGAGCGTGGCGAGGAGAGCCTCGAGCAGAGCGTCGGTCATGGTGTTGAGCCGATCGGGCCGGTTCAGGGTCACGGTCGCGATGCCGGCCTCGGCCCGGTAGAGGACGAGGTCGTTCATCGACGCTCGCCGTGTCCGGCTGCCTCCTCGCCCGTCGAGGGCGAGCCGGTGTCAGACGCCCATCGCATAGCCGCCGTTCACCGAGTATGTCTGACCCGTGATCCAGGACGCCGCGTCCGAGGCCAGGAACAACACGAGAGCGGCAGCGTCCGAAGGCT
This sequence comes from uncultured Actinomycetes bacterium, assembly GCA_963705535.1. Taxonomy (GTDB): domain Bacteria; phylum Actinomycetota; class Thermoleophilia; order Gaiellales; family Gaiellaceae; genus GMQP-bins7. The sequence goes on from CAVPJY010000019.1 coordinate 3,881, forward strand.
CCCCGACGCGCCGGATCACGAGCTTCCGCAGCATCGCCTTGACCGCCTCCTCGTCCTCGAGCCAGGCCTCGAGTGCGGGGGTCCGTATCGCTGCGAGCGAGACGCAGTTCGCGGTGACGCCGTATCGCCCCGCGGCCTTGGCGAAAGCCCGCGTGAACCCGGCCGCTCCGGCCTTCGCAGCCGAGTACGCGACGAGGTGCGGCTCGCCGACCCGAGCTGCATCCGAGACGATCGTGACCACGCGGCCGTAGCCCCGCTCGACCATCCCCCGCGCGACGGCGCCCGTGCAGTTCAGCACCCCGTCGAGGTTCACCGCGAGCCAGGGCCTCCAATCGCCCGGTTCGCTCTCCCAGAACGCCTTCGTCTCGCTCGTCCCGCCGTCCGCGCCCGAGTTACCGGCGTTGTTGACGAGGATCTCGACCGGCCCGAGCGCGCGTTCGGCCTGCGCAACGGCGTCGCAAACCGCGGCGAAGTCCGTCACGTCGCACGTGACGGCGAGCCCGCGGCTATCCCGCTTCTCGAGCTCGCGGACGACGTGCCCGGCCCGATCGGCGGAGATGTCGAGCACCGCCACTCCACCCGCGTTGTGTGCCGCAAGGTAGTGGCAGATCTCGCGCCCCACGCCTTGACCGCCGCCGGTGACGAGTGCGACGCGCCCCTGGAGGTCGAGAAGCGCATCGGGACCCGGCGGTACCGAGACCTGGCCTTCGGGCATGGAGCCAGACTCGCAACCTGCGCCTGCAGCTGCCAGGGACCGGTAGTGCTGGTAGAGGCGCCACCCCTCCCCGTACTAGTATTCATCGTGTTATCGCGGTGACGAGGACGGGGTAGATGGAAACGGTACAGCGCGACGAGCTGGTGCAGTTCCTGCGCCTGCGGCGCAGCCGGCTGAAGCCGGAGGACGTCGGCCTCGGGACAGACCACCGGCGGCGGCGCACGCCCGGGCTGCGGCGGGAGGAGGTGGCACAGCTCGCCGAGATCAGCACGACCTGGTACACGTGGCTCGAGCAGGGCCGCGAGATCCGCGTCTCTGCCGAAGTCCTGGAGAGCCTGTCGCGAGCCCTGCAGCTCACGGGCAGCGAGCGCGAGTACCTGTTCTCCGTCGCCGGGCATCCGCCTCCACCTCCGCGTAGCGCCGACGTCGCCGAGCCCAGCGCGTCGGTCCAGCACGTCGTGGAGGCGCTCGGGGCGACTCCGACATACGTCCAGGACCCGGTGTGGGACCTGCTCGCCTGGAACGACGCGGCTTGCGCCGTGTTCGCCGACTTCGGGTCGATTCCGGCAGAGGAGCGCAACCTCATGCGCTTCGTCTTCGCGCCCCGGAAACGGACGCACGGACGTCTCCTGAACTGGGCCGATTGGGCGCGGTTCTACGTTGGACAGTTCCGCGCCGACACCGCCCGCTACAGGGACGATCCCCGCTACCTCGAGCTCGTCGACAGCCTTCAGGCCAACGAGCACTTCCGCGAGTGGTGGGCGAGCCGGGAGGTCCAAGGACGGGAGGAGCCGGAGCCGAAGCAGATCGAGCATCGCGATGCGGGACTGCTCGTGCTCGAGTGCTCGAGATTCCAGGTGGAGGCCCAGCCCGAGCTCACGCTGGTCGTCCACACACCCGCGCCGGGGACCGGCACGGCCGAACGCCTCGAGGCTCTGCTTCGCAGTCGGACACGAGCCTCGTCTGCGGCCTGAGTCGCGTGGTATCGAGGACACCGGTATGGGTAGGCCCTGGCTTCGTCCCTCGCGCCTCGCGAGACTCGTCTGCCCGATGAGATCGCTCCGGGCTGGACGCGGCGTGGGAAAGGAGACGGTGCATGACATCCCGTGAGAGCCTCTACATCGGCGGTGCCTGGATCGAACCGCTCGGCACCGGTTCGATCGACGTCGTCAATCCGGCGACGGAGTCGGTCGTCGCGCAGGTGCCGAACGGAGACGAACGCGACGTCGACCGAGCTGTGCAGGCAGCGCGCGCCGCCTTTCCCGCCTGGTCGGAGCTCCCCGCCGAGGACCGCGCCGTCTACATCGACCGCCTCGCGGATGCGCTCGAGCGCCGCACCGATGAGCTCGCGGCGTCGATCACGAGTGCGATGGGAATGCCGATCACGGCCGCACGGGCTTCGCAGGCCGACCCGACCGTCACGGTCACCCGCCTGACCGCCGACCTCGCCCGCTCGTTCGAGTACGAGGAGGTGATGGGCCCGTCGCTCGTCTTGCGCGAGCCCATGGGCGTGGTCGGCTGCATCACGCCCTGGAACACGCCGATCTTCCTCGTGATCATCAAAGTCGCTCCCGCGATCGCGGCCGGCTGCACGGTCGTGCTCAAGCCGGCCTCGGCCACGCCCCTCGACTCGTTCGTTCTCGCCGACGCCTTCCACGAAATCGGGCTTCCCGCCGGAGTCTTCAACCTCGTGACCGGGTCCGGAGCCGTCGCGGGCGAGGCGCTCGTGCGCCATCCCGAGGTGGACATGATCTCGTTCACCGGATCGACCGAGGCCGGGCGCCGGGTTGCGGAACTCGCGGCCGCAACCGTCAAGAAGACGACGCTCGAGCTCGGTGGGAAGTCCCCGAACGTCATCCTGGACGATGCGGATCTCGGCGAAGCGGTCACCGTGGGCGTCAGTCAGGCATTCACCAACGCCGGGCAGATCTGCGGAGCCTGGACGCGCATGATCGTCCCGCGCAGCCGGCTCGCGGAAGTCGAGGCCATTGCGACCGACGTCGCTGCAGGCTTCGTGCTCGGCGACCCGGACGATCCCGCCACGACGATGGGGCCGATCGCGACCGCATCCCAGTACGAGCGCGTCGTGTCGTACATCGAGCAGGGGATCGCCGACGGTGCCCGGATCGTGGCCGGCGGGGCCGAGCGACCCGAGGGGCTCGAGTCCGGGTACTTCGTGCGCCCGACGCTCTTCTCCGACGTCCGCAACGACATGTCCATCGCGCAGGAGGAGATCTTCGGGCCGGTGCTATCGATCATCCCGTACGACTCGGAGGACGAGGCGGTCGCGATTGCCAACGACACGATCTACGGTCTCGATGCGGCCGTCTTCGGAAGCCAGGAACGCGCAGAGAGGGTCGCGCGTCGGATCCGGGCGGGCCGCGTGGACGTGAACGGCGCGAAGTTCGGGTTCGACGCGCCGTTCGGCGGCTACAAGCAGTCCGGCGTCGGCCGCTGCCTCGGCCGCTACGGATTCGAGGAGTTCCTGCAGGTGAAGGCGCTCCAGAGGTGAGCTCGATCTCGCTCTTCTCCGCGGCGCTTCGACGGCCGCGGACGCAGTGATGGGGATCGATCTCGCGTCGGTCGGCACGGCACTCCCGCCGCTCGAGGCAGCGTGGACTCCGACCGATTGCCTGCTCTACGCTCTTGCGGTCGGCGCAGGCACCGACGAGCTGCAGTACACCACCGAGAACACCGAGGGGATCGCCCAGCAGGCGCTTCCGACCTTCGCCGTCATTCCCGGCGCTTCGTATGCGCGGGAGGCCGTCGAGCTCGCCGGTGAGCTCGACTGGACGCGCGCGGTCGACGGCGCTCACACGCTCGTCCTCCACAGTTCCTTGCCGGTGGCGGGACGCGTGCTGAGCACGCGCCGTGTCGCCGACCTCTGGGACAAGGGGACGGCGGGGATCGTCGTGATCGAGTCGGTCTCCGTCGATGCCGACACGGGCGAGGAGCTGTTCGTCAATCGGACCTCGATGTTCTTCCCCGGCCAGGGCGGCTTCGGGGGCCGACGGGGGCCGTCCGCGAGCGAGGACGACGTGCCTGGCCGAGCGCCCGACCGGATCGTCAGGTACCGGACACGAGACGATCAGGCACTCCTCTACCGGCTGACCGGCGACCGCTACCCGATTCACTCCGATCCCGCCTACGCCCGGGCCGCGGGCTTCGAGCGCCCCATCCTGCACGGGCTGTGCACGTTCGGCTTCGCCGCCAGGGCGTTGATCGCATCAGTGGTGGGATCCGACGCTGCGCTCCTCCGTTCCATCGCAGGACGCTTTACTGCGCCCGCCTTTCCCGGCGACGAGCTCCGGACCGAGATCTGGGAGGGTGACGGAGAGGCCGCATTCCGCATACGCAGGACCGACGCGACGGTCGTCCTCGACAACGGCCGCGCCACGTTCGGGCGGCCCGAGAGCGGACACGTCGCAGGCGCGGGCGCGGTGCACGTCTCGGGAGCGAGCGGAGCATGACACGCACGGCCGAGGAGATCTTCCGGCTCAAGCCCGCCGACGTGCGGCAGCTCAACACCAACGACGTGCGTGCGTTCGTGTACGAGTGGTTCGCACAGTTCGAGCACATCGCCGAACCGGAGTACTTCCTCTCCCATCTCGATGACGGCGACATGGAGATCCGGTTCCCCGAGCAGACGCTCTCGAGCCACGACGACTTCCGGCGTTGGTACGAGGACGTGATCCGGCACATCCCCTGGGACTTCCACGACGTCCGCAACCTGGAGGTGGAAGGCGACGAGGGAGGCGGCTTTCGCGTTTCCTTCGATGTCGGCTGGTACGGCGAGAAGGTCGAAGCCAACGAGATCGACACGAAGTACGCCGAGTCGTGGTCGGGGACGGGGTCGCTGATCGGCCAGGAGTTCCGCCAGGAGTGGGACGTGCGCGTTCGCGACCGGAAGCTCGTGATCACGAGCTACAGGGTCACGCCGGCCGAGAGCTGACAACGGAGCAGTCCGGCCAGATGACACATGGCCTACTCGTGGAGATCGAGAGCGCCGTAGCCGTCGTCACCCTTGACCGCCCGGAGCGGCGGAATGCGCTCGACCGCCCGCTGCTCGACGCGGTGAGCGCCGCGCTGGCGGAGCTCGACGCCGACGCGGGCGTCCACGCGATCGTGTTCACCGGATCCGATCCCGCGTTCTGCTCAGGAGTCGATCTGAAGGCGGCCTCTCATGGCGTGGTCGCCCGCCCCGAGGACGGGCCTCCTCTACCCGCGATCTCGACCCCGCTCGTCGCTGCGGTCAACGGAGCGGCGGTGACGGGAGGCCTCGAGCTCGTCCTCGCGTGCGACTTCGCGATCGCCTCGGAGCGAGCGTCGTTCGCAGACACCCACGCGCGCCTCGGGGCGCTTCCCTTCTGGGGTCTCTCCGTCCTGCTCCCGGAGGCCGTCGGCGTGCGCCGCGCACGCCAGCTGAGCCTGACCGGAACGCCGATCGACGCGAACGCAGCGCTTCGCTGGGGGCTCGTGAACGAAGTCGTCCCTCACGAGCAGCTTCTGCCTCGGGCGCTAGAGATCTGTGCCGAGATCGGTGGGTCGGATCGGAGGACGGTGCGGTTGATGCTCGAGATGTATCGAGCCGGACGCCCGCACGCCTCCGTCGCCCTCGAGTGGGAGCGCACGCTCGCCGAGCTCTGGCACGGTCATGTGCTCGACGAGGGGCACTGGCGCGCCCCGGAGAGCGAGCTCCCTCCTACACCCTCCTGAGCGACGCGCGTCTCTCAGCGGCCGGCCGGCGCGAGCAGGCGGACGCCGTCCATCGGATCGATGCCGTACGGCTGGACGGCGAGCACCGGGCACGTGACGCCGTTGTCGACGTAGCGCTGAACGTGCGCGCGACAGCGCTCGGGTGAGCCGTGCACGATGAGCTCGTCGACGACAGAGTCCGGCACGAGCTCGATCGCACGCGTGCGATCACCCGCGCTCCAGGCCTCCCACATGGGCTCGAGCAGGTCACCGCGCCCGAGCCAGCGGTGATAGGCGGCGTACGCCGGCACGTTCAGGTACATGGCAACCGCTGCCTTGCCGAGGCGCCGCACCGTCTCCTCGTCCTCGCTCGGGCAGACGAGAATCCGGGCGACGAGCTCCTTGCCGGCGACGAAGGGAGCGATCGTCGCGACGTCGTCGGCCGAGAGCCAGACGGCGATTGCGCCGTCGCCCTCCTCACCGGCGAGCTTCAACATGGGCGGCCGGAGAGCCGCGAGCAGGATGGGCGGCGGCTGCTCGGGCACGCGCTCGAGCCGGAAGCCACGGACGGTGAACGTCTCGAACTCCTCGCTCACCCGCTCTCCGGCGAGCGACCGCCGAAGGAAGCGCACGGTGTCGCGCATGCGCGCGAGCGGCCGGTCGAAGGGAAGCCCGTTCCACTGCTCCACGATCACCGGCGACGAGACTCCGAGGCCGAGGGTGAAGCGGCCGGGCGCCAGCTCGGCGAGGGACGCGGTCGACATCGCGAGGGTGGCGAGGCCGCGCGTAAAAACGGGCACGATCGCCGTCCCGAGGGCGGCGTTCGGAGCGAGCACCGAAGCGACCGCGAGTGGCGTGAACGCATCCGCGCTCGCAGCCTCGCTCGACCAGAGATCGGTGTACCCGAGCTCCTCGAGCTCCGAGAACCAGGGAAGCTGGTCGTGGAGCGGGATACCGTCGAACGGGATCGTGATCCCGTACCGGACGGCCCGCCTCACGTCCTCGTCACCGGCCCATGAACTTCGGTGTCCGCTTCTCGGTGAACGCGCTGATCCCCTCGGCCTGGTCGGCCGAGCGCCGATACTCGCTCGAGACGCCGAGCTCGCGGCGGAGCCCGTCCGATACGGGGGCGTCCAGCGAGTCGTTGAGGAGCGCCTTCATGTGCCGGAGGCCGAGCGGGCTGCGCGCGGCGAGCACGTCGCAGAGCTCCGCAACCGTCTCCTCGAGCCGGCCGTCGGGGGCGACGTCTGCGACCAGCCCAGAAAGCCGCTCATCCGTGGCGGGCAGCAGGCTCCCGGTGAGCATCAGGTACTTGGCGTGGTTGAGGCCGACCCTGCGTGGGAGTCGAACCGAGGCGCCGCCGGCCGGGACGAACCCGTAGACGGCGTGACCGTCGCCCATCCTGGCGTCTGCGGCCGCGACGACGAGATCGCAGGCGAGGATCACCTCGAAGCCGCCACCGAGGGCGATGCCGTTCACCGCCGCGACGACCGGCTTCGGAAAGAGCTCCAGCCGGCGGAGCATCGAGCTGACGTCCTCGAGGAAACTGGTCACGGCGGCGTGGTGATCCTCGACGCCGTCACCGAAGGTGATGTCGGCGCCCGCGCAGAAGGCACGGCCGGTCCCCGTGACGACGACCACCCGCACCGACTCGTCCTGCTCGGCGGACTCGAGACCTGCCCGGAGGCCCTCGACCATGTCGGCGCTGAGCGCGTTGAGCGCGTCCGGACGATTGAGCCGAAGCCACGCAACCGCTCCGCGGACCTCGTAAACGACCGCATCGCCGTCGCCGGGCGCCTGGACGCTCTCGTACTTGGTGGCCCGTCGCGCCATCATCCCACCTGCCGATCGCGTCCGGCCCAGAAGCTCTGACGTACCTCGCGCCGGAGTATCTTCCCGACGCCGCTCTTCGGCAGGTCGTCGACGAAGTGCACCGCCTTCGGAGCCTTGTACGAGGCGAGGTTCGCCCGGCAGGCCTGGAGCACGTCCTCCGCGGTGACCGTGTGCCCCGGGCGGACGACGACCACGGCGGTCACCGCCTCGCCCCAGTCGTCATCGGGCGCGCCGACGACGGCGGCCTCGCGCACTCCCACCAGAGTCAGAATCGCGCTCTCGACCTCTGTCGGGTACACGTTGAAGCCGCCGGACACGATCATGTCCCGCTTGCGATCGACGATCGTCAGGTATCCCTCGTCGTCCATGCGCCCGACGTCGCCAGTGTGCGCCCAGCCGTCGGCGTCGATCATGGCTGCGGTCTGCTCGGGATCGTTCCAGTAGCCGGTCATCACGTTGTCCCCGCGTACGAGGATCTCTCCGTCCTCGCCTGGCGGAAGTTCGTTGCCGTCGTCGTCCACGATGCGCAGTTCCCAGAACGGGTGGGGCCGCCCGGCGGAGGCATGCCGCCGAGACGCCGATCCATCTGCCTCGAGGCGATGATCGCGCTGCGACAACGCTGCGAGGGGCATGACGGCCTCGCTCAGGCCGTACAGCTGGATGAACACCTCGCCGAACGCCTGGATCGCACGGGCGAGCCGATCCGGCGCTATGGGCGAGCCTCCGTAGAGCACCGCGCGTAGGCTCGTCGCGTCGGTGGGATCGTCCTCGTATGCCTCGACGAGCCGGTTCAGCATGGACGGCACCAGCGGGATCACCGTGACCCGCAGGCGTTCGATCGTCTCGAGGACCGAGCGCGGATCGAAGGCGGGGAGAAGGGTCTGCGTGGCGCCGCGCGTGAAGTAGGTGAACGCGCAGCCGCCGCTCATGTGGGTGAGCGGCGCGACGTGGAGCACGACGTCGCTCGGGTCGATCGGTGGAACCTCCGTCTGGACGCTACGGAGCATCGCGACGAGGTTGCCGTGGGTGAGGGTCGCGCCTCTGGGGCGGCCCGTCGTCCCGGACGTGTACAGCAGCGCTGCGACGCTCGCGGCGCTCGGGATCGTTTCCGGCGGAGCGTCGTCGGTGCCCTCCAGGAAGCCGTCGAGGGATTCCAGCACCGTTGCCTGGCCGCTGATCTGGACGATCCGCTCGAGGCTCGGGATCGTCGGTGCGACGGCCGGCAGGAGCTCGGCCCACGTCCCGTCCACGAACACGACACGTGGCTCGCAGTCGTTGCCGATGTACTCCACCTCTTTCTGGTGCAGCCGCGGAGTCAGCGCGACCCGGATGAAACCCCCGACCGCCAGCGCGTGCTCGACCTCCCAGAACGCGGTCGAGTTCCGGGAGAGGATGGCCACCCGGTCGCCCGGACGCACTCCCGCACCGAGGAGCGCGTTCGCGATCCGGTGGACGCGGCTTCCGAGGTCGCGGTAGGTCGTACGTCGGTCGTTCTCGATGACCGCGAGCCGCGGCGCGTAGAGACGGTAGCTCCGCTCCATCAGCGTCCCGAGGCTGACGTGCTCCACCGTTCCGGCCCGTGTGCTCATCGCGTTCGCCACCGCCGCCTCAACCCCGCGAGAGGATCGTGACCGCGGCCGCCGCCGGGTCCGGGTTGAGGAAGCCGCCTGCGTTCTCGGCGAGACCGATGCGTGCGCCCTCCACCTGCCGCGTGTCGGCGCGACCGCGCAGCTGATCGACCAGCTCGACGAGCTGCGCGCATCCGGTGGCACCGACCGGATGTCCCTTGCTGAGCAGTCCTCCGCTCGTGTTCACCGGAAGGGCGCCGCCGAGCGCGGTGGCACCGGAGGCGAGAAGGGCAGGCCCGTCTCCCACCGCGCACAGGCCGAGCTCCTCGTAGGCGATCAGCTCGGCGGGCGCGGAGGCGTCGTGCAGCTCGACGACGTCGAGATCGGCGGGGCCGAGGCCTGCCTTCTCGTACGCCGTCGCTGCCGCCCGGGCTACCGGTGAAGGCTCGGAGAGCATGTCCACGGCGCCGCTCGTGAGGACGGACGCGCTGATGCGCAGCGGCGCGCCGTCGCCGCGGCGGGCGTACTCGTCACGGGCGATCACGAGCGCGGCTGCGCCGTCACCGATCGGCGAGCACATGAGCAGCGTGAGCGGCGGCGAGATCATCCGGCTCTCGAGTACTTCGTCCTCCGTGACGAGCTCGCGGTACTGGGCGCGGGGGTTGAGCGCGCCGTGTCGATGGGCCTTCACGGCGACCGCGGCGAAGTCCCGCTGGGTCGCTCCCGCCTCGCTCATGTACCGCCTCGCCAGGTCGGCGTACACGTCCATGAAGAACGAGCCGCTGCCGCCCTCGGGCGGCGTGAGCTCGCGCTCGAACTCCTCGGCCCGTCCCACGTCGGACCCCGATGCGAGCGCCGCGAACGAGCGGCTCTTCTCGGGGTGCGTGAGCTTCTCCGCCCCCACGACCAGGGCGACGTCCACCTCCCCGGAGAGCAGGGCGAGGCGTGCGAGGTGGACCGCACTCGATCCGGATGCGCACGCGTTCTCGACGTTGACGATCGGTTTGCCGAGCAGCCCCGTCCCCTGCAGGCTCACCTGGCCGCGGATCATCTCCTGCCCGGTCACGATCCCCGCCGACGCGTTCGCGAAGAACACCATGTCGAGCTCGTCGGCCGTGATTCCGGCATCGGCGAGCGCAGCCCCGGCCGCCTCCTCGGCGAGCGATCCCAGGCTGCGGTCGAGGAACTTGCCGAACTTCGTCATCCCGGCGCCGAGGATCACTGCGTCACCCACGGCCGTCACCTCCCGCGCCGACGCTCCTCAGCATGGCCGCGATCTCCCCGTAGCCGTACTCGACCGCCATGTCGAGCGGGGTACGCCCATCGAGACCTTCGACGTCGAGGCGCGCACCGCCCTCGACGAAGGCCAGGGCTGCTTCGGCATGGCCGTGCCAGACGGCGTCGTGGAGGGCCGTGTACCCGTTGTAGGGGCCTTGCGCGTCGACCTCGAGATCGGACTCCTCGAGCAGCACACGCGCGACATCCGCATGACCGCGATAGCCCGCTTTGTGACCAGGGGTCGCCTTCATCAGCGGATCCACGATCCGTGCGCTCGCGCCCGCAGCGAGCAGGAGGCGCACGATCGCGGCGTCCCCGTTCTGGGAGGCGACCATCAACGGCGTGAAGCCGCTGGGGGAGAGTGCGTTCACGTCCCCGCCTGCCTCGAGCTCGGCGGTGACCGCAACGGCATCACCCGCCTCCACAGCCGCCATCAGCCTCTGCTCGTCGATGGTCTCACGGATCCGGCTCGCCCGTGTCTCGATGAGCGCTGCGATCTCCTCGATCCCGTCGCGCCGGGCGATGTCGAGCGCCGTGTATCCGAGGCGACCCCGCAGGTCGAGGTCCGCGCCGGCGTCGAGGAGCGCGGCGACGACGGCGGCGCGCTTGTGCCAGGCCGCATCGATGAGAGCGGTGTGGCCGTTGAGAGGAGACTGAAGATCGATCGGCGCGCCGTGGCGGACGAGAAGGACCGCGATCTCCGGGTCGGTGCTCTGCGCCGCGCGATGCAACGCCGACGAGTACACGCGGCTGTCCAGGATGAACGGATCCGCGCCTTCGGCGAGGAGCAGCTCGACCACGCCCCGGTGCCCACGGGCGGCGGATTGGATCAGCGGCGTGTACCCGTCCGCATCCTTCGCATCTGGGGACGTGCCGTCGGCGAGCAGCTTGCGGACGCCCTCGAGATCACCACGCCTCGCCGCTTCGGACAAGGCCTCTGCGGCGGAGACGCCTCCGCCAACCGACTCACGCATGGGCCGCGACCTCTCGTCCGGTCGGGATCACGCTGAGCTCCGCCAGCATCGGCTCCCACAGTCCCGGGTCGTTGAACTCCGGCGGGTAGAAGCTCACCCTGTCGGCCACGCCTTCCAGACGGCCGCGGATCAACGAGGGGATCTCGTGTGGCTCTCCCACGACGGCGAACGTCCGCAGGATCTCCTCGTCTACGAGCTCGGCCATCGCGTTCCAGGAGCCCTGCTTCACGAGCGCGTTCAGCTCCGTCTGCAGTTCCTCCCACCCGTAGAGTTCGAGGACGGGCCGGTAAGCGTAGGTCGACGCGTGGAAGGCGATGTCCTGGCGGACTCGCGCCCGCATCGCCTCCATCTCCCGCTCGTCTCGCCCAGTCACGACCATCACCGGGCAGCTGATCTCGAACTCGGCCCGGTCCCGCCCCGCGCGGGCGAGCCCCTTGTGCACGGCCGGCACCGAGATCTCCTTCAGGTACCGCTCCGTGTTGTACGGGTGCGAGATCCACCCGTCGCCCACCTCCCCTGCGACAGCGGTCATCACCGGCCCCACGCCTGCGAGGTAGATCCTCGCGTTCCCGAAGGGGTTCGGGCCGGGATCGAACACGGGGGTCATCAGGGTGTGCGTGTAGTGGTCGCCCTGGAAGTCGAGCTGCGTCGCGTTCTCCCAGCATTCCCAGATCGCGCGTACGGCCTGGACGAACTCGCGCATACGAGGAGCCGGGGTGCTCCAGGGCATGCTGTAGCGGCGCTCGATGTGAGCCTTCACCTGCGCGCCCAGCCCCAGGACGAATCGCCCCCGCGAGAGCTCCTGGAGGTCCCAGGCCTTGATCGCGACGGTCATGGGGTTGCGGGCGAATGCAACGGCGATCGCCGTCATCAGCTCGACGTCGGACGTGTGCTCGGCGGCGAGCGTCAGGCGCAGGAACACGTCGTGCGCATTCTCGAGCGTCCACAGGCCGTCGAAGCCCGCCGCCTCGGACGCCCGCGACCGCTCCGGGATCTCCCCGAGGCGGTCGCTGAGCAAGCAGTTGTCGATCTTCACGAAGTCCTGTCTCTCTCCGCTCTCGGCTCCGCGCCCGACGCAGGGGAGGGCGCTCCTGCGTCGGGCGCGTGTCGCCGTCGTGCGATCAGTCCTTGATCGCCGCCGTTATCACCGGGGTCTTGCCGTTTGCGCAGACGGTCTTCCCCTGGACGCGGTACTGGCCGTTCGAGAACTTCTCGAACACCATGCACTCGACCGGGAAACCGTCGGACCGGGAGGTGTTCACGACCGCCCCGGGGACGAGCCACTTGACGTCGACGTTCTTCATGCTGCGCACGGCAGCCATGAAGGACGCGCGGGTCGGCTGGGCCTTGGCGAGCGCCAGCTGCAGCGTCTGCGCCCATGCGAAGCCCTGCACGTTGAAGTAGTCGTTCGCCTTCAAGCCCTTGCCGTACTTCGCAAGGATGCGCTTGTACAGCTTGATCTCCGGATCGTTCGCCCACTCCTTCGCCGCCGGATCCTTGAGGAAGTTGAGCGTGATGAGCCCCTCCGCGGCGTCACCGGCGATCTTGATGCCCTGCTCGTACGAGTTGCCCGGATTGACGACGAGGGTCAGCGGCTTCCAGCCGAGCTCCTTCTGCCGCGTCAGCGCCTGCGCGACGAAGCCCGGAAGCGTCGCATGGAGCACGACATCGGCATCGGTCTGCTCGAACTGGTCGATGTACGGGTTCATCGTCGGGTCGCCGAACGAGTGCACCGACTCCTTGACGATGGTGATCCCGCTTCCCTTGATGCTCTTCTTGAAGCCCTGGATGTAGTCCGTCGCCGAGGCGCCCTCGACCGCGAGGATGGCCACCTTCGCCCGCGGCTTGTTCTTCTTCAGGTACTGGGCGAAGAGGAAGCTCTCCAGGCTGTACGTCGGCTGCCAGCCGATCGTCCACGGGTACTTCTTGATCTGGCCGAATGCCGAGGTGCCGTCCTGGATGAACACCATCGGCACCTTCTGGCGGTTCAGGTACTTGAGCATGCCGATGTTCGGGGTCGTGCCGAGCGGAGCGGCGACTGCGAATGCCTTCGTGTCCTCCACGAGCTTGACCGCGTTCGCCAGCGCTCGGTTGGCCGTGAAGCCGTCGTCGAGGACGACGAACTTGATCTTCCGCCGCTTGCCGTCCGCCATCCTGACGCCGCCGAGGGTGGCGTTCACGAAGTCGAAGTACGCAACGGCTCCCTTGTTGATGCCCGCGTACGCCGTCGCCGGTCCCGACAGGGCGAAGCTCGACCCGATCGTGATCTGCGTGTCGGTAATTCCGGGCGTCTGGCTGGTGCCTCCCGTCCCGGCGGAGACCGCGACGAGGAGCACGAGGCACGCGCTGAGCGCCACTACGAGCGATGAGCGTGCTTTGGGATGCATCTATCCCTCCTTCAGGGGTAGGTGAACGGCCTGGACGCCGCCGCCCTTGGAGCTCGCGTCGGGCGGGGCTTCTTCGTCTTCCCGCACGGGGCCTGACAGCGACCCCGAGTCTTCGGCGGTACGGTGATCGGAGGGCAGGCGAGTCCCGCCGAACATGCGGGCCCCGCGCATTCGCGTCAGCGCGGCGCTGCCCGCGCCAACGACTCCTGACGGCATCAGAAGCATGAACAGGATCAGCGCGACGCCGTAGATGACGGGGCTGAGGCCGGGGTTGACCCTCGACGCGTAGTCGGGCATGAACTCGACGAAGAGGGCACCGTAGATCGCCCCGGTCACGGTCGCGACGCCGCCGATGACGACTGCGGCCAGGAACGCGGCGGAGAGCAAGAGGGGGAACGAGTCCGAAGTCACGACGCCCGACACGAGCGCGAAGAGGGCGCCGGCTATGCCCGCGTAGAGCGCTGCGAACCCGAACGAGAGGACCTTGAGCCGGGCCGCGTCGATTCCCATGGTCTCGGCGACTGTCTCGTTGTCCCGCATCGTGATCATCGCCCGCCCGATCCGGCCACGCAGCAGCCCGCGAGCCGCGACGAAGAGGCCGGTTGCGATGAGGAGCGAGAGGAAGTACAGATACGCCCGGTCGTCGAGCCGAGTCCATCCGGGAGCGGTCGGCGTTTCGAAGATGATCCCGTTCTTGCCACCCGTCAGCCCTTCCCACTTCTCGAGGAACGGCCGAAGGCTCACAGCCAGCGCGATCGTCACGATGGCGAGGTTGAGACCACGGATGCGCAGCGCCGGTATCCCGAACAGGACGCCGACCACGAACGCGAGCAGGCCCGCCGCCGGGATAGCGGCGAGGTAGTGCCAGCCGTGCTGCGTGATGAGAACGGCGGCCGTGTACGCGCCGATACCGAAGAATGCGCCCTGCGCCAGTGAGATCTGGCCCGAGTACCCCGTCACGATGTTGAGGCCGAGCACGGCGATCGCGAAGCTGATGGCGATCGTGAACTGGAGGACGCGATACGACTCGAGCACGAAGGGAAGCGCGACCGCGACGAATGCGAGGGAGGCGAGACCGAACGCCGGAACCCTCCGCCAGAACACGTCGCTGCGGCCAACGGAGAGCGCATGAGACATCTCAGACACGCTGCACCTGCGCCTTTCCGAAGAGACCCTCCGGGCGGATCAGCAGTGCCGCGACGATGACGAAGAGCGCGACGCCGAGGCGCAGTTGGTTCCCGACGGAGTCGACGTAGGTGATGGTCAGTGACTCGATCACGCCGACGAGGAGACCGCCGACGACCGCACCGGCCGGGCTGGTGAAGCCGCCGAGCACCGCCGCGGCGAACGCGTAAACGAGCAGGTTGACCATGAGCGTCGGCGTGAGGAAGAACTCGTGCGCGATGAGCGTCCCGGCCAGGGTCCCGATGACCGCTGCGATACCCCAGCCGATCATCAGCATCCGCTCGACACGGATCCCCACGAGACGGCTCCACTCCGGCTCGAGTGCGGCCGCCCGCATGCCCAGGCCGAGCTTCGTGAAGCGAAAGAGGAGCCAGATCACGAATACCTCGGCAAGCAAGATCCCTACGAGGAAGAGGGAGTCCTTCGTCAGCCGCGTGCCACCCACCACCAGGGCGCCGACCGGAAGCGGCGCCGGGAACGGCTTTGCGATCGCCGACCAGATCCAGATCGTGAGCCCGTTGAAGGCGAGGAAGAGGCCGAGCGTGACGATGATGATCGTGAGCGGGTCGCCCCCTTCCACGGGCCGGATCACCGTCCGCTCGATCACCGCGCCGCCCACGAACGAGGCGACTAGGGCAACGGCTATCGCGCCCCATACACCGAGTCCCCATTCGGTGAGCTGCCAGGCTATGTACGTGCCGAACAGGGCCATCTCGCCCTGCGCAAAGTTCATGACGCCCGTCGAGCGGTAGATGATGACGAGCGCGAGCGCGAGCGATGCGTAGATCGCTCCGTTCCCGAGTCCTTCGACGACCTGCTGGATGAACAGATGCACGTCAGTACCCCAGGTAGGCCAGCCGGAGAGTCTCGTCCGCTACCACCGAGTCAGCGTCGTGCGACGACACGATGTGGCCGGCTTCGAGGACGTACGCGCTCGTGGCGATGTCGAGCGCCAGTTTTGCGTCCTGCTCCACGACCAGCATCGTGGTACCCGTGTCGTCGTTGATCTCTTTGAGTGCGCGGAAGAGCTCGGAGCGGATGACGGGAGAGAGCCCCAGGGACGGCTCGTCGAGGAGCAGCAGGCGAGGGCCAAGCATCAGAGCCCTCGCCACGGCGAGCATCTGCTGCTCGCCACCGCTCAGGTTCCCAGCCCGCTCCCGGCGCCGCTCGTGCAGGCGTGGGAAGAAGGCGTACCAGCTGTCGATCTCACGTCGGACCTCTGGCCTGTCTCGCCGTGTGAACGCGCCGAGAAGGAGGTTCTCCTCGACCGTGAAGTCGGCAAACGTGCCGCGCCCCTGAGGAACGTGGGCGATGCCGAGCGCGGCGAGCTTGTGCGTTCGTAGGCCCAGTACCTCGGCGCCGGCGAAGACGATGCTCCCCGAAGCTGCCACCATCCCCGAGATCGCACGCAGCGTCGTCGTCTTCCCAGCGCCGTTCGCGCCGAGGATGACCGCGATCCCACCCGCCGCGACCTCGAGGTCGATGCCGAAGAGCACGCGCATGGCCCCATAGCGCGCGTGCAGGTCTTTGACGGCGAGCAGGCTCATGCGGCTGCACCGAGATAGGCCTTGATGACAGCGGGGTTCGCGCGTACGTCGTGCACCGTGCCCTCCGCGATCTTTCGACCCAGATCGAGTACGACGACCCAGTCGGAGATTCCCATCACCATTCCCATGTGGTGCTCGACGAGCAGCACCGTCAGGTCGTTCTCCTCACGCAACTCGACGATCAGCGCCGCGAGCTCCGAGACCTCGGCGTGATTGAGCCCACACGCCGGCTCGTCCAGGAGCAACAATCGGGGACGCATCAGCAGCGCGCGTGCGAGCTCCACGCGCTTCTGGGTTGCAAAAGGAAGGGCGCCGGGCCGCTCACCGGCCAGACCGTCGATGCCGAGTCGTTCGAGCACGGAGAGCGCCTCGCGTCGAAGCCCGCGCTCCTCGCGGAGCACGTGCGGGAGCCACAAGGGTGCGGTGGAGAAGCCAGCGTGCGTCCGCGTATGCGCTCCGACGAGAACGTTCTCGAGCACGGAGAGCGTCGAGATCAGACCGAGGTTCTGGAACGTCCGCCCGATGCCGAGGTCGGCGACGCGCGACCGTCGGACACGCAGGAGGTTCGTCGCTCTCATGCGGATCTCGCCGCGCTCCGGCCGGTAGATGCGCGTGACGCAGTTGAAGAGGGTCGTCTTGCCTGCACCGTTCGGCCCGATCAAGCCACAGATCTGGCCCGCCTGAACCGAGATGGACACGCCGTCGAGCGCAAGGACGCCACTGAAACGAACGGTGACGTCGGAGATCTCCAGCAGCGCCGGCCATTCGGTCACACCGGGACGCGGGCTCGCGCCCTCTCGCCGAGGAGTGAGCACGGGGCTCAGGCTCCCACGATGTGGGGACATTTGCCAGTGATTCCCGATACCGGTAGTGCGCCTACCCGGCCGATCACTGGGTGTCGGGTGCCGCCGATCCTCCAGGACGTGCGTGACCGGCGAAGCGGCATCGCTGTACGAGCCCTACCGGAGCGCGGCCCGGATCTTGTCCACCGTGGCGGCCTCCGCCTGGTCCCCGCCGCCGGCGGCCTTGCCGACGGACTCCGCCAGCTCGAGCACGAACGCGCGGTAGCTCTCGAGGTCGTCCGGGGCCTTCGACCGCAACGTCACCACCGAGCCGCGCAGAGCCTCGATCGCCCCGGTCTCGACCTCTCCCGGTGAGGCGACCAGGCCGAAGCCGGTGCCACGCTCGGAGGCGAGCTCACGGATGAGCTGGCTGCCGTCGTCGCGCGACCCCGCGAGGAACTTCGCGAGCGACGACGCCTCCTTGAAGCTGTCGAAGAAGCCCCGGTCGCTGGCGGAGACGAGCAGCCCTGCGCCCGTCGCGCCCTTCCGCAGCTGCTCCCACTCCGCCTCGGTGAAGTCGGACTTCCCTGCCACCTGTCCCTCCGTCTCTCGGAACGCCAGCGACGCCATTGTCTCAGCTGCCGGGAGGTCCGCCCGCGCCGTGCGAGAGACGGTGCGCGGAAGACGTGACCGCCCTGATTGCGGGCGTGCAAGGAACCGGATTAGGGTTGTCGGACCGGTGGCCCTGCTCGCGGTCAAGGACGTCACGCTCCGCTTCGGCGGGATCGTCGCGCTCGACGGCGTGTCGTTCAACGTCGAGGAAGGGCACATCTCCGGCCTGATCGGGCCGAACGGCGCCGGCAAGACGACCGCCTTCAACGTCATCACGCGGCTGTACAAGCCCGACTCCGGCCGTGTGGAGCTGGACGGGAAGTCGATCCTGCGCGCGGCGCCGCACACGATCGTGCGCAAGGGCATCGCCCGCACGTTCCAGAACCTCCAGCTCTTCCGGACGATGTCCGTGCTCGAGAACGTCCTCGTCGGCGCGCACGGGCGCGGGCGGCGAGTGGGGGAGAAGGAGGCGTACCAGGTGCTCGACGTCGTGAGCCTCCGCGAGCGGGCGCACTTCCCGGCCGCCGCGCTCCCGTACGGGACGCAGAAGCGCGTAGAGCTCGCGCGCGCTCTCGTCGCGAAGCCCCGTCTCCTCCTGCTCGACGAGCCGGCGGGCGGTCTCAACCACGAGGAGGTCGCGGACCTCGGGAGCTTCATCCTGAAGCTCCGCGACGACCTCGACCTGACGATCCTCCTCGTCGAGCACCACATGAACCTCGTCATGCGGATCTCCGACCACGTGAACGTCATGAGCTTCGGCCGCAAGATCGCCGACGGGACGCCCGCGCAGGTGCAGGCCGACCCCGCCGTCATCGAGGCCTACCTCGGGAGCGACGAGGACGAGCTCGAACGCGAGCCGGAGACGGAGCTGATCGCCCTGCCGGAGGACGAGCCGGAGGAAGAGGTGGAGAAGGAGCCCGAGGAGTGAAGACCCTCCTGGAGCTGGATCAGGTCCAGGCGCGGTACGGGCCCGTGCAGGCCCTGCGCGACGTCTCGCTGACCGTCGGCGAAGGCGAGGTCGTCGCCGTCCTCGGGGCGAACGGGGCGGGCAAGACGACGACGCTGCGCGCCATCTCCGGGACCGTGCACCGGAGCGGCGCGATCGAGCTCGACGGCAAGCAGCTGAAGGGCGGGCCCGAGGCCGCTGCGCGCGCGGGCATCGCGCACGTTCCGGAGGGCCGGGGCACGTTCGTCGACCTCAGCGTGATCGAGAATCTCCGCCTCGGCGCGTACACGCGGCGCGACCGGCAGGTGAAGGCGGACGTCGAGCGTGTCTCCGGCTACTTCCCGTGGATCGCCGAGCGGGGAGGGCAGCGCGCCGGGACGCTGTCCGGCGGCGAGCAGCAGATGCTCGCGCTCGGGCGGGCGCTCATGAGCCGACCGCGGCTCCTCCTGCTCGACGAGCCGTCGCTCGGGCTGGCGCCGATGATTGTGCGCGAGTTCTTCCGCACGGTGCAGGAGCTCAACGAGAAGGAGGGGCTCACCGTCCTCGTCGTTGAGCAGGACGCGCGCATCGCGCTCGCGATCTCGTCGCGCGCGTACGTGCTCGAGGTCGGTCGCGTCGCGCTCACGGGGGCGAGCGCCGAGCTCAGGGACGACGAGGCCGTCCGGCGGAGCTACCTGGGGTACTGAGAGCCGATGGTCGCCGCGGCGTTCGCCGACTTCATGCAGCAGGTCGTCACCGGGCTTGCCTCGGGCGGCGTCTACGCCCTCCTCGCGCTCGCTCTCGTCATCATCCACCGCTCGACGGGCGTCATCAACTTCGCGCAGGGCGAGATGGCGACGCTCTCGACGTACATCGCGTGGGCGCTCATCACCCACCATGGCTGGCGCTACTGGCCGGCGTTCGTGGCGACGCTCGCACTGTCGTTCCTCGGCGGGGTGGGGACACACCGGCTCGTCATCCGCCCGGTCGAGCGGGGGAGCGTGCTGCGGATCGTGATCGTCACCATCGGCCTCCTGATCGCGATCAACGGGTTCGTCCTCTGGCAGTGGGGCGGCGAGCCGCAGTCGCTGCGGAGCCCGTTCGGGACGGACACGTTCGACATCGGCGGCGTGATCGTGTCCGCGCACGACATCGGCACCATCGCGGTGGCGCTCGGGATCGTCGTCCTGCTGTGGGCGCTCTTCCAGTTCACAAAGGTCGGGCTCGCCATCCGAGCGGCCGCGGTGAACCCGGACGAGGCGCGGCTCGTCGGCGTGCGGGTCACCTGGATGCTCGCCCTCGGCTGGGGGCTCGCGGCGACGCTCGGCGCGGTCGCGGGAATGATGACCGCGCCCACGGTCGGGCTCGACCCGCAGATGATGCAGGCCGTGCTCATCTACGCCTTCGCCGCGGCGGTGCTCGGCGGCATCGACTCGCCGGCCGGGGCCGTCGTGGGCGGGCTGCTGCTGGGCGTGCTCCTGAACATGCTCAGCTACCTCACGCAGTACGGGCTCTTCGACTGGTTCAGCGAGGAGCTGCGGCTGCCGATGGCGCTCCTCGTCATCCTCGTCGTCCTCCTCGTCAAGCCGTCGGGGCTCTTCGGGCGGCCGGAGGTGAAACGGGTTTGACGCCTCGCCAGACCAGGATCATCGGGTTCGTCGCGTTCGCGGCGTTCGTCGCCTTCGTCGCCGTCCTGCCGTCGTTCGTCAGCGACTTCAAGGCGCAGCAGTACGCGTACGTCGGCATCTACCTGATCGCGCTCCTCGGCCTCAACATCCTCACGGGCTACACGGGGCAGATCTCGCTCGGGCACGGCGCCTTCATGGCGATCGGCGGTTACACGTCTGCCATCCTCATGGCGGGGAACGAGCAGTTCGGCGGGCCCATCGGCGGCGGGCTGAAGGACGTGTGGACGATCCCCTTCGCGGGGCTCGTCGCCGGGCTCGTCGGCCTCGCGTTCGGCCTGCCTGCGCTTCGGCTCTCCGGGCTGTACCTCGCGCTCGCGACCTTCGCGATCGCGGTGGCCCTGCCTTCGACCGTGAAGCGGTTCGAGGAGTTCACGGGCGGCGGCTCGGGGATCAACCTCTTCGGTATCCCCGAGCTCACGGGCTCCCTCTCGGGCGAGGTGGACATCCTCGGGCGCACGCTCACGTACAACGACTGGCTCTACTACCTCTCCTGGTCGGTCGCGCTCGTCGCGTTCGCCGGCGCGTGGCTGATCCTCCGCGGGCGCACTGGACGGGCCTTCCGGGCGGTGCGGGACAGCGAGACGGCGGCCGTCTCCTCCGGCGTGAGCCTCGCGCGCTACAAGACGCTCGCCTTCGGGGTCAGCGCAGCCTACGCGGGCGTCGCGGGCGGCATCTACGCAATCGCGAACACCTTCGTCAACCCGGACACGTTCCCGGTCGCGCTCTCGATCTTCCTGCTCATCGGGATCGTCGTCGGCGGGCTGGGCGGGCTGTCTGGCCTCGTCTTCGGCGCGATCTTCGTCTACTTCCTGCCGCTCTGGGCACAGGGCCAGGACCTCGGCTCGGTGCTCCCGGACTCGGTGGTGGAGGGGGGCTCGTTCAGCATCCCGTTCCTCGGCGTGTTCAAGGGCACGGGCGCCGCGGGCGGCCCCGCGATCGTGTACGGGGTCGTCCTCATCCTCCTGATGTTCCTGATCCCGAACGGGGTGGGAGGAATGTTCCGCAAGATCGGACAGCTGATCGCGCGGCGCCGCTACTCTCGTGCGGAGTAGACCGACCTCGGAGGCGAGCACGATGCGACGACAGCGGACGGCCCTGGCCGCGTATGCGATCTCGGGCGTCATCGCCCTGGTGGCGCTTCCCGGCGCGTTCGCAGGCGCCGCCGCCGACCCCGGCGTGAGCTCGAGCACGATCGTGCTCGGCGGGACCTCGCCGCTCACCGGGCCCGCCGCGGCCTACGCATCGGTCGCGCGGGGCGCGAAGGCCTACTTCGACTCGGTGAACGCGAAGGGCGGCGTCGCCAAGCGGAAGATCGAGTACGAGATCGTCGACGACGCCTACAACCCCGCGCAGTCGGTCCAGGTCACGCGACAGCTCGTCGAGCAGGAGCGCGTGTTCGCGGTCTTCAACTCCCTCGGCACGGACCAGAACCTCGCCGTCCGCGACTATCTGAACCAGCGGAAGGTCCCGCAGCTCTTCGTCGCCTCGGGCGCGACGACGTGGGGCGCGGACGCCGCCACCTACCCGTGGACGATCGGCTTCCAGCCGAGCTACCAGGCCGAGGGCCTGATCTACGGGCGCTACGTGGCAAGGACGATGAAGAAGGCGAAGATCGGCGTCCTCTTCCAGAACGACGACTACGGCAAGGATCTCCTGGTCGGGCTCAAGCGCGGCCTCGCCGGCTCGGGCTCGAAGGTGACCGCCGCGCTGCCCTACGAGGTGACCGCGGTCGACGTCGGCTCGCAGGTGGGGCGGCTGAAGGCAGCCGGCGTGGACGTGTTCGCGATCTTCGCCACGCCGAAGTTCGCGATCCAGGCCTACGTGTTCGCGAACCGGCTCGGCTGGCGGCCGGCGATCATCAACAACACGGTCTCCGCGGCGACGAACGTCATGCTGCTCGCCTCCGAGGGGGGCAAGAACAAGGCGGTCGACGGCACGATCACGCTCAACTTCCTCAAGGACCCGACGAACCCGCTCTACAAGAGCGACCCGGCGATGAAGCAGTACCGCGCGATCATGGCGCGCTACGCGAAGGGCGCGAACGTCGCGGACGTGTACCACGTGTACGGCATGGCGGTCGCCTACGAGACGGTGTCGCTGCTCCGGCGGATGGGTGCGAACGCGACGCGCGTGCGCCTGATGGCCGCGGCGCGCTCGATCACGAGCCCGTCCAACCCGTTCGTCCTCCCCGGAATCGCGGTCAAGACCGGCAAGGGCGACGGGTTCCCGATCCAGCAGGTGCAGATGCAGCGCTGGCGGAAGGGGAACTGGGTCCCCTTCGGCGGACTCTGGGCCTCCAAGAACTACTGAGCTCTTTCCCTCCGCAGGGCCGGGATCCGCGAGTGCGGATCCCGGCCCGCGAGAACCCCTGAAGCGCCACCGCTTCGCGGTGGCTGATGTCTGCGCGCGGTCGACGTTTGTCGCTGGGTGACTGTCACCGCAGGTGACTGTCACGCTGGTTCGTTCGCCAGCTCGACGTCGCCTGCGGCGGATCCGAGAGTGCCGGACCGCCAGCCCGCGAAACCCCTGGAGTGACATCGGCTGCGCGGTAGTCGCTCCTCGCCTGTCCTGTCATGCTGGTCCGCCGTGAGCAGCTACGTCGAGGTGTGGGGCAGGAGCGGGCGGGAGCTGCGAGTGCTGGACTCCGAGCGAATGACCGTGGGCACCCTCGAGTCCAACGACGTGGTCGTGGACGGGGAGGGCGTCTCGCGCGTGCACGCGGTCCTCGAGCGGTTCGGCGATACGTGGTGTGTCCGTGACCTCGGCTCCCGCAACGGCACCTCGGTGAACGGGGCGAGGATCATCGGCGAGCATGCTCTTCGCGCAGGTGACGAGATCCTCCTCGGGCGGCTCCGCCTCCTGTTTCGCGGTCCATCTCGAGGGACGGAGACGGCGGCGATCTCGCAGCCACCGCCCCTCACGCGGCGCGAGCGCGACGTGCTTCTGGCCCTGTGCCGCCCGTTGCTGACGGGCGACGCGTTCACCGAGCCGGCGTCCACCCGGGTGATCGCCGCGGAGCTCGTCGTCTCCGAAGCCGCGGTGAAGCAGCACCTCTCGCGGCTGTACGTGAAGTTCGACGTCGGAGCAGACGACGAGCGGAGGCGCGTCCAGCTCGCGAACGCGGCGGTCGCGCGTGGGGCGGTCAACCTGGGCGACCTGCGGCCGGCGACCGATCCGCGATGAGAGCCGAGCTCCTCCGGGAGCGGTACGAGCCGCTCGAGGTGGTGGGGAGGGGCGGAGAGGGCGAGGTCATCCAGGCGCTCGACCACCTCCACGGTCGTCACGTTGCGTTGAAGGTGAGGCCGGTGGCGGACGAGGCCTCGCGCTCCCACCTGCTCTCCGAGGCGCGCGTCCTGCTCTCGCTGTCGCCCCATCCGGGGCTCCCGCTCGTCCGCGAGGACTTCTTCGTGGAGGAGCGCTACGTCATCGCGATGGACTGGATCGACGGCACCGACCTCGAGACCGTGCTCGCCGACGAGGGCCGCCCCGGGCTCGACCCGGGGCTCGCGATCGGCTACCTGGAGCAGGTGGCCCGGGCGCTCGCCCACTTGCACGGGCACGACCCACCGGTCGTGCACGGCGACGTCAAGCCGGCCAACCTGATCCTCGCCTCGGGCCGCGTCGTCCTCGTCGACTTCGGGCTGTCCTCGACGCCTGCGGACGAGCTTCGCCGGGCGGGCACGGCCGGATTCGTCGCACCGGAGGTCGCGGCGGGAGCGAAGCCGACCGCCGCTTCGGACGTGTACTCGCTCGCGGCCACGGCGGTGACGCTGGTCACCGGCGAGCCTCCCGCCGGGGGCGTGCCGGGTTGGGGGACGATCGAGCCCGAGCGCATTCCGGCGCTCGAGCGGATCGTACGCCAGAACCTCGCCACCGATCCGGGGCGGCGGGACACGTCCGCGGCGGCCCTCGTCGAGAGGTTGCA
The DNA here is from genome assembly GCA_963705535.1 of uncultured Actinomycetes bacterium. GTDB lineage: Bacteria > Actinomycetota > Thermoleophilia > Gaiellales > Gaiellaceae > GMQP-bins7. The sequence continues at coordinate 27,995 of CAVPJY010000019.1, forward strand.
GCGCTGGTGGGGGGCCGCGCTACCTGCGGGGACGGTCACGCTCGTGCTGGCCGATGTGCCCACGCGCACCGCGGAGGCCTCGGTGAGCGAGGTCGCCCGCGCGCACCGGGGTGTGTGCGTCGCGCCCGCGGGCGAGGGACCGCTCCTGGCGGCCTTCGAGTCGGCCCAGGACGCCGTCGACGCGGCCGGCACGCTCGCGCGAGCGCTCGGCGCGCGGGTCGCCGCGGTCACGGGAGACGCGGAGCCAAGGGCCGGGAGCTACCGCGGTGACGCGGCTTCCGAGGTCGAGCGGCTCCTGCAGGTCGCCGACCGCCGGCAGGTCTGGGTCGACGGTCCGACGGCCGAGACGATCGACGGACGCCTTCCGCCCGAGGTCGGCCTCGCCGAGGTCACGGACACCTCGTCGCCCACGGGTGCGTCCAGGTGGGTGCTCGCCGCGCCCGGCCTGGCGACGCCACCGCGTGCGAGCGCGTGCCCCTACCGCGGGCTGATGCCCTTCGAAGCGGAGGAAGGCGACCTCTTCTTCGGTCGGGAGGAGGTAGTGGCGTCCATCCGCGACCGGCTTCTCGAAGGGGGCTTCATGGCCGTCGTAGGTGCGTCGGGGAGCGGGAAGTCCTCGCTCGTGCGTGCCGGGCTCGCTCCGGCGTTCGGCCGCGCGCGCGAGGGACCGGTCGTCGTGATGACCCCCGGCGCGGATCCAGGGGCAGAGCTGGAGCGGGTGCTCGCGGCGGGGGCACCGTCCTTGCTGATCCTGGATCAGCTCGAAGAGGTGTTCACGCTCAGCCCGGACGACGCGAGCCGCGCGCGCTTCCTCGACGCCTTGCTCGACCTGTGGGAGACGAGCTCCGTGTCGCTGGTGGTCGCCCTCCGCGCCGACTTCTACGGGGCGTGCGTCACGCACCCCCGGCTCGCAGCCGCGGTGGCGGAGCACCAGCACCTCCTCGGCCCCATGGGGACCGAGGAGCTTCGTCGTGCGATCGAGAGACCTGCGCGCGCCGCCGGGCTCCGGCTCGAGGCCGGTCTCGTCGACGCGATGCTGGCCGACGTCGAAGGCGAGCCCGGTGCCCTTCCCCTGCTCTCCCACGCGCTCTTCGAGTCGTGGGTTCGGCGCGACCGCCGGGTTCTCACCCTGGCCGGCTATCGGGCCGCAGGTGGCGTGCGGGGCGCGATCGCGCACACGGCCGAGGAGGTCTTCCTCGCCTGCACTCCGGAGGAGCAGGCCCTCATGCGCCGGATGCTCCTCCAGCTCACCGAGCTGGGCGAGACGACGGAGGACACTCGGCGGCGAGTGGCGCTGGCGGACCTCGTCCCGGAGGGCGAGGACGCGGAGGCGACCGCCGTGGTCGAGCGGCTCACGCGCTCCCGGCTCCTGGTCGCGGGTGACGGCACGGCGGAGATTGCGCACGAGGCGCTGATCCGCGAGTGGCCGCGGCTTCGCGAATGGCTCGCGGAGGACCGAGACGACCTCCGTGCCTCGCGGCAGCTCGCCGCGGCTGCCCGCTCCTGGGACGAGAACGGCCGCGACGCCGCCGATCTCTACCGGGGGACCCGTCTTCACGCCGCGGTCGAGCGCGCGCGGGATCAGGGCCGGCTCTCCGGGGTCGAACGCGACTTCCTGGAGGCGAGCGGGGATGCACAGGAGCGCGAGCTCCGAGACGCACAGCGCCGAGCCCGTCGCTTGCGCGCCCTGCTCGCAGTCGTCGCGGCGGCGCTCGTAGTGACGATGATTGCGGGATCCTTCGCACTGGTCCAGCGCGGAAGTGCCCGCCGCACGGCGACCGTGGCCCAGGCCGGACGCCTCGCCGCGCAGTCGCGCGAGGTCGCGGCACGGCATCCGGATCTAGGCCTGCTCCTCGCCCTCGAGGCAGGTCGTCTCGACGACTCGGTCGACACCCGCAGTGCGCTTCTCGGAGCGCTCGAGCACGGCTCGCGGATCCGCGCGTGGCTCCAGGGGTTCGACTCGCCCGTCGTTGCGACCGCCTTCAACCCCGGCGGGACGCTCCTGGCTGCGACGACGATCGAGGGGACCACGCTCTATGACACGACGACCTGGAAGCCCGTGGGCCCGCCCTTGCGATCGTCGCAGGGCGGCTGGTCGGGCGTCGACTTCAGCCCCGACGGACGGACGCTGGCGATCGCGGGCGACAAGGGCCGTGTCGAGCTGTGGAACGTAGCGACGAGGAGAGAGCTCAAGGAGCTGAAGGATCCGGCGGCGACACCCGATCAGCCTGCGCTCTCGGCAGTTCGATACAGCCCCGACGGCAGCGTCATCGCCGCCGGCCCGGTGGAGACGAACCACGTCACGCTGTGGGCCACCGCAACCGGTCGGGTGATCGGCCGGCCGATCATCGTGAAACCACGGGGGTCGGGGGGCGCGCAAAGGATCTCCTTCAGCCCGGACTCGAAGCGGATCGCCGTCCCGGGCGCTCCCGGCACCGTGGGGATCTGGGACGTCGCCACCGGGCGCCGCGTCGGAGAGCCGCTCGCGATCGGGGACGACGACGTGTCGGCGGCGATCTTCGCAGACGATGGTCGGACGCTGATCGCAAGCGACGAAGGCGGCTCCGTTTCGATGCTCGACGTCGCCAGCGGACGACCAGTCGGACCGCCGCTATCGGCCGGCGACGAGGGCGCCGACTCGCTCGCTCTTAGCCCGGATGGACGCCTCGTGGCGGTGGCCACGTTCGGAGGGTCGGTCGTCGTGTGGAATGCGAAGACCGGCGCGCCCTACGGCTCCCGGCTCACGGTCGACACGAGTCCGGTCAGCGAGGTGGCTTTCAGTCCCGACGGCAGGAGCCTGGTGAGCGCGCACCAGCGCGCGGCGGTCGTCTGGGACATGAGCGGGGAACAGGCCATGGGGAAGCCACTTGACGGGGGGATCGATCTCACAACCGACGTGTCCTTCAGCCCCGACGGCACGCGTCTCGTCGCCGGGCAGTTCGACGGAGATGTGGTCGAGTACGACACGGCGACGCGACGGCAAGCTCGTCTGCTGGATACCGGCTCGATCGTCACCACCGTGGCCGTCGGCCCCGACGAGAACATCGCCGTGGGAACCATCGACGGCCGGGTTCGGCTCGTCGATCCGGTGAGCAAGGCGGTCGCCGCGCTCCCGATCGGTGTGAGGAACGCAGCCGTCTGGCAGCTCGCGTTCAGCCCGGACGGCACGCTGCTAGCCGTCGCCGTCGATCCGAACGGTGGCGGAGCTGGCTTCTACGTCCAGCGACGCCAGGGTGAGGTGCAGCTCTGGGACGTGGGCTCCCGGAGTCGGGTGGGGCGGAAGATCGCGCCAGGCGGCGGATCGGTAGTCGCCGTGGCCTTCAACCGGGACGGGACGCTGCTTGCAACCGGAAGCGGCGGGCGGCTGGACCTGTGGGATGTGGCTACCCAGGCACATCATGGCGAGCCCATGCTGGTCTCGGACGACGGCATTCAGAGCGTCGCTTTCGATCCGAGCGGCTCGCTCGTCGCCGGCGGCGGTGCGATCGGCCCGGCCCGCGTCTGGCGCGTCACGGATCAGCGCCCGGCCTTTCCTCCCCTCACCGGGCACACCGGTCCCATCACCGGCGCGTCGTTCGACCCAGTCGGCTCGTTCCTCGCGACCACGAGCCTGTTCGGCGGGACCAGGCTCTGGGACCCTGACACGGGCCTCGGCTACGGCGACGAGCTGGTCGGAAGCACGAGGTGGCTCGGCCCTCGGGCGCCGTCCATCGACCTTCCGTTCCTGGGGCTGCGCAACGCGTTCAGCCCGGACGGCAAGCTGCTGGCCGTCGCGGGAGTCGAGTCGCTCGGGATGGTGTGGGACGTCGACCCCGCGGTCTGGCGCCGGCGGGCTTGCGCGATCGTGGGCCGGAACCTGAGCCGCGAGGAATGGACGCTTTACCTGCCGGCGGGGACGGCCTACCGCGCGACGTGCTCGGAGTGGCCTCTCGACTGACTCGTTTCGCGGGTCGGCTCGACCCTTGCCGAACGGTCAGAAACTGTTCCCTCCGCGCAACCATCGTCGGCCGCGCTGGGGGATCGTCCCGCGCGCTCCAGTCCGACACCTTGCGGGAAGTGATCCCAATAGGAGGTGCGCGATGAGACTGACGCGGACAGAACGACTCGCCTGTGCCGCGGTGGTCATCCTGGCGCTCGCGGTCTCGTCCGCGGCGCTCGCAGCCGGTGGCGTGGCGGGCACGTACACGACCAGGATCAACAGCCCGCTCGAGATCAGGGGGAAGTGGAGCCTCACGCTCATGAAGGGCGGCACCTACAAGGTCGCCTTGAACGGCAAGGCCCTCGCTCGCGGGACGTACTCGGCGACCGCGACGACGATCACGCTGCGCGAACCCACCGGGTGCGGCGGATCCGGCACGTACGCCTGGAAGAGGTCCGGCAAGACGATGAGCTTCACCCGCAAGCGGGAGTCCCCCTCGTGCCAGGTGCGCGCGGCGGTTCTCGCACACCGCTTCACGCAGGTTCGCTAGCCGGGAGGAGACGCGATGGCACTCGGACGACTCCCGACCTGCATCCTCGCAACCCTGACGCTGGGGTTGGCGGCGCTCGCCGGCTGCGGCGGCAGCGACGGCGACGAGACCGCGTTCATCCCGGTCGCCGGCTCCGACAGCGCGTACTGCGACGCCTACCGGGCGTGGCAGGTGCACGAGCTCGACGGCGGTGAGGGCGTCGATCAGCCCAACCCCGCGGCGCTCCGGAAGTACTGGAACGAGTACCTCATCTTCGAGGAGACGCTGCTCCACGAGGCGCCCCCGGAGATCCGCGCCGCGGTCGAGGTGAAGGTGAGCGGCATCCGAACTCTCATCACCCCTTTGCTCGAGAAGTACGACTTCGACGCGAAGCGGATCGAGCGCGAGGGCGCCGCCGCCGAGAAGGCCCTCTTCGAGCAGCCGCCTGCCGATATCCGGAGGGCGCAGGACGCCCAGCATGCCTACGAGGACAGGACGTGCGGGACGCAGCCGTCGCCACCGGCGGCAGACGTCGTGTTCCGAGCCGGCGAGTCGTCCAAGGCGTTCTGCATCGCCTTGAGCGCGTTCAACGGCGAGCTCGACAAGGTCGCTTCCTCGAAATTCGACCCGGACGCGATGCGGACGCTCGTCACGGGCGACCGCTTCGACGAGATTCTCGACGGGCTCGAGGCCACGGCTCCCACCGAGATCGCCGAGGACGTCGAGGCCGACACCGAGTGGTTCCGGGGTCGCTGGAGCGACGTGGTCGCCGAGTACGGCTTCGACCTCCGCACCATCTATCTGGACGCGACGCCCGCGGATCTCGCCGTGTTCAACCGCACGCATCCCGACGTGCTCGAGCACACCTCTCGCGACACGGCGTACGAGGAGCAGGTCTGCGAAGGCTGAGCTCTTTCCTCCGCAGGGCCGGGATCCGCGAGTGCGGATCCCGGCCCGCGAGAACCCCTGAAGCGCCACCGCTTCGCGGTGGCTGATCGGCACGGCCAGCTCGGCGTCGCCTCTGCACCTGGGATCCGCGAGTGCGGATCCCGGCCCGCGAGAACCCCTGAAGCGCCACCGCTTCGCGGTGGCTGATCGGCACGGCCAGCTCGGCGTCGCCTCTGCACCTGGGATCCGCGAGTGCGGATCCCGGCCCGCGAGAACCCCTGAAGCGCCACCGCTTCGCGGTGGCTGATCGGCACGGCCAGCTCGGCGTCGCCTCTGCACCTGGGATCCGCGAGTGCGGATCCCGGCCCGCGAGAACCCCTGAAGCGCCACCGCTTCGCGGTGGCTGATGTCTGCGCGCGGTCGACGTTTGTCGCTGGGTGACCGTCACCGCAGGTGACTGTCACCCTGGTTTCGCGGCCTACGACTGGTCAGACGTCCGCGATCGTGAGCACCTCCACCGCAACGCCGGGGCTCGCCGGCACCTTGCCGGCGAGCTCGAGCGCCTCGTCGCGGCTCGCGCACTCGACGACGTAGAAGCCGCCGATCGCCTCCTTCGTCGCGGCGAACGGGCCGTCGGTGACGAATGGGCGCTCGCCCGGCCTCACGACCGCGCCCTCTCCCGCGAGCGCCTCGCCGAGGACGTACGACCCTCGTTTCCGCAGCATCGCGCCGTACCGGACGTGCTCGTCGACGATCGCACGCCGCTCGTCGGGGGTGAGAGCCGCCTCGCCCTCCGCGTCGCCGTGGATCAGGAACAGGAACTTCATCGGGTCTCCTCCTCTTCGCCGCAGCGGAGACGAACGACGATACGGAGGTTCGACACCCGCACGCGTATGCTCGTGGCCGTGCGGGACCTCCTCGCCGCGCCGCTCGACGAGCTCCTCGCGGAGGCCCGGCGCCTGCGCCCCGGACCGCTCGTCACGTACTCGCCGAAGGTGTTCGTCCCACTGACGACGCTCTGTCGGGACGTCTGCGGCTACTGCACGTTCGCGCGGCCGCCGCGCCGCGGCGAGCGGGCGTACCTGACGGAGGAGGAGGTGCTCGCGATCGCGCGGGCGGGCGCCGCCGCGGGCTGCCACGAGGCGCTCTTCACGCTCGGGGACAAGCCGGAGCTCCGCTACGAGGTGGCGCGGCGGGAGCTCCGCGCGCTCGGCTGCGAGACGACGCTCGAGTACCTCGAGCGCTGCGCGCGGCTCGTCCTCGAGGAGACCGGCCTCCTGCCGCATCTCAACCCGGGCGTGATGACGCGCGCCGAGCTCGAGCTGCTCCGCCCCGTCAGCGCGTCCATGGGGATCATGCTGGAGACGACCGCCGAGCGGCTCGGCGCGAAGGGCGGGCCGCACTGGGCCTCGCCGGACAAGGTCCCGGCGCGACGAATCGAGACGATCCGACTCGCAGGCGAGCTCTCCATCCCGTTCACGAGCGGGATCCTCATCGGGATCGGGGAGACGCGTGAGGAACGTATCGAGGCCCTCCTCGCGCTGAAGGCGCTCGGCGAGGAGCACGGTCACGTCCAGGAGGTCATCGTCCAGAACTTCCGCGCGAAGCCGGGGACGCGCATGGCCGGACACCCCGAGCCCTCGCTCGACGACCACCTGTGGACGATCGCGGTCGCGCGCATCCTGCTCGGCCCGGACTGGCACGTGCAGGCGCCGCCGAACCTCGCCTTCGAGGACTTCCCGCGGCTCCTCGACGCAGGGATCGACGACTGGGGCGGCGTCTCGCCCGTGACGATCGACCACGTCAACCCGGAGGCGCCGTGGCCGGAGGTCGAGCTCCTCGCGGAGGCGACCCGGAGCCGGGGGCTCGAGCTCGCGCCGAGGCTCCCGCTCTACCCCGAGCACGTCGCCGAGCTCGAGCGCTGGGTCGATCGCGCGGTGGCTCCGCACGTGCGACGCGCGGCCGACGCGGCCGGGCTCGCGCGGGACGACGCCTGGGCTCCGGGCGAGCCGGTCGCCGTGCCGTTCCTCGTCGGCCGCGACGCCCCGCCGCTCGAGCTCACGGGCGCGGAGCTGGGCGAGGACGAGCTCACGCGCCTCTTGGAGGCACGCGGCGAGGAGGCGCAGCGCGTCTTCGCCGCCGCCGACCGGCTGCGCCGCGAGGTGTGCGGCGACGAGGTCACCTATGTCGTGACGCGGAACATCCAGTACACGAACGTCTGCTACTTCCGCTGCGGGTTCTGCGCGTTCTCGAAGGGGAGGCTCGCGGCGAACCTGCGCGGCGCGCCGTACCTCGTCCCGCTCGAGGAGATCGTCAGGCGCGTGGGAGAGGCCTGGGAGCGCGGCGCGACGGAGGTCTGCCTCCAGGGCGGCATCCATCCGGCCTTCACGGGCGCGTACTACGGGGACGTCGTCCGCGCGATCAAGGAGGCCGTGCCGGGAGTCCACGTCCACGCGTTCTCCGCGCTCGAGGTCTGGCAGGGCGCGGCCACGCTCGGCCTCGGTCTCGAGGACTATCTCTCCCGGCTTCGCGACCTGGGCCTCGGCTCGCTGCCGGGGACCGCCGCGGAGGTGCTCGACGACGAGGTGCGCCGCGTCATCTGCCCGGACAAGGTGACGACAGAGCAGTGGCTCCGCGTGCACGACGCCGCGCACCGCGTCGGTCTCCGCTCGAACGTGACGCTCATGTTCGGGCACGCCGACACGGCACGGAGCTGGGCGCGCCACCTCCTGCGCGCGCGGGAGCAGCAGCGGCGGTCGGGAGGGTTCACCGAGCTCGTGCCGCTGCCCTTCGTGCCGATGGAGGCGCCGATGTACGTTCAGGGGCGCGCCCGCCGCGGGCCGACGTTCCGGGAGGTGCTGCTCGTCCATGCCGTCGCCCGGCTCGCGCTGCACCCGGAGATCACGAACGTCCAGGCGTCCTGGGTCAAGCTCGGTCCGGAGGGGACGCGGCAGGCGCTGCGAGCCGGGGTCAACGACCTCGGCGGCACGCTCATGAACGAGTCGATCTCCCGCTCGGCCGGCGCCGCGTTCGGCCAGGAGCTCCCGCCCGAGGCCATGGAGGAGCTGATCCGCTCCGCCGGCCGCGTCCCGCGCCAGCGGACGACGCTGTACGGCGAGCCGCCCGAGGAGCGCGTGCGGGCCTCCTTCGGCGCGGAGCCGCTCGCGGAGCCGCTCAACCCGCCGGTCAAGGACGCGGGCCTCGTCGCGCCGCCGCGGCTCGTGCGGCCGGGCCTGCTCGCCGCCGGCGCGTCGCGCTCGTAGCCATCTGTCACGAGACGTCGTGCGTGCGGCCCGAGAAGGGAAGCCGGACCAGGAGGCCGGGGAGGCCCCGGCGAGAGGTCGCCAGCGCAGTCGCGAGCGCGTCCGCCGTGCCGGGGCCGTGCAGGCCCTCGCCGTGGCCGACGAGCAGCGTCGCCGGCCCGAACTGACCGAGCACCCTCGGCGGTGTCAGGCGGAGGAGGAGGTGGACGCCGACGGGCGCTTTCCCGGCCGTGAAGAAGCGGTTCGTCCCGACCGCCTCGGCGACGACGAGCGTGCGCTCCTCGGCCCACCAGAGCGCCGACTCGGCCCAGCGCGACCGGCGCACGACCGGCACGCAGCGGAAGGGGCTGCCCGGAACGTCGTCCGGCGCGACGAGATGCGGGACGCCGAGCCGCTCCGCGAGCGCAGCGCAGTCTCGGCTGTGACGGTCGAGGAGCTGGATCACGCCCGCGGGCTCACCCAGCTCCAGCGCGCGCTCGATCGCGTCCGGCCAGTCCACCGGGTCGACGAGCCAGACCCTGCCCTGCGCGGCGAGGGCGTGGGATGTGCGCGTCGCCGCCTCGTCGACGATCCATCCGAGCCCGTGCTCGCCGCGCTCGTCGCAGAACCGGCAGTCGAGCGTCGTCACCGCAGGTCTGCGATCACCTCTGCGGCTGCCCGCTCGCCGGTCTCGACCGCGCCGTTCAGATAGCCCTGGAAGTCGATCGAGGTGTGCTCGCCGCAGAAGTGCGCGTTCCCCTCCTGCCGTCCCTCGATACCCGCGAACGCCGTGTACTGCCCGACCTTCCAGTACGAGTACGAGCCGCGCGTCCACGGGTTGCCGGTCCAGAAGTCGACCGTCGCCTTCCCGTTCCAGTGCTGCGACAGACCCGGCAGGACGGGCTCGATCTGCGCGAGGAACTGCTGCGCGCGCGAGCTCGGCGCTCCGGAGCCGAAGCTCGCGCCGATCGTCCCGCCCGTGTAGTCGACGAGGATCCCCGACGCGCCGGGCTGCGCGCGCGACACGTCCCACGTGCTCTGGTAGCCCGTGTCCGCGTACGTGTCCGCGTTCGCCCCGAGGTCGTTCCAGTGCCGCCGCCGGAACTGGACGTGGAGCTTCGAGTTCGTCCCCATGCCCTGCTCGCGGATGGCGCGCAGCTTGAGCGCCGAGAAGCCTGCGTTCGAGAGGTCGACGGAGCGTCGGAGGATCGAGAAGGGGAGCGCCAGGACGATCGTGTCCGCCGTCACCGTCTTCGTCTTCGAGCCCTGCCTGAAGCTCAACGTGAAGGCGCCCGCGGCGGTCCGCCTGATCGCGACGAGCTCGGAACCGGTGGTGATCTGGCCGGCGACCGCGCTCGCGAGGAGCGCGGGGATCTGGTCGTTCCCGCCCCGCACGCGGTACTTCTCGTCCGACTTGCCGAACGTGCGGAACTGACCCGGTCCGACGTAACCGAGCAGGTAGACGAGGTTGAGCGAGCTCTGGTCGCGCGACTCGGCGCCGTACTCGATGTTGTAGGCGACCTCGAGCAGCTGGCCGAGCCGCGACGAGGTCCCACCCGGGACCGACTCCTCGATCCAGTCGACGATCGACATGTGGTCGAGCTCGTAGCCACGCTGCGTGTAGCTGTCGAACGTCGTCGGGAAGCTCGCGGCCGAGAGGTCGGAGTGGAGCTTCTTCCAGACCGCCTTCAGGTCGTCCGACATCTCGTCGTGGAGGTAGTGCGCCCCGTCGAAGTACGCGACCATCTCGGTGCCGTTCGCTTCCGCGCTCAGGAGGTTGTCGAGATCGAGCCCGAGCTCGTGGGCGAGGTTGCGGATCTGGTTGTGACCCTGATCGATCAGCTCGCCGCCGTGCTCGTACAGCTGGCCGTCGGCGAAGTACCCGCGACCGGTCCAGCAGCGCCCGCCGACCCGCGTCGAAGCTTCGTGTACCTGCGCGGCGTAACCGGCCTGCTTCAGCCGGTAGGCACAGGTGAGCCCGGCGAGCCCCGCACCGACCACGACGATCGAGGGGGCCGACGCGCCACGCGCGGCGGGCGCGAGACGGCCCACCGCCGTGAGGCCAAGCCCGGCGAGCCCCGCGCGCTCGAGCAGTCGCCGGCGCGTCATCCCCGACGTTCCGTGGTCCGCTGCGATCCGGGCGACCGCCAGCTGGACGTTCTCCATGAGCGGCGTGCGAGCCATTCGAGACCCCCTCGTCGAGTTCCGTCGGCCGCCCCACCATGACTCACGCCCGGAGTGGGATCAAGTCTCGAGCGCGAGCAGGCCGTCGACCGTCTCGCGCTGCCGGACGACGCGGGCCCCGCCGCCGGCGACGAGGACGGCGGCGGGGCGCGGCACCCCGTTGTAGTTCGAGCTCATCGCGAGCGTGTAGGCGCCCGTCGCGGGCACCGCCAGCAGGTCGCCTCGTCGCGGGGAGGGAAGCGCGACGTCGTCGATGAGGACGTCGCCCGACTCGCAGTGCATCCCCGCGACGCTGACCGCCTCGTCCGGCGGCTCGTCGGCGCGCTCGGCGGACAGTGCTGTGTACCGCGCCCCGTAGAGCTGCGGGCGCGGGTTGTCCGACATGCCGCCGTCGACCGCTGCCCAGGTCCGGTCGTCGAGCCGCTTGACGGCGCCGACGCGATAGAGCGTCACGCCCGCGCGCCCCACGAGGCAGCGCCCCGGCTCGAGCCAGACGGTCGGCGCTGGCAGACCGGCGACGGCGAATGCGCCGCGCGCGGCGGCCGCCGCGGAGGTCGCGAGCTCGGCCGCGTCCGGGACGTCGTCGTCCGGGTGGTGGCGGATGCCGAAGCCGCCGCCGAGGTCCGCGACCCGCGCCTCCCAGCCGAGCGCGTCGCGGCAGGTCGCCGCGAACCCTGCGAGGCGGTCGATCGTCTCCGCCTGCGCGGCGAAGTCCGGCAGCTGCGAGCCGACGTGGACGTGGAGCCCGAGCACGTCGAGACCACGCTCGAGCGCGTCCGCGACGAGGGCTTTCGCCTGCTCGGGCGGCAGCCCGAACTTCGAGCCGTGATGCCCGGTCACGACGGCCTCGTGCGTGTCCGCGTCGACGCCGAGCGTGACCCGCACGAGCACGGACGAGACGCCCGCGGAGGCCGCGAGCGCGGCCTCGTCCGGTGCGTCCAGGACAACGGGCGCGCTCTCCCCCGCGGCCTCGCGCAGGAGGGCCTCGTCCTTGTTGTTCCCGTGCACGACGAGCTCGTCCCCCGAGAGCTCCGCCGCCCGCGCGAAGGCGAGCTCGCCGGAGGAGGCGACGTCCGCGCCGACGCCCTCCTCGCGCAGGAGGCGGAGCACCGCGACGTTCGCGAACGCCTTCGTCCCGTAGAAGACGCGTCCGTCCAGGCCTGCGGCGGCGCGCAACGCTCGAGCCCGTGCGCGCAGCGTCTCCTCGCAGTAGACGACGAGGGGCGTCCCGAAGCGCTCCGCGAGGTCGGGCGCCGACACGCCCCCGATCGCCAGCGTGCCTGCCTCGATCCGTGCCGAATCGGGGAAAAGTCCCAGCATCCGACGATTCTGCCTGTTACCCTTTTTCCTTCATGCGGCAGCTTCTTGCATAGCCCAGGGAGCGTGCGCGGCGAGAGCCGCGAGGTTCCCCCCAGGCCTCTCATGCGAGAGGCCTTTTTGTTCCCGGAGTCGAAGTGAGGCAGCGATGGAGCAGTACGACCCGCAGGCGATCGAGACGAAGTGGCAGCGCACCTGGGCCGAGGAGGGCGCGTTCTCCGTGCCGAACCCCGGCCCGGACGAGCTCGAACGCCACGAGCGGAAGACGTACGTGCTCGAGATGCTCCCCTATCCCTCTGGCGTCCTGCACATGGGGCACGTTCGGAACTACATGCTGGGCGAGATCGTCGCGCACTTCCGGCGACGTCACGGCTACGCGGTCATGCGCCCGATGGGATTCGACGCGTTCGGCCTGAACGCCGAGAACGCCGCGATCCAGGAGGGTGGCCACCCCCGCGACGTGACCGAGCGGAACGTCGCGTCGATCCGCGTGCAGATGGAGCGCATGGGCTGGGCGATCGACTGGAGCCGCGTGCTCTCGTCGCACGAGCCCGCGTACTACCGCTGGACGCAATGGCTCTTCGTCCGCTTCTTCGAGAAGGGGCTCGCGTACCGGAAGGAGGCGCCCGTCAAGTGGTGCCCCAACGACCAGACCGTCCTCGCGAACGAGCAGGTGATCGACGGGCGCTGCGAGCGCTGCGGCGCCGAGGTCGAGGGGCGCAGCCTCGAGCAGTGGTTCTTCAGGACCACCGACTACGCGGACGCGCTACTCGACGAGATGGCGCTCCTCGAGGAGTGGCCGGAGCGCGTGCTCACGATGCAGCGGAACTGGATCGGGCGCTCCGAGGGCGCCGACCTCGTGTTCCGGATCGAGGAGATCGACGAGGACGTCCGCGTCTTCACGACGCGTCCCGACACGCTCTACGGTGCGACGTTCTTCGTCCTCGCGCCCGAGCACGCGCTCGTCCCGCGGCTCGTGGAGGGAACCGAGCACGAGGCCGCGGTCCTCGACTACGTCCGGCTCGCCGGGGGGCGGACGACCGTCGAGCGCGAGGGGAAGGAGAAGGACGGCGTCTTCACCGGACGCTACGCCGTGAACCCGGTCAACGGCGAGCGCATCCCGATCTGGGTCGCGGACTACGTCCTCATGGAGTACGGGACGGGCGCGATCATGGCCGTTCCCGCCCACGACGAGCGCGACTTCGCGTTCGCCGAGCGGTACGGGCTGGAGGTCCGCACGGTGGTCGAGCCGCTCGAGGGCGACGCTCCCACGGAGGGTGCGTTCTCGGCGCACACCGAGAGCGAGCGCCTCGTCAACTCCGGCGAGTTCAGCGGCATCCCCGCGCCGGAAGGCGGCCTGGCGATCGTCGAGAAGCTGGCGGAGAAGGGCCTCGCCGAGACGGCGATCCGGTTCCGGTTGCGCGACTGGCTGCTGTCGCGGCAGCGCTACTGGGGCTGCCCGATTCCCGTCGTCCACTGCGACGAATGCGGGATCGTCCCGGTCCCCGACGACCAGCTCCCCGTGCTCCTCCCCGACATCGAGGAGTACCTGCCCAAGGGTCGCTCCCCGCTGGCGGCGGCCGAGGACTGGGTGCGGACGTCGTGCCCGCGCTGCGGCGGCGAGGCACGGCGCGAGACGGACACGATGGACACGTTCGTCGACTCCTCCTGGTACTTCATCCGCTACGCGGACGCGCAGAACGACCGCGAGCCGTTCTCCCGCGCGCTGGCGGACTACTGGCTGCCGGTCAACCAGTACATCGGAGGGGTCGAGCACGCGATCCTCCACCTGCTGTACGCGCGCTTCTTCGTGAAGGTGCTGAACGACCTCGGCCTCGTCGGGTTCCGGGAGCCGTTCGCGCGGCTCTTCACGCAGGGGATGCTCTACCGCGACGGCGCGAAGATGTCCAAGTCGAAGGGGAACGTCATCTCCCCGGACGAGTACGTCGAGCGCCACGGCGCCGACGCCGTGCGGCTGTACCTGCTGTTCATCGGCCCCGTCGACCAGGATGCGGAGTGGCAGGACGCCGGCTTCGAGGGGATCGTGCGCTTCCTGAACCGTCTCTGGCGGACCGTGCTGGAGCAGGCGGAGAAGCCGAGCGTGGATCCGGCCCCCGACACGCCTCTCGCGCGGAAGACGCACCGCACGATCGCCAGGGTCACCGACGACATCGGCCGCCGCTTCACGCTCAACACGCCGATAGCAGCGGTCATGGAGCTCGTGAACGAGATCCAGCGCGCTCCCGACGATCCGGCAGCGCGCTCCGCCGCGGAGACGGCGGTCAGCCTGATCCAGCCGTACGCCTCGCACGTCGCCGAGGAGCTGTGGGAGCGGCTCGGGCACGAGCGGCTGTGGGAGCAGCCGTGGCCTGCGGCCGACCCGTCGCTGCTCGAGGTCGACACGGTCGAGGTGGTCGTGCAGGTGAACGGAAGGATCCGCGACCGGCTGCACGTCTCGCCGGATCTCGCAGAGGACGACCTGGTCGCGCTCGCGCGAGCGTCCGGGCGCGTGGGCGAGTACCTGGACGGCGGAGAGCCGGCGCGGACGATCGTCGTCCCGGGCAAGCTCGTGAACTTCGTGACCTGACCGGGTTGGACGGCGCGTCCTTCGCGGCTAGCATCCGAGCATGCGGCGCGTCGCGGTTATCGGCTGCGGCGGAGCAGGGAAGACGACGCTCTCACGCGAGCTCGGTCGTCGTCTCGACCTGCCCGTCGTCCATGTGGACGGTCACTACTGGCGGGGCGCCGGCGCGCGTCGCGGGGACGACTGGCCCGAGATCCACGGACGGCTCATCGCCGGCGACCGCTGGATCCTCGACGGGATGAAGCCCGGGCTCCTCGCCGAGCGCCTCGAGCGCGCCGACACCGTGGTCTTCCTCGACGTCCCATTGCGCACGTGCTTGCGAGGCGTGGTCGCCAGGCGGCTCCGGCATCTCGGCCGCGTCCGCTCCGACACCGGCACCTACGACCGGCTCGAGCTGCCGTTCCTGCGCTGGATCTGGCGGTTCGGGCACGATGTGCGGCCGGCGATCCAGGCCGCGCTCGCGAGTTGCCCCTGCGACGTCGTGGTGCTGCGAAGCCGACGGGAAGTGGAGCGCTGGGTCGCGTCGCTCCCGCTCGCGGGGAGCGAGCGTCCGGGAGGCGCCGCGCTCGTGCCCGCGCTCGTCGGCACACATTCCTGACGCACCCGTTACCCATGTGTGACCGGACGGCCGCGACGATCGTCGTATGGGCCCGGTTTCCGTCTCGCGCTCGACGGCGCTCGCCGGTGTCGCCGTCCTCTTCCTCGTGCTCGTGGTCGCCGGGCAGCGGCTCACGCGGACGGGTGCGGCCACCTCGCCCGAGGTTGTCGCGCCGCTCGAGCCGGTTGCGGCCACGCCCGCCCGCCGTTCGCTGGTCGTCCACGTCGTCGGCGCCGTGCGGCGCCCGGGGCTCCTCCGGCTTCGCGAGGGCGCCCGCGTCGCGGACGCGGTCGCGAGGGCCGGCGGCGCGACGCGGCGGGCAGACCTCGCCGCGCTGAACCTCGCCGCGCCGCTCGTCGACGGCGTGCAGGTCTTCGTTCCGCTGCGAGCACGCCCCGCTGCACTGCTCGCGACACCCGCCGAAGGGCCCTCCGCTTCCGTGGGCTCCGGCGGCGCCTTCGCCGGCGGAGGCGCCAAGCCGAGCCTCGCGAGCGCGACGCTGGAAGAGCTCGACGCGCTCCCCGGGGTGGGGCCGATCACCGCGCAGAAGATCCTCGACTACCGCGCCGAGCACGGGCCGTTCCGGTCGGTCGACGAGCTCGACGCCGTGCCCGGCATCGGGCCGGCGAGGATCGAGCAGTTGCGCGACCTCGTGACCCCGTGAGGGACGCTCGCCTCGGGCTCGCGTTCGCGGGGGAAACCATGTTTCCCCCGCGTGCCCCCTTCTTCCTGAAAGCGTGGGGAACCTCCCGGTTCCCCACACCCCTCCACCCTCCCGGGCCGAAGGACGGCCCGTGAGGCGAGCGGTCGAGCTCCACCGTCCGAGCCTGCTCGCGGGCTCGGCCTGCGCCGGGCTCGGCCTTGCGAACTGGGTCTCTCCGGGTCTCCTGGTCGTCACGGCGTGCTGCCTCGCGGCGCTCGCCGGGCTCGCGCTCCTGGGCGGCGAGGCGCGTGTCGCGGCCCTCGCGATCGCCCTCGTCGCGCTCGGGTTGTGGTGGGGCACGCTCCGCCTCGACGCGATCGGGGCGAGCGCGCTCGCGGCGGACGTCGGACGGTCGGGGTCGGCGGAGCTCGTCGTCACCGGCCCTGCGCGCGTGACGCCCTGGGCGGTGCGCGTCCCGGCCGAGGTGACCTCGTTTCGCGGGGCCTTGCTCCGGGAGCGGGTGCTGCTGACCCTGCCCGTCGGCCGCTCGCCGCCGCGAGGGGCCGTCCTCGAGGCGGTCGTGCGCGTCACCGAGCCCCGCCCCGCGGAGGGAGGGTTCGACGAGCGTGCCTGGCTGGCGCGACAGGGCGTCCACGTCGTCCTGCGGGCGAGCGCGTGGCGGCAGGTCGGCCGGCGCGGCGGGTTGCAGGGCGTGGGAGACCGGCTGCGAGACCGGATCGAGCGCGCGGTCTCGCGCGGCACGGGCGGTGTCCGTCGTGCGCTCGTGCTCGGTGTCGTCCTCGGCGAGGACGAGGGGCTCCCGGAACGGGTGCGGCAGGACTTCCGCGCGTCCGGCCTCGCGCACCTGCTCGCGGTCTCGGGCCAGAACGTCGCGTTCCTCGCCGGAGGCATCGCCGGCGCGTGCTGGCTGCTGCGGATGCCGCGAGCGGCGATGGAGCTCGTGACGGTGGCGGTGATCTTCGCCTACGTCCTCGCCGTCGGCTGGCAGCCGTCGGTCGTCCGCGCCGGCGTCGCGGGAGTCCTCGCGTCGCTCGCCTGGCTTGCCGCACGACCGAGAGACCGTTGGCACTTCCTCGCGCTCGGAGCGCTCGTCCTGCTCGCCTGGATGCCGACGACGCTCCTGGAGCCCGGGTTCCAGCTGTCTTTCGCGGCCGTGGCCGCGATCTTCGTCGGCCTTCCGCGCGCCCGCCGCGTGCTCGAGGGATACCCGGTGCCGCGCGTGGCGGTCGACCCGCTCGCGGTCGCGGTCGTCTGCGGCCTCGCGACGGCCCCGCTCGTCCTCCTCCACTTCGACCGCGCGCCGGTGTACACGGTGCCAGCGAACCTGCTCGCGTTCGCGCCGATGCCGCTCGTGCTGTCCCTGGGGTTGCTGGCAGCCGTCGTCGAGCCGGTCTCGCCGGGAGCGGCAGCCGCGCTCGCGTGGGGCGCCGGCTGGGCCGCGGCGTGGATCGAGCTCGTCGCCAGGCTCGTCGCCTCGCTGCCCGCCGCGCAGATCGGGTCTCGCACTGCGCTCGTCGCCGTTCTGGTCGCCCTCGCGGCCGGAGCCGGAGCACGTCACCTGCGCGCGCGAGCGATCTCCGGGAGCCGAGGGCCCGCCGTGGCCGCGTCGGCGGTGGTGCTCGTGGTGGTCGCGGGCTGGTGGTGGGCGAGACCCGCGCCGGCGTGGGAGCGACCGGCAGGGCTACGCGTGACGTTCCTGGACGTGGGGCAGGGCGACGCGGCGCTCCTGGAGACGGCGAGCGCGAGGGTGCTCGTCGACCAGGGCCCGCCGGAGGCGAACGTGGCGGGACAGCTCCTCGGCATGGGCATCCACTCGCTGTCGGCGCTCGTGCTCACGCATCCGGAGCGGGATCACGTCGGTGGCGCCGCAGCCGTCCTGAGGAAGCTCCGCGTCGGCGCGGTGCTCGACCCGGAGCTCGAGGCCACGGGTCCCGAGCACGACGAGGCTCTCGCTGCCGCCGCGGAGCGCCGTGTCCCGGTCCGTCTCGTGCGAACCGGCTCCGAGCTGCGTGCGGGCGGGCTCGTCCTCCGGGCGCTGTGGCCATCCGACGCCGGCCTCGCGTCCGAGAACCCGAACCTGAACGCCGTCGTCCTCCTCGCCTCGTACGGCGAGACCGACGTGCTTCTCCCCGCAGACGCCGAGTCCGAGGTGACGGCACGCCTTCCGCTCCGCGAGATCGAGGTGCTGAAGGTCGCGCACCACGGCTCGGAGGACCCCGGGCTCGACGAGGAGCTGAGAACGCTGCGGCCGCACGTCGCCGTCATCTCGTGCGGGCGCGGCAACGAGTACGGCCATCCGCGGGCGGAGACGCTCGCCGCGCTGCATACGGTGCCGGGACTCGTCGTGTACCGCACGGACGAGGACGGCCGCGTCGTCGTCGAGTCGGACGGCCGACTGCTCCGCGTTCGGACCGCCCAGTAGTGTTGCGGCATGGCCGACGCCCCGGACCGGCCCGTCTATCTGCTGACCGGCAGCGACCGCCCGAAGATCGACACGGCGCTGGCCCGTCTCCGCAGGCACTTCGCCCCGGAGGCCATCGAGACCGTCAGCGCGCTCGTCACGTCGGGCGAGGCGGCGGTCGCCCTGTGCAACGCAGGAAGCCTCTTCGGGGACGCACGGCTCGTGATCGTGGAGGAGGTCGACGGCACACGCGACGGCGACAACCGGTTGAAGGGCGGGTGGAAGGCGGCCGACGTGGAGGCGGTCGCGGCCTACCTCGCGAACCCGAGCCCGGAGACCGTGCTCGCGCTCGTCGGCGAGGACGTGAAGAAGACGACGGCCCTGTGGAAGACGTGCGGGAAGGTGGGCAGCGTTCTCGAGTTCGCGGTCGCCAAGGGCAAGCTCCAGGCATGGGTAGCCGAGCAGTTCCGCCAGCGCGGCGTCGAGGCGGAGCCGGATGCCTGCGCTGCGCTCGTCCAGCTCGTGGGGGAGGACCTCCGCACGCTCTCGGCCGAGATGGAGAAGCTCGCGACCTGGGCCGCCGGGGAGCCCGTCGGCGAGCGCGAGGTCGTCGGTCTCGTCGCGCCCACCGCAGAGCTCCCGATCTACGAGCTCACGGAGGCGTTCGCCGCACGCGACGCCGCCCGCGCGCTCGATGCGACCGAGGTGCTCTTCGAACGCGAGTCGCGACAGCGCCGCGACACCGCCGCCCGCCTCGCGGGTGCGCTCGGCGGCCACCTCACCCGCCTCCGCACGATCAAGCGGCTCGCCGGCGAGGGCATGCGGCCGAAGGAGGCCGCGGCCAAGCTGAAGCTGAACCCCTACTACGCGGGGAAGCTCTTCACGCAGGCGGAGGGCTTCTCCTCCGAGGAGCTCCGTGACGCCGTCGTCCGCCTCGCGGAGCTCGACGGCGCGCTCAAGGGCCAGAGCAAGCTCGCGCCCGACCTCGAGGTGCAGCGGACGCTCGTCGCCCTGACGAGGCGCGCGGGTCCGGCGTCGCACCCCTGAGCTGCCAGCGAAGCTCGTCCTTCGGCCGGCGTGGAAGGGGCCGAGCTCCCTCTACGCGAGTGCGCACCTCGGGCTCGTCGTCGGTCCCCGCAAGTGTCGGCTCGGTGAGTGAAAGCCGTTATCGACGTGCCCCGAGCCGCGAGGCGCCCGCGATTGTGGTGGACTGGCGAGGATGAGCTGGTTCGCGCCAGGTCGTCGTACGTCGCGCCGAGCAGCCGTCCTGGCGACGATCGGGTTCGGCGTCGTCGCGATCTTCCAGGCGGCCCTCGCGGCGGGGGCTCCTCTCGGTCACGCTGCCTGGGGTGGTGAGTCCGCCGAGCTCTCGACCGGGCAGCGGATCGGGAGCGTGATCTCGGTCGTCGTGTGGATGTGCGCCGCGTTCGTCGTGCTGGGTCGCGCGGGCTTCTGGGCACGCGCGAGCGACACTCGCCTCTTCCGGTGGGGGACGTGGTTCGTCGCCGCCGTCACCGCGATCAGCGCGCTCGCCCAGTTCGCCTCCAGGAGTCGGTGGGAGAACGTCGTCTGGGGGCCGATCGCGCTGGTCCTCACCGTGCTTTGCGTGATCGTCGCGCGCAGCACCGCGGGCGACGGGCAGCCGAGCGACAAGGGGACCGTCGGACGCCTCGACTCGTCCTAGGCGCTTGAGCCGGGGCGGACCTACGCGCCCGAGCCGGCGGCCAGCTTCGCCGCCTGCGACTTCTTCCGGGCGGCGGTGTTCCGGTGAAGCGCCCCGCGCGAGGTCGCGCGGTCGATCGTGCGGACGAGCTCGCGATGCTCGGTCGCGAGCCGCTCGGCGTCACCCTCCGCGGCCGCGGTCTCGAGGCGCTTCGTCAGCGTCTTGATCGTCGACCGGTAGCGGAGGTTCTCGAGGCGCTGCCTCGCCTGGATCCGGACGCGCTTCTTCTGCTGCTTGATGTTCGCCATTCGAGAAGACGCCCGCGTGAAGCGGGCCGCGCGATGGTAGCAGGACCCGCTGTGAGAATCGGCGCGCCGCAGCGATGATGCTGCCCGACCTGTCCGTGACGGAATCACCCGACATCCCCGCTCCTCCCGCGCTCGACGAGCCGGGGCGCAGCCGCCGTATCGCGCGCTCGACCGCCGTGTTCTCGCTCGCGACGGCCGTGTCCCGGGCGCTCGGGCTCGTGCGGGAGATGGTGAGTGCGTACTACTTCGGCGTCAGCGGGAAGATCAACGCCTTCACGGTCGCGATCCAGATTCCGAACCTCGTCCGCGCGCTCGTCGCCGACGCAGCCCTCTCCGGCGCGTTCGTACCGGTCTTCAGCGAGCTCCTCGAGCGGGGCGAGCGGAAGCGCGCGTGGCGCGTGGCGTCCACGCTCTTCTGGCTCACGCTGCTCGTCCTGGGCGGGGTCACGGCGCTCTTCATCCTGCTCGCGCCGCTCCTCATGCGGCCGTTCGGGAACCCCGGTGGCGACTTCGATCTCGCGGTCGGGCTGTCCCGCGTGCTCTTCCCGATCGTCGTCCTGCTCGGCCTCTCGGGGATCGTCGTCGGGATCCTGAACACGTACCACCACTTCGCGCTCCCCGCGCTCGCCCCCGTCGCCTGGAACCTCGTGATCGTCCTCGGCCTCGTCCTCGGAGTGCCGCGGATCGAGAGTGAGGACGCGCAGCTCTACCTCTACGCGGGCGTCGTCGTCCTCGGGACGCTCGTCCAGCTGCTCCTGCCGATCCCGTGGCTGCGGCGGCTCGACGGACGGCTCACCATGGTCCTCGACTGGCGCGATCCCGCGGTGCGGCGCGTCCTGTCGCTCATGCTCCCGGTGACCCTCACGATCGGGCTCGTGAACGTGAACTTCCTCGTCGACACGCTCTTCGCGTCGAGGCTGCTCGACCCCGAGCTCGCGCCGGCGGCGATCGACAAGGCCTTCCGCCTGTACATGCTCCCGCAGGGGATCTTCGCGGTCGCGGTGACGACGGTCCTCTTCCCGACGCTCGCGCAGCTGTCCGCGCGGCGGGACGAGCCTGGCCTCCGGCGGGCGCTCGACGGCGGGCTTCGCCAGATCGCGTTCCTGCTCGTCCCCGCGAGCCTCGTCTCGATCGTGCTCGCCGTCCCGATCGTCCGGCTCGTGTACGAGCGCGGGGAGTTCACCGCGGAGGACACCACCATCGTCGCGCAGTGCCTCCAGGCCTTCTCGCTCGGGCTCGTCTTCAACGGCTGGATGCTGATCCTGAACCGCAGCTTCTACGCGCTCCAGACGAACTGGGTCCCGACCGGGATCGCCCTGGGAGCGGTTGCCCTGAACGCGGGCCTCGACGCGGTGCTCTACCAGCTCGGCATCTGGGGGATCCCGCTCGCGACCGCTTCGGTGAACGTCTTCGCGGCGGTGATCCTGCTCGTGATGATGCGCCGCCGAATCGGTCTCGAGCACCTCTCCCGAACGGTCGCCGTCGTCCTGCGCGTGCTCGCGGCAGCCGTGGTCGCCGCGGCGGGCGCGTACGTCGTCTGGTACGGGCTCGACGCCTGGCTCGGACGCGCCCTCTGGGCGCAGGTCGTCGCCGTGGGCGGAGGCCTCGCCGTGGCCGGCCTCCTGTACCTCGGCGCCGCCCGCGCGCTCGGGCTTCGGGAGCTGGAGGCGCTGCTACTGTTGCGAGCCCGGCGCGAGGAGTGAGGAGCGCCCGCCTCCTATGGAGCAGGACCGGATCCGCAACTTCGCGATCATCGCGCACATCGACCACGGCAAGTCGACGCTTGCGGACCGCATCCTCGAGCTGACCGGTGCCGTCTCCGAGCGGGACATGCGCGAGCAGGTGCTCGACTCGATGGAGCTCGAGCGCGAGCGGGGCATCACGATCAAGGCGCAGGCGGTGCGTGTGCGCTGGCGCGGCCACCACCTGAACCTGATCGACACACCGGGGCACGTCGATTTCACGTACGAGGTCTCCCGCTCCCTGCAGGCGTGCGAGGGGGCGCTCCTGCTCGTCGACGCCGCCCAGGGGATCGAGGCCCAGACGCTCGCGAACGCCTACCTCGCGCTCGACGGGAACCTCGACGTCGTCCCCGTCGTGAACAAGATCGACCTGCCCCAGGCCGACCCCGACGTCGCCGCGGCCGAGCTGGCGGAGCTCCTCGGGGACGAGCCCGAGCGCGTCCTGCGCATCTCGGCGAAGACCGGCGAGGGCGTCGAGGACGTCCTCGACGCGATCGTCGAACGGATTCCACCCCCCGCGGGTGATCCCGACGCGCCGGCCCGGGCGCTCGTCTTCGACTCCTCGTACGACCAGTACCGCGGGGTCGTCGCGTTCGTGCGCGTCGTGGACGGGCGGTTCGAGCCGCACGAGCCGGTGCGCGCGATGGCGCAGGGCACGGCCTTCGAGGCGGAGGAGCTCGGCGTCATGGCCCCCGCGCGCGAGCCCGTCAGCACGCTGGGCGCGGGGGAGGTCGGCTACGTCGTCACCGGGCTCAAGGACGTGTCGCGCCTCCGGGTCGGGGATACGCTCACCTCGCGCCGCCGCCCGGCCGCCGGGCCGCTCCCCGGCTACCAGGACGTGAAGCCAATGGTCTTCGCCGGGATCTTCCCGACCGACTCCGACGAGTACCCGGAGCTCCGGGATGCGCTCGAGAGGCTGAAGCTGAGCGACGCGTCCCTCTCGTACGAGCCCGAGACCTCGCAGGCGCTCGGCTTCGGCTTCCGGTGCGGCTTCCTCGGCCTCCTGCACATGGAGATCGTGCGCGAGCGGCTCGAGCGCGAGTTCGACCTCGACCTCCTGATCACCGCGCCCACCGTCGCCTACCGTGCGACCACCCGCGCGGGCGAGGAGGTCGAGGTGCACAACCCGGCCGAGATGCCCCACGAGCTCGAGGTCGTCGAGGAGCCGTACGTGAAGGCGTCGATCATCGTCCCCAAGGACTACGTGGGCGCAGTGATGGAGCTCGCGAACGAGCGCAGGGGCGGCTTCGACCATCTTGAGTACCTGAGCGAGGAGCGCGTCCTCCTCTCCTACGAGCTGCCCCTCGGCGAGATCGTGCTCGACTTCTACGACCAGCTGAAGTCGCGGACGCGCGGCTATGCAAGCTTCGACTACGACCTGGCGGGCTTCCGGCCCGGTGACCTGACCCGCGTGGACATCCTCGTGGGCGGAGAGCAGGTCGACGCGCTCTCGCTGATCATCCATCGCGACGCCGCCTACGAGCGCGGCCGCCAGCTCGTGGAGCGCCTCCGCCAGGAGATTCCGCGGCAGATGTTCGACGTCCCCGTGCAGGCGGCGATCGGCTCCCGCGTGATCGCGCGCGAGACGATCAAGGCGCGGCGCAAGGACGTGCTCGCGAAGTGCTACGGCGGCGACATCACGCGCAAGCGCAAGCTCCTCGAGAAGCAGAAGAAGGGCAAGAAGCGGATGAAGCAGGTGGGTGGCGTCGAGGTGCCGCAGGAGGCGTTCCTCGCAGTCCTGAACCTCGACTCGGAGCGGCGGAAGTGACCGCGCGGAGCGTCCGGCACCTGTACGTGCATCTGCCGTTCTGCGCGCACCGGTGCGGCTACTGCGACTTCGTCACCGTCGTCGGCCGGCGCGGGCAGCACGGCTCGTACGTGGACGCTCTCCTCGGGGAGCTCACGCTCGAACGCGGCGTCCTCGCCGAGCGCGTCGAGACCGTCTTCCTTGGCGGCGGCACGCCCACGTTCACGGACTCGTCCGACCTCGCCCGCCTGCTCGACGCGCTCCCGCCCGCAGAGGAGCTGACGGTCGAGGCGAACCCCGAGACCGTCACGCCCGCGCTCGCGCGGCTGCTGCGGGAAGGCCGCGTGAGCCGCGTGTCCCTCGGCGCGCAGAGCTTCCGCGCGCACCTCCTCTCGGTGCTCGAACGTCGCGCGTCCCCGGATGACGTCAGGCGCGCCGTGCACACTCTGCGTGATGTCGGATTCGACAACATCTCTCTCGATCTCCTGTACGGCATCCCCGGCCAGAGCACCACCGACCTGGAGGCCGATCTCGCCGACGCGATCGCGCTCGAGCCCGAGCACCTCTCCTGCTACGAGCTCGAGGCGAAGCCCGGGACGCGGTTCACACACGCGCACGGAGCCGCCCTCCTCGGGCAGGCCGAGGCGATGGAGGGGTACCTCGAGCAGGTCGTCGACACGCTGACCTCCGCGGGCTACCGCTGGTACGAGACGGCGAACTTCTGCCGCGAGGCCACGCTCGCCGGGGGGCGCGATCTCCGCGCGCGCCACAACCTCGCGTACTGGACGGGACGGGACTACCTCGGCGTCGGGATGGGCGCCGTCTCTACGGTTGCCGGCACGCGCTGGACGAACGCGCCCGGCCTCGGCCGCTACGTCGCCGCCGTCCTCGCCGGAGAGCGGCCTCCGCGGGAGGTCGAGCGCCTCGACGAGGAGACACGGGAGCGCGAGCGCCTCCTCCTCGGGCTGCGCCTCGACGAGCCGCTCCCGGTCGCGTGCGTCGAGAACGTGCTGGACCCGGGCGCGGCGGAGCGGTTGGCGGCGTTCGGGCTCGTCGAGCTGCATGCCAACGGGCGCGGGCCCGAGCTCGGCCTGACGCGCCGCGGGCGTTTCCTCGGCGGCGGCGTCACGGCCGAGCTCGTACGCTAGGGCGGTCGTGGGAGACCCGCGGGCCGGCGGGCGGGAGGTCGAGGAGCCCAGGCCGGGCATCGACCTACTGGCTGCCGCTCGGCGCGGGCGGGCACTCGGTGCGGCTGAACGACCGCGTCTTCGAGGCGGTGGTCGCGCGGCGCGAGGGCCGTCCCGCAGCTCGACCTCTACCACTCGGCGCTCGTCGTTCACGTCCCCGACGGCCGCTTCGCGATCGAGCAGGGGCGCGGCTAGGGACCTGGGCCGCGCCTACTCGACCAGCACCGCGACGCAAGGCTGGAAGCTCGCCTCCGGGTTGCAGAGGACCCCGGAGCCCCCGATCGTGAACGGCGCGGGCGTGACGTTCTTCACGAAGTGACCCCAGGCCCAGGTCGTGTTGCGCGAGAAGTCGACGTCGGGCGGTGGCTCGTTCCCGTTCCCGTTCAGGAGGTTGCCGTCGTTCCCCTCGTCGCAGGGATCGTCCGGCCGCCCGCCCTGCCAGCCCCCGTTCTGCGTGCGCCCGTAGCCGGTGACGTAGAAGTTGCCGAAGCCGACGATCGGGTAGACCTCGTTCCCCGGGCCCGTGAACGAGTCGTAGGCGGTGAAGAAGAGCGTGACGAGTCTGGCGTCGTTGTCGGCGATCTCGTTGCCCCAGTCGTCGGACTCGTCGGTCGGGGTGTCGCCGTCCCACGCGAACGTCTCGTCGTCGAAGTCGTTGTTGTCGCGGTGCCAGTAGTTCCGGCCGCGCTCCCGGCGCGTCATGTTGTCTCCCGGGCACCGCGGGTTGTTCGAGACGCCGAACAGCCGCTCGTTGAATCCCTGGATGATCTGGTTTGCCGCCGCCGTGGTCTGCGTCAGCACGCAGCGGAACGGCGGCCACGTGTCGAACGGGGCCGCCTTCGGAGTCGTGAAGAAGCTCGCCGTTCCCGGGCAGAGCGGGGAGGTGTCGAACCTGTTCGCGGCGTACGAGGGACGCTGGCAGCCGGTCGCGATCTCGTCCTTCAGGTTCGGGATCACCGGGTCGCAGTCGATGAGCGCGCGCTGGCTCGAGCCGCTGCCGAGGTTGAGCGCGATCGGCGGCTCGTCCTGGTCCCGGGCCATGCCGCCTGCGAGGCCCGTGTCGAGGACGTAGCAGCGCTCCTGGTTCCTCGGCTGGCTCGCCGCGTCCGCGCCGGTGATGGGGTCGGTGCCGACGATCCGGTCGGTGAGCGTCAGCAGGTTGCAGTCCTGATCCACGGTAAGCCGTAGCCACTTGACCGGTCCCGTCCGGTCCAGGTCGCCCATGAACGAGCGCTGGATCGGCGACGCGAGGACCTGCGCCGCGGTCGGCGCCACGTCCGGCCCGAAGTTCCCCGTGCCCGTGTAGAACCAGCGGCAGCGGTCGCTGAACGACGCCGTGGGGCCACAGTCCGGGTCGGCAGGCGTCACGGGGCTCCCCTTCAGCCTGATCTCGAGCGCGACCGCGTTCCCTCGCGAATCAGGTGCGATCCGCAGGTGCGGGGAGCTCGCGCTCCCCTGCGTCGAGAAGGTCGCGGTCCCGCCGCCCGCGCTCGCGGTCTGGAGCGAGCAACTCGGTCCGAAGCTGCAGATGACGGTGCCGTCGGCGCGCACCTGCTTGTACCGCACCTCGACGTTCGAGGCGAGCCGCGTCTCGACGGCCACGTTCGGCGGCGTGGGCAGGATGTCCTCGAGCACGGATCCCAGGTCGATCTCGACGCTCAGCTGTACGTCGCAGGGACCCGGCTGCGAGTTGAAGTACCCGGTCGCCGGGCAGCTCACGTTCGTCAGGTACGCGTTCTTGGGCTCCGGGGGCGCGGCTCCGACCGTGCCGGTCGGGTAGCCGCGGACGAAGTGGAGCCCCGAGCGGACCGTCTGCGTGATGCCGGCTCCGTCCGAGTCGTAGCACTTGACGGTGCCGCTCGCCTGGCGGCAGAACGTGTCGATCGGCTGCCCGACCCAGCCCGACGGGTTGAGGCACGGAGGCCCTGCCGGTGGCGTGCCGACGCCGCAGCGCGGCCGGAAGCTCGTGGCGACGACCGCACCTGTCCGTGTCGCGACCGGGAATCGCGCCCAGCCGGTCGTCGTGTCGCCCGGCGCGGGCTCGCTCGTCCACTGTCCGAGGCCCGGCGGGACGCCGAACAGGCACGCCGGAGTCGCCTGCGAGCAGACCTCGCGGAGCGGTCTGACGGCGAGAATCGTTCCAGTCGACTCGTCGTAGAAGGCGACGGCCGCGCTGAGCGGCTGCGGCAGCCGCACGGCGATCGGGAGCAGCCCGGTCAGGCCGGCGATCTCCTGGATCTCCACCCGGGCCCTCCGTTTGATGTCCGGGAAGAACGGAAGGACGCTCCCGAGCGGGAACGAGTTGTCCTCCGTCGCCTTGACATCGAGCACCTTCGACTCGCAGATCGAGGCGCTCAGGGGGCTGTCCTTCTCCGACGGGAGGGGGTTGTAGTCGTCGTCGTACCACGCGCTCCCGTTCAGAACGGCATGGATCTTCGAGCCCCCGACCCCGCCGACCTGGGGGTTGTACGTCGTCCCCGCATAGGGCGTGCCGTCGGCCTTCGTGTGCGGGCCGACGTAGGTGCGGGCAAGGGTCTCGATCTTCAGGTCGATGTCGGCGCCGCAGGGGAACCCCCAGGCGGCGCCGCCCGCGAACACGGCTGCGTCCGCCTTCGTCTGGAGGTGCTTCGCGTGCGTGTACCAGTTGCCGAGGGAGATGACCACGGCTCCGAGCGCGAGGAGCATGGGCAGGAGGAGGGCGAAGACGAGGACCACTTGCCCACGCTCGAGCGAACCCAGCGTGTCGGCTCGATCGTCGGCGGCGGCTGTCCCCGTTGTCGGCGCGACACCCCACACGGGGCGCCGCGGACGCAGCGTGGTCAACCCGTTCCCCCTCTCCCTGGGGCGAAGTATGGACCGCTGGCGGCTCGATGCAAAGGGCCGCGCGCGTCGGGGATCGGCGTGCCGAGGGGCTACCATCGCTCGGGATGCCGCTCACCGCGCGGAAACGGGAGATCCTTCGACGCGTCGTCGAGGAGTACGTGGCCACGGGCCAGCCCGTGGGCTCGAAGGTGCTCGTGGAGCGAGCCGAACTGGACGTGTCCTCGTCGACGGTGCGCGGCGAGCTCGCCGAGCTCGAGAGTCTCGGGCTCCTCACGCATCCGCACACGTCCGCGGGGCGGGTGCCGACGGAGAGCGGCTACCGGCTGTACGCCGAGGAGCTCGTCGAGTCCCTGGACGGAAGCCCCGGGGGCATCGGGATCGACCTCCGCTCGATGCGCGACGAGCTCGAGAACGCCCTGCGCACGACGACCGAGATGCTCTCCCGCGCGACGCGGCTCCTCGCGCTCGTCTCGGCTCCGACTCTGGAGACCGCGACGATCCGGCACGTCGAGGTCCTGTCCCTCCAGCCGAGCACCGTCATGGTGGTCGTGATCACGTCGACCGGAGGCGTGACGAAGCGCGTGTTCCGCTTCGCGGACCCGGTCGATCCCGGTCTCGTCGCCTGGGCCTCGGAGTACCTGAACGACCAGGTCGTGGGGGAGAGGCTCGGCACGAGCTCGCTGCGCCGGCGCCTCGAGTCACCCGAGCTCGCGCGCCGCGAGCGCGCCTTCCTCGCGCTCGTCGGCCCCGCGCTGCTCGATAGGCGGACGGACGAGGGGCCGGAGGTGTTCGTCGGCGGGACGGCCGGCCTTCTCGGCGAGGCCGGGGCGGAGGAGGCGGAGGCCGCGATGCGCCTGCTCGAGCGCCTCGAGCGGAGGGCGGCGGTCCTCGAGCTCGTGTCCGAAGCCCTGGAGCCGCGCCGGCCAGTGGTCCACGTCGGCCCCGAGCTCGGCGGCGACCAGCTCCACGACGTCTCGCTCATCGGCGCCACGTACGGGATCCGGTCGACGCCGCTCGGCGCCGTCGGGCTAGT
Organism: uncultured Actinomycetes bacterium; assembly: GCA_963705535.1. Classification (GTDB taxonomy): domain Bacteria; phylum Actinomycetota; class Thermoleophilia; order Gaiellales; family Gaiellaceae; genus GMQP-bins7. Next base: position 56,824 of record CAVPJY010000019.1, read on the forward strand.
CGGCCCTCTGCGCATGGACTACGAGAAGGCGATACGAAGCGTCCGCGCAGCGGCGTACGAGCTCTCGCGGTTCGTCGAGGACGTGTACGAAGAGCCGTAGCTGCGCATGGCAACCACCGAGCGCGACTACTACGAGGTCCTCGGCGTGAGCCGGGGCGCGAGCGAGGCCGAGATCAAGAAGGCGTTCCGCTCGCTCGCGCGCGAGCTGCACCCGGACGTGTCGAGCACGCCCGACGCGGAGCGCAAGTTCCGCGAGGTGGCCGAGGCGTTCGAGGTCCCTCCGACCCGGAACGGCGGGCGACGTACGACCGCTACGGGCACGCCGGCCTGCGCACGGGCGGGTTCCAGCCGTTCGCCGATTTCGGAAGCATCGCCGACGTGTTCGCCGCCTTCTTCGGCGAGGACCTCCTCGGCGCGGCGACCACCGCACGTGGGCACGCGGCGCGGGGAGGTGACGTCCAGGCGCTCGTCGAGATCGACCTCGAGGAGGCGTTCACCGGGGTGTCCGTGACGGTTCCCGCCGAGATCGCCGCAGCGTGCGAGCGCTGCGGGGCATCGGGCGCCGAGCCCGGTACCGGCACGCGTTCCTGCTCGACCTGCGGGGGAGCGGGAGTGGTGCGGCGCGTCTCGCAGAACGTCTTCGGGCAGTTCGTCCAGCAGCGGACGTGCCCCGATTGCGACGGAGCGGGGCTGACGCTCGAGTCGTCCTGCTCCGAGTGCCGCGGCGAAGGGCGCGTCGTCTCGTCGCGATCGCTCGAGATCGACGTCCCCGCGGGCATCCAGGACGGTCAGCGGATCCGGGTGCGCGGCGGGGGTCACGCGGCGTTTCGAGGCGGCGACGTCGGTGACGCGTACGTCGTCGTCCGCGTGCGGCCGGACGCGCGGTTCGTGCGCGACGGCGACGACCTGCACACCGCGGTGCGCCTGACGATGACGGAGGCGGCGCTCGGAACGAAGGCGCGGGTCCCGGCGCCCGGGGGCGACATCGACCTCGACGTCGCCGCCGGCGCGCAGCCCGGCGAGGTGCGCGTGCTCCGCGGCGAGGGCATGCCGTCGCTGCAGGGCCGGCGAGGAGACCTCTACGTGCGGCTCGACGTCGCCGTCCCCACGACGCTCACCGAGGAGCAGCGCGCGCTCCTCGACGAGTTCGGCAAGCAGGCCGGCCCGGAGACCTACGCGCCGAAGGACGACGACGAGGGGTTCTTCCGCCGTCTGAAGAGCGCGCTTCGCTGAGCGACCTGCGGCGCGTCTCGCTCCGCGTTCCCGCCGGCGAGGCCGAGGTGGCCCGCGCCCGACTCCTCCCGCTCGCCCCGGCGGGGTTCGAGGAGGTCGAGGGCGAGGGTTGGATCGAGCTCGCCGCCTACGTGAACGCGGGCGGCGAGGAGCTCCTCCGCGCGGCCCTCGGCGAGGTCGCGGTTGCTCCGGTCCCGCCCGGTTGGGAGGACGGGTGGCGGAGCTTCCATCGCCCGGTCGTCGTCGGCGGCCTGTGGCTCGGGCCGCCCTGGGAGGTGCCTCCCGACGACGTCTCGGCGGTCGTCGTCGACCCGGGTCGCGCCTTCGGCACCGGAGCGCACGCGACGACGAGGGCGTGCATCGAGCTGCTCGCGGACGTCGAGCGGGGCAGCTGCCTCGACGCGGGCTGCGGCTCCGGCGTCGTGGCCGTCGCCGCGGTGCGGCTCGGGTTCGGGCCCGTCGTCGCCCTCGACCTCGACCCCGAGGCGGTCGTGGCCGCGGAGGCGACGGCGCGCCGGAACGACGTGATCGTCGACGTACGGCGGGCGGACGTCCTGCGGGACGAGCTCCCGGCGACCGACGTCGCAGTCGCGAACATCGAGCTCGCCGTCGTCGACGCCCTGCTCGGGAGGGTGCCCGCGAGGGTCGCGGTGACGTCCGGGTACCTCGCCCACGAGGAGCCGATTGCCGTCGGGTGGGAGCGCACCGCGCGTCTCGAGCTCGAGGGCTGGGCGGCCGACGTGCTCGCCCGGCTCTAAGCTTGGTGGCCCGATGGGGACATTCTCCGTTCGCTTCCTGGGCTGCAAGGTCTCGTTCGCCGACGCACAGGCGGTGCGCGAGCGCCTGCTCGCGGACGGCCACGTGCAGGTCGAGGGCGGGGGTGACGTCTCGGTCGTGAACACGTGCTGCGTGACGCACGAGGCCGTCTCGAAGTCGCGCCAGGCGCTGTCGCGGGCGGCACGGACGCACGCGCGCGTCTACGCGACGGGGTGCAGCGCGAACCTGGCCGGTGCGCTCGACGGGCTGCCGGAGAACGTGACCGTCGTGGCGGGGTCGAGCGAGGACGTGCCGGCCGCCGTGGCCGGCGACGTCGGCGCGATCGCGTGCGTCCGCTCCGAGCACCGCCTCAGAGGACTCGCGCATTCGTGAAGATCCAGGACGGGTGCTCGTTCTCCTGCGCGTTCTGCGTCATCCCGCTCGTCCGCGGCGGGACGCGGAGCCGCTCGGCCGCCGCGGTTCTCGGCGAGATCGGGCGCCGAGTCGAGCAGGGTCATCGCGAGATCGTGCTCACGGGCGTCAACCTCGGCTGCTACCGCGACCGCGCTGCCGGGTGCACGCTGTCTCGGCTCCTTCGGGAGGCGGGTTCGATCCCCGGCGTCGAACGCCTGCGCCTGTCGTCGATCGAGGTCAACCACGTGGACGACGGGCTCGTCGCGGCACTGCGCGAGACGCCGGCGGTTGCCCGCCACCTCCACGTCCCGCTGCAGTCGGGCGACGACGACGTCCTCCGCGCCATGGCTCGCCGGTACTCCGCAGGGCAGTACCTGGCGAAGCTCGCACCGCTTGCGGACTTCAACCTCACGACCGACGTCATCGTCGGCTTCCCGGGCGAGGACGAGCGCGCGTTCGAAAGGACGCTCCGGCTCGTGGAGGCCGCCGGGATCACGAAGGTGCACGCGTTCCCCTACTCGCCGCGCCCGGGGACGAGGACCGCCGCGGCGGACACCGTCCCACCGCACGAGAAGCGAGAGCGGAGCGCGCGGCTCCGCGCGCTCTCCGACGAGCTCTGCCGCCGGCGCTGGCGGACGAGGATCGGCACCACCGACCTCGTCCTCGTGGACCGGCCCGGCCGCGGGTACGCCGACGACTACACGCCGTGGCTCCTCGACGCGGCGGTGGGAGAGCTCGTCCCGGCCCGGGCGGTCGCGCTGGCGGAGGAGGGGATCCTTGCCGTCGCCGCCTGAGAACACGACGTGCCTCTTCTGCCGGCTCGTGGCCGAGGGGGAGCACGTGCACCGTGCGGACGGGTTCGTCGCGATCCGCGACATCGCTCCGCTCGCGGAGACCCACCTGCTCGTCCTTCCCGAGCGCCACGTGGACACGTTCAGGGAGGTCGACGCGTTCCCGGACCACGAGGCCGCGGCCATGCTCCGCTTCGTCGCCGAGACCGCGGAGCGCGCGGGGCTCGAGGACTACCGCGTGCTCGTCAACGTCGGTTCGGGCGCCGGGCAGACGGTCTTCCACCTCCACTGGCACGTCCTCGGGGGTAGGCTCGACCGTGCGCGGATCGCGAGCGCGCTCCTGGAGGAGCAATGAGCCTGATCGCCCGTATCGAGACCGAGCTCAAGGATGCCCGCCTCGCCCGTGACGGCGATCGCCGGGATGCGCTCAGCCTGCTCCTGAACGCGCTGCAGGCCGCGCAGAAGGAGCTCCGGCGACCCCTCTCGGACGAGGAGGAGCTGCAGGTGCTCCAGCGGGAGCGCAAGCGGCGCGTGGAGGCCGCGGAGGCGTTCCGCACTGCGGGCCGCGAGGAGCAGGCCGACGACGAGGAGTACGAGCTCGAGGTCCTCGAGGAGTTCATGCCCGATCCTCTCTCGGAGGACGAGCTCGAGGAGATCATCGACGACGTGATCTCGGAGGTGGGTGCGACGAGCATCCGCGACATGGGTCGCGTCATGGCCGGTGTCATGCACCAGGTCTCGGGTCGCGCGGACGGGTCGACCGTCAATCAGCTCGTCAAGGAGAAGCTCGCCTGACCTGACGCCGCTCCCGGCCCGAGCGCGTCGCTCTCCTCGCGACCCGCGTGTCAGACACCTCCCGGCGGCCGACGTCGACCCGGGTGCCGCTCGGCATGGCGACTACGGGCCCGGCCAGAGTCGTTCTGCCGGAGCTCGGGCGACGAATGCCGTGGACGGATCGACACACACTCGCCACGCGTTCCCCTTGACACGAATCGGTGTCTGACACTCCGCGACGCCGCGGATCGCGACGGAGCCCGGGCCTACACTGAGGCGGTGCAGCAGGTG